>CAVUDL010000001.1:0-217480 GCA_963740175.1 uncultured Gemmatimonadales bacterium
TTGCAGACTCGACGGTTGGAGGTTCCGCACCTTACGCTCAGCGCTTACCATTGTTTCACCTTGAGACAGCGAGCCGTCTGTTCTCCCTCCTTGCTTCTCACTTCTCACTTCTCACCGCCTCACCTTCCGCTCTCCAGCAGAGCGCGATCCAGGTCGGCGATCAGGTCGTCCGTGTCTTCGACCCCAACGCTCAGGCGTATCAGGCTGTCGGTCAGGCCCATGGCCTGGCGCATGGCGGGCGGAACCGATGCGTGGGTCATCGTGGCCGGATGCCCGATCAGACTTTCGACCCCTCCCAGTGACTCGGCGAGGACGAAAATTCGGGTCTCCTCCACGAACCGGCGAGCTCGGTCGGGATCGCCCAGGTCGAGGGAGATCATGCCGCCGAATCCGGTCATCTGGCGGCAGGCGAGCTCGTGCTGCGGGTGCGAGGGCAGCCCGGGATAATAGACCTTGGTGATAGTACGCTGCCGGCTGAGCCATTCGGCTACGCGGCGGCCGCTGGTATCATGCTGTCGCATGCGAAGCGGAAGGGTCTTGATGCCACGCAGCGCCAGCCAGCAGTCCATCGGCCCCGGCACTGCCCCGGCGGCATTCTGAATGAATCCCAGACGCTCGGCGAGGTCGTCCCGGCCGGTGACCAGCATGCCACCGACCATGTCGCTGTGGCCGTTCAGGTACTTGGTAGTCGAGTGGAGTACGATGTCTGCCCCGTGTTCCAGCGGCCGCTGGAAGTATGGTGTCGCGAACGTATTGTCGACGACGTAGAGGTAGCCGTGCGCCTGGGTGAGGTCGCCCACCGCCGCCAGATCGGTGAGATTCATCATCGGATTCGTCGGCGTCTCACAGTAGATCAACCGCGTTGCCGGGGTGAGAGCCCGCTCGATGTTGTGGACGTCGCGCATGTCCACGAAGCTGGCCGACAGCCCGAAGTTCCCATAGATCCGCTCCATCAGCCGGTGGCTGCCCCCGTAGACGTTCTCCCCGCATACGATATGATCCCCCGCCTTGAGCAGCTTGAGCACCGCATCCAGCGCCGCCAGGCCGGAACCGAAGGCAAAGCCGTGGGTTGCTCCTTCCAGACTGGCGACATTCCGCTCCAGCGCTTCCCGGGTCGGGTTCTGGGTGCGGGCGTACTCATAACCTTTGTGCTTGCCTAGCCCCTCCTGGACGTAGGTCGAGGTCTGATAGATGGGCATCATGACGGCCCCTGCCAGCGGCTCGACGATCTGGCCGGCGTGGACCGATCGGGTGGCAAAGCCGTGGGCGCCATCAGTGGGAAGGATTCGCGTCATTTTTCAGTCGGGGAGAGGATGGGTGAAGCGTAATAGGGGCCATTGGCTATTGGCTATTGGCTATGGGCTATGGGCTATGGGCTATGGGCTATTGGCAATTGGTCGTGGGCTGTGGGCTGTGGGCTGTGGGCGTTCAGGGGTCACTCCGGCCAAGCGTCCGGTGGTTGGCGCCCATAGCCAATAGCCCATAGCCCATAGCCCATAGCCAACAGCCCTATTTAGTTTCGCAGCGTGAGTTACGGCCCCTCCAACGGCGGCACCGCGCGTTGTCTCATCGTGGACGATGATGCTCAGGTGCGCCACGTGCTTTCGCGCGTCATTCAGACCCATGGGCTCTCCGCAGTGGAGGCTTCCTCCGGGGCGGATGCGCTGGCGGTGCTGGCGCGGGAGGGCGACATACCGGTGTGCATCTCCGACATCTACATGCCGGAGATGGACGGCGTCACCTTCCTGCGCGAGGCGGTAAGCCGCTATCCGGACATGGCGGTAATCATGCTCACCGGGGTGGCTGAGGTGAACACGGCCGTCGAATGCCTGAAACTGGGTGCCCTCGACTATATCTCGAAGCCGGTGATGGTCGAAGAGGTCCGCGCCCGGCTTGATAAGGCACTGGAAAAACGCGACCTCATCCTGCAGAACCGCTTCTACCAGCAGAATCTGGAGACCCGGGTCCGGGACCTGGATCGCAGCAACAAGATGTCCCTAATCAACGGCGTTCAGATGCTGGTCCATGCCCTCGAGGCCAAGGACGCCTACACTAGTGGCCACTCCAGTCGGGTCAGCCGATACGCGGTCAAGGCGGCGGTCCTGTTGGGGTTCGCCGGCGACGCCCTGGAGCACGTTCGCCTGGGGGGCGAGCTGCACGACATTGGGAAAATCGGAACCCGCGAGGACATCCTGAACAAGCCCGGGCCGCTCACCCAGGACGAGTTCAGCCATATCAAGGAACACGCTCCGTTGGGTGAGAAGATCCTGGCCCCCTTCCTGGGGGGGTCTCCCATCGTGCTGCATATCGTGCGCTCGCATCACGAGCGGCTCGACGGCAGCGGCTTCCCCGATGCCCTGCGGGGGGACGACATCCCGCTGGAGGCGCGGATTGTGGCGGTGGCGGACGCCTTCGATGCAATGACGACCAACCGCGCGTACCGTCATCCCCGCTCCTCTGAGCAGGCCATTCAGGAGCTGCGCCGCTGTGCCGGCGTGCAATTCGACGACACCGTGATCGAGGCGTTTCTCCAGGCCTACGGCGACGGCTCCGCCGTATCGTTGACCTGATCGGTCTCGCCCGGCCGATGTCCGATACCCTCATGATCAGCGTGTCCGGCATCCGGGGCCTGGTAGGCTCGGACCTGACGCCTGAGATCGTGGCCCGATACGCCGCGGCCCTGGGAGCGTGGTCCCTTTCCGCTCAATCCGACCGCCTAACCGCCCGTCCGGCCGTGGTTCTCGGCCGCGACGCGCGAACCAGCGGGTCCATGTTCGCCCAGGCCGCTACCGCTGGGCTGATGTCGGTGGGTGTTGACGTAATCGACCTGGGCATCGTACCGACGCCCACGGTGCAGCTGGCCGTCGAGCACCACCGGGCCGCGGCCGGTCTCATCCTGACCGCCAGCCACAACCCGATTGAGTGGAACGCGCTCAAGTTCGTCGGCCCGGACGGGATTTTCCTCGATGCCGAGGCGGGCCGCGCCGTGCGGGAGCTGGCGGACCGCGGTCCTCCGCGAGCGATCTGGTCCGCCATCGGCCGGGTCCGCCAGGATCCGGGCGCAATCGACCGGCACCTCGACGCGATCCTGGCCCTGCCGACTATTGACGCAGAAGCGATCCGCCGGAGACGCTTCAGCGTTGCCATCGACTGCGTCCGGGGCGCGGGCGCTACTGCCATGCTCCCGCTGCTCGAGCGGCTGGGTTGTGAGATCCACGGCATCAACCTCGAGACCGACGGGCTCTTTCCCCGGCCGCCCGAGCCAGTCCCCGAGAATCTCGGAGAGCTCAGCCGCCTGGTGCGGGATACCGGCGCCGTCATCGGCTTGGCGACCGATCCCGACGTGGATCGCCTCGCGCTGGTGGATGAAACCGGCCGCCCCATCGGTGAGGACTACACCCTGGCGTTTGCCGTGGCGGCAGTGTTGGACGGACGCATCAGTGACGCTTCCACCCCCACTGTCGTTGTCAATTTGTCCACCAGCCTGGTGGTCGAGGACGCCGCCCGGTCACGGGGGGCTCGCTTCGTTCGCGCCCCCGTGGGCGAAGCCAACGTGGCGCGTGCCATACGGGATGAAGGTGCGCTCATCGGCGGGGAAGGGAACGGAGGCGTGATGCTCCCGGCGCTCCACATCGGGAGGGACGCCCCCCTTGGGGTGGCCTTGATCTTGCATCTTCTTGCGGCTACTGGGGTAACACTCTCTTCACTGGTCGCAGCCGCTCCCCGGTATACTATCGTTAAAGCCAAGGGACCCCGGGGGCCGGAACTGCGGCCGCTGTATGACAGGCTGCGGCGGCGTTTCCCGGACGCATCCGCAGACGAACGCGATGGTCTGAGGCTTTCCTGGCACGACCGCTGGCTCCATGTGAGGCCCTCCGGCACCGAGCCAATTGTACGTCTGATCGCTGAAGCTCCCACCCCGGCCGACGCCGAAGCACTGGTCGCGACGGGTCGAGAACACTTGTACTGAGGTACGGCGATGTGCGGCATCGTAGGCTATATCGGATCGCGGCAAGCGGCGGGTCTGTTGATCGAAGGGCTCCGTAGACTCGAGTACCGGGGCTACGACTCTGCCGGCATCGCGGTGGTGAATGGCCGCGGGCTGAAGATCATGAAGGCCGCGGGGAAGCTGTCGGTGCTGGAGAACGAGCTCAAGGAAAAGATGCCCCAGGGCACCATCGGCATCGGCCACACCCGCTGGGCCACGCACGGCGCCCCAACCACGACCAACGCCCACCCCCACACCGATCAGTCGGGCCGGATCGCCGTCATCCATAACGGCATCATCGAGAATTCCGGCGTGCTGCGAAAGGCGCTGGAGCAGCGGGGCCATACCTTCAAGTCGGAAACCGACACCGAGGTGCTGGCCCACCTCGTGGGCGAGCTGTATCAGGGGAATCTGGAAGAGGCGGTGGCGACCGCGCTGCGGGACGTGGACGGCGCCTACGGTCTGGTGTTCATCTCTTCCGACGAACCCGGCGTGCTGGTTGCCGCGAGGAAGGGATCGCCACTGCTGATCGGCGTGGGTGAGAGCGAGTGGTTCATCGCATCCGACGCATCACCCCTCCTGCAATACACCCGCTCGGTCGTTTATCTGGACGACGGCGAAATGGCCATACTGACGCGCGATGGGTATCGGGTGCGCAACCTCGTGACGGCGCGGATCAGCAAAGAGGTGAACCAGATCGATTGGGACCTCTCCCAGGTGGAGCGGGGCGGATACGCCCATTTCATGCTGAAGGAGATCTGCGAGCAGCCGGAGAGCCTCAGGAACACGCTGCGGGGGCACCTGCTGGAAGAAGAGGGGACCGCCCGCGTCACCGGCCTGAACCTCACCGACGAGGAGCTGAAGCAGTTCGAGCGGGTGATCATCACTGCCTGCGGGACCTCGTGGCATTCCGGCATAATCGGCGAATACATGTTGGAGGAGATGGCCCGGCTTCCGGTAGAGGTGGAATACGCCTCCGAGTTCCGCTATCGGAATCCGGTTGTGGATCCGCACACATTGGTGATCGGGATATCGCAGTCAGGCGAGACGGCGGACACCCTGGCCGCCATCCGTGAGGCCAAGCGCCGCGGGGCCCGGACCGTCGGTCTCGTCAATGTCGTGGGCTCGACCATTGCACGGGAAGTGGACGGCGGCATCTATCTGCACGCGGGCCCCGAAGTCGGAGTCGCCAGCACCAAGGCATTCACCAGCCAGGTCGCCGCGATCGCGTTGATCTCGCTCCGCATCGCCCGGCTTCGAAACCTGAGCATCCTCCAGGGGCGCCAGTTCATCGAAGCGCTCCATCGTCTTCCGGACCAGGTGGCGCAGATCCTCGAGCGCAGCAGCGAAATCGAGGAGCTGGCGGCCCGGTTCCTTCGCACCACCCGCAACGCCCTCTACTTGGGCCGCGGTGTGAACTTCCCGGTGGCCCTGGAAGGGGCGCTCAAGCTCAAGGAGATTTCTTACATCCACGCCGAGGGCTACCCGGCGGCGGAGATGAAGCACGGGCCCATTGCGCTGATCGACGAGAACATGCCCGTGGTATTTATCGCTCCGCGCGATGGAGTGCACTCGAAGATCGTATCCAATATCGAAGAGGTGAAGGCGCGCGGCGGGAAGGTGATCGCCCTGATCAACCAGGGCGACACCGAGATCGAGCGGCTGGCCGACGCCACCTTCACCATTCCGGAAACCCTGGACCTGCTCACCCCCATCCTCACGAGCATTCCGCTGCAGCTGCTGTCGTACTACGTCGCGGTGAGTCGAGGCTGCAACGTCGATCAACCGCGGAACCTGGCCAAGTCGGTGACGGTGGAGTAGCCGGCGACCTGATAACGCCGCCACACCCCATCGTACTTGGCTACTCACACGAAACCCTCGGCATTGCCGGGGGTTTCATGTTTGGGGGTGTGGGTGCATATACCCAGCTCAACGCATTTTCCGTGGGTAGCGGCCCTTCGCATAAGCGCTCAGAGGTCGTGATGAGAGTTGTGCTCCAGCGAGTCTCCAAAGCGGCCGTGCGTATCCACGATCGCGTGGTAGGTGAAATCGGAAAAGGCTTTTGCCTGCTCGTGGGCTTCACCCACGGCGACACCCCGGCGCAGGTAGATTGGATGGCCGAGAAGGTAGCGGGACTTCGTCTGTTCACCGATGCGGCCGGCAAGATGAATCTCGGGCTGGAGGAGGTTGGGGGAGAGATTCTGGTGGTGTCCCAGTTCACGCTCTACGGTGACGCTGCCAAGGGCCGCCGCCCCTCGTTCATCGCTGCCTCCCGGCCGGAAGAGGCCGTCCCGCTCTATGAGGCCTTTCTTGCCGCCCTGCGCCACCGGCAGCTGACGGTGGCATCGGGGGAGTTCGGCGCCGACATGCAGGTCGAAATTTCGAACGA
The DNA here is from genome assembly GCA_963740175.1 of uncultured Gemmatimonadales bacterium. Classification (GTDB taxonomy): domain Bacteria; phylum Gemmatimonadota; class Gemmatimonadetes; order Gemmatimonadales; family GWC2-71-9; genus CAVVWJ01. Next base: position 6,378 of record CAVUDL010000001.1, read on the forward strand.
CGGACCCGTGACACTCATCCTGGATCGCACTCCATGACCGCAGCCACGCTCACTCTGGCTTCTTCCTCTCCCCGACGACGCCAGCTGCTGGAGATGCTGGGGATCCCGCTGCGGGTTGTGCCCTCAAACATCCCCGAAGTGCGCCGCGTGCTGGAGACGCCCATGGACTATGTCGAGCGGCTGGCGCGCGAAAAGGCCCTGAGTGTGCCGGGCGAGCTGGTGTTGGGGGCAGATACGACGGTCGTGGTGAGAGATGCGGTGCTGGAGAAGCCCAGTGATGCGGGTGACGCGCTCCAGATGCTGCAGCGGTTGCAGGGCCGCACCCATCAGGTGGTGACCTCAGTGGCACTGGTCGCCAAAGAGATCGTGCATCAGGCCACGGATGTGACCAATGTGACTTTCCGCCGGCTGGACGACGCGTTCCTGGAGGCCTACGTCGCTACGGGGGAACCGATGGACAAGGCGGGGGCCTACGGGATTCAGGGCTATGGCGCGGCGCTGGTCGAGCGAATCGAGGGAGACTTCTTCAGCGTGATGGGACTGCCGCTGCGACTGGTGCTCAACCTGCTGCGCGAGGCCGGGGAGGAGTACCGGTTCGGGCAGTAGCCGGAGACCGGCTCAGGCCTTCACCCGATATACCTGCACCGCCCGGGTGCGGCCCCGTAGCGCCATCTCCGGCAGATACTCGTATTGCACGTGCTCCTTCACCACCTGGCAAAGCGCCTCACTCACCAGGATCTCACCCGGTCCCGCCTCCGAGCACAACCGGTTAGCCACGTTCACCGCATCGCCGATGACGGTGTACTCCAGCCGCCGGTGACTCCCGATGTTGCCCGCGAACACCTCCCCATAGTTGATCCCGATGCCGACGCCGATTTCCGGGCGTCCGCCACCCGCCCAGCGCTCGTTCAGCTTGCGGATGCCGTGCTGCATGGCGATCGCTGCCCGCAGTGCCCGGTCGGGATCGCCCGGGTGCGAGATCGGGGCGCCCCACAGCGCCATCACCGAGTCGCCCACGAACTTATCGAGCGTGCCGCCGTGCTCGAAAATGATTTCCACCATCTCGCTGAAATATTCGGTCAGCAGCTGCGCGATAGCGTCGGGCCGCATCGACTCGGCCATGGACGTGAAGCCGCGAATGTCGCTGAAGAGAATGGTGATGGGGCGTCGGTCCCCGCCGAGCGGCACCACAGTGTCCTGCTGAGCAATCTCCGCGGCAATATTCGGAGCGAAATAGCGCTCGAAGTTGGACCGGACCAGCGCCTCTCGCTTGACCTGCTCGGCATAGGAGCTGTTGCGGATCCCGATGGCCACCAGCCCGCTGAACGCAACCAGGAACTGAAGGTCTTCATCGCTGAATGAGTTGGCCGCCGTGATACTGTCGACGTAGAGCAGTCCCAACACCCGGTCACCGGCGGCCATGAGCGGGGAGCACATGGCGCTGCGCACGCTCTGCATGACGATGGACTGTCCTTTGAACCGGCTGTCCGCGGCGGTGTTGTCAGACACGACCGCCACCCGCTCCTTCACCACCTTCTCCGCGATGGAACGCGGAACCTGCTGCACCTGGGTATCTCCCACGCGGCTCCGCGACATTGACGGGACCAACTCCCCGGTGGTCTCGTTTCGGAGCACGATGGTGACCCGATCCACATTCATGACGTCGAACATCATGTCCACGACGTTGCGCAGCAGCTTGTCGAGATCGAACTCCCCGGAGAGCTTCTGGGCGATGTCGAGCAGCAGCGAGAGCTTCTTGGCCTGCCGCTCCTCGGCCGACGCCGCTGCGACGCGTAGCTGCCCGAATCCGGAAGGCCGGTCCCGGCTGGTGATGCCGGGCGGCCCCCCACCGCTGACCATGAGCTGGCGGACGATGGTGTCACTCGGGACCGGGAATGCGGGCAAGGCTTCGCCGGCCCCGGAACGGATAGGGGTGGGCTTCAGGTCCTTGAGCTGAAACAGGACCTTCCCGAAGGTGATCGAGTCGTTGGGATTGAGACGGCCGGCGGTGATGCGGGCACCATTGATACAGGTGCCGTTGGAGCTGCCGAGATCCTTCACACCGACGCCGTCGGCGCCCACCGTGAGCTCGGCATGGCGGCGCGAGATGGTCGGGTCGTAGATGGCGATGTCGCTGCTGACGCCACGGCCAACGACCAGGCTCCGCCCATGCGGCAACTCGAAGGTTTGATCGCCTGAGAAGCTGACGAGGCGGTAGGGCATGAGGGAAAGATGAAGGTCAGCGGGGCGGCGGGGCAGGGGGGCAGTAAAATCGGTGGCGGGCAGGTCCTCTCATGCGGACGCCGCGGGGTGGTTCTGCCCCGCTGCCCCGCTGCCCCGCTGCCCCGTCCTCCCCGCCAGCGCCAGCGCCAGCAACACGACCCGGGCCTTGGCCTCGGTCTCGTGCCATTCGGCCAGCGGGTCGGAATCGGCGACGATGCCCGCGCCGGCCTGAACCCAGGCCCGCCCGCCCTGCATGACGCAGGTGCGGATGGCGATGGCGGTATCGAGCGTCCGGCCGCCCCAGCCGATATATCCGACTGCACCGGCGTACGGGCCCCGGCGCACCGGTTCGAGCTCATCGATGATCTCCATGGCCCGGACCTTGGGCGCTCCCGACACCGTGCCGGCGGGGAAACACGCGGCCAGCGCGGCGATGGCATCCAGCTCCGGCCGGAGGCGTCCCCGTACCTCGCTCACGAGGTGCATCACGTGGGAATACCGCTCGACCGCCATGAACGCGGTGAGCCTCACTGAGCCAAACTGCGCCACCCGGCCCACATCGTTGCGGCCCAGATCCACCAGCATCAGGTGCTCGGCGCGCTCCTTGTCGTCCGCGACCAGCTCGGCCGCCAGGGCGGCGTCGTGATCGGTGGTGGAACCGCGAGGCCGGGTTCCGGCGATCGGTCTGAGGGTCACCTCGGTGTCCTCCACCCGGACCAGAATCTCAGGCGAGCTCCCGATAACGTGGATGTCGTTGCAGTGCAGATAGTACAGGTAGGGGGCTGGATTGAGCGCCCTCAGGTAGCGATAGGTAAGGAACGGATCCGGTGCTGGCAGATCGAGCCGCCGGGAGAGCACAGTCTGGAAGGTGTCTCCAGCGGCGATGTACTCCTTGATGCGGCGGACATCATCCTGAAACCGGCGGTCCTCGTAGGGGCCTGACGCCCTCGGCACCACCGGCAAGGGCTCGAGCTCGAGGGGCAGGCTGGTCGAGGGAGTAGCCAGCCGCTTCAACCAGCAGTCGATGCGGGATTCCGCCCCGTCATAGAGCTGCCGCAGCTGCTCGGTACGGGCCTGTGGCGGCACTTCGACCGTGGCGATAACCGTCGCCCGGTTGAAGAGATTGTCGAGTACCAGCAGCGTGTCCGTGATCATCAGCAGTGCATCGGGCAGTTGCCGGTCGTCCGCGGGAGGCTGGGGAAGCGACTCGATGGTACGCACGATGTCGTACCCCAGATAACCCACCGCACCCCCGGTAAACGGCGGTAGCCCTGGTACCTCGACTGGCGGATACTGTCGCATCATGCGGCCCAGGTGCTCCAGCGGAGCGACTTCGGTCTCGACCACCGTCCAGCCTGCGTCACTGGTCCAGCGAGAGCACTCCCGCCCCCGGTAGCGGTAGACCTCGCGCGGAGCAGTTGCCAGGAAGGTGTAGCGTGCCCACCGCTCCCCGCCCTCCAGCGACTCGAGCAGGAAGCCGTAGGGTCCCTGATGGAGTTTGGCAAACGCGGTGACCGGAGTGTCGCCATCGAGCACCACCTGGCGCGTGACCGGCACCATGCCTCCCGCGCGGGCGCGGCGGGCGAAGGTATCAAAACCGGAGCTCACTGGGGAGCCGCCACGATGTAGCCACCGGCCACAGGAAGCGCGGCCTGGAGGTTGTCCGCTGCCGGACGGGTCGAGGGTAGCAGCGTGATCTGCCCATCGGACAGCAACTGTCCAACGGCCAATGCTTTTTCGAACCCCACCTCGCTGCCATACACCTGGCGGGCCCGCCCCGGTGCGGAGAAATAGCGACCGTAAACGAACGTCACCCCGGCCAGTTCGGCGCGAAACGGCAGGCTGGTAGTGAAATCAAAACCATAGATCCCTGGCCGGGGTTTCACTTCCACCTGAACGGAACGGCCGCTGTCTCCGAATGCCGCGGCGGCGAAGCTCAGGCGCGCAAACGCAACGCTTTCACCGCCGTGATAGATGACGATGGTGCGGGGCGCCCCGGTGGTGAAGGTCACCGACGTATCGCCCGGTGGAGGCCCGGCCGTCTCCAGCGTGAACACTCGCGCCAGGGGCAGAGTGCGGGGCGCTACCGGGCCGGACTCCTCCGGTCCCACCGGCGCCCTGCGCCCCCCGCACGCTACACAGAGCGCGCACAGCGCGATCGCCAGCCAGGTTGCCGCATGCCACGGCTGCCGGGATATTGCCAAAGTCACGGGAGTATACGGCCGGTTAGGGGTGGGGTCAGAAGAACCCTACTAAAGTAAGATGTACGAGGCACTCCAGGTGAGAGGTGAGAAGTGAGGGGTGAGAGGGGGAGCACAAGACCAGCCAGGAGACCTGGAGGCTTGGCCATGCGCTGCGGCTTCCTGCTTACCATCTGCTTCGCACTCCTCACTTCTCACCTCTCACCTCTGCAAGCCCAATGGAACTCTCCCGCCACGCTGGATCTGGTGCGCCGCGCGGTGGACCGCCGCCTCGCGATCCAGGCCGACTCCTCCCTCACGAGCTACCAGGCGCGGGCCCACGGATTTGTCTTTTTTCTGGCTCAGGTCGGTGAAGGTCTGGCGGAGCCACCCCGCCTGGTAAAGGCTGACGAGCTCGACGTGGCGGTGTACTGGCGCGCGCCCGACCGGAGCAAGCAAGTGATCCTGGGTTGGCGCGACGGCACGTTCCTTCCCACGGACATCAGTTACCATCGCGATCATCTCGGCATTGTCACCAACAACTTCGGCAACCTGATCCGGATCGGCGAAGGGGACGAGGTGCGGGATGCGGTCCATCCGCTCTCGCCGGGAGGCCTGTACGCGTATGACTTCGCTCTGTCAGACTCGCTTGCCATCACGACCGCCGCCGGCGAGGTCGTCGTCTACCAGGTGCAGGTCCGTCCCCGCGACTTCAAGCGGCCGCTGGTGGTGGGGAATCTCTACATCGACGTAGCGACGGCGGAGCTGGTACGGTTTCGCTTCAGCTTCACGCCGGCCGCATATCTCGACCGCCAGTTGGAGGATATCAGCGTGGTGCTCGAGAGCGCCCTGCACGAGAATCGCTACTGGCTCCCCCGCCGCCAGGAGGTGGAGATCCGCCGAAGGGTCACCTGGCTCGACTTTCCGGCCCGCGGAATCATCCGGGGCCGCTGGGAAATCGGCGATTACCAGTTGAACCCTAGCATCCCCGACGCCGTGTTTGCCGGCCCGGAGATCGCCGGACTGACTCGGCCCCGCAATTCGGATTCGACCTGGTCCGAGCCGCTGAGCCAGGCGATCGCCGACGTGGCCCAGCCGGTCAATGAGCAGGACATGGCGGCGTTGCGGGTAGAGCTCGATCGTCTCGCCGGCTCTCATGCACTCGGGGGTCTCCCTTCCCGGCGGCTGGCCGCGGGCTCGCTGAGCGATCTTGTCCGCGTCAACCGGGTGCAGGGCCTCACCGTCGGATTCGGTGCGAACCTCGGGCTGGAAGGTACCCGGCTTCAGCTCCGGCCCATCGCGGCGTACGGCACGGCGGACCATCGCCTCACCGGCTCGCTCGGGCTGGCGTGGAGCACCGGGGCCACCCGGCTCCAGCTGGCGGGGTCGCGGCGCATTATCGATTTCAGCGACATCCCGGTGATCTCCCCTATACTCAACTCGATCCTGTCGCAGGAAGCAGGCGAGGACTACGGCGACTACGTGCTCCTCGACGCCGTCGAACTGGGCCTGCGCCACCGGCTGGGGGGGCGGACCACGCTCGGACTCGACATCGGCCCGGAGGAGAGCCAGTCGGTGTCCACCCAGGCGTCACCCGCCTCGGGCAGCTACCGAGAGAACCCGGCGCTGGGGTCGGGCACCTATTGGGTCGCCCGCGTGTCGCTCGAGCGCGCCAGTGGCGGCATCGCCGTTCAGCAGGACCTCCAGGGCCGCCTGGCCGTGGAGGCAGGTGCGGCTGAGAGCGATTACCTGAGGGGCACTGCCACCGCTCGCTGGCTCGCGAATCTGGGCGGGACTCAGCTCCTTAGCCGTTTATACCTGGGCGCGGGTAGCAGCGGGCTGCCGCCGCACCGCAGCTTCGCGATCGGCGGACGAGGCACTTTACCAGGGGAGCCTTACCGCCGATACGGTGGCCGCTACGTGGCACTGGCTCACGTCGAGTGGCGGTTCCACGTCCCGGCTCCGGCGCTCCGTCTGGGCTCGTTCGCCTCCACCGGACGGCAGGTCACGCTGGCGCCCTTCGTGGCGGCAGGCTACACGGCGGAACCTTTTCCAGGGCTGCCGTGGCAGGGGTCGGAAGGACTCCGCCCCGTGGCAGGTCTGGCCCTGGAGTTGTTCATGCGCCTGCTCCGCATCGAGGCGGGTGTGGGGCTCCGGGATGGCGGAGTGGGGGTCACCGTGGACATCAATCGGGACTGGTGGGGCCTGCTGTAGTATTCTTATCTTTCTGCCGGACCTCCCTGGTTTTCCGTCCGTCAGCCTCAACCACCGCCAGAGCTGTCATGCAGTTCACTGATGAATGGCTAGTACCGTCAATAGAGACCCTCCTATCTGCCGCCGCCGTCACGGAGCTGCGAGAGGAGGCCGGGCCGGACGTCTCGTTGTGGGAGATGCTGGTTCAACGGAAGCAAGCCAGCGACCAGGAAATCCTGGGCGCCATCGCCACCCGCTTCCGTTTTGCCGTCGCCGATCTCTCCAAGCTGGACGTCAAGCTTATTTCCGCGGTCCCTGAGCAGCTGGCCCGCCGCTTTAACGTGGTCCCGGTACGTCAGACCGATTCCTACCTCGAAGTCGCCACCGCGAACCCGTTCGACATCGACGCCGAGAAGATGCTGGCCTTCGCTACCGGCCGGGAAGTGCGGATGCTGCTGGGCTCTCCGTCGAAGATCCGGGAGAAGCTCGATGAGCTGTACCGCGAGACCGATACGGTGGTTTCCCGGTTGCTCGAGGGCATCGGTGGCGATTTCGAGGTGGAGCAGATCAAGGAGGAAGAGGAAAGCGCCGCGAGCGCCGAGCAGGCCAGTCAGCGCCCGATCTTGAGGCTGGTGGACATGATGATCGCGGACGGAGTGACGAACCGCGCCAGCGACATCCACGTCGAGCCGATCGAGGGCGGTGTCGTGGTGCGCTACCGCATCGACGGGGTGCTGCGGCAGGCGATGAAGATCCCGCGGAGCGCGGGTGTTCCCCTGGTCTCGCGGGTCAAAATCATGTCGGGGCTCGACATTGCCGACCGGCTGCGGCCCCAGGACGGCCGGGCCAGGGTCTCGATCAATGGAGAAGCCATCGACCTTCGCGTGTCGACGCTCCCGGCCTCACTGGGTGAGAAGGTTGTCATCCGGATTCTCAATCAGAAGGCAACCTCGCTCAGCCTCAATTCCCTGGGGATGGCCGACGACGAGCAGCAGTCCATCCGGGCGCTGTTGAGCAACAAGGAAGGGATCATTCTGGTTACCGGCCCGACCGGCTCCGGCAAGACCACCACGCTCTACTCGGCGCTGCGGGTGGTCCAGGGTGAGGGCGTCAACATCGTGACGGTCGAGGACCCGGTCGAATACCGGCTGGGAGCCAACATCGTCCAGGTGCAGGTGAATGAGAAGGCCGGCCTCACCTTTGCCTCCGCGCTGCGCTCCATCCTGCGGCAGGACCCCGACGTGGTCCTGATCGGCGAGATCCGCGACAAGGAGACGGCCCAAATTGCGCTGCAAGCGTCGCTGACCGGGCACCTGGTGCTGTCAACCCTGCACACCAACGACGCCCCCAATGCGGTGACGCGTCTGGTGGACATCGGCATGGAAGCGTACAAGATCGCGCCGGCCCTGCGGGGGGTGATCGCCCAACGGCTCATGCGGCGCCTGTGCCCCGGTTGCCGGGTTCCCATGACGGAGGACGTGAGCGATCGTCTCAAGCGCTTCATCCCTCCCGGGGCGGCGTTGTATAGCGCGGTGGGCTGCTCGGAATGCTCGATGACAGGGTATCGGGGGCGGTTCAGCATCGTGGAAGTTCTCACGATGAACCCGGAGCTGGAGCGGCGCATCAGCGAGGGCGCGGCCGCCGAGAAGATCGCCGAAGCGGCGCGGGCGGGCGGAATGCGGTCGCTCTTCGCCAGCGGGCTCCGGCACGTGCTCTCAGGCGAGTCGACTATCGAAGAGCTGCTGCGGGTCACAGAACCGCCCCACGAGGATACAGTAAAACAGCCGGAGCCGTCGAAACGGACCAAGACATCGGCGGGAACTCGAGTCTCAGAGCCCCAGGCAGCTCTTCGCGGAGAGCCGGAGCCGAAGCGGGTCTCGCTCGAGTTTGCCATGGATCTCCTGGAGGAGCCGGTTCAGATCGACAGCGCCGTGGGGGAAGGCAGGGGTCAGGGCGCCTGCGTGCTACTGGTGGAGGACGAGGAGCAGCTACGCCGGGTCATGAAAGACCTCCTGCAGCGCGAGGGGTACATCGTGGCGGAGGCGCGAGACGGCATTCAGGCGCTCGACGAGGTAGACCGTCATGCGCCTGACGTCATCATTCTCGACCTGAATCTTCCGGGTCTCGATGGGTACGGAGTGCTGGCCCAGCTCCGCTCCCGGCCGGCGACCCGGGAAATCCCGGTCATGGTGCTCACCGCCAAGGGTGACGAGGACAATGAAGTGCGCGTCTTTGAGCTGGGCGCCGACGATTTCGTCACCAAGCCGTTCCGCGCCCGCTCGCTTACGGCGCGGCTCGAGGCGGTGCTCGGCCGCCATCGCACTTGAGCCGGCCCGAGACTCCACCGGCAGCTTCTTTCCCTCCCGCTTCGCTCCCAGGATCCACCAGGCAGGCGGTCGTGCCCCCGCACGCCGGAGATGGACTGGCGTTGATCAAGGCCTCGGTCCGGGGCCAGTCCGCCTATAGCCTCGACGCCCCCCCGGCTCGGCGAAAGCTCAACCAGAACGAGTGCCCCTTCGACTTCCCGCCGGAGCTCAAGCAGGAGGTCGCCGAAGCGATGGCGCGGCAGCCCTGGCAGCGCTACCCGGAGTTTGCACCCCCTGACCTGCTGGCCCGTCTGGCCGAGCACTACGGCTGGGTTCCTGACGGAGTACTGGTCGGCAACGGCTCGAACGAGCTGATCCAGGCGGCCCTGGCGGTGACGCTCGGCTCCGATGACGTCCTGGTTGCGCCGTCTCCGACGTTTTCACTCTACCGACTGCTCACGGCCGTCATGGGTGGCCGGTATGTGCCGGTTCCGCTGGGTGATGGGTTCGTCTTCGACGTGGACGCGTTGATCGACGTGGCAAACCGGGAGCGGGCCCGGGTGATCGTGCTTAATTCGCCCAACAACCCCACCGGCTCAGCACTGCCCGACGGTGCCGTTCAGCGGATCCTGGCCGGGACCGGTGCCCTGATTGTGTGTGACGAGGCCTACCAGGACTTCGGCGGACCGAGCGCGCTTCCGCTGCTCCCCGGCTCGTCCCGACTCGTGGTGCTTCGGACCTTCTCAAAGGCCCTGGGACTGGCAGGCCTTCGCTTCGGCCTGGCGCTGGCACATCCGGCGGTGGCGCGGGAGATCGCCAAGGGAAAGCTGCCGTACAACGTGAACCTGGTGACCTTGGCAGCGGCCCGGACGGCGCTGCGCCACGCTCCGGAGCTGGCCGCCCGTACCGCCCAGGTGATCGCCACGCGAGACCGCTTCGTGGGGCGCCTTCGCCTGGTTCGAGGTCTGACGCCATACCCTACGGCAGCCAACTTCGTACTGGTCCGCTGCCGGAGCCTGCCGGCCAAGGAGCTGTTCCGCCGGTTGCTGAACGACTACGGCATCCTGGTCCGGGACGTCTCCAGCTCGCCGCAGCTCTCCGAGTGCCTGCGGATCTCCATTGGCACGGAAGAGGATATGGACGCTGTGATGACCGCCCTGCAGCAGATTCTTGGCCCCAATGCCCCGGATCGCTGAGCTGACCCGCACGACCAAGGAGACCGATCTCCGGGTCCGGGTAAACCTGGACGGGGGCGGCGACTCGCGGGTGAAGACCGGAATCGGGTTCTTCGACCACATGCTCGATGCGCTGGCCCGGCACGCGCTGCTGGACCTGACCGTGGAAGCGCGGGGAGATCTGCACGTCGATGGCCATCACACGGTCGAAGACACCGGGATTGTGCTGGGACAGGCCCTGGCCCAGGCCCTGGGGGACCGCGCCGGCATACGGCGCTATGCCGACTGCTCGGTTCCGCTGGATGATGCGCTGGTGCGCTGTGTGCTGGACGTCTCCGGCCGTCCCTACCTGGCCTACGAGATCGACATTCCCAAGTGGCAGATGCTGGGAGATTACGACGTGTTTCTCACGCCGGAGTTTTTCCGCGCGCTGGTGCTGAACGCGGGGTTCACCGTACATCTAGATCTGATCCGGGGCGACAACCCTCACCACATCGTCGAAGCCGCCTTCAAGGCCTTTGCTCGATGCCTGGATGCCGCAACAGCGCTCGACCCGCGAGTGAGGGGAGTTCCGTCGACCAAGGGCGCGCTATGATCGCGGTGGTTGACTATGGAGTGAACAACGTCGCGAGCGTGGTGCGCGCGCTGGCCGCGGGTGGCCATGCGGCCTCTCTCACCAGCAATCCCGAAGAGGTGCGCCGGGCCGACCGTGTGCTGGTGCCTGGTGTCGGACACTTCGGCCAAGGCTCCCGGACCCTGGCCTCGAGCGGCCTGGGGGATGCTGTACGCGAAGTGGCCGGCGACGGGCGCCCCGTCATGGGGATCTGCCTTGGACTGCAGCTCTTCTTCGAGCTGAGCGAGGAAGCGCCAGAGGCACGGGGCATGGGAATTCTTCCCGGCCGGGTCCGGAGGTTCTCCGGAGGAATGCCGGTGCCCCACGTGGGGTGGGCCCAGGTCGACCTGACCCAGGCAGGGCAACGGCACGCCGTCCTGGGCCAGTCCCTGGGGCACTGGCCGCAGTTCTTCTACCACGTGCACAGCTATCTGCCCACCGATCTTCCCGAAGAGGCCGTCCTCGGGACCGGAGATTACGGGGGAGTGTTCCCGACGCTAGTGGGACAGGGCAGCGTCATCGGCGCCCAGTTCCATCCCGAAAAGTCGCAGCAGCCAGGCATCGAGCTTCTCTCGGCATTCGCCCGGTGGCAACCGTGACTTCGATCCGTGTCTCCCTGGTCGACGTGTACGTCATTCGTGGGTCAGGCTCCGGACTCGAATGTCTGGTGCTGCGGCGGGGTTCCAGCGGGCGCTGCCCGGGCTCGTGGGAAGCGGTGCACGGCCATATCGAGCCAGGCGAGCGGCCGGCGGAAGCCGCGACGCGGGAGCTGGAGGAGGAAACCGGCCTCATCCCGATACGACTGTACAACCTCAGCCGGGTGGAATCGTTCTACCAGCACCGGATCGACGAGGTTGCCCTGGTGCCGGTTTTCGCGGCGTTCGTGGCTGAGGATGCCGCGGTCCGGCTGGGATCGGAGCACGACCGTTATGAGTGGCTGTCGGCCCGAGCGGCAGCCGACCGGCTGGCCTGGCCCCGGGAACGGCGGGCGCTGGACGACATCGTCCAGCTGCTCCGCACCGGTGATGGTGGGACGATCGACGACGTGCTGCGGGTATGCTAGCTCGGCGTATCATACCCTGTCTCGACGTTGCCGGCGGACGGGTGGTCAAAGGGGTCCACTTCGAAGCTCTGCGAGATGCCGGTGATCCGGTTGAGCAGGCCACGAGATACGATGCCGATGGCGCCGACGAGCTCGTCTTTCTCGATATCTCCGCCAGTCCGTCATCACGCCAGACCACCCTGGAGATGGTCAGCCGGGTAGCCGAAGCCATCTTCATTCCATTCACGGTCGGGGGCGGCATCCGCTCGGTTGCTGACGCTGGCGCGGCGCTCCGGTCCGGGGCCGACAAGATCGCCGTGAACACCGCGGCGGTGCGGGACCCGTCACTCGTTTCCCGGCTGGCGGAGAGCTTCGGGAGTCAGTGCGTGGTGGCGGCGGTAGACGTCAAGCGAATCGGAGGACGGCTCAGCGTGATGGTAAACGGTGGCCGTGAGAGCACCCCGATCGAGGGCGTCGAGTGGTGTCAGCAGTTGGAGATACTCGGGGCCGGCGAAATTCTGCTCACGTCCATGGACAAGGACGGTACCGGAGCGGGCTACGATCTACCACTCGTCGAGGCCGTTTCTCGTGAGATCAGCATCCCCGTGATCGCCTCAGGCGGCGCCGGGAGCCTCCTGCATCTGGCGGAGGCGCTTGAGGCGGGCGCCCACGGCGTGCTGGCCGCTACGATCTTCCATTTTCGTGAATCATCACTCCCCCGGGCTCGCGCCTACCTTCGTGAGCGGGGATACCCGGTTCGACCATGATGCTCGAAGCTTTTGCACTCGCGTTCGCACTGACGTTCCCCGCCTCCCATCGCGTCGCTCCTTGCGTTCGTCCCTCCCGGGCCGGCACTCAGGTCCAGGGCGATGTTCGAGTGTGCCCCGGCCGATACCGTATCGGCGATGCCGGCGAGCGCGGAGTCATCATCGCGGCGGCGTCGGGCACCAGGATCGATCTCACCGGGGTCGTGCTGGAGAGCGGCGATTCCGTTCCGGGCCGCTTTACCGGGGTCGGAGTGTCCAGCCGAGGGGTGGACGCTGTCACCATTACTGGCGGTGCTATCAGAGGGTATCGCTACGGGGTAAGAATCGAAGGCGGCCGAAATCACCGGGTCTTCGGCATCGATCTCTCGGGCAGCCGCCGGCAGGAGGTTCGATCCACGCCCGCACGGCCCGACTCCACCGACCGTCTGGACGTCGTGCGGCGGGACATCTTCGAACGCTACGGGGGAGGAGTCCTGCTCCTCGAGACCGAGGCGGCCAGCGTCACGGGGGTGACCGCCCGAGGAGCCCAGAACGGCATTGCTCTGATCCAGGTGAGGAACAGCTACATCGCCGACAACAACGTCGGTGGGAACAGCGGTTGGGGTATTCACCTGTGGCGGTCGGCGGGTAACATGATCGCGCGGAACCGAGCCGACCGTACCCGGCGCTGCGAGTCCCAGGTGCCCGCGGGCGACTGTGGCGCCGCGGCGATCCTGCTTCGGGACGCCAGCGACTCCAATACCATCGTGGACAACGACCTTACGGCCTCGAGTCTGGGGTTTCGGCTGGCCGGGGCCCGGCAGCAGCTGCGCCAGTCCGTCGGCAACCTGGTTCACCGCAACGACGCGTCCTCGGCCCTCGGGGTGGCTTTTGCCGCAGCGTATGGGTGGAACAACACTTTCCAGGAGAATCGCGCCGACAGCGCCGGCGTCGGGTTCCGGCTGGATCACTCCGGCGGCACGACCATCCGCGGCAATACCATCATCGGGTCCCGCTCGGCCGGTATCGTCAGCGAGCATGGCAGCGACAACGCCATCCTGGCGAATGTGCTGATCGGGGGACCGGTGGGTATCCGGATTGCCGCACCGGAACAGGTCGGCGACGCCAGTCGCCGGTATCGCATTGACGACAACGTCCTGGCGCGCCTGGAGCAAGGCGTGGTCCTGCAACAAACCACCCGGGCTCAGCTTCGGGGAAACCTGTTCGATGGCGTTCGCGACGGATTGGTGCTGGACGGCGTGGGACATGCGTCGGAGGTGACCGGCAACATCTTCCTGCGCGCCTCTCGCTGGTTCATCGACGCCCCGGATCTCACCGCGGGAGGGAACTACTGGGCGACCGCAGACGCTTCCACCGCCACCGCGAAGATCAAAGGCCGAGTCAGCATCATGCCCTGGAAGCCGGCGACGGCGGCAGGCTACTGAAGGATCTCGTTAGCGACGGCTTTCAGATCGCGAAGGTTGAACGGCTTCCGCACGTAGTGGATCCGATGCTCTGCCAGGGGTGCCGGCAGATCTTCCCCCGCTGCAAAGGCGACCACCAGCCGGCCGCACGCGGCGGGGCAAGCGTCGAGGAGGGCCCTCGTAAAAAGCTCTGCAGGACCGGCAGGTACCCGCACGTCCGCAATGATCAGGTCGAAATCATGTTCCCGCGCCAGTCTCAAGCCTTGTTCGCCGGTACGCACCGCCTCCACGGCGTAACCTTCGGGCGCGAAGAGCGCGTTCAGGAGCCGATGCACCGACGGATCTTCGTCCACCACCAGGATCCGCCGCTTGGCCGGGCGGCCATTTTCCGCGCGTACGGGTGCGGGGGGAGGCTCGGGAAGTTCCGAGTCGAAGAGGGGCAAGGTGACCCGGAATTCGGCACCGCCCCCCGGGGAGGCCTCATACTCCAGCACGCCCCCGTGTGCTTTCACCAGCCCGTAGCTCAGCGACAGCCCCAGGCCGGTGCCTTCCCCCGGCGCCTTGGTGGTAAAGAAGGGAGTGAAGAGATACGGAACCAGATGCTGGGGGACGCCGGGGCCGCTGTCACAGACCCGCAGGATAGCCTGGCCCTCGGTCCGACTGGTCGACAGGGTGATCTGCCTCGGCTTCTCAGGCGGCAGGCCGCTCACCGCCTGCACCGCGTTCGTTACCAGGTTCAGCAGGACCTGCTGTAGCTCATAGCGATCACCCAGAACGATCGTGGGTTCGGGGCTCAGATCAGATTCGAGCTCGATGCCGTGCAGATGAAGCTCGTACATGATCAGAAGCGAGGTCCGGACGATCACATCGTGCAGATCCACCGCGGTCTTTTCCGGGACGCCTTTGCGGGCGAAGGTCAGAAGATTCCGGACGATCCGACCGGCGCGCTCCGCCTGATCGAAGATCACACGCAGGTGCTCGCGGGGAAGCTCGGGGTGGGGTGGACGTTCCAGCAGGAGCTCAGCCAATCCCGCAATCGACGTCAGAGGGTTGTTGAGCTCGTGCGCCACGCCCGAGACCAGCTGCCCAATGGAAGCCATCTTGTCGTTCTGGATGATCTGGGCTTCGAGAATGCGTTGCTCGGTTACGTCCTCGACCAGAATGACGACCGTCCCTCGCTCCGCGTCGGCCAGGGGGGCGGCGGTGAGACGGAGCACCTTCTGACTGGTCTCCAGGCGTACCACCAACGGCGCCGTCCGCTCTCCCCGGTACGCTGCGTCGATCAGAGCGGTCACGGCTTCTGACGCTCCCGCCATCATGGCAGCGAAGTTCCGCCCCACCAGTTCGGATTCGGGCAGCTCGGCGATAGCGGCGAGCGCCTGGTTGGACCGCAGCACATTTCCCTCAGCGCCGACGACGGCAATGCCTTCAGTCAGCGCGTTGAACGCCGTCTCCCACTCTGCCTCGCTCCGCCGCACCATCTCATAGAGCCGGCTGTTGGTCATCACCACGGAGGCGTTGGTAGCGACCGTGGAGAACAGCCATAAATCCTCTGCGCTCAGCTGGCCGCCCTGGCGGTCGGCCACTGCCAGCGCTCCCATGGTGGTGCCCGGGGCGCGCAGCGGCGCCACTGCGGCCGAGCGAACCATCATCCCGGCAAAGAGACGTATCGCCGGGGTGGACGCATCGTCGGCAACCTCGATCCGGTCGCGCGCAATGGCGCATGCGATCAGGCTGTCGCTACCATCGCTGATCTGCCCGAGCAGCGGCTCCAGCGTGCCGGTGGCGGCGACCACCCGCAGCAGCTCGCCTTCCGCCAGCACGACGATGGCGCCGTCCGCCTGAAGAAAGCGGGCGGCATACTTGGCCACGTGGTCGGCAATCCGGTCCAGCTGAATCGATTGGGACAGCACATAACTGAGCTCCTGCAGGGAGAAGAGCTCACTGATACGCCGGTCGACCTGGCTGGCCAGCTGATCGGACTTGGCCTGCGCCTCACGGGTGCGCGCCCTGCGCGCGCACCGCGGCGAGCCCGAAGGTGATGATCGCGGTCGCGATGCTGACGACGGCCAGCCACCAGATCCGGTCCTCGGACCAGCCTGCCACGATGCCCAGCAGGACCGCCACGATGACGTGGAGCGCGAGCTCCCACTCGGGGTGTCGGGTGGTGAGCAGCAGGACGGCCGCACCGGCGGCCACGATGACAAGCGAGCCGAGAACCGGAGGATCACCGATGACTGCAGCCGCGAGAACGCAGCCGAGCAGAACGCCGGCGGCAACCGCCGCCAGCGACAACGGTGAGTGTATGACTCGGCGCGCCAGGCTCAGGGCTCCCGGTCGCGGCGGGCGACCCGCTCAGTGACGTACGCTTCGGGTGGGGCGCTGGGCTTCACCCGGATCGACTTGGCGGGGATGCCCACGTTGACATGGTACGGGCGAACGTCTTTGGTCGCCACCGCGTTGGCTCCGACCATGGCGTTGCGGCCCACCCGTACCCCGGCGAGCACGGTTGCGTGATAGGTGATGCGGACATCGTCTTCCAGCACGGTTCGCGCGTTGGTGACGTCCTTCTGATCTACGATGCTGTGGGTGTGACTGTAGATGTTGGCGTAGTCCGAGATGCTGACGCGGTTGCCCAGCACGATCCCGCCCCGGTCGTCGAGCAGCACGTTTCGATGGACCACGACGTCGTCGCCCACTTCCATGTTGTAGCCAAAGGAGAACTCCACGTCCTGGAATGCTTTGAAGTTCTTGCCCACCCGGGCGAAGATGTGCGGCGCCAGGATCCGGCGGAACCGAACGCCAAGGTGCACGTTCTGCCCGCCCAGCGGCGAGCGGTCGAAACTGTACCACAGCCATAGCAGCGGCTTGACCCGGGCGAAGCGGGCCTGATCCACGTCGGCGTAGTACTCCGGCTCCAGCGTGATGTTCCAGGGATCCAGGGAGAGAAGCGTGATCTTGCTGGCGTCCGGTGTCTTGGGATCCTGGAGCAGCTCGTCGTAGTCGCTCACCCCGGGGTAATAGATCTGGAACAGCAGGTCACGGGTGATCCGGTTCCAGTCGGCTCCGGACGCCGCCAGCTCGCCTTGCAGGTCGGCCAGCCAGCCGTCGCAAAACTGCTCAGCGGCCTTGGGAAGCCGGACGGTGCGGAGGGGCAGAAGGGCCATTGAGCGCTCGTTTGCCACCAGTGAGGCGTAAGGGAAGTGGGGTCACGTCCAATGATGCGCAGACGCGACTGTTGACACCAGTGGCGCAGAGCTCTGCACCGGGCCACGGGCAAGGGAAGGCCCGTCCGGGCGAGGGAGGCCGCCGGACGGGCCAGGAAGTGCTTCGAGTGTCAGAAACCGGTTACGACGGCCACCCGCACTGCCCGCGGGGAGCCGGGCGTGATGTTGTTGTTGCTGTGGGCGGTGGCGAAGTACTCCCGATCGAACAGATTCTCGAGATTTAGCTGAAGCCGCAGGTAGGGGCTGACCCCATAGTATGCCGCCGCGTCCAGCCGGGTAAAACTCGGCAGGGTCACGCTGTCGTCGATGGCGGCGTACATGTCGTCCTGATAAATCACCCCCACGCCGAGTCCCAGCGCCGCCGTCAGCTGGTATCGGTTCCACAGCGAGACCGTGCTCCGGGGGACCAGTGGAACCTTGGCTCCCGGTGCCGCCGCCGCGGTCAAGCTGGTAATGGTGGCGTCCTGATTGGCGTAGCCGCCGACGATCTGCCACTCCGGAGTTATGGCGCCAGTAACGCTGAACTCGAACCCCTTGGTACGCTGGCTGCCAGTCTGAAGTGTCTTCGTGGGATCACTCGGGTCGGGCGCCGACGTGTTGGTTCGGTCCAGGCGGTAGGCCGCCGCTGCTACCGACAGGCGGCTGAGGATGTCCCATTTGATGCCGAGCTCGTAGTTCGTGAACTTCTCGGGCTCGAGTGTTTCGGTGGTTACGTTGAGCGAGGAGAACTGATCGCCCGAGCTGGGCAAGGCCGACACACTGTAACTGGAGTATAGGGTGACGGCATCGGCCGGCTTATACAGCAGGGCTGCCCGGGGCGAGACCAGGTTGTCCTTCCGGCTGAGCGCTTCACCCGTCCGAAGATTGTAGAAATCCACGTCAAAGCGCTCATAACGGGCGCCCAGAATTGCCTGCCAGTGATTGGAGAAGACGATCTGACTTTGTCCGTAGACCGAAACGGACTTGGCGCTGGAGTGATTATCGGCGTCGGTTGCGCTTTGGCGGAACGAAACCGGAACGGCAATGGTTGGGTCCGATACTGGCGTGGTAACGCTAGTGGCTGTGTCGTTGAAGTAGCCGGTATTGCGGAAGTTGTCCGTTATCTGGCTCCCCACGGCAACACCGCCGAGCAGGGTCTGACTGATGGCTCCGGTCACCAGGCGATAGCTGATCTCGGTCTCGTTGAGCAGATTCTGGCGCCCGGTAGCGTTGTTGTAGGCCGAGATGCTCACCTCGGTTCCGGCATCGTTCACCGCGCCGGGAAACACGTTCTGGTAGATCTTGTCATAATCGGCGAACATGCTCCGGTTGCGAATGGTCACCCCACCGCCGGTGGTGTGCTCGATGCTCGCGGTGCCGATATGGACCAGCGCATCCGAATGACTCAGCGAGGGATCGCCAAAGAAGGTGCGCGGCGTCGCAGTCGATAGGGGTGCACCGGCAAAGGACGGGATCCCCCGGTCGGCGGTCCGGTTGTCCTTGAAGTGCTCGTAACTCGCAAGCACTTGGGTCCGGGCCCCAAGCTGAATGGTGGCCGTGGGATTGATCCCATAGCGCTCGAGGTTGACGTCGTTGCGGTACAGGTCTGAATTCTCGTACACGGCATTGAGCCGGAGGGCGATGGCATCCGACACTCCCTGCCCCACATCCAGCGCGCCCCGCCTGTTACCATAGGAGCCACCCTGCAGCGACAGCTCGCGGGTCGAATTCCACCCGGCGGTCTTCGTCACCCGGTTGAGCACGCCGCCTCCCACCCCTCTGCCAAAGATCAGCGCGTTGGCGCCCTTCAGTGCTTCGACCCGTTCCACGTTGTAGAGATCGCGAAAATACTGGACATCGTCCCGCATCCCATTGACGAAGAAGCCGGCCGTGGTGCTATTGCCACGGATTGTCGGCTGGTCCCGGTTGCCTTCTCCTTGCCCCATGGTGAGCCCCGGGGTGTACCGGGTCACGTCCGCCATGCTCTGCATCCGCTGGTCGGCGATCACGTTCTTGCTAATGACGGTGACGGACTGAGGAGTGTCGTGGAGGGGGGTGTCGGTTTTGGTGGCCGTGGTGGTCTGACGCGTGAGATAGCTTGACCCGGCCACTCCCTTTACTTCAATGGTCGGGAGGGACATCGGGACGGTATCTCTGGACGTCGGCTTGGATGGGTCGCCTTGGGCGAGAGCCGCGGAGGGCAACCCGACCAGGAATAGGAGAGGGGCGATGCGCCTAAGCACGGTGGGTCCTCAATGAGAATGGTTCTCAAGTAGTTTACAATTACAGCGGGATCATCGTACTACCGAAAGGGGACTGGGTCAATAGGAATTGGTGGGCAAGCAGCGGAGTTCAGCCAGCAGACTCTCTGGTACAGGTCCCACTAGTAGCGAAAAGTGGAATCGAGGCAGATGCGAGCGAGCGCCATCCTGTGTCGGGCCAGGCGGCAGAAGGGGTGCTACGTTCTTACCGGGTAGTGTCCCGCGGTTGCTCCCGCGGTTGCTCCCGCGCCCGGGCCGCTACGCGCGCCCGTTCCCGATCGATGACGGGCTGCCTGACCGACCAGTCATCCGAGATCATGGCAGCGTAGGAGAGGGTAAACGAATCGTCGACCGGCAGTTCCTCCTCGAACAGGTAGATGGCGCTCGCCTGCTCCCTCAGATCCAGCTGATGCGATGAGAACTTCGAATTGATTGGTATAAGGCCGAGCGGTTGAAGCGCGCGGCTCCGAAGCCGGACCGTGAGGGTCTGCGGATCGAACCGGGTGTCGGCCCGTAGACCGTAGAAACTCACCAGCGCCAGGCCCGGCTTCGTCACTCCGGCCCTGGAGGCGACCGAGTCGATCTGCCGGTCCCGGCTTTCCACCACCGAGCGCAGCGACTGAAAGGCGTCGTTCGCCAGCAGGCGCATGATGCTTGGATCCAACGGCAGGAAGCGGATCTCCACCTCCTCATTCCTCATTCGTATCGCGAGGTCATTCTGATTCAGCGTCCCAAGACTGACCGTGGTCGTCACCGGGACCGGCTGGGCTGACTGCGCCATCGCCGCGGAGACCGGGCCTCCGAGGATGAAAAGGGCTGAATACCAGTGCGCTCTCACGTGTTCCCCCTTGCGGCGGCAGCGACGATGCTGGAGGCGAGTTCCGAAATTCCCTGCCTGGAATGGCTGCTGGTGACCTCTACCTGATCGCCCTGCAAGCCGAGTGCCTCGCTCAACTCCTGTACCCGAACCGGCAGATTCGAACGAGTCAGCTTGTCCGCCTTGGTCAGGACCACGAGGACCGGCCGCCCGCTCTCGGCCAGGAGCGTCTGCATGGTCAGGTCGTCGGCCGAGGGTTGGTGTCTAATGTCCAGCAACCAGACGACTCCCGCCAGGGTGGGGCGGGTCCGGAGGTACTCGTTCACCAGCTTCCGGTACCCCGCCCTCGCCCCTTTGCTGGCCCTGGCGAAGCCGTACCCTGGTAGATCCACCAGATACAGCTCCGGCAGCCGGTAGAAGTTCAGCAGGGTGGTCTTTCCAGGTGAGCCGCTAACCCGCGCCAGGCCCGGGCGTCCAACGAGGCTGTTCAGCAGGCTCGACTTTCCGACGTTGGACCGGCCGATGAAGGCAATTTCAGGCAGCCTCGGCTCGACTATTGCCCGGGGTTCGGGGAAGGAGCCAACGAACTGGATGGGCTGAGAATGCAGGGGGTTGGATGGGTCGGGACCCGGATGCAACAAGGGCGCACTGCGTGCGCCCTTACGTTCCCGTGTCCTGTCGTTGCCGCCGTTCGCCTGTCCGCCCGCCCGCCCGCCTGTCCGTCCGCCCGCCTTCACGCCTCCCGCTTGGTGCGCGCCCGCTCAGTGACGATCAGCGGAGAGGTCCCCTCACTGATCGCCTCCTTGGTGATCACGATCTCGCGCACATCTTCGCGGTTGGGCAGGTCGAACATGATGTCGGTCATCATGGTCTCCAGAATGGCGCGCAGCCCGCGCGCGCCGGTGCCGCGCTTCAGCGCCCGTTGGGCGACCGCACGTAACGATTCCGGATCGAATGTCAGGCCGACGTCCTCGAGCTCGAACAGCTTCTTGTACTGCTTGGTCAGGGCGTTCTTCGGCTCGACCAGGATCCGCACCAGGGCCTCTTCGTCGAGGGCCTCGAGCGAGACCACCACCGGCAGCCGGCCGACCAGCTCGGGGATGAGGCCGAAACGCAGCAGGTCGTCAGGCTCCACCTCCGCGTACGGATTTCCCTTGGTGAGCTGCGGATTGGATTTGCGCTCGCTGGTGCTGAAACCGATCTGCTGTCGGCCGGTGCGCGCCTCGATGATTTTCTCGAGACCGTCGAAGGCGCCGCCGCAGATGAACAGGATGTCCTTGGTGTTGATCTGGATGTATTCCTGCTGCGGATGCTTCCGGCCGCCCTGGGGAGGTACGGAGGCGATGGTACCTTCGAGAATCTTCAGCAGCGCCTGCTGCACGCCCTCGCCCGAGACGTCGCGGGTGATGCTCGGATTTTCGGACTTGCGGGCGATCTTGTCGATCTCGTCGATGTAGACAATCCCCCGCTCGCACTCGGCCACATTGAACTCGCCGGCCTGGAGCAGCCGGACCAGGATGTTCTCGACATCCTCGCCCACGTATCCCGCTTCGGTCAGCGTGGTGGCGTCGGCAATAGTGAAGGGAACGTCGAGAATGCGAGCGAGGGTCTGGGCCAGAAGGGTTTTGCCGACTCCGGTGGGACCGAGCAGGAGAATATTGGACTTGTCGAGCTCGACGTCGCCCTCGCGGCCGCTGGAGGCGTTGATGCGCTTGTAATGATTGTACACGGCGACGGCGAGGGTCCGCTTGGCCCGCTCCTGCCCGATCACGTACTGGTCCAGCACATCCTTGATCTCGGACGGCGTGGGGACTTGGGTAATGCTGTCCGCAACCTCGCGCTCTTCGTCCTCCGCCAGAATCTCATTGCAAAGAGTGATGCACTCATTGCAGATGTAGACCGACGGACCGGAGATGAACTTCCGGACGGAATCCTTCGATTTTCCGCAGAAAGAGCAGCGGAGGTGCTTGTCGTTGGACATGGAGCCGAGTCGTGATGGAGGTGGAAGGGTGCCGGTAAACTGCTTCGGGACACCCTGAGCGTCAAGTCTCCTTGCCGTTCTTGCCGTCAGTGTGTGGAACGAGATCCTTCCGAGGAGTGAAGACGCTGTCGATGATCCCGTACGACTTCGCCTCTTCGGCGCTCATGAAGCGGTCACGGTCCATGTCGCGCTCGATGGTCTCGATCGGCTGGCCGGTGTGCAACGCGTAGAGCGAGTTCATCTTGGACCGAAGATAGAGGATCTCCCGGGCCTGGATCTCGATGTCGGCCGCGGTGCCCTGCGCGCCGCCCGAAGGCTGGTGGATCATGATGCGGGAGTGAGGCAGCGCGCTGCGCTTGCCCTTGGCTCCCGCCGCCAGCAGAAACGAGCCCATCGACGCCGCCATCCCCATGCAGATCGTGTTCACCGGGGCCCGCAGGTGCTGCATCGTGTCGTAGATCGCCATACCGGCCGACACGACGCCCCCGGGAGAGTTCAGGTAGAGATAGATGTCTTTGTCGGGGTTGTCGGCTTCGAGGAACAGGAGCTGGGCGATGATGATGTTCGAGACATCGTCGTTGATCGGCGCGCCGAGGAACACGATGCGGTCCATCAGCAGCCGGGAGAAGATGTCGTATGTGCGCTCACCCCGGCTGGAACGCTCGATGATATACGGCGGATACAGGGTAGCCATGATCAAGACTTGACCTCTTCAACGGTGGACTGCTTAAGGAGGAAGTCAAAGACCTTCTCCTCGGTGATGGCGCGCTCGAGCTCGCCCAGGCGCTTGGACTTCTCGAGTGAGGCGTAAATCTGGCCGGCGGGCACGCCACGCGCGCTGGCCATCGTATTGATCCGTTCATCCAGGTCGGCTTCGGTGGCCTTGAGGCCATGGGCCTCGACCAAAGCGTCCAGGGCAAGGTCCCGCTTCACCTGGTTCTCCGCGATGGAATGAAACTGCTGCTCGAACGCGGGGAGCTGCTCCTCGGGTACCTTGTACATCTCGGCATACCCATGCATGAGCCGGTGGACCAGCGAGTCTGGCGCCTGGATGTTGTTCGCTTCGACCACCTGGGCGATGAGGTTGCGGCGCACCTCCGCATCCGCTTCCCGGGTCGCGTCGCGCTCCAGGTCCTGCCGGACGGCGGTGCGCAACGCCTCGAGGCTCTCGAAATCACCAACCTCACGCGCCAAAGCGTCATCCAGCGGGGGGAGATCCTGGCGCTTCACCTCGTGCAGCGTGACCCGCAACTGGCGGGTCTGCCCCCTACGCGACTCGTCGGGGTGGTCCTCCGGAAAGCGCACCTCGGCGTCGACCGTCTCGCCGGGGAGGAGGGCCATGATCCGCTCTTCCAGCTCGGGGATCGTCTGGTTCTGGCCCAGCACCAGATCGTGCGGCTGAGAGGAGCCGGCGGTGCCGTTCTCGATGGTGGCTACCTCTACCCGCACCATCTGGCCGGGTGACGGTTTGACGCCTTCCAGCGGGATCCACGCAGCCTTCTGTTCCTGGAGCCGCGCCAGCTGCTCCTCAACCGCGCTCTCTGCCACCACCGCCTCGCGCCGCTCGATCTTGAAGCCGCCCACCCGGTCCAGCGTGAGCTCGGGCCGCACCTCGACATGCAGCTCGAACTCGATGGGGCTTCCTTCTTCGAACTTCAGGTTGCGGATGGCCGGGTCGGTGATCGGCTTCAGCGCCTCATTGGTCTTGGCGGTCTCCCAGCTCTCCCGGATGACCTCCTCCAGGACCGTCTGCCGGATGGCATCGCCGAAGCGCTTGCGGACCACGGTGTCGGGCGCTTTGCCCGGGCGGAACCCCGGGAGGCGGGCACGCTTGGCATAGTATTTCAAGGCCCGGGCCTCGGCCTCACGCACCCGATCGACGGGCACGGTCACGCGTAGCGATTTGGAGGCGGAATCCTCAGCGGTTTTCTCGACGGTGATCTGGCTCATCGTGGGGGGGAATCTACCCTGACGTTGTCCCCAGGGTCAATTTTGGCCGCTCCGTTGGCGGCGCACGGTTGCAGACCGCGCCGAGTCGCGCAAGATTCTGCGCACTTGTTGATGGGTGATCCCTCTCCTCCGGCGAGTTTTAACATCATGCAGACCGTCCTCCTGGTCGATGACGAAAGCGCAGTGCGCAGTGCTCTTCGCAAGGTCTTCGAAAAGGGCGGTCTCACCGTACGGGAGGCGGGATCGGGGCGGGATGCGCTCGACGCCATTGCGACCGACACCGACATAGCTGCGGTCGTCAGCGATTTTCTGATGCCGGAGATCAACGGGCTGGACTTTTACGATGCACTGGTCTCGATCGCCCCACACCTGAAGGACCGGGTGGTCTTTCTGACCGGGGCGGCCAAGGACCCGATGGTTCACAATCCGCTGGAACAACGGGGTGTGCCGCTGATCAACAAACTGGAGGATCTGCATATCGTGATGGATGCGGTGAAGCTGGCCCTGCTGCGAAAGTAGAAGCTCAGAGCGACAACTTTGTAGGAACCCCACGTTCGCCTCCCACAATTTCGTAGGAAACTCCCCCAAGCATCCGGGTTAGCCGCGCCACGAGGTCATGCGATGCGTGGCATGGCCGTTGCTCTTCCGAGTGCGTTCCTCTCTCCGAATCGGCGTTGCACAGCTGTGACCTCGCCGTCGGGGATGTGGGAGAATCCAGATCCATTGTTCAGCGTCACCGGCCGATTCATGCAATGCAAGGAGTCAGCGTCATGCTCTACCGCTTCACCTTCACCACTATCCTCTCGTTGGCCACGGTCCCAGTCCTGGGCCTTGCCGCAGCCCCGGCGCTGCAGGCGCAGGCCCGATTCGTCTCGGAACCGGGCCCGACCCGGATTTCGGCCATCGCTCTGCGAGCCGCTCTGTCCGATTACCGGGCGGTCCGGTGGGCGTCTGCCTCAAGCGTGATCCACTGCGCGCCCGCGCCACTCACAGAGCGGCCCGATGTCCAGGCCGAGTTCGCCCGACCCCACGTGGTGCCGCTGGAGGAAGCGTTCGCCGATGCCCAGAGCGTCCAGCGCGCCATGGAGTACCGGAGCCGCTCGGTCGCCATGGAGGGTCGCTAGTGGGAACAGTTTATATGCCGAATGCAAGAGCGATGGAGCGAGAGCCGATCAGACGATATCTCCTGGCGAGCGACTTCGACCAGACGCTGAGCTTCAATGATTCAGGCATCGTGTTGAGCGAGATGCTGGGAATCTCCGGCTTTGCAGAGCGCTGCGTCGGGCTCTCGAGAACCCATCTGGTCCAGCAAGGCGCCGAGCTGGCGTACCTGCTGTTGCACGACCCCGAGTATCGCCGGGTCCGGCGCGAGGACTTGATGAGGGTGGGCAAGCAGATCCGGCTGAAGCGCAACATCCATATGCTGGCGAGTCTGCTGAACGCCGTCGAAGGCTATGGTTTCGATTTCTACGTGATCTCCGCGGCACCCGAGGAAGTGATCATCTCGGCGTTGGAAGGGATCGTGCCTGCGGAGCATATCTGCGGTACCCGTTTTCGGTACGACCAGCCATCGGGCGAGATTCAGTCCATCGCCCGGGTTCCCGCCGGGTACGGCAAGGTGGCGGTGCTGGAGGAGCTGCGGAGGGAGCTCGGCGTCGGGGCTGACCGGCTGGTGTACGTGGGCGACGGCAGCTCCGATGTGCACGTCATGCTCCACGTCAACCGCATGGAAGGGCTGACCATCGCGGTGTCGGAGAACAAGTTCCTCACCCCGATCGCCCGTCGTACGGTCCTGAGCGACGACGCCCTCAGCGTCCTGGTGCCGGTGCTGGAAGACATCGCCGGGCTCAGCTCCGCCAGGATCCGGGCGCTGTTCGCCTCCCACGGCTTCGTGCTCCAGGAGTGGGACAAGATCCGGACCGACTCGCTCACCATTCGAGACGCGGCGCCGGCGTCCGCCGTCGCCTGAACCGGAGGAGCGCATGACATATGAATGGATTGGCTGGGTGGCAACGGCCGTCTTCGCCAGCTCCTACCGCTGCAAGGATCCGGCTCAGCTCAGACGGGTGCAGGCGGTCGCGGCCTGCATGTGGGTGGTGTACGGCGCCATCATCGGCGCGGCGCCGGTGTTGGTGGCCAACCTGCTGGTGGCGGGTGTGGCCGCCTGGTCTTCGATGAAACCCCTCACTGTTCGCAAGCTGCCTCCCGCCTCAGGCGCGTAGGCGCGCCGGATCTATTCCGTACTTCCTGACCTTGTAGTTGATCACCCGCTCCGTGGTGCCCAACAGCCGGGCGGCCTTCGACCGGTTCCCGCGGGTAGTCTTCAGCGCGTCCTCGATGAGGCTGCGCTCGAAGGTGGCTACCGCCCCGCCGAGTGAGGCACTTACCACGGTCCCCGTGGCCTCCGCGGTCTGAAGCGTCGGCGGCAGATGATGACCGTGGATGACCTCGCCGTCCGCCATCAGGACCGCGCGCTCGATGGTGTTTTCCAGCTCGCGGACGTTGCCGGGCCAGTGATAGCATGCCAGCTGATCAATGGCGGTAGTGGAGATCCGCTTGATGGTCTTGCCGTGCTGACCGGCATACTTCTGGGCGAAGTGATCGGCCAGGGGTAATATGTCGGGTCGCCGGGCACGCAGCGGCGGGATGAAGATGGGAAAGACGTTCAGGCGGTAATACAGATCTTCCCGGAAACTACCTTCGGTCAGGGCCTGTTCCAGATCCCGGTTGGTGGCCGCGATGACGCGCACGTCCACTCTCACCGGATCGGTGCCGCCGACCCGCTCGAACTCCCGTTCCTGGAGTACGCGAAGCAACTTCACCTGGATTCCCGGGTTCAGCTCGCCGATCTCGTCCAGGAAGAGCGTTCCCCCGTTTGCCATTTCGAAGCGACCCTTCTTCCGGCTCTCTGCTCCGGTGAAGGCGCCGCGCTCATGGCCGAACAGCTCGGATTCGACCAGGGTCTCCGGCAGCGCCGCGCAGTTCACCTTGATGAACGGCTTCTTGGCGCGGGACGAGTGATAGTGAATGGCGCTGGCGATGAGCTCCTTGCCGGTGCCCGACTCTCCGCGGATGAGAACTGTGGTATTGGTCCCCGCTACCCGGGCCATCTCCTCGTACATCTGACGCATCGGCCCGCTGCTGCCGACCATGTTGGTGAAGTCATACTTCCCGAGCAGCTCCTGGCGCAGCTGGGCGTTCTCCGCCACCAGCTTTTGTCGCTCGGTCTCCAGAAGCCGATGAATCCGCACTCCCTGCGACATCATCGACGCCACGACCTTGAGGAACTTCAGTAACCGCTCGAACTCCCGGTCCGGCTTATGGACCAGCTCGACCGACAGGGTGCCGACCACCCGGCGGTGCAGCACGATAGGAACACACACGAAGCTGAACTCCCCCTCCCGACGCTCCTGCCGGCCAGCCGCGCGGTGGAGGAACCGGGCATCCCGACTGATCTCCGGGATGACCATCGGGTCGCCCGACTCCGCGACGGTGCCGGTGATCCCCTCTCCCACGCGGTACCGGGTAGACTGACCCTCGCGGCTCAGCCCGATCGCCGCCCGGATCTGGAGCTCCCTGGTATGCTCGTCCAGGAGGGCCACCGCGCCCCGGACGACGGCGCAGCGTCGTGCCAGAATCACCAGTACCCCCGAGAGCCCAGCGTGCAGGTTGACCGATCCCGCCAGCGCCTGACTCACATCCACCAGGGTCCCGAGCTTTCTGGCCTCGCTGGTCTCACTGCGCGCTGGGCGCGGGGCACTGATGCTCGGCTGAGTAGGACCGCCGCCCGATGGTGCCGGTAACAGCTCCGGAGCCTGGAACAGGATGCGCCGGCTCTGGTCAGTCATGGGATCTGTCATGCTACTCCGCAGTTGGCGCTACAACAAAAAGGCCCGCTCCTGCGAGCGGGCCGGGATACGCGACGGTCGAGGTCGTGGTCCGAGTCCGCTAACACCTGGCACAGCCGCAATTGCGGCATGCAGCGGGGAGCAGACGGGGCACGGATCCTCCTGGCGAGTGCGCTGAAAGCTGAGCATAAACCTGGGTTTGAATCTAGACGACGCCTTCGCGGACTGTCAACGAATTCCTGCAGTTCACGCATATTTGTTACGTCAATTTTACAAGGTGTGACTGGCGAGGGCCCGGCAACGCCGCCGGTGGCTGCACTTCGAGCGAAGAGTCAGTCTCGGACCGGTCAACTGGTCCGGGGCCTCCGGGAAGCGATCCCCATGCACCAAAGTCGCACTCGCGCCGGGCGCTTGCGCGCGTTATGATGGGAGGATTCCGGAAACAACTTTGGTTTTACCTGCGTCGAATGGCCATGGCCCCGCGCATACTGGTGGTTGATGACGAACCGATGGTTCGTGCTCTGATCGCTCGGGTGTTGACCGACGAAGGGTACGAGGTCATCGCGGTTGCGAATGGACGCGCCGCCCTCGATGCTGCCCGGGGAGCGGAAGTGGGATTCGATCTGATTGTCACCAACAACTATATGCCGGGTCTGAACGGCGCTGAGCTGATCGAGCGGGTCCGCCAGGACTTTCCGTCTCTCCCAATCCTCCACATCGACGACATCTCCCGCCAGCGGTTGGAGAAGGGATTGCCGGACGACGTGCCTACCGTCTACAAGCCGTTCAGCGTGGCCACTCTGCGTGAGGCGGTCCGCCAGCTTCTCGCCGGCTGACCCATACTCTTCCCTCCTGGTCCAGGAACCCGAAAGCACAGCCGGTGAGCGGAGCTTTGAGTGCCCGGAGGCAATCGAGTAATCGCTCCTGGAGCATTTCCCCGTGACCGAGACCGCAAAGACGCTGGGCCTCATCGGGCTGCCCCGGCCCCTGAAGGCCCTGGCGGCGGAGCGCTGGGACGTGATCGTGGTGGGGGCGGGACACAACGGCCTTGCGTGTGCCACCTATCTGGCTCGTGCCGGCCGGCGAGTGCTGGTGCTGGAGCGGCGGGACCGCGTCGGCGGGGCCTGCACTCTGGAGGAGCCCTGGCCCGGGTATCGGGTATCGCCCTGCGCCTATGTCTGTGGCTTGCTGCATCCGCTGGTCATCGAGGAGCTGGATCTGGTACGCCGGGGACTCGATTGGCATCCGGCAAGCCCGGGGCTTTTCGTCCCGTTCGAGGACGGAACCAGCGTCCAGCTCTGGGGAGACGACGACAGGGCCGAGGAGGAGATCCAGCGCTTCGCGCCCGGTGACCTGGCCGGGTGGCGTGCCATGACCGGGCTCAAGCAGCGGGTCCGGAACGCCCTGCGTCCCCAAGGCAGCGGTGACGTATGGATCGGGAAGGCCCCATCGCGCCGGGAGATCGAGTCCCGGCTCAAGGGCGACCGGGACGCAATCGCCCTCCTGTTCGATTGGTCGATGGTGGAGTTCGTGGAACGCTACCTCGACGATGAGCGGCTCCAGCAGTCGCTGCTGGGACAGGGAGTCATCGGCACCAGGGCCAGTCCCCACGATCCCGGCACCGCCTCCATTCACTTTCATCACGCCTCGGGTCGCATGGGCGGGCTGCCCGGCATGTGGGGCTACGTCAAGGGTGGTATGGGGTTGGTTTCTTTCCTTCTGTGCGACATCGCGCAGGAGGCCGGCGCCGTTGTTGCCGCAGGGGTACCGGTTCAGCGTATCCTCCCGGGCGAAGGAGTGGAGCTCGCAGGCGGAGAGCGCATGTACGCCCCGGTGATCGTCTCCAACGCCGACCCCCGGGCCACGTTGCGCTTGCTCGACGACTCGGCCGATCCGGCCTGGCGAGCGCAGGTCGAAGCCGTGCCGATCACAGGCTGTACGGTGAAGATCACCGTCGCCCTGGATGAGCTGCCCGACTTCACCGCGAGGCCTGGTACCTTGGAACCCCACCACTTCGGGCAGGTGAACACGCCGCTCTCCAAGGCCGGGTGGCTCCAACAGCACCAGACGTCGATGGCGGGGGAGCTGCCCGACCGGCTGTGGACCGAGCTCTACTTCCAGAGCTCCCACGATCCCAGCGTGGCCCCTCCGGGGTGCCACACCATGAGCGTGTTTGCCCAGCCGGTGCCCTACAGCTTTGCCGCTGGCGACTGGAACAGCCGGCGGGAGGAGGTCGCGCGGGTGGCGCTCGGTTCGATCGGCCGATTCTGCAGCAACATCCCGGAGGCCGTCCTGCATATGGAAGTCATGGGTCCGCCCGATATCGAGCGCAGGACCGGCCTGACCGGCGGCCACATTTTCCAGGGGGAATGTCTGCCGGAGTACATGTGGGACCAGCGGCTCACGCCGCGAACGCCGATGGAAGGGGTGTACCTCTGCGGGGCAGGAACCTATCCCGGCGGGAGCGTGATCGGGATCAACGGTCGAAATGCCGCCATGGAAGTGTTGGGAAGAGCCTCAGGTACCAGTGGTTCGTCGAGATGATAGCTGTAGTACTTCAGGAGCCCATCTTGAGTTGATACAGCATCCTCCGATACGACTTGTGCCTCATGAAATGCGCACCGTCGCGCTTGCCGCTGAAGTGCTTCTCCTCGTAGCGGGCGCTCCTGGCCCGCCACTTCCAGCGCACGAGCTTCATCAGCAGGGGGTACGACGCGTCGAGCCTGGCGAGGATGAGCCCGTAGGCGGGGCCGATCGTCTCGACGTAGGCCCGGCTCAGGAGATCGAACGTCGGCGCGATATTCGCCGTCATGTCGGTGTCCTTGAGCTGGGTGAAGTGCGAGGCGGCGAGCAGCGCGCGATAGCGACGCAGGTCCTGGCCCCCGCCGATTGGGCTCTTCTCGTGGGCGGGGAGCTTGAAGATGTCGGAGATCAGGATGTAACCGCCGGGCCGGAGCGCGGATTCCGCCTTAGCCAGCGCCTGCTCCGCCTTCATGAAGAGCAAGCTTTCGCTCAAGAGGATCAGGTCGTAGGTCCGGTCCAGGGTGAGGTGCTCGAATTTGGACTCGAAGACCCGTGCCTGGGTCCCCAGCACCTTGCGGGCTTCCGCCGTGAGCCAGGTGTTGGGCGAGACGCAGTCGACCTCGTAGCCCCGCTCGAGCAGCTTCCGCGCCGTGTTCCCCGCCCCGCAGCCCACGTCGAGAATCGAGCGCACGCCCCCGGGGATGTCGGCCATCAGCTCGTCGGTGTAGCGGGCCTGGGCCTGCGCCATGTTCTGCGGCGTCAGCTCGAGGTCGTCGGTTCAGTAGCCGTAATGAAGGTCCTGCATGTGGAGCCCGAAGCGCCCGACGACGAGCCCCAGGGCCAGTCCGAATTCGGGCGACTGGAGCGCGGGCTGCCGCAACGAGGCGGAGTGATTCGAACATCGCGAGCCCGTGGACTTGCAACGGAGCAAGAGCTCCGCACAGCCACGATCTCCGCACGGACCGCTGCCCTAAGCCTCACGCGGGTTCACCCGCTGTGGAACCCCCTGGGTCGAAGCGGGTATCCTTGACCCTGCACTCCATGACGACCGATGGGGCGTTTCGACCTCGGCGAGCGGCCTGCCGGCGTCGGTGGCCGAGCGAATCGACGCTGTGCTTACACAACCGGCGTAGCTGCAGCGGTGGCGACGAATCTTCGCTACGGCGCCGCTTTCTCGGCGATCATCAGCAGTTCGCCCAGTGGCAGCGGCAACGGCGTCTCTGCGAGCCGCGCAGGGCATATCCGATGCATCCCGCGGCAGATGGCGCCGAGTACGGGGTTGAGTTCCTGAAGCTGGGAGAGCGAGTAGGTAAGCGTCACGGCCTTAGTCAGCGGCCGATCGCGCAGCGGCCGGAATCCCGCGGCCGTGAGCAGGCGCCGCAGAGTCGACGCGTCGAAGTAGTGCAGGTGCCCGTCGGGGATATAGAAGTACCAGCGCTTACGCATCACCCGGCGTGTCCACGAGGCGAGGTTCGGCACGCTGATCGCCAGGTGGCCGCCGTCGGCCAGCAGCCGGCGGCAGTGAGTGAGGAACTCGAGCGGGTTGGGCACGTGCTCCAGCACGTCGAACGCCGTGATGGCCTCGTAGGGGGCACCCGGCGCGTGGTCTTCGATGCGGCCCTGCTCGACGGGCAGGCCCTGCTCCTGAGCCCGCACGACGGCGGGCGAGGCGAGCTCGATGCCACGAGCGTCCACGCCATTGGAACGTGCCTCGCGGATGAAGGCGCCGTCCGAGCAGCCAACGTCGAGCCAGCGGCCGCTGCTGTTGAGATCCTCGGCCACTTCGGCAAATCGCCGCCGCATCCGCAACGAGATCATCCCGGTCTCAGCCAGCATGGGCTTGAGCCGACCGGAGGCGTAGTGGTTTTCGTAGTAGGCGGCGATCTCATCGAGCGACGGCAGCGGGTACTGACGCTCGAGGCGGCACGCGCCGCAGCGCCAGAACTCCCGGGATCGCTTGGTGAAGATCCGCCGAAAGCGGCAACCGCCACAGGCGGGGCACGCTTCCTGGTCGGTCGCGACAGCGGGCTGCGTCACTGGTCCCCTCCTTGTTCGCGCTGCGCTGCGGAGGCGTCGGCCGCGGCGGACGGCGTCTGGCCGCCGTAGAGTCGCACGCCAGCGAGGAAGTCCACAGGTCCTAACCCGACGTGTTCAGTTGGCCTTGAACGCAACCATGCCGAGCCGGTCGAGCGGCTCGCCGCCGGACAAATAGGAAGGAGGGGTCAAGACAGGCATCACAAAGCCACCGTGATGGTCCGCGACCGGCACGTTAGTGGTCCGCTTCCCCTTGCCCACGTGGTACACGATGGAAGCATCCCAGTCCGACGATTCTTGTGGCGAGTGCGAAACGGCAGCTTCTGACGCAGTAGGCCTAGACCCCATCCGGGACGCGCCCCTCGATCGCCGAGGTTGTATCCCGACAGCGGGCGCGGGCCGGGTGGCCGGCGGTGCAAGTCGAGGTCAATCATGGCAGTTTTTCACCCATGGCCCTGACCGCAGGGGAAATGGAAAGGCCGGGAGGAATCTGCGGCCGGGAACAACTGACGGAAAGGGGCACCCAAAGTGACATCCCGAGAAAAGGGCCTCTCGACCGAGAGGCCCTAAGTCGTTGCATGCGAACGGCGGGAGTTGAACCCGCACCCCTTGCGGGACAGGATCCTAAGTCCTAATGGCGGGGTGAACAGCAGACCAGAGCAGACCACGTGAGCGTTGCGACTGTTGGACTTGTGCCTCGGTGTGTTGTCCCGGGTAGTCCCCGGTTGTCTCCTGTTGCGGCACAGTTGCGGCACAGGTGCCCCTTGGCGTCCCCCTCGATTGCCTCTGCGCGGGCGCCTGTGCAAATGCCCGGTCATGAGCGCGCCCCTCACCTCCGGCAGAATGTCGAGCGTCGGGGGCGCAGACCCGCTACGCGATCCGCTGGTCAAGGGTGCGTCAAAGAAATTGCAGAGCACCCCGGCGGGACATGTCGGGGGCCATGGACGCAGGACGTACCAGAAGCCCGCGTAGAGCCACGATCTCCGCTGCCTCGGCGTGGGGCTACCTCTCGGGACCGCTGGCGCGATGACCTAATTCCACCTCCTGCGCGCGATCATCGTCCGCTTCATCGGGACCGCCTCAAGAGGGCCTGACTGGCGAGATTCTCAGTGCCCACGCTTCAGTGCTCACCAGCACCGCGGGTCGCGCGGCAAGCCTTGGTCCCAGCGAGTGGTGATACCGGGATTCGGCGAGGAGATACCAGGCTTCGGCGTCGGCAGGGTATTTGCCGGACCGCGGCTTCCAGGAGGTTCCGTTGACGCCTGATGCGGCCCCACATGGTGGGGAGCCGATGGTGAGGATCGCGGCGGGATCCGAGCGACTCGGCGCCGATGAGCAGGCTCTCGCGCGCCGACAGGCCGTGGTTGAGCGCCCCAGCCTGCACAAGGAGGGTGTTGCCCAGGCTGTCGTTGAAGGACTCGCGCCATCCCTCGGCGACGCCACGGTGGAAGTACGGGCGGTCGGATCGAGCTCGGTCGCACGACGGTAGGCTCGATGGCCGCTCCCCAGTCCCCGCGGCGATAGTGCTGCTCGCCCTGCAGAAACGCCTTG
Source organism: uncultured Gemmatimonadales bacterium (assembly GCA_963740175.1). Classification (GTDB taxonomy): domain Bacteria; phylum Gemmatimonadota; class Gemmatimonadetes; order Gemmatimonadales; family GWC2-71-9; genus CAVVWJ01. Next base: position 40,451 of record CAVUDL010000001.1, read on the forward strand.
AGGGCCGGAACCGAACGGGAGCCCAGCGTGCTCGAGCACACCGCTCCTACGGGTCACTCGGCACCGAGACCGCGTAGGATGCCGATGGTCAGGGAGTCCGCGAGTGGCGTCAGTCCTCCCTGCTACCGACTACCTCTGGTGATCGTCCGGTTGTCCCCGATGTCGAGCAACGCTGCGCGGAGGCGCACGGGTCGCCACCGGCAGGCACGACCGTGCCGAACACCGCGAGCCCGGCCCCACCAGTAACGTCGGCGACATGTCACTGAGCACGATGGTCAACATCGTGGACGCGGTGGCGGCGGAGGGGCTGGTGGGCGAGGGGGAGGTGAAGGAGACGATCGCCAGGCTCACGGCGTTCACGACGACGCGAAGTCGATCGTGGCGTGCCGGCGGATGTTTTCGGTACGGGGGCACAAGCGTAGCATCGGGCACTTGGCGGGTTCGGTGGCGGGTGAGGCGGGCACCCTCCGCAGATGATGGTCATGGCAGTCCAACTATGACCTCGAACCTGAAAGGAACCCGTATGCCGATCCATCTCTCGCCCGACCCGACGCTCCGTCCCACGTCCGTTCCTTCCCCCCGCCGGCGTCCGGCGCGGCGAGCGGCCTGGACCTGCGCCCGCCAGGCCCGCGTGGCTGGTCTTCTCCTTCTCGCGGCGCTGGCAGGGGCGGCGTGCAGCGACCAGACGGCGCCGACTTCACCTGACGCCGATGATGCCCCCGTCAGCGGCGGCGCGGCAGACGCGAAGCGCACCACGTTCATCTCGTACCTGCTCACCAACCCCACGGTGTCCGCGAATTCCACCTACGGCGCAGACGTCTCGGTCAAGTATGAGCTGACGAACCCAGGCGGGAAGACCGGCGGGCTCCACATCCACGGTGAGCTGCGGCAAGGGTCCGTCAACCAGGGCTCCGATTACGCCAAGATCGAATGTGGGGAGGTTCCCGGTACGATCGGGCACGGTACCTGCCGGTCGTCCACCTTGATGCACATATCGCCCGGCAGCTTCCAGAATGGCCCAGCACAGTTCACGCTGAGACTGAGCAAGCTGAAGAACAATGTCGCAACCACCGTCGACAGCCGGACGGTCGATGTGGTGATCGCTCTATTCTGATGGCAGAGCTGCGGGGCGGATCCCCGCCTCGCAGCAGCGCCGCCTCTTGTGGGGCTCCCCGTCGCCGCGGCAAATTGGCGAGTGCCTTCATCCGGCTCAGCTATGGACGATGCGCCCGACATCGGCGAAGTCACCCGGCTCCTGCGGGCGGCGCAGGAAGGTGAGGCGGCGGCGCTCGAGCGGCTGATTCCTCTCATGTACGAGGATCTCCGCCGGCTCGCGCGGCGGCAGCTGGGGCACGAGTACGTCGAGCGCAGTCTGAATCCCACCGCGCTGGTCCACGAGTCCTACCTCAAGCTCGGCGGCGGGGCCATGGTCGCGAAAGACCGGTCCCACTTCCTGGCCCTCACCGCCCGTGCCATGCGGCAAGTGCTCGTGGACCACGCCCGGGAGCGCAAGGCCGCCAAGCGGGGTGCGGGGGACTGGGAGCGCACCACGCTGACCGACGGCGTCTGGGTGAAGGAGCTGGACGACGACGGCATGCTCGTCCTGGACGAGGCCCTCGCCAGGCTGCAGCCAAGGGAACGGCAGGTGGTGGAGTGCCGCTTCTTCGGCGGGATGGAGGATCAGGAGATCGCGGTGGCGCTGGGTGTCTCCGAGCGTACCGTGAACCGCGACTGGGTGAAGGCCCGCGCGCGGCTCTACAGCTACTTCTACCCCGACTCCGGCTAGATCAGTCTCCGCGGCGCCGCTCCAGATGGGCCAGGGCCGCGTCGGCCTGGGCCGCGAAGATGGGTTGCGAGCGACGCTGCTTGTCGAACACGGCCGACGCCGCTCGCAGGAGCGGCTCGGCCCTCGGGTACTCCCTCGTCGCCAGAAGCGCCTTTCCCAATGCCAGGCGCGCGTCGGCGGTGCGGAGGTGCTCCTCTCCGAGATGCGCCTGGGCGAGCCGTAGCGCTGCTTCGAGGAGGTGCCGCGCCTCAGCCGCGCGCCCCTGCGCCGACAGGGCCAAGCCCAGCCCGGTGTGCGCGTTCACGTACCAGGGCTGATGATAGGCATTGGCGGTATCGAGCCGGCTCGCCGCCTTCCGGAGGAGCTTTTCGGCTTCGGCTGCGCGGCCCTGCACCTCGACCGCGCGACCCAGATTGATGGTGTAGGCGATCGTGTTCATATGGTCCTCGCCCACGATCCGCCGAGCTATCCCGGCCGCCTCCCGGAAGTATCTCAGGGCTCCCGGCAGGTCCCCTCGAATCCGGCGGGTGTTGCCCAGGTCGTTGAGGTTATTGGCGACGGCCATATGCGCCGAACCGAAAAGCGCCCGGTTGATGGCCAGCGCCGTGCTGTATTGGCGTTCCGCTTCGGCGAACTGGCCCTTGAGCCGGAGCACCGTCCCCAGGTTGCCGAGGCTGGCCGCGACGAACGAGTGGTTCTCACCGAATATCCGCCGATCCAGAGCCACCGCCTCCCCGATCAGGACCTCCGCCTCATCCAGCCGCCCCTGCTGGGTCAGCATCCCTCCCAGGTTGTTCAAATTCACGGTCACGCTGGGATGGGCATCGCCCAGTGTCTTCCGCTTGGCTGCCAGCGCCCGGCGGTACAGCGACTCCGCCTCGGCGAGGCCCCCCAGCCGCTCCTGGGTTTGCGCCAGGTTGTGGAGCACCTCGCCGGTCCGCGGATGGGTCTCGCCCAACCGGCGGAGCGTGATGCCGAGGGCCTCCCGGTGGATCGGCTCCGCCTCGGCATGTGCACCCGTCTCGAACAGCTGCACGCCCAGGTTGCTCAGACTCTGCCCGACCACCAGCGCGGTATCGCCGAACAGCCCCCGCCGGATCGCGAGGGCCTCTCGGAAGAGCGCCTCGGCGCGATCGTCGTCGCGACGCTGCATCAGGGTCGCGAGACGGTCGAGCGTACCTGCCGATGGCCTCGCCGGAGCTGCCGAGCCGGCGCCGTAAGGCCAGTGCGTCCCGCAACAGGGGCTCCGCTTCCTCGTAGCGGTCCTGCTGGAGCAGGGCGTCGCCCAGCCGCTCCATGTCGGCCGCCACGGTGATGTGATCGCGGCCGTACACGGCCAGGTGCTGCGCCAGGGCCTCGCGCAGCAGCCGAGTCGCCTGGTCGTAGTGTCCTAGGCTGGTATACGCCCGACCCAGCACGCTGCGAAGCTGGGCCTGCACCTCCCGCTGCCCGGCCAGCATGGAGTCCACCCGTCGCGCGCCCTGATCGAGCAGGTCACGGGCCGAGACGCCCCGTCCCTCGCGGCGCTCGACCGCGTAGGGATCGGCGACGTCGAACACGCCCACCAGATAGTCGCCCACCGCCGTGGCCTTCCGGGCCTCGATCTCCGCCCGCTGGCGGAGCATGCGTTCGCGCGCGCCGCCGGCCGCGAGCAGGACGACTGCCGCCGCGGCGGCGGCCACGCCGGCCCGGTGCCGAGCCACGAACTTCCGCACGCGGTAGCCGGCGCGATCGGGCCGTGCGAGGATCGGATGCTGCGCCCGGAAGCGGCGAAGGTCCTCCGCCAGCGCCGTGGGCGACTGGTAGCGTCGCTTGGGATCCTTGTGCAGCGCGGTGAGCACGATGAGGTCGAGGTCCCCGCGCAGCTGGCGCCGCAGCGGCTCCGGGGCGCGGGTCGACGGCCTGGGGGGCTCCTGCTCGCACACGATGCGCGTGAGCTCCACGAGCGACTTGTCCCGGACTTCATAGGGGTACTGCCGGGCGAGGAGCACGTAGAGCAGCACGCCCAGGGCGTAGACGTCGGTGGCGGTGCTCACCGCCTCGCCCCCGAACCTGCTCGGGCGCCGCGAACTCCGGCGTCATGACGGGCAGCCGGGTGTCGGTCTGCCCGGGTCCGGCCTCACCGGAGAGCAGCTTCGCGATCCCGAAATCGAGCAGCTTCACCCGGCCTGCGGGCGTCACCAGGATGTTGGAGGGCTTGAGGTCGCGGTGGATGACGAGATGGGAGTGCGCGTAACTCACCGCGTCGCAGATCTGATCCACCAGCTCCAGCCGTGCATCGATCGAAAGCTGGTGCTCGTCGCAGTACCGATTGAGGTGAACCCCCTCGATCAGCTCCATGGCGAAGTAGGGCCGCCCGGCGGGGGTGAGACCTCCCTCGATCAGCCGCGCGATGCCGGGGTGCTCCAGCATGGCCAGGATGCGCCGCTCCTCGAGGAAGCGGCGGACCAGTCCGGGACTGCCGCCCTGGATGAGCTTGATCGCGGCCCGCTGCTCGAACTGGCCGTCAGCCCGCTCGCCCAGGAACACGGCGCCCATGCCGCCCTGGCCCAGCGGGCGCACGATGCGCCAAGGTCCGATGCGCTCGGGAACTTCGGTGACGGAGATGAGATCCGCGGCCTCGAGCAGCTCCTGCGCCACCCGCGGGCCGGAGGCGTCGAGGAAGCCTTCCGCGCGGTGATGGGCCCGCAGCAGGCGGAGGACCTCGTCGCGCACCTCGGGCTCGTTGCCCGCCGCACGGTCGAGATAATCGGTCTGCCGGTCGGCGGGCAGATCGAGCAAGGCGTCGAAGAGGGCGTCGACGCGCTGGGAGCGTTCGGTCGGGGAAGTGGGCATCCGGAGGCGCCGCCCGTGAGCTGCGACCGAGGCAAGATGCGGCCGGAACGGAGGTTGTGCAACCATGGCGGCCGGCGCTGGTCGTTTCCGCAGGGTTAAGTGAGTCACCGAACACCCTACTCACAATTAGCCCGGGAGACCACCATGCTGCGCCCCACCACCGCCGGCCTCGCCGCCCGCACCGGCCGCCTGTTGCTGCTACCCGCCCTTACCGCGCTCGCGCTGGCCTGCGACCACGCGCCCTCGCCGCACGAGCCGCCGGCCCCGGAGGATCGGCCTGCCCCGGAGACAGACATTCCCACGCGCCCGGACGCCGGCGCTGCCAACCTCCCGGCCAACTTCTGGTCCGACGGGTGGCTGGAGGCGGACGAGGAGAACGCCACCGCCCCCTACGCCCCGTCGTCATACGCTGCTATGAACCGGAACGGCGGCCAGGTCATCGTCACCAAGGTGGCGGGCACCACCGGCCGCTACATGGTGAGGTTTCCCACCCTCTCCGCGGTCCTCGGCAGCCGGAGCACCGTGCACGTGACCAGCAAATACAGCTCGGAGACCTCCTGCAAGCCGGCCGCCCCCTACCTGGTGAGCGACACGATCGAGGTGCGTTGCTTCAAGCTGGGCACCGGCGCACCGGAGAACTCGATGTTCAGCCTGCTCGTCACCCGCAACTACGACGACCGGGCATTCGCGTACGCCCATCGGCCGACCGCCACCAACTACAGCCCGGCCTCACGGGGCTCGTGGAATCCCGCCGGGGGGCAGAAGGTCGTCAAGACCGGGGTGGGCAAGTACCGCGTGACCTTCAACAACCTCCTGGCCAAGCTCCCGCCCAATGTCCTCGGCCACGTACAGGTGAACGCCGTGGGGACAGACAACGCGTACTGCAACGCGCACAACTGGGGGGGACGGCTGGATCGCCGAACGTGTTCGTCGACGTGCGGTGCTATGGGGGGCCCACCGGCGCCCCGGTGGACCGACGGTTCACCGTACTCTTCGCCATGCCCGCCGCCCACCTCGCGTATGCCTGGGCGGACAAGCCGACCATCTCCTTGTACAACCCACACCCTTACTACAGCGCGAATCCGTCGGTCAATGGCATCACGATCGAGCGCCAAGCCGTGGGCGCCTACAGGCTCGTCTGGTCGGGTGCAGAGGGTCATATCTACGGCAACGGCAATACGCAGGTGACGGCGTACGGCAGCAACGCCCAGTGCAAGTTCATCACTGGTGGTGCATCGGAGGCGTACTTTCAAATCGCCTATGTCGCTTGCTTCGCGCCAGACGGCACCCGGGTAGACAGCCGCTTCATGGTGCTGGCGGCGGGGTGAGGACACGGCGGGGCCCTCTGGCGACGGAGGGCCCCGTGGGCGTTGTGCAACCATGGCGGCGGCACGCGAAGAATCCCGCAGAGGGGAAGAGAGAGACTCTACCCATTCCCACTGCCGGAGGTGTCCCATGCGTGCCATGTCCCTTGCCCTTTCGCTCACCCTGGTGGTCGCCGGGTGCGACCTCAACTCCGATCCGACCGGTCCCGGTGCAGACGTCCTCCTGCCGGAGCCGGCGCTCGATCCCGCCGAGCCGGAGATCGCGGCGGCGGTCGCAGCCACGAACTTCTGGGCGACGAAGGCGCCGGTGCCGACGGCGCGCTGGCTGCCTGCGACGGGGGTGCTGAACGGCGTGCTCTACGTCGCGGGCGGCGCCGGTCCGGCGGGGTCCCTGAGGGCGGTGCACGCGTACAACCCGGGGACGAACACATGGACGAGCAGGGCGCCGCTGCCGGAAAGCCGGCAGAGTCCCAATGGTGGCGCCGTCATCAACGGACTGCTCTACGTGGCCGGCGGGAACGACTCGACGGGGAAGGATGTGCAAACGCTCTTCGTCTACAATCCCTCCACCAACACCTGGGCCACCAAGGCCCCCCTGCCGGTGGCGGGCGGGTGCGGCGCCAGCGGTGCGATCGGCGGCAAGCTGTACGTGTATAGCGCGTGCGACACCGCCGCCGCCTTCCAACGCTACGATCCGGCGACCAACTCCTGGAGGTCCTTGAGGCGGCCATACGTTCGCCGGTCCTACCCGGCCGGGGCGATCATCGGGGGCAAGTTCTATCTAGTGGGAGGGTTTGACGGCGGGGTCATGGCGGCGGTAGAGGTGTACGATCCCGCCAATGACACGTGGTCGGCCGCGCCGGCAATGCCGACGGCTCGCAGCGAAGCCGCAGCCGCGGTCATCGAGGGCCTGTTGTACATCGCCGGCGGTTTCGCAGGGGGAAGTAACGTGGCCACGGTCGAGGTCTACGATCCGATCGCCGCGAGCTGGCGCACCAGGGCTTCCATGCCCAGTGTCCGGGGAGGCGCGGGGCCCGGGGTAATGAACGGGAAGCTTTACCTGGTCGCGGGATACGATGGCGAGAAAGAGGTCGCCCTCAACCAAGTGTACACGCCCGGCGACGTCTGGCTGACGAAGGCCGTGATGCCGACGGCGCGCGAGGAGTTCGCCGGCGCCGTGGTGGGCGGCAGGATCTACGCGCTGGGCGGCGCGGTCGACGGTCAGCCCATCGCCACCTCCCACGCGTACGACGTGGCGGGCAATCGCTGGATCAGCCGCGCGCCGATGCCGCAGCGGCGGGCCGGCAGCAACGGCGCGGCCGTCATCAACGGCATTGTCTACGTCCCGGGCGGCCGAGGCGCCGACGGCATTCGCACCGGCAGCCTGTATGCGTACAACCCGTCCACCAACGCGTGGAGCACCAAGGCGTCGATGCCGGTCGCGCTCGGCTGCGGCGGCAGCGGCGCGATCGGCGGGAAGCTGTACGTCTACGGCGTCTGCCGGCCGGACGGGAGCCTGGCAGCGGACTCTACACGTACGATCCGGCGAGCAACACGTGGAGTGCGAGGGTCAACGCGCCGAGCCGCCGCCATGGGGCCATCGCGGCGGTGAACGGCAGGCTCTACCTGGCGGGCGGCATCGGGTCGACCGGGCAGCTCGAGACGACCGTGGAGGCCTACGATCCGGTCGCTCGCGTGTGGCGGACGCTGCCGCCGATGGCGATCCGCCGCTCCGGCGCCGCGGCCGTCGGGGTGAACGGCCTGCTGTACGTGATCGGCGGAAGGGACGCGATGTCCCAGCCCGTCACCACGGCGGAGGTGTACAACCCCGCGACCAACGCCTGGCGCACGGTGACCGGCATGCCGACGCCGCGGTGGGCGCTCGGTGCGGGCGCCCACAAGGGGCGAGTCTATGCCGTCGGGGGGCGCCGGCAGGGCACCGTAGGGACGACCGAGGCGTACATCCCCTGACGCGGTCGTCCTTTCATGGAGGCAACACCCAGTGCAAGGTGTACAGCAGCTTGGGCCCTCTGGTGACGGAGGGCCCTCGCTGCTCCGGGCGGCTCGACGAATCCGTGTCCGTGGTCGGGCGGGCTGAGCGCTGTGCGGGCGCAGCTCGGGTCGGTGTCGGTTGCAACTCGGAAGCGCCGCAGAAAGGAGAGTGAAGGCAAGCAGCAGCACGCACTCAATCGGAGGATGATGTCCAAATGACTTGCATAGCTCGCATCAGCGCCAGCACGTCGCGTCGAGGCCCTGGAGACCTCGAGGGTGCGGGCCCCATGCACTTCACCTGTGCCGCCCGAACCGACGTCGGCATCGTCCGCTCGAGTAATGAAGACAACTACCTGATGCTGCCCGACCGCGGCGTGTTCATCGTGGCGGACGGGATGGGTGGGCACGCGGCGGGTGAGGTGGCGAGCGAGATGGCCGTGCGGATCACGTCGCGTGAGATCGGCACCCTGCGCGGCTTGTCTGACGCGGAGGCGAGCGACCGGATGCGAGCTGCGATCCGGACCGCCAACGACGCGATCGTCGAGCGGGCGCTCTCGGAGCACGACAAGCGCGGCATGGGATCGACGGCGACGGTGCTGGTTCTGAGGCCCCGCCACTACCTGATCGGGCAGGTGGGCGACAGCCGGGCGTACCTGCTTCGAGGCGGCCAGCTCCTCCAGCTCACCAGGGATCACTCCCCGGTGCAGGAGCTGGTAGACGCCGGGTTGCTGACCCCCTCCCAGGCGCGAGCCCACCCTTGCCGCAACGTGATCACCCACTGCCTCGGGAGGAGCGGTGACGTCGACCCGGACATCTACGTCGGCAGGCTGGAGCGAGGCGATATCCTGCTCCTCGCCTCCGACGGACTCACCGGCGTGCTCGAGGATGAGCACTTGGCCCGGATCCTATCCACGGATGGCAAACCCGAGCATTGGGTGGACCGGATGATCGCCGAGGCGAACCGCCGGGGCGGTCTCGACAACATCACGGCGATCGTGATCCGGATCGATCCTGGTCCGACGCCTTCGACATCCCCGCCAGGCAGCGAGACTGCGCACGCGGTCTGAACTTCCTTCCGGTTGTCCGAAAATGTAAGTCGCGGACACTGGGTAGGACCGGTTCGTCACTCCGCGGGACCGTCGTCGATCTGGTCATCGAGAAATACGTCAGGCTGTCCAGTGCCCACGTGCGCTGCGACCGGCGATCACGACATCCGCACCGCCTGCTCGGAGTTATGCAGTCACTGTCACGGGTCCGGCACAGGGGCCGGACGTGACGCGAGGGAGCTAGAATGCAGGAAGAAGAGTTAGAAGATGCGAACGGCGGGAGTCGAACCCGCACGGGTTGCCCCACAGGATCCTAAGTCCTGCGCGTCTGCCAGTTTCGCCACGTTCGCGTGGGAAGAAACATAATGATTGAGGCGGACCTGTTCACCTCCTCATAACCCCCAGCTATTCACCTCGTTGTGGTTCGCGGTGTAACTCCCCGAAAAACGAGTACGACACACAACGCTCAGAGCTATACCCCAGAGTGAGGTTGCGAGGCGGAGTCACGGGCTCTTCTGGAGCCGTCGGGGACTCTGCGCAGCCGGAGGCGAGCAGCAGAAGGGAGATGCCTGACGGGGTCAATTGACCGGCGGTGACCAGGCGGCAGGGGAGGAGTGGCTAAGGCTGGAAATCCGATCTCGAATCGGTGAGGCTGATCACTTCCTCATAATGTGCGGTCGGATACCTTCTCGATCCGCGCCTCGCGTCGCGAGGCAAAACGTCGATTTTTTTGATCTGCACGTACCGCATAGCGGCCAGCGAAGACAGCCATCGCACTTCGCAGATCCAAGGAGCTTTGAGATGAATAAACGAACCAACCTTGACGCTACCGGACAGGGTAGCACCGTCGTAGGACTGTTCAAGAACCAGGTGGACGCGGAGCGAGCCATACAAAGGCTCAAGCAGGAGGGGTTCTCCGAGAAGCAGATCGGCGTGGCCCTGAGGGACCGGGGCCAGCAGAAGGAGCTGATCGAGGGCACCGGAACGCAGGCAGCTGAAGGCGCAGCAACCGGTGCCATCGGCGGTGGGGTGTTGGGTGGCGTGATCGGTCTCCTGGCCGGTGTAGGCGCTCTGGCGATCCCGGGGGTGGGACCCATCATCGCAGGCGGTGCTCTGGCCTCGACTCTCGCTGGGGCCGGTATCGGCGCGGCGGCGGGTGGCCTCCTGGGCGCGCTCATGGGCATGGGCATCCCGGAAGAAGACGCCCGTCACTTCGACGAGGGATTCAAGGCCGGTGGCACCCTGGTGACGGTGAATGCCGAGGGGCGGGAGGCGGAAGCCCGCGAATGCCTGTTGGAGAGCGGCGCCGATCTGGGATCGACGTCTCGTGGAACGGCACGAGGGCTCAAGAGCACTGGTGCGACCTCGGGGGCGGGCACCTCCGAAGATTCCCGAACCATTGAGCTGCGTGAAGAGGAGCTGCGGGTGGAGAAGGACCAGGTCCAGGCGGGCGAGGTGCGTCTCCGCAAGGAAGTCGTGACCGAGGAGCGCACAGTCGAGGTTCCGGTCTCCCGTGAAGAAGTAGTCATCGAGCGCCGGCCGGCGGCCAGTGGCCGGGACGCCAGCGGCTCGATCGATGAGGGCGAGGAGATTCGCATCCCGCTGATGGAGGAAGAGGTGCGGGTCGAGAAGACGCCTGTGGTCCGCGAGGAAGTGAGCCTCAAGAAGCGGCAGGTACAGGACACCGAGCGGGTCTCGGAGACTGTTCGGAAGGAAGAGGCTCGAATCGAGCAGTCAGGGAACGGCGAGGCGTGGCGTGGCAACGAGCGTCGTTACCGCCACGACGCGAGCTATAGCGGTCCCGAGCGCCGCATGGCGCAAGTCTGACCTTGCACCGATGACCGGTGACTTCGGGGAGAACCTCCCCGAAGTCCACCCGGCTCCATGACCCGCGACCGCCTTCTGCCGCGGGGCATCATTCTCTGTTGTGCCCCACTCGGAACAGCCGTACTTTACCAACATACCGCCCCAGGACGATCCGCTCGTGTCCGCTAGCAGGTCTCCCGAAGCTCCATCCAGCTGGCCTCTCCGCGCAACCCTGCTGCGCTACGGCGTTTCCATTCTCTCCGTCACTGTGGCTCTGGTGCTGATGCAGGGCCTGAACCTGGTCCTGGGATGGGACACGACCCCTGTGCTGCTGGTCGCGGTAGCAATCAGTGGCCTTTATGGCGGCACCGGCCCCGGCATCCTGGCTGCCGTTCTTGCCGGGGCCGTCTCCAGTGATCCCGGCATCGGCTTCGCCGGACTCGCTCTGACTGCCGTATGTAGAATTCGTCGCCGTGTACCCCCAAATGCCGACACCGCTCCCAAAAGCCCGGCAACGGCCCCCGCTGAAAAGCACGCGGCGAGCCACTTCGAGGCTGCCGGTGGCTCGATCGCGTTCTCATCCGGAACCCGGCCGACCGTTCCTCCGTTCATCGAAGTCACGACGGAAGCTACCTGGCGCTTTCATCATGAGAAGCCGCTGGACATCACTCTTCCCGAAGACGAGCAGGTCGAGCACCTCTACCTCTATTCCCTCCTGGCGGAGTGCAACGACGCGTTTGCCAGGATGTATGGCTTCCGTACCGCCGGGGACGTGATCGGAACCCGGTTGGTGGTGTTCTGTCCCCCCTCCAACGCCGAGAATGTGGCGTACCTGAGGGATTTCATCCGAAGTGGTTATCGACTGGAGGACGCCGAATCGCAGGAGGTCGATCGCTACGGCAACGCCAAGTACTTCGTGAACAATCTGGTAGGGATTTTCGAACGGGGTCAGCTGGTCGGTGCCTGGGGAACCCAACGCGATGTCACCGAACAGAAGCGCGGTTCCGAATCTCAGGAATACCGTTCCCGGATCCACTCGGCAAAGAGCTCGTCACAGTAGCGGCTGTTGCTCGAGTTGCTGGTTTTGGCTCTGCGGCCGTCCGGCAGGACGGCAAAGGCACAGAACTGCGCCACGATCGGCTTGTGGTTCGGGCCAGTGCATTCTGGAACGGCAATCAGATTTACTTCGATCCACACCGAATCCGGCGAGTGATTCCGCTGCCACTCCGCACATCGCCCGTCCACGTCAGGATCCACCTGTAATCCCCTCGGCTGCACCACGATTTGCTGGACGACCGGGCTGGCCCCTGCGCTGGCCGTGGCGAAAGGTCGGACATATTGCCAGGGGGTGCACACCTCCTCAACCGGTACTTCTAGAGCATGCTGTGCCGCCACGCAGGACTTCCCTTTGACCGTTTGTCCTGGTTTCGGAGCGGGAAGGTTGGTGGTGTCGGCCATGGCCGAGCCTTGCTGCGTCAGAATAGTGGTGTCGGCCGCGGCCTCGCGGGTGATGCGGATGCGTACCGAGTCCGGGACCCCCTCGGGCTTAGAAAGGGTGAGATCCCAGGCAACCTCGATCTGCATCGAATCGGAGCTTTCCCAGATCGTGGATCGCACATCGGTGGCCTGAGCCAGGGCAGGTAAGGGCAGGGCCGTAGGCTGGTCGATGAGAAAGCCACTCAACATCAGCCCTCCGACCAACAAAGCCAGCGCAACGTACACCATCCAGTTCCGGACATTCGGGGCGCTGGGGGGCTCCGGTCTGGGTGACCTCCTGCGCCGTCGAATGCTTCCAACCAGAACCTCAGGCTTCACTGCAATACCTCAGCGCCCTGCTCGAAGATGATATCCACGGGAATGCCACGCGACCCCAGGCGGGCCAGATCCTGCTGGAGCGTACCCGGAAGCTTGCCCCGTTCGGCCATGAACCTGGCGACTCCGGCGTAATCGCCATCGCCCTGAAAGCGCAGGATCTGCCCTGCGAGGGCATCGACCGCCGTCCGCATCTTGGCAAAGTTCACCCGGTAGCGCCCGGTGGACGAGTCGCGCGCGAACGCTCCCTGCTCCTGAAAGAAGGAGAACTGCGCCGCATTGGCGCGGCCGTGCGCACTGGAGGCGCCGAACCGAACCGACCGGATGATTCCCGCGAGGAAGGTTACGTAGTTGTCATCCAGCGTCCCCTCTTTCAGCTCACCTCGCTCGTGCAGCTTGGTGATCATATAGAGACCCAGGATGTCAGCCTTTCCTTCCTCCAGGGCGCCGGCCTGTTCCTTGAGCGCCTCCCGGATGGTGCCCTTGCGACCCACCAGGTTCTTGATACCGAGCCCGTGCGCGACCTCGTGGAACATGATATTGGAGAAGAATGCGTCGAAGTTGATGTGCTGCTTCTGGTCTTCCGCGATCAGCTCCCCGGCGATAGGAAGCAGAATCTTGTCGAACTTGGCCTTCATGGCGTTCTTGAGCTGAAGCCGTCGGGTCCCCTTCCGAAGCTGTACTTCCTCGTCGTTGGGCAGGTTGATAGCAATCGTCTTGGATCCCGCGTTGGCATCGCCCGCGTAGTAGACGGCATCATAGGCGTTCAGGTCGGAATCGCTGCCGGGCTTCTCCCGCTTGTACGCGGCGGGCACCGGTAGCTCGCTTTGCAGGCTGGGTAGCATTGCGGCATAGCGCGCCAGCCTTCCGCTCCACTCCTTGTCCTTGATCAAGACGAAAGCTTCGTTGGCGGCCTTGTTCCCGAACAGCTGATCCTCGTAGGCCTCGATCGGGCCGATCACCACGTCGATGGTGTTGTCCTTCATATCGAGCCAGGCCAAGTCACTGGGCTGATACTCGTCGGTCTCGAGGGCCTTGGCCCGGAGCTCGAGATAGCGGCGGAGCCCGGGATCCTCGGCCAGCGCAGCGGCTTGCCGGATTTTCGCCACCGCAGGGGCCACGTGCTCGGAGAATGCCTGATGGTACGGGATTGCCACGAGCGCACCAGCCGAGTCGCGCCGCACCATCGTGTACTGGCTCCGCAGTGCCTTCCCCGCGGAGGGAGACTTCGCCGCCGCCGCCTCGAACTCTTTCGGGGTCATGTCCCGCGGGTAAAAGCCGGCTCCCTTGGGTTTGGCCCCCATCTCCGGCAGAAATGGAGTGTTGTTGTCCAGCCGATCCCAGGGCCCGTAGTTGATCTCGGCGTATCGGCGGACCTGCGGGTCGCTGAGGGAGTTCAGGAGTGAGTCACGGTTTCCGTAGGATTGCTGCCAGTAGATGACATCCATGGAGCGGGCAGCATCGATCAGGAGCGGGATCATTCGACGCTCGTTCTCGCTCAGCTTGGCGAGGTCCGACGTCAGGCGAACCGAGGTGTACTGCGCCAGTTTCCGCCCGAGAGGCGAGTCGGATTCCAATGACGATGAGGCCTTGGCGTTGGACGGATCCGGTTTGCAGGCGAGCATGGTAGTCCACAGGACTGCCGTGAGAGCACCAGCGATCCAGGGTCTGTGGCGGCGCTGCATCGTCTATCGCCCTTCGAGCTCGCGCTCACCCGGGATGTGTCGCTCCGCCCGCCCGGCACCCGGATGCGCTTTCGCCTCGTGGTACCGCTCGCCCTTGAGCCTGATGAAGGTGACGAACTGCTCGTATTCCTCCTCCGAGAGGGCGTCCGCGATGGCGGGAATCAAGCCTTTGACCAGCGTGATCCGCTCTTCGAGTTGCAAGGTATTGGCCTGATCCACCAGGGCCCGGATGGCGGGATGGTTCATCCAATCGGTCTCTTCGCTGGTGGTCATTCGTATGCGACTCCTGGGTGCGAGGAAGGCTACTCTCTGGAAGCCGCCGAGAGGGCGGCAAGGTCGAGCGCATGGTCCAGGTCGGCGTAGAGGTGGCCGGTATCCCGCCATATCCCGCGGGCGCCGGCTTCCAGCAGTGCATCTGCCGGGGTGCCACCGGACTCCAGGCCCAGGAACCCGACTCCAGCCGCCTGGCAGGCCTGACCGTCATAGATGGTGTCGCCTACCATGGCACACTCGGAGGGTCCCACTGCCAACTTCTGCCAGGCTACGATGACCAGGTCGGGCTCGGGCTTGCTGGTCTCGGCGTCGTCTTTGGTGACGAGGATGTCCGCGAGACTCGGAAGATCGAGACCCGCGCTTCGACAGACCGCCATAAGGTGCTTCTTGTCGCTCGAGGTGGCCAGAGCAGTCCCGATCTTTCGCTCGCGCAGCGCATGAAACAGCTCCGGCACACAAGGAAAGATCCGGAAGGGCTCCCGCTCGGCGATGGCGAGAAACTCCTCCTTCTGAAGCTTCCGGAGCGTCTCTCCGTGACCCTTCTCCGCTTCTTCCCCGAGAATTGACGGGACCAGCAGGTCGCCGCCCTTCCCGATCTCGACCACAATACGGCTCACAGGCACGTCATAGCCCATCCGCTGAAATGCCCTGCGCCAGGCCTCGACGTGCGCGGGATTGGTGTCGACGAGGGTGCCATCGATATCGAAGATGATTCCACGAAGCGGCATGTTTGAAGGTAGCGAGGAAGCGGGATGGCTGGTAAGCGGGTAGGCGGGTAAGCCGGTAAGGAAGAGTGGCTGTCCTGAGCGCCACGAAGGGGCCAAGCTCTAGTCAGCTTATGGCCCCTTCGCGTACCCCGCTTACCCGCTTACCTGCCTAGTTATTCCCCAGCCGAATCCGATCCACCCTGCGGCTCTGGGTCCGCGGGTTGTAGATGCCGAGTGAGACGATGCTGCCGGGCTTCTCGGCCTTGAGCGCATTCCGGAGCTCGGCTTCCGTCCGCACCGGCTTGCCCTCCACTGATAGAATGATGTCGGGCCCGTTGCGTTGCGGATCGTCCACCAAGGTCTCCCAGGCCGGTCCACCGGGTGTTACATCGGTGACGACCAGGCCGCGCATACCCTGGGGAAGCTGAAGCTGCTGGGCAACGCTCGGGGTGACCGGCTCCACACTGATCCCCAGGCGGTTCATTGCGGTCCCACCCGGTGCGCCGCTGTTGTCCGTCTCACCTTCCTCGGCGCTGGCCACCTGCGGCTGGTCGTTGAGGGCTTGGAGCTTGACGTCGAAGGTCTTGCGTACGCCCCCCTTCCGGGCGACTTCGACCTTGACGACATCGCCCGGCTTCCGGAAGCCGATGACCTGCTGGAGCTGGCCGACCCGCTCGACCGGCTTGCTGTCGACCGACACGATCACATCGCCCGGAACGATGCCGGCCGCCTTGGCGGGGGAGTCCTCGTTGGGGATGTCCTTCACCACGACTCCGCGGATTTCCGGAAGCCCGACATACTCCGCGTCGGTCAGGGTGACGTTGTCGATGGAGACTCCCAGCGCGGCCCGGTGCACGGAGCCGGTCTCCACCAGCTGGTTCATGACAGTGCGGGCCAGGTTGATGGGGATCGCAAAGCCATAGCCGGAGTAGAAGCCGGTCTCGCTGGCAATCGCGGAGTTGATCCCGATGACCTCACCCCGCACGCTGACAAGCGGTCCTCCCGAGTTTCCGGGGTTGATGGCCGCATCGGTCTGGATGAAATCCTGGATGCTGCCCTGACCCCGGCCCGGGAGGCCGTTGAGGGCGCGGCCCTTGGCGCTCACGATACCGGACGTGACGGTGAAGGTGAGGCCCTCGCCGAGGGGGTTCCCGATGGCGAGCACCCACTCGCCTACCCGTGCATCCTCACTGTTCCCGAGCGCCACCGGTGGCAGACCCTTCGCGTCGATCTTGAGCACCGCCACATCCGTGTTCGGGTCGGTGCCGATGACCTTGGCCTTGAACTCACGCCGGTCGAGCAGCCGAACCGTCACCTGCTCGGCACCCTCGACCACGTGGTTATTGGTGAGAATGAACCCGTCGGACGACACCACAAACCCCGATCCGCTGCCCTGTTCGATCTCATCCCGGGGACGGAATTGGGGGAAGAACCGCTCCATGCCTCGAGGGACCCGCTGCCTGGTGGCGCTCTCCGTGCGCTGGGACCGGATATACACCACGCTTGGCTTGACGTGCTCGGCGACGGCGGCGAAGGCCTCACTGAGCTCCTGGAGGGGAAGGGCCGCCGGGATAGAGGGGGCCGGGACCTTGGCGATGGCGCTCGTCTGGCGCCCCTGTTCCTGGGCCGCCGAGCGGTTGGGCAGGTCCAACAGCCCTGCAAAGAGCAGCCCCAGGGCAAAGGCCAGGGCGACCAAACCACCGAACTTGAGCCAGTTTAGCGATCGTGAAGACATCGAGCGGTCCTTCGGGAAAGCGTGGGGATCATACGGCACCCGTCCAATTTAACAGTACAGCAACCCGCCATGGTGAGTTTCGGCTGTTGGCGGGTCTAAATGCAGCGAAGGGGCCGCAACTGGGCCCCTTCGCTCACCCGTGCTCCGGACCCTTCGGCGACTCCCGCCTCAGGGTGACCCGAGGTACCTCGGGTCACTTCTTCTCATCTACGATCTCGTAGTCGGCATCAACCACGTCATCCTGCGCGGCAGGCTCGGCCTGCGGCCCAGGTGAGCCGCTATCCGCGGGACTGCCAGCTTCTCCCTGCGTCCCTGCACCTGCCGCCTGGTAGAGCGAGGCACCCGCGGCCGAGTAGGCGTTATTGAGCTCGTCCAACGCCCGGCGGATGGCCGCGCCATCCCCGCTTCGGAGGGCCTCCCTGCCGGCCTCCATGGCTGCATCCAGTCGGGCCTTGGCATCGGCCGGCAAGCGGTCAGCCCACTCCTTACTGTCTTTCTCCACCCGGTAGACCAGACTGTCGAGCTGGTTCCGAGCTTCGATCTCGTCCCGCCGGGTCTTGTCTTCGGCCGCGTGCTGCTCTGCCGCCTTGACCATCCGGTCGACTTCGGAATCGCTAAGCCCGCTGGAGGCCTCGATCCGGATCTTCTGCTCTTTCCCAGTGGTCTTGTCCTTGGCCGCCACGTGGAGAATGCCGTTGGCGTCGATGTCGAAGGTGACCTCGACCTGTGGCATGCCCCGCTGAGCTGGCGGAATGCCGGTCAGCTGGAACTTGCCGATGGTCCGGTTGTCCTGGGCCATCTGGCGCTCGCCCTGGAGCACATGGATCTCTACCGTGGTCTGGTTGTCCTCGGCGGTCGAGAACGTTTCGGACTTCTTGGTCGGAATGGTGGTGTTCCGAGGAATGAGGACCGTCGTGACGCCGCCGAGGGTCTCAATACCCAGCGAAAGCGGGTTGACGTCCAGCAATAGCACGTCCTTCACCTCGCCGCCGAGCACGCCGCCCTGAATGGCCGCACCGATGGCCACGACTTCGTCGGGGTTCACGCCCTTGTGAGGCTCCTTCCCGAAGAAGTTCTTGACGACCTCCTGTACCTTGGGCATGCGGGTCTGACCGCCAACCAGGATGACCTCGTCGATCTGCTTGGGATCGAGCCCGGCGTCCTTCAGCGCCTGCTGCATCGGCGGAATGGTGCGCTGAATCAGGTCGTCCACCAGTTGCTCGAACTTGGCACGCGTAAGGCTCATGTTGAGATGCTTGGGCCCCGACTGGTCGGCGGTGATGAACGGCAGGTTGATGTCGGTCTGCGTGGTGCTCGACAGTTCCATCTTGGCCTTCTCCGCCGCCTCTTTCAGGCGCTGAATGGCCATGGGATCCTTGGAGAGGTCGATGCCCTGGTCCTTCTTGAACTCGGCAACCAGCCAGTTGATCAGGCGCTGGTCGAAGTCGTCGCCACCCAGATGGGTATCTCCATTGGTGCTCTTCACCTCGAAGACGCCCTCCGCCAGCTCCAGCACGGAGATGTCATAGGTGCCGCCACCGAGGTCGAACACGGCCACCTTCTCTTCCTTCTTCTTGTCGAGACCGTAGGCCAGAGCCGCGGCGGTCGGCTCATTGATGATCCGCTGCACGTCCAGCCCGGCGATCTTGCCCGCGTCCTTGGTGGCCTGGCGCTGGGCATCGTTGAAGTAGGCCGGGACGGTGATGACCGCCTTGTCGACCGTATAGCCGAGGTAGTCTTCCGCGGTCTGTTTCATCTTCTGGAGAATCATCGCGGAGATCTCGGGCGGGTTATAACGCTTGCCCTGGATCTCGACCACGGCCATGCCGTTGGGGCCTTCCGCGACCTTATAGGGGACCTTCTTGATCTCGTCGGTCACCTCGCTGAGACGCCGCCCCATGAACCGCTTGATCGAGAAAATGGTCTGCTGCGGGTTGGTAACCGCCTGGCGCTTGGCGACCTGGCCTACCAGCCGCTCGCCGTCCTTCGTGAATGCCACTACCGAGGGGGTGGTGCGCCCACCTTCGGCGTTGGGGATGACCACCGGATCCCCACCTTCCATGACTGCCACCACAGAATTGGTGGTGCCCAGATCGATTCCAATGATTTTGGAAGCCATGTCGACTCCGAAATGAGGTCCTGCTGCCTTGGCGGTTCACCCGCCCGCGCCTTCGATTGGAGGGGGGATGAGCAAGGGCCGTACCGCCTAAGGCTGCCGTTTTGGCTTAAACTGGGCCCGCGTGCAAGGGTGACAGGGGAGTCGTGACATGAATCACGACGCTTTTAACCAGTAATGCCTACGATGGGGATGCGTTCAGCGTGGTCGTGCCAAGTCGGCGAGTTGTTTCCGTGGGCCCATCCCAACGTGAGGAGGTAGCCATGCTGTGGACGATCTTCGTGATACTCCTGGTGCTCTGGCTGCTGGGTGTGGTCACGTCGTACAGCCTGGGCGGGTTTATCCATGTGTTGCTGGTGATTGCCGTCATTCTGGCTGTCATGCAGTTGATCCAGGGCCGTCGAGCGCTGTAGCGGCGTTTCCCGGAGCCTGAACCATCGTACGCCTGAATATGGGGCTTCCCTGGCTGGAGCCGGTGAAGCCCTGTTTCTCTTGAGCTGTTGAGGACCAACAATGCCGCCCGCCCGTAAACAACCCAGGAAACAGGCCGGGAAGAGGAAGATCCGTTACGGGGTGGTCGGCCTCGGCCACATTGCGCAGGTCGCGGTCCTGCCCGCGTTTGCCCACGCGGAGAACTCGGAGCTGACAGCGCTGGTATCCGACGATCCAGAGAAGCTGGAAAAGCTCGGCCGCCGCTACAAGGTGAAAGCCCGCTTCTCATACGATCAGTTCGATGAGTGCCTGGGTAGCGGCCTCGTGGATGCCGTCTACATCGCTCTTCCCAACCACCTCCATCGCGAATACTCCGAACGTGCCGCCCGTGCCGGTGTGCACGTGCTATGCGAGAAGCCGATGGCAGTGACCGAGGAAGACTGTCTGGCCATGATCCGGGCAGCCGAGGAGAACGCAGTGAAGCTAATGGTGGCCTACCGGCTGCACTTCGAGGAGGCCAATCTCAAGGCGATCGATCTGGTACAGGGAGGGCGACTGGGCGAGCCACGGCTGTTCGATTCTGTGTTCACCATGCAGGTGAAACAGGGTGACATCCGCCTGAACCCGCGGGACCTTGGCGGCGGCCCCTTGTATGACATCGGGGTCTACTGCATCAACGCCGTCCGTAATCTCTATGGCGCGGAACCGATGGAGGTGGTGGCGTTCAGCGCCAACAACGGCGATCCACGGTTCCAGCAGTGCGAGGAGTCAATCGCCGCTATTCTGCGCTTCCCGGGCCGGGAAAGAGTGGCCAGCTTTACCTGCAGCTTTAATGGGGCCGACGTCTCTAGCTACCGCGTGGTCGGGACCCAGGGGGAGCTGGTGATGGATCCGGCCTATGAGTACGCCGGGGAGCTGAAGCAGCGGGTAACTATTGATGGCAGGAGCCGCGAGCGCACGTTCTCCAAACGGGATCAGTTCGCTCCAGAGCTGATCAGCTTCTCGGAGTGCATCCTGACTGGTGCCCCACCTGAGCCGTCCGGCTGGGAAGGCCTGGCGGATGTGCGGGTGATCCGAGCCCTGTATCGGTCGGCGGACACCGGCCAGCTCGTCACACTGGAACCCTTCACCACAGAAGACCGTCCCTCGCTTGATCAGGAGATCCGCCGGCCGGCCGTCAGCAAGCCCGAGCTGGTGAACACCGAATCCCCTACCAGGTAGACGATCACGGCTCGCTTATATTGAGCCATGTTTCCGTATCGGGACGATAATCCGACACTCGCCACGCCGGTCGCGACGTTCCTACTCATTGGAGCGAACGTCCTGGTATGGGTGCTGGTCCAGGGCATGGGCTCCGAGCCGAGTTTGTCGCGGTCCGTCTGCGAGCTGGGTCTGATCCCGGGCGAATTTCTGGGGCTTGTTCCACAGGGCGCCACCGTCCCGATGGGCAACCAGACGGTCTGCATGTTGGGTGACGAGCAGACCTGGTTCACTCCCCTCACTTCGATGTTCCTCCACGGCGGCTGGTTTCATCTCATCGGTAACATGTGGTTCCTGTGGGTCTTCGGAAACAACGTCGAAGACTCCATGGGCCACATTCGCTATCTCGCCTTTTACCTGCTTTGTGGCATTGCCGCCGCCGCGGCCCAGACGTTCATGAATCCGTCGAGCCCGATTCCCATGGTTGGCGCCTCGGGCGCGATCAGCGGGGTCATGGGGGCGTACATCGTGCTGTACCCCAAGGTTCGAGTGCACATGCTGGTGATCCTGGCAATCTTCATCACGCGCATCGTGGTTCCCGCCTACCTGATGCTGGGCTACTGGTTCCTGCTGCAGCTCATCGGCGGAGGGCTGTCCGGTTCGGCTGAAGGCGGCGTCGCATTCTGGGCCCACGCCGGCGGGTTCATCGCGGGAGCGCTGCTGATTTTGATCTTCAAGGACCCTGAGCTGGTGGCCCAACACCGGGCAATGGCCCGGACCACGGACAGGCTGGGGTACCAGGAGAGGTAGGTCGTCTTACCGGTACTTCGCCTATCCTCTATGTTCCCGATCATGCCCGATACACCTCATCAGCAGCATCCGGTCTCGCCTTCCCGACCTGGACCTCTCGACGTCCCAGTCACGCCCCGGAATCCCGGGATGCCGCTGGAGCTGGACTGGGTCGAGGAGATGAGGGTCAACCGGAGCGCCGTTGAGCGCCGGACGGCCACGCTTCGGACTCGGCGGACCGTCAAGAAAGAGTGGCAGGCCGCCTGGCTCTTGCGGGCGATCACGCTGTTGGATCTCACTACCCTCGCCGGCGACGATACCCAGGGCCGGGTACGCCGGCTCTGTGCCAAGGCGCGCCGGCCGGTGCGCCCGGAGCTGCTCGAGGCGATGGGCGCGGCCCAGCT
The DNA here is from genome assembly GCA_963740175.1 of uncultured Gemmatimonadales bacterium. Taxonomy (GTDB): domain Bacteria; phylum Gemmatimonadota; class Gemmatimonadetes; order Gemmatimonadales; family GWC2-71-9; genus CAVVWJ01. Next base: position 62,394 of record CAVUDL010000001.1, read on the forward strand.
CCCCATCCGCGCGGCGGCGGTCTGTGTCTACCACGCGTTCGTCGAGACGGCGCTCGACGCGCTTCAGGGCTCCGGGATTCCGGTGGCGGCGGTTTCCACCGGCTTTCCGGCCGGGCTCTCACCGTTCGAGCAGCGGGTGGCGGAGATCCGCGCCTCGGTGGCGGCGGGGGCGGAGGAGATCGACGTCGTGATCACCCGCGGTCACGTGCTGCGGGAGGACTGGCCCGGTCTGTACCAGGAAGTGCGCTCCATGCGCGAGGCCTGCGGCGACGCCCACATCAAGACCATCCTCGCTACCGGTGAGCTCGGCACCCTCCGCAACGTGGCGCGCGCCAGCCTGGTGTGTATGATGGCGGGCGCCGACTTCATCAAGACCTCGACCGGCAAGGAGAGTGTGAATGCCGTCCTGCCGGTGGGGTTGGTGATGGCTCGAACTATTCGCGGCTACCATGAGCGTACCGGGCAGCTGGTGGGGCTCAAAGCTGCCGGCGGCATTCGCACCGCGAGAGAGGCCTTGGACTGGCTTGTGCTGGTGAAGGATGAGCTGGGCGACGCGTGGCTCCGCCCTCATCTGTTCCGCTTCGGGGCCAGTACATTGCTGAGCGATATCGAGCGGCAACTGGAGCATTTCGTCACCGGCCGATATTCGGCGGTTCACCGTCATCCGGCAGGATGACAATACCGAGGCCCGATGGCATCCGTTCCTGACGTCTTCCACAGCATGTCTTACGGTCCTGCCCCGGAAGGCTCGGGTCCGGCCCGGCAATGGCTGGAACAACACGGACGGATGTTTGGGCTGTTCATCGGTGGAGAGTGGACGCCCGGCAGTGGCGAAGGCTTCGAGACGCTGAATCCCGCCACCGGTCAGCCTCTGGCCCGGATCGCACAAGCCACCGACAAGGATGTGGATCACGCCGTCCGCGCCGCCCGATCAGCGCAGCCGCTCTGGTGGTCGCTCGGTGGCCACGGCCGAGCCCGGTATCTCTACGCATTGGCACGGGAAGTACAGAAACACAGCCGCCTGCTTGCCGTCCTGGAATCGCTCGACAACGGAAAGCCGATACGGGAGTCGCGCGACATCGACGTGCCCCTCGTCGCTCGGCACTTCTATCATCATGCCGGCTGGGCCCAGCTGATGGAGCAGGAGCTGCCGGGCCGGGTGCCGCTGGGTGTGATCGCGCAGATCATCCCCTGGAATTTTCCGCTCCTCATGCTGGCCTGGAAGATCGCGCCGGCGTTGGCCATGGGAAACACGGTGGTGCTCAAGCCGGCAGAGTTCACCTCGCTTACCGCTCTCCGGTTCGCCGAGCTATGCCAGGAGATCGGCCTGCCGCCGGGTGTGATCAACATCATCACCGGGGACGGGCGCGCCGGGGCAGCGCTGGTAGCGCACCCCGACGTAGACAAGATCGCGTTCACCGGCTCGACCGAGGTCGGTCGCATAATCCGCTCCGCCACGGCGGGCAGCGGCAAGAAGCTCTCGTTGGAGCTGGGCGGTAAGTCGCCATTCGTCGTTTTCTCGGATGCCGATCTGGACAGTGTAGTCGAGGGGGTGGTGGACGCCATCTGGTTCAATCAGGGGCAGGTGTGCTGCGCCGGGTCCCGGATTCTGGTTCAAGAGGGAGTGGCCGAGCGGCTGGTGACGAAGCTGAAGCAGCGGATGGAGACGCTGCGGGTCGGAGACCCGCTCGATAAGGCTGTCGACATGGGGGCGATCATCGCCCCGGTTCAGCTGGAGAAGATTCAGGAGCTGGTGCGCCGGGGCGAGGATGAAGGCGCCACGCTCTGGCAGCCCTCCTGGAGCTGCCCGACCGACGGCTGGTTCTTTCCGCCATCCCTGTTCACCAACGTGTCGCCTGCCGCCACCATTGCCCAGGTTGAGATCTTCGGACCGGTAGTGGTCCTCATGACCTTCCGCACTCCGGCCGAGTCGGTCGAGCTGGCCAACAACACCCGCTACGGCCTGGCTGCCAGCGTCTGGACCGAGAACATCAACCTCGCCCTCGATGTCGCACCCCAGCTCAAAGCCGGCACCGTCTGGGTGAACTGCACCAACGTATTCGACGCCGCCAGCGGATTTGGTGGATATCGGGAGAGCGGCTTCGGTCGTGAAGGCGGGCGCGAAGGGCTGCGGGAATATGTGAAATGGGCGGGGCAGCGGGGCAGCGGGGCAGCAGAGCCCGGCACCGGGGCTCGGGGGAGAAGTGTGAGAAGCAAACAATCGAAGGCTGCAGGCGCGGTCTCCAAACGTCGCGAGCCGCCCCGCCGCCCCGCTGCCCCGCTGCCTCCCATTAACCGCACCGCCAAGCTCTACATCGGCGGCAAGCAGGTGCGGCCGGATTCCGGCTACAGCCTGCCCGTGATGGATGCGTCCGGCCGCCAGATTGGTGAGGTGGGGCAGGGAAACCGTAAGGACATTCGTAACGCCGTTGAAGCGGCTCACAAAGCGGCCGGCTGGGGGCGTGGCACGGCCCACAACCGGGCCCAGGTGCTTTACTACCTGGCGGAAAACCTGGCCGCCCGCGCCGAGGAGTTCAGCGGCCGGATCGCCAGGAGCACCGGCGATACGGCTATGGCCGCGCGGGAGGTGGAGCTGGCCATCGAGCGGATCTACGTCTACGCGGCGTGGGCCGACAAGTACGACGGGGCGGTGCATCACACTCCCTACCGCAATGTGACGCTGGCCATGCCCGAGCCCATCGGCGTCATCGGGGTTGTGTGTCCCGATGCCCTCCCGCTGCTCTCGTTGCTATCGACCGTCCTCCCGCCCGTCGCCATGGGCAATACCGTAGTGGCCGTTCCCTCGCGGCAGGCACCGCTGGTAGCCACCGATTTCTACCAGGTGCTGGACACCTCGGATGTGCCCGCCGGTGTGATCAACCTCGTAACCGGCAGCAGCGACGAGCTGGCCCCCGTGCTCGCGGCTCATGACGACGTGGATGGGTTGTGGTACTTCGGTACCGCGGAGATGTCGGCCGAGGTGGAGCGTCTGTCTACCGGGAATATGAAGCGTACCTGGGTAGACCACGGGCAGGGTCGGGATTGGGCAGACTCCCGGTTCGGCGCAGGCGAGGAGTTCCTGGAGCAGGCGACTCAGGTCAAGAACATCTGGATTCCGTACGGGGAGTAGAAGAGGCTATTGGCTATTGGCTATTGGCAACCCGCCATCTCGAGCAGCAGGCCATCTCTCAGGCCGAACCCGCTGACCGTAACACCTCCCGCCTCGACCATCGCCAGCAGCTCCACGACGACCGCAAGTCCCGCCACGATGATGTCCGCCCGCTCCGGCTTGAGTCCCGGTGTCTGACGCCTCTGCTCCGGCGTGAGTCCCGACAAGATCTCCAGCAGCTGCGCTACCTCTCCCGCCCGAATGGTGGTTCCGTGTATGTCCCGGGTGCTCGACTCCCGGCCGGCGAGCACCATGGCCGCCAGCGTTGCAAAGGTTCCTCCCGAGCCGATGATTCTCGAGTGTCGCCATTCGGGCACCATCGCTCCGCCGAGGACGGCGCGGATGTGTGCGTGAAGCTGCTGGCCTGAGATCGCGAGCTCAGTCAGCCTCACCGCGCCAAGCGGCAGCGACTCCGACCGAAGCGCGCGCCCACCGCTGGCGCCAATCAGCTCCAGGCTGCCGCCGCCGATGTCAGCGACGAGAGTGGGCTCATCGGCGGGGAAGCGATAGGCCGCCGAGCGGTAGGAGAGTGCCGCCTCGATGTCGGAGGAGATGATGCGGAGCGGGATGTCGAGGGCTCGAACCCGCTCCACGAAGTCGGGCCCATTGCCGGCTTCTCTCACGGCGGCGGTAGCCACCGCGGACGTCCGCTGCACGCCCAGGCGCCGGCATGTGTCTCTCATCCGGGTCAGGGACACCACTGCCCGCGCCATGGCAGCCTCGCTCAGTCGTCCACCCGCGATTCCTGCGCCGAGGCGGGGCTGGTCTTCCGCCTCTTCGATGGTGGTCAAGCCGGTATCCCGGTCGAAATCGGCTACCGTCAGAAGCACGGTATTGGAGCCCACGTCGATTGCCGCCAGGCGCTCCGCTGGCGGCTTCACTTCGTGGTAGGCGCCGGATTCTTGCGGGCTTCGCCCCGATCCTCGGAGTGGTGCTTGATTGAACGGCCCTCCACCAGGAACACCACATCTTCCCCGATGTTGGTGGCCAGGTCGGCCACCCGTTCGAGGTTCCGGCTCACCAGAAACAGCTCCATACCGGAGCCGATGGTGTGTGGGTCTTCCATCATGTGGGTCAGCAGGATCCGGAATACCGAGCCATGCAGGGCGTCGACCTTGTCGTCCCGGCGGCAGACTTCCCGGCCCGCCTCGGCGTCTCCCCGGATGAAGGCCTCGAGCGCATCAGAGAGCATCTCCCGCGCCAGCCGGGCCATGTCTACGATCTCGGGCTCCGGCGCGATGGGCCGAGCCTGATTCAGCCGTTCGGCGGACTGCGCGATGTTGACCGCGTGGTCTCCTACCCGCTCGAGATCGTTGGCAATCTTGAGCGCCGATGTGAGCATCCTGAGATCCCGGGCCATCGGCTGCTGCAACGCCAGGAGATTGATGCTCTGCTCCTCGATCTCCACCTCCATGGCATCGATGATCCGGTCTCCGGCTATGACCCGCTGGGCCTTCTCGCTGTCCCGCTCCAGCAGCGCCTCCACGGCGAGACCCAGAGCGGCTTCGGCCTCTCCTGACATGGTGAGGAGCCGGACCTTGACGTGACTCAGCTCATCGTGGAAGTGGCGGTGGACGTCGAGGGTCATCCGAATCTCCCGGTGATGTACGCTTCGGTACGCTCGTGCTGAGGCTTGGTGAAGAGCCGCTCCGTCTCGTCGAACTCGATGAGCTCGCCTCGGTCGAAGAAGCCGGTGAAATCCGATACCCGGGCGGCCTGCTGCATGTTGTGTGTCACGATCACGATGGTGTAATGCTGCTTGAGATCGAAAATCAGCTCCTCGACCTTCTGGGTGGCGATGGGGTCGAGCGCCGAGCAGGGCTCGTCCATGAGCAGCACTTCGGGCTGGTTGCCCAGCGCCCGGGCGATGCAGAGCCGCTGCTGCTGCCCGCCGGACAGGCCGGTGCCGAGCTCCTCGAGCCGGTCCTTCACTTCGTCCCACAGCGCCGCCTGACGCAGGCAGCGCTCCACCAGATCGGGCAGATCCCGCCGGGTCACCAGGGCGTTGAGTGCCGGCCCGTATGCCACGTTGTCGAAGATCGACTTGGGAAACGGGTTGGGCCGCTGAAACACCATGCCCACCCGTTGGCGCAGCGATACCAGGTCGGCACCGGAGCCGAACACAGAGGTGCCCTCGACCAGGATGTCCCCCTGGTGCCGCACGCCGGGGATGAGGTCGTTCAACCGGTTGATGGAGCGGAGGAAGGTGGACTTGCCGCACCCCGAGGGGCCGATGATCGCGGTTACCGCCCGGCGCTCGATGCCAAATGTCAGATTCTTGAGCGCTTGGCGGGCCCCGTAGGAGAAGCTGAAGTTTCGCACGTCCACCGCCGGGGCTCCCCTGGATCCGAGTGGAGCCACCGGCTGGCGGGGAGCAAGCGTGACCTGCGGTGCCGTTACGAAGGGCCTGGGACTCATCGTCGTGCTCATCCAAACCTTCCCGTGATGTAGGCCTCGGTCTGCTCGTTCCGTGGCGCGGTAAAGATCTGCCGGGTACGGCCGGTTTCGACCATGGTGCCGAGGTAGAAAAATGTCGTCGTGTCGGACACCCGGGCGGCCTGCTGCATGTTGTGGGTGACGATGATAATCGTGAAGTGCCGCTTCAGATCGAACAAGAGCTCCTCGATCCGTTGGGTGCCCTGGGGATCGAGCGAAGCCGTAGGCTCGTCGAGGAGGACCACATCCGGCGACGGCGCAATGGTACGGGCAATGCAGAGCCGCTGCTGCTGGCCGCCCGAGAGCGCCATGGCGCTGGCGTTGAGCCGGTCCTTGACCTCCTCCCACAGAGCGGCCTGACGCAGCGAACGCTCCACGACGCTATCGAGCTCGTGGCGAGGGAGCCTGCGGTTCACCCTCAGCCCGGAGGCCACATTGTCATAGACCGACATGGTCGGGAACGGAGTGGGACGCTGGAAGACCATGCCCACCCGACGGCGGAGCTGCATGGCATTCACCCTCGGCGCATAGATGTCCTCGCCGTCGAGCAGAACCCGGCCGGTAATCCAGCCGTTGTCCGAGAGCTCGTGCATACGGTTGAGGGTGCGGAGGAAGGTGGACTTGCCGCAGCCGGATGGCCCGATCAGGGCATGGACCTGATTGGGTGCGAAGCCGAGCGACACCCCCTTCACCGCCGTGAACTTGCCATACATGGCGGTGAGCTTGTCGGTGGCCATCTTGGGCCTGGCAGTCGAAGCGGTTACACCACTCGATCCGACGGCGCCGGCCGCAACCGGCTTCGCGCTGCTCACCGCCGGTTCAGCCATTGAGCGTGAACCTCCGCCGAACCGCCAGCCTGGCTCCTAGGCTCAGAATGAAGACGACCATGATGAGCACCAGCGCGGCGGCCCAAGCGTACTGGTGCCATTCCTCGTAGGGTCCGGTCGCATAGGTGAACACCGTCAGCGGCAGCGCCGCCATCGGCTGATTGATATCGAAGCTCAGGTACTGGCTGCCGAGCGCGGTGAAGAGGAGGGGAGCGGTTTCTCCCGCAATCCTTGCCACCGCCAGCAGGCCGCCGGTCATGATGCCCGGTAGGGTGGCCCGCACCACGACCGACAGACTGGTGCGCCACCGTGGGTAACCAAGGGCCAGCGCCGCCTCGCGCAGCGAGTTGGGGACCAGCTTGATCATCTCCTCCGTGGTCCGCATAACCATCGGTATCATCAGCAGCGCCAGCGCGACGCTTCCCGCCAGCGCCGAGAAATGTTTCTGTTGCGCTACGATCCAGGCCCAGGCAAACACGCCAACGACGATCGACGGCGTGCCGTTCATCACGTCGGCGACGAACCGGGTGACCCAGGTCAGTCGGCTGTTGGGGTACTCGGCGCAATAGATGCCCGCCCCGATGCCGATGGGCAATCCTATCAGGCTCGCCATTCCCACGATCAGGAGCGTGCCCACCAGTGCGTGAGCAACCCCGCCCCCACTCTCCCCAGCGGGCGCCGGCATCTTGGTGAAGAAGTCGGGCGACAGGCTCCCCGCTCCCTTCAGGATCAAATTGATCAGAATGAAGAAGAGCGGCAGGAGTGCCACAACCACGGCCCCGATCATCAGGCCCACCATCAGGTTGCTGAAGAACCGCCGCAGCGTCCGGCGATTCACAGCGCGCTGCTCCCCGCCCCTGACCCACGGGCGACCCGCCAGATCAGCAGCCGCGCGCCGGCGTTAACGATGACGGTGACGAGGAAAAGCAGGAAGGCGACGTAGGCCAGCGCGGACAGGTGCAGGTCGCCGACGGCCTCGGAGAACTCGTTGGCAATCGCGGCGGCCATGGTATAGCCGGGCGCGAAGAGCGAGGTCGCGATCTCGTGCCGGTTTCCGATCAGCATTGTGACAGCCATGGTCTCACCCAGCGCGCGACCGAGGCCCAGAATGACGGCGCCGACGATGCCGGACCGGGCATAGGGAAGGACCGCTGTCGTCACTGCCTCCCAGCGGGTAGCTCCCAGTGCCAACGCGGCTTCCCGCTGAGTGTTCGGCACGGCCAGCAGCACTTCGCGTCCGACCGACATGATGTAGGGCATGACCATGATAGCCAGGATGATTCCTGCGGCCAGCATCGATGGTCCGTAGATCGGTCCCTGAAAGAACGGAAGGAAGCCCAGCGTGTCTCTCAGGAAGGGGAAAACGGTTGTGCGAAGGAGCGGGATCAGCACAAAGATCCCCCACAGCCCATATACAACGCTGGGGATCGCCGCCAGCAATCCGATCAAAAAGGCGACCGGCTGCCGCACCGGTTTGGGGGCAAACTCGGTCAGGTAGATGGCAACACCGAGCGAGAGCGGCACCGCGATGAGAAGAGCCAGGAGTGACGAGGCCAGGGTACCGAAGATCAACGGCAGCGCGCCGAACTCCTCCGCCACCGGGTCCCAGGTGCTGGAGGTGACGAACCCGAACCCATACCGGGCGATGGCCAGGGCGGCCCCGTCCCACAACTCGTAGACCAGAAAACCGAGCAGGATCGGCACTGCCAGAGCTGCGACTGTGAGAAGGCCCTTGAAGACGCGGTCGCCGTAGTCGGCCCGCTCCAGGGACGCGGCAGATGGGGCGGCCGCCGTCGGGGCCGGTTCGGTGGTCGCAGTCATGGGAGGATCTTACCGGCGCCATCCCCGCGAATCGTCACGCCTTTGTAACGGACAGGTCACGGGCGACGTCGCGGAACGACCTATTGGAGAACCTTCTTTCGTACCAGCTCAATGAGGGGAACCGGGAGCGGCGCGTAATGGAGGTCGGCTGCCATGCGTTGGGCGGCGGGCTCCAGCATCCATTTGACGAAGTCGGCGATAGTTCGAGCCCGGCTTGAATCGGGATCCTGCTTTCGTACCAGCAGCCAGGTGAACGATGAGATGGGGTAGGAATCACCACCCGGAGCGTTGGTGATCGAGACGCGAAAGTCGGTCTCGGCTCCCAGCTTCGCGCCGGCTGCGGCAGCCGCCACGCTCTTGAGCGTCGGCTGTACCAGCGCCCCTGCCGAGTTTCGGATCCTGGCTGAGGGCAGATTGTTGGAGATGGCATAGATCAGCTCGACATAGCCGATCGTGCCGGGTGATTGCTTCACCTGCTGGGTCACACCTTCGTTGCCCTTGCCGCCGAGTCCAATGGGCCAGTTCACTGAAGTGCCCCTGCCGACCCTATCGCTCCATTCCGGTGAGACTTTGGAGAGGTAATCGGTGAAAATGAATGTCGTTCCCGACCCATCAGAGCGGTGAACCACGACGATGTCATCAGGTGGCAGGCTTACCCCCGGATTCAGCGCCGCCAGGCGCCGATCGTTCCAGCGGGCGATTCGTCCCTGGAAGATGTCTGCCAGAGCTCTGCCGTCGAAGGCCAACTCCGTCCCCCGGAGCGTCGGCAGATTGTAGGTCACGCTGACGGCACCGAGAACGGTGGGCACGTGCACGACATTCCCCTGAACTGCGGCGATCTGTTGGTTCGTCATCGGCCCGTCGGTCGCGCCGAAGTCGACGGTTCCCTCGATGAACTGCCGGATACCGCCTCCGGATCCGATCGACTGATAGTTGATCCGAACACCGGTCTCCCGAGCGAAGACGTCGAACCACTTGGTATAGAGCGGAGCCGGGAAGGTAGCGCCGGCGCCGGTCAGCGTTGGACCGCTCGGTCGCGTCGCGGAGCCCTCTCCCGATGCCCCCGGCGCCGGCTTGTCGCCGCCACATGCGGCCACAGTTACCGTCAGGCCGATCAGGTGGTGACATCTGGCTCTCAACATGGTTCCTCCGGGTACAGCGCGAGACTTTCACTCCAAGCTGTAATGCTGCCGCCGGATGTGCAAACGGCCGGCGCCTCTCGGCTCCGGCCGTTATCTGCAGCGAGCGAGTCGTCAGCGCGACGCGATCGATTTTCCGCCGGCCTTCAACGTGGGCAATCGCGCTTCGATCAGTGCGATCACCGGCGCCGGCAGCGGGGCATAGTGGAGGTCGGCCGCCATCTTCTGGGCCTCGGGCGTAATCATCCAGGTCAGGAAATCTCGGATCAACTTGGCCTTCGCCGCATCCTTGTTGTCCTTCCTGACCAGCAGCCAGGTAAAAGACGCGATCGGATACGCGTCGGCCCCGGGCGCATTGGTGATCGACACCCGGAAATCGGTGTCTTTCGGCAGCTTCATGCCGGCGGCCGCGGCACTCACCGACTCCAGAGACGGGGTGCTGAAGTTTCCGGTTGAGTTCTTGACCTGGCCGTACGGTAGGTCGTTCGACAAGGCGTAGATCAGCTCCACGTAGCCGAGCGCTCCCTCGACTTGCTTCACCTGCTGGGTCACGCCCTCGTTCCCTTTCCCCCCCAGCCCGACCGGCCAGTTCACCGATGTGGCGTACCCGACCTTGTCCTTCCACTCGCGGGAGAACTTGTTCAGGTAGTCAGTGAACACATACGTGGTGCCGGAACCGTCGGAGCGGTGGACCACGATCAGGTCCATGTCGGGCAGCTTCACGCCCGGGTTCAGCGCCGTGATCTTCGCGTCGTTCCACTTCGTCACCCGTCCCATGAAGATGTCGACCAGCAGGTTACCGTCGAATTTGAGCTTGGTGTCTCCCAGGGTAGGGAGATTGTACGTCACCACGACGGCGCCGAGCACGGCGGGGACATGGAGGACGTTGCCGCTCACGGCCTGGATCTGGGACTCGTTCATCGGCCCGTCGGTGGCCCCGAAATCAACCGTACCCTCGGTGTATTGGCGGATGCCGCCGCCCGACCCGATCGACTGATAGTTGATCTGGATCCCGGTCTTCTTGTTGTAGGCGTCGAACCACTTGGTGTAGATCGGGTTTGGGAACGTCGCGCCGGCGCCCGTAAGGCTCTGGGCCACTGCGGGCGTGGCGGAAGCCAGAATGGCCCCTAGTACTACCAGATATCGAGTGGTCATCCTTTGTTCTCCATGATGTCCTCCTGAGCGAATGCGAAGGATCGGCCGGTTAGTGCGTTATTCAGCCGATCCTTCACTGCGTTCAGGATGACATGCGTGTTTAGAAGTTCACGGTCAGCGCGCTGCGGACGCCGCTGATGCTCGGAAGCAGGTCATCCTGGAAGCTCTGCCGCTCGTAGGCCACCCGCAGCTGCGCCCGGCTCGACATATAGATGCCGAAGACGCCGGTGATTGTGGTGACCTGATCACCCTCCGCGTCGGTGTTGGGATCCGCCAGGTCAACCCTGAACGACGGCTCGATCGCGTAGAGCCATGACGTGGGGCTGGTCATGCGGATGTTGTACGCCGCGACGCCCTGCATGCCCTGCATCGTGAATTTTGACGCGGTAGCGTCGTTGCCGTGCAGGTATTCCGCCAGCGCGAACAGCCCTTCGTCACCGGGCTTGCCCCACTGGGCGTCAATATCGAAAGCATAGTTGGTGAAGCTGGAGTCGGGCGCGCCTCCGACCGTGACGATGCCGTCATGAGCGAACCACGAGCCACCGACCTCCAGCTTGGACGTAAGCCCCACGGTTCCCCGGGCCCCGAGACTCTTCTTGTTGTTGACGTCGTTGAGACTCTCCCCCTGTCCGTTGTAGGCGCCGAATTTGACCGTGATCAGGCGGGTGTCGTCGAGCTTGTACTCATAGCGCACGCTGGCGCCCACATCATGGGAGAGAAAGCCGGCCCCGCCGAACAGATCGTTCGAGGCGCGGGCAAGCAGGCCCGTTCCGCCACCGCGCTCGATCGACGGTAGGTTGTTGGAAGAAGTCAGCTCGTAGCGGCTGAAGGGGCGCTTCTCCTGTCCGGCCCTGAGGTATAGCGCCCCCTTGCTGGTTACCGGACTGAAGAGCACGTCGATGTAGGCGTCGCGCAGCCGAAATCCGCTGCGGCCGCTGCTCCGGCAGGTGATGACCGGACTGCCACCCCCGGCTCCAACCGGGGTCGAGGTACAGGTGGTGGTCAGCCCGGTGAGATTGCGTCCACCTTCGAACGACGGCTGGACGTACACGCTCACGTTCTCGGAGATCTGCCCCCGTGCCTCGATCCGGGCTCGCCGGACGAAGATGTTGCTCGTGGGTCCAGTTACGGCAGCGTAGTCTTCGTTGGAGAAGTAATAACCCTGCGCCTGGAGGCGTCCCGAGAGCTTCACGTTCGGGTACGTGGTTTGTGCTCCGAGAGACCCCGCGCCGATGATCGCTGCCAGCGCGGTGCCGCTCACGGCTCTACCCAGCCTAGGTCCCATAACACCCCCTTTCATGGTCGTGTCCGTGGATGCTGTGATCACGAGGTGAAAGAAACGAAGGGGAGTCACGAGAACTCGTATGGCTTGTAACGGGCAGGTAAAGGGTTCGCGAGACGCGGACCTATAGCAGCTCGTGGCTGGCGACCGGAGACTGGCGACTCGAGTCTGCCGAGTCGTGACTGGCGGGAAACCAGCACGTTACCGTCGTACCCACTCCACGTTCACTCTCAGCGTGTACCCTGCCGCCATGGGCTTCGACCAGGTGCTTTACGATGGCGAGTCCGAGCCCGGTGCCGCCCTCGTCACGCGAGCGAGACTGGTCGGCGCGATAGAACCGCTCAAAGATGCGTGGCAAATGCTCATGCGGGATGCCCGAGCCGTTGTCCGAGACGCTGACCGCCACTCCGCCATCGTCTGACCTGCTCCGGCAGACGATCCGTCCGCCTCGTGCGGTGTGCCGCAGCGAGTTCTCCAGCAGATTGGTCAGGATCTGGCGCAACGCATCCGCGTCTGCCTGGAGCGTGCCCGCGGGCGTTTCGGCGTCCACTGTGAACTCGATGCCCCGTGCGGCCGCTCTCTCTGCCAGCCCGCCCCACATTTCCCGGGCGGTTTCTGCCACGTCAATTGGCTCCGGCTCGGGTTGCCAGCGGCCCACCTCGATTCGTGCGAGATCCAGCAGATCGTCCACCAGCCGCTGCATCCGGCGCGCGTTATCCAGGATCGTGCCCAGAAAGCGCCGAGTGGTGTCCGGGTCGGGCGTGTCGGTCAGCAGGGTCTCGGCGTAGCCTGAGATCGACGTCAGCGGCGTCTTGAGCTCGTGGGACACATTGGCCACAAAATCGCGGCGCACCGTTTCCAGCCGACGGATCTCGGTCAGGTCGTGGATCACGAGCACGGCGCCGGCCGAGGGGAGCGGTCTGGCGTTCATCAGAATCGCGCGCTCGTCCACCTCCAACTCCCGATCCTGCACCGCGTGCCCCTGTAGCACGGCGTCCACGACGTCACGGGCGGCCTTCACCCGAAACAGCTGCGCCAGGTCGGGGAGCTCCTCCGTCAGGCTGTAGCCCAGCAGCCGACGCGCCGCCGCATTGGCGGTAATGATTCGACCCCGGCCATCGGCCGCGATCACCCCTTCGATCATCGATTCCACCAGAGCAGCGGTTTCGGCCTGTTCCCGACGGAGCTCCTCGAAGCGGTCGCCCAGCTGCCGGTGCATCTGGCGCAACGCCTGCACGAGGCCGTCAATATCGGGAATGCCCGAGCGGGGAAATCGCGGCGGAGCGCCGGCCGCGATAGCCCGGGCAGCCGCGCTGATCTGGATGAGCGGTTGCGCGATGGATCGTCCGGCGGCGAGCGCCAGCAGGCTTCCGACCAGCAGGGCCAGCAACGCGGCACTGGCGACGGCGCTCTGGGCCCGGCGGACCACTTCGTCCACCTGCTCCAGTCCCGCCGCCACCCGCACCACTCCGGGACCTCCCGGTATGGCGATGTAGAGGAAGGGGTGCCCCACCGTTTCGCTGCGGCGACTCGCCACGCCTCGACCGCCCCTGAGGGCGGCGCGTACTTCAGGACGCTGCCCGTGGTTCTCTATGGCTGGAAGAGGCCCGATCGGGAAGTCGCTATCGGCGCGGACTCGCCCATTCCGATCGACCAGAGTGATCCGATGCCTGACCTGGCGGGCCAGTTGGTGGACAGCGGCTTGCCACAGCGCGGAGTCCGGTGGAAGGGCCTCCCGGACCAGCTTGGCCTCATTCTCCAGGGTGAGCGCGATCTCCCCCTCGAGATCTCGCCGGAGCGAGCGTTCCGCGACCCAGAGCAGGATTGCGACGGCCAGAACCAGGATGAGGACGGAGCCCAGGACCAGTCGCCGGACAAACGTCACCGGGCTCGGGCCCCGCGCTCGTTGCCCTTGAACCGGTAACCGAAGCCGCGGACCGTCTCGATCAGCTTCCCGGCTTCACCCAGCTTGGTCCGGAGACGCTGGACATGCATATCCACGGTGCGGGTCTGGATGTCGGGCTGGGCTTCCCATACGATTTCGAGCAGCTGCGGACGGGACTGGACCCGTCCGCGTCGCTCCACCAGCGTCAGGAGGAGCTTGTACTCGGTCGCCGTCAGGCTCACCTCTTCACCGTGTATGGTAGCCCGGTGCGCCGACCGATCGATCACCAGCGAACCGGCGCTCAGGGTGGAACCCGCGCTCACGGCCGGGCTGCCCAGCCGCCGCAACAGACCGCTCACCCGCAGCGACAGCTCCTGCGGCGAGAACGGCTTGGTCAGGTAGTCGTCAGCCCCGAGTGACAGGCCACGGATGCGATCAGTCTCCTCCCGCCGGGCGGTGAGGAGAATGACACCGACCTCGCGGGTTTCCTCCCGCTTGCGCAGCTCGGCCAGGATGTCATAGCCCGAGACACCCGGCAGCATGAGATCGAGGATGACGATGTCGGGTCGCTCCTCCCGGGCCGCCTTGAGCGCATCGGTCCCGTTCGCAGCGGTCGAGACGCGAAGCCCTGCCTTCGCGAGATGATACGCCACCAGGGCCGTGATGTCGGGCTCATCGTCCACTACCAGAATCCGATGCGTCATGCGGGCTCCTGGACTCGGCTTCGGGTATGGGACCGGCTCCGATCCGCGGCGCGGTGCCGCTCGGCACGGAACACACCATCGTCATGGACCACCGCGTCGAGAATAGAGGCCAACATGCGTCCGTGCGGGCCTCCGTTTCGTCGCAACCGGTACAGCACGAACTGGGCGATCGGGGTATCCCGCACCAGCTGGGCCCGGCGGAGGATCTGCAGGTGCCGGGACACCGTTGGCTGTGGCAGGTCGAGCACGGCCTGAAGATCGGAGACGAACAGAGGCGCTGCCGCCAGGCAGTTCAGGATGCGAAGCCGGGTGGGCTCGGCGACGGTAAGCAACAGGTCAGCGGCTGAGGTGATACTCATATACGGGTAAACGAATATACGGCCAGGCGAATGTTCGCAAGGGTATGGCGCTGCGCGCGTCCTTCCTTCCCTCCCTGCCTTTCCCGATATTCCCTGCATGCTCTTGCTGCTTACCGTGCTGGCGCTGGCCGCTCCGATCCAGGATACGGCCCATGTGGTCGTTGTCGCCACTACTGACGTCCACGGCCACGCGACCGACTGGGATTATGTCGCGAATCAGCCGTTTCAGGGCGGGCTCTCTCGCGTGGCGACGATCGTGGACTCCTTGAAGTCGCGCTATCCAGGGCAGGTGGTGCTGGTGGACGCGGGCGATGCGATCCAGGGCGACCCGTTTGCAACTTATTTCGGCCGCGTCGCTCCGCGGGATCCCAACCCGGTCGTGGAAGCCATGAATCTGACCGGCTACGATGTCGCGACTCCGGGGAACCACGAGTTCGACTGGGGCCTGGGCGCGATGCGGGCGATCTTCGCCGGCGCTGCGTTTCCCTACGTCAGTGCCAATCTGTATACCCTCCCGGCCGATACGCTGCTCTATCCCGCCTTCGTCGTCCTTCAGCGGCAGGGCGTTCGAGTAGGTGTGATTGGCTTCACTACCCCCGGGGCGCAGGTGTGGAACCGCGACCAGCTGGCCGGAAGAATCCGGATTGCCCGTATTCCCTTGTCGGCGTCTCGGATCATGGGCCAGCTGCGGCGCGAAGCCGATCTGGCGGTCGCCATCGTGCACAGCGGGCTCAGTGGGTCGGCATCGTATGACACGACCGGCGTTGGAGCCGAGCACGTGGCAGCCGCGCTGGCGGGAATCTCCGAGCCGCCCGATCTGGTGGTGGTGGGCCACTCGCACCGGGAAATGCGCGACACCGTCATAGGCGGGGTGCACTTTGTGCAGCCGCGGCCATTTGGCGGGAGTGTCTCGGTCACGCACATCTCTCTGGTGCGACAGGCGGGGCGCTGGAGGCCGGTGCGGGTCGCGGCGGAGCTGGTGCCGACGGCCGACGTGTCACCGTCTGCCCGCATAAACCAGCGGCTGGCTTCGGCGCACGCCGCGGTCCTCGCCTGGGCCGACACGCCACTGGGTGAGGCCACCGCTCCGATGCGCGCGGCGGCGGCCCGGCTGGAACCGAGCGCGATCATGAATTTCATCCACTCGGTGCAGCTTGAGCGCACCCGGGCCCAGCTGTCGGCGGTGTCCGCATTCAATCTCAGGGCCGGCTTCGACAGCGGCACCATCCGGATCAGGGATCTGGCTGCCCTCTATCCATTCGACAACACCCTGCGCGCCGTGCGCATCAGCGGGGCCCAGCTCAAGGAGTTCCTGGAACACAGCGCCCGCTACTACCGGGCCGACGCCGCGGGCCGCATCTCGATCGACCCGGGCGTGCCCGGCTACGACTTCGACATGATTTCCGGCGCCCGCTATGACATCGATCTGCGGCGCCCCATCGGCGACCGCATCCGCAACCTCAACGTCGGCCGACGGGCGGTGACTCGGACCGACAGCTTCACCCTGGCGGTGAACAGCCACCGCCAGACCGGCGCGGGCGGCTACACCATGCTGCGCGGCGCCCCGGTGGTCTATGACAGGAGCGAAAACATTCGCGACCTCCTGATCCAGGAGGTCCGGACTCGGAAGACCATCGAGCCTTCCGACTATGCAGTTCGGGAGTGGCGCATTGTTCCGGAGGTGGCTGCGACCGCGGTTCGCGGCCTGTTCCAGGTACCGGCTCGCCCGTTGCCGGTGGGTCCCCGGGACACGTTGCTCCTTCGGGTGCTTGCAACCGCGGATCTACACGGTGCCCTGCTGCCTCACATTCGGGAGCAGGGCACCTCCAGCGGAGGAGCTGCGGCGCTCGCGGCGACGATGGACAGTCTGGCGGCGGACTGCGCCTGCCCCACGCTCCGGCTCGATGCCGGCGGCGCGATGCAGGGCAGCGTGGCATCGAACGTCACGCGGGGACGGGCCATGGTGGAGGTACTCAACCGGCTGGGCATTGCGGCGACCGCGCTGGCCGAGCATGACCTGGAGTGGTCGCTCGACACCCTGCGACGCCGGATATCGGAGGCGCGATATCGCTGGCTCGCCGCGAACGTCTTCGATTCGGCCACGGGGCGGCGCCCCGAATGGGTAGTGCCGTACATGGTGCTGCCCGTTGGAGGACTGAAGGTGGCGGTGGTGGGCTACATTACTGCCGAAGCCAAGACCAGCGTGAAGCCAGAATTCACTGCCGGACTTCGCTTCGGCGAGGGCGCACTGGCCATTCACGATGTGCTGGCCGAGGTCCGGGCGTTGCGCCCTGATCTCACCGTGTTGCTGGCCCACGCTGGTGGGAGCTGCGACGGCCCCGTCTGCAGTGGCGAGGCAATCCGTTTGGCCGATGCCGTAGAGTCGCGCACCGTGGATCTGCTGGTGGGAGGCCACACCCACCGGCTGGTCAACACCCGGGTCGCCGGGATCTCCATCGTAGAGGCCGGTCCGGAAGGGAGCTCGGTCGCGGTAGCGGACCTGGTGAAGACCTCCGCAGGGGGCAGGGAAGTGAGGACTCGAATCGAGCCGGTCAGCGCCGACCGGGTCGAGCCGGATCCAGAGATGGCAGCGATGGTGGAGAGCTACCGCCGGCGGACCGACTCCATCACCAGCCGGGTGGTCGCGACCATCAAGGCCCCGCTCAGCCGGGCCGACGACCAGCAGCGTCTGGGCGGCCTGATCGCCGAAGCCCGCCGCAATGTGCTGCGGGCCGATGTCGGTCTGGTGGGTGACGCCGCAGTCCGAGCCGATCTTCCCGCCGGCCCGGTCACCTACGGCCAGCTGTTCGAGATTCAGCCCTCGCAGAGTAGTCTCGTGAAGGTGACTCTGACCGGCAGGCAGCTCCGGGAGGTGCTGGAGCATGCCCTCGCGCAAGGCCGGCGGCCGTCGGCCTACCTGGCAGGGGCCCAGGTCCGCTACGACCCCCGGCGTCCTCCGGGAAAGCGGGTGCAGAGCATCGAGCTTCAGCAGGGGCAGAAGCTCCGGTCCGGGGCCGAGTATACCCTCGCGGTGGACGAGCTCCTGGCCTCCGGCGGCCAGGGTTACCTGATGCTGGCCGGCCTGCCATCCACGCCGGCCACCATACTCGACGTGGAGGCCCTCGTCACCCATTTGCGGCGTTTGCCCCAGCCGGTGGACGTCCGCGCCCGGCCCGGATTCCAGGCGAGTCGGTGAGCGAAACCATTCGGGTGTTCGTGAACGCCGGTACGGTGGATCTTCCAGCCGGCTCGGATGTCGGTTCGGCGGTTCGAGCTTTCGATCCGGAGCTGGACCGCCAGATGGGGTGTGGGGCAGCGTACGTGACCGACGGACGCGGCCTTGAGGTCTCGCCCGACGCTCCTCTCGCCGCTGGGGCAATCCTTCGTGTTGTGATCAGATCCCGGAAGGGTACGAACGCCGATGCTGACACGTGAGCTGATCGGCCGGCTGCCTAAAGCCGAGCTTCACGTGCATCTGGATGGGTCGCTGCGGCCCACCACGATGATTGAGCTGGCCAGCAAGGCAAAGGTCGTCCTGCCGTCCTACGAACCGGAGGCGCTGGGTCGGTTCATGCTGGTGGACGACGCTGCCGATCTACAGGACTATCTGGATCGGTTCGACCTGACGATCCCGCTACTGCAGACTCCCGAGGCGATTGAGCAGGTCGCCTACGAGATGGTGGAAGACGCAGCCCGCGACAACGTCCGCTATCTCGAGGTCCGCTACTGCCCCCACTTGAGCCAGAGACAAGGCCTGACCTTGGACCAGGTGATGCAGGCAGAGCTGCGCGGGCTATCTCGCGGTGAGCGCGACTTCGGAGTCATAGCCCGGGTGATCAACTGCTCCCTTCGGCACTACGATCCTGCCGTGTCGGTCGAGATCGCCGAGTGCTCTGTGGCCCTCCGGGACCAGGGCGTTGTGGCCTTCGATCTGGCTGGAGGGGAGGCCGGGCGTCCTCCGGGAAACCACCGCGCTGCGTTCGACGTGGCAGCCCGTGGCCTTCTGGGAGTGACGGTACACGCGGGAGAAGCGGCCGGCGCTGAATCGATCGCTGATGCGGTGCACCTATGTCACGCCAACCGGATCGGGCACGGAACCCGGCTCTACGAGAACCGGGAGCTCATGGCCTATATCCGCGACCGGCAGATCCTGATCGAGGCCAATATCACCAGCAACGTGCAGACCCGTGCGGTCAGCCGGGCATCGGAACATCCGGTTCGAGGCTACTTTGATGCCGGCCTCAACGTGACCCTGTGCACCGATGGCTGGCTCATGGCAGGCGTTTCTCAGAGCGATGAGTACTGGCGCGCGCACACCGAGCTTGGGTTTTCCCGACCGGAAATCGACCGGCTGATTCTGAATGGGTTCGCTGGAGCCTTCCTTCCCTGGCCCGAGCGGCTCGAGCTTCTGAGCCGAGCGCGGGACGAGCTGGCCGACATCCGCTGACGGAGACGTGAGCATGCGTGCTGCGATCCTTGCGGTTCTCCTCTTCACCGGCGCGCTGTTCGCGGCCTGGATGCTGCCGGGACTCACCTGGCAGGGCGTCCACCGGGTGCTGGCGCAGCAGACGCCGGCGGTTCAGGCCGATTCTTCGACAGTCACGGCCACCCGGGAGCCAGCGTCTCCGCCCCTATCGGAGCCACCGAGCGTGTGGCTCCGCCTCCGAGGCCTTCTTGGCATTGTCGCCATCCTGGCGATCGCCATTGCACTCTCCCACAACCGAAGACAAATCCGCTGGCGCGTCGTGGCCTGGGGTCTTGGTCTCCAGCTGCTGTTCGCGATCTTCGTGCTCCGGATTCCCGCCGGCCAGCAACTGTTCCGCGCGCTTGGCAGCTTCGTGACCTCAATCCTCAATTACTCCTACGTCGGCTCGCAGTTCGTCTTCGGCGAGCTGGGCAAGCCCAACTCCAGCCTGGGAGTCATCTTCGCGTTTCAGCTGCTGCCTGCCATCATCTTCGTCAGCGCACTCTTTGCCATCATGTACTACCTCGGGATCATGCAGATCATCGTACGCGCCTTCGCGGCGCTGATGAGCCGGGTAATGGGGGCAAGCGGAGCCGAAAGCCTGAACGTGGCGGCATCCATCTTCATGGGGCAGACGGAGGCTCCGCTGACCATCCGGCCGTTCCTGCAGCGGATGACCCGCTCGGAGCTGATGACGGTGATGACGTCGGGCATGGCCCACATCTCCGGTTCCATCATGGTGGCGTACATCGCGTTCGGGATCGAAGCGCGGCATCTGCTTACCGCGGTGATCATGACTGCGCCGGGCACCATCATGATGGCCAAGCTCTTCGAGCCGGAGACCGAGGTGCCCGAGACCTATGGGCAGGTCAAGCTCGACATGCCCAAGCAGGACGTGAACCTGCTGGACGCGGCGGCGCGAGGAACCAGTGAAGGCCTGAATCTGATGCTCAACGTCATCGCGATGCTGGTGTCGTTCGTGGCGCTGGTAGCGCTGCTCAATGGCGGATTTGCCGCCGTACACAGCTTCGTCGAATGGTTCCCCTCCAACCTCCAGACGGTGCTCGGTTGGGTCTTCCGCCCGATTGCATGGGTGATGGGCGTGCCGTGGCATGACAGCGACGTCATCGGAAGCCTGTTGGGCACCCGGATGGTCCTGAACGAATTCATCGCGTACGCGGAGCTCGGCCCAATGAAAGCCCAGCTGGACCCGCGGTCGTTCATCATTGCGTCGTTCGCGCTGGCGGGATTTGCCAACTTCAGCTCGGTGGGCATCCAGCTCGGCGGTATCGGCGCCCTGGTCCCCGACCGCAAGCGCGACCTGGCCCGGCTGGGCATCCGCGCGATGCTGGCAGGCACGCTCGCGAATTTTCTTTCGGCGACGATTGCCGGAATTCTGTTGTGAAGGCGGGGAAGCGGGGAAGCGGGGAAGCGGGGAAGGCCGGAAATACAGGAGCCGGACTCATCAACGAAGCCGCTGACACTCTCAGGCGGAGACTCGGTAATCGACGGCCGGCGATCGCGGTTGTGCTCGGGTCTGGCCTTGGATTCTTCACCCAACGAATTCAGGACGCGGTCACGATTCCCTATCGTGACATCCCCGGCTTTCCCGAGCCGACGGTGATCGGTCACGGCGGAGAGCTGGTGGCGGGAGGCCTTGGCGGGAAGGAGATCATCGCCCAGAGCGGGCGGTTTCATCTCTATGAAGGGCATGACCCCGAGGTGGCAGCTCTCCCGGTGCGCACCTTTGCTGCTCTAGGGGTGAAGACTCTACTGCTCACGAATGCGGCAGGCGGGATTCGCCGAACCTTCGCCCAGGGAGCGGTGATGCTCATCGCCGATCACATTAACCTGACGTTCCGCAGCCCGCTGCTCGGCCCGGTACAGCCCGGCGAGGAGCGGTTTCCGGACATGTCGGCTCCCTATGATTCATCGCTCCGTGGTCTGGCCCGCGATGTGGCGCGAGAGAAGCGGGTGGGCCTGGACGAAGGCGTCTACGTCCAGCTGCTGGGGCCGAGCTTTGAGACGCCGGCCGAGATCCGCATGCTGGACCGGCTCGGCGGCGATGCCGTTGGGATGTCTACCGTGATCGAGGTCATCGCCGCCCGAGCCCGTGGGCTTCGCTGTCTGGGCTTTTCGGTGGTGACCAACCTCGCCTCCGGCATCTCACCGACCAAACTCAATCACGAGGAGGTAATGGAGACAGCCGGGCGGGTGACGGGCGATCTTGGAGCCCTGATCGAGGGGATTATCGAGCGGATGTAGTCGCCGGCACCGTGTGGTTCAGCGGGCCGTGCCCGGCGCCCAGGTTTGGCGCGGACGCGATCGCTCGGTGCACGAACTCCAGGGCGGTGGCGACCGCCTCCTCCAGCGGCCGTCCCAGCGCCAGCCCCGCGGTGATTGCGGCCGACAGGGTGCAGCCGGTGCCGTGGGTGGAGGTGGTCTCGATTCGAGGGTGCGTGAAGCGGCGCACACCGGCAGGGGTAGCAAGAATGTCGGTGATTTCGCCGGCGAGGTGGCCGCCCTTGACGAGTACTGCCCCGGGACCGAATCGAAGCATGGCGGCCGCCGCGCGCTCCATGGTCGCCAGGTCGTGAACCACCCGCCCGGTGAGAATCGCGGCTTCGTCGATGTTGGGCGTGACCAGCGCGGCCAGCGGCAGGAGGTCTTCGCGGATGACGTCTTCCGCTTCATCGGTGAGCAGCCGGGCGCCGGAAGTGGAAACCATGACCGGGTCCACGACCAGCGGAGACCAGCCGTTCTCGCGGATCGCCCGTGCGACCTGCCGGACCACGCCGGCTTCGGCCAGCATGCCGGTCTTGAGCGCGGCCGGCGGCAGGTCTTCGGCCAGCGCGGTAATCTGGGCGCCGATCATCGACTCTGGCACCGTCTCGACCGCGCGCACCCCCACGGTATTCTGGGCCGTCAGGGCAACGATGACCGAGGTGCCGAAGACGCCGAACTGTTGGAACGTTTTCAGGTCGGCCTGGATGCCGGCGCCGCCGCCGGAGTCCGAGCCGGCAATCGTCAGCGCGATCTTCATTGGGTGAGCCTCCGCATGAGCAGCTCCCTCCAGACGCTGGTCCGGGACCTTCACCGACGCCGCGGGCGGGAGCGGCGCGGCCTGGCGCTGGCCGAAGGAATCCGTCTGGTCGAAGAGGCGCTGGCCACCGGCATCAACATCCGCGGGGCCGCGGTGTCTCCGGCGCTGGAAGCTACCCTCCGCGGGAAGTCGCTGAAAGCGGCCCTGCTGGAGCGCGGGATCCGGGTGGAGGAGGTGAGTGACGCGGAGCTCGATGGCCTGACCGACACCGAGCATCCGCAAGGCATTACCGCCGTAGTCGAGCCGAAGAGCTGGAGCCTGTCCGACATCCGGCTGGCCCCCGGCATGACGGCGCTGGTGCTCGATGCGGTTCAGGACCCGGGAAACGTGGGCACCATGCTCCGCACCGCGCTGGGGTTGGGCGCCGCCGGCGTCATTGCGCTCAAAGGCACCGCCGATCTCACCAACCCCAAGGTCGTCCGGGGCGGCATGGGCGCAACCTTCCGTCTGCCGTCGGTTGCCGCCACGCCAGAGGAAATGGTGGCCTGGGCCCGCCTGCAACGGGCCGAGATCTGGGTGGCGGCCGTCGGCGGTGAAAGTCCCGCTCGCATGCCGCGCCGCACATCTGAGCGGCCGCCAATCCTCCTGGTCGTCGGGAACGAGGGCGCGGGCGTGAGTCCCACCCTCGAAGCCGCCGCCAGCCGGCGGATCGGGGTCGACCTGGCTCGCGGCGTCGAATCGCTCAACGTGGCTGTTGCCGCCGGCATCCTCCTGCATGAGGTCACCCGTGATTGATCTGGCTCATTCCGGTCCGCTCGGCGTTGCCTACGCCGCGCTCTTCGGGGCGCTGATCGGAAGCTTCCTGAACGTCTGCATCCTGCGGTGGGGGGCGGAGCCCAAGGAATCAATCGTGCGTCCCCGCTCTCATTGCCCCCGCTGCGGCAAGGGACTGTCGTGGTACGAGAACGTTCCGGTGGTCTCCTGGCTGTTGCTGCGGGGCCGCTGCCGCGGCTGCAGCCAGCCGATCTCCATCATGTACCCGCTGATCGAGCTGGCGACGGCTGCGCTGTGGGGCTACATGGTGTGGCGCCGTGGGCCGACTCTGGAGGCGCTCCGCGGGGCGGTCTTCGGTACACTGCTGCTGGGCATCGCCATGACGGATGCGCGCAGATACATCATTCCCGACGAGTTTACCTGGGGCGGGCTCGTCATCGGCTTACTCTTCAGCCTGGCAGGAGGGTTGGCGGGGATCGGGGCCGCGGTGCTCGGAGCGGTGGTGGGATTCGGCATCCTCTGGCTGGTGGGCACGGTGGGAACGTGGGTGTTCAAGGAGGACGCGATGGGCGGTGGAGACATCAAGATGATGGCGATGGTGGGCGCATTCCTGGGCTGGAAGGGAGTGCTGCTCACGATCTTTCTCGGAGCTCTGGCCGGCAGTCTGGTCTTTGTGCCGCTCCTGCTCATGGGTCAGAAGAAGCTGGTGCCGTTCGGAATCTTTCTGGCCATCGGCGCTGCCATCTGCTACGAGGCCGGACCCGCCTTGATCGACTGGTACAGCCGATACCTGGCCGGCGCATGAGACCCGTCTGGCAGACCGTCGGAGTTTCGGTCATCCTGCTGCTGCCTGGCTGCCGGGGTGATGCCCCCGCGCGGCCGGGGGCGGCGACCATGGAGCGGCTGGTGGACAGTCTCCAGGCGCCGGTCGAACGCGCCGCGGGTCTCAAGTTCAAGAGCCGACCCCGGGTCGCAAGCCGCACGCGAGAACAGGTCAGAGGCTACCTGATCCGGAAACTCGACGAGCAGCTTCCCCCTCCCAAACTGAAGGGGCTGGAGACCACGTATAAGCTGTTCGGCCTGCTGCCCGACTCGCTCCAGCTCCGGGCGCTGCTGCTCGATCTGTACACCGAACAGGTAGCGGGATACTACGACCCCGACTCGGCGACGCTGTTCGCGGTGGCCGATGCCGATCCGTCTCAGCTGCGGCTGGTGCTGGCCCACGAGATGATCCACGCGCTTCAAGGCCAGTACATCCCGCTCGACTCCATCCTGTACGACGGGTCCAACAACGACCGCCTCACCGCGGCTCAGGCGGTCCTCGAAGGGCAGGCGACGCTCGCCTCGATCGAGGTCCTCGCCTCGGGCCAGGACGTGACCGCCAACCCGGAGTTCTGGGATCTTTATCGCCAACAGGTCCGGCAGCAGCAATCGTCGATGCCGGTGTTTGCCAAGGCCCCGCTGATCGTGCGCGAGGCGCTCATCTTTCCATATCTGGCTGGAGCCGAGTTCATGCATTGGTGGAAGAGCTCGCCGCTGCGTGACACCGTGCCGTATGGTCCACGCATGCCGGTCTCGACCGAGCAGATCCTGTTTCCCGACCGCTATCTCCGGGACCAGCCGCTTTCGCTGAACTTCAACATCAATTCGGAGCGGATCTATGAGGATGTCCTGGGCGAGAGCGAGATCCATGTCCTCATGGCCCATCTCATGGGCCGGCAGGAGCTGCGTGAGATCCGAACGGCCGGCTGGGGGGGTGATCGCTATCGGGTCGTTGCCACGCCGTCGGGCCCGGCACTGGTGTGGTACCTCGCCTGGGACGACAAGCGCTCGGCCGACCGGTTCACCTGGGGTTTCGGTGGCAAGCTGAGGCAAACCAGCCGGGAAGGTTATCGGACCCTCCTGGAGACCTTCGAGCTCGACGGTAAGCCGGTGATGCGCTACGTCCTGGCACCGGTCGACTGGGACGGCTGGGGCGACGTGCCGACGGTGAGGTTTGGTAAATAGGCCTAGAGCAGCCGGGTCACGCTATAGAGGATGAGCCCCACCAGGCCACCCACCAGCGTGCCGTTGATACGAATGAACTGCAGGTCTCGCCCCACCAGCAGCTCGATTCGGCGTGAGGTCTCCTGGGGGTCCCACGCGCTTACCGTCTGCGCGATCAGCTGCCCCGCTTCGTGGCGATGCTGGTCCACAACCCGCAGCACCGCCCCGATGACCCAGCCGTCGATCTTTTCCAGCAGCGCTTCATCGTCCAGCGCCGCTCGCGCCAACGCCGAGAGGCCCCGGGCCACCGCGTCGATCGCTCCGCCCTCGCTCGACTGGCTCTGTCGGCCGAGTGCCATCTTTACCTCGTTCCAGAGCGACGCGGCAATGCGCCCGCTGGTTTCGGGGTCAAGCACCTGCTGCTTGATTGCCTCGGCCCGGGCCATGACCTCGGGTGACTCCTGTAGCTGAACGATCCACTCGCTGAGCAGCTGATCGAACTGATGCCTGAGCCGATGATCCGGATCGGCCCCCACCTCATAGAGGGTGCGCTCGATGCCACCCAGCACCTTCCGGTGAATCTTGTCGTCCACCATCTCCGGCACCCACCAGGGACTCTCCTCCCGTATCCGGTCCCGGATCAGCTCCTCGTTTTCCGCGACGAGCGTGGTCAGGCCACCGATGATCCGGTCCAGCAGCTGCTGGTGCCGGTCGTCCACCGTGAGCAGCTCCAGCCCTTTCGATAACACCGGCGCGATGGGCACCCGTCGGAGCGGCTCGATCACGCTGCGGTCGAGCAGAGCGTGGACATCTTCGTCCCGCACCACATTTCCCGCGCTTTGCAGCACCGATGCGATGTTGTCTGCGGCCTTGCGCGCGTTCTCTGGATCGGCCAGCCACTCAGCCGCCCGCCGGCTGATCAGCGCGGCTCGCAGCTTGGCCGAGAGGACCTCTGGCGACAGAAAGTTGTTCTGCACGAAGTTGCCGAGGCTGCGTCCGATCTTATCCTTGCGGCTGGGAATGATCGCAGTGTGGGGGATTGGCAGGTTGAGCGGATGGCGGAACAGCGCAGTGATGGCAAACCAGTCGGCAATTCCGCCCACCAGCGAGGCCTCGGCCGTGGCCCGGATGTACCCAAGCCAGGGGTAGCGCGGCTCCAACACCCGGGCCACCACAAACAGGCCCCCCATGAACACCAGAAGCCCGGTGGCCCGGCGCTTCATGCGGTCGAGCTGCCGCTGCCGTTCCTCCTCGTCTCTGATGGGCTGCATCGGCGCGCTTGGCTGCATAGTAGAAATTAGGCGGTAGGGCGGTAAGGCGGTAAGGCGGTAAGGGGGTAGGGGAACGGGCGGGAGAACCGAGGCGGAAGCAAGAGCGGCGGTAACCTGCCACCCTTACCGCCGCAGTACCTACCGCCGCTTCAACTACCGCTGCTTCACCTACCGCCTTGAAGAAAGTCCGTTCCCCTGCTAATCTTACGGGCTTATGTTCGACGAGCTTTCCAGCAAACTCAACGCCACGCTCCTGCGGCTTACGGGGCGCGGCGTTCTGACGGAAGAGGCGGTCAAGGAAGGGCTCCGGGAGATCCGGCGCATTCTTCTCGAGGCCGACGTCAGCTTCGATCTGACCCGGGACTTCCTTACCCGGGTACAGGAGAAGGCGGTTGGGCTCGCCGCGCTGAAGGAGGTGCGGCCCGGACACCAGCTGGTCAAGATCGTGTACGACGAGCTGGTGCTGTTGCTGGGAGAGAAGCAGGCGCCGATCGCTTACGCCACGGTGCCGCCCACGGTCATTCTGCTGGTCGGCCTTCAGGGGTCGGGCAAGACGACGACGGCAGGCAAACTGGCTCGGCGGTTGAAGCTGGAGCAGAAGGCCCCGTTTCTGGTCGCCGCCGACGTGTACCGGCCCGCGGCGATCGACCAGCTGCATACGCTAGGACGCCAGGTTGAGGTCGGGGTTCACAGCGAGAGTGCCAACGGCGACGTCGTCAAGATCGTGCGGGACGGGATCGTGGCGGCGGGCAAGGCGCGGGCTCGGACGGTCATCGTGGATACCGCGGGCCGGCTTCAGATCGACGAAGAGATGATGTCCGAGCTGAAGCGGCTGAAGGCGGCGGTGTCTCCCCACGAGATCCTCCTCGTAGCCGATGGCATGACGGGGCAGGATGCGGTCCGGATCGCGCAGGGCTTCCATGACGCGCTGGGCATTACCGGCGTCATCCTCACCAAGATGGATGGCGACGCCCGTGGCGGCGCGGCGCTCTCGATCTACGGCGTCACCCACGCGCCGATCAAGTACATCGGCGTGGGAGAGAAGCTCGACGCCCTGGAGCCATTTCATCCCGACCGGCTGGCGGGGCGGATCCTGCAGCAGGGCGACATCCTCTCCCTGGTGGAGAAGGCCCAGAGCACGGTAGATGAGAAGGAAGCCGAGCGGCTCGCGAAGAAGGTCCAGTCGAAGAAGGGGCTCGACCTGAGCGACTTCCTCAATGCCATGCGGCAGATGCAGAAGATGGGTCCGCTGAAGAACGTGCTGGGAATGCTGCCGGGGATGAACCCCGCCATGCTGCAGGCGGCCAAGCTGGACGACAAGAAGATCAAGCACGTCGAGGCGATCGTGCTCTCGATGACGCCGAAGGAGCGAACCAACCCCGACGTCATCAACGGCCAGCGCCGGCTGCGCATCGCCAAGGGGTCGGGCCGGACGGTGCAGGAAGTCAACACCCTGCTCTCGCAATTCAAGCAGATGCAGAAGTTCATGAAGATCGCGGGGAAGACCGGAGGCGCCGGTCTGAAGCTGCCTTTCGGGCGCGGCGGATTCCCCGGTTAACCCGTAGATCAGGAACCCACATGGCCACGCGCATTCGTCTCCGCCGCATCGGGCGGAAAAAGCTTCCGCTGTACCGCATCGTCATCGCCGACCAGGAGGCGCCCCGCGACGGCCGCTTCATCGAGATCATCGGGACCTACAACCCGAAGGGTGAGACGGCCGCGGACAAGATCCACGTAGACGCGGAGAAGGCACGGCAATGGATCGCCAAGGGCGCCACCCCGTCGGACACGGTCCAGTCACTGCTCAAGCAGGCGGGCGTCTTCACCAGTCCCCAGTCGCCGGTCGCCAGTCGTCAGTAGCGACGGACGAACCGGAGACTGGTGACCAGCGGCTGACTGGCGACTGGTGACTAGCGACTCCGGGTATGTGGTGGTCGGCCGGCTCCGGAAACCGCACGGCCTGAAGGGCGACTGCAACCTGTTCCCGCTGACCGACGATCCGGCAAACATCTTCGCGCCCGGCCGGCAGATCTGGGTCGTCGATCTGGCGGGAGAGACCGTCGCCGGACCGCTGACCGTCGAGCGAAGCAGGGAGTATCACCGGGAGTGGCTGGTGAAGTTTGTCGGCGTGGAAAGCCGCGACGCGCTGGAGCCGTTCCGGGCCCATTTCCTCGGCGTGCCACAGGAGCAGCTGAGCCCTCTGGGCGAGGGCGAGGTCTATCTCCACGAGCTGGACGGCTTCTCGGTTCGGCTGCCCGACGACACCCCGCTGGGTCTGGTGTCAGCTGTCTACGAGATGCCGGCCGGGCTCATGATCGAGGTACAAGGGCCCCGGCGCGAGTTCCTGCTGCCGTACAAGAAGGAATTCGTCCAGCAGGTGGATCGGCAGGGACGGCGGTTGACGGTGACGCCGCCGGAGGGGCTGATAGAGGAGTAGCGCCGCTGAGCTGTTGTCACCCTGAGCAGAGCGAAGGGGCGGAGCATGGCTTCGGCTCCTTCGGTTCGCTCAGGATGACAAATCGGGGTACTCCGATGCTCACAATTGACGTGGTCACGCTCTTCCCCGAAGTCATCGCCCCCTACGTGGCGACGAGCATACCGGGCCGCGCCGGGGCGGCAGGGCTGGTGCAATTCCGGCTGGTGAAGCTGCGGGAGTTCACCCACGACCGGCACGCGACCGTGGACGACTACGCGTACGGTGGCGGCGCGGGAATGGTGCTGAAGCCGGAGCCGTTCTTCGAGGCGGTGGACACGCTTCGGCCTACTGGACCGATCGTGCTACTCTCGGCGCGGGGGCGGCGTTTCACTCACGATGACGCGGTGCGCTTCTCGTTGGGTCAACGGCTGACGCTGCTGTGCGGTCACTATAAGGACGTCGATCAGCGAGTGGCCGACGGACTCGCCACCGAGGAGCTGTCGATCGGCGACTTCGTGTTGTCGGGAGGAGAGCCGGCGGCGCTGTGCGTCCTCGACGCCGTAGTACGGTTGCTCCCTGGTGCGTTGGGAGACCACGAATCGGCCAGTGCCGATTCCCACTACGACGGCCTGCTGAGCCCGCCGAGCTATACCCGGCCGCCCGAGTACCGGGGGTTGGAGGTGCCCGAGGTCCTTCGCTCGGGAAATCACGCCCAGATCGCGGCGTGGCGCGAGGCGGAGTCGGAGCGGCTGACGCGGGAACGGCGGCCGGATTTGTGGGAGAAGCATTTGTCATCCTGAGCGCAGCGAAGACACCGGGGTGACAAAAGAGGATCGTTACACTAAGATCGTACCAGTTTTTCTGTTCACCGGGCGCCATGCGGCGCGGAGGGTTGGATAATGGAGCGATTGGCAGAGGTGGCCCGTGAGGGCTTGCGCACGGACATACCTGCTTTCGAGCCGGGGGACACCGTCCGGGTCATGGTTCGAGTCCGCGAGGGAGACAAGGAGCGGCTCCAGGCGTTCGAGGGGATGGTCATTGCGAAGCGGGGCGGCGGGATCAGCGAGACGTTCACGGTCCGGAAGATCTCCGCGGGCGTCGGCGTCGAGCGGCTGTTCCCCATGCACAGCCCGACCATCTCCTCGGTGGACCTGGTGCGCCGGGGCCGGGTGCGCCGCGCCAAGCTGTACTATCTGCGCGCGCTGAGCGGCAAGGCCGCCCGGATCCGGGAGAAGCGCGAGACCTGAGCCGATGGCCCCTCGACCCACGCTGATCCGGGAACGGGCGGTATGGGCGCAGGAGCATCTCCTCGTCGGAGTTGACGAGGCCGGCCGCGGCCCCCTGGCTGGACCAGTGGTGGCTGCGGCCGTCGTATTTCCGGCCGGCTGTTCCTGCGTGCGCGGCCTCCGGGACAGCAAGGTGCTTCCGGCCAGCAAGCGGGACCGCCTGGCCGAGCGGATCCGCGGGCGGGTGATCGCGTTCGGGATCGGTGCGGCGTCGGCCCACGAGATCGATCGCTACAACATCCGCGTGGCCACCGCCATGGCCATGCGGCGCGCCATCGGCCAGCTCTTCCTTCGCGCCGTGCTCGGCCGTCCCTACCGCATCCTCATTGACGGACTTCCGCTGCCTGAAATCGGCTACCCACACGACGCCCTGATAGACGGCGATGCGCGCTGCCAGTCGATCTCGGCGGCGGCCATCCTGGCCAAGACGGTTCGGGATCTGCTCATGCACCGGCTCGCCGCCCGGCACCCCGGCTACGGCTGGCACACTAATGTGGGGTACGGCACCGAGGAGCATCAGGAGGGTCTTCAGGCACTTGGCCCCACCCGGCACCACCGTCTCACCTTCGCCCCGCTCGCTCAATTAACGCTGTCGCTGTGATCTGGAGATTCGAGCCGAAGAACCCTGTCATCCTGAGCGTCGCGAAGGATCTCTCCCAGCGCACTCTAAGGGATCCTTCGCTTCGCTCAGGATGATGCTCGCGATCGTGATGGCAATACCGGCCTCCCCCGCCCGTGCACAACAAACCAACGCCGAGCGCATCCTCAGCGGTCGCGATACCCCGTCGCACGACTTTGATCTGATTCATCAGCGGATCGAGGTCGGCAACTTCGACTGGGACGCCACCGCCTTCGACGGCAACGTCGTCACTACGCTCGCGGTGCTCAGACCCGGGCTGGATTCTATCGTGCTCAACATGGGCCGCCGCCTGGCGGTCCGTTCAGTCACGAACGCGCGTGGCTCCGCACTCAAGTACTCGCGCGTAGGTGATTCGATTGTGGTGCGGTTGCCGTCGGACGCCCGGTTTCGCGACACCATGCGCCTGACCATCAACTATCGTGGCAAGGTGGTGCAGGGCCGCGGTCTCTATTTTTTCAAGGCCGAGCCGGGCCGTCGACGCCGGACCCAGCAGGTGTACAGCGGCGGTGGCACCGACGGCAATCCCAACTGGCTTCCCACCTACGCTGGCCCGCACGACAAGGCGACCTGGGAGTTGATCGCGCGGGTGCCGGTGGGTCTCACGGTTGTCTCAAACGGCCGCCTGGTGAGCGACAAAGCCAATCCGGTGCGCGGGGGCCGTCCGGCCGCGGCAAAGCAGCGCACTCACACCGTGCATTGGCGCCAAGAGCGGCCCGCCTCGACTTACCTGATCTCGCTGGTAGTCGCGCCACTGGCGAAGGTGACCGAACGCTGGCGTGACGTCGCTCTGGAGTACTACGTCTCTCCCGAGGATCTGCCGCTCGCTCGCCGCCTCTTCGGGGTGACGCCGGACATGATGGAGGTCTTCACCCGGCTCACCGGCGTAAAGTACCCGTGGGCCGGCTACCGGCAGACCACGGTCTCCGACTTCATCGGCGGGATGGAAAACGTGGGCGCTACTACTCTGGTCGACTGGCTGCCCGATGGCCGGGCCTACCGTGACCGGCTGTGGTACCGCCAGACGTTGATCCCGCACGAGCTCGCCCACCAGTGGTTCGGCAACCATGTCACCACCGAGAACTGGTCCAACTACTGGCTCAACGAGGGAATGGCCGAGTTCATGGCGGGCCAGTACTGGGGTACGAAGCTGGGCCGTCGGGCCGAGGACGATTTCTATCTCGACGAATACCGGCGTTTCCTGGCAGCCGATGCCCGGCGCCGGGTGCCGCTGGCGTCGTTCAACTCCAACAACGTCTATACCAAGGGGGCGCTGGTGCTGGAGATGCTCAAGAAGCATCTCGGCCCGGAGCGCTTCTGGGCCTCCATCAACCGGTATCTCACCCGGCACGCCTACGGCAGTGCCACCAGCGACGATCTGCGGCGCGCGGTACTCTATGCCACGGGCCGGAATCTCGACTGGTTCTGGGACCAATGGATCTACGCCGCAGGCTATCCCGAATTCACCGTCACATCCGCGTACGACTCGGTTGCGGGTACGGTGGCGCTCACCGTGCAGCAATCCCAGGTGGACACCGCCCGAGCCGACAGTTCCGGCCTTCGGTTCGTGACGCCGCTGGTGTTTCGCGGTCCGGTAATGATCCGGGTGGGTACGTCAGCCGGGGATGTGCGCAAACGCACCTGGCTCGACCGGCGCGAGCAAGTCATCGTGGTCGAGGGAGTGAAATCGCAGCCCCAAATGGTGGTGTTCGATGAAAACAACACCATCCTCAAGACCCTGACCTTCGAGCAGCCGACTCGGTGGCTGGCCAACCAGTTGTCCCGCGATCCGGACCTGTGGAACCAGAGCTGGGTCATCGATCAACTGGGGCAGCGCAGTGGAGACTCGCTTGCTGCAGCGACGCTGGCACGAGCGGCGCAGGGGGCGGACTACTATCTCACCCGGATGGAGGCGGTAACGGCGCTGCGGCGGTTCCCTGAGCCGGTGGCGCTCTCGGCGCTTCAGGCTGCCATGCGCGACACCTCCGCGGCCGTGCGGGAAGCGGCGATAACCGGCCTGGGATTTCTAGGAGGCCGCGAGGCCTCGGCAGCCGCCCTGAGTGCGTGGAAGCGAGACTCGAGCTACCAGGTCCGGGCCAGCGCGCTATCCGCGCTCGCTCGCCTGGATTCGGTCGGGTCCCGGCCCCAGGTGCTGGCGGGGTTGACCACCCCGTCCTACCGGGACGTCATTCAAAGCGCGGCGATCGCGGCGGCGGCCCGCTCGCCTGATTCGACGCTGATCGACGGACTGGAAAGAATCATCGGGGACCAGCAGATGGCGTCCTCGGTGCTGGCGACGCTTGCCTCTCAGGGAGACACACAGGCCCTTACCGCGTTGGTCAAGCACCGAGAGGATTCTCGGCCCTGGGTGCGACGCTGGGTGCTGGACGCGATCGAACAGCAGATAGAGGGCAAAGGCGGGAAGGACGGGTAGGGCGGGAACAGCCGAGCTTGGGATCACAGCGTAAGGAGCCATCATGTCATCACTCCACCGTACACTCAACGGTGATGTCCGCGTCCATCATCTCGCCCAGGACCAACGCCTGATCGACCCTTCGCTCCTGGCGAGGCATGGTCGGAGCGCCCGGACGCTGGTGAAGGAGGGACCGCTCCGGCTCACAATCGTCGCCCTTGCTCCGGGGGGAACACTCCCGGCACACAGCACCGGCGGGCCGGTTACGATCCACGTCCTGGAAGGCGACGTGACCGTCAATGCGCCCGACCAGGACTATCTGCTGGCCCCCAGCGACGTGCTGGTCTTGGCCCCGGGCATGGAGCACGCCGCTCACTCGGCGACCGGCGGTGTCTTCCTCCTTACTGTCGTGCACCCGGATTCCGACTCCCCGAGTGGGTCGTGACCTTAACCAAGGATCTATATGCCCCGCGTCTTATGGGTGGGCGCCGGCCTGATCGGATTGCTGCTGGGTGCCTGCCGCACCTCGGCAGACTCTGACCGTCCTCTACCGGACCGTCCCGCATCGCGCGCCGCCGGCGGCGAGCAGCACACGACGAGTCCCCAGGAGGTGATCGACACGATCCCACCGGCCGATGTGTCGCACGGTGAAGCGAAGATTGGAGGTCCCGAGGCCGATCCGGCGCCCGTCGAAGCCCGGCTTGCCCCAGCAAAGCGGAATCGTCTCCATCGAATCCGGCTCGAGATGAGCCATGCCTCGGTGACCATCGCGCCGGGTGTGCGCTATGCCGCTTGGACCTTTGGTGGCGCGGTGCCCGGCCCCGCGCTCCGCGCTCGCCAGGGCGATACGGTGGATTTCACCCTGGTAAACCGCGCGAACATCCCCCACAGCATGGACTTTCACGCCGCAGAGATCGCGCCGAGCAAGTACTATGTCAACGTGATGCCGGGTGATTCGCTACACTATCGCTTCGTGGCCAGGCAGCCGGGTGCCTTCATGTACCACTGCGGCACCGCGCCGGTGGCGATGCACATCGCGAACGGTATGTACGGCGCGTTCATCGTGGACCCTGCCACACCGCTGCCCAAGGCGCGCGAGTTCGCTTTCGTTCAGAGCGAGTTCTACCTGACCCCGACGCCTGCAGGTGACGGCACCCGCAGCCTGCAGTGGGAGAAACTTCTGAGTCTGGCACCCGACCACATCGTCTTCAACGGCAGGGCGGACCAGTACGCTAGCCACCCAATAGAGGTCAGCCCCAACGAGTTGATTCGGCTTTATGTGGTGAACGCCGGCCCCAACCGGATTAGCTCTTTCCATGTAGTTGGCGGAATCTTCGAGCGGGTCTACTCGGGCGGCTCCGAGGCCAGCGCAGGGGTCAGCGTCCAGACGGTGAACATTCCCGTGGGAGGTGGGAGTGTCTTCCAACTGCGTCTCCGCGAGCCTGGCGACTACCCGTTCGTTACCCACGCCTTCGCCGACGCCACGAAGGGCGCGGTCGGTGTGCTGCGGGCGCTCGCGCCCGGGGAGACGCACAGAGCGGAGGCCCCGGCCATGGCTCACTGACCCGGGAATGCTGCAATCACGCAGTCGCCGGCACCCGGCTCAGCCAGCTGACCACCGTGCGCATCGCCTCGGTCCGGTCGGGATACGCCGTTCTCGGCGCGGTCACCACCCGTTCCAGCCCGGATAACCGGGCGATCGCCGGCGCGTTCACGCCGGTAGTCGCATCGGGCGACTCCGGTGTGGTGAGCAAGACACCAGCACAGGACACCCCCGCCAGCTCGAGCGCGCTGAGGGCGAGCAGCGTTCCGTTGATCGCCCCCACCCGGTCGATCGCCACTACGAGGACGCAGGCGCCCAGCGCTTTGGCCACGTCCACCATGTTCCACTCCCATGTCATCGGCGTGAGCAACCCTCCCACCCCCTCAATCAGGAGATAGTCGGCGTCTTCGGCATAGCGCTCGAGCTTCAGCACCAGCGCATCGAAATCGATGGTGATGCCGGAGCGGTCGCTGGCGAGCGCGGGCGGCACCGGTTCGGTCACCCGGAAGATGGCGTGGGTAGGCTGCGATTGCCCGGTCGCCTGCGCCAACAGCACGCCGTCCTCTCGCTCCCCTGGTGCCCCGGAGCAACCGGTCTCCACCGGCTTTACCGCAACGACCCGCCGCCCGGCACTTCGAAGCGCCTGAGCCAGCGCGCAGCCCGCCCAGGTCTTACCTACGCGAGAGTCAGTGCCCGTTACCAGGATCCTCATGCGCAGAGACTACAGGCGGGTGAGCCCGGAGGGAAGAGGCTTGTTGCTTGACGGGGTACATCTCGGCGTCTAAGGTTGAGCTACCAACTTCCATATAACCCGTTAGATCAACCGCAATAGAGCGGCTGGAGGGTCTGTGCTCCGTGGTTGTTCCGTGGCGGTCCACCCCCTGCAACGGTGGGCGGTTGCCCTTGTGCTTGTCACCTCGGCGTGTCGCGACATTCCCGACCGGGGCGCCGGCCCGGCGCCCGATCCACCCGGCTCCGGCGAGGTCGCGGATGACAGTGACCAGCCGATCCGTCTGTCGTATGTGTGCGGCAACCGGTTCATTGTCGCCAGTTCCTACTCTGTTCCGGTGAGCGTCAGCTGGCGCGTGATCGGAACCACCGAAGAAGGCGCCGCGACACTTCTGCCTGCCCCGGAGGAGGATCCGTCGGTGTCGGAGGCGGAGATCGAGACCAGGAGCCGGGGATCGGTCGAGCTTTCCTTCGAGGAACGGGTCCTCACCACCCGGGCCAACGATCAGGTTCCCTGCACCCCCACCGGCGTCGCCGGCGAGTTTGCCGCCGCCTCGCTGGCAGAGGCCGGCTCCTGGAGCGCGCCCTTCACGTGGCCGGTCGTCGCGGTTCACCTGAACCTGCTGAGCAACGGCAAGGTCCTGTCCTGGGGTGAGGAGGGTGTGCCTCAGGTGTGGGACCCCGCCACCGGGACGTTCACCGCCCGTCCCAGTCCTCTGCCGCTGTTCTGCGCCGGCCACGCCTTCGCATCCGACGGCCGGCTGGTGGTTTTCGGCGGCCACATATCCAAGGAGCATGGCTACCCCAACATCACTCTGTTTAACGGGACGAGTTGGTCCGCTTCCACCCCGATGCAGCGAGGTCGCTGGTACCCCACGGTCGCCACCATGAAGGATGGCGAGATGGTCGCGGTATCGGGGAAAGACGAGAACGGGGTGATCGTCCCGGTGCCCGAGGTTTGGAAAAACGGAGTGGTCAGAAGACTTACTGGCGCCAGCCTCACGCTGCCCTATTACCCCGTCATCTTCCTGGAGCCGCGCGAGGGGAAGCTGTTCTATGCGGGCGAGCAGCAGACCACCCGGATGCTGGACATCTCGGGTAGCGGCAAGTGGACCACGGTGGGTCAGCGCCGGTTCGGGGTCAGGGACTATGGATCGGCTGTGATGTACGAGCCGGGGAAGATTCTCTATGCCGGGGGCGGACGCACCACTCCCACGGCGGAGACTATAGATCTCAACAGCGCCACCCCGTCCTGGCAATGGACCGGAGCCATGGCTCAGCCTCGCCGCCACCACACCCTGACGATGCTTCCGACTGGCGAAGTGCTCGCCACTAGCGGCACCGGCGGAACCGCATTCAACGATCTCACCCAGGTCGTTCGCACTGCGGAGGTGTGGAATCCGAAGGCCGGTGTGTGGACTACGCTCGCGAGCGGTACGACGCCTCGGGGCTATCACGCTACGGCTCTCCTGCTTCCGGATGCGAGGGTGCTCGTCTCCGGCTCGGGGGACTCGAGCAACAACCCCGATCAGAAGAGCGCCGAGATCTTTTCTCCGCCCTATTTGTACAAGGGGGCCCGGCCCCGCATCTCGAGCGCGCCCACCGTGGTGCGGTACAACTCTACCTTCAGGGTCCTGACGCCCGATGCCGCCGGCATCGCCAAGGTGAGTCTGATCCGACTGGGATCAGTCACCCATGGACTGAACATGAATCAGCGATTCCAGACCCTGGGCTTCACCCGCGACGCGACGGGACTCAACGTCTCGCTGGTCACGGGACCGAAACGCACCCCGCCGGGGCACTACATGCTGTTCATCCTGAACGGCGCAGGAGTGCCGTCGGTGGCGAAGATCGTCCAGATCAAGTAGGCGCCCACGTCAAAGCGGGGTGAGCCGGGCCAGGCGTTCGGCATTCTGCGACTCCGCTCGCAGCTTGGTACAAATGGGGCAGCGGCTCCGGCACCGGTGACCCGCCTTCCGATATTTTATGTCGATCTCCCGGCCGGCCGGGCATTGGTCGTCGTCGTGGTACACATTGCGGTCTCGTTGGCGTATGGAGTGCCACGGTGGGATTTGCGCCATCACATCTGCCTGCATGCTAAGTGGATCAGTCTGCCTCCAGGGTCAAGGCTCAAGGTAACCATCGCGCCCGCAAATGGATGTGACTTCGCGCACCACCACGGCCCCGATTTTCCGCCGAGAGCCGCAGCGGCGGCGTGGCGGTGCTTGTGAAAGGCGGTATAAGGGAAGAAGATTCAGGGGCGGGGGCGTAGCTCAGTTGGTAGAGCAAGGGACTTTTAATCCCTAGGTCGTGGGTTCGAGTCCCACCGCCCTCATAGACTTAGCGTTTCATGGTCCAGTTTGGTGGCCCAGAATGGCTCTTCTTCGCGGCTTACTGAAAGTCCAGCACCATCTCCGGCCGGCGCGGCCAAGAGAATCCCCGAGCCCGTGATGGTGACGTGCCCATCTGACTTCGCTTCTTCCGCCAGAGTGTCGTACGGGTTGGATATCTGACCAATCCAGGGCAGAACAACCATCGCAGTGCGGAGGTGAAAACCGAGTGCCTGTACCGGTTCACTGAGCTGCAGTATAAGGGGACAATCCTCGAGATCTTCCCGGGGTCTCATCCACCAGTTCGGCAGTACATCAGACTCGGGATCACGGATCTGTTGACGGACGGGCTGAAGGTTGCTGTGAAAGGCGTAGGTGTATCCGTATAGCGCGAAGGCGGCCAGATAGGATGTACGAAGATCTGCAACCTTAGTGCGCCGTGCATGAATTCTTGCCCGAGGGGTGATGCGGAACTTGAGATCTCCTGCCTGTGAGTGCTCCTTCCAATGCTTGATCGCCTCCTGATAGGCAGTTGGGTCGCTCCACTTCTCGAGTGGGACTGCGGTGATTCCTTGTGGCGTTATTTCCACATCCGCAGTAATCGTGTGTCCTCCAACCTCGATCGAGGTCCTACCCTGAAACTCCCCCGTTCTCCCTCCCAGAGCCTCGCTAAACTCCCATAGCTGTGTTCTTTGCTGGGCCGCGGCCTCAAGCGTATGGCCACTTAGGTTATTGCACTCCCGGCAAGTGAGCAGAATTTCACGCCCGCCGACGGCGCGACTGGGAACATGCTCCAGGGTAAGTCGGCCGTCTTCGACCGCGGGACGGTTAAATGCCAGCTCGCAGATGGGACAGGAATAGACAGCCTCTGTTCCTAGGACCCGGCGGCCGGCGTCAGCGCCGCGTTCAAAGAACTCTTCTCGCTTCCTCGCCTTCGACTTTCCCACTTCGACACCTCCAGCCTGGGGCAGGCTGTCGCGGAACTCTTGAGAGAAGCGGCCAGATAAGGGGTATAGTCCGGAGTATACGGACATTACCGCAATAAACTTGACGGGGAGTTGAGACCGAAGCTAGATCGTGGCAGATGACTGAACCTGATCCGTACCTGGGCTGGTCACTTGCTGATCGTCTCCAGATGCTCGCCTTCGAGGCCGAGCTGACCCACCTACCCCGCTCACTGATCGAGACGATCTGGACAGCCCTGGAGAGCCTCGACTCGCTAGATTCTCAGCGCCGGCCAGACCGGTAGTCGCCGCAGTTGATCGCGATCGGTTAGGGACCAGGCACCGAGGAGGTGTTTCATGAGAACTATCGCCGGTTACCTTCCCGCAGTGCTTTTGTTAGCGCTGGGCCTGGCTTGCGGAGACGACCAACAAGGCCCAAGTCCAGACGGACCGCCGTTTTTCACCGCCACGATCGGCGGCGAGCCGTGGTCCCCTGATTATCTCATTGCCTTTGCGGGGGCCGACCTTGTTAACCTCCAGGCCCGCCGGCATATGGATGATGGCCGCGATGAACAGTTCACCTTCTATTTGATTACATCTGACGCGTTCAAGCCTACGAACTACCGGCTGGACGGTGATGAGCCCGGCGAGTCTTCGGCTCAGTTCGCAGAGTTTCCGGAGGTGCCCGACTCCGATTCATTGCTGTGGTTCGTAACGAGTGGGGCGCACACCGGAAAGCTCAGGATTACCGAAGCGAACACCGCCGATAGTGTCGTGAGCGGCGTTTTCGCGTTCGAAGCCGAAGACCGCCTGACACACGCGGTGCGGCAGGTTCACAGGGGAGTTTCGAGTGCGGTACACCGCGAGTGGCCTCTAGCAACCGCGCTAACCTGCGCAGCCAGGGTGATGAGCAGCGGCCGCTGTTGACGGGGGCTGCGCCGAGCCATACCCTTGAAGCACGTCGGTCTGGAGGGCCGGTGAATTACGACCATCGCTTGGCTCTGCTACTCACTTCGGCGCTCACGCTCGTGAGCGTCGGCTGCGCACACGTCCAGTCATCGGTGTCCGTCAGCGCGCCACATCTCCCGACTCGTGTAATAGCCAAGTCGGCTGACCCTTCTTCCTACACAACACGACAACCTCTCTGTCCCTCAGCAAAGCGACACCCCGCACCGGCGTTTCCCCGTGATTCCGCCGAGGCAAGTTGGCGCTGGCCCGAGTTCGTGTGGCGGGCGAGCTGCCCAGGAGCACTGCCAGTAACGCTGGCACCACTTCATTTCTGATCTCACTGGCACCGCACGCTGGCGACTCTCGCCTTAACTCAGTGCGCCAACTGACACTGCTTCGCCTAGCAGTGGGGTAGAGCACCACCCTTCTAAGCCCAAAGTGCCCGCCAGTCATAGCCAGCGAGCGCCGTTTTCCAATCACTTAGCCTATCTCACCGCCATCGGCGCGGACCTGCTCGCAGCCGTCTGGGCTAGGCCACGCGGGAATCGGCCTCTAATGGATGAACTTCTGCACTCGCATGCCGGTCGACACATCCCCGATATACACGGTCCCGTTAGGTGCCACAGCAAGGGCATGGGGCCAGACGAACTGCTCGTCGTAGTTGCCGAAGCTCCCGAATGACGTGAATAACTCGTCCCTGGCGAGTAAGCTTGAGAACCCGCGCCCGCTCCGGTGGGGTGCTCGGCTGGTCGCCGCCATCCACGACGTAGAGGTAGCCATCGGCCCCGACCCGCACTGCCCAGGGGCGCCCTAACTCTGGGCCCTTCCACTCGGCTACAAAATGACCGACCGAGTCGAAGACTTGGATTCGCGCGTTGCTGCGGTCGGCAACGTACACCTGACCCGAGGCATCGCGTGCGATGCTGTCGGCACGCCGAACTCGCCGGGCCCACTCCCCTTGCGCCCCCAGGAGAAGAGGTAACGGCCCTCCTTTGAGAAGCGGACCACGCGGCTATTGCGGTAGCCGTCACTGACGTAGAAGGACCCGTCCGGGGCTACTGCCACGTCGGTCGGTCGGTTAAAGTGCGCACTGTCGTCACCCGGGACACCTCGTTCGCCGAGCGTCAGTAGCAGTGCGCCGTCGTGCGTGAACTTGGAGACTTGGTGCAGCGCCACATCGGTGACCCAGACATTATCCTGACCATCCACTGTCAGCCCGTGCGGCATTGCGAATTGGCCTGCTCCCCACGCGCCCAGATGCCGGCCACTGGCACCATCGAACAGCCAGACGGTGGGTGCATCGATCGGGTCGGTGCTCATCGAATCCCCCAGCGGCCAGCTCCGCTGGGCGCGTCTGAAGACGATCACCGCTCCCCGGGAGTCCAGCGCAACGCCAGACACTTGCCCGAGCAGCTCACCCGGCGGTAGGCGCGGCCACCCATGAACCACTCGGTAGCCCAGCGGGCCAGCTGCCGCTTCCGACGCTGGCTTCGGGGATGCGAGTGACTGAGGAGAGCATGCCAGGGCAGTCATGCCCCACAAGATCGCAGCGGACAGGCACAGAAGCTGACGTCTGGACATTGAGTTCGATACTCTGGTGGTCATCGGCAATACGATGCGTTGCCTAACGGGACCGCGCATCAGCTGCGGCGACTCGGCAGGTGCGCTGGACGCTGGGAATCTAGCGAGTCTGGCCTCTCGAGGGCTGTCCAGATCGCGATGGTAAGCGATAGGGGTAGGTGGGCCAGCTCGGGCCTCGAAGAAGGCGAGCATCTGCAAGGGTCAGTAAGGACCAGTGGCATAGGGATCAGGTTCATTCATTCAGCAGAAGATCTGACAGTGACCCTCAACCAAGTATCAAATGTGCCTGGCGGTGTCGGAATCGAACTCCCCTAGTAGGTTTCCGAGCGAAGTGCTAGCCTACTATCGTACCTCTAGTAGGACCTCCACCTGACCGATACTGCTGATCGCCTTCAGGCCGCCTTGGCCGATCGATACGTTTTCGAGCGCGAGCTCGGGCGCGGGGGCATGGCTACGGTGTACCTCGCCCAGGACGTCCGCCACAAACGTGCCGTAGCCCTCAAGGTGCTGCACCCGGCGTTGGCACAGACGCTGGGTCCCGAACGCTTTCTCCGCGAGATCGAGACTGCCGCCCGGCTGCAGCATCCGCACATCCTGACCCTCTACGACTCCGGAGAGGCCGCAGGCCAGCTGTGGTTCACCATGCCATACGTCGAGGGCGAATCGCTCCGCGACCGGCTGCGACGGGAGAAGCAGCTACCGCTTGAGGATGCACTCCGGATAGCGACTGAGACCGCCCGGGCACTCGACTACGCCCACCGCCACGACGTCGTGCACCGCGACATCAAGCCCGAAAATATCCTGCTTACCAAGGACGGTGACGCGCTCGTAGCGGACTTCGGCATTGCCCGCGCCGTCGCCGCTGGCGCTGAGGGATCACAAGACCGGTTGACGGAGACGGGGCTAGCACTCGGGACACCCGCTTACATGAGCCCCGAGCAGGCGGCAGGGGAGCGTCACCTTGATGGACGAAGCGACATCTACTCTCTGGCGTGTCTAGTCAATGAGATGCTCGCGGGCGAACCGCCCTTTACCGGCCCAACCGCGCAAGCGGTCATCGCGAAGCGCTTCGGCGGGCCGCCGACGAGCCTGCACGTGCTACGCCAGGGGATTCCGGAGGGGGTAGAGCGTGCCATCGACCACGCGCTCGCAAAGGCGCCGGCAGACCGATTCAGTACTGCCCTTCAGTTTTCGGCTGCATTGTTGTCTGCGCCTGCAGACGCCTTCTCGCCGCGTGCGAGCGATCCGCGTGTGAAGCGGGAGCGAGGGCGAGGTCGG
This sequence comes from uncultured Gemmatimonadales bacterium, assembly GCA_963740175.1. Lineage (GTDB taxonomy): Bacteria > Gemmatimonadota > Gemmatimonadetes > Gemmatimonadales > GWC2-71-9 > CAVVWJ01. The sequence goes on from CAVUDL010000001.1 coordinate 104,815, forward strand.
CGTCGGCTCCTGATTCTAGGGCTTACGGGAGTGGGGTTGGTCGGAGCAGCCGCAGTGGGAGCGCTCGTACTCCGCGAACCCCATCCTCCATCTCTCGACGCGAATTTGATAGCGATCGCGCCCTTCGACGTCTTCGATCCGAAACTCGCCTTGTGGCGCGAGGGGCTGGTGGATGTCCTCGCGCGCGACCTCGACGGTGCAGGAGCTCTGCGCGCCGTATCGCCGAGGGTAGCCATCGGGCGCTGGAACGGCCGCGCCGAGGCCGCCGAGGCGAAGACTCTGGGCCGCCGGACGGGCGCTCAGCTTGTGGTGTTCGGGCAGTTGGTGGAAAGCGGGCCTGATTCGGTACGACTCACAGCGACCCTCCTCGATGTGGAAGGGAATAGACCACTTGGCGAGGTCGATCTTCGCGACGCCTCCGCGCACATGGACCGATTGGCTGATTCGACCGCGGTGGCCTTCCTACGTGCTCTCGGGCGGCATCGCCCCATTGGATCGATCAGGCAGGCAGCGTTCGGTCGGACCTCCCTCCCGGCGCTTAAGGAATTCTTGCGCGGCGAGCAGTTTTACCGGCGGAGTGCCTGGGACTCTGCGTTGGCCCATTATGAAGCTGCGATCGCCCTGGACAGTACGTTCGCTCTGGCCTATCGCCGAATGCAGCTCAGTCTAACTTGGAGTCCACCGACAGCACACTCCTACCAGTCATCCCAGGCGTACGCGTTCCGGGCCGCGGCATTCAACCGAGGACTTCCTGCCCGCGACAGCCTCCTGATTATGATGGATTCGCTGGGATGGGCAATCGGATGGGATGACACGGCCTATTTCGCCCACCGCCGGGGCGCCTTCGCTGCGCTGGATCAGGTTGCTCGACTCAATCTCAGCGATCCCGAGGTCTGGTACGTGATCGGGGAATCCAGGTTCCACAACGGGACACCAGCGGAGTTCACCGAGGAGGAGATCCTCGCGGCCTTCGACCACGCCATCCAGCTCGATCCGGAGTACGGTCCGGCGTACGAACACGTAGTGCTCTTCGCGATCAGACTTGGGAGGCTCGATCTCGCCAGAAAGTATGCCGCGGCCTACATCGATTTCGCACCGACCGATATCTCCACTCAGCAGCATCGCCTCACGCCCTACTCCTTGATCCTGCCGTGGCGGCTTCGTCGCAGACGGCCAGGCTGATCGATACCTCTGCCGCCGCCCCCTTGGCCCAGTCCGTCATGGACCTGAGCGGCTGGGCAGACTCGGATGAGACGGCGCTGCGGCTCGCACGCAGCTTGGCATCGGGCACCCACAGCCTTGCCGGTGCGCCGTCATGGTTGACGGACACCCGCCGGAAGGAATTCTTGGCAGGCGTCCTCGCCTTCCGAGGTCACTTTCGGGAAGCGCGAGCTGCTCTGCCGGCTTCTCCGATTTCAGCCGACCCGTGGTCCAATCCGGTCTTAGATCTTGCGCTTTTCGGCGCAGTCCCGCCGGATTCGGCCACAATCGTGGTTCGAGCGCTGGTCGCAGGAGACTCACTCTGGCCGCCCGCCGGACGCCGCTATGCGCTACCGTGGTGGTATGCGGATCGCGATACCGCGGCGCTCAAGCAGTTCGAGATCCAGGTAGTAGCAGCTGCTCGGAGGTACCCGAACCCGGTCGCAAAGGCCTATCTCCGCAACTTGGCCGAGGTGGCCCGCGCATATATGGTCCTTGCCAGAGGGGATTCCACCGCAGGAATGCGCATGCTCGCCGCGCTTCCGGATTCGCTCTGCGCGTTGAGCAACTGCTTCTTCGAGAAATTCACGCTGGCCGAACTGGCGGCGGCTCGGGGCCAGGACCGCGAAGCGGCGGCGGTTTACGACCGCTGGCTTCGCGCCCGGCACTGGAGCCCCCTCTTCGTGCTCGGGAGGCTGAATCGAGCGCGCGTCGCCGAGCGCTTGGGGGATCGCGAGCGGGCAGCCGATCTGTACCAATACGTCCTCGATGCATGGCGTCATGCAGACCCCGAGCTCCGGCCTCATGTGGCCGCGGCGCGGGATGGCCTCGAGCGGCTGGCGGCGGAGCCGAGAGAGTAAGCTGCCGGTTGGAACCGGCGGGGCGACTCCACTGTGCTGGCGAGCGAGGTGCGCAAACCGGTGTTTCATCCAACACGCTGCTACTCGTGCGAAGCCCTCACCGCCACTGTGTGACAAACCGTGTGAGGCTGCCCGAGTATCGGGAGCGCTTCGGGTATGAATCAGGTGGAATGGTTCGGGCTATACGGGTGTATCGGTAGGCACTTAGCAGCACGGCCGACTATGGCCAATGAACTTTTAATCCCTAGGTCGTGGGTTCGAGTCCCACCGCCCTCATTAGATAGAGGAGCCCACCTGGAACAGCCTCAATCAGCCATTCCTGACTCCCGGCCCGGAACGCTAAGTCTTCGCGCATGCAAAACGATAGCATATTAGCGCTCGCGGGCCTTATCGGTTTCGTCGCAGGCTTGCGCTCCCTCACAGCTCCCGCCGCCGTGAGCTGGGGAGCGCGTCTTGGATGGCTCCAGCTGCAGGGCTCCGCGCTCGCCTTCATGGGATCGGCGGTGGCAGTAGTTGGGTTTTCGCTGTTGGCCGTTGCCGAATACCTCGCCGACTTGCATCCTCGCACCCCCAGCCGTACCGCGCCGGGGCCGCTGATGGCCAGGGTGGTGATTGGAGGGCTCTCGGGTGCCTGCCTGTGTGCGTCCGACGGCCGGTCCCTCGCGCTCGGAGCAGTGCTGGGAGGAACCGGTGGACTCGTCGGAGCGTTTGCGGGATATTGGGGTCGGACCCGCCTGGTGGCGGCGCTCAAGGTCCCGGACCACTTCGTGGCCTTGTCAGAGGACCTCGTCGCCATCGCGCTCGGTTTGTTTGTCGTGTCGCGCTAGACAGGTGGCCTGGCATTCCATCCGCGAGGAGCCGCCTACGGGCTCCAGGCTTCCTGCCCGCGGCCATCCGCTTCAAGGAGAAGTCATCATGACCCGTACCATCACACGTCCCTCGGAGCGTTCGCAGGTATCGCGCGAGGCTACCGAGACCCGCTTCGCTGAGACCCGGCTCTACCCCACCAAGAACGATCTGCCCCAGGGAACCAGGGCTCAAGTCGCCGAACTCCTGAACCAGCGCCTGGCCGAGGCAATCGATCTGCAGACTCAGTGCAAGCAGGCGCACTGGAACGTGAAGGGGCCGGAGTTCATCGCGTTGCACAAGCTGTTTGACGAGATCAACGAGGCGGTTGAGGAGTACGTCGACCTCCTCGCGGAGCGGGTGGTGCAGCTCGGTGGCATCGCGGAAGGGACCGTCGGGCTCGTGGCAAAGCGCACGACGCTGCCGGGCTATCCCCTGACGATATCGTCCGGGACCGACCATGTAGCAGCGCTGTCGGATGCGTTGGCCGCGTTTGGCCGTGCCGCCCGGATCGGCATCGAAGAAATGAACGAGCTGGAGGATGCTGGGAGCGCCGATGTCCTGACCGAGATCTCGCGCGGGGCGGACCAGTGGCTCTGGTTCGTCGAAGCCCACAACCAGGATTCACTTACTCAACGGTGACATGATCCGCTAGAACGTGCCGGCGGGGCTCAAATTTCGCGGAGATGAGCCCACCGGCACACGACCCTCTCAAAGAGTCTTCCCGTCACGTCGGAGCGACCGTACAATCCATTAGCCCGCCGCTGGGAATAGCCGACAAGTCGTTACTGGTTTGTGACAATGGTGGCTCTGCGGGAGGATAGCGTAAGAACGAAAGTTGGTTGATATCTAAGGTCACCAATGCCTACCCAGCCCCCCGTGGCACAGCCGCGCCTCGCCGCCATCGACGTCGGCAGTAATACCATCCGGCTGATCGTGGCCGAAGTTCAGGATGACGATACGTATCGTATCCTGGACGAGGAGCGCGAGATGGTTCGGCTGGGCGAGCAACTCGACCGGACCGGTCGTCTTTCCGATGCGGCGATCGCGCGGGCGACTGCCGCCATCGGGAAGATGAAAGCCATCGCCGATGGCTTCAAAGTCACCGAAATCCGGGCCATTGCCACCAGCGCGGTCCGGGATGCCGCGAACGGCCGCAGCTTCACCCGCGATGTGCAGCGCCAGCACAAGGTTCGTATCGACGTGATCTCCGGCGATGAGGAAGCGCAGCTGGCCTTCCGCAGCGCCGCCCGGCACTTCGATCTGGAGGGTCGTTCGACGGCGGTAGTTGACATCGGCGGCGGAAGCGTGGAAGTGATTCTCTCGGCCGGTACTGCGGTGGACCACGTGTATTCACTCCCCTTGGGGGCAGTCCGGGTGACGGAGCGCCTGGTCCGATCCGATCCCCTCCGGAAGAAACATTGGAAGCTGATGAAGGCGGAGATCGACAGACACATTCGTTCGGTCATCCGACCCCCAGCGCACCGCGCCGAGATCATGATCGGGAGCGGCGGCAGCTTCACCGCCCTGGCGCACATGTCCAAGTGGCAACGAGAGGGCCGGCACGGGTCGGTGCAGGGCTACGTGCTGAGTGCGGCTGAGGTAATTCATCTCCTAGACCGGCTGCGCGAAGCTCCCCTGGAGGCCCGGCGCCAGATGGAGGGCCTGAGTGCGGACCGGGCGGACATCATCATTGGCGGCGCCACGGTAATCAGCCGCCTGGTCATGCGACTTGGCGCCGAGCGGATTCTGGTCAACGAACGTGGCATCCGAGATGGGATCCTCTTGCACATGATCTCCGAGCTGCCCGGCCGCGCCGCAGTCGCGCAGCTGCCGCAGCCGGGCAACAGGATGGAACGGGCTCGACAACTTGCGCGGAAGGCCCGGTCCAACGAGCGGCATTGTGAACAGGTCGCCACACTAGCCCTTCAGATTTTTGATGGAATCAAGAGCCGCTTCGGATTGCCGGCCGAAGGCCGCGATGTGCTTCAGGCCGCGGCGCTGCTGCACGACGTCGGTTACCTGATCAGTCACTCGAAGCATCACAAGCACGCGTATCATCTCATCATGCACGGAGACCTCCCGGGGTTCACCCCCTCCGAGGTCGAGCTGATCGCCAATGTGGCGCGCTATCATCGGCGGGCTTTCCCGAAAAAGTCGCATGAAAACCTCTCGCGGTTCTCGCCCGACGACCGCCGCCTCGTTGCCCGGTTGAGCGGGATCCTCCGGATCGCCGACGGGCTGGACCGCACCCACGCCCAGTCGGTGACCGGCGTCAAGGTGCGCGCCATCCGGGGTCGCCTGCGGCTCAATCTGGAGTCCCGCTCCTCGCCCCAGGTCGAACGCGCCGATGCCGAGCGCAAGTCGGATCTTTTCAAGAAGGCGTTCGACACTGACGTGGAGCTGTCGTGGGTCCGGCCCCGCACACGCGGCCGGACGGCCAGCGCCCCCAGTCGTCCCCGACTGCACGTCGTGGCCGTCGGCTAGCCCGACTCATGCCTAAAGGCCTCCCGGAGTTTTCGCAGGAACACTATCTCAACCGCGAGTTGAGCTGGCTGGAATTCAACGCCCGGGTGCTTGAAGAGGCCGCGGATGCAACCAACCCGATTCTGGAGCGGATCAAGTTCCTGTCGATCGTGAGCTCGAATCTGGACGAGTTCTTCGAGATCCGGGTAGCGGGCCTTCAGGAGCAGCTCTATGCTGGGCTGGAGCCGCAGGATTTTCCCGCGGACGGCCTTGCGCCGGCCGAGCAGCTCGCCCGAATCGACCACCGTGTCCATCAGTTGGTGGGTGAGCAGTACCGGCTGCTGCACCAGGAACTCATCGGGGAACTGCAGCGGAGCGGTATCGAGTGGGTCGGCCTGCCGGCACTCTCACCGGCCGAGCGACGCTATGTCGATGAGCTCTTCGCCGGCAGCATCTATCCGGTACTCACCCCCCTGGCGATCGATCCTGGGCACCCCTTCCCGCATGTCCACAACAAGAGTCTCAACATCGCGCTGCGGGTAGAGCGCCAGCACGCCAATCAGTTGCAGGAGCTGTTCGCGGTGGTCCAGGTGCCGGCGGTGCTCGATCGAGTGGTCATCCTGCCAGGCGCCCCGGAACGGGTCCGTTTCGTTCTGCTGGAGGATGTCATTGCCCATCACCTCGGCACGCTGTTTGGTGGCTTTCGGGTACTGGGGCACACCGTGTTCCGGGTCACGCGCAACACCGACCTCATCATTGACGAGGATGAGGCGGAGGACCTGCTCCAGACTATCGAGGAGCACCTTCGGCAGCGGATGCACGGGGACGCAGTGCGGCTGGAGATCGAGGACGCCGCCGACGAGCGGTTTGTCCAGATGCTGACCGGTGCGCTCGATGTGCAGGTCCGCGACGTGTACCGGGTTCAGGGACCGGTCGACCTGACCGTCTTCATGGCCTTGCACCGGCTCGATGGTTTTCGGACTCTGAAGGATGAGCCGCTGGTGCCGGGTCTGCCGTCGGCGTTTGCGTCAGGTGGCGACGTTTTCGATCTGATCCGAAGCCAGGACATTCTGGTGCATCATCCGTTCGAGTCATTCAGCAGCGTGGTGAGCTTCATCGAGCGGGCGGCTGACGATCCCCAGGTGCTGGCGATCAAGCAGACATTGTACCGCACCAGCGGTGCCAGTCCCATCATCCGGGCCCTGGAGCGGGCGGCGCAGAATGGGAAGCAGGTAACGGCGCTGGTCGAGCTGAAAGCCCGCCACGACGAGGAGAACAACATCGTTTGGGCCCGGTCTCTGGAGCACGCGGGCGTGCACGTGGTCTATGGCGTGGTCGGCCTCAAAACTCACTGCAAGGCATCGCTGGTGGTCCGGCGGGAGGACGACGGTATCAGACGCTACGTGCATCTGGCGACTGGAAACTACAACCCGACCACCGCACGGGTATATACTGACCTGGGTCTCTTCACCGCCCGGCCCGATTTCGGCGTCGACACGAGCGAGCTCTTCAACCTCCTGACCGGGTATTCGCAGGGTCGGCGCTGGCGCAAGTTCCTGGTCGCGCCGCTCGGCCTCCGGGAGCAGGTGGTGGGACTGATTGAGCGCGAGGGCCGTAACGCGGAGAGTGGCCAGCCGGCACGCATCATCGCCAAGATGAATGCGCTGGTGGAGCCCAGCGTGATCGATGCGCTCTACCGGGCTGCCCGCTTGGGAGTGAGGATCGATCTGATCGTGCGGGGAACCTGCTGTCTGCGCCCGGCAATTCAGGGGCTCTCAGAAAATATCAGAGTGATCAGCATCGTTGACCGGTTTCTGGAACACAGCCGCATCTTTTACTTCGAGAACTCGGGGGACCCGGAAGTCTTCCTGGGAAGCGCCGATTGGATGCCCCGCAACTTCCTGCGGCGGATTGAGGTGCTGTTCCCGGTGGAGGACCCGCGCCTCAAGGCTCGCCTCACCCAGGAGCTGCTTCCCCTTATCCTGAGCGACAACGTGAAGGCCCGGGAGCTTCGCGCCGACGGTACGTATGTCAGGGTCGATCCCACGGATGGGCAGGAGGTGGTTCGCTCGCAGGCGGTTTTCCAGACCCTGGCTCGACAGTCTGCACGCGTGGCGGCGGACTCGGCCCTGCGCTTCGTGCCCCTGTTCGGTGCCTCCGGGGCACCTCCGGCGGACGTGACGCTAAGCAACGGCGATCCGGTCGGGCAGCGGTCCACGCCGCCCCGCACTCGATCTCCCCGCGCGCGTAAGCGCACCGAGACGGCGTGAGACTCCTGATCATTCGACACGGGACCGCAGGCGATCGCGAGGAGTGGGAGGCTGAGGGGCGGGACGACAGACTGCGGCCGCTCACCTCGGAGGGTAAGAAGGAAGTACGCAAGGCCGTCGCCGGCCTGGCCGAGCTGGTACCGACCCTGGATGTCCTGGCAACCAGTCCTTTGACAAGAGCGGCTGAGACTGCGGACATCGTGGCCGCCCGATACGGGTGCGCGATCCAGCTGCTCGACGCTCTGGCTCCCGATAGTGAGCCGGACCTGCTCATGGATTGGCTGCAGCACCAGCAGCCCACACACACGATCTGCGCGGTGGGACATGAGCCGCACTTGAGCACCCTGGCAGCATATCTCCTGACCGGCCGGCCAGCTTCCTTCCTCGACCTCAAGAAGGGCGGAGCCTGTCTCCTCGAACTGGATGTTCCCCCGGCACCGGGGAGCGGCACGCTCCGCTGGCTGCTTACGAATAGCCTGCTGCGCCGGCTCTAACTGATAGCCCCTGATGTCTGTACGACTGCCCCCCGACCTGCTGAGCCGATCGCCCGAGGAGTCCTCCCGCCTGGTGGCGTTGAGCTACCTCGACGAGATCGACCGAGCCGAGCGCCGGCTCCACGACGCCCAGGATGCCGCGGCGCTGCATGACTTCCGGGTTGGGGTCAGACGGCTTCGGAGCTGCATTCGCGCGTACCGGGAGCCACTAAAAGGCAGTGTTTCCGGGAAGATGCGTCAGCGGCTCCGACAGCTAGCCCAGGCCACCAGCCTGGGCCGGGATACCGAAGTGCAGCTCGTATGGCTGGGTCAGCAGCTGAACCGATTGGAGGCCGAGGATGTGCAAGGCTTCTTCTGGCTCAGCGGCCGGCAGGAAGGACACAGGCTCGACTCGCACGCTCCGGCCATCGCCGAGGTAGCTCGACGCTATGCCAAGACCGGTGCCCTCCTCCGCCGGCGGCTCGGCGTACTTCGTATCGAAGTCGGAACCGACCCGGCGAGAAAACCGCTGACGTTCGGCCAGGTCAGCGGTGAGATGATCGGCGTACAGGTGGCCCGGCTGCGAAAAGATCTGCTCGGCATCCGTGACGCGAGTAGCATAGAAGAAGCGCATCAAGCCCGCATTGCCGTAAAGCGGCTGCGATATCTGCTGGAGCCGGTCGCCCGGAGCAATCGCCGAGCCCGGGCGCTCATCCCGCGGCTCAAGCAAGCGCAGGATCTGCTGGGCGAACACCACGATATGCACGTCTTGGCGACCGCGATTGCGTCGGCCCGCGCCGGGCTGTCCGGAGCCAATCCTCAGATCTCAGCCCTGGTGCTGCCCGGACTCGCGACCCTTGAGAGATTCGCTGGCGAGCAGGCCGTGGGGGCCTTCGAACGTTTCCTCTCAATCCTGGACTCAGAACTGCGTAGTCGGACCCTCGTACGAGCCGAGGAGATCGGCCAGCTGCTGAAGGATGGCCCCGCTGGTCCCGGCTTCGAGATCGGCGTTCCCGCCCCCGCCTCGGCTCCCAGAGAAGACATAGATCAAGCGCGGTCTCGCATCCTCAGCCAAATCAGGTGACCTCAGTCACGGCTCGTTCTGAATGGCAGGTCTACACTCACCACTCTCACTCGGCGGATGGTCGACCGGTACCAGGAGGAATCAGATGGCCAGGGTCAAGGATCAGCTCTCACAGGTCGGCATGGGTACGCTCGTGGCCGGGCTCAAGGCCGTTCAGAGCGGCGTGTCCAAGAAACAGTACAAGCGTCTCATTGCGACGGCGGTGGCCCAGCTGCTCACCATGCATCCCGATTTTGGACCCGGGCAGGCTCGGCGCCGGGCCCGAAAAGTCGTGGGCGCCAAACCCTCCAAGAAGATGCTGGTCAAGCCCGGGAAGGCCGGGGTGACGCAGGGTCTGGAGACCGCGGCGGTGGCCGCCGCAGGAGGAGCGGCTTTAAAGGTGGCCGGCAAGCTGGGCCGGAAAGTGGTGGAGAAGGTAAAGGCTGTTGGGGACGCTCACAGAGAGGACGAGTCAGTGGCTTCTACCCGGAACGCGTGAGGCTCTATCCGCATCGTCGTAGGCGCAGTAGACCATGCCGATGATCCGTCAGAGTGGCGCCATTGTCATCCGGCGAGATTCCAGCGACCCGCGGGTACTGTTGGTTACCGCCAAACGAAATCCGCAGAACTGGATTTTCCCGAAAGGGCACATCGAAAAGGGAGAAACGCCGGAGGCCGCCGCCCTACGCGAGGCAAAGGAGGAAGCAGGCGTCGTAGGAAGGCTGATCGGTCCAGCCGGAACGGTGCAGTACGGATTCCTCGGCGCCGAGGCGAGAGTGGACTACTTCGTGGCGGAGCTCACCCGCGAAGCGGGGCCACCCGAGGACGGCCGCTCCAGACTGTGGTGTGACCTGGATGAGGCACTCGAGCGACTGAGCCACAAGAGCACCCGAAAGCTGCTGCGAAAGGTGTGGAAACAGTTTGCCTTGATGTACTGACGTCCACCCACCGGGGACGGCGTATGCGTCAAATGTTCCGCAACAACGGGTTGTCGCTGGTCCTGATTTCGCTGTTCCTCATCTTCTGGGCGGGCCAGAGTGTAGTCGGTCACCGGGAGCACAACAGCGACCAGGAGGAGCATGGGCAGCCCCGGATCAACTATCTGAGCTACCTTGCCAGTGCGCACTTCTGGGAGGCGACATCGGAGAACTGGGAGAGCGAGTTCTTTCAGATGTTCGGCTATGTGATCCTGACCGCGCTCCTATTTCAGAAGGGTTCCTCGGAGTCGAAGGACCCGGAGAAGGAGGAGCCGGTAGATCGCGACCCACGGAAGAGCAAACGGCGCGACGCTCCCTGGCCGGTGCGACGCGGTGGACTGGTGCTCAAGCTGTATGAGAATTCCCTCTCGCTTGCGTTCCTGCTGTTCTTCCTGGTTAGTATAGCGCTGCACGCCGCGGCGGGCGCGCGAGTCTACAACGAAGAACAGGCAGATCATGGCCAGCCGGAACACCTCTCATCGATCCAGTACGCCGGCACCTCGCGGTTCTGGTTCGAGTCGCTTCAGAACTGGCAGAGCGAGTTTCTGGCCATCGCCGCCATGGTCGTCTTTTCGATCTTCCTGAGGCAACGCGGCTCACCCGAGTCCAAGCCGGTAGACAGCCCCGACGACCAGACCGGCAGCGAGTAGAGATCCGCTTATTCGCCCACGCGCTCAGCGCGTCTCCTCTCCCGGGGCCGGAAGAGCTCCCCGCGGCCCTCTCCCTGGGTGTATCCGGGGTTCTTGATCTTGTACCACGCCGTGCCGGGGGAATAGGGGTCAGCCTTCCGCTTGGCGACAATGCCTTCGAGGTCCATCTTCTTGATGGCGCTGAACAGGGCTCGCCCGTGCTCCTCCAGCGTGAGGATCTTGTAGAGCGGTCCGGTGTCCTCCGGCAGGAGCTCGCCGAGGAGACTCTTTCGCTCCGAGAGAGGGCGCTGCCGCAGGTCGGTTCCGTCGAGCCAGAGCAGGTCAAAGGCGGCGAAGGCGATGAAGCCCTGGCCTCGAAGGAGGTCTCGAAAGACGGGCTTCCCTTGCCGGTTCAGCGCCACGACCTCGCCGTCGAGGATCGCGTCCCGCGAGCCGAGCACGCCGGCGACCCGGCTGCACAGGTCGTCGAAGCGGTCGAACTGCAGATTGCGCCGTGACCGGATTCGGCAGATCCCCATCGAGTGGTAGAGGATTCCGCGGAAGCCGTCGTACTTGGGCTCGAACAGCCAGTCCGGGTGGTCGAATGAGTCAGGACGCGCGGACAGAATGATCGGATCGATCTGCGGAAGGTCGCTGGACCGGCGCAGGTCCGAAGGTGTGTGGGGAGAACTCGCGGGCATGACAGCTCCAGGGCCGAATACGGCCGGGGAGCCCTCCCCACGAGGAAGGCAGGTTTAGGGGCCAGAAAACAACAGCCTTGTCGCCTACAAATTACTCGATTCAGACTGCGGGGGAAGAAGGCATGTGCCAGGCATGAGCGGCGTTGGCGGCATCCATCATGTGACCGCGATCGCGAGCGACCCCCAGCGAAATCTGGACTTCTACGCCGGGGTTCTCGGACTCCGCCTCGTGAAGCGAACCGTCAACTTCGACGATCCCGGCACCTACCACTTCTACTTCGGCGACGAAGCAGGCACCCCGGGGAGTATCCTGACCTTCTTCCCCTGGCCCGGCGCCCACCGGGGAAGGCAAGGCCCGGGCCAGGTCGCGGTCACCTCGTTCGCCATAGCCCCTGACTCCGTAGGCTTCTGGATTGAGCGCATGGTGCGCTATGGCATTTCCTATGAAGGACCGGCAAAACACCCCATCGACGCGGGGGAGCGGGTGATTTCCTTCAGGGATCCCGACGGACTCCTGCTCGAGCTCGTGGCGACCGAAGCGGCTGCACGCAGGCCGGTATGGGGAGGTTCCCCCGAGGTCCCATTAGAGCGGGCGATTCACGGATTTCACTCAGTGACACTCTGGGTAGAACAGAGCGGTCCGACCGAGCGGCTGCTGGCCGATCCCCTGGGCTTCCGCGCTGTTGCCGAGGCTGGCTCCATCCGACGGCTGGCCATTGGAGATGAAGGACCGGGAGCAATGGTGCAGGTTCGAGCCACAGGAGGCTTCGTGCCAGGCGTCACCGGTGCCGGAACGGTTCACCACGTCGCCTGGCGGGTGCCGGACGACGCTGCGCAGCTCGCGCTCAGGTCCAGGATCCAGGGCGCCGGTCTCGATCCCACACCGGTCATCGATCGCCAGTACTTCCGGTCGGTGTACTTCCGCGAGCCGGGCGGGGTGCTCTACGAGCTGGCAACGAGCGCTCCCGGGTTTACCTCCGATGAGCCGCTGGAACGATTGGGAGAACGGCTGATGCTGCCGGCCCAATTCGAGCCGCGCCGGACTCAAATCGAAGCCGGGCTCCCCCCGGTACACCTGCCGCGGCCCGCCTCGGAGGACTCGTTCTTGCCGGCCGGGAATTGAATGCGAGGCCGTATCGGGGCCACGCTCGCGCCGGCGGTCTTTCTCCTGTTTCTGCTCCTGCCACTCGGTGGCCTGGCCCCGGCCGCGCACCGGCTGGCGGCCGTACTGGCCGCCGTGGTGGTGCTCTGGGTGACCGAAGCTTTGCCGCTTCCGGTAACCGCATTGCTGGGGGCTGCTCTCTGCGTGGTGCTCCAGGTCGCGCCGGCAAAGGAAGTATTCGCTCCATTTGCCGACCCGCTGATGTTCCTGTTCATTGGGGCCTTCATTCTATCCCGCGCAATCTTCCTCCATGGGCTCGACCGGAGAGTCGCCTACGCAGTACTGTCGCTGCCGTGGGTCGGCGCCCGGCCCAGCCGGATTCTGTTTGCATTCGGTGCCGTCACCGCACTGATCTCCGCCTGGATCTCCAATACCGCCACCACCGCCATGATGTTCGGAATCGGGCTGTCTATCTTGGCGGCACTCCGCGCTCCCGACACCGGCGTCACCATCGCTCCTCGGTACGCCACCGCCCTGATGCTGATGACCTCGTTCGCGGCGTCGGTCGGAGGCCTGGCGACACCGGTCGGCACGCCACCGAACGTGATCGGGCTCGGTTTCATTCGGGCGCGGCTGGGCGTGGAAATCCCGTTCTTCAGCTGGATGCTGGTCGGTGTCCCCATCGTGTTGGTGCTGTTCACGCTGCTGTTCGTCTACCTGAACGCGGTGGCGCCGGCCGGCGTACGGGAGCTGCCGGCCGGCGCGGAACTCATTCGCCAGGAGCGAGCCCGCCTGGGCCCCTGGAGCAGGGGCCAGCGGTCGGTCGCCCTCGCATTCGGGGTGACGGTAATTCTCTGGGTCCTGCCGGGGGTGGTGGCGCTGGTGGCGGGAGAACACAGTGCCACGTATCAGCTGCTGGTGCGGCGCCTCCCTGAAGGCGTGGCCGCACTATTGGGGGCAATGTTGCTCTTCGTTCTGCCTGGCGAGAAGGGCCCGGCCATTACCTGGCAGGACGCGGTGCAGATCGATTGGGGGGTCGTGCTGCTTTACGGCGGCGGCTTTGCGCTGGGAGTGCTGTCGTTTCAGACCGGACTCGCGGAGGCGATGGGACGTGGTCTGACCGGGGTCCTCCCAATCTCGGGGAGCCTGGGAATGCTGGTGGCCTCGGTCGTGGTGGCGGTTGTCCTGTCCGAGACCACCTCGAATACCGCCGCCGCCAACATGGTAGTCCCCGTCGTCATATCCATTGCGCTAGCGTCCGGCTTCGATCCGCTGGAGCCCGCCCTGGGCGCGACGCTCGCCGCGAGCCTCGGCTTCATGCTGCCGGTCTCGACACCCTGCAATGCCATCGTGTATGGCTCGGGATACATCCCGCTGCGGCAGATGATGCGCCACGGACTGGCGCTGGACTTGGCGGGCATCGTGGTGATCGTGGCCCTGGTCAGGCTGCTGCTGCCCCTGATCAGGTAGGATGGCCGCTTAACGCAGAACCGCTGCCGACGTCAAATGGGTGCGCGCGTCCCAGTGGAGACAGAACCGATATCTGAGCGGGACACGATGAGCCTAGGATGCAGTGGTTCTCGTGCCGGAGGCCGTTCATGGAGGCAAGCACTGCCGTAGCCACGATCCTGGTGGTAGATGATGAAGTCGCTCTCCGTCTCTACATGACACGAGTCCTGGAGGACGAGGGCTACGCCGTTCTGGAGGCCGGAAATGGCCCGGACGCGCTCTCGATGCTGGACGGTAAGGTCGGGCGGGTCGACCTCATCATCACCGATGTTCTCATGCCGGGAATGAGCGGAAAGGATCTTGCGGCGCGACTGGCGGATCGGCCCTGCTCGCCGCCGGTTCTATTCGTCTCCGGCAGTCATACCGATGTGCCTGGCCCCCTTCTCAAGAAGCCTTTCCTCCCGGACGATCTCACCGCCCTGGCGCGAAACCTCATCCATCTGTAGTGCTCTGGATCCGCGCTGGCTCAAAATTCATGATGGCACGGACGGCGTTCAGTTCGTCGTCGTTGATCGTATGACCCATGCCCGGGTAGAGTCGCATGGTGACGACTCCGCCGAGTCGTTCCAGCACTGACGCGGACTGCCGCACCCGCTCGGCGGGAATATGCGAGTCAATGTCGCTGCAGCCCAGAAACACCGGGCTACCGTCGAGCGACCCGCCGTAGTTCCGCGGAGTTCCCTCCGGTCCAATCAACCCCCCGCTGAGTGCCACCACTCCCCCATAGCGACGTGCATGACGGGCCGCATACTCGGCAGCCAGACAGGCGCCCTGGGAGAAGCCGAGCAGCATAGTTCGCTCCAGTGGAACGCCACCGGCAACGATTCGGGCAAGCGCTCCTTCGACCGCCAGCATGGCCGAAGAGATGCCCGGCTCGTTACTGGGAATGGGGGCGAGAAAGCTTTGGGGCCACCAGCTGTTGCCGCCTGCCTGGGGCGCCATGTAGGCGAAGTCGGGCACACCGAGTGCCGGGACCAGGGTGAGGATGCTCTCCGCCGTTGCCCCACGCCCATGGAGCATGACCATAGCGCCGCGAGCCTCGTTCAGCGGCGCGCCGGCAACCCGGATCGGCTGATTCTGATGCGGCCCTTCCACGTCTCTACCTCCCCGCCTGTGCGTCGCTGAAGCCGGGCCCTGCCGTCGCGATTTCGACCGCTTGCCCGTCCGGGTCCCGGGTGAAAAAGCTCTTGAAGTGCCCCTGGTCCTGAATGGGCGAAGCCGGAAGCCTCGCGGCGAGCAGCCTGGTGCGCCACTGCTCCAGGGCGGCCTCGTCGGCCACGGCCAGGGCATAGTGGTCGGTCTGACCCGGCCCGTGAGCGACCGCTGCCTGACCGGGGCGCTCGAAGTACGTGACCACTGTCCCTGGCTCCCCAGACCCGGCGCTCCAGTACCAGTGAAACGAATCGGGCATGTCGAAGTTCGAGGTCCGCTTCACCCGGCGGAGTCCCAGCATGCCGTGGAGAAATTCGTGGGTAGCGTCGATGTTGGCGCCGATAGCAGTGATGTGGTGCAGGCTGCCAAAGCGCATGTCGGAAGTGATCTCCGGCACCGGCTCGGGCCAGGTCTCGGCCTGGATCCGGTCCTTGTCGCGATTCCCCTTCAACATCTCGGGCGGTGGGGGGCGGTGCTCGGTGCCGATCCGGTCCGGCGCCTCGTCCCGGGTCCATCCCGCGCCGCGGGTGGCAATCTCGATCACGGTGCCGTCGGGGTCCTTGTGATAGATCGACTCGAAATAGTGCCGGTCCAGCGGGCCATTGACGCTTATTCCCCGGTCGACGAGGCGGCGCTTCCAGCGCAGCAGCGCTGCCCGGGTCTCCACCAGCAGGGCGAAATGGTGAGTGCCACCCACCCCTTCATGACCGGGAGGCATATCCGCCTGCTCGAGGAAAGAGACCAGGTGGCCGGGACCCCCTTCTCCCACTGCGAGGTAAAGGTGCTGCTGCCGGGCGGTCGCGGAGGCCGCTCGGCTCCGCGCCACCACCCGGAAGCCGAGGGTTTCGGTGTAATACTTCTCGGTCCGCGCCGCCTCGGCGCAGACGACCGTAATGTGATGCAGACCGAGGATACTCATGGCCGGCCGGGTTCGGACGCCTGAGTCGCCGGCTCGGGATTCCGCAGTGGCGGCAGGCCCGACTCGATCGCGGCCCGGTTCGGCTCCAGCCAGGGAGGAAGGACCAGACGTGCTCCCAGCTGGTCCATTGTCTCGTCAACCCCAAAGCCGGGCCCATCTGTGGCAACCTCGAACAGTGCCCCACCCGGTTCCTTGAAGTACACCGACTTGAACCAGAAGCGGTCGATCACCTGGGTAGGATGCCGCCCGGCGTGGTACAGGCGGCGCTGCACCTCCAGCTCGGTGGCGTCGTCCGGAACCCGCCAGGCGATATGGTGCACGCTCCCGGTGCCCCAGGTGCCGGGCCGTTCAGCAGGTGCCTCCTTGATGTCGAGTGTCCGCCCCGAGCGCGAGCCGGGGAGGGCAAACCGGCGCCAGCCGTCCTCCTCGCCGATCTCCTCAAACCCGAGAGCCGTGGTCAGAAAGTCCACGGTGGGTGCCGCGTTTCGCTCCAGCAGGCGCACTCCGTGGAGACCCCGTACCTGATGCACAACCGGAACCGGACTCTTGTCCCATGGGGTGAATTCGCGCGGGTCCGGCGTTTCGACCAGTGCGAGCCGGAGTCCGTGAGGGTCAACCAGGCTGAGCAAGAGCTCGCCGAAACGGGTTGAGACCGGTCCCGGCTCGACGCCGTGTTGAGCCAGGCGATCGGCCCAGTATGGCAGGCTCCCCGTGGGAACGGCCAGCGCCACTTCAACGGTCAATCCTACCCCGCTGCGGCCCGGCGCCATGTCCGGCCAGGGGAAGAACGTCAGGTCGGTTCCGGCGTGCGCCGCGCCATCGGCGTAGAAGAGATGGTAAGTGCCTGGCACGTCCTGGTTCACCGTCTTTTTCACCAGGCGCATGCCCAGGACCCCGGCGTAAAAATCCAGGTTTTCCTGCGCATCGCCTGCAATGACGGTGATGTGATGCAGGCCGGTGATTGTGTTATCGAGTGCCACGGCGGGCCTCGGCTTTCCGGCGGGCCATGGCCGAATCAAGCGAATATTCCCCGGGACCGGCCAGCGCCAGCGCCAGTGAGCTGCCGAGCATCGAGAGGACGAACTCGATGCCATTGGGCACGAAGAAGCCCCCCTTCAAGTGCACGATGAGGATGGCGCCGAGCATGTCCGCCACGAACAGCAGCGCGAGAGGGCGGGTGAGCAACCCCAGGACCAGGGCGATACCGCCAAAGAACTCCAGCAGGGCCACGGCAGGGCCCAGAATTCCCGACAGCGGAATCCCCATCTGGCCGAACGCCCCCGCGACCCCGGCAAAGCCGAAGGTAAACAGCTTCTGGGCCCCATGAGCGATAAAGATGGTGCCCACTACGAGGCGCAGGACAAGTAAGGCGGAGGATAATCGTGACGGGGGGACAAGTGCTGTGGCAGGATACGTCATGTGAGCTGCTCCATGGGATTGAGGTGCCCGCCTCGCTGGCGGAGTCGCATCTATGTGTGATAACACACATCTGGCCGATTTGGTTCTAGCCCCGGTCTCTGGCGTCAGCCAGCAGGTCAATCAAGGTGCGCAACTTGGCGCGTCCCAAGTGCCCCAGCTGCTGTTGATGAAGATCGATCACGACCTGGTCCAGGCGCCCCAGGAGGTCGAGCCCTTTGCGCGTGATCCTGGCCCGGACAAACCGGCGGTCTCCGCCCTCGCGACCCCGGACGACCAGGCCGGTCTCCTCCAGCCGGTCCAGTAACCGAGTGGCATCGGGTACCCGGGCTACGAGTCGGTCCCGAACCTCGTTGCGGCAAAGCCCGTCCGGACCGGCCCCCCGCAGGATGCGGAGCGCGTTGTACTGCGTCGGCGTCAGGCGGTACGGCCTCAGGACGTCGAGCATATCGTGATCGAGCCGGGCAGCCGTGCGGGCCAGACTCAGCATGGCCTCCTGTTCGAGGCTGCTGAAGGGCTTGCTGCGCTTCAACTCGGTCTGGAGGTTCCTCGGCATGACGCAGACTAGGTGTGATAACACATATAGTCAACACGCGAATAGGCCCCGCCGCTCGCGCGTGACGCTAATCTCGTACGAACTGGACTTCGATTTCGATTTTCACGTTGTTCGCAACCAGGATCCCGCCGGTTTCCATCGCCTGGTTCCACCGCAGGCCCCAGTCCCGCCGGTCGATCTCCGCGCTCGCACTGAATCCCGCCCGCTCCTTCCCCCGGGGATCGGTTCCCCTGCCTTCGAAGACGCAGTCCAGCGCCACTTCCGAGGTGGTGTCTCTGATGACCAGATCGCCGATCACTTGGAACTGATCTCCCGGCTTCGACGGCGCGCCATCAACTCGGGTGCTCCGGAACGTGATGGTGGGATATCGCTCGGCATCGAAGAAGTCGGGCGAGCGAAGGTGGGCGTCTCGATCGGCGTTGCCAGTATCGATCCTGCGTACGTCAATGCGGGTCTCCAGGCAGCAACCCTCCGGGCGCTCCTCATCTCCCGTCAGTGTTGCCTGCACTGCCTTGAAGCGGCCGCGGACGGTGGTCATCATCATGTGCTTGACTGCGAATTCGACGCTGGAGTGTGCCGGGTCGAGCTGCCAGGTCGAGGTGACAGTAGGGCTGGGGTGTGTCATACGGTTGCCTCCTTAGGTCGTGCAATGGCTTCCTGCCGCTCCAGGGCTGCGCGGTCCCAGCCTGCCAGGTCCGCGGCGGCGGCATAAGTGGTCTGAAGGAACTCGAGCAGTGTGTCGTCGGGTGTGGAGGAAGTCCGGACGGCCTCGTACGGGAGGACGAACTCGCGCATCGCCTCGTCGTAACGCGCCGCGGCCGGCCCGACCGGGTAGCTCCTGAATCCCTCCGGCTCCGGATAGGCGTAGGCATAAAACACCGGCTCGGGAATCGGGCCACCACCGGGCCAGAACCCCGCACTGCTGCACTCGTGGGAGTAGGCCTCCTGCATGACCCAGTTCCCCAGGTTGGGAGCGCCGCCCGGATGGGGTGGCGCTCGGCGCCCGGAAAAGCGGGTGGCCGCCAGATCGAAGCTGCCCCAGAAAAAGTGGACCGGACTCGCCTTACCCAGAAAGCGGCCCCGAAAGCGCTTCAGCACCCGATCGGTCTGCACCAGCACCCGCCACGCTCGGTTGGCCCACTCCGCATCGTACGAGGCATGAATCTGGTCGTCGGGAAAGCGGAGCGAGCTCTCGACCTCCACCGGCATGGGCCAGATCTTCACCTCGAGCCCGAGCGAGTGAAGCATCTGCATGTACTGCCGGTAGAATTCCGCAACCGACTGTGGCGCCAGCGCCATTCCGGCGACGGTGCCGTCGCTGGTGCTGAGCTCTCAGCTGATGATCGACAAAGTCGAGCTCGATCTCGAAGGTGCGCTCGCCGTGGGGCATGGGCGAGGTGGTGAGCCCTCGCGCAGTGACGTATTGGGTCACGTGCCACCAGTGATTCTGCGGAGGCGCCAGCGCCAGGCGGGTCTTGCCTACTATCTGGGTCCACATGTGGAGCGTCGCGTAGGTATCACGCCACGCGCCGAGCGGCAGCTCCGGCCAGGTATCGCCCATCCGGTCAGCGGGCCACTGGAGCCGGCTCCAGGAACAGCCGATCCACGTAGCACCAGGCCCAATCCTCGCCCGGCTCGAAGCTCCGTATCATGGGATGGCCATGGACCTGGAAGTGCCGGGTTGCATGTTTCCCCGGCGATTGGTCACAACAACCCACATGACCGCAGGTAAGGCAGAGTCGCAGATGCACCCAGCGGCTGCCGGTCTTCAGACACTCTTCGCACCCCTGGGGGGTGCGGGGCGTCACCGGCTGAATTTCGGCGATGTGAGGACAGGGATTTGCCATGGCGCTCTCATTGCGGAGTCCTGTAAAATAGCCCTGCTGTAAGGTACTCCCAGTTGCATCACTGGCGGGCCAGGACACTCTCGGGGAAAGCTCCTCTTGACACATCAACGATATTTGATACATTGCATTCATGGCGACCAACACCAAGCCCGACACCGAACGCGCAGTCCAGCTGTTTCACGCCCTGTCGGACGGCACCCGGATCTCGATTCTGCGGCGGCTCCGCTTGGGAGAGCGTTGCGTGTGCGACATGACCGACGCCCTGGATGCAGCCCAGTCGCGTCTTTCCTTCCACCTCAAGGTTCTGAAAGAGGCCGGGCTGGTCACCGATCGACGGGACGGGCGCTGGATGTACTACACCCTGAACCCGGACACGGTGGCGGAGGTTTCTGAAATAGTAGACGCGCTGGCCGCCGCGCCCTCGGCAGCGGAGCTGAAAAGCGGCTGTTGCTGACTTTTTCGATGATAGATCAACGAAACTTGATAAGGGAGGAAGCGGTGAGCGACGACGTGAAGGCTTTGGTTCGCGAGCGATATGGCCAGGCAGCTTCCAAGCTAGCCTCCGGAGAAAAAGGGTCTTGTTGCTCGACCACTTGCTGCGGGGGCGGGGAGGATCCGATTACCTCGAACCTGTACACTGCGGTCGAGACGGCGGGTGTGCCGGAGGGCGCGGTGCTGGCCTCTCTTGGGTGCGGCAATCCTACCGCGCTCGCAGTGCTCCGAGAAGGAGAGACCGTGCTGGACCTTGGCTCCGGTGGCGGAATTGATGTGCTGCTATCCGCCCGGCGAGTGGGACCGACCGGCCGCGCGTATGGGCTGGATATGACCGATGAGATGCTGGCCCTGGCCCGCGAGAATCAGCGGAAGGCCGGCCTGGCGAACGTGGAGTTTCTCAAAGGCGAAATCGAGGCGATTCCCCTGCCCGACAACTCTGTGGATGTGATCATTTCCAACTGCGTAATCAACCTCTCCACCGACAAGGACCGCGCCATCGCCGAAGCGTTCAGAGTTCTGAAGCCGGGCGGTCGACTTGCGGTGTCGGATGTGGTTGTCCGGGGTGACGTACCTCCTTCGGTGCGGCGCAGCATGGAGCTGTGGGTGGGGTGCGTGGCGGGAGCGCTGACTGAGCAGCAATATGTTCAGAGCTTGCGGCACGCAGGCTTCGAGGACATTGGAATCGAACCGACTCGCGTCTATGAGTTCGAGGATGCTCGGGCATACCTCGCCGGAACGGGTCTCGACACCGACGCGTTGGCGCGCGAGGTGAGCGGCCGCGTCATGGGCGCCTTCGTGCGTGCCCGGAAGCCCAGCTAGAGGAGGCGGATATGATTTCAGAAACCAGGAGTTGTGGCTGCCTGGAGTTTCGTCCGGCTCGGCCGTCCGATCTTCCTCAGGTCTTGACCATGCTGGGCCGCGCGAAGCTTCCGGCGGCCGGCGTAGCTCAGGGGTTGTCTCACTTCTTTGTGGCCGACAACCAGGGCACGCTGGTCGGCGCGGCAGGGCTGGAACTGTATGAAGCGTCCGCTCTACTGCGCTCGGTCGTGGTCGAGGATAGCTGGAGGGGTACCGGGGTGGGGCGAAGTCTGATCGATCGCGCGCTCGACGAGGCGCGGCGCCGTGGCGTGGACGACGTGTTCCTGTTGACCACTACCGCCGAGCACTACTTTCCGCGGTTCGGCTTTACCTGTGTCAGCCGCGAGTCCGTCACGGAGGAGGTGAAGGCCTCGGAGGAGTTTCAGGGTGCGTGTCCTGCGTCAGCCGTGCTCATGCGGAAGCGCTTGAGCGGAGGAGGGGCTTGAGACACAAGGCACGCGCGGGTTCCAGTGGTTATGCGGGATCTAGTGGCAGTTGTTGCTCCCGGTATCTCGGAAGGTCTGACCGGAAACGGAGATGAACTCCCATTTGTACCAGGTAGGATAGAGCGAGAACTTGAGTACGCCGTGAGCCGAGTTCTGCCGGACTTGAAGATTCGGGGTCTTGGCCCGCATCGGAAGTAACGGGGCGCCACCGGTGCCGACCACGAAGTGCCGGATTCCGCGCGAGAGGTTGGCCACACCCGCAGGATCCTGCGGATAAAACCGCTCGTAGATGTGATTGTGCCCAGTGACGATCACTTCGGCACCGGCGTTGTGAAGGATGTCGACGAAGCTTCTCAGCGAGGTGGCCGGCGGGAGGTCACCGGACGTAAAGTAGGGCTTGTGCCAGTACGCCAGCGTGCAGCGTTTCGGGTTGGCGGCCAGATCGGCCTTCAGCCATGTCGCTTGAGTGGCGAGGTTGCGCTCGCTGTCCAGCACGATGATGTGCCATTCGCCAAGATCATAGCTGTAGTACCCTTGGCCTGCCGGCCCTGCCTGGCTACCGAAGTAACCAAAGTATCCTGTGCCTCCACCGATGTGATACTCATGATTTCCCACCGCTGGCCGGGTCCGAGCCAGATGCCGTCCCCAGCTTGCCCCATAGCAGTCCTTGAACTCGGTTGCGGTTCCATCTTCATAGACGTTGTCACCCAACGTGAAAACGGCTCCAGCGATGCCGTCCAAGAGTTTGGCGGTAGCCTCATCGTTAAAGTTGGTGGGACAGCCTGCGATATCGCCCGCGCCAACCAACACCGCGGGGATCGCCCCACCCGCGAAATCCGGCGAGAAGGGGGCGGCCGACTGATCGAGGGTATCGGTGCAGCCCAAACCAAGGACCCCTGCGGCAAGGGCCACGTAACGATAGTGCGCCAAGATCACGACTCCGAGGCGGAAGTGTACCAACGCCGGGTGAGCGCCGGCGAGCAGGGAGGCATTCCTCTAGTCTTGTTGATGTGCCGGGTGACAACGGCAGCAAGCAACGTAGAAGCAGGACACCGAGAGTGCAAGAGGGAATAAGCCCACCCATGGCTGGCAGGTCGAAGGCGATTTACATTCGACAGCATGACAGCGACCGCCAAGACCAAGAGTAGCACCCCGGCCCAGGGCGTCGGTACGCCCACGATCTGGCTCGACGGTGAGTGGTGTGACCGGGGTACGGCGATGATCTCGGTTTACGATCACGGCTTGCTGTACGGCGACGGGATTTTCGAGGGTATTCGCGTCTACGGCGGCAAGATCTTCCGACTGGAAGAGCATTTGGACCGATTGTACGACTCGGCCAAGGCCATCTGGCTGACCGTGCCGATCGAGAAGGCAGAGCTCGCCGCGGTCACCCGCGAGGCGGTTACTCGATCGGGCATTGCCGAGGCCTATATCCGCCACATCGTCACGCGCGGGGTCGGGGATCTCGGGCTCGATCCCCGCAAGTGTCCCAAGGCCTCGATCATCATCATTGTCGACACGATCAAGCTGTGGCCGGAGCAGGTGTATGAAACCGGTCTAAATGTCGTTACCGCCGGGACACCCATACCGCACCGCGAATCGCTCTCTCCGCGCGTGAAGTCGCTGAACTACCTGCCCCACATTCTGGCCAAGATCGAGGGCATTCACGCCGGGGCGGACGAGGTGCTCATGCTCGACAGCTCGGGGGCAGTGGCCGAGGGCTCCGGCCAGAACGTGTTCGTGGCCAAGAAAGGCCGGATCATGACCCCGCCTCCACACGCCGGCATCCTTCGAGGCGTCACCCGGGACACAGTGATTGAGCTCGCGCACAAGGCAGGCTACGAGGTCGCCGAGACCATACTGAACCGCTACGATCTGTATACGGCGGACGAAGCATTCTTCACCGGCACGGCGAGTGAGATCGTGGGCATCAGGCAGCTCGATGGCCGCCTGATCGGGACCGGAAAGTCGGGCCCGATTACGCGGGACCTGCGGGCCCGGTTTCAGGCGTTGGTGCGGAGCTGATTACTCCGCCAGCGGGCTCCTTCTGATGCCATGGAGAGTCCTCGAGCATGCGGAACGGGTGTGGAACGTCTCTATCGCTGCCGAGCGGCGGCCCAACTCGCCTCACTGGAACCTGGTATTTTCCTTCCGCACATCCGACCCTGGCCAGCGCTCGGTCTGGGGCGCCTATCCGCTCTCCTCATCTTCCAAGGCCGCGCTGTTCGCCCAGGCCGAGCGCGTTTCCAACCACGATCTCATCGCGTTGTTGACCCAGTTGCTGGGATAGCTGGCATGGGGCTTGCCCCTCGGCACCGCGACATTTCTCGCTGATTTCAGGCTCGCGCAAGGACCTCATGTCGACGCCAGATCCATTTCCCGAGCGGCTCCGATTTGCCGAGTTTACGCTCGACCGGTTGCCCAATGGGCGGTGTCGTGCCCGGGTCGGACTGACCTGGAGGGATTCGGAGCAGTTCACCGGCGAGGGAGAGGGCCTCGCATCCCAGGCGGGTGAGCTACGCTGCTCGGCTCAGGCCTGCGTAGTCGCTCTGGGCCAGGCGGTGCAGGGCGGCCTCAGCTTCGAGCTTCTCGGCGTCAAGGCGGTTCGTGCGTTCGACGCCACGGTGGTGATCGTGTCGCTGGCGGTACACGGTGAGGGAAGCGGAACCCGGGTAGTTGGCTCGTATCTGACCGAGGCCGACACGCCCCGTGGCGCCGCGCTGGCCGTGCTCAATGCCACCAACCGGATCCTGGGCAACCGGCTGTTCATGCGCTAAGGGCGTGCTGCGCCTTGCCTCAGTTCGCCTTTGGTCCCGCGGTTTGCAGGTCAGAAACAGGGTTTTTCTTCCATCCGTGACCCGAAACATTGCCGAAGGCGCAGCCCTGAGCTTCGCGCCGTGGAGTCGCCCATGCCCGGTAATCGAGTCCATCGCCTGCTTATCCTGGCCCTTCTCGCAGGCTGTGGGGGTCGCGGATCCGCTCCCAACCCGGCGCCCACGCCGCCGTCCTCCCCGCTGATGTCGTACTCCGCTCCGGGGTATCCAGCTGACACCGATTCGGATGCCGATCCGGTGCTGGTGGCGGCCGATACCGCGGCCGAGCTGCTGGTCGCGGCGGACTCCGTTGCCGATGAAGCGGTGCTGGAAGAGTTGGCTGACGCACATCCCAGGTCCGAGGAGGAGGGCGACGGCGGCAAAGCACAACCCGAGGGAATTCCAGGTGGCGCGGAGGCGTTAGCGGAGGCAGTAACCTGGGACATCGACGTGGAAACGTTCAACGACCATGCCCGGGTTCAGTACTACCTCGACTTCTTCCAGGGTCGGGGCCGCCAGCGGATGGCCATTTGGCTCGGCCGCATGCCCCGCTACGAAGCGATGATTCGCGAGCGTCTCCAGCGCGAGGGTCTGCCGGCGGATCTGGTGTATCTCGCGCTGATCGAGAGCGGCTTCTCCAATACGGCCACCAGCCGGGCCAAGGCGGTGGGGATGTGGCAATTCATGAAGGCGACTGGCAAGGGGTATGGTCTCCGCATCGATTCCTGGGTGGACGAGCGGCGCGACCCGATGCGGGCGACCGACGCCGCGGTGAGGCACCTGCGAGACCTGAGTCGCCGGTTCAACTCTCTGTACCTGGCGGCAGCGGCGTATAATGCCGGCTCCGGGAAGGTCTCGCGCGGTCTGGGGCGTCTTCCCGACGAGGAGAGTGATACCTCGAATACCGATGCCATGTTTTTCCGTCTGTACGACACCAAGTTCCTGAGGCGCGAAACCAAGGACTACGTCCCCAAGCTGATCGCGGCTGCATTGATCGCCAAGCAGCCGGAGCGCTATGGCTTCAGGGTTGAGCGGGCTGAGCCCATCGCATACGACTCCATCATCGTGCCCGACATGACCGGCCTCGATGTGCTCGCCCGGTTGGCGGATACCACCGTCGCAGCCATCCGAGAGCTGAATCCGCAGTATCTTCGGCTGGCCACGCCCCCCGGAACCCGGTCGGTGGTTCGACTCCCCGTGGGTCATGGTCCTATGACTGTAGCCGCGTACGCTGACCTTCCCCCCCGGCAGCGGGTAACGTTCGTGGAGCATTTCGTAGCCCGGGGTGAGACGCTCAGCGGGATCGCACTGCGGTATCGGGTGAGCCAGGCCATGCTCATGGCTTCGAATCCCAAGGCCAAGAGCCGGAGTCTGAGGATCGGGCAGCGCATTGTGGTTCCCACCGGAGGAACGCTCTCGACCAAGGTGGCGCGGCGTATGGCCGAACCGGTGGTCGCCGCTGGCACGGCGCGGCGTACCTTCCACCGGGTTCAGCGCGGCGAAACCATCTCCGAGATTGCCGACGAGTATGGAGTGACGCAGCGAGAGGTGCTGGCCTGGAATGGTTTGGACAACCGGGGACGCATACGCGCGGGTCAGCGGCTGCGGGTCGCATCGCCGGACGTAGCGCGCCAATCAGTGGCAGTGGAGCGAGGGATGCCCGCCGGTTCGGCGAAGACTCACATCGTACGGCGGGGGGAAACGCTGAAAGGCCTGGCAAGACGTTACGGCGTCTCGATCCAGGCCCTCAGGGAAGCAAATGGACTGACGGAACGGGAGACCCTGAGAACGGGTATCGCGCTCAAAATTCCTGGTTAACGCACCGGCTCGGTCGAGTCGATCGGACGAAAACCCTTCAGCACCGCGTCAGAATAGCCGTTGGCCGGGTTACCACCCTTCGCCAGAATCTTGTTCACGTTCGCCGGCCCCCGGTTGTACGCCAGCAGGGCCAGGTGCACGTCGTAGTCGAATCTGGCCAGCAAGTCGTTCAGGAACCGGAAGCCAATACGCAGATTGGTGTCCCGGTCGTACAGGTCCTTCTGGGTAATTCCCGGCTGATAGAATCTCGCCGTAGGAACCTGGAGCTGAGTGTAGCCGTACGCCGCCATGTTGCTCTGGGCCTTCGCCTTGAAGCCACTCTCGATCTTGACCAGCTGATAGCCGAGCGAGGGGTCGATCCCTTCGCTGAGCGCTATATCGTAAATTGCGGCCGAGAGATCAGCCGCGATCTGATAACGGGTCGAGTTCTCCATGATGGCGTTGGCTCGCTCGAGCTGAAGCTTGACGACCACGGCTTCACCCCGGGCAGCCTCCAGCTGTTCGCTGAGGCTTCCCATCTGCCGCGCAACAGCCCCCACGTCCGGAAGGGACACCGAGACATTATCGGTTGCCCGGACGAGCTTATTCCAGCCACCTAGCGCACCGATGCCAACGGCAGCCGCGAGGAAAACGCCTCCCCGTAGCAGGAGTCGCTCCGCCGTCATCGGCTTCGGGTCGTCGTAATACTTGGGTCTCGACACGCGCAGGCCCCTTTCTTTTACGAGAAGCCGTTCCGACTAAGACTCGGATCGGCGCCAATCGCCCCGACTTCCACCCGTCTTGCTCACCAACCGTACATCCTCGATCGTCATTCCTCGATCCACTGCCTTCACCATATCGTACACCGTCAGACATGCCACCGCGACCGACGTGAGCGCTTCCATCTCCACTCCGGTCCGCCCGGTCGCCTTCGCCATCGCGGTAATCCTCACGCCCGGCAGCTCTGGCTCGAGCCTCGCCTCTACCTCGACCAGGTCCAGGCCGAGCGGATGGCAGAGCGGAATAAGCTCTCCGGTGCGCTTGGCGCCCATGGCGCCCGCCACTTCGGCCACCGCGAGAACGTCCCCCTTGGCCACCGCCTGCGAAGCCACGAGATCGAACGCCTCGCGGGACATCCGCACCGACCCTTCCGCGACCGCCGTTCGCCGGGACTCCGGCTTGCCGCTCACATCCACCATCCGGGCCCGGCCCCGCTCGTCCAGGTGCGTGAGCTTCAGAGGACCTCCGCCAGCTCTTCGCCCAGGACCGCCAGCAGGATCTGCGGGTTCACGTTTCCCCATGCTGCCTCGCGCGCGTCAGCCACGTGTTCCATGGCTCTGAGAAACGGGCCCGGCTGCCGGTGCCGCAGGAGCGCCTGGGGAACGGGCCGGCGCACCGGCTGTCCAACAGTAGTTCTGGCTGCGTCGCCCAGCGTTTCGGCCAGCGCGTCGAGCATGGCGGTAAACTCACCCCGGGCCGACCAGGGGGCCTGCTTCAGTGCGCGCTCGAAGGAAGGGCCGGGCCCGGCCAACACTGCCTCGAGCCACCGCTGCGCGGCTTCCTGGGCCTTCCCGGCTTCTTCGCCGCTGCGCAACGCGATGCCGATGGAACCCTGGGCCAACGCGACTCGTTGCTCCAACTCCTTCGACGAGAGCGCCGGCTTCAAGTGCGCCTTCAGAAACCCGCTCACATCGGCGTCGGCCAAGCGTCCCAGCCTGATCGGAACTGCCCGGGACCGCATCGTGGGCAGCAGCAGCCGGGGCTCGACGGTCGTCAGTACGAACAGGCTTCCCGACGGCGGTTCCTCCAACAGCTTCAGGAGCGCATTCGCGGCTTCCTGGGCGGAGTCCTGGGCGATCAGGCGATCCGCTTCTCCCAGGATGAAGATCCGCCGCCCGCCTTCGACCGACGTCAGCGATGCCTTTCGAAGCAACAGCCGCACGCTTGCCAGACTATGGGTCGCCATGCCGTCCGCTGCCTGATATAGCGGCTGGAGCCGGCGGTCGTTCATGATCTGGGCAATGCCCTGGGCTGCTTCCTCCACCTGCTTATCCGGATCCGAAGCCTTCGGCCGCGCGATCGGGACGAACCAATGCAGGTCAGGATGCGACAGATTCAGGACCAGATGGCAGGGCCGGCACGCCCCACACGGCTCTTCACCCGCCTGCGTGCACAGGGCCAACTGCGCCAGCCATAGTGCCAATCTTTGCTTGCCTACGCCCGCCGGGCCCGTCACCAGCAGGACCTGTGGCAGCTTGCCACTCCGGATTGCCTGGGCCAGCCGATTCCGGGCCGTCCGGTGTCCTATCAGCGGGTACGGGTGCATGGGAGGCAAGCTACGTACCCAAGGCCAAAGGGGAAGCCGGAGTAATGTAACAACATCAATATCAAGTACTTAGCAGGTCTGGTGGTGCAAAGATCGGGGCCACAATGTCAAAAAAACGAGCGTCAATATCCGACTGAAATTGAGCCGGTAACTTCGACCCGAAAGGCATCGGCGAGCCGGGGGGCGGCTTGCATTCGCAGGCTATCGTTGGGGTTATCGTCGCGGTTCGGACAGTGCCAAACTAAGGCTGTTGGCCGAGTCGTGGCTGTGGCATGGGTCACCCCCCGGTGCAAGTTATGGCAGGGGGCGACTGTCGGCTAGCTTGGTCGTGGCATCGGGAGGGCTGTTGGCTAATGGCTGCTCGCCGCTCGCGGCTGGATACTCTTCTACCCTGGAGCAGCATCATGAGAAGTCTCTTCCTTCTTCTTCTCCTAGCAGGTTGTCACTCGAGTGAAGATACCCCGCACCGCACGAGCGAGCGTGAGCGCGACAGCGTAGTCGGGGCATCGAGGCTGCCGGGTTCCGCGGGTGTCAGAGGTGCCCTTCGAGCCGCGGATTCAGGCACGGCCAGAAGTGCGCGGGTAGATTCTCTGGAGCGCTGAAAGCAGCGTTGCCTAGAGCTTGACGGGCCACTACTTTTTGCCGTGCCGGCGGTAACCGCGCCGACGATCCCGAGTAGCTCAGTTGGTAGAGCAGGTGACTGTTAATCACCGGGTCGGGGGTTCGAGTCCCTCCTCGGGAGCTGAAAGGCCACACGTCTCACACGCACCACGGGCTGCCTGGTATCGGCGGCCCGTTTTCTATTCGGTCAGCGAGGCACGTTGCCTTATCCAGTATCTCCCGCACGGTCCGAGCCAGCTCGCTCAAGTCGAACCGCTTCGGTTGCCAGTGGCAACCGCGGTAGCTGAGCCACTCAGCGGGGCCGTCGAGGAGCGAAGGCGGGGAATCCATGGCGTCGCCGGACCAGCATCCATGCGAGCGGAGCGAAAAGGAGTACCAGTGCCAAAGCGATGACGGTCTGCACGTTGGAAACATTCAGAAGCTTGAGAGCCGATGCCAGCAGGACGAACGCGAGTGCCCTTCGGATCAGGCCTCCGGACGCACGGGCGGAGAGGTGGGCCCCCACCCACACTCCCGGCACGCACCCAAGCAGCAGTGAGGTGGTCAACTCAAGCTTGAAGTCTCCAAACAGCAGGTGTCCCAGAGCCGCTGACGCTACCAGCGGCACCGCCTGAACTAGATCCGTTCCTACCAGCTCGCTCGCCTTGAGGGTCGGATATAGTGCCATCAGCGCGATAATGATCAACGATCCAGAGCCCACCGATGTCAGGCCGACAACCATTCCGCCGAGGAGCCCCAGCATCACGGTCGGCCCGGCCCGCAGCGCGACCCTCGGAGGGCCCGCCGGGAGAGGCGCTGCGCGGCCATCGCGATCGCGGGCCCGCTCCACCAGGCGAAGGTAGGCCCTGACTGTCAGCCCCGCGGCGGCAAGCAGGAGGGCGACGCCGAGCGCGGTCCGGATGACATCCTGCACCTGCTGGCCGGTTCCAAGGGCGCGGGCAAGGAGCACTCCACTGAACGCACCCGGGACTGAGCCGAGACAAAGCCATTTTACCAGCTCGAGGTGCACGGTCCCCCGGCGCAGGTGAACCAGCGACCCCACCGGCTTCATCACTGCACTGGCAACCAGGTCGGATGAGACCGCAGTAAGGGGAGCCACGTTGAAAAACAGAACCAGCGCAGGCGTCATCAGCGCTCCCCCGCCCATCCCGGTAAGCCCCACGACGATGCCGATTCCGAATGAGGCGAGCGCAAGCAGGGGATCGATGATCATCGACGGCCCCGCCGTGGGCTGGAGCTGACAGGTTGGTTCAAGACAGGTTTCTCCTCGTAAAAAGGAAGGCAAACCGAAAGAATACCGATCAAGGCCGTAGGAACGTATACTTTGCAGGGCCCGAGCGGGACCGAGGGGGGACCTGCGCCGCTGGCGCTTCATCCAAAACCTGAGGGCGGAATGGCTACAAAACTCGACAAGACGATCAAGCGAGAACTGGACCTCGAAGGAAAGCTGTACACGGTGGCGATTTCCCCGGAGGGGGTGAAGGTCACACCCAAAGGCGCGCGCAAGGGGCACGAAGTCTCATGGAGCACACTGGTCGGCGGCGATACTGAACCGCGGCGTGATGCGGGAGGCGGAAGCGACACCTTCTGACCGCAGGCGGGACCTGCTCGACGGTACTCGTTGCATCGGGAAAACGATGGCGGCCGGCACAGCCTGACGGCAGGACCGGCCGCATCTCGGGGTCGCTCTCGTGCAGGAGGATTCAATGGCAGAGCCGAGCTTTGCGGATCAGATGGCCACGCTCAACTCGACACTGGGTGCTATTGAAGTACGCTTGGCGCTCGGGCGCGCCCCGGTGGAAGGTCTGGAGCATTTCAAGAGCGCGCTGGACGATATGCGGCTTCGGCTATGGGGCCTGTTGAGTGCGGGAGGTGGCCCCGACACCCGGGGCTTCCAGGAACAGTTTCGCATCCGGCGCGCCATGGAGATGTGCCGCGGACTGGGCGGTGACCTCCATGCAGGGTCCATCAGCGGCAGGCACCGCGAGCTCACCTCGCTGCGGGAGGCTGCGGTGGAACTGGCGCAGAAGATCGAGCAAGCACAGCGCGACGCGTTCTAACGCGCCGTGAGCGCTACACCCACTATTCATACTTCTCGCCTGCTCCTGGGGCCATTCGAGCCTGCCGACGCGGCCGAGTTGCGGCGGCTGGCGGGCGATCGGGAGGTTGCCGACACTACGGTGTCGATTCCCCATCCCTACGAACTGGATCACGCCCTGGCCTGGATCGGCCATCAGCGCCGCGAGGCGGTGCGCGGCCGGGCCACGAACTTCGCGGTTCGCCTGCGCGCCTCGGCCCTGATCGGATGCGCGGGGCTTCGGGACATTGATCCGGAGCATCTCCAGGCCGAGCTCGGCTTCTGGATCGGCCGGGAGTGGTGGGGTCAGGGGTACGGACGTGAAGCCGCCGCCGCCGTTGTTCGCTTCGGGTTCGAGCAACTGGGGCTTAACCGAATCTGTGCCCATCACATGGCCCGGAATCCGGCGGCTGGGCAGGTCCTGCGCCATATCGGAATGCAGCAGGAAGGGTTCCTCAGGGAACGGGTGCGCAAGTGGGGCGTGTACGAGGACGTGGTCCTGTACGCGATTCTTCGAGAGGACCGGAACTGAGCGGTGCCAGCCGAGGACGATCCGATGATTAACAGGCAGCCGGAATATGAGAGGACGGAAACGCCGGCACCTGCCGTGCAGGCCGCGGCGGACCCGCTGATGACCGATCGTCCCGGCCGGGTCCACTGGGTGGTCGTGACGACGAGACGCATGGAGGAGCAGGGGACCGCGGGATCTCCCCACCTGATCACCCGGTTCTGGCATCCGCGGGATCACCGCTGGAGCGAGAACGTGTTCGACTCCCTCGACCACGCCTTGCGCTTGTTCGTGGACGAAAGCGGATGGGTGCTGCGGCAGCAGCAGGCTCTCGATGCGCCCGACACTTACGAGCTGATTTTCGAAGCCAGGCGGGAGGATTTCAGCCGTCCCAGCACGGCTGAGATGTTGGAGGATGTGGGGTTGACCCGTGAGGATGTGGCGAAACTGCTTAACCAGGTGGACCGGGACAGCGGAACATCGTAAGGCACCGATGTTCCGCTATGGCCGGAGCCGCCGGCTCAGCGGCCGGCGGCGTCAGTCTTGCCGGTCTCACCCGAAGCTCGTCGATCCGCTTCGAGGCTTCGGCCTTCGTCAGGCTGGGCTCCACTTTCACGCTTGCCTCGGTCGCCCTCTACCGCCTCGGCCGTTTGAACACCGGTCGGGGCTCATCGTCCTCGAGCTCCTCTTCCGCGGGCTCGGGCCGGCGCGGGGCCATAGGCCTCCGGCCGCCTCCGACCAGGTCTGATCTTTCGACCCGCTTGTTCTGGACCCGCCCCAGCGCAGACTCAGCGGTGTCCCGGATGATCTCGAGGGAGTTCTCCACGGTGCCGCGCACCAGGAGATGCAGCTTCGGACCTTCCACCGCCAGCACGGCCTCGACCAGACTCCGAGCATCGGCCTCGCTGAGACCAAACCCCATCCGTCTGAGCGTCGCCCTGACGATCTCGACCGACTCGGGGCTAGGCGAGATTCTCAATCCCAGTTCCAGTGGCATGTTCGGCTCCGGATCAAAGCTCCAGCGCGCGCCAGAGATACCAGCTGGCCACGCTCCGATAGGGGCGCCAGCGTTCGGCTCGCCGGCTCATGACCGCGGGCTCGGGCAGCTTACGCTTGCCGAACGTCAAGGCAAACCCTTTTCTCACTCCCAGGTCGCCCAGCGGCAGCACGTCGGGCCGCCCCAGCTTGAAGATCAGCAGCATCTCCACCGTCCACCGGCCGATGCCGCGCACTGCAGTGAGCCGTTCCACGATCTCCTCGTCCTCCATGCGGCGCACCATGGCAAGTGACGGCACGGTGCCATCGAGCGCACGAGCGGCAAGGTCCTTCAGCGCCGCGGTCTTCGCGGTCGAGAGTCCGGCGGCCCGCAACCGTTCAGGTGCCACCTCGAGCAGGTCAAGTGGTGTGGGGAACCGCTTGGGCGCGAACAGTCGGATGACCCGGGCCAGAATAGTGGCGGCAGCTTTGCCGGTGAGCTGTTGGTAGACGATCGACCGGACGAGCACCTGGAACAGACTGTGGGTCGGTACCGGGCGCATGGTGAATGCACCAACCCTGGCGATGAGCGCATCCAGCGCCGGATCGGACCCACAGAGGTGCCGGCAGGCAAAGTCGGGATCGTAAGCCAGGCCATTGGGGCGCACGATCGCGGTCGGGAGAGTCGCTGTCATCCTCAAAACATACTGCGGTTAATTGGGGGAGCGGACCGGCGCCGGAACGGTTTCCGGAGCGGCCGTGAGCAGGAGGCTGGCTCCAATGACCAGAAGCGAACCTCCCATCTGCCATCTGCTGGGCTCTTCCCCGAACACCGGGATGGCCAGCAGGTGGGTAAGCACGATACCGAGACCGGAGAGCGCGGCGAGGGGCGCCGCCCGGTGAAGGGAGTAGGCCCGGGTCATCGCGATCTGGGCTCCCCCGCCGGTAAAACCCGCACCCAGGAGCACTAATGCTCCTCGGGTATCGGGCCACACCCAATGCGGGATGGCGAAGAACAGCATCGCGCACAAGCCCACCAGGGAGAAGTGCAGCACGATGGCGTAGGGAGTCTCTCCCGGGCCCACCTTTCGGAGCCAGATCAGGGCGAGAGCGTAGAGGATCGCTCCCGCGATGGCCACTGCCGCCACCGGCGCCGCGACACCGAAGGCTGGGCCGACCACCGCCACAATTCCGGCAAAGACCAAAAAAATGGCGAGGGTCACGCGTCGCCCGACGCGTTCGCCGAGCAGAGGCGCCGACAAGAGAGCGACGAATATGGGAGCGGTGGCACCTAGTGTGGCCACGTCCCCCAAGGCAATCCGGTCTGAGGCGAGTGCGTAGAAAGTGCATAGTGCAGAAAGCGCCCCAAACACGCTGCGGCGCCAGGCGCTTCCCTGGTCGGTGATTCCGAGGGACACACCCTGGTACCAGGCGAGGGCGCCGGCCATGAGCGCGCCGACCAGAAAGCGTGCCGCTCCGACCTCAGCCCACGGCAGGTCTCGTCCGCCCAGACGGGTGCAGACGTTCATTCCCGCGAAGAACACCTGGGCCAGGAGCATCCACCCGATAGCGGGATTCATGGGCTGGAAGATTTCCGGCTCGGGCCCGAATGACAACACTCCTTCCCTCATTCCCTCTCTCTGCCACATCTTCTCTGGCATGCATTCCGAGGACTTCCGCCGCCACGCGCATCAGCTGGTCGATTGGATGGCCGATTACATGCGGGACGTAGGGCAGCGGCCCGTCACCCCCGACGTGAGCCCGGGTGACATCCTGCGTCAGCTCCCGCCATTCCCGCCGGTCGAGGGCGAGCCATTTGCCCAGCTGTTCCAGGACTTCACCGATCTCATCGTGCCGGGAATGACCCACTGGAACCATCCCGGGTGGTTCGCGTACTTCCCCGGCAACAACAGCCCCCCATCGGTGCTGGCCGAGATGCTGACGGCCACTCTAGGCGCGCAGTGTATGTCGTGGGCAACGTCGCCGGCCGCTACCGAGCTGGAGCAGGTGACAATGGACTGGTTGCGCCAGATGGTGGGGCTGCCGACCCAGTTTACCGGCGTCATTCAGGACACCGCCTCGACCTCAACGCTGGTGGCGCTGCTGTCGGCCCGCGAGCATGCGGCTCATTACGAGGGGGGCGGCGGCGCGCCGGCGATCGACCGGTCCCGTCTCACCGTCTATGCCTCGAGCGAGGCACATTCTTCGGTGGACAAGGGGGTGAAGCTGGCTGGGTACGTCCATGAGCTGTTCCGCCGGGTGCCGGTGGACGCGCGATTCGCCATGCTGCCGGACGCGCTGGACCAGATGATCGAACGCGACATCGCTGCCGGACTGACCCCCGCGTGCGTTGTGGCGACAGTCGGGACCACATCGTCCACCGCGATCGACCCGGTAGAACCCATAGCAGAGGTATGTCGGCGGCACGGGGTCTGGCTGCATGTGGATGCCGCATATGCGGGGACCGCCGCCATCGCTCCGGAGCTGCGCGGGCTCTTCGCGGGTGTCGAGCACGCCGACAGTGTGGTCCTCAATCCTCACAAATGGATGCTGGTGAATTTTGACTGCAGCGCCTATTTCGTGCGGGACACGGACGCGCTGTTGCGAACTTTCCAGGTCTCGCCCGAGTATCTCCGAACCGCTGCAGACTCAGCGGTTGTGAACTATCGGGACTGGGGCATTCAGCTGGGCCGCCGCTTTCGGGCCCTGAAGCTGTGGTTTGTGATCCGTAGCTATGGCGTGAGTGGTCTGCAGGCAGTGGTCCGGGACCATGTGGCGATGGCCCGGGAGCTGGCCGGATGGATTGAGGCATCATCTGAGTTTGAGCTCATGGCGCCAGTGCCGCTGGGCCTGGTTTGTCTCCGCTACAATCCCGCCGGGCCAAAACTTGATGAAGCTCGGCTCGACCAGCTCAACGCAGCGCTGCTGGCCCACGTGAACGCGACGCGCCGGGTACACCTCACCCACACTCGGCTGGCGGGACGCTATGTGATTCGGGTGGCGGTGGGTCAGCGGCAGACCGGTCGGGAGCATGTGGCCGAGGTCTGGCGCCTCCTGCGGGACGGCGCCGCTACACTAGAGAGCGCCTGATTCCCAGGGGCCCCAGATTGCGAACGTCATCCCCTTGTCGCTACCGGGGTTCTCCTGGGGATTCGTTTCTCCCTGGAGGTTTACGAAGAGCGTGCGGCCCTGCGGACTGAAGCAGGCGCCGGCCCATTCCGATCGGTTGAGGTTGTTTCGAACTAGGTCAAAGATCAGGCCCTCACGCGTAAGTCCCCGCACGAAGTTGGTCCTGGTCCCATCCTCGCAGATCACAATTCCAGCCCTCGGGCTCACGCATATGTTGTCGGGACTGCTGAGGACCTCCGAGGAGGGAGATTCAAAAACAAGCTGAAGCTCGTTGCGTCGGGTGTGATACTGCCAGACCTGCCCCACCCCGGCATTGCCCCCCGTCGTGGCATTGAAATAGATGCTGTTGTCGCCATACCAGCAGCCCTCCAGACGGGCGAACTGCGCTGCACCCCTTGCGAGGCCCTGGTTGTAGACGTAGCCGCTGGGTAACACCGGCTCATCCGAATCCGGGCTGTCGATCGTCACCCATCGCACCTGATGGGGGGTAAGCACAGACTGGTTCACTCTGCTGTCATAGCCGTCCGCATCGACGATGGCGAGCGCCTCGAGTATTCCACCCTGACTCAGCTGCCCTGCGACGGCGGGCGTGAAGCGATAAAAGCCCGCTGGGGTGCGGTCCTCGGTCAGGTAGAGCCAGCCGGTTGCCGGATCCACGGCCAGGGCCTCATGCTCGAAACGGCCCATGGCGCGCAGCGGAATTGGAACGACTGGGCCGTTTGATGCTGCGGCGACTTCGAAGGCGTAGCCATGGTTCCGGCCTCGCCCTTTTGCAGTGCCTTCGACGGTCTCCTCGCACGAAATCCAGCTGTTCCAGGGCGTCGGTCCGCCGGCGCAATTGACACAGGTGCCGGTCAGGCTGGCGAACTGTCGAATGATGCGGGCCTCGCCATCCGGTCGCAGTAGAACTTCGACCGTGGTCGTTCCACCGGCCCCGGCGTCATCGTACGGCCGCTCCCCGAAGGGACGAGACATAGCGGCGCTATCGCGAACCTCGTGGTTGCGAACCAGCCGCACCCGATCCGGGCCGGCTGGAAACGCAGCCATGCCGTCGAAAGCGTATGGAACGAACCCTCCCACCATCTCTTCACCGGCCGTGCTCAGCAGAGCGGCTCGAAAGCCCTTGGGAATCGAAATGGCTCCATCGAGCTCTCTGCTGGGGAGCAGCGCACCATAGCCGCCCTGACCCGTGCGGGCCGCCGGTAGTGGACCGTTGCCGAGTGAGGGAGAAGTTGCACAGGAAATGAGCCCACTGAGAGAGGGTGCAAGCAGGCCGCCGGCCGCAAGCGCGGAACGGCGCAGGAAATTGCGACGATCGACAGGGTTCATTGGATTTTCATACCGCCAGAGCAGCTTGAGCTGGAGAGAGCAACGGCCGGAGATAACGTCCGGTGTGCGAATCCGAGGCTTCGGCGATCTCCTCTGGAGGTCCCTGCGCGACGACTCTTCCTCCTGCGTCGCCCGCATCCGGCCCCAGGTCAACCACCCAATCGGCTCGTTTGATGACGTCCAGGTGGTGTTCGATGACCACCACCGTGTGCCCGGCATCCACCAACCGGTCGAGCACGTGGAGCAGCACGCGAACATCGTCCAGATGAAGGCCGGTGGTGGGCTCGTCCAGGATGTAGAGCTTTCGCCCTTCGCGCTTGCCTGCCTGGGTCAGCTCGCGCGCAATCTTGAGCCGCTGGGCTTCCCCGCCCGAGAGCGTGGTGGCGGGCTGCCCCAAACGGAGGTACCCCAGCCCGACCTGCTGCAGCTGCCAGAGGGCGGCGCCCAGTCTCGGCTGGTGACGGAAGCGGGTGATCGCCTCGTCCACCGTCCATTGCAGCACGTCATGGATCGACTTGCCCTGGATCCTGACGTCCAAGACGTCACGCCGGTATCGCGTGGCGCCGCATGCCTCGCAGGGCACGAAGACATCGGCGAGGAATACCATCTCCACTTGCACGTGACCGGCACCTTCGCATGTCTCGCACCGGCCGCCCGGCAAATTGAAGGAGAATGTCGCGGCGGTGTACTTCCGCTGCCGAGCCAGGGGTTGATTGGCGAATAGCTCGCGGATCTCGTCGAAGGCCCTGATGTAGGTCACCGGATTGGAGCGCGGCGACCGGCCGATCGGAGACTGATCCACCAGCAGCACGTCCTTCAGAAATTCCCATCCGGTGATCGCCGCCACCCGGCCGACCGGCTCGCCCAGGTGCGATTTGGCGGAGTGCTCCCCCCGGAGCTTGGCCTCGAGGTTCCGGTAGACCACATCGTGCAGGAGCGTGCTTTTGCCCGAACCCGACACCCCGGTGACCGCCGTCAGCGTGCCGAGCGGAATGTCCACGTCAACGTCCTTCAGGTTGTGCAGGTCGGCGCCACGTACCCGAAGCCACTGGGGGCCGGCGGGGCGCCGCACGCTGGGGACCGCGATCTGCCGCTTCCCGGTGAGGTACTGGCCCGTCAATGAAGTGGATGCCTGTTCCACGGGACCCGCGTGCACCACCTTGCCCCCGTGCTCGCCTGACCCTGGCCCCAGCTCCAGCATGAAGTCGGCCTGCTGGATGGCCGCCAGATCATGCTCCACCACGACAACGGTGTTCCCGGCGTCTCGAAGCCGGTGCAGCAGCGCGAGCAACCGGTCGGTATCTCTCGGATGGAGCCCGACCGACGGCTCGTCCAGCACGTAAAGCGTATCCACCAGACGCGAACCCAGCGCATTGGACAGCGAGATTCGCTGCGCCTCGCCTCCGGAGAGAGTCCGGGTCTGGCGGTCCAGCGTGAGATAACCCAAACCCACATCTCGCAGGAAGGTCAGCCGGGCATCGAGCTGCTCGATAATCAACTGGGCCACGGCCCGGTCCCAGGCTGTGAGTGGCAGCGAGTGCAGCCAGGCGTGGATGGCATCGATGGATCGGCACCCCACCGCTCCGATGTCCTCGCCTCCAAGGCGAAACGACAAGGCGTCCGGATTCAGCCGGGTTCCCCGGCACTCCGTGCATGTCTTCGCCAGCTGGTACTGTCGCAGGAAGACCCGGATGTACTGCTTATAACGTTTCTCCTCCAGGCCCTTCAGAAAGTGGTGGATTCCGACGAAGCGGCCCTTGCGGCCGTAGAGCAGCTCTCTGCGATGGGCCTGCTTCAGCTTGGACCAGGGCCGGTGCGGGTCGGCGCCGATGGACCGGGCAAAGTCCAGAAGAATTCTACGGCGCGACTCATATCGCGGTTTGGTCCAGGGATCGATCGCCCCCTCAGCGAGACTCTTTTCCGGATCGCAGATGATCAGCGAGTCATCGTACTCCAGTACGGCCCCAAAGCCGTTGCAATTGGAGCAGGCTCCCCTGGGATTGTTGAAGGAAAAAAGCGCCGGCGTGACCGCCGCCGCCCGGGTGTCACAATTACTGCAGGCAGAAAACTCGGTGAAGCGGAGCCGCGTGGACGGGTCCTGACACAGCACGATGGCGACTCCCTCGCCTTCCTGAAATGCGGTCGCCACCGCCTCTGCCAGGCGGGCCGCTCCGGCTGGACCTGTCTCGAGTCGATCCACCAGCACCAGCAGCTCCTCAGACTGGGTGAGATCGAGATGCCCATCCAGGTCGTCGAGGTGTAGCGGGACACCGTCGGCCACCACGCGGATGAAGCCCAGCGCCCGGAGGTTTTCCACCACCGCCGCGTGGGTCAGCCGGGCCAGGGGTGGCAGAGGAAAACAGATCTGGATCCTGCCGGTCAGCTGCGCCGCTACGGATTGGCAGACTTCCTGGGGCGTGTCTCGCCGGACCGGCCCGCCGCATACCCGGCAGTAGCACTTGCCGATCCGGGCCCACAACAGACGGAGGAAGTCATACACCTCGGTCGCGGTGCCGACGGTCGACCGGCTGGACACGACAGGATTGCGTTGCTCGATCGCCACCGCTGGGGCGAGCCCCTCGAGCCGGTCCACCGCCGGCTTCGGCATCCGGTCGAGAAACTGCTTGGCGTATGTAGACAGGGATTCGATGTACCGCCGCTGCCCCTCGGCATAGAGCGTGTCGAAGGCGAGCGAGCTCTTGCCAGAGCCCGAAGGGCCGGTGATTACGATGAGCGCGCGGTGGGGGAGATCGACCGTGATGCCCTGCAGGTTGTTCTGCCGGGCGTTGACGATGCGGATGACGGACTGAGACATTGTCGAAAAATAGCCGGGAAGGCGCTATTTTCCCCCCTCGATGCCCCTTCTCCTGACCCCTAAGCTCCTCCTTCGCGGCTTCGAGATCTTCGTTGTCGCTTCGCTGGTGGGCTGGGGAATCACCCTCCTCTACGGCAACGACCTTCCCGCCTTCCTCGCCGGCCTAAGGCGGGTTGAATGGATCTGGGTGCTTGCCGGCCTGGGTCTGGCCTCCCTCGACTGGATCGGCGGCGGCTTACGGCTGTGGGTGGTCGCCCGCCACATCTACCCCAAGCCCCCGCTGAAAGGGCTGATTCTGGCTGGAGGTATGGGTGCCTGGGCGGGCTACATCACCCCGGTGAATACCGGGGCGGGTCCGATGACGATGTACACGATGCGGCGCTACGGAGTCCCGCTGCCGGTGGCGGTGACCTCCACTTTCATGAGCTTCGTGGCCACCGTGCTCTTCTTCGCCATTGCCGGCCCGCTCGCGGTGTTCTTCGGAGCCGGCCGCTCGCTGGGCCAGCGCGGCAACGTCCTGGGCCTGTCTCTGTTCGACCTGTTTCTCGGCAGCCTCGTGATCATCGCCGGCATTGGGGTGCTCATGGGGGTCGTGATGTTCTTTCCCCGCACGGTGCGCGACCTGCTCCACCGGCTAGCCGAGGGAATAGGCCGCCGGCACGCGGGAGTCGCCGCCCGGCTGGAGAAGCTTCGCGCCGGCATCGATCACGCACACGAGAGCGTGGTCGCCTTCAACAGCCCGCGCGGGTGGCTCGCTCTCTTCTGGGCCACGG
The DNA here is from genome assembly GCA_963740175.1 of uncultured Gemmatimonadales bacterium. Classification (GTDB taxonomy): domain Bacteria; phylum Gemmatimonadota; class Gemmatimonadetes; order Gemmatimonadales; family GWC2-71-9; genus CAVVWJ01. The sequence continues at coordinate 145,763 of CAVUDL010000001.1, forward strand.
TGCTTTCCGGTCCCTCGCATGCCAACAAGCTGCTGGCGGGGTACGTGGCCCTGCGGGCCGTCGGGCTGCACGCAAATTTCGTCGACATCCTCCTGGTCCAGACGCTGGTCATGTTCCTGTTGTACTTCGCGCCGACACCGGGTGCCTCCGGCGTTGGCGAGGTGCTGTCCGCTGCCGTGATGTCTTCGTATGTGCCGCGTGAGCTGACCCCGATCTACATCCTGATCTGGCGCCTGACGCTGAGCTATTTCACGATCGCGTTCGGCTTCGTGGTGTTCTCGGGGTGGGTCCGGCGCGGGCTCAAGGGGGTCGACGATTCGGCCCTCGCGGAACCGGCTGGATGAGCCCCGTGGAACAGGACGAAGCGCTCGACAAGGGCTATGACGCCGGCCTGCTTCGCCGGCTGCTGGTCTACCTGCGTCCCTACCGTGGCCTCACCGTGCTCGCGGTCCTGCTGCTCCTATGTGGTGCAGGACTGGCACTGGTGGGACCGGTGCTCACGCAGCGCGCCCTCGACGTTGCTATACCTGCGGGCGACAGCGGGCTCCTCGGCACCCTCGCGGCCCTGTTTCTCGCTGCCCTGCTGCTCGAGTTCGTGGTCGAGTATGGACAAACCCTGCTGACCACCTACCTCGGACAACGGGTGATGTACGATCTGCGCATGCAGATCTTCGGACATCTGCAGCGACTCAGCATCAGCTATTTCGACCGGAACCCGGTAGGGCGACTGATGACGCGGGTCACCTCGGACGTCGAGACGCTGAACGAGCTGTTCTCTTCCGGGGTCGTGACCGTGTTCGGCGATATATTCACGCTGCTCGCGATCATGACGATGATGCTGTGGATCGACTGGCGATTGGCGCTGGTCACGTTCGCCGTGATCCCCCTGGTATGGCTCACGGCCCGGGTTTTCCGGCGGCGGGTCCGGCAGGCATTCGGGGACATCAGAGTGCGTCTGGCTCGACTGAACGCATACCTGCAGGAGCGGCTTTCCGGCATGCGGGTGGTCCAGCTGTTCGGCCGGGAGGCTGACTCCGCGGCGCAGTTCGCCGAGCTCAACCAGCATCACCTGGAGGCACACCGCCGCTCGATCACGATTTACGCCGTCTTCTTTCCCGTGGTTGAGCTGCTTACCGCGGTATCCATGGCGTTGCTCCTCTACTACGGTGGTCTCCGCGCGCTCAGCGGAACTATCACCGTAGGTGTGCTCGCCGCCTTCATCCAGCTGAGTCGCCGGTTCTTCCAGCCGCTGCAGGACCTGTCGGAAAAGTTCAACCTGCTTCAGAGCGCCATGGCATCCTCGGAGCGGGTGTTTGCTCTGCTCGATCAGCCGATCACGGTGCTCGAGCCTGCCGAGTCCGTTCGGCTCCCTCAACCGATACGGGGCGAGGTGCGCTTCGAGGGAGTCTGGTTTCGTTACAGTCCGGGCGGGGCGTGGGTTCTGCGGGATGTCTCGTTCACCGCGTCCACGGGGCGGACCATCGCCTTGGTCGGCCATACCGGGGCAGGGAAGACCACGATCGTCAACCTGTTGCTCCGCTTCTACGACCCCGAGCGCGGCAGGATCCTCGTAGATGGCGTGGATATCAGGGAGCTCTCGACCTCGGACCTGCGCTCCCTCATTGGCTTCGTGCAGCAGGACCTCTTCCTGTTCGCTGGCGACATTCAGCACAATCTTACCCTCGACGCTGACATCCCAGCCGAGGCCGCCCGGCAGGCTGCCCGGCGGGTGGGAGCGGACCGATTTATCGAGCGGCTGCCGGAAGGGTACCGCCACCGTCTGGGAGAACGTGGTCGCAGCCTCAGTGTGGGTGAGCGCCAACTCCTGAGCTTCGCGCGAGCCCTGGCGCTGGACCCTGCCATTCTCGTTCTGGATGAGGCGACCAGCTCGGTAGACGCTGAGGCAGAGGGGCAGATTCAGCGCGCCATTGCCGAGCTGATGTCCGGACGAACCAGCATCGTGGTGGCGCACCGGCTCAGCACCATACTTCATGCCGACGAGATTCTGGTGCTTCAGCATGGCGAGATCCGGGAGCGGGGCAGCCACCGCGAGCTGCTGGGGTTCCAGGGCCTCTACCACCGCTTGTACCAATTGCAGCTGCGAGGGCAAGAAGAGCAAAAAATCGCGTGATCGTTCTAACCTCAGTTTCCTTGCATGGTTATGAGACGCGCGATACGTTACACGGCACTCGACTTTCTCCTCGGGACCACTCGATGATCCATCTCCAAATCGACGGCGAGCGCTACCCCATCGCCGCCGGCGAGACAGTCATAGGCTCCGATGCAAGCAGTACGGTGGTGCTAGCGGGGGCGGGAGTACGCCCCCGGCATGCTGTGGTGCAGGGGATGCAAGCGGGCGCGGCGGCTATCCGCGTGGCGGACCGGGAGGCGGAAGTTCGGGTGAACGGGGTCCGGCTGGGGTCCGATCCCACACCGCTGCTCCACGGGGACAAGATCGAGATCAGCGGCCGCGAGCTTCTGGTGGTGGACCCCGCCCGAGCCGGCAGTACTCAGCTCTTCGACTCCGGAGCCTTCGCCGACCTGGTCGCGCCGCCCGGGCTGAAAGGAACGAGAACTAAGACGGGGGGCCGCCTGGTGTGCCTCACAGACGGGCGTGAGTATAGTGTTGGCGCCGGTCCCCTCTCGTTGGGGCGCGATGCCGGATCCGACGTCGTGGTGTCCGGGAATGAGGTTTCCCGCCACCACGCCGAGATTCGCAGCGAGGAGGACGGGTATCTGCTGCTCGATCTGAGTGTGAACGGCACTTTCGTGAACGGCGAGCGCATCGGCAAGACGCATACACTGGCACGGGCCGATGTAATCCGCATCGGAAACGATGAGTTTCGATTCTATGCCGACGCCGCGAACCCGGCTGCACCCCAGCCGGCGTCCGATCCCGGCCAACCGGCGAGCCCACCGCCGGCGCCCCCAGCGGGTGCGTCGCAGCGACTGTCCGACACGATGCACGGTTTGCCCGCGGAGCCCGAACGGAACACACCACCAGGCCCGGAGGCCGCACCACTGGCGTCATTGTTGTTCCGGAGTGGAGACTTCAAGGGACGGAGGGTCCCGATCAAGGTGCCGGTCGCGAATATCGGGCGGGGGCTCTACAACGACGTGGTGATCAGCGATGCCAGCGTCAGCACCATGCACGCCAAGCTCCAGCGCCGCGAGGCCATCTGGATCCTGTCCGATCTGGGCTCGACTAACGGCACCTTCGTGGAAGGGGAACGGCTCGCCGGCGAGGTGGCGCTCACGCCGGGCACGACGCTGCGGTTCGGCGATGTCATTGCGCTCTTCGAGCCCCTGGACGAGCATGTCCCCGCGGCCCGCACCAACCAGACCCGCATAATGGGTCGCATTGAACCGGTCATGTCCCCGAAGCTTGCCGATGAGGTGCCGAAGTCCGCCGCGGAGGAGCCGAGGCCCGCCGCTGAGGTACCGAAGCCGGTCCGGTCCCGGCGCCCGATTCGGGTGGTCCCTTCCCGCCAAAAGGGGCCGTCTTCGGTGCTGGTAACGTCGCTACTGGTGCTCCTGGCGATCCTGGTCTTCCTGTTGTTAGGCTGACGAATCTCGTGAACTTCACCTGCGCCGCCCGTACCGATGTCGGCATTGTCAGATCGGGCAACGAAGACAACTATCTCATGCTGGCCGAGCACGGCATTTTCATCGTGGCCGACGGCATGGGCGGCCACGCGGCGGGTGAGGTCGCCAGCGAAATGGCAGTCCGCATCACGGCTCAGAAAATCGGCTCGCTGCGAGGCATGAGCGACGAAGAGGCGGGCGAGCGAGTGCGAACCGCAATCCGCACCGCGAACGACGCCATCTTCGAACGGACCCTGTCGGAACAGGACAAGCGAGGCATGGGTACCACCGCAACTGTGCTGGTCCTCCTGCCGCAACGCTATCTCATTGGGCAGGTAGGCGACAGCCGGGCCTATCTCATGCATGAGGGCCGGATTCACCAGCTCACCAAGGACCATTCCTACGTCCAGGAACAGGTAGATGCCGGACTGCTCACGCCGGACCAGGCGCGGGTCCATCCGTATAGCAACGTGATCACTCGCTGCGTTGGGGCCGGCGTCGACGTGGCGCCAGACATCTATTTCGGCACGCTGGAGAAGGGCGACATTCTGTTGCTCGCCTCTGACGGCCTGACCGGAATGCTGGAAGACGAGCAGCTCGTCAACATCCTGGAGTCCAATGGCGGCCCCCAGGCATGGGTGGACCGGATGGTCGCGGAGGCAAATCGGCGTGGCGGGCTCGATAACATTACCGCAATCGTGGTCCGGATTGACTCCGTGGACAGTGACACCGGCGAGCACCCGGTGGTTCCGGCTGCCGCGAGTCAGCGGAGCTAGCCGCGAGTCAGCGGAGCTAAAGGTATTGATCAGCAGCTCTTAGTCAGCAGCGCTTCCGCTCGCTTCCTCCCGTGATCCCCCGCACATCCTCGGCCAGTCCCAGACGCTACTCTCCACGTTTGGGGAAATACGACCTTTACCGGAGATCGAGCGTGGACATTCTGACCTGGATCATCGTCGGGCTGGTTGCCGGGCTGCTGGCCTCGCTGGTAATGGGCGGGATCGGCTACGGCATCCTGGGTGACATCCTCATCGGCATTCTCGGCGCAGTGTTCGGCGGCTGGTTATTTGGCCAGATGGGATGGGGAACGCCGTTCGCAGGTCTGGCTGGAATGATCTTCGTGGCCTTCATCGGCGCGGTGGTGCTTTTACTTATCGTCCGGTTGCTCCGGGGTGCGAGACGGACGCCATAGGGTCATTCATAGTCTCAGCTCGAGCCGGATATTGGCGCGCTGGTACCGAGGATCGTGGGCGAGTGGTACCTGGACGAAGCCATGTTTACGGTAAAGCCGCAGCGCGGTTTCGAGCGCGGTGTTGGAGACAATCGAGATCCGGCGGGCCCCGATGCGTCGGGCGAATGCTATGGATGCTTCCATGAGGAGATCGCCGAAGCCGAGCCCCCGGGAGCCGGGGGCAACGGCCATCTTGGCGATCTCGCATTCCTGGGGTGAGTGCCGAAGGACGGCACAGGTGCCCCGCACCTCGCCCTGGTGGAGCACGAAAAAGATCTCGCCTCCGCCGTCGACGATCTTCCCGCGTGGGTCGCCCAGCACTTCCCGATCGGCAGGTTCCACCGCGAAATACTCTTCGATCCACTCGCGGTTCAGCCGTTCGAACGCGGGCTGGAATTCGTCGCGGAACGGAACCACTTCAGCTCCTAGTCCGGCAGCCTGATTGGCGGCACTTCGAATGGCGTTCTTCATTCGTCTGTTACTCGTCATCCTGCTGGTGACCGAAGTAGCCTGCGCCGGTCGCTCTGCCGAGGAAGCCGCCGATCCGTCCGAATCGACTATGGTCCAGGTCCAAAATCAGAGCTTTAGCGATATGGTAGTGTATGCGGTCAGCAGCGGCCAGAGAATACGTCTGGGTCTCGCCACCGGCAATTCCACCAAGGCGTTCCCGATACCTCAGCACTTGGTACGGATGGGCGGCACGATTCGGTTCCTGGCCGACCCGGTGGGCAGCACCCAAGCTCCGGTCAGCGAGGAGATGACGGTCCAGCCTGGCGACGTCGTATCGCTGACGATTCCGCCTCAGTAACGCTCAGGAGTCGAACTATGAGTTCCCATTCAAGTGAACCACTTCCCGAATCCGCCATGGGTGGTGCGTCGGACGCGGGTGCGCACGGAAAGCACCCCGCCTCAGCAGCGAAGCTGGAAGGCAGATCGGCCCGGCCGGAGGATGTACCCGGCGACGCGGCGGTCGAACGGCGGCACGGCGCACACTCCAACTATGCCGGGCCGGAACGTCGGCTCGGACGCGCCGGAGGCTCTCATGCCCAGGATTGAAATCACGGAGCCGCTGCCCACGACGCCGGTTGAGGAGGGGATGGCGTCGGACGTGGCGTATCTGAAAACCGTCTTTGTAAATCTGTTTTTCTCGGGACGTCCGGGCGCACCCAGCGGATCCTGGGTGCTGATTGACGCCGGCATTCCGGGATCGGCATCATGGATCTTCGCCGCCGCCGAGGAACGCTTCGGGCCCTGGGCTCAGCCGTCGGCGATTGTGCTGACCCATGGACACTTCGATCATGTGGGCGCGCTGCCCCCGCTGCTCGAGCGGTGGGATGTGCCGGTTTACGCTCACCCTCTGGAACTGCCCTACCTGACGGGGCGGTCGGCCTATCCGCCGCCGGATCCTACTGTCGGTGGGGGGGCGATGTCGGCTCTTTCTCGATTCTATCCCCGAGGCCCGTTCGATTTCTCGGGCCGGATCCAGCCCTTGCCGGCTGACGGCTCGGTGCCAGGAATGCCCGGCTGGCGCTGGATTCACACGCCGGGGCATACCCCGGGACACATTTCCCTCTATCGCGACTCCGACCGGTCACTCATCGCAGGCGACGCGTTCGTCACCACCCGGCAGGAGTCGGCTATCTCGGCGCTGACGTATAAACCCGAGATCCACGGCCCGCCGGCGTACTTCACTCCTGACTGGACTGCGGCGCGGCGTTCGGTAGAGCAGTTGGCGGCTCTGGAGCCGTGGCGGGTGGCGACGGGACATGGGCCGCCGCTGGAGGGTCCGGAGATGCTCGACGATTTGAAGCGGCTGGCGCGGGACTTCGACCGGGTAGCAGTGCCGCCGCGCGGACGCTACGTCCGCCAGCCTGCTGTTGCCGACGAGCGCGGCGTAGTCGAGGTGCCACCGCCGGTGCCCGATCCCTTGCCCCGAATCCTGCTCGGCTTGGGCCTCGCCTTGGTGGCCGGAGCCGTTCTGCGACGGTCGGCCCGCGGGCGCTAGTGGCGCGCGAAGATTCGCGTACTACCGTCGAGCTGGAAGGAAACGACATCGAAATCACCCGGCTCGGCCCCGGGGGGAGCCATGCCAGGCGTATGGGATGGCATCTCCGGCACGGCTAGCCCCGCGACCTTCGGCCGCTCCGTGAGCAACCGGCGAATGTCGGAGGCCGGAACATGCCCCTCTATCAGGTAGCCCTCGACCCGCCCAGTATGGCACGAGCGGACACCCGCAGGCACTCCCAGCTTGTCCTTGAGACGCTCCATCTCCTCTTCATCGCGGATAATGGGTGAGAAGCCGTTGGCCCGGATATGGTCCACCCATTTGGCGCAGCAGGCGCAGGTACTGCTCTTCCAGACGCTGATCGGCGTGGGACTTCCCGCCAGAAACCGGGACTCGGCCCACAGGCGGGGTCCGGCGATGCCGGCCGCCAGGAGGCCTACCATGTGAGATACAAACGCGCGTCGTGCGGTCATTCCACTTCCGTTCACCAGAGGTTTTCTCCTGTATGGAGCCGCCGCCTCACCTCGTCCGCCGGACAGGTGAGGAACGCCAGAACCGGCTCCAGCGATACGCTGGGCTGTCTGGAGACAAAGATACGAAGGCGGCGCGCGCTTCGGTACAACTCATCGCCTACCCGGGGCAATCCCAGCTGGCCGGCCCGCCCGGCATCGGTCAGCCTCTCGATCGCTCCCCGGCGGGTGCGCAGCGGCAGGTTCACTCCTAGCATCGAAGAACGAGCGGGGAAATCTACCAGCAGGCCCCCCTCCGGCAGACCTGTCATTCGGGCGATAGCATCTTCCACCAACTCCAGCAGGTCGGGGTCGGTACTGACCCAGGACTGGAGGTCTGCCGGCACATCGGTGGCGGGCAGGTCGAGCGCCCGCTTGTGCAGGTGCCGCGCTCTGATAGAGGCGGCGAGTTGGTTGCAGTCTCTGCCGATCAGGAGCTCCATGAGGCCATCGTCGGTGGCTTCCGCGATGAACTCCGGTGTCACGCTACCTCGACGCACCGCCTGACGCACCGCCCGCTTGAACATGCAGGTGGCCGAACGCACCGCGTGATGCCAGTACACGTTCCGATACATCTGGTACTTGGCGAACAGGAGCGACTCCAGCGCGCTGATCCCCTTTTCCCGCACGCCGACCTCGTAGCGTCCTGGCTCCACCTCCACCAGCGTCAACGAAGAGAGGAGCCGATCCACGTCCACCGTGCCGTAGGGAACTCCGCACATGCGCGAATCGCGGCTCAGGTAGTCGACCTTGTCCAGATCGATCGAGCCCGAGATCAGGCCCTGAAGCGGACTTGCGCTCACCCCGCTGATCAATGCGCCCACCGCTGCCGGGAAGTCCTTGCCTCCGATCTCGACCAGGCGCTCGCCGAGCTCCCCCTGCGTGAGCTTCGCCACTCCCAGCGCCTCGTGCGAGGGAAAGCCGGCCTCCTCCAGGGCATGGGAGAACGGATAGTGCCCGATGTCATGCAGCAGCGCCGCCATGCGGACCGCGAGACACTCCACCGGGGCGGCAGGCGCCAGCTCGCCGATGTCCTCCAGGCCGGCCAGCGCACGCCGGGTCAGGTGATACGCGCCGAGAGCGTGTTCGAAGCGGGTGTGAGTGGCTCCGGGATAGACCAGAAAGCTGTGACCGACTTGCCTTATATACCGGAGGCGCTGAACGGTGGGAGTATCGAGGGCGAGAAGCGCCGGGCGGTCGACGCGGATGTTATCCCAGAGCGGGTCGCGGATGGTTTCAGCGGGGCCGCCGGACAGCGGGTCAGGACCTGCCCTGCCGCCACGCCGCCCCGCCGATGTCACACAATCGGCCCAGCCGCCGCTACCGCAGGGGGAACCTCCGACCGATAATGCTCGAAGTTCTGGCGAAACATGGTGGCGAGCTTCTTCGCCTGCGCGTCGTACGCGGCGGGATCGCTCCAGGTGGAGCGGGGCGAGAGCACCCCCGCCGGTACGTCTGGAACTGACACCGGCACGTCGAACCCGAACACCGGATCCCTGGTAAACTTCCCACGGTCCAGGGCCCCAGAAAGCGCCGCGCGGAGCATGGCGCGGGTATGAGTCAGCTTCATGCGCGAACCGGTGCCGTACGGACCGCCGGTCCACCCGGTGTTGACCAGCCATACCTTGGCGCCGTGCTTGGCAATGCGCTCACCCAGCATCTTGGCGTAAACACCGGCGTGCAGCGGAAGAAACGGCGCCCCGAAACAAGCAGAAAAGGTCGCGGACGGTTCCGTGACCCCGCGCTCGGTGCCGGCAACTTTGGCGGTGTAGCCCGAGAGAAAGTGATACATCGCCTGATCCGGCGTGAGCCGGGCAATCGGGGGCATGACTCCAAACGCATCCGCGGCCAGAAAGACCACGTTTGCCGGGTGGCCGCCGGCCCCGCTCGGCAGGTGGTTGGGGATCGAATCGATGGGATAACAGGCTCGGGTGTTCTCGGTGATGCTGTCGGCGTCGAAGTTCACCCGCCGTGTGGCCGGATCGAGCACCACGTTCTCGAGCACAGTGCCGAACATCTGGGTAGCCCGGTAGATCTCCGGCTCGGTGTCGGGACGGAGCCGGATCACCTTGGCGTAACAGCCTCCTTCGAAATTGAAGACGCCGCGGTCGCTCCAGCCATGCTCGTCGTCGCCAATCAGCTGCCGGTTTGGGTCGGCAGAAAGAGTGGTCTTTCCAGTGCCCGATAGTCCGAAGAATATGGCGGTGTCCCCGTCTGTCCCGACGTTGGCCGAACAATGCATCGGCATCACCCCCCGGCCAGGCAGGATGTAGTTGAGGGCCGTGAAGATGGACTTCTTCATCTCTCCCGCATAGCGGGTGCCCCCGATGAGCACCACCTTTTTTTCGAAGTTGATGACGACGAACGTGCCGGTCCGGGTCCCGTGACGGGCTGGGTCCGCCTGGAAGTCCGGGGCGTGGAGAACGGTGAAGCCGGGGCGGAATTGGGCCAGCTCAGCCGGCACCGAGCGGATGAACATGTTCCGTACAAACAGCGCGTGCCACGCATTGGGCGTGATAAACCTGACCGGAAGCCGGTAGGCAGGATCGGCCCCGGCAAAGAGGTCCTGCACAAAGAGCTCACGGGCGTCGAGGTAGCCCCGGACGTCCTCCTGAAGTCGGTCGAACGCCTCCGAGTCGAGCCGAGCGTTCTTCTCCCACCAGATGCGCTCCGCCGTGGCGGGCTCCGCGACCAGGAACTTGTCCTTGGCCGAGCGGCCGGTGTGGGGCGCGGTTACGGCGGCGAACGCGCCGCAGTCGGTGAGTACGCCCTCGCTCCGTTGCAGCGCGTGCTCCAGCAGCTGCGGTGGCGTCAGGTTCGCATGTATCCGGATGGGAAAGAGGCCGTGCTCGACCAGGGTCAGGCTTTCGCGTGGGGCTGCAGTGGTTTCGGCAGTCATGCCCCAAATCTCGACAGCCGCGAGCGGCGATGCAACCTCACCGCGGAGCGGCGGTTAGAGTCGGCTCGATATGGTAAGCCAGCTCGGCCGTCGACCGGTCGCGCGGGCTGAGGGTAGACACGACCGGATCGGCGAACATGATGTCTTCCGGATTGGTGGAGTGGGCAAAGATGCCGAGCGAGTGGCCGATCTCATGCGTCGTGGTGAGCGCCATGCACTCGTCTACCCCTGGCGAGCCGGGAGTAAAGCGGGGATCCACGTAGACCCGGATAGGCCGCAGGACCTGGTTCCCGCCGGCCGTCAGCTCGACGTCCGTGGCTCCCTGACATTCCGGGGATAGCCCCCGCTCGAGGCGGGTAATCGAAAATCCTCCTTTCGGAGCGATTCCGACGCGGACGATCACGTCCGCGGTGTTGGAGTCGGAAACGACCTCTCCCTCGAACTCCCCGTAGAGAAATGCTGCCTCCCACTCCCCTATGCCATGCTGGACGTGGGTCGGCAGGTTCAGCGAGTCTTCGGCCCAGAAGCGTACCGGCAGCTCCGCCTTCGGCCAATGGAAGCTGAGCGTGTCGACGCCGCCGACAATGCGCCGCCACTCATAGGCGTTGCCCCGGCTGGGTGCGGCGATATCGGCGCAGGAGAGGAGCAGAGATCCTGTGGCCAGCCAGAGCAGCGGTCTGCCGGCCCGAATCACGGGCGTCCCCGGGCCAGCCCCACGGCTGCTGAAATTCGTTGCACTCCCTGACTCTGGCTGAAGCCGCGAGTCTGAAGCTCGTCGGTGGTGAAGCGGTGGAAGTCATAGCGCAGGGAAGCCATGAGGTCCCAATTCGACGAGGCGCGCCGACGATAATCTATCCCTGCTCCCGCGAGAAAACGGGTGGTTCCACCCTGCAGAAAGATTCCGCGTTCGTCCGTGGGCCAATACCCCAGCAGGCCCGCGCCGGCCGTCCAGCTAAGGTCACCGGAAACCGGGCCATGCAGATCCAACATTATGCTGCCGGTGCGGACGGTCCCCAGATCGGTGGAGGCGCCGGCTTCGGTCGCGTGGTACCCCCCGCTGGTGAGCGTCACTTCCAGGCCGGCCTGATAGAGGGGGGCAATTGGAAGCGAGGCGCCGAAAGCCAGTGTCGGCGCCAGCTTTTGCTGTACCTCGACCTCGTCGATAATGTCGTCCCGGACCAACGGCGTGGCCCAGGTAACGCCCACCCGCGCGTTGTAGTCCACCTGGGCCTCAAGCATCGGTGAGCCCACGACCGGAGCGATGATCAATGCCGCCAGAATGGCTCGCATGCCCGCAAGTATCGCCGGACAAAGGAAACCGGTCAACGAGCGACAGCCGCTCGAGCGTACCGCCGCAAGCGCCGGAGCATTTTCCGGTCTGCGGTCACCCCATCGTCACCCTTGGGCGTCTCGATGATCTTGATGACGTGAGACAGTTGGGGATCGGTCATGATGCGCCGGAACGGTCCCGGACCGAGCGAGCCCTCCCCGATGAGTTCATGCCGGTCGCGCCGCGATGCGAATCTGGTCTTGGAGTCGTTCAGATGAAGGCACAGGAGCTTGTCCAGGCCGAGAATCTCGTCCCACGACCGCCAGACGCCCTCGTAGTCCTTCCGCAGATCATAGCCGGCCGAATAGAGGTGGCAGGTGTCGGCGCAGTACGCCACCTTGTGGCGTACATCGTCGCCCACGGCCGCCCGGAGCAGCGCCAGCTCCTCGAAGGTGCAGCCCAGCGCGGTCCCGCAACCGGCGGTCGTCTCCAGCAACAGCACTGGCGCGCCCGGAACTGCACGCAGGCAACGGGTATACGCTGCGGCGTTCCGGGCAATGCCGGCGGCGCGGTCGTCCATGTAGTTGCCAGGATGGGACACCAAATAGGGAATCCCGAATCCTTGGCACCGACGGAGCTCCGCGATGAACGACGCCTCGGAGCGGGCGCTCAACGCCGGGTCGGGCGAGGCGAGGTTGATAAGGTAGGAGTCATGCGCCACTATACTTGTTAGCTTGCAGCGCTCGTATTCCCTACGGAATGCGTCGCACACATCTGGGGAAATGATCGGCTCCCGCCACTGGCTCGGTGTCTTGGTGAACACCTGGATTGCGGATGCTCCGATGGTTTTGCCCCTGACCGGCGCCGTTTGAACGCCACCCTGGACGGATACATGAGCGCCAAGACGCTCCAACGGACTCAATCGATGCATCTGTTCCTCGGTCGCGCGTGATTCATGGAGCGGTGGAGTCACCCGTCCGGGCGAGGGTCCTCCTCCTGGGCGAACCGTCGGCCCGGCCGGCCGGCCTTGAACGAGCCCTCACCCGGGCCGGCTTCCAGCTGGTCGAGCGTGAGGATCTGTCGGCGGATCCAGAAGCCGATGCCGTCCTCATAACGCTGAAGAATACCTGCGAAGATACCCTCAGCCATCTATTGGCCCCCTCCGGGGGCGGATCACAAGTTCCCCCCCGAATCGTGGTCATTGCGGAACCGGACCGGGACGCGCCCGCTGCGGCCCTGTGTCTCGGCGCCGAGGACGCAGTGGCGGCCCCGATTCACCTGCCCGAGCTTTGTGCCCGGGTGCACGCGCGCATTCGCGAGAAGCTTCAGGCGGCTCGCGGCTGCCTGCGGGAAGACCCTCGGGATGCGACCCAAGGGGTGATCGAGAACGGGCGGGGGCCCGGCGATCGGCTAACGGTTTCGGAGTCCGATGCCTCGCTTCGGGCCCTCGACTCCCGGGTCCGCGAAGAGTTCGAGCGGGCCCGCCGCTATTCACTGAGCTTCAGCCTCATCCTGCTCGGGATCGATGAGCTGGGCGGGGTTCGCGACCGGCAGGGGCCGGAGGCGGCGGAGCGGTTGAGGCGCGAGGTGGCCGACGTGCTGCGGCGCGAGCTGCGGTTGCCCGACTTCGTGGTGGGCTATGGCAGCAGCGAGTTCGCCATCGTGCTCCCCGAGACAGGTCCCCATGGGGCACGTCAGTCGGTGCTGCGGGTCCGGGACCGGCTGGCCGTGGTGCCGACCGACGGCGACCCCCGGCTGGAGCATCCCCGCTTCAGTGCGGGCATCGTGACGTATCCGCATCCGGCGGTATCGCAGAGCGACGAGCTCTATGCCATCGTGGAGTCGGCCCTCATGCGAGGGAAGGCGCAGTCGGGCGAGCGGATCGGCGTGGCGGTGTAGGCTTACCGCCTCCTCAACCAGGTCGCCGGATCGAGGGCGATCTGGTTTTCTCCCCGAATCTCAAAGTGCAGGTGGGGACCGTAGTCGGAATTCTGACCTCCCACCGCGCCGATCACGCCGCCCCGGCGGACTGCCGCTCCCAGCTTCACGGCGGCCGACTCCAGATGGGAGTACACCGAGTAGTACCCGTTACCGTGCTCCAGTACCACTGTCAGCCCGTAAGTGCCGAACTGTCCCACCAGCCTCACTGTGCCGCTCTCCACGGCTTTCACCGGCGTGCCCACGCCGGCGGCGATGCCCACGCCATTCCAGCGTATGATTCCTCCGCTCGGGAGGGTATCGCGCCCGAACTTGTAGACGATGCCGCCTTCCACCGGCCACTCGAGGTTCCCCAGGTCGGCTGTCGTAATCGACCCGGGCGTGGTCACCGTACCGCGCAGCGCCCCGCGTGCCAACTCGTCCCGCCGCGCGCGCTCCAGGGAGGCGAGGAGTCCATTCAGGCGGGCCTCATCCTTCTGTAGCTCAGTCAGCCGACGTTCGGTGCTCCGCGCCGAGCGCTGCAGGCTCTGGAGCCTGCGCGCCCGGGCCGATGCCAGCGCGGTGTACTTGCTGAACTCGGCCTCCCGCTCATCCCGGCGGCGGTCCAGTTCGCCCCGGACGTTGAGGATATTGTTGCGCTGGGTGACCACCCGGTTGCGCAACTTCTCGACATCCGTGACCAGTGAGCGATCCTGTTGGCTGGTCAGGTAGAGATATTTGTACCGGCTCAGCAGGTCGCCGAAGCCTTCGGCCGCCAGCAGCACCTGAAAGGTCCGGAGCGGGCCCCGCTTGTAAATGTCGATCAGCCGTCGTTCCAGCACCGCCCGCCGTTCCGCCAAGTTGTCCTGCGCCAGGATAAGCTCGGCGCTCGAACGGTCGAGCTGGGAGGCGAGGCCGCCAATCTGGCGCTCGATCTCGTTGACGATCCGTTGAGTGGACTCCCGCTGCCGCTCCAGGTTGCTCAGCTCGTCGTTGACGTCGTGCACCTGGCCCTGCAGCCGGCGTTGCTGCTGCTCCAGCCGGTCGCGCTCGGCGCGGATTTCCTCCAGCCGCCGGCGGCTTTCCTCGAGATCAGGGGTTTGCTGGGCGTACCCGGGTATGGCTGATATGAGTAGCGCCATGAAACCGGCGAGCGGGGCAGCGGGGCAGCGGTGCAGAAAGCCTGCGAAGACACATCGAAGCGCAAGGGCGGCGACGAGTTGACCGCCCCGCTGCCCCGCTGCCCCGCGTCCCCACCTAAACATGCCGCAGATGCCGCCCCACGCTGACCATGCTTCCGCCTAGCCCGAGCAGCACGCCGAAGACGATGATAAGCACCATATGCTGGGGGCCGAAGAAGATGAGGCCGGAAAGCGTGCCCCCGGTATTGTCGCGGAACAGCAGGTATCCGGCGTAGCAGAGGACCAGCGAGAGAAGCCCGCCCAGCAAACCCTTGAGCGCTCCCTCGAGCAGGAACGGGCCCCGAATGAACCAGTTGGTGGCGCCGACGAGCCGCATGATGGAGATCTCCCGGGCCCGCTGGAGCAGCGTGAGCCGGATGGTGACCCCGATGATGACGACGGCCACCGCCGCGAACGCCAGTCCAATCACCAGGCCGACCAGCCCTGTGAGGTTGCGCAGCTGATCGAGCTTCTGGACCCACTCCCGGCCGAAGCGCACGTCGTCAATGAAGCCGAACCCCTTGAGCCGCTCGGCTACCCGCCCCACTGATGCCGCGTCACGGTAACCCTCCTTCAGCCGAACCTCGATCGATGCCGGCAATGGATTGACCTGGAGGTCGCGGTACGCATCCCGGAACTCGACCATCTCGGCCCTGGCCCGGCGGAGCGCCTCCTCCTCGCTGACATAGCTCACATCGCGCACTTCGGGGAACGCGGAGATGTCCTGAGTGGCGATGGCGACGGTCTCGGCCGGGGTGCCCCGAAAGACGTACGCCACAATCTCGACCCGCTCCTCGATCTCCCGGAGCGCCTCGCGCAGGTTGATGGCGACCAGTCCGAACAGGCCGACGGTGAAAAGCGAGAAGGCGATAGTCGTGATGGACAGCACCGAGAGCAGTGGGGCGCGCCGGAATGACAGCAATGCCTCGCGGGTGAGCAGCTTCACGGGCCTTCCGCCGCCGCTGCCTCGTCGACATCGCTGTCGTAGACCAGGCTGCCGTCGCGCATCTCGATGGTCCGGTATACCGTTTGGCGCACCAGATCGAGGTCGTGGGTGGCCATGACCACCACCGTGCCGCCGTTGTTGATATCGCGCAGCAGCTGAAAGACGCCGCGAGTGGCCCGCTCGTCGAGGTTACCGGTTGGCTCATCGGCCAGCAGAATCGCGGGATCGTTGACCAGCGCCCGCGCAATGGCCACCCGCTGCTGCTCCCCGCCGGAGAGCTCGCGCGGATACGCCCGGCTCTTGGCCGAGAGCCCTACCTGAGTCAGCACTCGCATGACCCGGGCCGCGATCGTGTCGGTGCGCGCTCCCGTCACCTCCAGGGCGAAGGCGACGTTCTCTTCCGCCGTTCGATCCTCCAGCAGCCGAAAGTCTTGGAATACCACACCGAGCCGCCGGCGAAGACGCGGTACATCGTCGGGCCTCAGCGCGCTGACGTCGTAGCCGGAGACCCGCACCTCTCCGCCGCTGGGCCGCTGCTCGGCAAAGAGGAGCTTCATGATCGTGGATTTCCCAGCCCCGGAATGGCCGGTCAGGAAGACGAACTCGCCCTTGGAGACGTGAAAGGTCACGTCCTTCAGGGCCATGGCACCATTGGGATAGGCTTTGTATACGCTGATGAAGCGGATCACGTGCGGATACTTCTCACTTGTCTCCCTTCAGCCCCTGCTCCAGATCCCCGATGATGTCCGGAGCGTCTTCGATGCCGCAGCTCAGACGGAGGAACCCGTCGGGGATGCCGATCTTGCTGCGTCCTTCCGGGCCGATTCCTTTGTGCGAGGTGAGCCGCGGCTCCGAGACCAGCGTCTCCACCCCCGCTAGGCTGGGCGCGTGGGCAATGAGCTTGAGCCGCTTGAGCATCCGCTCGGCGGCCCGGGCGCCGCCCTTGAGCTCGAGCCCCACCATTCCGCCGAACCCGGCCAGCACAGTACTGGCGTGTGCGTGGTCGGGATGGGAGGGGAGGCCGGGATAATGCACCCGAGAGATGCCGGCGTGCTGTTCGGCCCAACGCGCTACGGCCAGACCGTTGGCGTTGTGGCGCTCCATTCTCAGAGCCAGCGTGCGCATGCCGCGGTCGATCAGCCAGGCAGCGTGCGGGTCGATGGCCTGTCCCCACAGGCGCATCAGCCGGATGACCTCTTCCACGAACGACGCCGATCCCGCCACGGCGCCCGCGATGACGTCGCTGTGGCCGTTGAGGTACTTCGTGGCGCTGGTGATCACGACGTCGGCGCCGTGTTCCAGGGGCCGGTAATTGATGGGGCTGGCGAACGTCGCATCGACCAGCAGGGCCAACCCCTGCTCCTTGGCCACGTACGAGATCGGACCGAGATCGATGACGCGCATGAGCGGGTTGGTGGGCGTCTCGACGAAGATGGCCCGCGTGGCCTTGCGGACCGACTTCCGCCAGAGCCGAGGCTGGTCGGGACTGACGTACGTCACGTCGATACCGTATCGGCCCAGCTCCTCGTCGAACAGCTTCTGGGTGCCGCCGTAAATCCAGGTACTCGAGATGAGGTGGTCGCCCGGACGCAGTACCGCGAGATGGGCCAGCGACGTCGCCCCCATGCCGCTCGCCACGAAGACGGCGGAATCGGCTCCTTCGAGCAGGGCGTATTTGCGCGCCAGGTCCACCTGGTTGGGGTTGTTGCCGTAGCGGCTGTAGAGCACCTCGTCTTCCGAGCCGATCGGGTTGAGGAAGGTGCTGCTCTGATGGAGCGACGGCGCGACCGGACTCCAGTCGGGTCGGCGGTGGGGAACCCCATGGATGGCGACTGTCGAGAGGCCCAGCTTGGGCCGGCTCATGCAGTTTGAAGCGGGTAGTACAGCTCGCCGATGGGCCGGACCAGCCGGTTGACGGTGAGGTCCCCCAGGGCCTCACGGCTCCGGGTCAGGGTCCAGCCGAGTCCTCGCGCCAGCCCGCTCACGTCGAGCGGTCCCCGCTCCACGATGCACGCGAACGCCTCGCGCGCGTCCGCCGGCACCCAGCCGAGGAGCCGGGGAGCGTGACTGCCGGGCGGCACTGCCGTGACGGCCAGCCGGTGGTGGGTCAGGACGTGGTCGATGGCCTCGTGGTGATCCTCCCGGAGACCCTGCAGGACTACGAAGTACGCGGTACGGACCGTCAGCAGCAGCTTCGCGACGACTTCATCGGCGCAGCTCAGGTCCACCAGCTCGATATCCGAGAAATCGAGCAGCGCGGTGAGGCACTTCGAATCGGCAAGGGTGGCTTCGATCCGGGTACGGACCGCCGCTCCGGTGGGCCGGGTGACCAGATTGCGGTAGGGTGCCGCAACGGCCTCGCGCAGGAGTATTCCGATCCGGATCGTCTGGATCACCGGCTCTTGGCC
The DNA here is from genome assembly GCA_963740175.1 of uncultured Gemmatimonadales bacterium. Taxonomy (GTDB): domain Bacteria; phylum Gemmatimonadota; class Gemmatimonadetes; order Gemmatimonadales; family GWC2-71-9; genus CAVVWJ01. The sequence goes on from CAVUDL010000001.1 coordinate 163,711, forward strand.
TCCTGGGCGGGGATGATGATCTGCACCTGGGCTCCCGGAAAATGGGGAAGATGGTCGCTCATGGGGACGTCCTCGTCCCAGGGCGGGACAATCGACAGACGCGCGGTCCCGCTCCGGATGGAGATCTTACCCTCCCACTGGTCAAGAAAGCGCTTTATGAACGCGAGGCCCTGACCCCGGCCCGGGTCGCGAAAACGGCTGACGTTCTGAATCAGCGCAGCTTCCAGCGCGGCACCATCTCCCCAGCGCTCGCCGAACCGCTTGGCATGGGCGGTTTCGAGCGAGCGGCGAAAGCCGACGCCGGCATCGCTGACCGCAATGACGACGACGCGTCGCCCCAGCCGGCGACGAAAGGTGTATGCCTGCACCGCCACCCACCCGCTGGTACCGGCGTGCTCCACAATATTCTGGCACGCCTCCGAAAGCGCCATACTGAAGCGGAGCGTGGCCTTCATTTCGAGGCCCAGCTCTCCGTGGAGGATCCGCGAAGCGCTCTCGGAGATCTTGTGTACCACACCATGGACGTCTTCCGATGCGCGCACCGGGGTCACATCGAGCAAAACGTCCGACGGTCCGGTGGTGCTGCTGCGAGGTACTTTCCCGTGCAGCTCGAACAGCTCGGCCGCCTGCGTGAAGAATCCCGCCCGGGCCCAGTAGCGCTTCACCTCGTCACTGGTAGGCACTGTCAGCAGCGGCTTGTCCCGCTTGGCCTCGCTGAGCGCCTGTCCTGCCGTCAGAATCCCGATCAGGCCGTAGGGCGAGGCCCACTGAGTGGTGCGGGCGTCCACCAGGACCTTTTCCCCCGGGGGCCACTCGCCGAATCCAGCGGCAAAGGTGTCGAAGCTTCGGTCGTCGAAATGGGTGGGGACCTCGATCACCCGCGTCACGGGGTCACCAGCTCACCACGCAGATGACTCGCCAGACCGGTGGCGCCGCGAAAGCCGGCATTGCGGGCCGCCAGCCTGGTCGCATGCCGTAGCGCGGCCTCCACGGTGTCGCCGGCCAGCAGGCGCGCAAACGCAGCCGCGCCAAACACGTCGCCGCAGCCAGTGGGGTCGATGGTCTCGACGGAGGGAGCCTGGATCAACGCGGTGCGTACCGAGAGCGGGGCGGTGTGCTGTTGCTGCCCCGCTGCCCCGAGGCCCCGCTGAGCCAACCCATCAAATCCCGGCGCGGCCACGTAGGCGACGCCCCGGGGACCCAGAGTCACCGCCAATAGCGACACCCCGGTCTGGAGCGCCTGGGCCGACAGGCTGAGCGGGTCGGGAGACAGCTGCCTCATCTCATCCTCGTTGAGCTGCACCACGTCGAAGCATCCGAACCACTCCGCCGCCTGCGGAAGCGGCTGAAGTACCCGCATGCCGTCCTGCTGCATGCCGAGGAACAGGCTGTGAAAGTCGGCATAGAGCGGCCCTGGGAACCCCTGGCGCAACGCCTGCGCGGTCCCGAGGCACAGCTCGAAGCCCGAGATGAAATTGACATACACCGCGTCGAGGTCCCGGACCATGGGCCCCAGCTCGGTCCAGGTCCAACCCGGCACGCCTCCAGCCATCCGCTCGCACCGCCGCTCGGTGGACTGATAGTGGAGCACCACACGATTGTTGGGTGCCGTCACCTCCACACAGCGGCCACCCGGCGTAAGCCGTGTCAGCCCGCCGAGCAGCTGTTGCGCCTCGCGCCCCAGGTCCCGTCCCACCTTGATCAGTGGCACGATCTCCCAGTCCCGGGGCAGACTCGCGTCCAGCCCGGCGAGAGCATAGGCGATCCCGCCCCACTCCTCCACTGGCGGCGCCAACGGATCGCGTCCGTAGATCAGGTCCCAGACCAGGGACCCCACGATTCCTATTTTCGGCATCTAGGGGAGCGGGGCAGCCGCATCCAGGAACACCTTTGCGGCTCCGTACACTCCCGCCGTACCCGTCAGCTCGCAGGGGACGATCCGGCACACCTCCACCGCGGGCTTGAAGGCACGGCGGGCCACCTCCCGGCGGAGTGGGGTGAACAGGTGATCGCCCGCCAGCGTTACCCCGCCGCAGACCACCACGACTTCGGGGTTGAAGATGTTCAGCAGGTTGGCGATCCCGATGCCAAGGAACTTCGCGGTATCGTTGACGACATCCATGGCGAGCTCGTCGCCATCGTGCGCGGCCTGATACACCGTTTGCGCCGTGATCTGTGCCAGGTCGCCACCGACGTACTGCGCCAGGCTGCTCTCGGCACCGGCCTTGATCTCCTCACAGGCGCGCAGCGCGATATTCGGTCCCGAAGCATATGCCTCCAGGCAGCCATAGTTGCCGCATTTACAGCGGCGTCCTTCGCTGTCGATGGTGGTGTGGCCGATCTCGCCGGCGCAGTCCGACGCGCCGTGGTACAGGCGGCCGTCCAGAATGATGCCGCCTCCGATTCCGGTACCGATGGTTATGCCGATGGCGTTCCGGGTACCCCGTGCCGCGCCCCGCCACCACTCGCCGAGCACCGCGCAATTGGCGTCGTTGTCCAGCGACGCGGGCAGATTCAGCCGGTCGTGGATGATCTGTCTCAACGGCAGGTTGACCCAGCCCAGGTTTGGGGTCAGCAGCACGATGCCGCTCTTGGTGTCCAACGGGCCGGGCGCGCCGACGCCCACGCCGATGATCTCCGCGCCGGGGATCTCGCGTCTGGTCTGATCGATGGTGCGTTTGGACAGCGCGATCAGCCGGTCCAGCACGTCCCGCTCGCCCGCTTCGGCTCCGGTGGGCTCGCTCCCCAGGGCATGCAGCGCGGAGCCGTCCTCGGCAACACTGCCGACCACGAGGTTGGTGCCTCCGATGTCAATTCCGAGGACAAATCGCACGCGACTCCTCTTGACTGAGCACGGCGGCCAGGGCCGCGGCTACGGTTTCGACCGACAGGTCACGCATACAGCGGTGGTGTCCCAGAGGACATTTCTGCGGGCCATGTCTGGAGCACGGCCGACACGCCAGTCCCTCTCTCCCCAGCACGATGTCTCCCGTTCCCCGCGGCGCGAATCCAAACTCGGGTATCGTGGGCCCGAAGATGGCCACCACCGGAGTGCCCACGGCAGTTGCCAGGTGCAGCGGCGCGGAGTCATTGGTCACCAGCGCCGCGGCCCGGCTGATCACTGCGGCCGAGGTGCGCAGACCAACTCTGCCGGCGGCGCTGGCGCTTCGGCTCGGCGCCGAGGCGAGGATCTCAGCGGCCAGCGAGCTGTCTTCAGTGCCTCCCACGATCACGCAGGGGCGCTCCAGCCGGGCGGCGAGCTCGCGATAGTAGGGCCAGCGCTTCGTGCCCCAGATCGATCCGGGCGCCAGCGCCACAAAGCCCGGCCCGACTCCAGAGGCCTGGAGCCACTCTTCGGCGGCCCGGTGATCGTCGGCAGTGAGTCCCAAGCTAACGGGTGCGGATACTGGGGTGTCATCCAGTAGCGCCAGCAGCCGCTCCACCTCGTGCCCCGCGGCCGGCCGCGGGAGGCGCCGGGTGTACGTCACCGCGGCGAGGGTTCCCGCGAAACCGATCCGCTCGCGGGCGCCGGACCCGAGCGCCAGCATCGCCGACCGCAGGGAGCGGTGCGGAAGATAGACGGCCGAGTACCCTTGAGCCCGAAGCGTCGCAGAGACCCTGCGAAACCCGGCGACCCCCCGGTCAGCTCCATGCTTGTCGTACCGGATGATAGACCGGACTGCCGGGTGTCCCTCCAGCAGCGTGGCGGCCGCCGGTGTAGTCACCACATCAACCGGCCCGCGCTGGGCGAGAGCGGTGAGCAGCGGCGTGGTCAGCACGACGTCGCCGAGGAAAGCGGTCTGGATTACTAGGGCGGTAGGGCGGTAAGGCGGTAGGGCGGTAGGCTCGCCTTGGCCGCTCTTCGTCTTGCCTCGTGAAGAGTTTGTCCGTTGCATGCCACTCATTCGAAATTGTTTCGCCGCAGTCTACCGCCCTACCGCCTCAGTCCACCTGCAACACAGCCAGAAACGCCTCCTGCGGAATCTCCACCGCGCCGATCTGCTTCATCCGCTTCTTCCCCTCCTTCTGCTTCTCGAGGAGCTTGCGCTTGCGGGTGATGTCTCCACCATAGCACTTGGCCAGCACGTCCTTACGGAAGGCGGAGATAGTCTCCCGGGCGATCACCTTGTTTCCGATGGCCGCCTGGATCGCCACCTGGTACAGTTGGCGCGGGATCAGCTCCTTGAGTTTCTCGGCGACCTTCCGGCCCCACTCCTGGGCCTTGTCGCGGTGGATGATGACGCTGAAGGCGTCGATCGAGTCGCCGTTGATGAGCATGTCGAGCTTGACGAGGTCGGATTCGCGGTAGTCCGCCGCCTCGTAGTCGAGCGAGGCATAGCCACGGCTCAGCGATTTGAGCTTGTCGTAAAAATCGAGCACGATCTCACCCAGGGGGAACTCGAAGTCGAACTCCACCCGGGCGGTGTCGATGTAGTGCATCCCATTGTAAATCCCGCGCCGCTCCTGACCCAGCTTCATGATGCCGCCGATGTATTCGGCCGGCGCCATGATGCGCGCCTTGACGTAGGGCTCGTCGATGCGTGCGATGTTGGCGGGGTCCGGCAGGTTGCTGGGATTTTCCAGCAGCAGCATCTCGCCATCGGTCTTGTAGACATGGTATTCCACCGTGGGAACGGTGGTGATCAGATCCAGATCGAATTCGCGCTCCAGCCGCTCCTGCACGATCTCCATGTGCAACAGACCCAGGAAGCCGCAGCGGAAGCCGAACCCCAGCGCGGTAGAGGATTCCGGCTCGTAATGCAGGCTCGCGTCATTCAGCCGCAGCTTCTCGAGCGCGTCGCGCAGGCCCTCGTACTGCTCCGAGTCGGTGGGGTAGACGCCGGCGAAGACCATGGACTTGACGTCGCGATAGCCGGGCAGGAGCTCGCTGGCCCGGTTTGAAGCGTCCAGAATGGTGTCACCGACCCGGGCATCACGGACATCGCGCAGGCTGGCGACCACGTACCCGACCTCCCCCGCCTCCAGGCTATCGGTCGGATGCTGGCCCAGCTGGAGATAGCCCACCTCGTCCACGTGGTGCACCTCGTCCGGATGGGCGCCGAACACGATCTCGGTGCCTTCCCGGATCACGCCATCCACAACGCGGATGCTGGGCACGGCTCCGCGGTAGCGGTCGTAATAGGAGTCGAAGATGAGGGCGCGCAGCGGTGCGTCCAGCCGGCCCCGGGGCGACGGCACCCGCGCGACGATCGCCTCGAGCAGCTGGGGGACTCCGGTTCCCTCTTTAGCCGACACGGCGAGGATCTCCTCCCGCTTGGCGCCGATCAGGTTCATGATCTCCTCCGCGCGCCGCTCGGGCTCGGCGCCCGGAAGATCGATCTTGTTGAGCACCGGGATGATCTCCAGGCCGGCATCCATCGCCAGGAACAGATTGCTCAAGGTCTGGGCCTGGATGCCCTGCGAGGCATCCACCACGAGAATCGCGCCCTCGCACGCCGCGAGCGATCGGGAGACCTCATAGGTGAAGTCCACGTGCCCCGGGGTATCGATGAGGTTGAGCTCGTAGGAGCTCCCGTCGGCCGCCGTGTAGGTCATGCGCACGGCGTTCAACTTGATGGTGATACCGCGCTCTCGCTCCAGATCCATCGTATCCAGCAACTGCTCCCGCATCTGACGCTTCTCGACCGCGCCGGTGGCCTCGATCAGCCGGTCGGCGAGAGTGGATTTGCCATGGTCGATGTGGGCGACGATGCAGAAATTGCGAATTGTTGAGCGAGACATGGAGGGAAGATAGCGGGGGATGGGCAGCGGGGCAGCGGGGCGGCGGGGCAGTAAAACCGTTTGCATAAGGTGATTTCATCGAGGGCCGATTACTCTTTAGCGCGATGCCGCCGACCATCGTGACTGAGAGCGCGGACCGCCCCGCTGCCCCGCCGCCCCGCCGTCCGGCGCGGCTCCTTTCGACCGATGACCTGGGCATGCTGCTGGTATGCCTGATCTGGGGCATGAACTTCAGCGTGACGAAGTCGGCCTTCGATCAGCTCGCGCCGCTGCCGTTCACCGCCATCCGATTCATGATTTCCAGCGTGCTGCTGTGGGCTATCATCCGGATGACCGAGGGAACTACCCGCCTGCCGCGGCCCGCGCTCGCGAAGCTGGTCATCCTGGGCCTGGTAGGGAACAGCTGCTATCAGCTGGCCTTCATGCTGGGCCTGGCGCGAACCACCGCCACCAACAGCGCGCTGATTCTATCCACCGTCCCCACCGTCGTCGCGGTGCTGGCCGGCGCGCTCGGTCTGGAGCGGATTACAGCGCGGATGTGGTCCGGGATCGCCCTGGGGACGCTGGGAGTGGTGCTGGTCATCGCCACGCGCGGCGTCGGCTTCGATCTGGCGACCTTGGCCGGCGACCTGCTGACCGTGCTGGCGGTGCTCTGCTGGTCGGGCTACACCGTCGGGCTACGCCGGGTGCCTGAGGGTGTGAGTCCCCTTCGAGTTACCGCCATCACGACCATCGCGGGAACTCCGGTACTGGTGCTGGCCGGCCTGCCCGAGGTGATTCGCCTCGACTGGGATTCGGTGGGAGTGAGCGCCTGGCTTGCGGTGGCGTACTCATCGGTGTTGTCCCTGGTGGTGGCCTACCTGCTCTGGAACCGAAGCGTGAAGGCCATCGGCGGCGCCCGGACCGCCATCTACATGTGCCTGACCCCGGTAGTGGCGGTGTTCGGAGCCTGGCTACTCCTGGGCGAGCGGCCTCACCCGCTGCAGGCCGTCGGGGCGGTCTTCATCATCGTGGGCGTGCTGCTCACCAGGACGGGAGGCGAAGACAAAACGTGAGTTCGTCCTAGCCCCGCTTACGTTGTTGCTGTTCCCGCTCACGTGGTTGCTGTTCCCGTTTACGTTGTTGCTTCCTCGACAATTTCCTTCCGGCTTTCCGGATTCCATTCCGGCCGCTTGGGCGCGTTCCCGATTTCCTGGCCCAGATGGAACAACAGCTTGAGGATGCGCGCTTCCTTCTCGCTGTCGATCTTCTCGGGAGAGTCGGTGACCTCGTGATAGTCCTCGTGCACGCCGTTGAAGAAGAACAGGATGGGCACGCCCTTGCGGGCAAAGTTGTAGTGGTCCGACCGGAAATAGAAACGCTCTTCGGGCCACCGGTCGTCAATGGCGGTCATACGGAGCTCGGGATGGGCCGCGTTGACGCGGTTGAGCGTGGTGCCCAGGTCGGAGTGCTCCTTGCCGATTGCCACGATGGTGTCGGGCCAGTTGCGGCCGATCATGTCGATGTTGATGTTGGCCACAAGCTGCTTTACCGGTACCGGGGGATTGTTGGCGAAGTAGTCGCTGCCCCAGAGGCCCTTCTCCTCGCCACTGACCGTCAGGAAGATCAGCGACCGCTTCGGACGCGCCCCGGGCCGGCTGAACGCCTCCGCCAGCTCGAGGACCCCCGCGGTGCCGGAGGCGTCGTCATCCGCGCCATTATTGATGCTGTCGCGTTGTCCCGGCGTAATACCGACGTGGTCCATGTGGGCCGAATACACCACGTACTCGTTCTTGAGCCTGGGATCGGATCCCTCAAGAATGCCGACGGTGTTGGGCGCCGTCAGTGAGGACGTCACCGTATCGGTCATCTCGACTCCCACCTGCAGCGATGGAATCTCCCGCGCTACCGGGGTGGCACTGGTGCGGAGAGTCGTGAGCTCGACGCCGGCTGCTGTCAGCGCGTTTCTGACGGCGGCGGGATGGACCTGAAGGATGACCGGTTTGTGCGTCGGCATCCCAATGACCGTCCGCTCCGGATGCCGCTTCGGTATGGCACTGGCAAAGGCGGCCGAGTCGGCATCGCTGAGGATCACCAGCGCCTTGGGCCCAGCCAGAAAGAGCACCCGGAACACCTGCTGGAGAGCCTCCGGACTCGCCTTTGCGGGCGTCACGAACACGACGACCTTGCCTCGCACATCCAGCTTCCCCGCGGTTTCGGCCGTGTGAGCGCCCGCCACCAGCATGGCGCTTCCCCGGGCCGGCCGCTCCGGCGCGACCCCGCCCTGAAAGCGAGCCGCGTTGACAAAGCTGGCCGATTCCTCCTTACCACCGGCCGAGAACACAACTCGCGAGCGAGCCGGATCCAGCCGCCGCCGGGTGATCGGGTAGCGCTGAATCGAGGTCTTCAATCCGAACTGCCGGAACTGGTTGGCGACGTATTCCGCCGTGAGGTCCAGGCCACGGCTGGGGGTGTCGCGGCCCATCATGGAGTCGTCAGCGATAATGCCGATCCGGCGCGCCACATCCACTGCTGTGATGGAGCGTACGGCCTGCGACGGAGTCTCGCCGGTCTGGGCATGGGTGGCCGTGGCGAGCAGGGAGATCCCCGCAACCAGGCCAAGAAAGGTCACACTGCGCATTCGCATTCCTGTTTATAGAGGTTACAGCTGGTTTACCTGCGTTCCACGATCTGGCGGTAGCTGGCAGCATTCCACTCAGGACGCGGCATTGTGTCCGCTATCCGCGCTCCCAGGTAGAAGAGAAGCTGCACCAGCCGGGCTTGTTTCTCGACATCGATCCGGCCGGCCTCATCGGTCGGCTGATGATAGTCGGGATGCGTACCGCTGGTGAAGAATAGAATGGGCACGCCCTTGCGGGCGAAGTTGTAGTGATCGGACCGATAGAAGATGCGCTCCTCCGGCCACCGGTCCGGAATGGGTGTCATTCGGAGTTCGGGGTGCGCCGCTACCACGGATTGGAGAGTGGCGCCCAGATCGGTTTGCTCCAGACCGACCGCGATCACGGAGTCCCGCCAGTTCCTCCCGATCAAGTCCATGTTGATGTTGGCGACGATCCGCGAAAGCGGGACCGCAGGGTGTTCGGTAAAGTGCGCGCTGCCCAGGAGGCCGTCCTCCTCGGCGCTCGGCGCCAGAAACAGAATCGACCGCCGCGGCCGCATGCCGGGTTGGCTGAAGGCCTGGGCCAGCTCCAGCAACCCGGCCACGCCCGAGGCATTGTCATCGGCGCCGTTATTGATGCTGTCAGGCTCGCCCGCCCGGATGCCGATGTGATCGATGTGTGCCGAGTAGAGCAGATACTCCTGCCGCAACAGGGAATCGGTGCCGTCGAGAATACCCACCACGTTGGGCACCTCACCGCGCGAGGACACCCGTTTCGCCAGCCGCAGCTCGATGGCCAGCCCCGGAAGCAGATGGCGCACGGTCGCTCCCGGCCTTCGCAGCTGCTCCGGATCGACGCTTGCCTGGCGAAGCACCGCGTCTACGGCGCGCTCGTGCAGCTCCACGACGACCTGGCGGTGCGCTCCAATCCCGGACTCGGTGTGGCACGCCCCTGCATGGAGTCCGCCGCGATGATTTCGATGCGACGCAGGATATCGGACGATGTGATCGTGGCCGCGGCGCGCGTGGCCGGCAATTCCGACTGAGCCGCGGCCGGCGATCCGAGGACAACCGCCATCAGCAGGAGAGGTCGCATAGGATGAGGCTACGAACCAGGAGGGGTTACAGTTTCAGGCAGGTGGCCGGCTGGATCACGGCTTCCGCCGGCGCAGTTCGGGCTCTCCGGTGCTCTGGGGACTTTGGGCTCCGCGCTGGACTGGCGGGACCTTTCGCGGCTCGCGTTCGGCTGGCTGCCGGTCCGCAGCCGGTCGGCGATCCTCCGGTGGTCGGCGCTTTGGAGCCGTGTCGCCAAGCTCGCGCCGCAACACCGGTCCCCGCTCGTCCCGGGGGCTAAGGCGTTCGACCTGACTCATGCCCGGAACCGGGATGGCGCCCTTACCTCCGATATCCGCACTGGTGCGCTCCCGCTCCAGCCGGGAACGGCGCCGCTCATGGCTTTCACGCTGACGGATGCGGGTAACGTATTCCCCGCTGGGTTCCGCGTCCCTGAACACATAGCGGGGAGCCGGGCGCAGCGGCCGGCCTGCGATAACACTGCGGCCCTCGTTGTAGCGGTAGGGATAGTACGCCGGATCGTCATAGACTACCACGCGGTAGCGAGCGCACTCGGCGGCATAGGGATCCCACTCATCATAGCGCGCGTACGAGTGGCAGTCGTAGCAGACAAACCGAGGGTAGTCGTAGCGCTGTCCGACGTAGTAAGGGGCGATGTCATAGCTGTAGTCTCCCTGGGGCGCCAGGAGCCGGGCAAGATCGGTCAACGCAACGTACGGATCACCCCTGATCCTGCCTTGGTCGATCACCCGGAAATCCCAGTAATCGCCCCGCGTGACCGGGCCGTAGTCGAACGGATGCGGTGAGGTGACGGCAAAGACGTAGCCGATGCCCGGACCATCGTCTGCCACAAAGGAGGGATGCCCCCGGCTGTCGCGGACCTCCACCGTGCGACCTCTGCGCACCCGGCTTTGTCCCCAAGGCTCTCGCGGAAATAGAGTACGGACCCGGCCGTCAGTCTCGACCCGCAGGATGGTCACGTAGCCCGGGCGCTCGCTACGAAAATAGAGCCTGACGCTCTCGCCCCGTCGGTACGGGTCTTCCCGGTTGGTCCACACGCTCACGCGCCCGGCGGCCAATTGGCGCTGGGCGGGCTCCTGTGATAGTACGGTTCCGAGTGCGGGTGGGGCGTCCAAGGCCGCCAGTACGAGCAACCACCCCAGGGTCGCGCGCATGAATCCTCCAGACCTGGTGACCGCCGTGTCAGCACAGGGCATGCCACTATGAGTCGGCAAGCATAAGGCACGGCGGGCAAAAGTCTTGTGACTCCAGCACCCAGCCCGGTGACGCCCCAATCTGTACTCGGTGCATGACACTCAAATCAGTTTGACTTCACCAGTAGCGCACGGATACGTTGCGCCGGGCATGGACAGTTCTGACGCGCCCCGCGCGCGCGCACGCCTCGACCTGCTCGACCCGATGGAGGTTTCCAAGCTCGGTGGGCTGGAACTCATCACCGAAGGTGTGGTCGAGGGGTTTCTCAGCGGGCTGCACCGCTCACCCAGGCGGGGCTTCTCAGTCGAGTTCGCCGAGCACAGGATGTATCAGCCGGGTGATGAGCTCCGCTACGTTGACTGGAAGATTCTGGGCCGCAACGACCGGCTGTACGTGAAGCAGTTCGAGGAAGAAACCAATCTCCGGGCCATGGTCGTCTTCGACATCAGTCGCTCCATGGCCTGGACCGGCTCGCCCGCAAGCGTGCTCCCCAAGATCACGTACGCCCAGCGCCTCGTCGCCGCGCTGGCACTGGTGCTGATCCGCCAGCGCGACGCCACCGGCCTGATCACGTTCGATGAGGATGTGCGCTCGGTCCTGCCGCCCAGGGCCCGGCTGAGTCACTGGCGGCAGCTTCTCGGAACCCTCGCCCAGGTTGAAGCCGGCCAGGGTACGGCGGCAGAGCCTGCCCTGCGCCGGGTGGTGGGTCAGCTCCATCGCCGGGGTCTGGTCGTGTTCGTGTCGGATCTTTTGCTCGATCAGGCCCTGGCGCTGAAGGCGCTCCGGTTCCTGCGGCATCGAGGTCATCAGGTCCTGGTGCTGCACATCATGGATCCCGCCGAGGTGACGCTCGGCGGCCCCAACGAAGCCCGATTCGAGGATCCCGAGTCGCGGACCGCGGTGGTGCTGCGTCCCCGTGATTGGGCCGGGGCGTATCGGGATACCGTCCACGCTGTTGTCACCCAGTGGCGCCTGGCTTGCCGCAGGCATGGTATCGCCTATCACCGAGTCACCACGGATACCCCTTACGGCGTGGTACTTCGAGAGGCCCTGACTCCGCCATCACGTTCGGCATGATTGGATTCCTGCACCCCTGGGTGCTGGCAGGGCTCGCGGCGGCGGCGATTCCTCTGCTGCTCCATCTGCTGGCCCGGCGTGAGCCCCCCACCGTCGTCTTTCCCGCAGTCCGGTATCTCGTCAGCACCACTCGCGAGCACCAGCGGCGGCTGAAGCTCCAGAACTGGCTGCTGCTGCTCCTCAGAACCTTGCTGGTGGCCACACTGGTGATGGCCGCCGCCGGCCCGACGGTACCGCTAAGCGGGGTTCCCGGGCACGCACCCAGCGCGCTGGTGCTGGTCGTGGACAACTCCCCCAGCAGCGGGACTATGGTGGGTGGGTCACCTCAGCTGTCACAGCTCGTCGCCGCGGGTCGAAACATCCTGGCCCGGGCGACTCCGGATGATGCCTTGTGGCTCATCGCCGCCGACGGGGTACCGCGCCGCGGCGATGCCGCGGCTCTCGGGGAGCTGCTGGATCGCCTGACGGTCTCTCCCCGCCGGCTCGAACTGGGCGGCGCGCTCACGCTGGCGGGAGAAGTGCTTGCAGCGGAGAGCCGCCCCGGTGAAATCGTGCTGTTGACCGATCTTCAGGCGACGGCCCTCTCAGCAGCACAGGTATCAGCCCCCCTCCTCGTCGGACGTCCGACTGCGCCACCTCCACCCAACACCGGAATTGGCCAGCTCCAGGTTGGAACTCAGCCCTGGCAGTCCGGCGGCGGCAGGATCTCGGTGGTCCTGGTGGGCGACTCCAGCGGGTCTGTTCCAGTGAGCGCCCGCCTAGGCGCCCGACCGCCGCGCCAGGCGCTGGGGCGTGCTGGCGGCACCGTGACCATCGCGGTTCCTGGAGCGCCTCCCGGCTGGTGGACGCTCACCGCGGCCCTCGATCCTGACGAGTTCAGACCGGATGACCGGCGCGTGGCCGCAGTCCGGATCGCGCCAGTGGCCAGGGTGAGCTGGGATTCGAGCAGCCGGTTTCTGGCCGCAGCCAGTGAAGTGCTCGCCTCCAATGCCCGTATCCTCCCGGGACGCGAGGTAACCCTTGGGCGGTTGGCACCCGGCGCGTCGGTAGTGCAGCCGCCAAGTGATCCCGCCGCCATCGGCGCGCTCAACCGGGCGCTCGCAGGGCGGGGTTTGGGCTGGAAGTATGCCAACGCGGTCACCGACCTGGCATTCAGTGATAGCGGCGCACTGGTGGGACGCCATCGAATCACCCGCCGTTACGCCCTCGGGTCCAGCGCGAGCGGCCGCACCGGCGTGCTGGCGACTGTGAACGGCGCTCCCTGGATCGTGCGGGACGGCAACGTGATTCTGTTGGGCAGCCGCCTGGAGCCGGGCTGGACCGACCTGCCGACCTCGGCCGCTTTCATGCCCTTCATGGATGTCCTCTTAAATCGGCTGGCCCGAGGCGAAGTGGCCCTGGACCAGGGGGCGCCAGGAGATCCGGTCCCGCTGCCGGATCAGGTCAGTATGGTCCGGCAGGGCGAGCAGGAGTGGAGGGTCGAAGGAGGTGGGCTGTTCCAGCCGCCGGAATCCGGGGTCTTCTACCTGCTTGCCGGATCCGACACCGTGGGCGCCATCAGTGTTAACCCCGATCCTCGCGAGTCTCAGCTTGCCCGGGCCAGCGACGCCCAGGCCCGGCAGTTGTGGAAGGAGGCACGGCTTGCCTCCCTTGATGATGTGGGCGACGACGCGTTCTCTTCCGCGTCGCGCGGAGACCTCCGGGGCCCGCTCTTGTGGCTGGCCTTGATTGCCGGGCTGGTGGAAGTGGGCCTCGCGAGCTCTTGGAAGCGCCGCCGATGACGCTGAAGCCCGTACTGGACGCCTTTGCCCGCGCCCCCGCGGTGCGGGACCTCGCTGAACGCATTCCTGCGCGCCATCAAACACTGAACCTGAGCGGGCTGCCCGGCTCCAGCGGCGCGGTACTCGCGGCCTGGCTGGCGGAGAATCATCCGCAACGCCTGTTGACCGTCGTGGCCCCCACCGCCGCGGACGCCGAGCGCTGGCTGTCCGATCTCGCTCATCTCACCGATGTCCCGACGGCCCTTTACCCTCAGCGCGAGGCGCTTGGTGAGGATGAGCCGCACTACGAGATAGCTGGCGAACGAGCCGAAGCGATCCAGGCTCTGTTGCAGGGACGTCTCAAAATCCTGGTGACCACTGCCCGAGCGACCGCGGAGCGGACCCTCCTGCCTGCCGCACTGGAACGAATGCGTCTGCATCTCGCTCGGGGCGCGCGGCGGCCGCCGACCGAAGTGGCCGGCGCACTCGAGAGCATGGGCTACCGCCGGGTCCCGACCGTCACCGAGGTGGCCGAGTTCAGTGTGCGCGGCGGAATCCTCGATGTGTACGGCTTCGGCATGGCGAGTCCGGCCCGGCTCGAGTGGTGGGGGGATGACATCACGTCACTGCGCGGGTTTGATCTGACTACGCAGCGGTCACTCGAGGAGCTGTCCGACATCACCGTGCTTCCCATCAACACGGTTGCCGTCCGGGAAGAGGCCGAGGGGCCGACTGACCGCCCGTCCGCCCGGCCGCCGGTCCGCCGCACTCTCCTCGAGCTCCTTCCCTCGGACACCCTCCTCATCGAGGAGGCGTTCGGGCCTGACGTCGATGAAGTCACCCGGGCGTGGGATGAAGCCGAGCACCACCTGGAGGTCGCCCGCCGGCTGGGGGAGGACGTGCCGAGCCGCGAGGCGATCTTCGCCGCGCCGGCCGACTGGCGGAGCTCGATCGAAGGCTTTCCCCGCCTGCTTCTCCGCGCCGACCGGCCCGACATCCAGATCGGGTTCTTCCCGCCGGATCGGGTTGATCGGGACCTCAACCGCCTCCGCGCTCTGCTCGGGGGCGAGCCCCCGACCCTGATCCTGTGCGACAACGAAGGTCAGCTGGAGCGAATGGAGGAGTTGCTCGAGGATGGAGCCCGATCCCGCACCGGCGCAACGCTCGCGATCGGCGCCCTGGACGGCGGCTTCGTCATGCCGGGGCTCCGGGTGCTTACCGATCACGAGATCTTCCGCCGGGCCAGGCGGCTGCGCCGGGCCCGGCGCTACCGTCAGGCCGCGCCGTCGGCAGCCACCGGCGCGCTCACACTCGGCGACTACGTTGTGCATCTGGAGCATGGCATCGGTGTCTATCGCGGCATCCAGACCATCACCGTCGGCGAATCCACGCTGGAGGTGGCGATCGTCGAGTACGAAGGCGGCGACCGGCTCAACGTGCCTCTGTACCGGCTGGATCAGTTGGAGCGCTATCGCGCCGCCGGTGAAGATGGCGACCGTCCGCCACCCCGGATCCATCGGCTCGGCGGAAGCAGCTGGCAGAAGGTGCGCGAGAAGACTCGCCAGGCCATCAAGCAGATGGCCGCCGAGCTGCTGGACCTCTACGCCCGGCGCAAGGTCAGCGGCGGCTATCCTTTTCCTCCCGACACCAAATGGCAGCGCGAGCTGGAGAGCAGTTTCCTCTATGAGGATACGCCGGACCAGCGCAAGGCGACCGAGGAACTGAAACGGGACATGGAACAGCCGCGGCCCATGGACCGGCTGCTGGTGGGCGACGTCGGCTACGGGAAGACCGAGATTGCGGTGCGCGCGGCCTTCAAAGCAGTGCAGGGGGGGAAACAGGTGGCGGTGCTCGTCCCCACCACCATTCTTGCGGAGCAGCACGGACGCACATTTATCGAGCGGCTGGCCGATTTCCCGGTAAAGATCGAGGTACTTTCGCGCTTCCGCACCGCGAAAGAGCAGAGAGCCGTGCTGGCCCGGCTCGCCAGCGGGGAAATAGATGTGGTGATCGGCACCCATCGGCTGCTGTCGAAGGACGTCGTGTTCAAGGACCTCGGCCTGCTCGTCGTGGACGAAGAGCATCGCTTCGGGGTCAAGCACAAGGAGCGGCTCAAGGCCATGCGCTTGGCCGTGGACGTCCTCACTCTCACGGCGACACCGATTCCCCGCACGCTCCATCTCTCGCTCGCCGGTTTGCGCGACCTCACGCTGATCGAAACGCCGCCGCGGGACCGTTCCCCCATTCTGACCTTCGTGGAGCCATGGGACGACCCGCTCCTGGAGGAGGCGTTTGCCCGCGAGATCGATCGGGGCGGGCAGGTCTTCGCCGTGCACAACCGCATCGAGACCATCGACACCATTGCCGCCAAGGTGCAGGCCCTGGCGCCCCGGGCCCGGGTCGGGGTGGCCCATGGCCAGATGGCCGCCGATGAGTTGGAGGAGGTCATGCGCCGGTTCGTCGCCGGGGAAGTGGACATCCTGGTGTCAACCATGATCGTCGAGTCCGGCCTGGACGTGCCCAACGCGAATACCATGGTCGTGCACGATGCCCACCGCTTCGGGCTGGCCCAGCTCTACCAGCTGCGTGGTCGGGTAGGCCGGAGCCACCGACGGGCCTACTGCTACCTGCTGGTGCCGGACACCATCGACGCCGACGCTGAGGATCGCTTGAAGGTTCTGGAGCATCATACCGATCTCGGGGCGGGCTACCGGATCGCGCTCAAGGACCTGGAGCTTCGGGGCGCGGGGAACCTGCTCGGTGCCGAGCAGTCGGGTCACGCGCAGGCCGTCGGGTTTGATCTCTACATGCGGTGGCTGGAGGAGACGGTCAGGGCGCTTCGGGGTCAGGGAACGGTGGAACAGCCAGCACCCCCCGACGTGGTGCTGGACCGGCCGGCCCACCTGCCGGACGGTTACGTTCCTGATGACGACGTCAAACTGGATCTCTACCGGCGACTGGCGCGAGCCGTCGAGTCCGGCGAAATTGATGGGCTGCGAGACGAACTGCGTGAACGCTTTGGCCCGCTGCCGGACGCCGCCGAGAACCTGCTGGACATGGCGCGGCTCCGGGTAATGGGGGCCACGCTGGGCCTGCAGAACGTGTTGGTCCGGGGCGACGAGGCACGAATCACCTTTCGTCCCGGTACCACCCCCCGGCTCGCCGGGCTCACCTCGGCGCTCGACGACGTGCAGCTGGCGGCGGAGGTCCGGCGGACGGTGCCGCTGTCGCTACGGCTCACGCGTCTCGGTGGCGAGCCACTTGTTCCCGCACTGGTCCGCGCGCTGCGTAAGGCCTTGTAGGGAGGCCGAGGTTCGGCTTCAAAGTAACTGGCGACTCGCAACTCGCGACTTTCCTCAACCGGAGTACCAATGGGTCGTTCCACACTGCTCTTGCTGGTGCTGTTTGCCGCTATCCTCTCGGGCTGCGATGGCTCCCGGAATCTCTTCTCCGCTCACGCCGACGTGGCCGCCGAAGCAGGCAGTCACCAGTTGACCGCCGAGCGGCTGGCCCAGATCCTCAGCAGCGGCAAAGGAGTCAAGCCGAGTCACGAGACGGCATCCTTTATCTCCAACATCTGGGTGGATTACGCTTTGTTCGCCCAGGCTGCCGCCGAGGACAAGCTGCCATTGGATTCTGCCGGCATTGCGCAGGTCGTCTGGCCCGAAATGGCCGAGCTGCGAGGGAGCCACTGGCACGATACGCTGATGGCTCGCCGGTCCAACTTCTCCCCCGGCGCCGCCGATAGCGTGTACAAGGGCAATGACGTTCGACTGCTGCAGCACATCCTCTTTCGGGTCGAGCCCAACGCCGTGCCCGAGGTGCGGAACGCCGCCCGCCGGAAGGCGAGCAACGCGCTCGCGCGAGTAAAGGGCGGCTCCGACTTCGGGACCCTCGCTGCCCAGCTCTCCGAGGACCCGGGCAGCAAGGCCGATATGGGTTTCCTGCCTCCCAGCCCCAAGGGGAAGTTCGTCACCGCGTTCGACAGCGCCGGCTGGACCCTGGCCCCGGGTGGGGTCAGCGGCGTAGTGGAGACGCCGTTCGGGTACCACATCATCAAGCGGCCCACCCAGGAGGCCGCGCGCGAGCGTATCACGGCGTATCTGGCTCAGAGCGCCGGGACGCGGCTCGATTCGGTGTACATGGACAGCCTGGCGAAGTCGCAGCAGATCAAGGTCGCTCGCGGTGCGGCGAAGGCCATGCGCAACGCGGGCGAGGATCCGGATGCAGCACGGCGCTCCAAGAAGACCCTGGTGACGTTCAAGGGTGGTGAGCTCACGGTCGGCGAATTCATGCGCTGGGTGCAGGCGCTTCCGCCGCAGTATGTCGCCCAGCTGAAGCAGGCCGACGACAGCATGCTGACGCAGTTCGCCAAGATTCTGACTCAGAACGTGCTCCTGCTGCGCCAGGCCGATTCCGCTGGAATCAATGTCACCCCCGAGGAGTGGAAGGGACTCGAGGCTCGATATCGCACCCAGCTCGATTCGCTTCGCGCCGACATGGGATTGGATAACGCCAGCCTGACTGACTCCAGCGCCAAGGGCACCGACCGCAGCAAGGTTGCCGCCATGAAGCTGGACCAGTACTTCGATGAGTTGATCGGTGGAAAGACTCGGCTCCGGCCGATCCCCTCAGCGCTGGCAACGGTTCTGCGGGACCGCTCCAGCTACCGCATCCGTGACGCCGGACTCAACCAGGCCGTTGAACTCGCTCAGGTCACCGCGCGGCAGGCCGACTCGGCTCGGGCCGGCACCGGTGCAATGCAGCCGGCACCTGGCCCGGCACCCATTCCCGGCGTCGGTCAGCCGCCGGGTGGGGCCAATCCGGGCGCAGCTCCAGCGCCCGGCAATCAAGCACCCAAGCCCGCACCGCCGGCTCGGACCCCGGCGCCCCGGGACTCGGCGGCACCCAAGGCAGGGAACTGAGCATGCACCGCGGTAGGGCCAGTCTCCGCGTTGCCCTGGCGCTGGTGGCCCTTGTGTCATCCGCGGCTCGCCGGCTTCCGGCCCAGGACAGCGCGGCGGTTGCAGATACCGCATCGGCTAGGGCCGATTCCTCTACGATCACCAGGGCGCCTGCTGCACTTGTCCCGGATACTGCACCTCCAGCCGACACGACGTTCATGGTGGACCGGGTACTGGCTGTGGTGGGAAACCGGCCGGTGCTGGCGTCCCAGGTCGAGGAGGAGATTTTCTCGCGCGAGGCGCAGGGAGCCAAGCTGCCGACCGATCCGGACGGCATCAAAGCCGTGCGACAGCAGGTGATCTCCTCGATCATCGACGAAGAGCTGCTGGTGCAGCAGGCCCAGCGCGATACTTCCATTACGGTCACTGACGAGGAGATCGCGAGCGGGGTCGAGGAGCAGGTGCGCAAGATACGCGGCAACTTCACCTCGGAAGTGGATTACCGGGCGGAGCTCAGCAAGGCGGGTTTCCAGACGCCGGAGGAGTACCGCCGCTGGTTGAGCGACCAGCAGCGCCGTGCGGCGTTCCAGAACCGGCTGATCGAGAAGCTGCGCAGCGACGGCAAGCTGAAGTCGGTGGCGCCGACCGAGAAGGAGATGCAGCGGTTCTTCGACGAGCAGAGAGCCAGCCTCGGCAAACGCCCGGCGACGCTCTCGTTCCGCCAGATCGTCGTTTCTCCCAAGCCATC
Source organism: uncultured Gemmatimonadales bacterium (assembly GCA_963740175.1). Classification (GTDB taxonomy): domain Bacteria; phylum Gemmatimonadota; class Gemmatimonadetes; order Gemmatimonadales; family GWC2-71-9; genus CAVVWJ01. The sequence goes on from CAVUDL010000001.1 coordinate 182,830, forward strand.
GCCCGCGGCAAAGGCCGCTGCCAAAACTCAGGCCGACTCGATTGTCCTCGAGCTACGCCGCGGCGCGGACTTCGCTACCGCTGCCCGCCGGTTCTCGCAGGACCCTGGCTCCAAGGAGCAGGGTGGATCGCTCAACTGGTTCCGGCGCGGCGTTATGGTGCCCGAATTCGAGCGGGTGGCGTTCAGTCTGAAGCCGGGCACGATCTCGGATGCGGTCGAGTCGCCTTTCGGATATCACATCATCCAGGTCGAGCGGGCCCAGCCGGCGGAAGTCCAGGCCCGCCACATCCTCCTGGTGCCACCGGTTGACTCGGTCCATGTTGACAGTGCCCGCATGACGGCCAACGCCGTACGGAACGCCCTGATCGCCGGTGCGTCGTTCGACTCACTCCAGCGCAGGTATCACGACCGGTCGGCCGAGCGTGCGGCCGAGAGTGTGCCGCTCGACAAGCTGCCGGAGAACTACGCCAAGGTCATCGGCGAAGCCGATTCCGGAACCGTGGTCCCGATCTTCACCCTTCCCGCCGGCGGCCGCGAGCAGTTCGTAGTGCTTCAGGTGACCGGGAGGCGCCCGGAGGGAGACGTGAAGTACGAGGATGTGCGGGACCGCATTCGGGACCAGCTGGGGCAGCAACTCGCCATCCGGCGCTACCTGGACCGCCTGAAGAAGGCGACCTACGTCGAGATCCGGTCCTAACATCCAGAGCCCGGAGAAGGCGGAGAGGACGGAGAGGACCGGTCCCACGCCCCGGCTCGCGGTAACGCTCGGCGATCCCCGAGGCATCGGGCCCGAGATCACCGCGGCCGCGCTGGCTCAGCCGCTCCATGCCGAGATCACTCTGGTCGGCGCGGAGGACCAGATCCGTCCCATCCCGGCACACCGGAAACTCGCCGTGGGAACGTGGGGGCTCGGCAGCGGCGAGGAAAACGTGGACCGAAGCCGGGTGATACGGGCGGGCCGCATCGCCGGACACGCGGTCGAGACCGCCGTCAAGCTGGCGCTCAGCGGGGAGGTCGATGCGATCGTCACCGCGCCGGCCCACAAGCACGCGCTGCACCTCGCAGGCTTTCCCTATCCAGGTCACACCGAATGGCTGGCGCATCTCGCCGGCGACGTGGACGTGGCCATGATGCTGGCCGCTGAGCCGCTGCCGGCCCAGCCCAAAGGTCATCCCCTGCGAGTTGTCCTGGTCACTACCCACGTTCCCTTCCGGGATGTGCCGGCGCTGCTCACGACTGAGCTCGTCGTGCGCACCGGGCGAACGGTGGACCGGGCGCTGCGGGAGTGGTGGGGAATTGCGCGTCCCCGGCTGGCGGTGTGCGCGGTCAATCCCCACGCGGGCGAGTCAGGGCTGTTTGGTGACGAGGAAGAACGGGTGCTGAAGCCGGCCGCCGCCGAGCTGGGGGCCGCGGGTCCGCTGCCGGCCGACACGGTGTTCGTACGGGCTCTGCGTGGGGAGTTCGACGCCGTGCTGGCACCGTACCACGACGTGGGGATGACGGCCATCAAGGTGGCGGCATTCGGCCGGGCGGTGAATGTCACCCTGGGTCTGCCGTTTCCCAGGACCTCACCAGACCATGGAACCGCGCTGGACATCGCGGGGACTGGCCAAGCCGATGCATCCAGTATGCGTGCGGCAATCGAACTGGCCGTCAGGCTTTCGGCAAGAGGTTCAGCAAAGACCTCGCGCTGACGGACCCCGCCCCGCCGCGGCAGAGTGGGTCTCCTGCGCGCGCCCCGTTCGCTCTGACACCGGTATCCCCAGTCAACGACTGCTCACTGACGCGCGCTGCGGACAGCCCACTTTCTGCCGCGACCCTTCCCCACCAGAAATGTTCGCATGTGTGAACAAGGTTTGGTGTCCGGCGCTTATAGCGTCAGGCGATCGCACGTTCCAGCCTCTCCATCAAGCCTAGGTACGCATCGAGCTTCAGCTTCTGACTCGCCCGGTTCGCCACCAGCACCGCACCGCACTTCAGGATCGTCCCTCGCTCGACCAGCCCGTTCGCCTTCAACGTGTTGCCGGTATCTACCAGATCCACGATCCAGTGCGACAGGTTGAGCAGCGGCGCCACTTCCACTGATCCACCCACCTCGATGATATCCACCGGCCGGCCGGCGGCCGCAAAGTAGGCCTGCGACAGCCGGGGGTACTTCGTGGCCACTCGCGCGGTCACGCCGCCTGGCAAAGCGGGGTACGGTGCGTCGGCCGGCGCCGCCACTACTAGCCGGCAGAACCCGAACTGCAGCTCCAGCGGCTCCAGCACGTCGGCATTGGTCTCGCGCAACACGTCCGTTCCCGTAACTCCCAGGTCAGCGGCGCCGGACTCGACGTAGACTGGGACGTCGCCCGGCTTCACGACCAGGAACTCGATCGCCGGATCGCTGGAGGGGATCAGCAGCTTGCGGCCGGAATCGGTCGCAAGCTCGGCCCCGGCTTGCCGGAACCGGGCCACCGCCGGCTCGAACAGACGTCCCTTGGCCAACGCAATCCGGAGCCGGCTCATACTGCCGCCTCGGCTATGGTATCCAGGTCGAGCGCCACTCCGACTGCCGGCATGGGACGGCCGAACCGCGCCATGAGGCCATCGTAGCGGCCGCCCGCGCCGGCCGCCCGCCCGGCACCCGCCACATAGAGCTCGAAATGAATGCCGGTGTAGTAGTCGAGTCCGCGCACCTCACCCAGATCGTAGACGATGTGGGCCCGTTCCTTGGCCGTAAGCTCGCCGTCGAGGGCCAGCAGGTGATCCAGTCCTCCCCGCGCGGAGGCGGGAGCGATGCGCGCCGCTTCCTCGATGGCGTCGCGCCGCCCGATTACGAACGGCAGCGTCATCAGCGTGCGCGCGTCGCCCCGCAGATTCTCCAACGCGCCTCGCAGGCTGCCGCGATCCTTCCGGTCGATCCAGCGCCTCACGTCAGCTCGAAGCGGCTCCTCGATCGCCTCGAGCCCGGAAGCCAGCACGCCCACGTGACCCAGATTGATCTGGAAGTCCTTGAGGCCGGCGGCGGAGAGCAGAGTGAGGGTGATCCGCACGACCTCGATGTCCGCCGCCAGGTCGCCCTGGCCTAGCAGCTCGGCTCCCACCTGGAGCATTTCGCGGGGCCGTCCGCCCCGCTCGGGGTCCTGGCGAAACACCTTTCCCGAGTAGCACAGCCGGAGAGTTCGTCCGGCGTTCGAGAACGTCGTCGCGGCGACCCGAGCCAGGCTGGCGGTAAAGTCATAGCGCAGCGCCAGTATCCGGCCGTCGCGGTCGGGGAAGCGCACCAGCCGCTCGGCTACCTCGGGCCCGCCGGCCCGAACGAAGGTGTCTTCGTATTCGAATGTCGGCGGGATCAGCTCCTCGTAGCCGGCTTTCTCGAGCGCACCCATGGTGGCCCGCTGCAGCTCGCGCCTCCGGCGGGCGGCTTCTCCGGTCAGGTCGAGCGCGCCGGGAGGAATCGCGGCGATGGAGGTGGGAAACATCAGGTGGAGGTCAGGCGGGTTTTGAGATCGGCGCCTCTTCCGGCTTGGGGCCGTGGAGGCGGATCGTCTTCACTCTGCGCCCTTCCATCTCCACCACCTCGAACGTGAAGGTCCCGACACTCACCCGGTCGCCCGGGCGTGGCAGACGGCCCAGCTGGCCGAAGATGAAGCCGCCGATGGTGGTGTAGTCGGTATCGTCGAGGTTGGCCCCGAACTCCGCGTTGAACTCCGAGATCGTCATGGAGCCGTCCAGCCGGGGAGCGCCGTCGGCGGGATCTATCCTGGTCTGTGGATCGTATTCATCGTAGATCGGACCGACGATCTCTTCCAGCAGGTCCTCCATCGTCACCAGCCCGGCGGTGCCGCCGTATTCGTCGAGCACGATGGCCAGGTGGGTCTTCAGCCGCTTCATGTCGGCCAGCACATCTTCCACTTCCCGGGTTCCCGGGACGAAGAGCGGCGGCCGCATGATGATGCGGATCGTCTGCCCCGGCCGGGCCCGCAGCGCGGCCAGAATGTCCTTCGCGTGCACCACCCCGATGATCTCGTCCAGGGACTCGGTGTAGACCGGATAGCGGGATCGCCCGTGGATCGCTACCTGGTCGGCGGCTTCCTCCACCGTGAGGTCGGCGCTCAGCGCGGCGATCTGGGTGCGCGGGGTCATGACATCCTGGGCCGTCTTCTCGCTGAACTCGAACACCCCCTCCAGCAGGCGGGCGTCCTGCTGCAGCAGACTGCCGCCCTCGGTGCTCTGCTCCACCAGCATCCGGATCTCCTCCGGCGAATGCAGCCGCTCGGTGTCCCCGGGAGGGTCGATGCCGAGCAGGCCGAGCAGGCGGTTGGCGGTGCCATTCAGCACGGCGATGGGACCGGCCATGATCCAGGCGAAGCCCATGAGGGGGGCCGTCACCCAGAGACTCACATGCTCGGGATACAGCAGGGAGATGGCCTTAGGCACCAGTTCGCCCAGGATGATGTGCAGGATGGTGATGATGAGAAACGCGATGGCCGACGCCACGCCGTGGGTTGCAATGGTGGCGACGGACGCGGGGAGCCAGCTGAAGCCGTTCTGAATCAGTCCCGCCAGCGCCGGCTCGCCGATCCACCCGAGGCCCAGGGACGCCAGTGTTATCCCCAGCTGAGTCGCCGAGATGTACCGGTCCAGCGATTGTACCGCGCGGCGCGCCAGCCTAGCTTTGCGATCTCCCGCCTGCGCCATTTCGTCCAGACGAGTCTTCCTGGCCCCTACCAGGGCAAACTCGGCCGCCACGAAGAAGGCGTTCGCCAGGACCAGAACCACGACGGCCACAAGGCCCAGGAAAATCGGAGGCGATTCTGGAGGTTCCATACGGTAAAAGTCTAGTAGCCAAGCGCCTCCCCAGCGAGGGCGTCGCCTGATCCGCCGCCTCGCCGTGCCACCCCTGGAGGCACTGGAGCCGTACCTCCCCCGGATCGCCGGTGCCGACCCGGAGACCCGGCGCATCGTCGCAGCCATCGTCGAGGACGTCGCCACCCGGGGAGACCCGGCCGTGCGCGAGTACACCCTCCAGTTCGACGGGGTGGACCTCCCCCCCGAAGCGTGGGAGCTCGAATCAGCTGCCTGGCAGAGTGCCCTGGGCCGCATCCCGGCCCCGCTCCGGGCGGCGCTGGCGACCTCGGTCCAGCGGGTCACCGAATACCACAAACGTCAGCGGGAGACCGGTTTCCATCTGACCGAGGACGACGGCAGCCTGGTGGGAATGAAGGTGGCGCCCCTGGACCGGGTGGGGCTGTACGTGCCCGGGGGGAAGGCTTCCTATCCCTCCACTGTGGTGATGAATGCCGTGCCCGCGCTGGTGGCAGGCGTGCAGGAGATCATCGCCGTGGTTCCACCCCAGGGCGTCACCGATGTGGTGCTGGCTGCCTGCGCTCTCTCGGGGGTGACGCGGGTTTTTCGGGTCGGGGGAGCGCAGGCTGTCGCAGCGCTTGCCTATGGCACCAGGACCATCCCCCGGGTGGACAAGATCGTGGGTCCGGGGAACCGCTGGGTGGCTGAGGCCAAGCGGCAGGTAGTCGGGCGGGTGGGGATCGACATGATCGCCGGCCCGACCGAGGTCCTCATCATCGCCGACTCGACCGCCCAGCCGGATCGTCTGGCCGCCGATATGATCGCCCAGGCGGAGCACGACGAGGATGCCATCAGCTGGTGTGTGTGCACCGATCCGGACGTGGCCGAGGCCTTGCCGGCGGCTCTGGAATCCGCGCTGGCTCGGGCCCCCCGGGCCGGGATTGCACGCGCCGCGCTGGAACGGAACGGGCTCATCGTGCTGGCGGGTTCGATGCGGGACGCCATCGAAGTCGCCAACCGCCGGGCGCCGGAGCACCTCCAGATCGTGGCAGAGGGGGCCGAACGAATCGCCAGCGCCGTCCGGAATGCCGGCGCCATCTTCCTCGGCGACGATACGCCGGAACCGGTTGGCGACTACATCGCCGGCCCCAGCCACGTCCTTCCCACCTCTGGCACCGCCCGCTACGCGTCGCCGCTCGGGGTCTACGACTTCGTCAAGCGAACCAGCGTGATTCGCTACTCCCCGGCCCGTCTCCTCGCTGATGCCAACGCCATCATCGCGCTGGCCGAGGCGGAAGGATTGATGGGCCATGCGGAGGCGGTGAGGATGAGGGTGGGCGGGAAAGTAGGCGGGGCAGCGGGGCAAGTAAGCGGGGCAGAGGGGCAGCGGGGCAGATAGATTTCAAGCATGACCGGTTCGAAAGCGTCTCCAGGATTGTCACAGTCTCCCACTATGCGGGCAGACTGTACCTCACTGGCATCGAACCGCCCCGCTGCCCCGCTGCCCCGCTTGTTCGTCGTCCTCGCCCTGACGCTCACCTTCATGATCGTCGAGGCGATCGGGGGCTGGCTCAGCGGTTCCCTGGCACTGCTGGCCGATGCCGGGCACATGCTCACCGACGCGGGCGCCCTGGGACTGACCCTCCTCAGCGCCTGGATCGCGCTCCGTCCCGCCAACCAGACCAAGACCTACGGGTATCAGCGGTGGGAGATCCTGGCGGCTCTGGTGAACGGGGCCGCCCTCTTCGGGATCGCCGGCTGGGTGGTGGTCGAGGCGGTCCAGCGGATCCAGCGGCCCCAGCCGATCGAAGCGGGGCTCTTCCTGATAGTCGCGGCGGCGGGCCTGGTGGTCAACCTGGTCAGCCTCTTCATTCTCCACGGCATCAGGGACGGCAACCTCAACACCCGCGGCGCATACCTGCATGTGCTGGGTGACGCGCTTGGCTCGGCCGGCGCCCTGGGTGCCGCCGCGATCATCGCGACTACCGGCTGGACCCTCGCCGATCCGATTATTTCCATCGCCCTGTCCATGCTGATTCTGACCGGCGCCTGGCGGCTCCTCCGCGAGAGCACCGACATCCTGCTGGAAAGCGTCCCCGGCCATGTTTCGATGGTAGACGTGCAGAACTGCATGCTGGCGGTCCCCGGTGTCACCGGCATTCATGACCTTCACGTCTGGGCGGTGAGCAGCGGGATGGTGGCCATGAGCGGTCATGCCATCGTGCCCGACCTGGAGCATCATCCCTCGGTGCTGGAGCGAATCCGGGCGGAGATGAGCCGGCTGGGGATCGGACACGTCACCATTCAGCTCGAGGTTCAGCACGAGTGCGAGGAGCCGCGGCCAGTTACGAGCTCCAGGGCCATCTCACAACACGCACATTCAGGACATCGGCACTAGCAAGGATTGAGTTCCCCCCTCTCCTCCCCGTAAAACTCACTTTCGGGGCGCGGTCCAGTTCCGCTCGCACCTCCCCTCCACCCATGGGTGCAGCAGCAGGGAAGCAGTCACCCTGAAGGGCGCGTCAGTGCGCGCCGGCATCTTTGCGCGATTCTCTACCGCCGAAGCGCACGGCAGCGCCTGGAAGGGTTTTACTGCTTCCCTGCTGCGATGGTGGGGTGGGGCGGTCTAGTCTCTTGCGGCATAACACAGCCTAGTCTATATATGCGCCCGAAGGCCCGGGCGTCCGGGCCTCGTGTGTTCGGGCCATTGTGCAGGAAGTGCGGATTGATTCGTAATTTGGCGATCATCGCCCATGTCGATCACGGAAAAACCACGCTGGTTGATCAGATGCTCCGGCAGGCCGGTGCCTTCCGGGCCAACCAGCAAGTGGAAGAGCGGGTGATGGATTCCAACCCGCTCGAGCGGGAGCGGGGCATCACCATCCTGGCCAAGAACACGGCCGTGAACTGGCACGGGGTCAAGATCAACATCGTGGATACGCCGGGCCACTCCGACTTCGGGGGTGAGGTCGAGCGGATCCTCCGGATGGTGGACGGGGTGTTGATCCTGGTGGACGCGGCCGAGGGCCCCATGCCGCAGACCCGGTTCGTCACCCGGAAGGCCCTGGCCCTGGGCCTCCGCCCCATCGTCGCCATCAACAAGATCGACCGGTCCGACTCCGAGCCGCTCCGGGTGCACGACGAGGTGTTGGGCCTCTTCATCGATCTCGAGGCCACCCACGACCAGCTGGACGCCCCCTTCCTTTATACCTCCAGCCGCGCCGGTACTGCCACGGCCGATCTGGAAAAGCCGGGCACCGATCTGATCCCCCTGTTCCAGACCATCGTGGACTACGTTCCCGAGCCCAAGGGAGATCCCGAGGCGCCGTTCCAGATGCTGGTCTCCACCCTGGACTTCTCCAGCTTCATCGGCCGGATCGCCATCGGGCGCATCGAGCGGGGCAGGGTGCGGGTTGGGGACCAGGTGGCGCTGCTGCCATTGGGTGAGCCCGGGCTGGTAGCCGACGAGAATTTCGAGCGGAACCGGGTCACCCGGCTCTACACCTTCGACGGCCTCAACCGGATCGAGGTGGAAGAGGCCGAAGCGGGAGACATCGTCGCCCTGTCCGGCTTCGAGACCATCGAAATCGGGAAGACCTTCACCTCGGTGGACCATCCCGAGCGGATGGAGGGGATCGCCGTGGAGGAGCCCACCATCTCGGTGGACTTCATCGTGAACAACGGTCCGTTCGCGGGGCGGGAAGGGAAGTACGTCACCAGCCGGCAGCTCCGGGACCGGCTCTTCCGCGAGCTCGAACGCAACGTCGCCCTGCGGGTGGAAGAGACCGACAGTCCCGACACCCACGCCGTGTCCGGGCGGGGCGAGCTGCACCTCGGCATCCTGATGGAGACCATGCGCCGGGAGGGGTTCGAGTTCCAGGTCTCCCGGCCCCGGGTCATCACCAAGCTGGGACCGGACGGTGAGCGGCTGGAGCCGTACGAGGAGCTCATGATCGATGTGCCAGAGGCCTACATGGGCGTCGTCATGGAGAAGCTGGGGCCGCGGCGGACCGAGATGATCGAGATGAAGAACCCGGGCCAGGGGATGGTGCGTATGAGCTTCCGGATCCCCGCCCGGGGGCTCTTCGGCTACCGCTCCGAGTTCCTCACCGACACCCGCGGCACCGGCATCATGCATCACCGGTTCCTGGACTACGGCCCCTGGGCCGGTCCGCTGGCCGGACGGAAGCGCGGGGTGCTGATCGCCGACCGGGAAGGTTCAGTCGTGGCGTTCGCCCTGGGCAACCTCCAGGAGCGGGCCCAGATGTTCATCGAGCCCGGCGATCTGGTCTACGAGGGCATGATCGCGGGCGAGAACTCCCGTCCCGGCGATCTGGACGTGAACGTCACCAAGGAAAAGAAGCTCAGCAACATGCGGACGACGGCCTCGGACGAGAACGTGATCCTGGAGCCGCCCCGCGAGATCACCCTCGAGTACGCCCTCGAGTACATCGAGGAAGACGAGCTCATCGAGGTTACGCCGAAGACTATCCGGCTCCGCAAGCGGGTCCTCCCGGCGAACGATCGCAAGAAAGCCGCCCGGGCAGCCCGGGTGGCGGACGCATCCTGACGCCCTGTTACACTCTCTGAAGGCGGAGGACATCATGTTGGCCTGGGAGACGTCGATGGAAGCCCTGGAGCTGCGTCGGAAGTTCGATGACGACGAAGACGAGTTCGAGGACGACGGGTTCACCTTCGACGACGATGACGAGGAGGACGAGGACCTGGAAGACGAAGAGGATCTCGACGACGAGGATCTCGATGATGAGGAGCTCGAAGAGCTCGAGGATTTCGACGAGGACGAAGAGCTGCGCTGAGCGCGCGTCTCCATTCACCTGAGACCTCACGGGCCGGATGGCTCAGGCCAGCGGTGCGGAACCCAACCCGGGCTTCGCACCGTTTCGCATACTCGGCCCGGACCCTGGTCGGCGGCCCGGAGGGCTCATGTTACGAATAACAATCGTTGCGATCTGCTGGGTGGCGATCGCCTGCGCGCCGGAGAACCCCGATCTCCTGCATACCGGCCGCTGGATCGACCTCACCCACGATTTCTCGGCCGAGACCATCTACTGGCCCACGGCGAAGCCGTTCACGCTGGAGGTCGTATCGGCCCAACGAACGCCCGGCCGGCTATTACTACGCCGCGAACAACTTCAGCGCCGCCGAGCACGGGGGAACGCATCTGGACGCCCCGGTGCACTTTGCGGAGGGCAAGTGGACCGCCGACCAGATTCCGCTGGACCGTCTGGTGGGCGACGCGGTTGTCATTGACGTCCAGTCCGGTGCGGACCGCAGCGCCGACTACCGAGTGGATCTGAACGCGCTGGATGAATGGGAACGAAAGGAGGGCGCGATTCCGGCGGGAGCCATCGTGCTCTTTCGTACCGGGTGGTCGCGGCACTGGCCCGACCGGGTCAGGTATCTCGGTACCACGCGGACCGGGCCCGAGGCTGTGAAGGAGTTGCACTTCCCCGGGATCGACTCGGCGGCCGCCGGCCGGCTGGTTGCAGCGCGGGGTTCGGGCCGTGGGGATCGACACGCCCAGCATCGACTACGGCCAGTCCACTACGTATCCTACGCACCAGGTCCTCTTCGCCGCCAACATTCCGGCGTTCGAGAACGTCGCCAACCTCGACCGGCTCCCGGTCACGGGGAGCTTCGTCGTGGCTTTGCCGATGAAGATCAAGGGAGGCAGCGGCGGGCCGCTTCGGATCGTAGCCCTCGTCGCGACTGAGGGCCGCTGACATGGTTCCGGCGGGCCAGGGCCGCGGCTATGTTTATCGGTGCCTTTGGGGCCTGTAGCTCAGGTGGTTAGAGCGCACGCCTGATAAGCGTGAGGTCGGTAGTTCAACTCTACCCAGGCCCATACAACTAAACCAAGCCCCGCCTGGAGATCATCCAGCGCGGGGTTTCTTGTGCCTCATGTAGCGACGCCCCGCGGGCGGAGTCATCCCTGCCGTTTGAAGAACTGGACCGCTCGCTCGTGCTTCTGGGCCGCGGCGCGACTCGTAAACGTTCCTAGGTTGCGGCGTTTGCCGGTTTTCGGATCTTTCTTCCGTGAGTACAACCGATAGCGACCATCGGCGAGTTTCCGAATCATCTGGAACTCCATCTTCGGAGTGGTTTCCGGGACCTGGCGCCTCTGCGGCTGGTCAGCGCCATTTGCGGTTTAGGCGGCGGATTCGAGATCTCCACCGGTCTACTCGACACAGCGCGCCAGCTTTTCGAGCGATGACTGAGTCCCCGCGTCATTGTCCTCCGGGCGTATGCCCGGCGGTATACTCTCAAATAGGATCGTCACTTCTGTGCCCTCGCCTCTCTCCTGCAATGTGACCGTCATGGTCATCTCGCCGGAGAACGCGGAATCCTTTGAGTCGAACGATATCATTTGGACGATTTTGCTCGGAGGCGTCAGCTCCACGAACCGCGCGGTGAACCGGTCTTCCCGTGCTGAAGTCTTACCGCGGGGCATCTGCTCGGATGAAGGATAGAACAACGACATCCGGTAGCCGCCGCCGACTCGGGCGTCGAATTCATGGACCTTCGCGGTCATCTCGCCCGGTGCCTGCCAGGCAGCGAGCGCTACCGGATCGGTGAAGGCTCGGTAGAGCGCTTCACGAGGTGCCTTGATAATTCGTGAGGTTCGGGTACTCGCCATTGCTCAGCCGCGCATAGCCGCCTCGATGGCGGCGACGTCGATCTTCATGACTAGCTCCTTTTTGCTCGGTACTCAGCGGGCGACAGCTGTAGCGACTTCTCGACTCGCACTATCCTACGTTCCGTGGACCTGAAGCGCCCGGCCGGCTGCATGCGCTTGTTAGGCGGCTGTCCACCCCCAGCGCCAGCCTGATCTGGCGCAGGTAATGCTCATTATGCGAAGCGACCTTGTCGAATTCGTCCTTCAATGTCCGCACCCCCGTCACGCTGTGCGCGAACTCGAGGTGTCCTTTCTGCTCATGGTGGATATCTGCGAAGTAAATGACTGCGTTGCGAAGCGGCTTCGTACACCCGACACGAGATGCCGAGCGGCGACGTGAGAGTAGTCGAGACCCCTGGCCCAAGGCATCCTGATCAAATACCCACAGCACCGGCGGGCTCGCTGAGAAGCCGGCGGATTCGGTCGGAAAGAACGGTCTCGCTATCGGCCAAGTGGTGTAGGATGAAGCTGACCGGCCACTTTCCAGGCGCATACGCCCTGGTGAGATCCCGTGGTCAAGTGAGAAATACGTGAGCGTCTCGTCTCTAGTCTTCTCGAGGTCATGGATCAGTTGCATGCTCATCCGCCAAACTACTTAACGGCCCGCGCATCGCGAACCACTTGCCGCAGCTGACGCGCGAGGTAGATCGCCAAGATGAGCAGCACCGGCGCGGTCCCTACGCCCGGAGTGTAGCCCCCCTGGCGCAGCGTCCAGAGTAGGTGGCCGATACCGTTTATGGCTTCGAGCGCTACCCAGGTCCACGCCAGCGGGAGAGCAACCAGCCATCCGCGTCGGACCGGCCACAGCCAACACCAGAGGCCAAAGGCCACGAGTGATACGTTTGCCACGAGAAAGCCGCGCTCGAGATCCTGCGAGAGCAGGCCACTCACGAATCGCGCTGGCGGAAACGATTCCCAAAGCCGGCCGATGTACTCTTCTGCCGAGTGCCCGCATTGAGCAAGAAGGAGTGCGCCGAACGCGTTCTGGAATCGGGTCATGGCTGGCGTCCGCCTAACGGACCGCGCATCAGCTGCGGCGGCTTGTTAGCGTGGGCACGACGAAGTTCCTTGAACCTGAAGCGCCCGCCAGCGGCATGCGCTTGTTAAACGGCAGCCTGGCACGGCTCAAGTTGGGGTGAACTTGGCTGCTGCATCCACGGAGGTCATCACTGGCGTCACGGAGAACTCCACCAGATCAGTCCAAGCAGCGATCCATTCGTCTAGAGGCGTGCGATCCTCGCACTCCATGACTTGGTAGCACCTCGCGCCGTCCATGGTCACCCAGCTGGCCACGTACTGGAGCCCTGGCGGCGCGAGTCGGCCGCGCTCGCGGACTCTCTCGTAGACGGCCTCCGGCCGACCGCCACGAAAGGTTTCGACGATCATATAGAGCACGAGGGCTCCCTCTCGGAACGGAGACTGCGGTGCTGCCGTCTAACGGGCCGCCCATCAGCTGCGGCGACTTCCCCGTTTGGACACTGTCCAATGTTCCTTAGAGATGAAGCGCCCGCCAGCTGCATGCGCTTGTTAGACCGCAGCCGCGACCACCCTAGTCTGGGCGAGCGCGCCGTGCCCAGCGCACCAGGGCTGTGCCGGCCACGATGCCGATCATACCACTCACGACCCATGCGGGTCGAACCGCCGCTCCGGTCCAATAGCCTCGAGCTCCCAGTGCCAGAGCAACTAGGCCGAGGAGCGTCAGCAGCCAACCCACCATCCGGTGCACCGAGCTGAATCGAAAGAGCATGCCTGCCTTCCAGACAAGTTTGCGTGCTGTCGGTCTAACGGACCGCGCATCAGCTGCGGCGACCTGCCCGCTTGGACACTATCCTACATTCCTAAAATGTGAAGCGCCCGTCACGTGCGATGCTCCGCATCAGGAGTCGGCGGCAGTCGCGTGCGACCACACGACCTGCCACTGCTTCCCATGCCGCTCGTAAAGATCGGTATGCCAATACCGCTGACGCGGAATGTGGCGGCCCTCCACCACTATTTCGAGCTTCTGATTGGTACCGCATCACCGCGACGTCTCCGTAGAGGCGAACCGCGATTGACTCGGGCTCCCAGTGTAGGTAATGGATCTGCCTGGCGCTTATGCCACCCAAGTACTGCTCTTTCGAGAGCGCCCCGCCCAGAGGGTTGATGAGCTGAAAGTCCTCGGTGTGCAGCTGCCTCGCTCGATCAACATCACCCGCCACCAGGGCACGGAGTCGCTCGCGCTCGGTCTCTCGGAGGAGCTCCGCGTCCCGAGCCTCGGCTACTGGGGTTCGATCTACACTGGTCATGTTGCCGCCTCCCGGGATTCAGTAGCGAGTCCGTCTAACGGGCCGCGCATCAGCTGCGGCGACTTATCCGTTTGGACACTATCCGACGTTCCTTAGTACCTGACGCGCCGGCAGCTGCAGGCGCTTGTTAGGCCTCATCAGCCCGTTCCGGACGACGTACGATTGGCGCCGAAGTGGCGTATGCCTGCACCCAACGCCGCTCCGAAAAGTGCGAGCACGGAGTAAATGCCGAGAAACAGCACACCGACCGGCCACAGTCCGCCATCGCTCGGATCAGCAATGACTGGTGCTAGCAGCACCACGGCCTGCCCTCCGAAGACGCCAAGAACAACGCTGAGCCAGTACCGCGGCGCTAGCACACCGCCGAGGCCCCCGGCGACGAACAATGCGCCAGCGTAGTAGCCGCCTTCGGCATCCCAGGGCTCACGCCGACCAGTGATCAGTGGGGACATCAGCCAGATGGCTGCACCCAGCCCAAGTCCGATCAGCAACGCAGCACGGCGGTCGAGCTTCAGCAATGATGGGTTCTCGCTCGGATGAGGTCTAACGGCGCATCAGCCGCGGCGCCGTCAACTGCATGCGCTTGTTAGGCGGCTACCTTTGGAAGGGACGAATGGGTCCAGAACTGCCAAGCAAGCCAGCCAAGCACCAGCGCACCGATCCACCCGCTGAGAATCACGAGCACGTACAGCGGGCGACGAATGTCGGGATGTCGCACCAAGGCCAGCGTGCCCAGCACACTCCCCACGGACAGTCCCGTCGCCGCGATAGTACCACCCCATGCCAGAGCCCCGACTGCGAGATACACGGTGCCGATGTCGACGCGTTGGCGCAGGTTCATAGCGAAGAGGACCACCATGAGCCCGAGAACCGCGTAGGCCACTCCGATGACGCTCAGCGCAACGCGGATTCCGCTCATCAGGTGGCGACCCGCGCGCTGCGGAATGCCCAAGCCGCGAACGAGCCAGCCACCAGACACGCTAGGACCGAAGCCCAAACAGGAACGGTGACGGCGGCGACCTGGACTGGCCAACCCAAGACCACGCGAGTCAGTTGGACAACAGCGAGAAGAGAGAAGAACGCCCCGGAGACGAGTTCATAGCGGCGCATATCATTCTCCTGAGTGGGAGTCCGCCTAACGGACTGCGCATCAGCTGCGGCGACCCCGCCACTTTCACAATCCTACGTTCATTAGACCTGAAGTGCCGCCAGCTGCATGCGCTTGTTAGGCAGCCCGCGCGGTGGACACCGCGCGTTCATCGCTCTACGTTGTGTTGAGGCCCTGCATCCGAGGCGGCCCGCACGCCGCCTCCTGCGAGCTGCCCTAATGGAGGAAACCGTGCCTACATATGAATATCGCTGCCGCGACTGCGCGAATGTCTTTGATCGTATCGAGTCGCTGTCCGAGCACGGCGCCAGAGCGCCCAAGTGCCCAAAGTGCAACAGCAAGAACGTGGAGCAAGTACTGACCTCATTCTTCGCCAAGACCTCGCATAAGAGCTGAGGACGTCCGAGAGGTACGGGTCGAGCATAGATCTGAAGCGTCCGCCAGCTGCATGCGCTTGTTAGGCAGCGCCACACTGCAACTCGCTAGACCAGTTCGTACTCCAGTGTGAAAGGATGCTCGAGGCCGTGGCCAACGGCGGAGCTGCCATCGCCTCGTAGACCGCGCAGATCTCCGGTTGCGGAGCCAGCGATGACGGAATAGGACTCGTTCGCCTGACTGCTCTCGAATACCCCAAGGCGTTGAAGCACAAAAGTGCCACTCTTACCCCCGATTCGTCCGACGACACGCTCCAGGCCAACGAATGTCGCAGAACCGTCGCTGCGGTACATCATTAGGTACTCAACTTGCCCTTCTCCCTCGATGTCACCGGTGAAGGTCTTCGTGGCGCTAGCCCGGGTAAGTCTTGGCAGATCATTGCCTTCGCTGTATGGCTTCTCATCCCAGTTCTTAATGGCGAATCGAGCATTCGCGTTCTTCCTCATACGCGCATTTCCCAGGATAATCGGGGGGGCCTTCGCCAGCTGCCACAACGTTCCCGTGATTCGATAGCGCTGCCTAACTAGTAGTAGACCGCAAGCTCCGCTGCCTAAAATCGGGTGTGGCACAGTGGACCGCGGTCCGATCTCTTTAATGTGCGCATGGTTCTGCTCGTCGTCGAGTGGCGCATCCAGGAAATCAGAAGCCCCGCCGAGTGTGAGATCCGGCGGGGCTTCTAATCATCAGTTACTGCGACAGCGGACGTCATGCTGCCGGCCTCACTTCGCCGGGCGGAGGCGAGCCAGGATCCGGCTTCTCCTCGGGCCTGGGCGCCGCGACCACGCTGCTCGCGCTCTCCCATTCCACCAGGAGCTCCGGCTGGTCGGCAAACCGGACGTGAACCAGACCCGTCATCACCTTCACGATCTGAACCACCTCCTCGGCCACGGCGTCCAGCTCGGCGGTGGCACCGATGTGAGTCAGCCGGCCCGCGGCGCCCTGCTCGACCGCGGTCTCGAACTGATCCAGCGCCACCTGGAGGCCGCTGAGCACCTCCTCCGCCAGCCCGTGCTTCAGCAGCAGCTCCTTCCGGCTCTCGGCCTCGGCGGCGAGCCCGCTGGCTGCCGTCTGAAACCCCCGGTAGGTGGACGTGCCAGGCGGAATTGCGAATTTCCGCGCCAGCTCCGGCTCATCCACCGATGCCACCTCGGCGACGCTGATCAGGTGCTGCAGGTGGATTCGCTGGATGCTCCGGCGGAGCTCGGCCTTGCGCGCGGAGGCCACGGTCACTGCGCTTCGGCCGTCGTTGAACTGGCGGGCCAGCTGATCGGCCCGCGCCAGCCGTTCCCGGAGACGGGCCACCGCCGCAACGAACGCGGGACTCGCGTCCTGATGTAGACGGGCGTACTCCAGCACCCGCGCCCCCATCTCCAACTTCCTGCGTGTTCTCGCCAACATTCGACACCTCGCTTGCAGACCGGCAACGAACGGGCGCCGCCGGCGTAAATGATGAGAATGCATCGCGCGAGTGAGCCCGTTCACACTCGCCGGAGAGGGGCAATGCATCGAGTGTGCCAGATTTGTCTTGCTGGGTCTTGCGATGAAAACCGGACACCTGAATGATTCGAAACGAAAGCTGACACATAGAAACACGCTTCCGCCGGCTACAATGGCGATCCCACCAGGAAAAAATGAGACCAGTCGGCTATGAGTGAGGAACCACGCTGGTAAGTGGGAGACCGACGTGTGCGAGCGGGAACCGTCAACTGCGAAGACACCTCCGTCGGACCCAATACGACGACCGCCGCCGGCGCAAGACACCCACCGGACAAATACGACGCCCGCTGCCGGCGCACGACACCCGCCCGACAAATACGACCACCGACGCCGGGGATGTGAGTCCGCCGCCGCAGATGTGTGACTGTCTCTCCTGAATGACGAGCCGCCGGGCGCAAAGTTAAGGCTGTCGGGGAAATCTGTCTCCCGCGGGCCTGAAGCTGCTTCCCGCCGAGCCGAAAGTGTCCCCACCTGCTCCAAGAGTGTGTCAGTTGATCACAAGGGTGTCCCCACCGGACAAATTCGTGTCAGGCGGCGCCGAGACAACGACCGCCGACTCCAAGCGTGTGCCAGCCGGGATTCTTTCTTGTCAGGGAATGTTATTTTGCAGGCTGGCACCACATCCGGACTCGAGAGGATTGGAATTGGATATGAATCAGGAGAACAGAGAATCCCGCTCGGCGGTCGCCGGCGCGCAGCAGACCGAGATCGCCGTGCTCGCCGGTGGGTGTTTCTGGGGCGTGGAGGAGATCCTGCGCACAGTGCCCGGGGTGATCGACACCGACGTCGGCTACACCGGGGGTTTTGTGGTGAACCCGACCTACGAGGACACCCACGGCAGCAAGTCGGGCCACGCGGAGGCGATCCGGGTGACGTTCGACCCCACGGTGCTGAGCTACGAGGAGCTGCTGGAGCAGTGGTTCTTCAAGCTGCACGACCCCACCACCCTCAACCGCCAGGGCAACGACGTCGGCACCCAGTATCGCTCCGCGATCTTTCCCCAGACGCCGGAGCAGAAGGCCGCGGCCGAGCGGGTCAAGGCGCGGGTCGAGGCGTCCGGGAAGTGGAAGCGGCCCATCACCACCAGCATCGAGCCGGCCTCGACCTGGTACAGCGCCGAGAGCTATCACCAGGATTACCTGCGGAAGCACCCCGGCGGATATAGCTGTCACTACATGAGGGAATGACGGGAACGACGGGAAGGACGGGACGGTTTGTCATCCTCAGAATGACAGTTCAGCCACCCTTCCCGCCTCGTCTGCCTTGTCCGCCTTTCCCGCCTAGCGCGTTGTCCAGGCTGTACGGGCCGGCACCGACGGCGAAGAGGTACAGATAAATGAAGCAGAAGAGCGCCGCGCTTTCGCCACCGTTGAGAATGGGCCAGGACCCCCGAGGGGCGTGAGCCTGGAAGTAGGCGATCGCCATCTCGCCCGCCAGCAGAAGCGCGACCGGTCTCGTAAACAGTCCCAGCACGATGAGCCCCCCGCCGAACACCTCCAGCACCCCCGCGAACCACATCTGCGAGAAGGCCGCGGGAGCGCCATTCCAGGTTCGATCGGGGCTGAGCAGCAGGCCGAAGAGCTTCTGGACACCGTGCTGCATGAAGAGCGCGCCGGTCGTTACCCGGAGCAGCGAATGGACGGCTCCCTGGAGCCATCCGGGAATTCGTACGTTCTGCATGTCGGAGCATCCCGTTTCTGGAGAGTTGCGATGTCCGTGGCGGCAGGGCGGTAGGCGTCAGAGGACTAATCCCGTTTCTGACGCCTAACTCGGGCCATCAGCTCCACGAACTCGTCCGGGTCCGGCAGCTCTACCCGGCGGGCTCGGGCCGCCCGTTCGATTCGACTCTTGATCGTGCGGCGCTCAGCCGAGGTGTATTTGCGGGCATTACTCGGCTGATGGATATAGGCCCAGGCCGCCTTGATGCGGCCCGGGGTGTCGATCGGATACTTCTTGTTGGTCGGATCGGCGAAGAGAGTCTTGCCGTATTTCTCGACGCCTTCCGCAGGGTCAGCATCCGATCGGCGATGAATCCGCTTGGAACTGCTCATTGCATTCCGATCCTTCCGGGGCTTCTGTCACCGCCCCTCGCGGTCGCGCGTCATCTCGACCATCGTCTGACGAAACCCCGCGCCGGTGAACAGGCGCTGGGCAGCCTCGTTCCGCGCCGCCGTCGAGAGCACCACCCGGGGCGCGCCGCGAGCCTCGAGCCAGGCCAGCGTGGCATCGAGCAGCAGGCGGCCGAGGCCCTCCCGGCGATGGGCCGGATCGACCACGATGTCATGCAGCAGGCCGGCGGGCCCCCGCAGCGACATGTAATCGGGCCCCTCCAGGGCAGCATAGGTGTAACCGAGTACTCCCCCGTCGCGCTCGGCGACGAGGACGATGACATCCGGCTCCTGGAGCTGCGACCCCAGGTATGAGGCATACCCTGCTCGGTCCGCGGGGTGGCCGGAATGAAGCGCTCGGGGTCGAGCTCGTGGTGCTGCCTGACGAGAAGCGCGCCCAGCCGGCCCAGAGCGGGCAGGTCCGCGGTCGTGGCGGGGCGGACGGCGGCGCCCGCGATCAATGCGCTTTCCGGCCGGCCTCGGCGAACAACTGACTCAGCTGGACTTGAGAGACGCCATGTCGATCGTGAAGCGGTACTTCACGTCCGACCTCGTCATCCGCTCGTACGCTTGATTGACCTGCTGGATCGGGATGACCTCGACGTCGGCGGTGATGTTGTGCTGGCCGCAGAAATCGAGCATCTCCTGGGTCTCGGCAATGCCGCCGATGGGCGAGCCGGAGAAGCTGCGGCGTCCCATGATCAGGCTGAAGGCCGCCACCGGCAGCGGCTTCTCGGGCGCACCCACCATGGTGATGTTGCCATCACGAGCCAGCAGGTTGATGTACGCGTTGATGTCGTGTTCCGCGGCGACGGCGTCGAGGATGAAGTCGAAGCTGCCGGCGTGCTGCTTCATTTCGTCAATATTGCGGGACAGCACGACCTCGTGGGCGCCGAGGCGCAGCGCGTCTTCCTTTTTGCTGGGCGAAGTGGTGAACACGACGACGTGGGCCCCGAAGGCGCGGGCGAACTTCACCCCCATGTGCCCCAGGCCGCCCAGGCCGACAATCCCGACCTTCTTGCCCTTGGTCACGTTCCAGTGACGGAGAGGCGAGTACGTGGTGATCCCGGCGCAGAGCAGGGGAGCGGCAGCGGCAAGGTCGAGGTTGGACGGGATGCGGAGGACGAAGCGTTGGTCCACGACGATGCTGTCGGAATAACCGCCGTAGGTGACCGGCGCGGTCCCGTGCTTGTCGGGCGAGCCGTACGTCAGCACCTGGTTGGGGCAGAACTGCTCCAACCCTTCCTGACAGTTGGGGCAGGTGCCGTCCGAGTCCACCATACAGCCCACGCCAACCAGGTCGCCTGCTCTGAACCTGGTGACTTCGGAACCCACGTTCTTGACCCGGCCCACGATCTCGTGGCCCGGCACGCAGGGGTAGACCGTGGGCATGACATCGTGCCACTCGTCCCGAGAGTAGTGAAGGTCCGAGTGGCAGATGCCGCAGAAGAGGATGTCGATCTGCACGTCCTGGTCGGTCGGCTCACGGCGCGGGATCGTGGTGCCGGCGAGTGGTGAAATGGCACTCGTGGCGGAATAGGCCTTCGCCTTAGCCCGCGTTCGATCCAGGTCCTGGACCGCGGTTCCCGATTGGTCCCGCTTCAATTTTTGCATGGTTCCTCCCTATGGTTTAATCGGGCCTCTCGCGCCCGACTTCTCACCGCAGCACCTTGATCTTTCGTAACCAGCTCTCGACTTCCTTTCGTGCTTCCTGCGCCCTTGCTCCTTTGATGACCAGATACTTTCCGTCCCTTTCCACTCCGCCCTCGGTGACGAACCCTTCCAGAATCGTGCTTTGGGGACAGAGTTCCTTGACCGTCTGAAAGCTGCTCCCTGGGCCGTATCCCGCGTTGGTGTTGAATGGGATAACCGTCTTCCCTTTAAGGCGGTATTGGTGCAGAAAACTTTTTACCGGCGGCGGCAGCTGCATCCCCCAGGTCGGAAAGCCCAGGAACACGATGTCGTACTGTTCGATGCGCTCGATCTTGGTCTTCAACGGCGGCAGATAGCCCGTTTCATTCTCCTGGGCGACCTGCTGCACCGTCGCGTTATAGTCAGCCGGATAAGGTCTTTGCAGTTCGAGCGAGACCATCGTGCCGCCAACCTTTTGGTGGATGAATTCTGCGATGGCCTTGGTGTTGTTGGTTCGGGACAGATACACGATCAGAACCTTCTTGTCCCCGGGCAGCGGCTGAGCCGTTCCGGTGACTTGCTGCGCTCCGGAAGACTCGGATAGCAGACAAATAGCTGCCGCGACTACTAGCACCTGGGCGGATATGCTTTTTGTCGTCATGACTTCTTCGGCGGCGCCTCTACGCCCGAGAAGACCAGCACCGCGTCTGGCAGCCGCTGTCCGCGGACCTCGATCCCGCGACGGTACGGGACCTCGGTCGTGTACTTGCGACTCATGTTCTGCACGCCCATGCCGACGCTGGAGACTTCAAGCTTCCCCAGCCTCCGGCGACCGACGACCTCGGAACCGACTGAGGCGGATGCTGGACTCCCGGTGGCAGACCGCATCTCGCAGCCCAGGAGTGGCAATGCGGCCACGCTTCCCGCCGCTAGCAGGAAGGAGCGGCGCCCGATCTCGCGCTTGCGTTCTGTCGACATGTGCAAACGTCCTCTGGGTTGAATGCGGTCATGGCAGCGCGGCGGCGACGGGGTTCAGGCGTCAAATTCCACCCGACACGCTGACGCTTGGTGACCTTGCCGTCGGTGACAGTGCTCACCACCTTGTTCGGCCATGGAAGTGTTCGAGGTCGTCGTCGCGCTGCTGCTGGGTGGTGCTGCCCTGGCCGCGCTCGCCCGGCGCTGGGGTGCGCCGTATCCCGCGCTGGTGGCACTCGGCGGTGCTACTCTCGCCCTCATCCCCGGGCTCCCAACGGTGGTGCTGGATCCCGAGCTCGCGCTGGCGCTGTTCGTCGCGCCGGTCCTGGTGGATGCCGCCTTCGACGCCTCACCCCGCGATCTGCGGGCCAACTGGCGCACCGTCGCCAGCCTCGCTCTGGGCGCGGTCGCGCTGACGATCGCCGTCGTCGCCGTGCTCGCCCGGCTGCTGGTGCCCGACCTCCCGTGGGCCGCGGCCATCGCGCTCGGCGCCATCGTGGCGCCCCCGGACGCCGCGGCGGCGACCGCGGTGCTGAAGCAGCTTCGGCCCCCGCACCGGCTGCTGGTGATCCTCGAGGGGGAAAGCCTCTTCAACGACGCCAGCGCCTTGCTGGTGTACCGGCTGGCGGTGGGTGCCACCGCCACCGGTTTCCTGTCCGGCTGGACCGTGCTGCCGACGCTGCTCCTCGTCACCGTGGGCAGCGTCGTCCTCGCCCTGGTGCTCTCCCGACTCACCATGGCCGTGAACGCGCGCATCACGGACGTCGCGACCGCCGTGATCATGCAGTTCTGCACCACGTTTGGCGTCTGGATCCTGGCTGAGCGGCTCCACCTCTCCGGGATCATCACCATGGTGGTTTTCGCCATGGCAGCGTCGCGCCGGGCTGCAGAGGTGGTGCCGGCCCGGATCCGCATCCCCTCGTGGGCGGTGTGGGAAGTGGCGGTGTTCGTGCTGAACGTGCTCGCGTTCATCATCGTGGGCCTTCAGCTCAAGTCCATCGCGGCGCGCGCCACCGGTGCGACCGGCGCGAGATACGCCGCGGTGGCCGCGGCCGTGTGCGTCGCCATCATCCTCGCCCGCATTGCCTGGGTGACCGGCGCGGCAGCGTTCAGCCGGTGGCGCTGCCGTCCCCGGCCGGATGGGAAACCCGGCCCGCATGATGCCGTGGCGCTCACGCCCCGTCAGGCGGCAGTGGTGGGATGGTGCGGCATGCGGGGAACCGTGACACTCGCCGCCGCGATCGCGCTGCCGGCCGGCTTCCCATATCGGGACCTGATCCTCGTTACCGCGTTTGGCGCCGTGCTCGGCACCCTGGTGCTCCAGGGACTCACGCTGCGGCCGCTCATGCTGCGGCTCCGGCTCGAGGACGACGGCACCGTGGATCGTGAAGTGCGCCTGGCCCGGGCCGAAACGCTGCGGGCGGCGGTGGCGGCGATCGCCGGGACGCCGGAAGCCGAAACCGCGGCTCTGGTCCGGCACCGGTATGACCTACAGCTGCGTCGAGCCGGCGAGGAGCTCGCCGCCGGGGACACGCCTGCCGACACGGCGACGACCCTCGAGCGGGACGGCGAAGCGGCGGTGGTCCAGGCTGCCACCGACGCCCAGCGGCGGCGTCTCGTGGCGCTCCGGGCTGACGGCACCATCGGGGACACGGCCTTCCAGCGGGTAGAGGAGGAGCTCGACTGGGCGGAGCTCGACTGGGACCAGCTCCTTCGGGCCGGTAGCCGCAATACATGAGTCCCATCGGAGAGGAGTGACATGCGGATCGGCATCCTTGGCTCGGGGTTGATGGGCGGTAAGCTCGGTACGATCTTCGCCCGGGCGGGCCACGAGGTGGTCTTCAGCTACGCGCGCAGCCGGAAGAAGCTGGAGCAGTTAGCGCGGGAGGCAGGTGGAAACGCGGAGGCGGGCACCCCCGAGGAAGCTGCCGAGGATGCAGACGCCCTCCTTCTGGCCGTACACTGGTCGCGAGTGGACGAGGTGTTGAACCAGGCGGGGGACCTGGAGGAGAAAGTTCTCGTCACCTGTTCGCTACCGATGAATGCGGCCGACACCGAGCTCGTCGTCGGCCACACCTCGTCAGGAGCCGAGGAGCTGGCGAAGAAGGCGCCCGGTGCCGCCGTCGTGTCGGCCTTCGGGACTGTCCCCAGCGAGGTGCTGTTCCCCGTCTTCAACGCCCGAGGCACCGGCACCCCGCCCAACCTGCTGTACTGCGGAGACGACGACGAGGCGAAAGAGGTCGCCGCACGGCTGATCCGCGACGTCGGGTTCGATCCGACCGACGTCGGCCCGCTGCGGTCCGCCCGTTACCTCGAGCCGTTCACGATGCTGATCGCGATGCTGGCGTACGAGCGCGATGGCGGACCGGAGCTGGCCTACCGCTTCGAGCGCTTCGAGTCCTAGCGCTCGTAGCGCACCATGACCGCGCTCTTCTCCCGGGCAGCCAGGTCGGCTGCAGTTCCGAAGGTCGCCCGCACCTCATCCTCCCCCGCGTTCTCGGGGATCATCAACGTTGCGGCTCGTGGAGCACGTCGGTTCCCTGGGCGCAGGTCACCCGGATGTGCATCGGGGTGTAGATGCCCAGGGTGAGGAACCCCACCAGCTGGTTGACGAACGTGTGTTGGGTCTCGACCTTGGCCGCGCCGTTGGGGCAGCGGCTGGCGGTCTCCACGGTTTTGGGCGGCACCAGTCCGTAGATCCAGCTCGAGGCAAAGGACTGCTCCACCACCTGGGTCGAAGGCGTAAGCCCGGTGTCGATGGTGGCATGATAGCAGGCGGTCAGAGCGACGGCTGCGGGCAGAAGGAAAGCGCCACGGTAAACTTGCATCTGGCCTCCAGGGGATAGGGTTACCTTGCACCGCCTTACGCCTAGCACCGCTTACCGCCTTACCGCCTTACCGCCAGCCAGCGCCTTTGATGATCAGCCACAGCGCCAGCACCACCTCGAACAGCAACATGGGTAGCCACATGTACGAGGCGACCGGGCCGCGGAGCAGTCCGGCGAGCTGCAGCGGACAGCCGACGACCAACAGAATAGACGCCAGCACGCCGAGCCAGGCAAGCGGGACGGGGATCATCCGGCCGCGGAGGAGGAGCCACGAGAAGAGGGCGCTGCCCACGGCAAACAGGGTCGCGCTGGCACCCATCGTCTGTTGCATTTTCAGCAGGAACGCCCCGAGCGCCGATCCGGCGCTGGCATCGAGCGCGGTACCGTCGGTTCCCGTCGCGAGCCAGAGAAGGCCGAGCGTCCCCGACACGTCCATGCCGGCAATGCCCTCGGCGACGCGACAGGTCCCGGCCAGCAGAGCCAGATCGCGATCCTGCTCCCGGGTGATGGCGTAGAGGGTAACTGCCAGCACCAGGGCCGACAGGTTCATGATCAGGTTGAGCAGGATGGTGAGACGCAGATCGGTTGCATGCTGGGCGATGGCCGCAAGCTGCGCGACAACGCCGTCTCCCCTGGTGGCCCCCGCGAACAGGACCATGCTCGTAATACCAGCTGCGATGTAGATAAGGAAGGTGAAGCCGGCGAGTCGGGCGTTGGTCGTACGAGACATGTGTGCTCCGTGGCGGCAGACGTCCGGTATACGCCCCCCGGGCACGGAAGTTTCACAGCCGCCATGTCGCAGTGGTGATCGTCAACGATCTTGTGCTGCACGGTCCGGGCGGTATCTTGGCAATACTGGCCGGCTCCCAGCGGAATCGAACCTCCACCGTCTTCAACTCTGATGGTGACTGCACCCGGGGCCCAGCAAAAACAACCTGCCGTGTTGGTGGCGGAAGACGACGAGTCGCTCCGCCGGGCGCTCGCCCGTAGCCTGCGGCTGGAAGGATTCGCGGTGGTGGAGGCGGAAAATGGCGCGATAGCTCTCCGCGTGCTTCAGGTTCTCCGCGGCTCCGTCGGCCTGGTCCTCACCGACATCACGATGCCGGTCATGGACGGTATCCAGCTGGCCAAGGCTCTGCGCACCGCCTACCCCGACATTCCCGTCATCTTCATGACCGGAGATCTGCCCCGAGCCTCGCAAGGGATCCGCTTGCTCGAGGTCGGTGCCTGCCTGCTTCTGAAGCCCTTCGGTCCCGAAGTGCTCCTCGAGGCAATTACGACCACACTCAGCCATGAACGACGAAGCGCTCGCCGCACCTCCGCCTGAAACGGCTGCGGCCCGGTCGTTAGCCCTGAGGCAGGAATCTGCCGTTCTCCGGACCGCGTCCATCGAGCTCCGGCAGCGCGGGCGGTTCCTCCGCCGCCGGTTGCAGCATCAGTTCTCCAGATCGAACGATCTCCTGACGACCAGCCGGTTTCAGCGCGTCAGCGAGATCTCGTGACGCGCCAGAGCTCCCCGTTTCCTTCGTCGGTCACGATATACAGCGCCCCGTCCGGCCCCTGCCGTACGTCGCGCACCCGCTGGCCGCGATCCGCCAGGAGATGCTCCTCGCCGCTCACGCGGTCGTCCTTCAGGGTCAGCCGCACCAGCTTCTTATCCTTCATGCTCCCGACGAAGAGGCTGCCCTTCCACTCGGGAAACGCGTCGCCGGTGTAGAACTGCGCTCCTGATGGCGCGATCACTGGATCCCAGTAGTAGACCGGCTGCTCGGTTCCTTCCTTCGCCGTCACCGCCCCTGGTATTGGCTGTCCCGAATATTCCTCGCCGTAGGCCACCTCGGCCCAGCCATAGTTCTTGCCTTTCTGCACCAGGTTGAGCTCGTCGCCCCCGTTGGTTCCATGCTCTACCTCCCAGAGACGTCCCTCGGGGTCGAAGGCCGCGGCCTGCACGTTCCGGTGGCCCAGGCTCCAGATCTCGGGGAGGGCGTTGGGCTTGCCGACGAACGGGTTGTCCTTCGGCGCCGACCCGTCGGGGTTGATCCGGATGATCTTGCCCATGTGGCTGTCGAGTCGCTGGGCCTGGGGCCGCATCGGCTTGTCCGAGCGCTCGCCCAGGGTCACGTACAACATGCCATCGGGGCCAAAGGCGAGGCGGGAGCCGAAGTGGTGGGTCCCGTCGTAAGTCGGCTGGGCGCGGAAGATGACCCGTACCTCATCCAGTCGCTTTCGGTCCGGCGAGAGAACTGCGCGTGCGACGCTGGTGGCGTTGCCACCTTGGCGCGGCTCGGTGTAGCTCCAGTAAATCGCCCGGTCGGACTCGAACTTCGGGCTCAGCGCCACATCGAGCAGTCCTCCCTGGCCGCGGGCGTCCACGGCCGGCACGCCGGCGAGCGGCTGGCCGGTTTGTCCCGTCGCGCTGATGATGCGCATGCGCCCCGGCTTCTCGGTGACGAGCAGGTCTCCGCCCGGCAACGGCTCGACCGCCCACGGATGCTCCAGCCCCTTCGCCAGCACCGTGACATTGTGCGCCACGTTTGATTTCACCCCGCACCCGCGAGTCTGACCCTGGAATGCCGGCCGCTGGTTGGAAGCCTCCGGATCCCGGGTTTCCAGCGGAGTACACGCTCCGCCGGCGGAGTCGCTGGACGCCTGGGACGCCGCCGCGTCTTCGGCCTGACCCGGCCGCTGAGCGCAGCCCGCGACAGACCCGGCCAGAGCAAGGAAAGAGATGAGGGAAAAGCGGGCAGTGTACATGACTCCTCCAGACAGAAAACGGCGAACATGATGGTCCCCGCCTGGCGATTGCCGGCCGGCGGAGTTTCTTTCTACGATCGATCCCACGCTGCTTTGCTCAACTTACTACCATCGCCCGGCACCATGAACCGCTTGGCCTGCGCTGCCCTGGTTGTGCTCGCCGGATCGCCGTTCCAGTGGTCCGCGGCGCAGACGCGCGGCTCACCCAATCTGCGCAACCTGAGCCAGTCGCTGGAGTCGGTGGTGGCTCGCGTCGCGCCCGCCGTGGTACAGATTCGCGCCACCGCATTCGGTCCGGTGCAGGGGGGAACCAGCGCCTCGCTGCTGGGCACCCAGCGCAGCACCGGCTCCGGGGTGATCCTGAGCCCGGACGGGTACATCGTCACCAACGCGCATGTGGTCGAGGGTGGGCGGCGCTTCGTGGTGGTCATCCCCCGACCGGGGGCACCCGGAGTTCCCGGACGCTCGGCACTGGCGCCGGTCTCCCAGGAAGTGCCGGCCACTCTCGTGGGCACCGACCGCGAGACCGACCTGGCCATCCTCAAGGTGGCGCAGACGGGCCTTCCCTTTGCCGTTCTGGGGAGCTCGGATTCGCTCGCGGCGGGCCAGGTGGTGCTGGCCTTCGGCAGTCCCTTCGGTCTGGCGAGCAGTGTCACCATGGGCGTGATCAGCGCCGTCGGCCGGCAGCTCAGGGACGAAGACCGGATGATCTACATCCAGACCGACACCCCGATCAACCCGGGCAACAGCGGCGGTCCTCTGGTCAGCGCGGACGGCCTCGTCGTCGGCATCAATACGCTCATCTTCAGCCAGTCCGGCGGCAGCGAAGGCGTAGGCTTTGCGGCCCCGGGGAGCATCGTCCGTTTCGTGTACGATCAGATCCGAACCAACCGGCGGGTCAGACGAGGTGAGATCGGCGTCTTCGCCCAGACCATCACGCCCGCAGTCGCCTCGGCGCTGCGTCTCTCGCGTGAATGGGGGGTGGTGCTGGGCGACGTGTACCCCGACAGCCCCGCCGCAAAGGCCGGACTGCGGATCAACGATGTGATCCTGTCGCTGGACGGCAAACCGATGGAAAACGGCCGGCAGTTCGATGTGAACGTCTATCGAAAGCCGATCGGGGGGACTGTCAATCTTGAGGTGGGGCGGGGGCTACAGCGGATCGCGATAAAAGTGCCGGTTGTGGAGCGGCGGGACGAGGCAGACCGCTTCCGCGATCTGGTGACGCCGGAAGAGAACCTGGTTCCCCGGCTCGGCATCCTGGGGCTGGATCTCACTCCTGAGCTGGCCCGCGAAATGCCGGGCCTTCGCAGTCCACACGGAGTGATCGTGGCGATCGTCGCCATGGATGCGGCCGAGTCCGCCGGGCTGATGTCGGGTGACGTGATCCATGGCGTCAACGGCGACGTGGTGCGAACGCTGTCCGATCTTAGGGTGGCGCTGGGAGAGATTCCGGCGGACTCGACTGCGGTGCTACAGGTCGGCAGGAGAGGGCGGCTTCGCTTCGTGGCTGCGACCCTCGAGTGACCCTACCGACAATCCCCTAGGGGTCGACCGGTTCTGAAGCAGCTGCTCGACGCTGCTGATGAGGGTTTCCGGGGGAAACGGCTTCTGGAGGAATGGGGCCGAGTTCCGGGGGGAGCCCCGACGAAAGATGTCGTTCACGTCATAGGCGGAGATGTACAGAATCGGAAGGCTCGGCTTGCTCTGCGCCAGCCTCCGTCCCAGCTCGCGGCCATCCATTCCCGGCATCACCACATCGGTGACCACCAGGTCAACCGTCTCGGAGCCGGTCTCGACCATCTCCAGCGCCTCCCCGCCGTGGGCGGCCTCGATGGTACGGTACCCCTCTCCTCGGAGGACGCGGCACACCAGGTCCCGCACTCCTGGCTCGTCGTCCACCACCAGCACCAGGTGCGCCGGGCCCTTCCCCTTTGAACTCAGTGGCGCCGTCGACGCGGCTCTTTCAACCATCGGTTCCCCTTGGATAGCTGCAAGTGAGATCTCAACTTACCCCAAGGGGAAGGCTACGCCAAGGTGACCGGCCCGTCTAGAGTCGGCGCCGGCCAGTCACCATGTTATAGATGAAAACGATTACGGCGATGACGAGCAGCAGGTGAATCAGGCCGCCGGCCACCTTGAAGACCACCCACCCGAGGAGCCACGCCACTATCAGAACTACAGCGAGCCATATCATGGAGACCCTTCCAGTAGGTGTGAGCCGCGGAGCCACCCGGGGATTCTAAGGGCTTTCATCCCCCTGATGCTGTGACCGTACTTACAGGAAGTCGTCTCCGCGCCCGGTTCGGGGCCGCTTCGGTACCCCACATCACATCGTAAATCTTCCTGCGGTCCCACTTTGCCTGCGGAGAAGGGTTTCAAGGCAGCAGGGCTGCTGCCGTCTCGAGCCGCCGGGTGGCTGGATGGACGATCAACAGTACCGCCTCATCGTAGACGTTTCGGTAGACTACGCGATCTTTCACGTAGGCTTCGATGGCATCATCCAGACCTGGAATCCTGGTGCCGAGCGCATCTTCGGATACACCGGCGAGGAGATCATCGGCCGGCATGGCTCGATCCTCTTCGTGCCCGAGGACGTGTTTCGGGGTGAGCCGGAGCGGGAGATGAAGTTCGCCGCTGAAACCGGCCGAGCCCAGGACACGAGATGGCACCTGCGGAAGGACGGCTCCCGCTTCTGGGCCAACGGCGTGATGATGGGACTGCGTGACGGAAGCGGCACGCCGCACGGCCTGGCCAAGATCGTCCGGGACGAGACTGCCCTGAAGCAGTCGGAGGAGCTGCTGCACTACCAGCTCAGCCTGGCGGACGCCATTGCCAGCAACGCGGCGGAGGCGCTGTTCCTGATCGACAGCGAGGGCCGGGTTACGTTCGCCAACCCCAGCGCGCAGCAGATGTTCGGATGGCGAACCGAGGAGCTCATCGGGCAGTACCTGCACGAAAAACTCCACCATCTCCGCCCCGACGGCACCCACTACCCCAGGGAAGAGTGTCCTCACCTCGGGGTCCTCGTCTCTGAGGAGACGTTGCGGGGTCGAGAGGACTTCTTCGTCCACCGGGAAGGTCACCTCGTGCCGGTTACCTGTTCCACCGCGCCCATCCGCGGAGAGGGTACTGTGGCGGGTGCCGTGCTGGTGGTCCGGGACGAGAGCGAGCAGCGGCGGGCGGATGAGGCGGTGCGAGAAAAGGACGAGGCCTTCCGGCAGGCGCAGAAGCTGGAGAGCATCGGCGTCCTTGCCGGCGGCATCGCCCACGACTTCAACAACCTGCTCACCGGCATCATGGGCAACGCGGGTCTGGCGCGCCGGGCGGTCCTGGCCGGCCGATACGAAAAGGCCGGCGAGATGCTCAACGACGTATTGAAGGCGAGCGAGCGGGCGGCCGACCTGACCCGGCAGCTGCTGGCCTACGCGGGAAAGGGCCAGTTCGTGATTCAGCCCGTAGACGTCTGCAAGCTGGTAAGAGAAGTCAGCACTCTCATACGGGCTTCAATCTCCAAGAAGATCTCTCTGGTGATGGATGTGCCCGATGACTGCGCGCCGGTAGAGGGCGACCGCACCCAGTTACAGCAGCTGATCATGAACCTGGTGATCAACGGGGGGGAGGCCATCGGCGAGAGGCCGGGCACGCTGATCGTGCGTATCCGAACCGAGCAACTCACCGAGCGCCGGGAGCGGCTCCGCACCGCGGGGTTCCCTATATCCCCGGGCGAGTACATCCGGATCGACGTGACCGATACCGGTGATGGCATGGATAAGGAAACCCGGGACCGGATCTTCGAGCCCTTCTTCACCACCAAGTTTCTGGGCCGGGGTTTGGGCCTGTCCGCTGCGCTGGGGATCGTGCGGGGTCACCGTGGCGCAATCGGGGTGCGGAGCGAGCCGGAAAAGGGGACGACCTTCACTGTCCTGCTGCCGGTGCTCCGCACGGCAGTCCCGCTTCGGAAGAGCGGCGCCGAGGTATCGCCCGAGCGGGATCTCAGCGGCGTGGGCACCGTGCTGGTGGTTGATGACGACCAGGCGGTGCGAGCACTGGCCGCGAGTGTACTCGAAGACGCAGGCTATACCGTGGAGCTCGCAGAGAACGGGATCCACGCCATCGAGCGTCTCCGGGAGCTGGGACCGTCGGTCAGCCTGATCCTGCTGGACCTGACCATGCCCGAACTGGGAGGGGCCGAGGCGGCCCTCGAGCTGCGGCGGCTGCAGCCCGACATCCCGATTGTCGCCATGAGCGGCTACGGTGACACCGAAGTCGCCGAGCGTTTCAGTGGCGCCCGCATCGATGACTACCTGCCGAAGCCGTTTGGTCCGGACCAGCTGGCCGCGAAGGTCCGTGACGTGCTCACCTCCGTCGTGGACTGACCTCTAATCCCTCAGAAAATGTAGCGCACTCCCGCCTGAACCTGGCGCGGCTCTCCCAGCCCGCTCCGGATCGTTCCGTCGAAGGCGAGGAACGTACCGCCCGAGGAGGGGTCCTTGAAGTTGTCGTGGTTGGTCAGATTAAACACCTCCACGATCGCCTCCAACGCGCCCTGGGAACCCAGCGAGAACGGCCTGGATATCCTGAGATCCCAGGAGACGTAAGCGTTGTCGCGGCGGATCGTGTTCCGCTGCAGCACGTGCCCGTCGGGGCAGATACGCTGGCTCGGCAGGGCGGCCCGCTCGCCGGTGCCGACATTGCTGGCGCCGCAGATCTCCGAGGCCGGCTGCGCCGAATACGCGCTGACCCGGTTGTTCAGGTAGATCTCGCCCGGCAACACCGCGAGCACCCACGCGTTGACGCGGTGCCGCTGATCCCGGTCGCTGTAGTTGTACTCCCTCTCCAGTGAATCGGCGCGGGCATAGCGGAAGGTGAACGGGTCCCGCTCGTTGTCGTCGTCCGACTTGTCCACCGACAGGGTGTAGTTCAGCTGGAACTGGAACCGTTCGCTGACGGTGCGCCGCAGCTCAGCGGTGACACCGTTATAGCGCGACTTGGCGTTGCTCTGGACCACGGTCAGCGATCCCAAGGCCGTTTCCGCCGGGAAGACCGGTTGCCCACGGGCTGCCGAATACCGGGTCGTTGGCGTTGAAGAAGCGGGTAAGGTTGTCGGTGCGGGCGTGAGTGAAGCTGAGGCCCGCGACCAGCCCCGAGCCGATCTCCTGATCGTACCCTATCGTGGCCGTGATCGTGCGGGGGTTTTGGAAGTCCTTGTCGAACACAAAGACCCCCGGCTGGAACGGTCCACCGGCGGGCGTGGGCAGCAGTTCGCCATAGGCGGGCGGGGCTCCCAGAATCGGGGTGAGCTCGCTGTTGCGGAAAATGCTCTGTCCCCGCGATCCATCGGTGCTGCGGCTGCTGGCCAGATTCAGGCCTGGTATCCGGGCATAATAGATCCCGGCATTCCCCCGGATCACCGAGCTGCCGTTGCCCTTGACATCGTACGCGATCCCCAGCCGCGGCTGGAACATGGAGTAGTCGCTCGGAATGGTCCCGTCACCGGGGAACTCGTACGTGCCGGTGGCGTTGGTGACGGTCTGCCCGATGAAGGGCTGGTAGAACAGATCCGGGATCGGCGTGATGAGGCTGGGCTGGATCTGCGCCTCCCACCGGAGTCCGTAGTTCAACGTCAGATTGGGTTGCGGCTGCCAGCTGTCCTGGAGGAACAGCGCCAACTCGTTCTGAATGATCGTCTGGGTTCCGGCCTCATCCACGGTCAGACCACCAATCCCGGCCTGCTGGAGGTAGAGCGCCACCGGGCCGGTGATGGTCGTCCCGGCCGGGCAGGCTCCCGTGGTGTTGCTCGATCCGTCCGAGCATTCGACGTACCCGCTCCCGTTGGCCACGTAGTTGAGGAACCCGGGCACCGACGTGAACGCAATGCGGCCGTTGCCGAATCCCCGGAACGTCTGGGTCACGCCGGTCCGATTCCACTCGGCCCCGAACTTGAGCAGGTGGTTCCCGCTGACCACGGAGATGTTGTCCAGCACCTGGAACCGGTAGTCGTACGCGTCCACCGGAATGAAGAACGGCATGCCGACGCGGTAGCCCTGGAAGCCGCTCGGCGTCACGAAGCCGATGTCCGTATCCGGGAACGCTCGCTGGGTCGCGGGGTTGATCGCACCCTCGTAGGGCCGGGGCCGCTCCTCCCGGGCCCACTGGAACCGGAACTCATTGGAGAGTGACGAGGAGAGGACCGACGTAAGGCCGCCGTTCACGGCGTGGGAGAAGTCGCGCTCCAGCGCGTTGGCGCTGCGGCCCCAGAAATCGACGTCGAAGGTGCCGTTGAGCTGGCTGGAGTTGGCGTAGTTGTATTTCAGCGTGGCGTTGTGCTGGCTCCCCAGCCGGAAGTCCAGCTTGGCCAGAAACGCGTTGGCGTCGTTGGTCCGGCTGATGGACCCGAAGTCACCCGCGAGCGCCCCGGCGAAGGCAGTATCGGTGAAGGCGATGAGGGCCGGGTCGATGGCGCCGAGGCGGTCGGTCTGCTTGGTCTCGTTGAACTCCTGCTGGTCATAGGCCAGGAAGAAGAACGCCCGGTCTCTGACTAGCGGACCGCCGAGCGTCGCGCCGAACTGGTGTTGGGCGAAGTCGGGAGTGAACCCGGTGGTGGCGCCACTGGGGAAGGTGTGGAAAGGATCGGCGGACAGATCGTCATACTTGCCGAAATAGTGGGCCGAGCCGTGGAACTCGTTGGTGCCTGACTTGGTGATGATGTTGACGAAGCCGCCGCCGGAGCGGCCGAACTCTGCATTGGCGCCATCCGAGACGACGACGAAGTCCTCGACTGCATCGAGATTGAACGTGAACGCCGGGCGCTGCCCGCCTCGCTGCTCGCCGAAGAACGGATTATTGAAGTCTGCTCCATCCACCGAAACGTTATTGTGGATGCCCCGCTGGCCCCCGATGCTGATCTCGTCGCCATCGGGTCCCTGCACGATGGCGACGTTCGGGGTCAGCGTCGTGAAGTTGAAGACGTTCCGTCCGTTGTTGGGCAGCCCCTCCACCGCCTCCACCCCGAGCCGCGTGGCCGACGCCGACTCGGTCACGTCCAGCACCGGCTCCGCCGCCACCGTCAGCTCCGCCAGCTGCACGACCTGCGGTATCAGCGCGAAGTCGAGGGTGACGGTCTCACCCAGGCCCACCGCCACCAAGCCGCGCCGGGACTCGCGGTAGCCGAGGGCCCGGGAGCTGGCGTCGTAGTTGCCGACCCGGAGCAACGTGGCCGCATAAATGCCCCGATCGTTGGTGGTCAGGGAGCGGGTCGCGTTCGTCTCCACATGCCGCAGCGTTACGAGGGCGCCGGAAACGGCCCGTCCGGCCGTGTCGGTCACGGTGCCGCGCACGACTCCCGTGGTGGCCTGGGCCTGCGCCCGCAGCAGGCCGGGCAGGGCAGCCAGTGCGAAACCGGCGACAAGGATGCGAGCGGAGCGAAAGAACGGACGAGGCAGTGCCATGGGGGTTCCTTTCGGGGCGAAAGGCCTGCGGAATTTCGATTGTCCCGGGGACGGGGCATAGCTTATCGTTGGACCGGCTCGGTCGCAAGG
>CAVUDL010000002.1:0-136833 GCA_963740175.1 uncultured Gemmatimonadales bacterium
TCCCGAACATGCTGCTCAGCCTGCATCCCGACTACGTCATGTTTCATACCCTCTGGCCCGAGGCGCCGGACCGCACCCGGATCTTCTGCTCCTGGCTCTTCCACCCCGATAGCCTCAACAACCCGGCACACGACCCCGAGGACGGGATTGCCTTCTGGGACATGACCAACCGCCAGGACTGGCACATCTGCGAGCAGAGCCAGCTGGGTATTCAGTCCCGCGCCTATCAGCCGGGCCCGTACTCGAAGCGCGAGAGTCTGTCGGTGCAGTTCGATCGGGAGGTGCTGAAGGCGTTGGGGCACCGGTAGTCGCTGGTCGCTGGTCGCTGGCCGCTAGCGTTTCTCATCACGAGCGCGAGGGACCTGCGGTGGGTTTGAGGAGATGTTTCCTCTGCGACTAGCGACTAGTTCTGCATCTCCCCTATCACTCCCGCATACAGCCGCAGCCCAAATCCGAGGTTCTTGACCGAGACCCGTTCGTCGTTTCCGTGCACTCCCCGCTGCGCGTCGTCCCGTTCGACCAAAAATGGATCCACTCCATAGCAGATCAGCCCCGCTCCGGCGTAGTAGGGCCGGTCGCTGGCGCCGGTGCTGACGGTAGTGGCGAACGGCGCCCCGGGCACCAGGCGGGCGGCGGTGCGCTCGATGGCGCGCGCCATCTCGGTGTCCAGCGGCGCGGAGAACGACGGCGCCATGTCGACGAGCGGGGTCAACGTCACCCCCGTGTCGGCGATGACCCGGAGCAGCTCCCGCCGGAACGCGACCGTGTCCTCTCCTGGCAGCAGGCGGATGTCGAGCTCGGCCGAGGCTTCGCTCGGAATGGTGTTGGTCTTATTGGAGCCTACCAGCACGGTGGGCGAGATGGTGTTCCTCAGGAGTGCGTTCCGCTCCGGGTCGCTCAGCAGCCAGGCCCGCCCCGCCTTATTGCGCAGCGCGGCGGCCGGATCTTCCAGCCAGCGGCGTTGCATGCCGCTCTCCGCCTGGGCCTGGGCCTTGAAGTACCGCTCGATCGCCGGCGTCACCCGGGTAGGCGTCTCCCATCCGCCGATACGCGTCAATATCTTCGCGAGGCGCGGCACCGGATTGTAGGGCGTGGGTCGCGACCCGTGTGAGGCTCTGCCCTTCACCACCAGCTTCTGCCAGTAGACCTGTTTCTCCCCGACATTCAGGCCGTACCACCGGACCTTGCCTCCCTCGACCCGGCTGCCACCGCTCTCGGTCAACACGTACTCGACGTCCCGAATGAGGTCGGGATGCCGGGCAATGAACGTCTTGCTGCCGCTCCCACCGGATTCCTCGTCGGCGTTGGCGATGTACACCAGGTCACGGTTCAACGGGATGCCGGCCCGCTTGATCGCAATGAACGTCATCAGCTGGATGATCCCGTGTCCCTTCATGTCCAGCGCGCCGCGTCCCCAGACGTATCCGTCCTTGACCAGTCCGGCGAAGGGATCCACCGACCATGACTCCCGTGTGACCGGCACGACGTCCATGTGGTGCACCAGCGCGATCGCCTTCCCCGATCCCCGTCCCTTGAGCCGGGCGTAGAAGTTTGCCCGCCCCGGCCCCAGCTCGGCGGTGTCGAGGATCTGTCCTTCGATGCCCTCTCGCGCCAGGACCGCCTTGAGCCAGCGCGCGGTGGCGAGCTCGTTCCCCGGGGGATTGCTGCTGTTGATGCGCAGATACTCGGAGAGCCGCTGGGTGGTCTCTTCCTGGAGCCGGCCGTAGTCAAGGGCCGGCTGCTGCACCGTCGCGGCCATGGTGAACGCGAACAGAAGCGTGATCATTGAGTCTCCCCGAGCAGGCGGCCCGCCAGCTCCTTGACGATTTTAGCGCTGACTGCCGCGGTGACGCCGGTCGGATCAGCGGCCGGATTGAACTCCACGAAATCGGCCCCGACCAGAGAGCCGCGGAAGGAATGAATGATGGCGAGGGCCTGTCGTACGGTGAAGCCACCCGGCTCGCGGTGCGAAACGCCGGGGGCCATTCCCGGCTCGATCGCATCCAGGTCGAACGACAGGTACACCGGAACATCGAACTCCAGGGTCCGGCCGTCGCGCCAGTCCTTCATCTCGATACTCTCCACCCCGAAGCGGCGAGCCTGTTCCCGCTGATGCGCGGTGACGGTGCGGATCCCCACCTGCACCAGCCGCTGCGCCAGCCCCTCTTCCATGATCCGGGCGAAGGGACAGGCGTGGGAATAACGGTCTCCCTGAAATTCATGGTACAGATCGCCATGGGCGTCGAGGTGCAGGACTGCGAGCCGGGGATAGCGGGAACGCATGCCGCGCAGCACCGGGTACGTGATCGAGTGGTCGCCACCCAGCACCAGTGGCCGCCGGTTGGACTGCACGATCCGGAGCACAGCAGCCTCGATCTGCTCCCGGGTTATTGCCGCTGCCTCGCCGGCCGCCGGCAGCAGGTCGCCCTCGTCGTCCAGGGCGGCCGTACTGAGATCGATCCCCAGCTCGGTCCAGGGATTGCCGGCCTCGGACCACAGCGCCGTCCGGATGAGAGGCGGGGCATCAGCGGCACCGCGGAGGTAGGAGGAGCTGCCGTCGTAGCGCACCCCGAGCAGGGCAACACGCGGGAGCACCACGGGGCTCACTCGGGCTCGAGGCCCAGGTGGGTCTGCCGCTCCAGGCGGGTGAAGCCCGCCGTGGCCTCGGGCTCCGGCGTCAGCAGCGATACGGCCATCCCGGCCAGGAACGAGAGCGGCAGCGTAATCAGGGCCGGGTTCTTGAGCGGGAACCAGGCGCTTCCGTGCCCCAGAATATCCACCTGGATGGTGGGCGAGAGATAGATCAGCAGCAGCGTCGCCACCGTGCCGGTCGCCATGCTCGTCACCGCGCCCGCGGTGGTATACCGGCGCCAGAAGATCGCCAGCAGCAGCGCCGGGAAGTTTGCGCTGGCGGCGATGGCAAAGGCGAGCGAGACCATGAAGGCCACGTTCTGCCCCTTGAAGGTGATCCCCAGCCCAACCGCCACTACTCCGAGCGCCAGCGTCGCGACCCGAGCCACGCGCAGCTGCTCGCCCGGCTCCGCCTGGCCCTTCCGTACCACGCTGACCCACAGATCGTGGGAGAGCGCCGCGGCCCCCGACAGTGTCAGGCCGGCGACCACGGCGAGAATGGTGGCGAACGCCACCGCCGCGATGAAGCCGAGAAACGGCGTTCCGCCCAACAGCTCGGCGAGCAGCGGGGCCGCCATGTTGCCGCCCTTGTCCACCGCCTTGATCGCGTCGGGGCCTACCAGCACCATCGCACCGAAGCCGAGGATGAAGGTGAGCAGGTAGAACAGCCCGATAAGGCCGGTGGCGATGAACACCGACTTGCGGGCCGCCTGGGCATCGGGCACGGTGTAGAACCGCATCAGGATGTGCGGCAGGCCGGCGGTGCCGAACATCAGGGCCATTCCGAGCGACACCGCGTCCAGCGGGTTCGCCACCAGCTTTCCCGGGGCCAGGACGCCGCTGCCGTACTTTGCCGCTGCCGCCGCGAACAGTGCCGCCGGACTCATACCGAAGCGCAGCAGCACCAGCACCGCCAGCAGCAAGGCGCCGCTCATCAGCAGCACCGCCTTGACGATCTGGACCCAGGTGGTCGCGATCATCCCGCCGAAGAGCACGTAACCGATCATGACGATGCCCACGAGGATGATGGCGTGCTCGTAGCTGAAGCCGAACATCAGCCTGATCAACCCGCCGGCTCCCACCATCTGGGCAATGAGGTAGAGCGTCACCGTGGCGAGCGTGCCTATCGCCGCAGCAATCCGCACCGGCGTCTGACGCAGCCGCATCGCCAGCACATCGGCGAAGGTGTACCGCCCCAGATTCCGAAGCGGCTCGGCGATCAGGAATAGCACGACCGGCCATCCCACCAGCCAGCCGGTCGAGTAGATGAGGCCATCGAACCCGGTGGTGGAGACCAGGCCCGCGATCCCCAGGAATGAGGCCGCGCTCATGTAGTCGCCGGCCAGCGCGAAGCCGTTCTGACCGGCGCTGATGGTGCGCCCGGCGGCGTAGAAGTGCTCAGTGGTGTGGGTCCGCCGGGCGGCCCAGAAGGTGATGCCGAGGGTGATGCTGATGAAGACGAAGAAGAACGCCATCGCCACCGCATTGGGCTGGCCGATGGCAGTCTCCGCGGCGGCGCCTTGTATCATCGGCCGGACTCCAGCAGCGCCCGGACCGCGGGGTCGTAGACGCTGTTGGCCCAGCGGACGTAGACCCAGGTAAGGATCCAGGAGGCCACGATCACGACCGCGCCGAGGAGAATGCCGAGACTTAAGCCCGGCACCAGCTGAATGGCGAGGAGAGGCCGGCCGAACGCCACCAGCGCGATGAATCCGAAGTAGAGCAGGATCATCGCACCGGTGAGCCCGAGCGCGATTCTCCAGCGGGCCCGGTCCAGCTCGCGCAGCCGCGCGTCGGTCTGCGTCATGAACGCCTTCCCTCGTAGGAGACCAGTCCCGCGGTGGGACGGTTGATACGGAACGGCTCGATGTTGTGCTCGGTATGCCCGTCGAGCGCGAGCTCCGACAGGATGCGTCCAATGAGTGAAGCAAACTTGAACCCGTGGCCGCCACCGATCGCCACCGTCGCGTTGGCGTGCCCAGGGACCGTGTCGAGCACGAAGTCTCGATCGGGTGTCAGGGTGTAGAGACAGCTCTTGGTGTAGATGACCGGCCCCAGGGCGCTGGGTATGTATTTCCTCAGAAATTCCTGTACCCGCCCGAGTGCGGCCTGGTCCGGCTCGAAGGTCCGGGTATCGGCCGTCACAGTCTGCCCCCCGGCGTGCTGCCCCACCTTGGGACCGGCCTCGCCGAAGATGGGAAGGCCGTAGAAGCAGGGATCATCCAGCCAGATCCAGATCGGGAAGCGTCCCGGCTCGAAGTCAGCGGGACGTGAAGTGCGGAAGTAGGTCACCTGCTCCTGGGTCACGGTCAGCGGGAGCTGGATCCCGAAGGGCGCCAGTGCGCGATTGGACCAGGCGCCGGCTGCGATCACCAGCCGGCGGCAGCGATACTGCTCGCCCCCGGCCACCACGGCGATCTCGCCGTTGGACGGCTGAATCGAATCGACCGGAGAGCGCTCCCGCAGGGTGGCTCCCTGTTCCCGGGCCACCCGCTGGTGGGCCGCGTTGGCGCGCGCCGCCTTGGCGATCCCGCTTTCGGGCTGGAACAGACCGTGGATGTCGTCCGTCAACCGGAAGGGAGGCCAGCGGCGCATGATCTCGCCGGCATCGAGCGGCTCGAAGTCAACGCCCGCCGCCGCCATGCTGCCGGAGTAATCGGTGAGTGGGATAGCGCTGAGCCGCGGAGCGAAGTCGAGTCCCCCGGTCTTCAGAACGATCTGCTCGCCGGCGTCCTTCTCGAGCTGGGCCCAGGCGCGGAAGGCGTACTTGGCCAGCTCGACGTAGGCGGGAGTATGGTAGGACAGCCGGATGATACGCGAATGGTCCTGCGACTCGCCGCGCACGTGCCCCAGCTCGAACTGCTCCAGCCCCAGTACCTCCGCGCCGGCACGTTTGGAGAGCCAGTACGCCGCGGCGCTACCGAACCCACCCAACCCCAGCACGATGTGTTCGTAGTCTTTCTTCATTGCCTGTCAGCCACGGAGTGCCCGGGGCCAAAGCTTGCCACGGATGCACACGGATCGACAGCACAGATTGCTCCTCGACCAGAGCTGCTCATCTAGTTGTCTGGGGATCAGGTATTTGGTTCAAAAGCCTACCGGAGGAAATCCCTCAAGCGACTCGTACGCGTTTGGTGGCCTCGGGACACGGGACAATCCCGCCGTTTATCTGGGTTCATCCGTGGCAAGCTTTTCTCCAGCCATCATCAGCCTGCTTCGCCGCCCTCCGGCCCATAGAAGATGACCCACACCGCCAGGTCGTCGGAAAACTCCTCGAAGCGATGCTCCACGCCGGCGGCCACGAAGAGCAGGTCGCCCGGCGCGAAGCGATGCCGCTCGGGTCCATTGCGGA
Organism: uncultured Gemmatimonadales bacterium; assembly: GCA_963740175.1. GTDB lineage: Bacteria > Gemmatimonadota > Gemmatimonadetes > Gemmatimonadales > GWC2-71-9 > CAVVWJ01. Next base: position 5,984 of record CAVUDL010000002.1, read on the forward strand.
AGCGGCCCGTGCCTTCGACGACGACGTATACCTCGTCGCGGGTGTGGGGTTCCTGCGGATCATGCTCCCGGGGCGCGTAGAGCTCGACGCTCAGGGTGCCATGCCGGAACAGCTCGACGTAGCGCTCCCCTGTGGGACCGGGCAGACGGGCGAGCGCATCGCCGACGGTGAGCTGATGCTTCACGCCGGCGCCGGCGCCGGCGAGCGGGCGGGGCGGCGGCCGATGTCGCGCAGAATCTCCCGGGCGGCGTTGTACCCGCAGGCACCCATCACGCCACCTCCGGGGTGAGTAGCCGCGCCGCACATGTAGAGTCCGCGAATCGGGGTGCGGTAGTCGGCATAGCCGGGCACCGGACGCATGAAGGAGAGACTGCTCAGCGACATCGAGCCCTGCATGATGTTTCCGCCGGTGAGCCCGAACCGCTTCTCCAGATCGGTCGGCGCCAGCACCTGCCGCCCGATCACGGAGCGCCGGAAGTTGGGCGCATACTCGTTCATGAGATCAAAACAGCGCTCGGCGTACTTCTCTTTCTCGTCCTGGAGTGAGAGCCCGGGCGCGAGCTTGTAGGGGAAGTACTGGGTGAACATCGACATCACGTGCTTGCCGGGGGGCGCCAGGGTGTCGTCCAGGACCGAGGGGATGGTGGCCTCGATGATGGGGTACTCGGAGGGGCAGCCGTACTTCGCGTTGTCATAGGCCCGCTCGATGTACTCCATCGTCGGCGAGATGTGGATGGTGCCGCGGTGCTGCAGGCCCGGCTCGGTGCCGGGCAGGGCCTTGAAGTCGGGCAGCTCGCTGAGCGAGATGTTGATCTTCAGGCTGGCGCTGCTGTAATCGATGTTGCGTACCGCCTCCACGAACTCGGGTGGAAGGTCGCTCGTTGGGAGCAGCTTAAGGAACGTCACGTTGGCATCGGCTCCGGAGGCCACCCGCCGAGCGCTGATCTCGGTACCGTCCTTGAGCACCACTCCCGTCGCCTGTCCCCCGCTCACCAGGATTCGAGTCACCTCCGCGCTGGTCCGTATCTCGGCGCCCGCCTCGCGCGCGGCCGAGGCGATCGCGCTGCTGATTCCGCCCATTCCGCCCCGCACATAGCCCCACACGCCCCGGATGCCGTCGCACTCTCCCATGACGTGATGAAAGAGCACGTAGGCGGTGCCCGGCATCGAGGGCGAGGCCATGGCGCCGATGATGGCATCGGTAGCCAGGGTGACCTTGAGCTGCTCCGATTCGAACCAGCGGTCCAGGATCGGCGTCGCCGCGCCGGTCAGGATCTCGATCGCCTTCTGTCCGTCCTTACCCAGCCTGGCAAAGCCCAGCCCCAGTTTGGCAAGCTGCATCAGGTTGCCGGGCCGGAACGACCACGGGTTCGGAGGCGTCTGGGTGAGCGTGGGCTCGATGAACGCGGCCACCCGCTCCAGCATCTGCTCGTATTTGGGCAGCGCCGCCGCATCCCGGGCGGAGAACTTGGAGATCTCCTTGTGGGTCATCGCCTTGTTGGGACCCAGCATGAGCGAGCGGCCGTCGGGAAATGGCGTAAACGAGGAGGGGTTCCGGGGCAGCATCTTGAAGCCGTGCCGCTTGAGATCGAGGTCGCGAATGATCTCGGGTCGCAGCAGGCTGTTGACGTAGGCGGCGGTGGAGACCTTGAAGCCGGGCCAGAGCTCCTCGGTGACGCAGGCGCCGCCCAGCACTTCGCGGCGCTCCAGCACCAGGACCTTCACTCCGGCACGTGCGAGATAGGCAGCGGTGACCAGACCGTTGTGGCCCCCGCCGATGACGATCAGATCGTAGGTCACGCTGAACCCTCTTAACTCGGAAACTGGATCTCGGTCCGCGCGTACACGTAGCGGCCGTTATATCCGAAGGGAGAGGCCGCGGCCCAGGGGAAGATGCCGAAGTTATCGTTGAAGTCCTTGGAGGTGCTGCCGTCATCGTCCACCACCACCTGCGAGCTGGGTTGATCGGGATAGGTGTCGAACAGGTTCCTCACGCCCAGCGCAAGCTTGACCACGTTGAACCGGTACCCGACTTCGGCGTCCACCAGGCCCTTGCCGCCGTAGTTCTCCCGGCACAGATCGCAGAAGCCGGGCTGGGCCGAGGAGAATCCGCCGAAGTACGACAGCCGGCCCAGAGCGCTGAAGCTGCTGGCGCTGAAGTTGGCCTGCAGAGTTCCGCGCCAGTCGGGTCGCTCATCTTCGATGCCTATCGCGGTCACCGAGTCGAGCAGGCCCGGCTCGGTGGATCCCGCCTCGATCAACACCTGGGGCAGCGGATCGACGTTCCGGATCTCGTTCCGGGTGACGTTGAACGAGGCGGTGAGGTCGAGCATACCGCTGGACCCGGTCGGGATCCGGAGACTGCCGGCGATGTCCACGCCCTGGGCCTGAGTGTCGAGGCCGTTGGTGAAGTACTGGACCCCCTGGATGGTGCTGAACCCTGCCGCACCCAGGATTCCCAGCGTCGCGGCGTCGTCGAAGGTGGCTCCCAGCAGGATCTGGTTGTTGATCCGGATATGGAAATAGTCGGCCGTGATGGTCAGGTTGTTGGCCGGGGTGACCACCACGCCGCCGCTGAAGTTGAACGCGGTCTCCTCCTCCAGCGGCCGGGAGCCGAGTGCCAGGGACACGGGGTGATCCACCGGGAAGACCCCGACGTCGATGAACTCTCCGGCGATCACGTTGGTGGTCACCTTGCCGAAGGCGATCTGGCTCAAGCCCGGCGCGCGGAAGCCGCTGCTCGCCGCGGCCCGGAACGTCACCCGCTCGGATGGCTGGAAGCGGAGCGCCACCTTGCCGGTGATCCGCTCGCCGAAGTCGCTGTAGCTCTCGAGTCTGGCGGCGACGTCGGCCAAGAGCTGGGACGTCAGTTCGGTCTCCGCGTCGGCATAGAGGCCGAAGTTGGTCCGGTTCCGGTCGGTGGCATCACTCGGGGTAAAGCCGGGGAACACCGATGAGCCGGCCGGGGCGACGTCCGCGCTGTCCTGGTCCAGGTGGAAACCGTTGAGGTAGGACGCCAGCTCACCCTCGCGAATGGCGTACTGCTCGCGGCGGAACACCGCGCCGAACGCCAGGTTGAGCGGCGACCGGAGGCCAACCTCCACCGGCCGGGCCACATTCAGCGCCGTCACAAACTCCTCCCGCAGTACCCGCCCGGCAAAGAACGACGTCTGATTGGGGATTCCCGGATCGTCGGCGGTGCCCAGGGTGCCGTCGGCGCCGGGCGCGCAGGGTGTGGCGAGGCAGGGTCCCAGCGACGAGTTCAGGCTGTTCCGGATGTTGTAGTCGAAGTGGTTGTGCCCGAATTCGGCTCCAAGATCGTAGTTCCAGCCCGAGACCGCGCCTCTGAGACCAGCGGCCGCCGAGTAGTCAGTGGGCTTGCCGTTGATCTCGGGAAGGAAGCCCAGCGGATAGATCTCCGGCCAGTTCCGGTTGTTGCCAGCGTACCGGCGGTAGCCGTTGCCGGTTCCATCGCGGTAGCTGTACCCCCCGAAGCTGTAGATCTCACTGCTGCCCGCGTCGTTGAGCGGCAAGCGGAAGTTGGCAAAAGTCAGGATGTCACGCTCCAGCCCGTCGCCCCAGTGGTGATTGGGCTGCGGCACCGGGTTGTTTTTCTCGACTACCTGGCCGTTGGCGTCGATGGAGTCGGTGAGGCCGGTGCCCGCGTCCTCGAACCGGTCGGCCCAGGCCCGGTTGGTCGGCTGCCGGTCACGAAACTCTCCGAACAGACCCAGCGAGCCTCTGCCGATCGGGATGCCCCAGCCTCCGTTGACGCTCACCGAGGTGCCGTCGTCGGCATAATCGGAAACAGCGTAGCGTCCCACATCGGCGTTGACGAAGGGAGAGAAGCCGCCGTCCTTGAGAACCAGGTTGACCACACCGGCGATGGCATCGGACCCGTACTGCGCCGCGGCTCCATCGCGCAGCACCTCGATCCGGTCGAGCGCGCCCGAAGGGAGAGCGTTCAGGTCTACACCGCTGGACCCGGCGCCCATGCCGTAGTTGAAGCTGTTGACCACAGCGGTTTGATGGCGGCGCCACCCGTTGAGCAGCACCAGGGTATGGTCGGGGCTCAGTCCGCGCAGGGTGAAGGGGCGCACGATGTCGCCCGCGTCCACCACGCTCTGGCGGGGAAAGTTCACCGACGGCGCCACCGCCTGCAGGATGACGCTGGTCTCACTGCTGCCCTGCTGCTGGAGCTGCTCGGCGGGAAAGACATCCACCGGCACCGCCAGCTCCTCGGACGCGGTATGCCGCGCGCGGGATCCGATCACCACGTCGATCGGCGCCAGCTGCACCGGGCTGCGTGCCAATGTGAAGTCGTGCCGGGTAGCATCCCCGCCGGCCACCGACACCGTAGCGCTGGCCGCCTGGAAGCCGATGAGCCGGGCCCTGACCGTGCGCTGGCCGGCGGGCACACCCCGAATCTCGTAGTCGCCCCCGCTTCCGGAGGCGGCCCTGAGGCCGGAGCCGTCAATGGTGATCGAAACGTTGGCCAGCCCGGTCCCGCTGCTGTCCTCGACCGTGCCGCGGATAGTTCCAGACTGCGCCAACAGGGGCATGGCAGTGCCCGCGAGTGCCACCGCGTGGGCCAGCGTACGAGCGATGCGTCGTATCACAGATCCTCCACATGACGGTGTCGGCAGACCGATAGCAGGATCCCCGGCGTGTACAGAGTCTCACTGAGGAACATTGAGGTGCGGAAAGGTGTCGGCAACTACCTAAATAGGGCCGCCGGATGGGAGCGTCAAGCTGCGCACACGGACCCGCTTTACAACGGCCCGGTCCTTCCACACATTGGCGGTGGCTCCGCCCGTGTGTGCCAGGCGGCTCGCGTCGTCCACCTTGGTACTGCCCGCATCACCCCGATAGTTCGAAGATCTACACGCCATTCCGTCGGGCAGTCCTCGCTCGAAGGAGAATCCCATGAGAGTTGGCATTCGTCCGGGTTGGAGCGCCAGTCTGATGCTGGGGCTGCTGGCCAGCGTGAGTCATCTCGCGCAGGCGCAGGAAGGCTCGATAGCCGGGAGGGTCATCGACGCGGCAACCGGAGATCCACTGGAGAACGCCCAGGTGATCCTGGTCGGACCCAACCGGATTGAGGACACCAATCGCGAAGGGCGCTACGTCTTTCGCGGGGTACCGCCCGGCGCCCACCAGGTGCGGGTGGTCAGAGTAGGGTACCGCCCGGAAACGGGGACCGCTACGGTGCCGCAGGGGGAGACCGTCGCGCTGGAATTCACCCTCACTCCGAGTCCGGTCCAGCTCGATGAAATAGTGACTACCGCCACGGGACAGCAGAGCCGGCTCGAGATCGGCAACTCCGTGTCGACGATCGCCGCGTCCCAGGTGGCCGAGGAAGCCCCCATTACCGAGTTTGGTAACATACTGACCGGCCGTGCGGCCGGCGTGCAGGTGCTCAAGAGCAGCGGGGCGACCGGAACCGGCACCAAGATACGGATCCGCGGGGCGAATAGCGTCTCGCTCTCGAACGAGCCCCTCTATTACGTCGACGGCGTCCGTATCGACGCGACTTCCGATGGATATGCGTACAACATCGGCGGGCAGTCCACGTCCCGCATCAACGATCTCAATCCGGACGATATCGAGAACATCGAGATCGTGAAGGGCCCCTCGGCCGCAACGCTCTACGGGATCCAGGCTGCCAACGGCGTGGTCCTCATCACCACCAAGCGGGGAGTCTCGGGCAAGGCCCGCTGGAACATGTTCGTGGAGCAGGGAGCGGTAACGGATGACAACACGTACCGTACGAACTACTTCGGGCGCTCTGATGATCCCGATTGGGACACCTTCTGCACCCTGGTCGACCAGGTCAACGGCAATTGCGTGCAATCCCGGGTGGACACCTACAACCCGCTCAACGATTCAGCGGAGCGCCCGTTAGAGGCGGGCCACCGGCAACAGTATGGTCTGAATGTCGCCGGTGGCAGCGATGTGGCCACATACTACGTCTCGGCGGAATACGAAGGAGAGGTCGGCGTTTACAAGCTCCGCGGCACTGACTTCGATTCCGTTCAGACTGCAACCGGCGGCAACATCCCAAAGGAGCAGCTCCGGCCCAACGAGCTGGACAAGCTCACGTTTCGCGCGAACGCGAACGCCAAAGTGTCGCCCAAGGCCGATCTCCAGCTCTCGCTCGGCTATGTCGCCAGCGATCTTGGCCTGCCCGAGAACGACAACACGCTGAACTCGGTGATCGGCAGCGGCGACGGATCGGGCGTGCCCCAGGACATCAACCGCGGCTGGTTCCTGATTCCGGCTGAGATCTATGCCGAGCGGAACCGCCAGGACATCGGCCGGTTCACCGGCGGGTTGACCGCGAACTGGCTGCCGCTCCAATGGCTCAGCACCAGAGCGACGTTTGGATATGACGTGACCAACCGGCAGGACACTCAGTTCTGGCCCACGGGTGAGATCAACCCGTCGGCCTACCCGACCCAGAACCAGGGGGAGATCAACGTTACTCGCGCGCAAACCTCGCAGATCTCGGTCGACCTCTTTACCGCGGCCACGTACAAGGTGTCCTCGGCCTGGAGCGGCCGGACTGCCGTGGGCGGCCAGTACTTTCGCAATCTCACGACCAACAGCTTCGCCCAGGGTCGGGGGCTGGCCCGGGGATCAGAGTCGATTTTCGGAGCGGCATCCACCGACGCCTCGGACGATTACATCGAGACCCGGTCCGCCGGTGGGTTCATTGACCAGCAGATGAGCTTCCAGAATCGGCTCTTCCTCACGGCCGGTCTGCGGCTCGATGACAACAGCTCATTCGGCAAAAACTTCAACACCCAGCCGCTGCCGAAGCTGAGTGCATCCTGGCTGGCCCGGGACGGGGGCACCGGGGCACTCAACACCTTCCGGCTGCGCGCCGCCTACGGCCAGTCCACCCAGCAGCCGGGCAGCATCGATGCGCTGCGGTTCTACGCCCAATCCGCCGTCAGGAAGGATGCAGCCGCGGCGAGCGGTGTGAGCCTGGCGAACCTTGGCAACGCCGACCTCAAGCCCGAGCTGTCACAGGAGATCGAGACCGGCTTCGACGCAGGGCTCTTCAGCAACCGGCTCACGCTGGAGGCTACCTACTTCTACAAGGAAACCCGGGATGCGCTCATCGAGCGGGAGATCGTGCCGTCGCTGGGAACGACGACCACGCAGTTCTTCAACCTGGGCAAGGTTTCCAACCAGGGCATCGAGCTGCGGCTCGATACCCGCATCATAGACAATCCCAACTTCGCGTGGGATCTGACATTGAGCGGCTCGGTGACCAAGAACGAGCTGCACGAGCTGGGCGAAGGCGTGGAGCCGATCACGCTCGGATTCATCCAGCGGCACGTCGAAGGCTATCCGCTGGGGGGGATCTGGGATCGTCCACTGCTGGGCTTCAACGACGCCAACGGCAACGGTGTGATCGAGCCCGCGGTACGCGATGATGCTGGCAATATCATCGTGCCGGCCGAGTATACCATCGGCCCCGACCCGGTCTTTCGTGGCTCTGCCCTTCCCACCCGGGAGCTGGGCCTGCGGACAGGGCTGTCATTCTTCGGGAATCTGCTCCACCTGGCGGCACTGGTCGACTACCGCGGCGGGCACTGGGTGGAGAACAGCACCGACTCCTTCCGCTGCAGCGTGCTGATCTACTGCCGGAACCTGGTCGACCCGACCGCACCACTCGAGATGCAGGCCAAAGGCGCCGCGTACGGCTATGGTGACGACCTGGGCATAAGCGAATGGGGCTTCTTCGAGCCCGCCTGGTTCATCAAGATGCGAGAGCTCTCGCTTACCTTCAACGCACCGGACAACATCGCACGCTCGCTGGGGGCCAGCCGCGCCAGTCTTACTCTGAGCGGCAGGAACCTGTTCACCATCGATGACTACAGCGGCATCGATCCGGAGGTGAACGGCTTCGGGCAGGGACGTGAAGGGGGCAGCAACTTTGCCGCGACCGACTTCTTCTCGCAACCTCAGGTTCGTCACTGGGTGGCGCGCATCAACCTTGGCTTTTGACAGGAGACGACACCAATGCGCCGCTCACATTACGCCCGCGCCGCGATGGCCTGCTCGCTCTTCCTCGCCGGAGCGACTGCCTGCGGACTGCTCGATACCGAGCAGCCCAACATCGTGGATGCCGGGGAGCTTGACACTCCTGCAGGGGCACAGACCAAGCGTCTGGGAGCCATCAGCACCTTCGCCCTGGCCAAGGACGGCGACTTCAACCCCGTCGCCATTCCCGGCAGCGAGGACACCTTCAACGACAACTCGGATGGGCACATTCTCTGGAGCGGGATTCTGGCAGACGAGTTCGTGAACCCGGGTTTCATTCCCAGCCGGACCGAGACTGATACGCGGTTGACGCAACCGACAACGGCCGGATTGGGTGCTCTGTTTCAGTCGCTGCACCGCGCCAGATCCGCCACCGAGGATGCCGCCATCTCGCTCCAGACGTTCGGCGAGAGCCCCGACGCCGATACCGGCATCCCGGAAATGCTTTCCCTGGCCGGGCTGACCTACATCTTCATGGCCGAGGACTTCTGCTCCGGGATTCCCGTGAGCCGGGTGGTGGACGATCAGATCGTGTTCGGACAGCCGCTCACGACCATGCAGGTGTTCGACACTGCGGTCGCGCGGTTTAACCTCGCCCTCTCACATCCCAGCATCGTCCCGGGAGACCCGATCCATTCGCTGGCCTCCGTGGGGCTCGCGAGAGCGCTCCTGAACCAGGGACTCTTCGCCGAGGCAGCCGCGGCGGTCGCCACGGTTCCGCCGGAGTTCATATACGAAACCGAGCACGCGACCACTCCTGCGGCCTTACACAACGGGGTCTTCGAGGCCTTCAACAATGGAGAGTTCGGAGTATTGGATCTGGAGGGGACGAACGGGCTGCCCTACGTGTCAGCCGAAGATCTAAGAGTTACGGGTGATTCGGGACTCGGCTCGGATAACAACACCGAGTCATGGTTTCCCAGCAAGTATCCCAGCTTCGAGGCGTCGATTCCTACCGCGGACTACACCGAGGCCCAGCTCATCATCGCGGAGAGCGAGCTCCAGGCACTGGCGTTCGACGCGATGACCACCCGCCTGAACGATCTCCGCGCGGCCATCGGGCTGGGGGCGTTCGCCACCCCGGGGGATCTCGACACCGCCACCGATATGCTGTTCGCGGAGCGGGCCTTCTGGCTCTTTGCGACGGGGCACCGGCTGGGGGACATGCGCCGGCTCATACGACAGTACGGGCGGCCTGCGGAGACCGTCTTTCCCACCGGCGATTACTACAAGGGCGGACTGACGTACGGCACCGGTGTGAACCTGCCGCTGCCGCGGCGTGAGGGGAACAACCCCAACCTGCCGGACACCCCGGACGGGTGCCTCGATAGGAACGCCTGAGAGCTGGGAGCTGGGAGCTGGGAGCTCTTAGCTCCTGAGCTCCTAGCTCCTAGCTCCCAGCTCCCAGCTCACCCCTAATACACTGCCAGGGAAGACCTCTTCAGGTTGCTCTCCAGAGTCCATTTCAGGCCTTGCCCGCTTTGAATCACCACATCCTCACTGGTGAAGGATCCCTGGCCACCGACCGGCTGGGCCCGCAGCCGGACCTTTCCCCCGGCTGCGAGCTGGCGATAGGGGAACACGAACTCAGCGCTGCTGACGCCCGCTACAAGCCCCAGCCGTTGCGACTGGCTTCCATTCATCAGGTAGACGACGATATCGCTCCAGTGGTGACTCTCGACCTGGACGGTCACGTCGCCCTTGGCCGCCGGAGCCCCGGTGTCTGACTTCCGGGAGGAGAACAAACCGCAGGCGGGCAGGAGCGACAGTTCAGCGGCGAGGACAACCACCCGGATGCCGAGCACGGGAGGTCAGTACACAGCTAAGCTGGATCGGTCGAGATCGCTCTCGAGGGTCCACGTGATCGCCTGGCCGGGCTGCACCAGGATGTCCTCGCTGGTAAAGGGCTGCCCCGCCACCGGCAGGGCACGGAGTCGCACACTCCCGGCGGTGTGCACCCGGTGGGACGGGAGCGCGAAGCTGGCCTTGGTCAGTGCCGTCACCATCCCGACCCGCTGGGGCAGTCCTCCGGTCATCAGATAGATGGTGATGTCGCTCCAGTTGTGATTTTCAACTTCGACCGAGACGTCGGCGTGGAGGGGGGCTGGTTTGGGAGGCGAATCCCGGGAGAGCAGGCCACATCCGGGGGCGGTCGAGATCAACGAGCCGATGAGAGCGAGAGCGCGAAGCAGCGGCATAAGACACCTCCAAGCCGGGGAGCCGGCCGGCGCTCAGTGCGCAGCAGCCTGGCTCCCCCCTTCCGTAAGGTAACGCTTGTACCAGGCCAGGTAGCGCTCCTGGCGGTCCCGGCGGTAGCTCGGCACCGAAATGTCGTGGAACTGCCCCGGATAAATGACGAGCTGGGTTTCCCGCCCGAGGCTCTTGAGCGCCTGAAACATCTGCTCCGAGTTGAGCAGAGGAACGTTGAAGTCCTTCTCTCCGCAGAGAAACTCCTTCGGCAGGTTGACCTCGACCTGGGCACCTTCACTTCCTTCTTCGCCAAGGCAGTCGTCAACTGGCGCTGCGCATCGATGGATCTAGCATAGAGGCGGGCGCGGCCTCGAAGTGCCATCGCCCGCCTCCGCAGAATTCGTACCTTCCCTCCTGCCGCTACTGAATCCGGATCAGCTCCACCCGTCGGTTCTGCGCCCGTCCCTCCGCGGTCTTGTTGGATGCCACCGGCTTATCCGGTCCGTATCCCCTGGAAGTCACCTGCGCTGGCGACGCTCCATTCGCCTCCAGGAACTTTTCTACCGTCGCCGCGCGCTGCTGGGATACCCGCATATTGGCGGATCGCGACCCGGTGTTATCGGTGAAGCCTGCGACCTCCACCCGCACCTCGGGACTCGCAGCCAGCTGCTTGGCCACGTCCTGCAGCGCCGCCTCGGATTCCGGCGTCAGCGTCGTCTTCCCGGTCGCGAAGACCACGCCCTGCAATGTGACGGCAGTGGCTCCCCGCTGGAACAGGATGGGGCAGCCATTCTCGTCCACGGCCTGGCCATTGGGAGTGCTGGGACACCGGTCCGAGGCATCGGCTACCTTATCTGCATCCGAGTCCCGACCGCAGCCGCGAGCATCCACCGGCTCTCCAGCTAGGCTATTGGGGCATTGGTCGGATGCATCGGCAACTTTGTCCCCATCGGTATCGAGCTGCTCCGGCGCACAGCCGCTCTGATCGACCTTCGAGTCCACCGGGGTATCGGGGCACTTGTCGGCAATGTTCATCACGACGTCTTTGTCATCGTCCTTCTGACTGTCGGAGCAGCCCTCGGGGTCGACCGCTTCGCCCGCGGGCGTGCTCTTGCAGCGGTCGCTGGTATCGCTGACCCGATCCTTGTCCGCATCCTTCTGGTCCGCCGAGCACCCCTGGGCATCGACCGTCTGACCCGACGCCGTGTTGGGGCAGCGATCGGCGGCATCGTTCACCTTGTCGCGATCGCTATCCCGCTGGGTCGCCGCGCAGCCACCGGCATCGACCGACTCACCTTCTGGGGTCCCCTCACATTGGTCACCCTTGTCCTTTACTCCATCTTTGTCCTTATCGTAGGAGTTGCCGAATAAGAGGCTCAGGCCTGCCTGAACTCCCAGATTCATGTACTCATCGCCTCGGCCTGCTGACGGACTGGGCACGTAATCGATGGTACCATCCAGCTTAAGGCCCAGCTTCTCACTAAGCCCCAGGCGGAGTCCGAGGACTCCAGTGACGCCGTCCTCGTCGATGTCCACCTCATCCCCGTACATGTCGCGAACATAGCCCGCGCCCAGCCGGATCGAGGAAGCATTGCCGCCCAGCGGTATGTGGTAGGTCAGGCGGCCCCGGACTGGAATGTTTTCGACCGAGATTCCCAGGGCGTCGGTCTTGGTATAGGCGGCCTCGGCTTCGATCGCGAAATTCCTGAAGAGGAAGAAGCCGAGCGAGCCTCCGCCGCCGGCCTTGTCCTCCAGGCTAAGGGTGTCGTCGTACAAGGTATAGCGGCCAAAGCCGGTGATCTCGAAGGCACCAGAGCTCTGGGCGCTCAGCGCCGTGGTGCCGGCAAACAGAAGTGCTATTCCCAGGATGGACCGTGGCATATGACCGCTCCTGCCGATGGGTGCAATGGCGGAGGCGCGCGCACCACCTGTGGTGGGCCTAGCCCCTAGAGGTGACGTTCACCGGCCCGAACATAGAATAGCCCTGGGAAGGAGCGCTATTGGACTATGGTACAGGCGCGAGGTGGGTCGATGGTTGACCGAGGCGGGGTCACCTGCTGGGACTTGGTCTGCGAGGCGGAGCGCCCCATCGATGCGATGCTCGACCTCGGCTTCGGCCGATGCCGGCTGGTGGTCGCCGCCCGGGAGGAGAGCGGCGTCAGCGCGCTGGGCGACATCCTCGGCGCAGCGCGGGTGGCCACCGCCTTCCCGCGTCACCCGACACTTCTTCGAGGATGCCGGGTACACCGTGGGCGTGGTGCCGGTCTCCGGCGCCGCGGAGATCGCGCTTCATGCATACTCCTGGGATATGAAAGTAGAACCCCGCGGGAAGGACCTGACCCGCGGGTGGGGAGAATATATCGGCTGGATTTCGGGGAGGGCGAACTACTCCTTCGGCGGGTTGACCTCGACCTTGGGCACCTTCACTTCCTTCTTCTCGGTGCCGACGGTGGGCACGGTGACCGTGTCCTTCACGGTGCCGGTTTCAACGGTCGGAGTGTTCACCGTGTCGGTTTCGGTACCGACGACCGGCTTCTGCACTTCGTACTGACCGTCGCCGGTCTTCTTGCAGGCGCTGAGAGTTGTCAGCGCAGCCAGGGCCATAGCCACTGTAAACTTGATCACGAGCCACCTCCGCGGGAGAGACGGGCACCTAAATGTGGGATTGCGTGAGACAATCTCTGCGGGATAGGGATTTGGGGCCGTGTTGCGCGTCACCGGGCGGGCGCAGAGGGGCTGCGGGGGCAGGGACGACTGGCGTCACCAACCCAGTGTCAAACCATTGTGATGTGCATCACATTGCAGGTAAAGCGCTTACCAACAAAGTTGTCAACATCCTCTACATTAGTTCTGCGGATAATTCTTTTCGCGACTTTCTGGCCCGCTGCCCCGCTGCCCCGCCTAATTCTGCACCAGGATGAGGTACTTCGACGCTGACCAGAACTCCTCCGGCGAGACGATCTCGACCACGCCACCCCTCACCTGGCCGTCGCGACTGGACATGCCCCCGAGATGGGCTGGGTTCTGGCGGGACACGATCTTGTAGTTCTTGTCGGTTCGGGGAAGCGCAATCGACAGCGTTTGGGTCTTGTCGATGGCGGTAAACGCCGAGGTGTTGATGTCCCGGGCGGGTTCCAGCCGGGTGCCGCCGAAGATCAGGAACTTGGATCCTTCCTTGGTGACAACCCCCTTCTTGATCAGCTCGTCCCGGGTGCCGATGGCGTAATAGACGGTGTTCTTATAAGTGATCAGGTTCGCCACCGACCCTCGCAGCGAGTTTCGCTCCTTACCCAGCGTATCCACTTGTCCGGCGAGCAGGGCGATCTGAGAGGCCTGATTGGCGATGATCGCCTCATTCTCCACCCGCTGTTGCTCGGCCGCGGTCTTCAGGTCCTCGATGGTTTTCTTGTAGGTGGAGATCTGGGCCAGCAACCTGGCATTGCGGATCCTGGCGGTCTTGGCACGAGCTTCGGCGACGCTGAGCTTGGCCTCGCTCTCATTGAGGCGGGCGATGACGTGCTGAATCCGGATCAGGGTCGCCTTTCGCTCCTCGCGGTCGTGGTGCGAGCCGGGCACGCCCGGATCGTCGGCGCGGGTGCCTATGGCCACGCTTCGAGCCTTGGCCAGCTCACTGTTGAGGTCGCTGACGAATTGGGTGGTTTCGAGCACTTCGGTGAGCAGCGTGTCCTTCTGCGCTTCCGCGGCGCGGGCCTCTGCCAAGGCCTTCTGGAGCTCGGCATGCCGCCGGTCGCAGCCAGTGGCTGCAAGAATCAGCACTACAATCAGTCCTGCGTGCCTTAGCCCCGTCATATGCCCACCGAGTGAGAGGGAAGTCGCGTGGGAGACCACGTAGACTCAGTCCTCCTCAGTATCGGATGGGCCCTACCGGAGCTTTAGCTAGTCGTCGTCATCCTGACCTTTGCCCTTGTCCTTCCTCCGCGCCAGCGCGTTCAGGTCGAAAGTTGCACGCAGCGCGTCCGAGGACGCATCGGCAACCTCGGCCTCCACGATGTGGGCGCCCTCGCTGGTCCCCAGGCGCACCTCGGCAGTTGCCAGACCCTGGCTGTCGGTTTCGACCTCCGACGGGCTTACCGTCGCCTCGGGCGCGGCGCTCTCGAACCCGAAGATCACAGCGACGCCCGCAATCGGCTGATCACGAGCGTCGACCACTCGAACTACGAGCGGGTCCAGTCGGCTCCCGACAGTGCCCTCCTGCTCGTCACCGTCGACCACCTGGAGTGCGGCCGGCCGGCTGCCCTCACTCGGCAGTGTGAGCTCGCCGCCACAGGATACACCTGCGGCGCCGATCAGGATCGGAATGATTCTATGCCCGATGAGAGTACCCATGAGCAAACCATCCTGCTGCGAGATGTCTTGGTGATATCGCACTGCGATACATCAGCATACAGCAGGTTCTCCCGGACTCGAAATGACCTGGCTCACATGGCCCGGGCGCGTCGTTTCGTTACGCCGGCAATGATCCAGCGGGGCGTAACCCGCAGGAGCATCACCAGCAACTTGTAGCGCCAGGCAGGGATGCACACCACCGGTCCACCGCGGTCCAGGCATGCCAGGGACGCATCCACGACTTTCTCGGCCGACAGCCACATCCAGCCGGGGATATCTCTCACGTCGAGCTCCATGCGTTGGTGGAACTCGGAGCGGGTGAAGCCGGGGCACAGTGCCTGTACCCGGACACCGCTGCCGGACAGCTCCGCGGCCAGACCTTCGCTGAAGCTGGTGAGGTATGCCTTGGTGGCACAGTAGTTCACGTTGAAGGCGGAGAAGAGAAACGAAGCCACCGACGAGACGTTCACGATGGCTCCGGTCCGATTGTTGAGTAGCACCGGAAGCGCCGCATGGCTCAACCGCATTGGAGCCATGGTGTGGAGCCGCAGCATCGCTTCTTGCCGAGCCGGACTGGTGCTCAGGAGTGGACCGCGGGTACCGAAGCCGGCATTGTTGATGAGGAGCGCGAGCTGCGGCGACTGGGTGATCCGGGCCACCAGAAGGCTCACGTCGGTGTCGATGGTCAGATCGGCAGGGAATACCTCCACGGCGATTCCATAGCGCGCTTCCAGCTCCCGCTTCACCGCCTCCAGGCGGTTGCCGTCCCGTGCCACCAGCAGAAGGTCGAAGCTTCGAGCGGCAAGCCGCTCGGAGAAGACCCGGCCGATCCCGGCGGAGGCGCCGGTGATCACGGCGAGTGGGCGAGCCGTTGGCGGCGTCATCATGAGCCTGTCTGTGTGGATGGGTTTACTGCTGCAGCCCGCTTCTGGTCGCGGGCTCCAGCGGCCGTTGGCCCGCTGCGCTGGGGGAGACTGACGACAGTGACCGCAGCCGCCGGGCCGCCTCCAGAAGGATGTCGTCGGTTTTGCAGAAGACAAACCGTACCAGGCTGGACCCCTCACCACCATCTCGGAAGAAGCTGGAGCCGGGGACCGGAGTAACGCCGATTTCCCGGGAGAGCCACACCGCGAACTCAGTGTCAGTGAGCGGCGGCTTCGAACCCGCCGGCTGCGCCAGGGTCGAAAAGTCGGCGAGAATGTAGTAGGCGCCTTCCGGCGGAAGGCAGGCAAAGCCGGATTCGACCAGTGCGCCATGCAGGAGGTCGCGACGGGAGCGGTAACCGGCTGCCAGCTGCTGGTAGAAGGGAGGCTCCAGCTCTGCCAGCGCCACCGCGACACCCTCCTGGAGCGGGGCCGGGGCCCCGACGGTCAGGAAGTCGTGGACCTTCCGTATCGCGTCGGTCAGCATTGCCGGCGCCAGAATCCAGCCGACCCGCCAGCCCGTCACGCTGAAGGTTTTCGACGCGCCACTGATGGTAACGGTGCGGTCCCTCATGCCGGGCAGCGTAGCCAGCGGCACGTGGTCGCCCTCGAAGCGGATGTGCTCGTAGATCTCGTCGGTCACCGCCAGGACATCATGGCGGACGCAGAGATCACTGATCGCCTCGAGCTCGTTGCGACGCAGTACCCGTCCGGCGGGGTTGCTGGGCGTGTTCACGATGATGGCGCGGGTGCGGGGTGAAAAGGCGTCCGCCAGCCGATCGCGATCCAGTTCCTGGCCCGGCTTGAGTGGGACGTACACCGGCCGGGCATCGGCCAGAATCGTGTCCGGCCCATAGTTCTCGTAAAAGGGCTCGAAGACGATTACCTCGTCACCCGGATTCACGACGGCCATCAGCGTCGAGATCATGGCTTCGGTCGCGCCGCACGTCACCGTGATCTCACGTTCCGGATCCACTTCCAGTGCATACCAATCCTGGTACTTCCGGGCCAGCGCCTCGCGCAGACGCTGGGCGCCCCAGGTGATCGCGTACTGGTTGATATCATCGTGAATGGCGCGAGCGGCGGCTTCCTTGAGAAGGTCAGGCGCCGGAAAGTTGGGGAAGCCCTGAGCCAGATTGATAGAGCGATACTCGCGGGCCAGCCGGGTCATGCCCCGGATGACCGACTCTCGGAAACCATGAGTGCGGCGGGCGGTTTGCACGGCAACTCGCTGGTGGAATGGCGGTGATGTGACAGATGAAGAGTATAGCGGCTCACCGCTTCAGCAAATTACGCGGTTCCCTTCGGCTGGCCTGATCGTTGCCTTAGAATCCGGGTATGGCACAGACTCCGGCAGGCCCTCTTTCGATCGTTGACCTCCACAGTCACCTTGTCCCCGGCGTGGACGACGGCACCACCTCCGTGGCCGAGTCCCTGGAGGCGCTCACCGGCTTGTATGCCGAAGGCGTTCGAACCGTAGTCACCACCCCGCATCTGCTGTTGCCCCATCTGACGACCACCGAGGCCGTGGACCGGGAGCTCGAGCGCCATCGTCTCGCCTTCAACGAGCTGGTGGCCGCTTGCGCTGGTCGCACCGACCTCCCGTCACTCGCCTTGGGGCAGGAGATCTGGGCTCCCGATGGGGCGACCATCAGCCGGCTGCTGCTGCGGAAGGACGTCGGACTGGCCGGCGGGCGATACCTGCTGGTGGAGTTTGGCTTCGAGCTACAGGGCACGCACAACGATGTGGTGCGACGGGTGCATGAGGGGGGCCGCCAGATCGTCGTGGCCCACCCCGAACGCTATCGCTACCTCTCCGGGCACGATCCGCTCGAGGTCATGCGCACCTGGCAGGAGATGGGCGCGCTGCTGCAGGTGAATGTAGGAAGCCTGACCGGGCACTACCGGCGTTCCAGCCCTGGCTCAGACATCCTGGCCTGGCAGATGGCGGAGCATGGCTTGATCGACCTTCTCTCCACCGACCATCATGGGCCGCGGCGTCAGGGTGTCTCCCCCCGCGAGGCCCTAGAAGCGCTCATCGCCCGGGGCCAGGTGGCCCTGGCCGAGCGGGCGATGGAAGAAGTTCCCGGGATGATCGCGCGAAACGAACCGATTGCCTCACGTCTCCCGCGGTAGGGTGCTGGTGCCGATCGCCTGGAGCAGCAGGCCGGCGGGCCCAAATGATGTCGCGCCGCCTGCTCCTACCGCACCGTCAATCCCCTCCTTGATCCTCCGGCGCAGCGCCGCGTAGGCCTGAGTTGCAGCTGGATTCTCGAAAGCAATGGCAGTTCCTCTGATCTTATAGGCCCCAGCCTGTTCGTCGAGCACCCCCAGAATGCTGTCTATGCCGGCGAGCAGGGAGCTGGTGAGCAGCTCCAGCGTGGGTGACTCCTTCCGCGGCGGGCGGGAGGACCACTGCTTGATCTCTTTCGGCTTCCATCCGTTTTGCTTGGCCAGGATGGCGACACTGTCCTGATACGCCTGGTCGATCGCGGCCTGCTGCTGCCGGTAGACCCGGATGAAGTTGGCGGCTCCGGCCAGGCTTAGCCTCGTCGCCGGTACGCCCCCGCCGGCCGTGAGCCGACCGGGAGCAAAGAGGCGGTTCAGCCGGGCCGCTCGCAGCCCGCTCTCGAGCCGGGCGTACACCTCGTTGCTGGCAGCGTCATAGCGGGCCATCAGCGACTGAAGGGGGCGCCCTTTCAAGGGGGCCCGGGCCCGGGGCGCACTCGCGGCCAGGGCGGCATGCAGTGCCTTGGGGCGCAGCCTCGGTGCACGAGGCAACGCTGGTGCTGCCTTAACGGATGGAATCGCCACCGCGATGGTGTCCACCGCGATGGTGTCACCGGCCACCGTGGCGCGCACCGGCCAGGGGTTGTGGGTGCTGGCAAGCGACACCATATCGAGCCGGTAGTCGTCCGGGTTTCCCATCCCGGCGTCATCCAGTGCGGGGCTCTCGGCGACCGGCACCTTTACCGGGCTCTTCCGCTGTGGCGCCGCTCGCACGATGGGCTTGCCCTGGCCGGCCCAGGGTGGCCGCGGCCCGGTGAACGCGAGCTGGATGCCGAGCAGGAGAAGGATGCAGGCCAGCCCGAGCCCTATCGGGCGCTTCCAGCGCTGCCGAATCGCACTACTCGAGGCAGGAGCGTTGCTCGCAGGAAGCTCGACCGGCACGCTCCCCATCGCTGAGGACAGCAGTCCCCACGCCTTGCGAGCGGGCTTGGCGGGCTCCGGCTTCTGGTCCGCGATGATCGCCTTGTACTGCGGGTGGAGAGTAATGGAGATCCACTTGGCGGTGGCCCGATGGTAGATCCGGGAACGCGCATCCACGTCCCCATCCCGAATGGCGATCGCAAGGTCATCGCCCGTGCGGTAGAGCTCTTCCCTGCCTGGCTTCAGTTCGACGAGGTACATAGTCACACTCGGATTGTTCACGAGCCCTGGCGCGGCATACCGGCGGAGGCCCTGGTCACAGGAGGCGTTGCGAATCTGATGAGCCAGATCCGTGCTTATATCGGTCAGCGGCGGGAACTCACCCGTGGGTCTGTCCGGGGCGGGGTGCCCAAGACATTGGTAGAAAGGCGGTTAGGGATTCGACGCCGACTGGGTCTCTCGCGTCGCCACTCCAATCGGAGGGGGTCGCTGCCGGTAGACTGGCTTTGTTCCCGGTGCGTTTTTCGACCCTCGATGGTGTAATGCAAGATGTTTCCTTCCTCCGGACAATAGATTAGAGTGCGATGGGTCCCCTAGTTCGAATGGCAGCTGGCATCGGAGGCACTCATGGTCACACAGGAAGGCCGGGGCAACGACCGCACCGACTCCCGGTCGGAGCGAGGCGGAGGGCACGGAGCGGGGTCGCTCCTGATGGCGACGCTGCTAGGCGTGGGCATCGGCCTGCTTGCGGCACCACAGCCCGGCACCAGGACCCGGAAGCTGCTGCTGCAGCGTCTGGCCGCTCTCAGCGAAGGTGTGGGAGAGAGTATGGAGGAAGTTCAGGGCGTCAGCAGTAAGGCGGGCAAACGGCTGAAGCGCCGGCTGGCCAAGCTGCGTGAGGAGGCAGGCGAGGAGTGGGAGCAGGCGCCAGAACGCTGGAGCAAGTCCAAGCTCAAGCGGGATCTCGACCTCGACGACGAGGAGGAATCCGGTCCGATGGGCAAGCTGCTGGCGCTCGCCGCCGGCCTGGCCGCAACCTACTTCTTCACCAGTGACCGAACCGCCACGGCTCGGGTCCGGGTCCAGGAGACCGCCGCCGACGTGGGGCGCCGCGCCACGGATCAGTGGGATCGCTTCCAGCGAGGCGGCCTGCGAGCCCGTCGCGAGGGAAACGAGAGCCGCTCGGAAACCCGCTCAGCATCGAACCCGTCTGATGAGGCCCCGCAGGCAGGCTGACCTCGCCCTGGATTCGCGAGGCGGCGAACGGCCCCCAGGTGCGGGGCCGTTTTCTTGTTTACCGGCGAGGACCATGATCCATTGGCGGCGAGGGATCGAGTGGCTGGGGCGCCCCGAAGGTCGCCGCCGCCGCATTGCACTCCTCGGACTGGGCTTCAGTCTGGCATTCATGGTCGTTGTGATGTCGTGGGTGGCGACCTGTGGCTTTCACGGCTGTCCCTCGACCGCGCAAATCCAGGCCTTCCGACCCAGCGAGGGCAGCCGGGTACTGGATCGAACCGGCAAGCCGCTCGGGAGGCTCAGCTACGTCCGCCGCATCAATATTCCCATCTCCACCGTACCGCGCTCGCTTCGGGCGGCGTTTATCGCCACGGAGGACCGGCGATTCTACTATCACGGAGGAGTCGACTGGCGGAGCGCAGGGCGTGCGTTGCTGCGCAACCTGTCGGCGGTCGGCGTCCGGGAAGGGTTCAGCACCATCACGATGCAGGTGGTGCGCAACGCGTTTCTTCCTCATCTCTCCAGCGAGCGAAGCTTCCGCCGCAAGCTGATCGAGGTCGAGCTGGCACGGCGCCTGGAGCGAACCCTGACCAAGCAACAGATCCTGGAGATGTACCTGAATGTCATCTATCTGGGAAATGGAACCTACGGGGTCGAGGCCGCCAGCCGGGATCTCTTTGGAAAGAGTGTCGCCCGCCTGTCCCTCAGTGAGGCGGCCACGATAGCCGGCCTGGCCAAGGGTCCCTCGCTCTATGGGCCTCGGCGCCACCCGGACCGAGCTCGCGCACGTCGCGACCTGGTGCTCTCGCTGATGGTGCGCGAAGGGTACGTCTCACCCGAGCTGGCGGAGCAGGCCCGCAGGGAGCCGCTTCGGCTGGCACGAGCGGAGTGGCGTCCGGCGCGAGACCGTTCCTATGCACTGGACCCGGTCCGGGCGGTGGTGGACTCCATACTCGGCGCGGATGCAGCCACGGCGGGCGACCTGGTCGTCCACTCGACCATTGACGCCGACGCCCAGCACGCTGCCGAACGGGCAATCAAGATCCAGGGCGCGGCGATCCAGAAGCGGGCCGCGGGGCCGCGAGCCGGAGCCGGAGCCGAGCTGGAGGGCGCAGTGATAGCGCTGGACCCGCGCACCGGTGAGATCCGGGCTTTGGTCGGCGGCCGGCGATCCGTGACCCGCGGATTCAACCGCGCACTAGGGGCACGGCGCCAACCGGGGTCGGCTTTCAAGCCGTTCGTATACGCCGCGGCGCTCAGGGCCGGATACAGCCCAGCCACGATATTGGACGATTCGCCGGTGGAGATCTCGGACGCGGGACGGGTATGGAGGCCGGAAAATTTCGGGGGTGAGTACGGCGGCCCCCTCACCCTCCGGCGGGCACTGATGCGCTCGGCCAATGCGGCGACCGTCCGGCTCAGCCAGGCGCTGGGCGAGGAGCGGGTAGCCTCCTTGGCCCGGCGTTCAGGGATCCGCAGCCGAATGGACGCGGTTCCGGCCCTGGCGCTCGGCGCCATGGAAGTGACTCCACTGGAGCTGGTCGTCGCGTACGCTCCGTTTGCCAACGGTGGTATGACTGTGCAGCCCTCCATCGTCAGCCGGATCGAATCGGCGGACGGCTCGCTGCTGTGGCAGCCACGGCCCAAGAGCTCCGAGCGGGTGCTGGACGAAGCCGAGGCTTTTCAGCTGACCTCGATGCTTCAGTCGGTGGTGAATGGCGGCACCGGCCGGGTGCTGCGCGACATGGGCGTGAAGGGACCCGTAGCCGGGAAGACCGGCACCACCAACAACGGCGCCGATGTCTGGTTTATCGGGTACACCCCGACGCTGGTGGCCGGAATTTGGTTCGGCTACGACAGCCCCAAGCCGATCGGAGGGAACGCCTCCGGCGGACGTCTGGCGGCCCCGGCATGGGCAATGTTTTACCTGAAGGGGTGGCACGAGGAGTCGCCGGGGGGCGCCTGGAGCGCGCCGGCCGGGCTGGTACAGGAAACAATCGACGCCACCAACGGTGAGCTATCCAACGAATGGTGCCCTCAGACGCAGCGGGAATGGTTCAAGGCCGGCACTGAGCCCACCAGTACCTGCCGTATCCATCACGCTCCGTTACTCGATCAGCTGGAAGAGTTGGGACGCAAACTCGGGAAGGCGCTCGGCCGGATCCTCAAAGGCCTGTAGCGGCGCTGCCCGGCAGAGCTGAAAGGGCCTTGAGCTGCTGTGGCGGGAGATAATGCAGCAGCTGCTGGCGGACCGCTTCGGCTTCCCGCAGCACCTTGCCCGGATAGCGTCGGCAGCTCTGAGTGGCTCGACTCCTGATGCACCCGTTGTAACGGAGAAGGGCGGATCTCACGTCCTTGGTTCTCTTCAGATAGCCGGCGAAGACTCGGGAGCCATGACAGATGTTGGCCTCGACCTGCAGCAGATCGTCGGAGTCGCAGTCGAATACCCCCGCATGGAAGCGCATCACTTGCATCAGCCCGATCGCGCCGCGATGGCTGATCGTCTCCGGCTCCAACCGTGAGTTCTCGGTGATGAGCACGCCGGCCAGCAGACTGGGCGGAATCTGGAGCTGCCGGGCTTCCTTGACGATGGCCCGAGCCACCCGATTAGCCATTTGAGCGTCGGCCCTGCGGCGAAAGATTTGCGCGAGCGGGAGATGGTCGTACCGGTTTACTACCTCCGTCTCCAGCGTGGCGCTATCGGCGGGGATTTCGCGGGCTGCCTCCGGCGCCACGGCCGGCGCGATGCCAACGATTGGGGCGCGCAGCTCGGGTGTCGGCGTCAGAAGCAGCGCACCAGTGAACCCGGCCGCCGCCAGGAAGGTCATAAAGGCGCGGCTGGGAGTCTGAAGCGGCCGGAGGAACGCTGAGCTCTGTCTGGGCATCGTGAGCCCGCTGGTATGCAAAATCCGGGCACACCAGCTGGGGTCCACTTCACAGTATCAGGCCAAACGGTACAAGCTCATGGATTTACGATAGTGCACTGGATGACATCGCATGCCGCGCACGGAGGCAGGTGGGCCTGAGGAAGGGCGGGGTGAGCGGGAGGAAAGTGCGAGACGTGCGGCGGCGTGCGGGTAATCCCGGAGCTCAGGCCCCGCTCAGGAGCTGGATCATGGCCAAGTCGTACGGGTCGGGCGAGGGATCCTCATCGGCGATGTCGTAGTGCTTCTGCGGCGTCTCGAGAATCAGCGGAATTTCCTCGGTGCGCCGGTCCGAGAGCAGCCATTCAAAAGGCTGCCTGCCGATCTTTCCGTCACCGATCAACACATGCCGGTCCTTGTTGGAGCCGAGCGCCCCCTCACTGTCGTTGAGATGGAAAAACAACGGTGGGGTCCCGGCTGCAGCCTCGAACTCATCGAGAACCCGCGTCAGCTCTCCCTGGGATCGGGTGATGTCGTGTCCCGACGCGAAGAGGTGACAGGTGTCGAGACCGTAGCCGGTACGGTGCCGGAGCCGGGTGGGTACCGCCTGGAGAATGGCGGAGACCTCCTCCGCGGTCTTCCCCAGCGTCATGCCGGCACCGGCGGTGTTCTCGACCAGGAGCAGTGTATCTCCGGCTACGGCATCCAGCGCGTCGCTGATGGCCTGCCCCACCCGCTCGGCGGCGGCGCTGCGGCTGCCGGATGTCGCCGCGCCAGGATGAAAGCAGACGCTGCCCACGCCCAGAGCGGTTGACCGCTCCAGCTCTTTCCGTAATCCGCCACGCGCCCGGGTCAACTTGGTCTCGTCTTCGGTGGCGGTATTCAGCACGTACGCGGCGTGCACGACCACGTGCCGGGTCGCAATCCCCACTTGCGTCAGGGTCGTCCGAAAACGCTCGGCTCGCTCCGGCCGCATGGTGGACTTGTCACCATAGTACTGCGGAGGCGCCGTGAAAATCTGAAGCGCTTTCATCCCGGCGTTAGCCGCACGAAGCGCCGCCATGTGGATCCCGCCGTTCGCCACTGCATGGGTCCCAATGAAACGCGCCACCGATTCCCCCTTTGATTCTCATCCCACGTGACGGTCGGCACAGCCCCAGTCCAGTAAAAAGAGGATCGTAGGCACTGGCCGCAACCTCGCGGCCGCTGTCGCCAACCACCACCAATTTGGAGGTTAATGTGGCCAGGGATAAGACCGAAGCAATCAACAGCTACATCACCGATATGCTCGCGCTGGAAGACCATATCGAGAAAGCGCTGCGAGGCCAGCTGGAAGATCTGAAGGACTACCCCGACGTCATCAGCGAGCTGACCGGGATCCACCGGAAGGTGGAGCACCACATCTCCGACCTCAAGCTGCTGAGCGAGCGACGCTCCGCCGGGGGGGCGGCCGACTTGATCAAGCGCGCCGGATCAGCCGTGCTGGGGCTGGGCGCTGCGGCGGTGGACCTGGTGCGGCGGGAAGGGCTACCGAAGAACCTGCGCGACGACTACACCGCGTTCAGCCTTGCCACCATCGGCTACGTGATGCTCTACACCACAGGACTCTCGCTCGATGACCGCGAAGTGGCGGAGCTGGCTCGGCAGCATTTCGCCGACTACGCGGAGGCGGTGACGCGGCTGCATAACATCGTGCCGGCTGCCGTGGTTCGCTACCTGAAGGAGGATGGCCTTCCGGTGCAGGAGAACGTGCTGCCGGAAATCAGCCGTGCGATCGAGGAGGTGTGGCACTCCCAGTCCGATCAAGCGCCGCGGGCCGAAGAGGCGTCGGTCGGCCGGAGCCGTTAGCGCGCTGGCCGTTTCGTTCGGCGGGAGCTCGATCGCCGTGGTGCCGGCAGAAGAACAGGCGGGCCGGCATCACATTCAGCGGCTCGAAGTCCTGCTGGATCCGGCCGAACACTTGCTCGAGGTAGGGCAGCACCGTGCGGGTGAACTGGTAGACCAGGAACGCACCGTTGGGGTGCAGCAGCGAGTGGGTCTTCCGCAAAATGACCTCCCGGACGTCGGCGGGGATGGTCGTATACGGAATGCCCGAGATGACGTAGTCGGCGTGACTCAGATTCAGCGAGGCGAGGGCGATATCGGCTTCCGCGGCCGAGGCGTGAACAATGTGCAGCCGGTCGTCGTGGATCCTGCCACGCAGGAAGTGCACGAAGTCGACATTGGTCTCCAGGACGATGAGCACCGCATCGGACCGCATCCGCTTTAGAATCTCGGTGGTGAACGTGCCCACACCGGGGCCATACTCCAGAAACACCCGCGCCCGGGGCCAGTCAACCTCGCCCAGAACCTTGTTGACCAGAAAGCGGGAGCTCGGGATCAGGCTGCCGAGCATTTTGGGATGCTTGATGAAGTTACGGCCAAAGAGCAGGATCTGCTCCGAACGCGAGGCGCGCTGTGCGGGCACGGTGGGGATTCTGCCTTTCACAATAGTCTTGTCCGCCAACCTGCCGGGCACCGGACTGAGCCGGCGCCGGCTGGCGGAAAGTGAGGATACCTGCCCGAAGCTTAGTGCGCAGTATCGCGCTTCACGTCGCCTTCGCGCACGGTGGTGTCGGTGTCGACCGTCGTGTCGCTGGTGACGATCGTGGTGTCCTGCGTGGTCCTGGTGGTGACCGACGTGTCGGCGTCAACTCGCCCGGTATCCCGCCCGGCCCGGTTCTCACAGGCCGTCAATGCCAATACGAGCGTCAGTCCTGCGAACAGTGTCTTCATCTGATCCCCCAAAATGAATGTGCCAGTGCCTAGGCTTCGGTCATTTCCCCGAAACTCTTCCACCAAGTCGAGCCTGAACACTGCCACGTTGCCCAGCCTAGTCGCGGTGACTTGTCTCACCCTGCGCCCCAGAGCCTGGGACTTGGAGGCCCGCAAGTTTAGCCCGGAAGCGGCAACCCTGCAACAGCATAGAGGAAATGCCGGGGCCGGCTGAGGTATGGCTGGGGACCTCCGGGTACGTATATCGCCACTGGCGAAAGGGGGTTTTCTACCCGGCCGGCCTCCCGGCGCGGGAGGAGCTGGCCTACTACGGGTCCCGGTTCAGGACTGTGGAGCTGAACAACCCATTCTATCGCCTGCCGACCCCCGAGATGTTCCAGCGCTGGCGCGACACCACCCCGGAGGGCTTCCAATTCGCGGTTAAAGCGAGCCGCTATATCACTCATATCAAGCGGCTGCGCGAGGTGGGCGATGAGCTCCAGCTGTTCCTCGAGCGAGCCGATCATCTGGGACCCAAGCTGGGCCCTATCCTGTTCCAACTCCCACCCAACCAGCAGCTCGACCTGCCCCGGCTGGGAGAGTTTCTCCGGCTGCTGCGCGGAACCCGCCGCTGGGTGCTGGAGTTCCGGCACTCAACCTGGCACACACGCGACGTATACCAGTTGTTGACCGAACATGCCGTCGCACTCTGCATTCCGGTCGGAGGCGGGCTCCACCCGGATCGCGTAACCACAGCGCCGTTCACCTACTTTCGGATGCATCGAGGCCAGGAGCCGGACGGCGGGTTTACCGAGCAGGAACTGGTTTCGTGGGCTGCCCAGATCCGCGGCCTCCGGAATGCCGGCAAGGAGGTGTACGTCTACTTCA
This sequence comes from uncultured Gemmatimonadales bacterium, assembly GCA_963740175.1. GTDB lineage: Bacteria > Gemmatimonadota > Gemmatimonadetes > Gemmatimonadales > GWC2-71-9 > CAVVWJ01. The sequence continues at coordinate 32,391 of CAVUDL010000002.1, forward strand.
ACAATGATTGGGGTGGGTATGCAATTCGCGACGTCTCGAAGCTCAGGGAACTGCTGAGGGTACCACAGTAGGTTGCCGGTTCACTCCACCCACTGAGTCAGTCCCGCGGCAGCTTTCCGGCGCCGGGGAGCCTCCTGCTCCGCGGGGTAGCCGAGCGAGATGAGCCCCACGATCCGGTAATTCTCAGGCACACTGGCCAGCTCCAGGAGACCGACATCCTGCATCACACCTCCGGTCTTCAGGTAGGTGCCGAGCCCCAATGATTCAGCGGCAATCATGAGGTTTGCCACCGCCATCAGGACCGCGGCATAATCCTCTTCACGGGTGATCTCATCCGGGTTCACCGCTGCCATCGCCACGATGTGAACCGGCGTTTCCACGGTTTCCCGCCGCACCTTCTCAGCTCCGGCGAGCGCCTCAGACGAGGTCGGGTCGGTGTACCGCTTCAGCCGATGCCGCGCCCGAATCTCGGCGTAGCGTGCGCCCGCCGCACCGGTCAGCACTGCGAAGCGCCATGGCTCGGTGAGTTTGTGGTTGGGAGCACGCACCGCACACTCGAGCAGTTGCTCTACGACCGGGCGAGGTACCGGCCGGGGCTGGAAACGACGCACGGAAGTGCGCTTGTTGATGGCGGTAATCGCATCCATGAAAGACGAATCTATCCCGGTTGACCGGCCCGATGACGCCGGACCAAGCAGGTAAGGGCGACGAAATCGTACAGCGTGTGGGCAATGATGGGTACCAGAAGGTTGCCCTGCAGCAGAAACAACGCTCCCAGGTACGCCCCGGCCAGGAGTGCGAGCAGCGCATACGTGGGGGTCACGAAATGGACCAGACCGAACGCCACGCTGGTGATCGTCAGGGCCAGGCCGTCGGGGACCACGCGACCTAATCCCACTTGCATCACACCTCGAAAGAGGAACTCCTCGGCCACACCGGCGAGAATGGCGATACCGGCGAGCGTTCCTGATGATCGGGTGGCCAACAGCGGACCGAGCTGTTTCTGAACTACTTGGACCAGGTGTCTCACCCGCCGTTCCTGGGTCCGCAGCGCCCAGTCCAAGCCGAGCAGCATCGGCAGCGCCGCCGCCGTCCCCCAGGCCGCGCCGGGCCAGTCGAGGTGGAATCGTCCGAGCGGGTCGATCGCGAGCCAGCGGGCTAGTGCCCAGCCCAGCAGGATCAGTCCCGCTTCTCCGGCCACGACCATCGCGAGGAAGCTGCCCGTGGCTATCTCAGCTGGGGGTGGGCGGGAGGGGTCTACTTGGCCCGCTCGAGGTAGGCGCCGTCTCTCGGATTCACTCTCACCCGTTCTCCTTCGCTGATGAACTCGGGTACCTGAATCGTGACCCCGTTGCTCAGCTTGGCCGGCTTGGTGCTGGCGGTCTTGGTTGCAGTCTTCATGACCGGGGCTGTTTCGACCACCTCGAGCTCCGCCATAGCGGGAAGCTGGATCGAGATGGGCCGGCCGTTCAGCCAGTCAGCCTGAAAGTTCACTCCCGATTCCAACCACTGCGCCTGGTCACCCGCGATTTCCGCGTCCAGGGTGAACTGCTCATAGGTCTCCGAGTCCATCACGTGCACGCCGTTCGCGTCCCGATACAGCACCTGCAGCTCCTTGGTGTCCAGCCGAGCCTCTTCAACGAACTCGGTGGCGCTGAAGCGGTGCTCGAAGGTGGAGCCGCTGTTCAGGTTCCGCATGCGGGCCTGAACGAATGCCCGTAGATTCCCCGGCGTCCGGTGAGTGAATTCCATGACTCGGCAGGGCTGGCCCTGAAAGAAGATCACATGTCCCCGCCGAATGTCGCTTGCCTTCATCGCTTCGGACTCCCTATGGCTGACTGGTTGGTGCAGCGAGCGTATGGGCTGGAAAATACACCGCGTCCACCATTTTTCAGCCAACGCGCTGTTCCTTGACCCACCCGACCGACTTTGGTCTGACGCCTCACGCGGACGCGCAGCCGGGCCTGGAGGCGTGGCGCCGCAACGTGGGCAGCTGTATCTCACTCGATCTCGCCCCGGGCGGCACCGAAAACTCCGCGCCACGAAGCCTGGTGGTCCTCAGTTGGAATGTCTGGATTGGCCACGGCCGGCTCCAGGAGCTGGTCACGCGGATCCGGAGCGGCGACTACGCCGATGTCGGAGCCGACCCGGATCTCCCTCTGATCGTCCTGGTGCAGGAAGCCTACCGCAGCGACTCGTCCATTCCGCCACTTCGTGAAGGGCGTTCGGGCCGGGTGCTGGTTGCCGCGCTGGGACAACAGGAGGACGTGGTCGAATCGGCCCGCGCACTTGGAATGAGCCTCCGGTACGCGCCGTCGATGCGCAACGGGCCAACCCACAGCGACCGGGGCAATGCTATTCTGTCCAGCCTTCCTCTCTCGGGCGCGCAGGCTCTGGAGCTCCCGTTGGTGCTGCAGCGGCGGGTGGCGGTGACCGCGACGGCGACATTGGGAGAGACGAAGCTACGTCTCATCAGCGCCCACCTCGATCCCCGGGGCCCCCCGGGCCACAAGTGGCTCGGAGCTGCGGGCCGTGCATTGCAGGCTCAGCACCTCCTCGGCGCAGTGCTCGACGACACCGCGGTTCTAGGTGCGGACCTCAATCTCGGCCGGGGCCGGTATGAGAGAGCCTGGCGGCTGCTGTCCGACGCAGGCTTTACCTTCGGGGTGCCTCCGACGTTGCCGCGGTGGCGCCATACCTACCATGCCCTGCCCCGCTTGATACTCGATTACCTGCTTGTGCGGAACCGCCTCGGCGACATCATTGAGGCCCGGGTTCACCGCTTGGACGAACATCCGAACGATCGTGGAGCCCGCGTCTTCGGCTCGGATCATCACCCGCTGCTGGCGCGGATCGACCTACGGCCGCGAATGGAGGGATCTCAGTGAGCGAGCTCGTTGGATTGGGATTGGACGTGCCGTGGTGGGCGGCGGTGCTGATGTGGATCGGGGTTTTCGCAATCATCGGCGTGTTGGGCGCTCTCTTCCTGCCTGATTGGCCCTCTCACGAATTCCGGGTTGGCTTCGAGGCGGAGCCGGGATCGGAAAAATTCGTGGAATTGTCTGCAGCTTATCTGAGCTGCCCGGTGTTCCAGGGTGGAGAGGCGAGGCTGCTCCAGAATGGTGACCAGTTTTATCCCGCGATGCTGGAGGCGATCCGGGGCGCTAAGGACAGCGTCAACTTTGAGGTCTACATCTTCGATCCGGACACGATCGGCCGGCAATTTATCGAGGCCTTCAAGGATCGGGCTCGGGCCGGGGTTGAGGTGCGATTGCTCCTCGATGGCTTCGGCTGTTGGAGACTGAAGAAGCGGCATCGTGCCGACCTGGAAAAAGCTGGCGTGAAGGTAGCCCTTTTCCGGCCTCTCGCCCTGCGGAACCTGGTCCGGATGTACCGACGCACTCACCGGCGGGCCATCGTGATCGACGGTCGCATCGGCTTTACCGGCGGGGCCGCGGTCTCGGAAAAGTGGAAGGGAAACGTCACCAACGCGCATGAATGGCGCGACAGCATGACGCGCGTGACAGGTCCGCTTGTGAGCGGCGTTCAATCTGCGTTCGCCAGTAACTGGGTGTACTGCACCGGGGAGGTCATTGCAGGACCACGATTCTTCCCCCCGCTGGCCCGTGGCCCGGGGCCTTGTGGGCTTTCGGTAGTCAGCTCGCCCTCGGACGCATTGCAGCCGATCCGGCTGCTCTTCTGGCTGAGCTATATCAACGCACGGAAACGTCTCTGGATTTGCAATTCTTATTTCATCCCGGACGATAGGCTGCGGCAGGCCCTGATCGATCGTGCCCGGAGTGGCATCGACGCCCGGATCCTGGTCCCGGGGAACGAGACCGATGCGATACCGGTTCAAGCGGCCGGACGGAGCTACTACGAGGAGTTGCTCAAGGCGGGTGTCCGAATATTCGAGTACAACCCATCGATGATGCACGCCAAGACTACCCTGGTCGATGATCGCTGGACCATCGTGGGGTCGGCCAATCTCGACGAGCGAAGCATGGAGCTCAATGAAGAGAACGTCCTAGGGATTGCGGACCCTGGCTTTGCCCGTGCCATGGAGGAGGGCATTCTCGCCGACTTTCAGCGATCGCGAGAGATCAAGCTGGAGGATTGGCAGAAGCGCTCGCTCCTGCGCCGGGGGATGGAGCGGGTTTGCAAGCTTCTGATAGAGCAGTACTAGCGACTCGTGACTCGCGACACTGAGTTCAGAACGGCCCGTTAAAGGCGGGATCGCAGACCCGGGTCCGGAGGTCCGTCTCGGAGCCACGAAACCATCCACCCCTGAATTCGAAGTGTTGCTCGTCGAGAAGGCGCATTCCGAGCGCGGCGGGGCCCTGCTGCTGCACCTGCCAGAGCAGGACTCGGGCTCCCATCTCCGCGGCCGGCTCCCAGACATCTGGAGTCAGCGGAGGGTACAGATCGGCAAATTCGGGCTTGAGTCTGGCCTGCCGAGCTGTCGAGTCCATGCCTGCTCCGGGATAAACAGTTGTTGCCGCGTACAATCCGCGAGTTTGGAAGGCAGAGATAATGCTCGCATCCGAGCGAGTCCACCAGTAGCTGCCACGCATCGTGTTTTCACCGCAACCCCCGGGCCGCAGGAATGACAGGACCGCGGGGATACCTTTCGCCGGGCTTCCGTCAGCATGAATTCCGGGAGGCAAGCAAGCGGATTCGCGCGATTGGGATGCCGTTGGTGACCTGCTGACGGCACATCTAAGTACTATTCCGACACTGGGTTATGACGTCAATCCGTCGCAGTCGCAGTGGCGCCGCCCCCGCCCATGTGAGTCTCCAGGGCCCCGGTGAGGTCCACACCTTCGGCGCCTAACAGGCGGAATAACTCCCATTCCGCGGCCCGCGCGGCGTGAATTCGCCTGCCGTTGTACATCAGCGATATCACCAAGATCCCGTCACGGCGGCCAAGATAGCCTGCCAGTGCGGCCACCCGGTCGAGGGTCCCGGTCTTGGCGTGCACCACCCCACGCCCCATTCCGTAGCGCAGCCGCCGGAGGGTGCCCACACCGTTGGCGGGAAGCAGCAACGGAAAGCGCTCGGCCCCGCGCAACTGCGGGTAACGAGCCAGGTAAAGCATGGTGGTCAGGGGGCTCACCCGGTCGAGCTCACTCAAACCACTGCCGTCTACCAGGTGCACCCTCGCCTGAGGGCCCACCACATCGCGTACGTGCTGGGTCAGCAGCTGGGGTCCGTTCGTCTGGCTGGCCGATGCCCATTGAAGCACCAGCTCCGCGCCGATGTTCAAGCTCCGCCGGTTGATTTCCACCGCCACACTGTCGAACGGGGGCGACTCCACCTTCGCGAGCACCGAAGGCAATGCCGGCCAGGTCGCCGGAGGCGCAGTGCGATTCTCCCATCGAATACCGGCTCGCTCTAGTGCCGCAGCCCAGGCGTACGCCAGAACACTGACCGGATCGTGGGCCACGGCGGAGATCCCTGCCACCCGGGAGTCGATCCCGATCGTACCCGCGAGCGTCCAGCCGCCCTCACTATTCGCCACCAGCGCCAGTCGGCGCCGGGTGCCGCCTACCGTGGTGGCGCTCATACGCACCAGCCGGTCTACACCGGCAGGGTATGCCCAGACGAAGCTGGGAGGAGAGCCCACGTCCCGGCCGGGCTTGAGGTTGAGAGAGATGGTGTTCTCATGGAGCGTGACAGGTCCCACCGGCGGGGCATAGAGCTGCCCCGCGTAATCGGTTGACCAGACGGTGGGATAGGTGGATGACGCAGGCCCGGTGCGGCTGGTCAGCATCAGCGGCCCCTCGAGGACACTGATCCCTCGATCACGCAGTTGTTTCGCGAGGGCGCGAAGGGTCGGTCCGGCTCGACCAGAACGCTCCAGCGTCGGATCTCCCCCGAGTTCCAGCTGCCAGCCCCCTCGCCACCGCCCGTTGAGTGAATCCAGGTAGCCGCGTCCGATCACTCGCGTCGCGATGCGGGCACCGCCACCCGCCCGGCCCCGGGTGAACCCGGTGGTGAACACCTTGACTGTCGACGCAGGTATGAGTTCCCGGTGCGGGTAGACGCTCCACAGCACCCTGCCGTCCATAGTGCCGATGGCGACGCCCCACTCCCCGCCGGCGGTCCGGGTGGACGTGCGGCGAAACCACTCCTCTACCGCCGCAAGCTCGGCGGGCGAGAGTGTCTGGGCTGCAAGGCTTCGGGAGACTGCGGCTCCCCCCAGAGCAAAGATGACCAGCGTCGCCAGGAGACGTTGGTGCATTGAACTCGATTCTGTTGGCGGTGAATACAGGCGCTGAGCGAACCTCCCAAGGGAGCAATCGCCGAGCCAGCTGTCAAATGCGGCTGGGACAATGAGTTAGGTAATGGCATGGTGAGCCGGATACGGGCAATTCGCGCGGGGCCGGGAAGTGACGCAAGACCAGCGCCGGACTAGCGTTAGACCCTCGACCCATGGATCTTGCGCGCTATGCGTGTCGCAGTGGTTTTCGACACTCCATACTCCGGCTGGGGGCATGGCGAGCACGAGGCCCAGATGGAGCGGGAGGTCGCCGCGTGGAAGGTGGATGAGCCCGAGATGGAGTACCAGATTGGCCACGCGTTGCGGGAGCGAGGCCATGAGGTGCGCCTGGTCGGTGTGCGCGACGATCTCCAGTCTCTGATGCACTGTCTGGAAGAATGGGCTCCGGACCTGGTGTTCAACGGGGCCGAGTCGTTTCGGGGTAACGCAGCGCTGGAGTACCTATTGCCCGCCCTCTTGGAGGCCGAGGGCTACCGGTATACCGGGGCCCCTCCACTGGCGCTCCAGGTCACCCGCAACAAGGCCATCAGCAAGAAAGTCCTCGCCTACTTTGGCATTCAGGTCCCCGGCTTCATCAGCTATCGCCTGCACGAGAAAGTGGAGGCCGAGCCGGATTTGCGCTTCCCGCTCTTCGTCAAACCCCTCCAGTCAGACGGGTCAGCCGGGATCGCGCAGGCGTCCGTGGTTCAGGATATGGGCGCGCTTGCCGAGCGGGTTGCCTTCATTCAGGAGCGATTCGGCCAGGGGGCGATTGCGGAAGAGTTCGTGGATGGGCGGGAGCTATACGTCAGCGTCCTCGGCAACGATGATTCCCTCGAGATCCTGCCGATAATCGAAATGGTCTTCGACAAGGCAAAGACGCGTCCAGAGGAACGGATTGCCACCCAGTATGCCAAATGGGACGAGGCCTACCGGGATCGGAAGGGGATACGGAACGTCATCGCCCGGCCGCTCTCCAAGGCAGTGCGGGACCGGATCTATCAGACCTGCCGGACGGCGTACCGGGCGCTCTGGCTGCGCGACTATGCGCGACTCGACCTCCGGCTCACCGCCGACGGCCAGATCTGGGTGCTCGAGGCGAATGCCAACCCGTTCATCAGCTACGGTCACGACATGGCGAATGCCGCAGAAAAGGCCGGAATGGAGTACTACGATTTCATCCAGCGCATTGTCGATGCCGCGGTAGCCCGGTATGAGCGCTCGTAGGCGGCGGCCATCCACCTTCGCGCGGGAGCAGCGCTGCGTCTGCGGAAACGTGGTGCAGCGCTACCGAAGCTTCTGCTCGTCCTGCGGTCGGGCCCAACGGTGGAACGACGCGGGAGGGGTGACCGGGGCGGAGTGCTATAAGTGCGGCTGGGCGGTCTCGGAGAAGTTCACCTGCTGCCCCTGGTGCGGAGCGAACATCCACGAGGAGGGCTACTCCAGCGACGAGCCGCTCAAGGCGCCTCGCGGGTTCCGAATGGATGCGCGCTGCGACTGGGGCTGTGGCGGCGGCGTGCAATACCCGATGCAGCACTGTCCCTGGTGCAGCCGCCCCCAGAGCTGGAACGAAGACCGGTTTTTCGAGGGGGAATGCCCGCACTGCGCCCGCGGTGTAGACGACTGGATGAATGCCTGCCCCTGGTGTGGTGGCGATCCCACCGGCCGCGACCTCATTCCTCGCGCGCTCACGCGGGTCCGCCGCCTGCTGCTGGTCTCCAGGATCAAGGACTGGGGTTACCGGGTGCTGCTACGCCCGGGCATCTCGGGTGTCGACCCCAAGTATCCCAGCATTGTCGAGATCGAACAGCGCTATGTCGTGGGTCGCCGCTATCGTGACGAGATCTCATGGACCATGCTGGTCGGCCTGCTCACCCACGAGCTGGGTCACAGCTTCCTCTACCATCACTGGGACTGGACCCGCACCCGGCAGTTCCGCCGGGCCTTCGGTGAAGTTGACAAGGCGTACCGGGGCATGGATAACACCTGGGTGTATTTCCAGCGCCGGCGGATAGCGATCGCACCCACAAACTTCGTCAGCGCCTATGCGGCTAAGCATCCCCAGGAGGACTTTGCCGAGACCTTCCGGTTCTATGTGACGCGCCGAGGGCGGCTGCGCGACCTCTTCGGCGAGTTCGGGCGGAAGCGCAAGGGCGTAATCCTCTATGAGAAGTTTCTGGTGCTGCACGATTTTGTCCGGGCTCTAAGAGGATGGGGAACCAGCTCAGCTTGACAGTGCAATTTCGGGAGCGTACCCTCTGCACAATCCCGCCTAAGAACACCAGAATTACCCAGTGTCAGGAGGCCCCATGTTCAGCCTTCCCCGCTGCACCGCCCTACCGCTCGTCCTTCTCACTGCCATAGCCTGTAACAACAAGAACAGCGCACCCGGCAGCGAGTCCGCGATCGCATTGCCGGACGATAGCCTCGCACTACCCGCGCTGAGCGCAGGCCACAAGTCCGTGGCCGAGAAGGTCGTTACTCAAAGCGCAGGAGTGAGAGATGGCGACCTGGTACTGATCTTCGGCAGCGACGAGGATCTTCCGCTCCTCGAGGACATCGCCGTAGAGGTGCGCAAGGCAGGCGCCAGCCCGCTGGTATCCGTGGCCACCGAGGAACTCAACCGACGTTCGTACGATGAGGTGCCCGCGAAGTACGACACCCGCGAGCCCGAGATGATGATGAAGTTGGCCGGTATCGCCGATGTCATCATCAATACGGAGGCCGGTGAGGGCCGCACACTCAAAGGCGTTCCCGCCGAGCGGATAGCCGCCCGGGACAAGGCGCTCGCGCCGGTGGGCGCGCTGATGCAGAAGCGGGGCGTGCGAACGGTTGCGCTCGGCAACGGCCTCTACCCCAGCGTGGAGCGTGCCGAGCGGTTCGGTATCTCCCGCCAAGAACTGGCCGAAATGATGTACGGCGGCGTGGATGCCGACTACGAAGCCCTCAAAGCCACCGGCCAGCAGCTCCGCAGCGCTCTCACCGGGGGAAAGGAGCTTCACGTTACTAACCCCAACGGCACCGACCTGAAGCTTCGAATCTCGGGCCGCCCGGTGAGTGTGAACGATGGCATCATTTCAGAGGAAGAGCGCAGGAAGGGTGGGGCGGCTACGTCGGTCTGGCTGCCGGCCGGGGAGGTGTATCTGACGCCCGTACCAGGGACGGCCACCGGAACCGTGGTGGCCGACGAGTTCTTCTTTCAGGGCAAACCGATTGCCGGGCTGACGCTGAAGTTCACTGCGGGCAAGGTGACCTCGATGACAGCCAAGGAGGGCCTCGAGCCGCTCAAAGAGGCGTACGATGCGGCCGGCGCCGGCAAGGACCTACTTGGGGTCGTGGACATCGGCATCAACAGCGGCATCAAGTCCCCTGAGGGGAGCGCAGTACATGTCTGGGCGAAGGCCGGGACGGTAACGATAGGCGTCGGCAATAACACCTGGGCCGGTGGAGACAACCGAGTGAACTTCGGTGTGGCGCTGTATACGCCTGGTAGTACGCTAACAGTCGATGGAAAACCGCTGGTTCAGGACGGGAAGCTCGTCGCCGCGGAAAAGGTGGCCAACCGCTAGCCATCCAGCGTATCCCGCATCACAGACGGTCTCTATCGGACCTCGCAAATTGGAGACACATTAGAACCAAGCGCCACCGCACCGTCGGTGGCGCACCCGTCTCCGGCGAGGTTTCTGTGCGGCGCATGTTGATTCTGGTGGGGGTTGCGGTTCTCTCGTTCAACCTCGCCAGCTTCGGGACCGGCGGTATGCCGTTGCGGGCCGACACCAGCCGCGCCGCCCTCGTCAGCCTGGGACAGGAATACGGCGAGCTGCAGCAATGGGCCACAGCTGTCGCTGAGGCGACCGACACCCTTCAAAGCCCGGAGCGTGCCCGGGCTCTAGTGGACCAGCTGGCCCGTCTCCTGGGCCCGCTCGAAGGCGATTTCGAGAGGACCACCGCAGCGCTTTCGACCGCACAGCTGGAACAGATACTGCCGCTGTGGGAGCGGCTGGTGTTCGCTCACGCGGGAGTTCTGCTGCTCCAGGAGCAGGCATCCACCCTCGGAACGGACCCTGCGCTGGATCCGTCCGAAGTTCACGATCTCGCCTTTCAGCTCTCGGCAGTGCTGGATTTTGCATCGCAAATACAGCGCATGCTCCTGACTGAGCTGATCACCCCGGTTGCTACCCCGCTGCGCCTGACCTGATCGTCACCTGGAGACCGATTGGAAGAGGGGCAGGTACTGGCCGTAGCCCTCCTGTTCCAGCGACTCCACCGGAATGAATCGAAGCGCCGCTGAGTTCATGCAATACCGCAGCCCAGTCGGTGCCGGTCCGTCCTCGAATACGTGACCCAGATGGGAATCCCCTTCCCGGGAACGAACCTCGGTGCGCTCCCCCAGGAGGGAGCGATCCGAGCGCCTCACGATGTTCGACTCCTCGAGCGGCCTGGTGAAGCTGGGCCAGCCTGTCCCAGAGTCGTACTTATCGCGAGAGCTGAAAAGCGGCTCGCCCGAGACCACGTCCACGTAGATCCCCGGCCGCTTGTTGTCCCAGAACTCGTTCTGGAACGGCGGCTCGGTGCCTTCCTTCTGGGTGACTCGGTACTGCAGCGGCGTGAGCTTCTGAGCGAGATCGGCCGGGTCCTTCTTCTGGTTCCCCACTGCTCCACCCCCTTTGGTCCAACGGTGATCATCAAGCCGTAGATTACTTCAGGTAACCACTGTCACCATGCCCCAGGTTCCCGATGACCGAACGACTCTATTATACCGACTCCTATCTCACGGACTTCGAGGCCGCGGTAACGGATCGGGCCGACAATTCCCACCGGATCTATCTCGATCGTACCGCCTTCTACCCCACCTCGGGAGGACAGCTTTTCGACACCGGACAGATCGGCGGGTTACAGGTGGTCGATGTCATAGATGAGGGCGACCGGATCGCCCACCTGCTGGCCGCTCCCTTGGCGGCTGACCGGTTGGTTGGCCGCGTAGACTGGGCCCGCCGCTTCGATCACATGCAGCAGCATACCGGGCAGCATCTGCTCTCCGCGGTTCTGGCCGATCGGCTGGGTTACCAGACGGTGGCAGTCCACTTCGGGAAGGAGAGCTCGACTCTGGATCTGGATGCCGCATCGCTCACGGCGGATCAGGCGCGGCAGATCGAGGAGCAGACCAATGAAATCGTCACCCAGAACCGGCCGGTCGACGTCAGCTTTGAGGAAGCCGAGTTCGCCACCGGTCTCCGGAAAGCCGCCCAACGGGCAGGGAAGCTCCGCATCATCTCCATCCGGGACCTCGACCGGAGCGCATGTGGTGGGACTCACGTCCGGGCCACTGGTGAGGTCGGAGTCGTTCTTCTCCGGAAAGTGGAACGGGTCCGAAAAGGAGTAAGGCTGGAATTCCTTTGTGGTTCGCGGGCCTCGCACCAGGCGCGGACCGACTACGCCCTGCTATCGCAGATGGCGGCCGATCTCTCGGCGGCGGCGGAAGAGATTCCCAGGCTGATCGCGGCCCAACGCGAGGAACTCAAGCGGGCGGTCAGCACGACCCGGGATCTCGAAGAAAAGCTGGATCTGCTGCGGGCCCGGGAGCTCCATGCAGGGGTCACTCCCGAGACCACCGGCATACGCCGGGTCGTTGTACGTGAGGACGAAGGAGCGCTCGACGCGCTCCGCGGACTGGGTCAGGCGTTCAGCTCTCTGCCGAGAGCCATCTTCATCGGCGCAATCTCGAGCCCTCCCGCAGTAGTGCTGGCGGCATCCGAGGATACCGGGATCGATGCAGCCGGGATGCTCCGGAGTCTGTTGGCGAGCGTGGGAGGGCGAGGCGGGGGATCGGCTCGGCTGGCACAGGGGATCGTGCCGGGGCGGGCTCAGCTGGAGAAGGTGATAGAGAGTCTAGGGTCTAGGAGCTAGGGTCTGGGTACGGCCCGGCGGCTAGTAGGGCCGAAAGCAAAGTCGAGGGACTAGTGCCTCCTAGACCCTCGACTCTAGACTCTCGACCTCCGACTATCTACGCTGCCAATTCTCGCAGCTTATCCCCGTGCTCTTCCTTCAGCTGCCGCAGCGCTCGGTCCCTAAGCTGGCGGATCCGCTCCCGGGTCACCCCCATCATCCGGCCGATCTCCTCCAGGGTGCGGCTGGTGCCGTCGTCCAGACCGAAATAAAGCCGGAGGACCTTCGCATCCCGCGGCGGGAGTGCGGCCAGAGCGGCCTCCAGATCGTCGGTGCGGCTGCTGGCTAGGGTAGACGCATCGGTCCCCTCCTGAGTCAGCGGAATGAACCGGTCCAGGCGGCCGCGGTCCTCCCCCTCCCTGACCGGCTGATCGAGCCGGAGAGCTTCCACATGGAGCGCGCTCAGAGACCGAACCGCTTCGGGCGTCAGGCCAGTCGCCTTCACCAGCTCCTCGGTGGTGGGGACGCGACCCAGCTGCTCCGTCAGCAAGGTGGTCACCCGCCCCAGGCGGCTGAGGTCAGCCGTGCGGTTGAGCGGCAACCGGACTGGACGACCATGTCGAGCAATCGCCGCCTGGATCGCCTGCCGGATCCACCAGACCGCATAGGAGATGAACTTGACCCCCCGATCAGGATCGAACTTCCGCGCCGCCGTCATCAGACCGACGTTGCCTTCGCCGATCAGATCCATGAGGGGGACCCCGCGATTCTGGAACTTCTTGGCCACGGAGACCACAAAGCGCACGTTGTGCCGGGCAAGCTTTTCCTGGGCTTCGATGTCGCCCTTGATCGCACGCCGAGCCAACGCCGTCTCCTCCTGTACGGTAAGCAGGGGGATGCGGCTGATGTCCTTCAGGTAGAAATCCAGGCTTTCCCGCCCCTCGTCGGCGGCCTTCGCCATGGTAGCCGGCTTGGGACCGCGCCGGCGCTTACTACGGGTACCTGCCACTCTGCTGCTCCCTCGGTTTAGGCCGCCCATCGGGCCGGAAAGCTGTTCCTAGGTGACGAATAAACAGTTCGGTCACCCCACGAGTTCCCTGTCGGAGTCCAGGTATACATACTGCCCGGCGGGCTTCCCGGGTCGCAAAGAGGCAAAAAGGGGCCGGAACCCCTTGGTTCCGGCCCCTTTGGCCACCGCCTGAAGGGCGTACTTACCAGCTCAGAGTGTACTGCCCACCGATCATGTAGTAGACCTCGCTGGCCTTTAGATCCACCATCTGGTCCTGGGTAGGCCAGGCGCTCCTGTGCGTGGTCATCCCGAAGCGGAGTGCGAAGTTACGCACCAGGTCGAATCCGAGGGTCAGCCGCTCCAGCTGGTCTCGCCGGCGGGGGATCAGCGGTTCACCCCCGAAGGCGAAGGTCTTCTCCAAGGTCACGGTTATCGGGGTGCGTACCTCGGTCAGCCCTCCATTCAGGGAGACGAAAGTGCTGATTTCCTGGAGCGTTGCCTTGCCATCGGTGTAGATCCCGATCTGCGAGCTGGCGGTCAACCCCCGGATCATGACGCTGGGACCGACGCTGAATCGGTAGGCGGTGCCCCGGGTAAGGGCCGCGCTCTGTTCCGTGGGCAGCCACTGAGCGTGGGTGGCGGCCACCCGCATGGCCAGCCCGTAACTCATCCCCTCACCCATGCGGCTGATCTCGTGAGACAGATCGAGGGCGCCTCCCTGCTCATCCTTCCCATAAAAGCCCTGGACTTTGCCGCTTAGCCTCCCGGTGGCGACTTCGGCCTGAAGGTTCCACACTGTGTGATTAAGCGCTTCCTTCAGGAGCACCGACTTGTCCCGCGCGGTCACTGCACGCTTGGTGAACGCCGTGTTCCAGCCCCCGGTCACGGCAACCGTGCGCTCGTTCCGTTCAGGTAGACGAACGGACAACTCGTGATAGTAGCTACGGCACGTGCCCTGCCGGCACGCCACGACCTTCACCGGTTTCTTCAGAACGTCGAACAGGCGACCATTCGACCGCACAGCGTAGCGGGTCACGCCCACGCTGTCACCGAAGTCACTGTCGAGCTGGGCATCCAAGGTCGAGCCGGTATTCCAGTACCGGTCCAAACCGTTAAGTGATTCGACGGAGATACTGTCCGACGACGGGCTGGAGACCTTCAGTTCCACCGAGCCGCCGGGCATTGCCATCGACGGCGTCATCGTGACTTCCACCGGCTCGGGCCCCGTGGTGAGGTTCACCGTCGATGTGGAGACGCCACAGCCCTGGAGGCCCAGCGCCACGCACACGAGTGTCGGAAGAGGTGAAGCAGAGCCGCGAGTGAGGAGATTCATTGATACCGCCGGTACGCTGATCGTACGAGGAGCCGTCTCGCCGGAGCGTAAGGTCAGCTCGGCGTTGAAACCCACGGACTCGCGCATCTAGTTGCGCTGTGTCAGGTGAGGTTTCGCAAGGAGCGTACCTCGACGAAGCGACTCGATTGTGTACTGGAGTGGCGGAGAGAGGACAACCGCCGATCTGATCATAGCGCCGATTTCTGACGTCCGCTAGGTGATCGGCGCCACTTCCGGAGCAGCACGCAGCAGGTACCATGACATCCATGGCACTGCACGAACGCACACGAGTGGTAACCGGCTCAGCCGCCGACTTCATTCCCCCGAAGCCAACGCTGCCGAAGCTTCGAGAGGCAGCGCGTGGCTGCAGAGGTTGTCACCTGTGGCTCAACGCGACCCAGACGATCTTCGGGGAAGGCTCAGCCTCTGCCGACGTCATGCTGGTGGGGGAACAGCCGGGGGACCAGGAGGACCGGCAGGGGCACCCCTTCGTCGGTCCTTCCGGTAGGCTGCTGGATGCCGCACTGGATCAAGCGGGGATCGATCGCACCCAGGTGTACGTGACCAACTCCGTGAAGCACTTCAAGTTCGTGCTGATCGAGCGGGGTCGCCGATTGCACAAGAAGCCCAACGCCGCCGAGGTGCGGGCCTGTCATCCCTGGCTCGAGCAAGAAATCCGTCTGGTGAAGCCCAAGGTGATCGTGGCGCTGGGGGCAACCGCGGCTCAGGCGCTTCTGGGAAAGCAATTTCGAGTCACGCAGCAGCGGGGAAATCCGGTGTCATTCGAGCTGGCCGAAGCCGTGATCGCGACGGTACATCCGTCCGCGGTGCTCAGGGCCCGCGACGCCGATCGAGAGCAGGCGCGGGAAGATTTTTTCCGGGATATGCAGAAGGTGGCAGCGTATCTGCGGAGCGGGAAAACAAAAGTGGCCGGATCGCGATGAAGCGACCCGGCCACCCTGATACTACTCTCCGGATGTCGGACTACTTACCGAGCTTCCGGACATTCTCGGCGGCGGGACCCTTCTGGCCCTGAACCACGTCGAACTCCACGCGCTCACCCTCGGCCAGGCTCTTAAAACCTTCAGCCTGGATCGCGGAATGATGGACGAAGCAGTCCTTCTGACCATCCTCGGGGGTGATGAAGCCGAACCCCTTGGCGTCGTTGAACCACTTGACCGTGCCGGTGGTGCGCATTGTTCCTACTCCTTGAAAATGAGTAATCGAAGTCCGGACATGCCACACCGGCCGACTACAGTTGCGCGTGAAATGCACCCCTCACGCAGGGTATCGCTGCCATGGCACGTCAAGTCGTAAAGCGGCAGCAAAGAAAAAAAGGACCAGCAAAGCGCCGGCCCTTCTGATAACAGTCGAGAATCGGCAGCCCGGGTAGGCCCCGTCGCTGGCAACAAGGTAGCTTGGTAGCGGTGTAGAGGCAAGCCTGAGCGAATCCCACTGATTGGGAGGTGGTCGTGATCGGGAAGCTGCTGGCTCGTCGGGGAATCCTTTCCAAGCGCGAGCAGGAAATCCGCGTCCGCGAGCAGGAGCTGCTCCAGCGCCTGGCGACCGCCCTCGAGCGGTTCGGATCGGATGTGGCTGCGGAAGACCTGCGCCGCTTTCAGGAGGCACGAGAACAGCTCAGCGGGCTGTTCCTGCTGGTGATCGCTGGAGAGTTCAACTCCGGAAAATCGAGCTTCATCAACGCCCTGCTCGGCGAGCGGGTGCTGCCCGAGGGCGTCACGCCGACGACCGACCGCATCAACATCCTCCGCCACGGCCCCGAGGTCTCCGAGCACCTGCTGGAGGCCTACCTGCTGGAGCGTACCCACCCGGCAGAGGTTCTGCGGGAGATCAACATTGTAGATACCCCGGGAACCAACGCCATCATCCGGCGGCACGAAGAGTTGACCCGGGACTTCGTGCCCCGGTCCGACCTGGTGCTGTTCGTGACCTCGGCGGATCGACCCTTCACCGAGAGCGAGCGGGCCTTTCTGGAGCAGATCCGGGAATGGGGCAAGAAGATCGTCTTCGTGGTGAACAAGGTCGACATCCTCACCCGGCCGGACGAGCGCTCGGAGGTGCTGCGGTACGTGGAGGAAAACGCCGCGGGCCTGCTGGGGGAGACGCCACAGCTGTTCGCGGTATCGGCCAGACAGGCACTGGAAGCTCGCGTGGCGGACGGGGGTACAACCGGGCAGACCGACGGTGCGGGGGAAAGGATGTGGGAGCAGAGTGGTTTCGGTGCGGTGGAGGATTATCTGCTCAACACCCTCGACCAGCAGGAACGAGTCCGGCTGAAGCTCCTCAACCCGTTGAACGTCGGGCTGCGTCTCGCCTCGAAGTACAAGGAGGCCACGTTCGAGCGGCTCAAGCTCCTGGCGCAGGACGTGGAGGCGATTCAGAACATCGACCAGCAGCTGGCCCTTTTCCACCAGGAGATGCTTCGGGACTTCGAGCCCAGACTGGCGCGCCTCGATGTGCTCCTGGGCGACATGGAACGGCGCGGCATGCGCTTCTTCGAGGAGACCATCCGGATCGGGCGCATCAAGAGTCTCATGGACAGCGAGGGTGTGAAGCGGACGTTCGAGCGGGACGTCATCGGCGAGACACCGCGCGAGATCGAGGATGAGGTGGGGCGGGTCATCGACTGGATCGTCGAGCGAAATCTGAAGCTGTGGCAGGACATCAGCGGGTACATCGAGCGGCGTCAGATCAGCCGGCATCGCGAAGGCATGATCGGGGACGTTGGCTCCAGCTTCAACTACAACCGCCAGGCGCTGCTCGACTCAGTCGGCCGGGTATCCCGGGAGGTGGTGGGGAGCTACAACCGGGAGGTAGAGTCGCGCACCATCGCCAATGAAATCCAGGGCACCTTCGCCACCACTGCCTTGGCGCAGGCCGGCGCCATCGGCCTGGGTACGCTGGTGGTCACCCTGGTGAGCAGCGCCGCCGCCGACGTCACCGGGATCCTCCTGGCGACAGCGCTCGCCATAGGGGGGTTCTACGTCATACCGCGCAAGCGGCGCCAGGCCAAGCTGGACTTCGAGCGCCGCATCAGCCAGCTCGGCTCCCACCTCAAGGACGTGCTCACCCGCCAGGTCCATCTGGAGCTGGAGCAATCCACTGCCCGCATCAACGAGGCGATCGCGCCATACCGCCGCTTCGTGCAGAGCCAGCAGCAGCAACTCAATGAAGCCCGGGGCGAGCTGGTGGCCACCGAAGACGCGCTGCTCAGGCTCAGGGCCGACATCGAGCAACGCTGACCCAGGGGGCGAAGGCCTTGACGCCATCTGAGCTAAGTGGTAGCCTAGCATGCCGATAGTCTCCAATTCTTCCCAATGTGACGACCCTCCTCAGTCTCTCCGCAGTCGCTTTGAGCGGTGGCGGAAAGACGTTTGCAGTTCCCTTCCGCCGGAGGTGGCACATGGACGCTCTCGTCGCGCTCGCCATTAGTATCGCAATCCTCATTGCGGGCTGGACCTACGTCGCTATCGATGTAGCGAACTTGCCGGTATGGGCGGGGATCGTGGCGTGGGGGTGCTTCTTTGCCGCCGGCGGGAAGACTACAGGGCTCACCAAAACCATCGCTGCAAATCTCTCCGGCGTATTCTGGGCGTTCCTCGCGCTTCAGGCTCTGCCCCGCGCGGGCGGCGGGACCGCGATCCTCGCGGTTCTGGTTGGCCTCGCAGCCCTCATCATGGTGCTGCAAGCGAAGGCTTCGCTCTTATCGTTCATACCGGGTGCCTTCCTCGGCGCCGCAACGGCGGTCAGCGTGGTGACGCGAACAGGAGCCGATGCCTACGCTCATCCGTGGATGAAAACAGCCATCGCGTTGGTGATCGGAGCAGTGCTGGGGTACCTGTCCGAGATGCTGGCGGGGGCACTCACGGGGAGAAAGAGGACGGCGTAGAGTTCGTTTACCGGGTAATAAAAAACAAAATCCGGAGCCGATCAGGCTCCGGATTCTTCTTCTCAGGCCTTCCCGCCGGTCACTCCGTCGCCTGATCCAGCTCCCCCAGTGCCTTCAGCACTCTCTCGGGCTGTTCCTCCTGGACGAACTGCCCCGCGCCGGGAACGCTCTCGAGGGAGAAATCCGCGATCTTCTCCTCCAGCAGCTCCCGCTCGTCCTCTTTCACTCCGCTCGGGTGCGTAACACCGCCGACCAGCAGCCGCACCGGCACCCGGATCTCGTGGAGCTGATCCTGAAGCGACTCGGTCTCCTTCGACTTGGACATGCTGCGGAAGGCGTCGATCGAGCCATTCACGTCGGCTGCCTGGCCCGCGGTGTATTCCCGGATCACCCGCTGCGTCACCCAGGTGGTATCGCCCGAGTTTTTGACGATCTCCTTGCGCACGTCGTGGCGGAGCTTGCTTTCATTGACGGCCAGCTTCGTAATGAAACTGCCCATCCGCAACGCCTTCTTCATTCCTGGCGTAGCCGCGCTCTCTGCGGGTCCGCCGTCGATGGAAAGGATGCCGCGAACCATGTCGGGCTTGGCGATAGCCAGGCGTAACGCGATGGAGGCACCCGTAGAATTCGCGATGAACAAGGCCTCGGTGATGCCGAGCTGCTCGAGAGCCTTGCTTATCCGCTGGGTCTGGGCGGTGAACGAATAGTCGGCCTTGGGAGGATGAGAGGAGCGGCCGTATCCGAGGGGTTCGATCACAATACAGCGATAGCCGCGCTGGACCAGCGGGCCGGTGATCTTTCGGTACCCGTACGCGCCGCCGAAGATCCCCGGAATCAGGACGACCGGCTCGCCCGAGCCGATCACCGTCGTATGGAGGATTTCGCCGGGAGCGACCTCGACGTGGTGAACCACGGCGCTGTCGATTGAGGCCACGAGGGCCAGGCCGATGAGAATCATTGAGACGGCGCTTCCGGGGCTACCAGGAGTCGCCTGTGACCTTCTTTTTCCGCTTGCGGCGGAGCGCCGCGGCGGTCTTGATGGCCCGCGCTTCGCTCGGCTTCACGTAGTGCCGCCGGCGCCGGAGCTCGCCGAAAAGCCCCGACTTCTGGAGCTTGCGCTTGAAGAGCTTGAGCGCGCGCTCCAGGCTGTCTTCATCGCTCAGCCTGACTTCGGTCATCCCGCTGTCCTTGTTGAGATGAAAGAGGGGGCCGGCGCCAGTGCCAGCCCCCTATTGATCGGTCGGTTATTGAACGGTTACCGCTCCGATGCCGTGAGAAGCATAGCGCGGGATTCCTCGAACCACAAGGCGAGCGCGGCCGCTGCCGCACCACCACCGTTGCTTCCCTTGGCGGCGTCGGCGCCAGGCATTTCGGCGGAGGTCAGCACCTCTGCCTCCGTCACTTCCGGACGTCCCAGCTCGAACACCAGAGGGTTCCGTAAAGTGTACTCGGTGGAGCAGCGGCCCGACTCCAGCGACCCCGCCTTGGACTCATAAAAGCTGAGGGTCACGAGCTCACGATCGGCCACACTCAGGACATGGTAACCGGCGAAGCCGGGGATCTTCCGAAGCAGGGGCACGAACTCATCGTGAAGCTGGCGGCGGAGCAGTTGGAGGGAAGCCTTGTTGATGGCCCCGTTCTTGGGGCTGTACCTGCGGATGGTAACGAACATGTTTCTGGGACTCCTGCACTTTCAATAAACGACTTCGACCCGTAGGTGAACATAATCGGATCGGCAGATGGAGGGGGTTACTAGCGGCTGAGCAGCCCCGCATCGATAACCAGCGGAGCGCCGGTCACGTACCGCGCCCGGTCCGAGGCCAGGTACAGCACCGCGTGGGCCACGTCCTCAGGCTCGATCCAGGGCACCGGCAGGAGGTTGCCCGCAGACCGCTCCGCGATCTGCTGGGGAGTAAGCCCTTCCAGCTTGGCCAGACCATCGTTCATGGGCGTGTTCACCCCGGTGGGATGGATCGAGTTCACCCGGATGCCATGCGGTGCGAGCTCGATGGCCCAGGACTTGGTGAGACCGGTCAGGCCCCACTTCGACGCGGCGTAGTGGCTGAGTCGTCCCATGCCGCGAAGGCCGGCGATGGACGAGTTGTTGATGATCACCCCCGATCCCTGCCGGATCATGACGGGAATCACTCGGCGCGCTACCAACCACGGCCCTTTCAGATTGATGTCCAGCATGGCGTCCCACGCCTCTTCGGTGAGCTCGTGGGCCAGCCCGTAGGCGCAGATGCCCGCGTTGTTGAAGAGGATATCGATCCTGCCGAACCGGTCTACAGTGCCGGTCACCGCGTGGGTTATAGCGGCATCGTCGCGGACATCGCCGGCAAAGGTCGCACATTCGGTGTCGAGCTTCCTGCACTCCTCGGCCAGCGACTCGAGATCCGACGCCGACCCCATGCTGTACCCGGGGTATGTCAGAGGGCGGGCGACATCGAACCCGGCAATGCGTGCTCCCTCGCGGGCCAGCGCCAGGGCAGTGGCCCGTCCCTGCCCGTGGGCCGCGCCGGTTATGAACGCGACCTTGCCGGCGAAGTCGCCACTCATACCGGCTTGCCGGCGGCGGCAGCCTCGCGCACACCCTTTCGATATGGCTGGAGGTACTCGTCGAGGTCTACGTCGAGTGCGTTATTGAAGACGTTGGTGGCCACCATGAGCGCGGCAAACGCGGTGAGAGCCACGATTTGAGCCCGTTGGAAGTGAGTGGCCAGCCGCTGATACACCTCCTCTGGCACCTTGAACGGGGACACTGCCAGAGCCCGTCCGAAGTCCACCACCGCAGTCTCCCGGTTGTCCAGCTTGAGGCGCTCCGGATTCTCACCGGTCTGGATCAGCATCCGCCGGAAGAAGGTGGAACAGATGAGGCAGTCACTCTCGGCCGAGATCGCGTGGGCGAAGAGCGTGGTCAACCGCTCTCCGAGGAATGGCTGCACCGTGTCGCGGAGAGGATACCACTCCATCAGGGCGTTAAAGGCGGGCAGCGAGTGCAGCAGCGTCCGCTTCATGTTGGTCATGCGGGCATGGCCGCGGACGTGTGCATCCGCCGCCGCGCGTGCGTCAGGCGGCGCGTTCTCGGGGTCGAGCGGCTCGATACGGGGCATGCTGGAAGGCTCCGAGCTAGGGGCGATCCGGCAATTTAGATCGAGAAGGCCCCGGGTGTCAGAGGACGCGTCGGGAAGCGACGTGCCGGGCCAGGTACCACTTGCCCCGTGGCGTCGAGAGATCGTCGTAGATCACGCCACCAGCGCCGGCGCTCGAATGAAGAATCCGGTTGTTTCCGGCATAGATGGCGACGTGGTCGACGCCGCCTCCCTTGCTGGAGAACAGCATCAAGTCGCCGGGCTGAAGCGTCGCTCCCGTACGAGGAAGCGCCCGCCCTGCCCCGGCCTGCTCTCGCGAGGTGCGGGGAAGCGCTACGCTATGTCGGCCGAACACATACTGGACGAACCCAGAGCAGTCGAATCCGGTGCCGGGGGTCTCCCCCCCGTAAACGTATTTCTCGCCGAGATAGCTTTCAGCGGTGGCGAGCACCCGCGCGGCGCTGGCATTGGCGGTGGACCTGCGCGGAGCCCGCGCCACGGGTCGCCGGACGGAAGAGCCGGCTCTGGCGTGAACCGTCACCCCGTGCCCATTCAGGGTGGCAGCCAGGGAGATCGGGCCCAGAGAGGCTCGCACTGCGGGACGTTGGATCTTCGGTAAGGAAAGACTGACCTGCGCAGACAGCACGCTCGGGATCCCGGCCAGAAGCGGCAGAGTACAAGCGATTAGTCTCATTGTTACCTCATTCACTAGTGACCGGGGCGGTTAATGCAGGAGGTATGCCAAGATCCTCCAGCACCAGGCCCGCCTCGGTGATAAACAGATGCCCCTGGGCGCGGTAGCCGCCTCGTTGCTCGGCGTAAGTCAACACCAGTCGCGACTTGGCGCGGGTCATTCCCACGTAGAGCAGTCGACGGGCCTCCTGGATTTCGGCGTCTCGATCCTCCTGAATCGCCCTCCAGCCGGGAAGCAACTGGTCCTCGACACCCACAACGTAGACCCGGGAGAATTCCAGACCCTTGGTTGAATGGAGCGTCAGCAGATTCACACGGTGGGGATCGGTTTCAGCCCCTTCGCTGCTCGACAGCGCCACCCGCCGCAGCATATCGTCGATGTGCTCGCCGAGAGCATCTCCAGCGCTGGCCTGTATCAACATTCGGAGGCGCTCGACCGAATCCGGGTAGCGCTCGTTCACTGGGCGATCCTCGCGCAAACGCTCCATGAGGGCGCGGCCTCCAAGCCGCTCGATCACTTCCTCCAGCCCGGGCGCACCTTCGGCGCCCGCGGCAAGCTCGGCAGCGTAGATGTCAAGGCAGTCGCTGTACCGGCCAAGGGTGAAGGGCCGGGTGATGTCGCGAAAGAGAGTCGCTTCCTTGGAAGGGGAGATCTGCGGATCGAGGGCCAGCGCCAGACCGAGCTGGTCCAGAAGGTGGACCAGAGCAACCGTCCGGGCACGGCGCACCCTCAGCTCGTTGAGCCTGGGCACGACTGCGGCGAGTACGACGGCGTCGTCGAGCGCGTGATGCTCTCTGCCGGGAGGAATGTTGTACCTCTCGGCGAGGTACTTGAGCTTGACACTGCCATCGACCACGGCGCGTGCCAGTGGAAGGGTGTCGTAGAAAACCATCTCGTCGAACCCCTCGAAGCCACCGCAGGCGCGCCGGAGAACCGGAACATCGAACTCCTGTCCATTGTGTGCCACGACGAGGTCGCTTCCCACGAACTCGCGGAACCTCCGCCACACTTCAGGCATCGGCGGCGCGCCGATCAGGTCCGCATCGGTGTAGCCGTGTATATCGGTGGCCTGCGACGAGATGGACCGGCTGCACGACACCAGGGAATGGAACTGATCCACCACCACGTTGTCGCGAACCCGTACCGCCGCAATGTCTACGATCTGGGACGATTCGAAATCAAAGTCACTGGTCTCGATATCGAAGGCGACAAAGTCGTCGAAATCGGCTTTCAGGGCCTCGGTGTGTACCAGTTGAAGCGCTTTGAACAACCGGAGCGGCAACCCCCCGTCGGGGTCTTGGACGGGGCGTAGCACCAGATCACCAGCTTCGGGCACGTCGGCGGACGTGAGCGGGTGAGCGCGCGTTATCCCCGCGCCTCGGAGCATGGCGATCAAGGGGATCTCGAGACCAGCTCTCGGTTCGACCCAGACGCGCCCTTCCGAGGCAACGCACTGCGTCAGTCGCTTGGCCAGGGCAAGAGCCCCCGGATAAAGCGATGGCTCCGTCAGGTCATGATGGTACTCCTCCAGCGGATTGCGCCCGGCTCCGATGGGCCGCGCGAGCAGCTCATCCACCAGGCCGGTCAAGGATTGGTGAGACCGGCCCATGCCCCGCAGATTTTCCAAGTGATAGATCAAACGCCACACCCGTCTCCGGTCGGCATCGCCTTTGGGTCGTTGAGTGGCGAAGGCGCGCAGGTTCCCGAGAAAGTCCTTCTCCCTGGATGAAGCTTTGCGGATTTCCTGCCTCAGGGCGGGACTGAGAGCCAGAGTTGCCAGCGCTCCCAGCAGGATTGGGTCATCGGGGGAGCGAATGACACGCAAGGACGCGATTACCCATCCGACGACTTTGTCGTCGACCAGGGCTTGGCCGCGGGCCATCCGACAGGGGATTCCCGCCCGAATCAACCGCTTCTCGAGATCCCGTCCCATCCAGCGGTACCGGTAGAGCATGGCGTAGTCACCCCAGCCGGTGTCTCCCGTCGCGCGCTCGCTCAGAATGTCCCGAATCAGCCACTCGGCCTCGACTTCCTCGTTCTCGAATCCGCACGCCACCACCTCGAAGGGCGACTTCAGTGTGGTGTCGATCTGCTTTTCGAACAGCACCGGATTGCAGGCGATCAGTCTCCGGGCAGACTCCAGAATCTGAATCGAGCATCTGCGATTCTCCTCGAGCACGATCGGCTCGCGGAGATCGAAGTCCTCACGGAACCGGCCCATGATGCCGGGATCGGCACCGGTCCACGAGAAAATCGATTGTTCGTCGTCGCCCACGCCAAAGAGACGCCGGTGCTCCCCGGCAAGCCGGCGGACGATGCCATACTGGGTCGGACTCAGATCCTGGAACTCATCCACCAGCACGTAATCCCATCGTGACCGCAGCTCCTTGGCCGCGCTCTCATTGGTGCGA
Organism: uncultured Gemmatimonadales bacterium; assembly: GCA_963740175.1. GTDB lineage: Bacteria > Gemmatimonadota > Gemmatimonadetes > Gemmatimonadales > GWC2-71-9 > CAVVWJ01. The sequence continues at coordinate 56,988 of CAVUDL010000002.1, forward strand.
AGAAGTTTCTCGGTGAGCGTGATGAGATCATCGAAATCGGCCAGATTCCTGGACCGCAGCGCCTCCTGGTACTGCCCGAAGAACGCCATACCACGGTCGCTCAGCACCTTGCCTTGTAACTGGTGGAGACTGAACTGCGTCAGCGCCTGAGCACAACGCTTGGCCGGAATTCGGAGCCGCCGCAGCACCCGCTCCTGATACTCCCGGTCTGCCACTCCGAAGCCTGGTCGCAGGCCGCAGCGCTCGGCGTAGTCCCGCAGGATCCTGAGGCAGATCGAGTGCAGGGTCCCGCGGGTGACGTCGGCCGCGGTAACCCCACGGGTGTCATGAAGCCGAGTAGCGATCTCCTCAGCGGCCTTGTTGGTAAAGGTCACCGCGAGAATTCGCCGGGGCGGGATGCCCAGCTCTTCGATCAAGTGCTGGATACGGTAGATCAGGCAGTAGGTTTTCCCGGCTCCGGGGCCCGCAATAACCAGGAGTGGGCCCAATGGTGCCTCGATGGCTCTGCGCTGCTGAGGGGTCGGCGCGAAACTCATCAGGGGGCCGGGGCGATGAAGGAGTGGGCCCATCGAACCAGAGCCTCAGCCAGCTCTTCCATCACAGAGTCGGCTGTCCGCCCGGATCGAGACGGAACCCCGAACGAATGGTCGGCACCCTCGACAAGATGAAGTGTTGCACGTGATCCCAGCCGTGCGCAGACCTCGGTGATCAGGTCGAGCTGGGCAAATTGATCGCGGGTTCCCTGAAGGAAGAGCATCGGTACCTCAACCCTCTCGAGGTGCTCGGCCCGGCTGGTACCCGGTTTGCCTGGAGGGTGAAGCGGAAAGCCCAGGAACGCGAGCCCGCGCGCTTCCGGCAGCGATTGCGCTGCCGCACCGGACGTCATCCGGCCCCCGAACGATTTTCCACCGGCGATGATGGGAAGATTGGGGGCCAGCGCCGCCGCCTGCTGAGCCGCGGCACGCACCGCTGCTTCTGCTTTGGGGGGCGGGTCGGGGCGCCGGGACCCCGCCTCCATGTAGGGAAACTGATAGCGCAGGGTTGCCACGCCCTTGTCCGCCAGCGCTGCCGGCCATCGATTCGAGAAAGCGGTGCCGCATACCCGCGCCGGCGCCATGCGCGAGGACGTAGACCAGCCACGCATCCCGGGGCCGGTGCAGCAACGCGGAGACAGAGCGGCCGTCGGGCAAGTCGATCTTCAGCTCTTCTCTCATTCGGATACGATCGACTCCGGCAGGGATACGAGTTATCCCCGCTCCTGTAGCCGCCCGATGGCGGCGGTGAGATCGGGTGACACCTTTAATACGTCGAGACAAGGATCGTTCTTGAGCTTTTTCATCCGGCCTGGCGCGTTTTCGATGGTAAAGCTTCCGATCTCCAGCGTCGAGTTCACCTCGCTCCAGCGAAGCGGCATGGATACCGGCGCCCCGGGCAAGGCCCGAACGCTGAAAGGACTGACCAGGAGCCGACCGGAGCCGTTCTGGAGATAGTCGATGTAGACCTTGCCGGCCCGCCGGGTCACCTGTCGCGTCACCGTCGCGATCTCCGGCAGCTCGGCCACGATCAGCCGCGCCAGCAGCTCGCCCAGGCTTCGCGCCTCATCGTAGCGGCACTGACACCCCAGGGGAATCATTATGTGGAGGCCGGACGAGCCACTGGTCTTCACGAAGTGCGGCAGCCCGATCCCATCACAGAGCGCATGAGCGGTCTGGGCGACCTCTATGAGGTCGGTGAACGGAGCGTCCTTCGGGTCCAGATCCAGAATGCACCAGTCGGGACGGTCGATCTTCCGGGTGCGGCTGCCCCAGACGTGCAGGGGGATGGTCCCCAAGTTGACCAGATAGAGGAGCGCCGCCTCGTCGTCGCAGAGGAAGTAGTCCAGCTCCCGCTCCGCCTGCTCGCTCCAGATGCGCTCGGTCCGGATCCACGTGGACACCGAGCCGGGTGCGTCCTTTTGAAAGAAAGACTTCCCGGTAATGCCATCCGGGTACCGCGTAAGCACCACCGGCCGATCGGCGAGATACGGCAGGATCCAGCGACTGATCGAGCGGTAGTACTCGATGAGGTCGCCCTTGGTATAGCCGTCGGCGGGCCAGAAGACCTTTTCGAGATTGGTGTAATCAAGGCGGGGCCGCGGGGCCGCGGGGCGGGTCGTTAGTGATCCGGCCACGGCGCCATGGTTCGGCTCCGCGGATTCTACCTCGACTGCCCCGCTGCCCCCCTGCCCCGCTGCCCTCACGCACTCCTCCGGCCGCTTGTCCTCCCGGAAACGCAGGAAGACCGGCTGCCGCAGGAGCCCCTCGTCAGTCCACTCGGTGAACTCCACCTCGCACACGAGGTCGGCCCTGGTCCACGCAATACCCTTCTCTTTGGGTATCGGGCCCGTGCACGGGGGAGACTCACGGCGGGATCGTTCGAGCGTCGCCCGGACCTCGGTGAGCTGCCGGTCGGAGAACCCGGTGCCGGCCCGGCCGGTATAGGTGAGTACGCCGTCCACGTATTGTCCCAGAAGCAGCGCGCCGAATCCGCTGCGCGAGCCTCGCGAGGCGGTGAACCCCACGACCACGAAGTCATCAGACAATCGAGTCCGGACCTTGATCCAGTGGGGCGACCGGCCGGCCCGGTAGGTCGAGTCGGCCCGTTTGGCGATGATCCCTTCCAGCCCGAGCTTCAGCACCTGCTGATACAGCAGCACCCCATCCGCCTCGACGTGATCCAGAAAACGGATGGCGCCCCCAGGAGGCAGGAGCCTTCTGAGCAGCTGCTTTCGAACCGAGAGGGGCAGCGGCCGCAGGTCGAAGCCGTCCAGAGCAAGAAGGTCGAAAGCATAGAACGTCACCGGGTTCTCTACCATCGCCTGCCGGATGTCGAGAGCGCGGGTCAGCTTTCCGCGCTGCTGGAGTCGCTGGAAGCTGGGCCGGCCCGACTCATCGAGCGCCACCACCTCGCCGTCGAGGACGGCGCCGGTAACGGGAAGCGCCGAGATGGCTCGGGTCACTTCCGGGAAGCCGCTGGACAGGTCGTTGCTGTTGCGGGAAAAGAGGCGGGCTCCACCGACTTCCGCTGCCGCTAGCAGGCGATACCCATCCAGCTTCAGCTCGAACAGCCAGGCCGGGTCCGAGAAAGGACGATCTCTAGTTTCGGCCAGCATGAGAGGGGCGGTCTCGGGACGGATGTCACGCATCGGGGCGCCCAGGCGCCGCAGCTCGGCTCGAAGGGCCAGCGGATCGGATTTGGAGCCGGGCATGCATTCAATTTAGCTTATAGAGAGAACCCCAACCTCTCCTTGCGGGCTCCCGCTTTGCGGGATATATGGGAACCTATGCCTCCCCGTCCAATCGCCTCCGCCAGCATCTCGTTCGGCCTCGTCTCGGTCCCGGTCAGTCTCTACTCAGCCAGCGAGTCTTCCGCCACCGTCAGCTTCAACATGCTGCACAAGACCTGTGGCAGCCGGCTGAAGCAACAGTACATCTGCCCCCAGGAAGGCGGGGTGGTAGAAAAGGATGAGATCGCCAAAGGCTACGAGTTCTCCAAGGGTCAGTACGTCACTTTCACTCCCGAGGAGATCAAGGCCCTGGATGAGAAGGCCACCAACTCCATTGATATCGCCGAATTCGTGCCTCTGGACGCGGTGGATCGGATGTATCTGGACAAGGTGTACTATCTGGGCCCCGACAAGGGAGGGGACCGGGCGTACCGGTTGCTGGGAGAGGCGCTCAAAGCCACCGGGCGCGCTGCGCTGGGGCAGTACTCCGCCCGCGGGAAGCAGCACCTGGTGCTGGTCCGGCCGCTGGACGGCGTCCTGGTCATGGAACAGCTGCACTATGCCGCCGAGCTCCGGCCGGCGGCTGACGTCCCCCACCCTGAGACTCCGGTCAAGGAGACCGAGCTCGCCCTGGCCAAACAGCTGATTGAACAGTCGTCCACCGAGGAGTTCCACCCGGAGAACTATCACGATACGGTGCGGGAGCGGGTGATCGACGCGATCCAGCAAAAGGTCGAGGGCCAGGAGATTACCGCAGAGGCTCCGCCGCCGGAAACGAAGATCATAGATCTGATGGACGCCCTGAAGGCCAGCCTTGCCAAGCAGGGCGCCGGTTCGGCCAAGCGGTCCGGCAAGGGCGCGCCAGAGGGGGACGAGGAAGAGGAGGCAGCGCCGAGGAAACGGAGGGCGGGAGGGCGGGGATGAATAGCTGGGAGCCAGGAGCGGGGACCGCCCAGCTCGAATGAACATCCTGAGCGGCACCAGCGGGTGGTCGTACAAGGAATGGAAGGGAAGCTTCTACCCCGCCAAGCAGCCGGCCGAAGACATGCTTCGGTTCTACGCGCAGAACTTTCCCGCCGTCGAAGTCAACAACTCGTTCTATCGCATTCCCGCCGAGCGGGTCCTGGCGAACTGGGCCGAACAGGTTCCCGAGACGTTCCGCTTCATCATGAAGGCATCCCGCCGGATAACGCACAACAACCGCCTCAAGGATGAAGACGGCTCGCTGGGCTACTTTCTGCGCGCGATAAACCCGCTGGGTAAGCGGCTCGGACCTACCCTGTTTCAGCTACCGCCCAACTTCCAGAAAGACACCGACCGGCTGCGAGCTTTTCTGACGGCGCTGCCCCGCCAGTGGCCGGCGGCGATGGAGTTTCGCCATTCCTCCTGGTTCGTGGATGAGGTCTACGACCTGCTTAGACAGCGCGATGTCGCCCTGGTGGCGGTAGATGAAGATGAGGCGGAGGGGAGCGGCTCACCGCTGGTACCCACCGCTTCGTGGGGGTATCTGAGACTGCGTCGCGCTGGATACGACGAACCGGCATTGGAGCGGTGGGCCTCCCGGATTCGAGAAAACCAGTGGACCGATGCCTATGTCTTTCTTAAGCATGAGGATGGCAGCCCCACTGGACCCGAAGCAGCGGCCCATATGGGCCGGATCGTCGCCCAACAGTCGCAAACGTGACCGAGGTCACGACCCCGAAAGATCCCCTGGGCTAGAGTGGGCGTCCGTTGAAGTAGCACACCGTGCATAGCTCACGGAGGATACAATGGCAGACAAAATCAACAGCTGGAACGACGAGGACAGCTGGTGGCGCAACAACTTCAGTTCTCGGCCCTATGCCACCGGCCGCAGCTACGAAGATTTCCGTCCCGGCTATCAGTACGGCTTCGAATCAGGCCAGCACCACATGGGTCGGAAATGGAATGACGTCGAATCCGACCTGAAGACCGGCTGGGACCGCTTCCAGAGTCGTGGCAACAGCACCTGGGAGAACGTGAAGGACGCAGTTCGCGATGCCTGGCATCGCGTGACCGGGCAGAAAGATCTCGATACCAGCCGTATGAGTGAGGCGAGCCGGACCTCCGCGTCGGACCCGTTTGGACCGGGCAATCGCGGCCGTTAGCGGCCGTTAACGGACTATGAGGAAATTGGAGCCCGGGACGAGTGTCCCGGGCTCGTCCTTTTGTGCCCTCGTGCCGCATTTCTGGGTGACGTGCGACACGGCAGCCAAGGTCCCGAAAGTGTCTCTTAAGGCTCGTCAGGGCGAGTGGATAGCGCCAGGAACTACGTGGGTCGCAAGTCTCGTCGCAGCGTCCGCCATTCCTTCCGCCGCCCCGCTCAAGCCCCTGCACTGCAATCGATACCAGGTCTGCCACTAGCGGCGGCTCACAACAGAGATACTGGCGAACCGGTCAGCACAAAAAGGAGCAACACGATGACGATGCCAAACACGGAAGCCCGCGCCGGTCAGCAAGGCGGCGGTCAGGAAGGCGGAGGCAGCGCCCGGGAACAGATCCGTGAGGTGAAAGATCAGGTGGTCACACAGGCCCGCAGCAGTCTGGAGCAGGCCCGCGACCGAGCCAGCTCGAGTCTGGGTGAGAGCAAGGGCCAGTTTGCCCAGCAGTTCGGTACCATCGCGGAGGCCCTCCGCCGCACCACGGAGCATCTGCGCTCCGAGGACCAACAGCGGATCGCGGGAATCACGGACACGGTAGCCCGCCAGGTCGAGCAGGTCGCCGAATACCTTAGAAACAAGGATGCCGCGGCCATGAAAACCGATCTGGAGAACCTGGCGCGCCGGCAGCCCGCCATAGTGTTGGGTGGGGCTCTGATTCTCGGCCTGATCGGCGCGCGTTTCCTCAAGAGCTCGCGGAAGTCCCGTGACGGCTCGCGGCGCTTCGGGGGCGAGCGGCGGTACGGCAACGGCGGATACGACCAGTTCTCCAGCGATCCCCAGTTCTCGGGGGGCTACGATCGCTTTGCTGAGGACACCGAGTCGCAGTGGCAAACGCCGCCGTCGAGCGGGCGTGGCACTCAGGGAGGCGGCTATGCCGGCGCTTAGAGAGGATCGGAGCATCGGCGAGCTGTTTGGCCAGCTCAGCCAGGACATGACGCTCCTGGTCAGGCAGGAGCTACAGCTCGCGCGGACGGAGATGAGCGACAAAATCTCCCGCCTCACGACCAACCTGATCTCGGTCGGCGCCGGCGGTTTCGTCGCCTACCTCGGCGGCCTGGCACTGGTCGCCGCCCTGATCCTGGCCATCCGGGATCTGGCGAACATTTCCCTTGCGGTCTCCGCGCTGATCGTGGGCGCCGTTCTCGCGATCGCAGGGTACGTGATGCTGCAGAAGGGCCTGAAGGAACTGAAGCGGGTGGACCTCGCCCCCCGCCGAACAGTTGAATCCCTGAAAGACGACGTCCAGTGGGCAAAGGAGCAACGGTCATGAGTGAGTACCAGAGAAAAAATCCCGGGCTCGCTTACGAGCCGACAGGTCAAGAATTCGGATCCAGCGCCGAATCACGGGGCGACAAGAGCCCCGAGGAGATCGAGCGCGAGATCGAGGAGACCCGCAACCGGATGAGCCAGAACATCGACGAGCTCGGCGACCGGCTCAGCCCTCAGAACCTCAAGCACGAGGCCAAGAGCGCTATCAAGAACGCGGCCTCCGATGCGGTTTCCAACGTAGGCGAGCAAGCGCGTCGCACCGGCTACCGCCTGGTGGACGTGATCCGCGAAAACCCGCTTCCCGTCATTGCCGTCGGCGCCGGGGTCACCTGGCTGCTGACGCAGCGGACCAACCGCGACGTCTCGGGAGACCGGATGGCCCGGTATGCCTACACCGGTCCCGATCGGCGCCAGGGCGAAGGCAGCTCCGGCCTCAAGAATCGGATCGGCGGCGCGGTCAGCGGCCTGAAGGAGAAGGTGAGTGACACGGCCAGCGGGATTGCCGAGCGGGCGAGCGAGCTCGCCAGTGGCACCCAGGAGCGGGCCGGTGAGATCGGCTGGCAGGCGCGACGCCAGACCGAGCGGGTCAAGACCAACCTGGAGCACGTGGCTGAGGAAAACCCACTCAGCATCGCAATCGGCGCCACCATCCTCGGGATGGCCATCGGGCTGCTTCTGCCTGGCACCGAGCGGGAGAACGAGTTGATGGGACCGGCCCGCGACCAGCTGGTCGACCGGGCCGAGCGGACAGCGGAGCGGGTGAAGGACGCCGCGGCTGAAGCTGGGCGCGACGTGAAGGAAGCTGTGCGGAATGAAGTCACCCAGCATGCTCCCGAGGTCAAGCAGGCGGTGCAGGAAGCCGGCATGATGGTAAAGGAGCAGGTGAAGGAGTCGGCCAAGAAGGTGAAGAAGGAAGCGAAGGACGCGGCGACCGAGCCGGGTAACAATCCGAGGAGCAGAGCATGAGTCTGGACTCACTGGAGAAACTCTTCATCGAAGAGCTGAAGGACATCTACAACGCGGAGAAGCAGCTCACCCGGGCGCTTCCGCGGATGGCCAAGGCGGCGGAATCGCCGGAGCTGGAGCAGGCCTTTACCAGCCACCTGAAGGAAACCGAGGGCCAGATCCAGCGGCTCGAGCGGGTCTTCCAGCAAGTGGGACAGGCCGCTCGTGGTAAGAAATGCAAGGCAATGGAAGGGTTGATTGAAGAGGGCAAGGAGATGATGGAGGAAGATGGTGAGCCGCAGGTAATGGACGCGGCCCTGATCGGCGCCGCCCAGAAGGTCGAGCACTACGAGATCGCGGCCTACGGCTGCCTCCGTACATATGCTGAGCTGCTGGGATACTCGGAAGCCGCCCGATTGCTGCAGCAGAATCTTCAGGAAGAGGAAGCCGCCGACAAGAAGCTGAATGCGTTGGCCGAAGGTGGCATTAACGAGTCGGCCGCGATGGCTGGAGCTGGACAGGACGAAGAGGACGAATAGCAACGCCAAGGCTGCAAACAAAAAGCCCGGGAGCAATCCCGGGCTTCTTGTTTTGTGGCTTCAGACTACCGCGCCTTGCTGCTTCCTTCGTCAGCGGACTCCTCGTCTCCTTCGGACAAGGCGGCCACCGCGGTCTTGAGATCGCAGGCCAGGTCGCGTTCCCGCCGGAGTGCACCGATCAGCGCCTCGGCTTGCTTCATCTGGAAGCTGAGTGCGCCGGCCGACTCCATCGCGTGATCCACCACCGTCTTCTGGGCGGTTAGCGACTCGACCGTCGCGCGGATTCCGAGGGCGAGAGCCTCGGCGCGGGCGAGGCGCTGTTCGGCCCGCTCCAGCTGACGCTTGCGGGACTCGAACCCCTTGAGCGTCTCTTCGGTCGTCTTGAACTGATCCTGGGTGGCCTGAAGCATCGCCCGCGTCTCTTCGATCTCGCGGCGGGCCGACCCGATGCTCTGGACGTCTTCCACGGTCCGCTCGGCCAGGTCGAACACGTGCTTGACCTGTGCCTCGATTGCTTCCACGCCAGCCTGACGCGCCAGGGTCTGTTCCAGCGCCTTGGCCGCCTGCGCCTGCGCCGACTCCCACTTCGCGAGCAGCTCCTCGAAATGACCCAGCTGCCGGTCAATGTACTTGAGGGCACCCGCTCGGGTCTCCAATTCCGATGAGACCTGCTGCAAGGTTCCGGCGCGTTCCTCGGCCTGCGCCAGGGTGGTGCCGACGACGCGGGTGACCTCCTCCATACGCTGGGCGGCTTCCGCGGCTTCCTTCCGCAGGGCGGATGCGCGGGTCAGATGCTCCGTCGCCTTGTCGAGCGCTCCTTGGCGCTGGTCCAGCTCCTGGCCCAGCAGGCGGATCTTCTCTTCCACCTGGTTGATCTGCTGGGTCCGGCTCTCCATGGCCCGCACCGACTCGTCCACCAGGCCCATCCGGCGCTCCGCGTCTTCCACCGAAGACGTAACCACCGAGATCGTGTCGCCGAGCCGCTGGGCACCCTCCGCCTGCCGGCTGAGCTGGCCGAAGCGGGCTTCGGCCGACTCCATCCGGGTCTTGAGGCCCTCGGTGCGGTCTTGCAGCTCCGCGCTCATCGAGCCCATCTCACCCAGAGTGCGCTGGACGTTCTGCACCATCTCGCCCTGGGACTGGATCTGCACCATTGCGCCCTTGACCTGCTCCACCTCGCCGCGAATCCGCTCCACTACCGGCTCCAGACCGCTCAGCTCCTTCACCTGGGTCTGCACCTTACGGGTCCAGACGTCGGCGTTGGCGAGCCAGGCCTGCGTCTCTCCATGGGTCTCCCGGAGACGGCTCATCTCTTCCGACGCGGAGCGCATCTGCTCCAGCCCGTCGGCCAGCAGCTCGCGGGTTCCCTTAAGTGCGGCCAGCTGCTCGACGGCCTGCTCGACGCCGGGCCTGATCTCGTCCAGGCGCCGCATCCGGGCCGCCAGGTCGGTCGCCATGTTGTCCAGTCGGGAGACGTCCTGCCGCAGGGAGCTCGACCGGGCCGCTTCCTGAGCCAGTGCAGTGACTTCCTTGGACAGATCGGCGATCTGCTCGCCCACGTTCCGGACCTGGGTCTGGACCGCCGCTGTGCCCTGGCTGGCGGCGTCCAGCACGGCGAGACGGCCCTCGCACTCCTTCACGGCGTTGCGCAGATCGGCGATGCGCTCGCTGACTGCGTGGAGACCGCGGTGCTCCAGCTCGAAGCCCTCGCTGCTCTTCCGCATCTGCTCGCGCAGGTCGCTGAGCGCCTGGCGGGCCGACTGCTGAGCGTCCTCGATCTTCTGGGAGGTGCCCTGAAGCTCCTCGGTACGGGACAAGACCTTGTCCTGGATCGTCTTCACTTCGCTCAGCTTGGCTTCGATCGGACCAAACCGGCGGATCTGCTCTTCCTGCCGGCGGAGCCAGGCATCGAGCTCCCGGTCCATCCGGGTGAGCTGCGCGATCTGACTGGCGGCGCGGTCGATGGCCTCACGCTCCTGCTCCAGCATGGTGGTCTTCTGGGCCACTTGGTCGGCCAGTGCCTTCAGCACGGCCAGCTGGTGCTGTACATCGGGGATCGAGGTCGAGGCCTGATTGATCGGCTCCAGTGCCCGTTCCACGGTCTGGACTCTCCGGACCACATCCTCCAGCTTGCCGGTGGCTGCCTGGAAGTCCTGGTCGAAGTTCTCGAGCCGGGATGTCGTGTGACGGTGGGCGGTGAGGGCGTCGTCGTGCTGGGTCCGCATCCGGGCCACGTTCTCGGCCTGCTCGGACAGCTGGGTCCGGAGGGTTTCGGAATCGCTTCGAAGCGCGTTGAGGGGACCCTGCAAGCTGAGGAACGAATCCACCTGCTCGCGCAGCAGCAGCGCCGTTTCGACCTTGTCGCTCAGCCCGGCCATCTGGGTCTGGAGCCGCTCCACGCCTTCGCTCGCGTGGCCGAGCCTGACCTCGGTGGCAGTCTGGGTCTTGATGACTCGCTCCACCTGCTCCTCGGCCATGCCGAGCTGACTCCCGAGCTTCTCCAGCCCGGCAACTTGGCGCTCGACTTCTTCGCAGCGTTCCCGAAGTGCGTCGAACTCAGCCGCACGCTCCAGGATGGGAGCGAGCGACCTCAGGTCGTTCGCGGCGGCTTCGGCGCGGGCGACAAGCGCCTCCAGCGCGGCGGCAACATCTCGTCCGCTCGAATCGACGGCGACCACCGAGTCGTCATCGCGGCGGCGACCTTTCAGGAAGCTGACCATTAGTTACTCCGGAAATGACGCGCGGGATCGGTCGGACCATCGGGGCCGGAACTCAGGCGATCTCGGATCCCGCGCGTGGTGATGATTGTGGCATGAAGGCGGACGGGGCCCTAACTGCAACGGGTGTGCCCCGACGCCGATCTCGATGAGGGCGGATCGGACTCGAAGCTCGTCGAACGCAAATCACTACAGGCTAGAGAGATTGGCGAAGGAGGGTCGGGAGGTCAGCAGGTCCGCGTGCGGCACGTCGGCGGTGTCGGTTGGCGAGGTGCGAGGCGACCGGGCAGGTCGCAGGTTTTCGCGACGGCGGGGCCTCAGGCACAAGGCGTCACGGACCGGCCGGCTCCAGGTTGTACTTCCGCCTGATGGGAGCGTCACCGGTCACAATGATGGTCTCCACTCTCGTCAGATAGCCCTCCTGCTCCAGGCGAAGCCGATGCCGGCCCGGCTGCACCGGAAAGTCCGTCACCGGCGTCGGCCCGATCTCCCGATCGTCGAGATACACCATTCCCCAGGGCTCGGCATCCACGGTCAGATTCACGGGAGCCTTCTTCGCCGCCTTCTTCGGAGCCATCGCTGCGCTGTCGGCCGACACCGGCCTGGAAATGTCCACCGCGGGCACACCTGGAACGATGGGTTGCAGTGCCGGCTTCATGATAGGCGCCGGTGCGACCGGCTCAGGCGGGGCATACTGGTCCCACAGCCTTGCCCCGGCGGCGCCAGCGATCAGGACGGAGAGACCGGCGGCGACGATGCTCCGCCGAACCGCGGGCCGTCGCTGCGGCACCGGTGCGAGCGTGGGTGCGGTGACAGCCGCTGGAAGGGATTTTACCGGCGCGCTCTCGCGCGTCGCCGGCCCTCTGCGGTCGCCGCCCACCGCACTGGCGAAATCCTCCATGGTCGCGAACCGCTGCTCGGGTTCCTTGGAGAGGGCCCGCTCCAGTGCAGCGACCAGATCCCGCGGAACATCCGGCCGCAATTCGAGCACCGGCGGAGGCGGCTCGAACACGTGCTTGTACAGAATGCTGTGGGCCGAGCCGTCGAAGGGCTGCTTCCCAGTGAGTATCTGGTGGCCCACCACGGCGAGAGAATACTGATCGGCCCTGCCATCCACCTCGAGGCCCTTTGCCTGTTCCGGGGCCATGTAGTGTGGCGTGCCGATGATGGTGCCGGTCCCAGTCAGCTGCGAAGCCCCCTGCGCTGCCTTGGAGATCCCGAAGTCGGTCAGGACCACCCGGCCGTCTTCCTCCATCATGATGTTGGCCGGCTTCACGTCCCGGTGCACCACGCGGCGGCGGTGGGCGTGACCTAGCGCCAGCGCCGCCTCACGCAGCACCCGCCGGGCTTGATCGATGGGAATCGGGCCTTCTTCCAGCAGCTGCTCCAGCGAGCGGCCGGTGACGTACTTCATCACGAAGTAGTCCAGGCCGGCCTCGCTCTCGACCCGGTAGATCGGGATGATGTTGGGATGATCCAGCTTGGCCGCGGTCTTCGCCTCCTGCTGGAACCTGGGGATCAGCTTGGGATCGTGAGACAGCTCCGGCGGCAGGACCTTGATTGCAACCAGGCGCTCGAGGGTGAGGTCCTGTGCCAGGAAGACGACCGCCATGCCACCGCGGCCGAGGAGCCGGGTGATCTCGTATCGGCCTGCGAGCGTCCGCGCCAGCCGCTGTCTCAGCTCGTTGGTGGGATCAGGCGGGCAGACGTGGTCGAATTCCCCGGATGGGGTTCCGCAGTTGGAACAGAACCGACCATCCACCGGAAGCGGCGTATGGCATCTATGGCACTCAGTCACTAGAACACCACAGGGCTGGTAGTGGGCACGTCCCCGCCTCTCATGCTTGTCTCGTAAAACCCGGCACCATCGGGCGGGAATCCGCGAGCAGAACCGCCCAGCGGCCTGGGAGCCTGGCTGAATGTCGTGTTATGGCGCGGAGTTACGCGAACTGAAAGGACCGGACGAGCAAGGGCTGTGCCCCCGGCAGGAGAGGCTTTCAGCGCTTCAGGGGGCGCAGTTTATAGGTCCGGCTGATCGGAGCAGCGTTCCTGACCTCTATTTTCTCCGTTTGAGCGCGGTAGCCAGTCTGGGTGACCCGGAGCTCATGTCTGCCGAAGGGCAGCTGGTAGTTGAGGACCGGCGTGCGCCCGATCTCCACCCCATCCACATATAGAACCCCTCGCGGAACCGACTGCACCCTCAAGCGGGTGTATCGGACAGCTCTGAGCTTGGCCGGTGCAGGCTTTCGCTGTGGTGCGGGGTTGACGGCAGGGGCCACTCGTCTGGCCAGCCGGGGAGCTGCGGGAGCCTTGGCGCGAGGGCCCTCCGCCACCGCGGGAGCCGGTGCCGGTTGTCTTGACTTCCGCTCGGAGAGCGCCAGCAGCGTCGGAAGACTCAGCCAGGCGACAATCGCCAGCACCACCGCCGTAGCCAGTGCGACGAGGACGCCGGCGCCGTTGTCGCCCCCTGCACGCTTCACGGTGACGCTGGTTTGAGCGCCGACTGGTGCGCTCACCGCGGTGGTCGGACCGACACTGTCCACGGCGATGGCAGAGGCAAACTCCTCCATGGTACGGAACCGCGAGCCGGCCTCCTTGGCGAGAGCTCGGTCCAGCGCTCGTCTCAGGGACGGCGGCGTGTCGGGACGGCGTTCGAGGAGGGACGGTGGCGACTCGAACACCTGCTGATACAGAATCGCCTGAGCATCACCATCGAAGGGCGGCTTGCCGGTGAGCACCCGGTGACCCACGATGGCCAGCGCATACTGGTCGGTCCTTCCATCAACCTCGCGGCCTCGGGCCTGTTCCGGCGCCATGTAGTGGGGCGTGCCCAGTATGGCCCCGGTGCCGGTGTGCTCGCCGCTCTGCACCGCCTTGGAAATGCCGAAATCGGTGAGGATGACCCGGCCGTCATCATCAACCATGATGTTGGCCGGCTTAACGTCGCGGTGAACTACCCGTCTCCTATGGGCGTGACCCAGAGCCAGGGCCGCCTCGCGGAGGATGTGACGAACCCGCTCAATGGGAAGAGGTCCCCTCGAGGCCAGCTCTTCGAGCGACTCACCGGAGACGTACTTCATCACGATGTAGGTCAGGCCGCCTTCGCTCTCCACCCGATAGATCGGAATGATGTTGGGATGATCCAGCTTTGCCGCGGTCTTTGCCTCCTGCTGGAACCGACGAATCAGCTGCGGGTCCTGGTTCAGTCCCGGCGGGAGAACCTTGATCGCCACCTCCCGTTCCAGCACCAGGTCGCGGGCCAGAAAGACGACGGCCATACCGCCCCGGCCCAGCAGCCGGATGATCTCGTAGCGACCCTCGAGGGTCCGGGCCAGCCGCTCCCTCAGACTCTCCGCTTCGAACCCGTCTTCAGCCTGAGCGACATCGCACTCGGAGCAGTTGCCACTGGTGGGAAGCGGGGTATGGCACTTGGCACAGGCGCTCAATGCAATCCCCTGGGTACGAGGAAGACTGGTAATTCCCGGCAGCTGTGGCGGACTCCGCGAGTGGAGCGCAGGCCGAAGCCGAGGAGGTTTGCTGAATGTCGTGATCTGAGGCGGGTTTAACCCAAGCCGATCGCCACCTTCGGGCAAGGGCTGTGCCCGCGACCGACGCGGTTTCGTGAGCCAACCCACAGAAACGAAAGCCCTGAAGGGCTAAACACATTGCAAGTCTGACCGCCCCTCAGGGCCCGGAGGAACGATGACAAAGCAATTTCTCATGCTTGCCGGTATTGCATTGGCTTCAGCCTGCTCGCCCGGCACCGAGGAACGGCGCGCTCCGGCGAGCGAGGACATGCTGACCCGCCCGCTGGAGGTGGCGCGGGTGGATACCAGCCGGCCCATCGCACCGGTGGAGCATCAGGTCACCCCACCGGCTGAACCGAAGCCAAAGCCGGCAGCGCGGAAGGCGAGACGCTCGCCCGCGAAGGCCCCGGCGGCGGCCGCAGCACCCGCCCCGGAGCAGGACACTGCCACCGTTCAGGGATATGCACCCACTTCGATGCCTGACTCGGCACCGTCGGATACCGCTGTGCCGCCGGCGACAGATAATGCGGTGAGACCGGATGCTGATACCGTGTCGGATACCGTCGCGGCAGCCATCGATTCCGCCGCTCGTGCTGCGCTGGCAGATACCACCGTTTCTGTTCCCGATACGGTGGCAGCGCCGGCGGCCGATACCACTTCGACGGCGGTCGCCAACGACTCGGCGGCACACGAAACCGCTCCTGCGCTCGTCACTTCCCCATCAGCTGCTTCAACCGCCGCGGCTCGCACGCTGCCGATCGGGACCGAGATTCACGCTGCGCTGGATGACTCGATCAATTCCCGCACCGACACCGTCGGGCGGGCAGTCACGGCGGTAATCATGGAGAATGTGACTGGATCGGATGGGAAAACGCTGATCGCGGCCGGCGCCCCAGTCCATTTCACGGTGACGAGACTCAGCCCTGCCAGGAGCAAGAGCGCTCAGGGGCGGCTCCGGCTTCAGGTCGAAGGGGTTGGGGTGGGTGGTGAGATCCGGAAGATCAGCGCCGACGTGCAGACAGTGCCCCACGAACTTCGGGGCCGGGGCGTGACCGCCGGCGACGCCGCCAAGGTCGGCGTGGGAGCAGCGGGTGGCGCCGTCTTGGGGAAGGTTATCGGTAAGGACACCAAGGGTGCCGTGATCGGCGGCGTCATCGGAGCTGCGGGCGGAGCCGTGGTGGCATCGCAGACCGCAACCCGCGATGTGGTGGTAAAGGCGAAGACTCCGGTGGTATTTGTGCTGACGCAGCCGCTGGTGGCGCAGTAACAGAACACCTCATCCCGAACGAAGTGAGGGACCTACTCAGCGCCCAGCCAGTATCTGAGTAGGTCCCTCGCTTCGCTCGGGATGAGGTGTTTGCTATGCCATACTTTCCCGTCTTTCCCGTCCTGCCCGTCTCTCCTGTCCCCCCGCTTGTTTGCGGGCCGGCTCCTCCCGTCCTTCCGCGATCGGCCGCTTTTCATGCTCCACCCGAATCGCACCTGGCTCCGGCTCGATCCCTTCGCCCCGCTTCTCGGCCCAGGTTTCGGTAAACTCGGCGCCGAACAGCACGATGATGGCCGAGTAATAGATCCAGAGCAGTAACACGATCAGAGATCCCGTGGCGCCATAGGCCTCACCCGGGTTGCTGTGTCCGATGTAGAGACCGATGAGAAACTTGCCCACGACAAAGAGGATTCCGGTGACGAAGCCGCCAACCAGCGCGCTCCTCCACGCGACCTTGGCATCGGGGAGCACCTTGAACATCGCGGCGAAGAGGAGGCTGATCACCACGAACGAGACCACGATATTCACCACCTGCAGCACGCCTTCGGAGGGAGCCGCCGGCAAGAGACTGGAGAGCTGGTCTCCTATGCCGGAGAGCAGACTGCTGATCACCAGCGATACCAGCAGCAGAAATGCGATCGACAGCAGCATGCCAAGGGAGAAGAGTCGTTTCGTGATGAAGCTCTTGATTCCGCCCTGGTTCGGGTCGGGAGCCACGCCCCAGGTGCGATTGAGCGCCGCCTGGAGCTGTCCCATCGCACCGGTTGCGCCGAAGATGAGGACCACGATCCCGACGATGGTGGGAATCAGCCCGCCGCCTGGCTTTTCCGTCTCCCGAAGAATGTTCCGGACTTCGCCGCCCGCGCTCGGACCCATGAGCGACTGGAGCTGAGACTCGAGGCCTCCGCGAACATCGTTGGGGTCCATGACGGAGCTGACCACCAGCATCAGCAGCATAAGGACGGCGGGGAGGGAGAACACCGTATAGTAGGAAAGCGCGGCCGCGGACGTCATGCAGTCGTCTTCCATGAAGTCCTTGAAGCCCTGCTTGAATATGCCGAACACTCCGGGTTTTGAATCGCCCATCTCGGTTCCTGCGGTGAGGGTGTGGCCTGGTCGCCCTGTGCGAAGGGAGCAAGATGGGTGGACAGGTGCAGCGGGTAAGTGACCACTATCACCGGGGGAACCACCTTCCCGGGATGCCACCCAGACGCGAAGCGGCAGGGGTCAAAACCAGTCGACAACCGCTTCAAAATGGGGCTATTCTTAGGCGATGCCCCTGTCCGCCTTTCATCCCGTCGTAGCTCGCTGGTTCGAACAGAAGTTCGGCCAGGCCACCCCTCCGCAACGTCTTGGGTGGCAGGCCATTCGGCAGGGCCAGCACACGCTCATCGCCGCCCCCACCGGCTCCGGCAAGACTCTGGCGGCCTTCCTGGAGGAGCTCGACCGCCTGTTCCGCGAGGGGATGGAGTCCCCCCTGCCGGATGAGACCCGGGTGGTGTACGTCTCGCCCCTTAAGGCCCTCAGCGCCGACATCCATCTCAACCTGGCCGAGCCCCGCCGGGAGATCCGCCGGCTGGCCGAGGAGATGGGATACGAGGCCCCCCGGATCACCGCCGCCATCCGCTCGGGGGACACGCCCACGTCCGAGCGGGCTGCGATGCTCCGGAAGCCACCCCACATCCTGGTGACGACTCCCGAGTCGCTCTACCTGATGCTTACGGCCCGGCGAAGTCGGGAGATGTTGCGCACGGTGAGGACCGTGATTGTAGACGAGATCCACGCCGTGCTGGAGTCTCGGCGGGGGGCGCACCTTGCCTTGACGCTGGAGCGCCTGGCCCACGTCGCCCAGCAGCCGCTGCAGCGGATCGGCCTGTCGGCGACCATGGAGCCGATTGACGAGGTGGGGAAGTGGCTTGTGGGGACAGCGGGCCGCTGCCCCGCAATCATCAACCAGGGCCACCGCCGCGAGCTCGACCTTGCACTCGAGCTCCCCGGCTCCCCCCTCGAAGCAGTCATGTCGGGCGAGGTGTGGAGCGAGGTGTACGACCGGCTGGCCCAGCTGATCCAGTCGCACAAGACCACGCTGGTCTTCGTGAATACCCGCCGGCTGGCGGAGCGGGTCTCTCGCCACCTGGCCGAACGGGTGGGAGAGGATGCCGTCACCGCACACCATGGCAGTCTCTCCAAGGAGACTCGCCTCGACGCCGAGGAGCGGCTCAAGAGCGGCAAGCTCAAGGCTCTGGTGGCGACCGCCTCCCTCGAGCTGGGCATCGACATCGGCCACGTGGATCTGGTCACCCAGCTGGGCACGCCGCGGCGGATCTCCACCTTCCTGCAGCGGGTGGGTCGCTCGGGGCACACTGTGCACGGCACTCCCAAGGGCCGGCTCTTTCCGCTGAGCCGTGACGAGCTGGTCGAATGCACCGCCCTGCTCCAGTCGGTTCGACGGGGACAGCTCGACCGGCTGGTCATCCGGGACAAGCCGCTGGATGTGCTGGCCCAGCAGGTCGTGGCGGAGTCCGCGGGCGAGGACTGGGATGTCGAGGAGCTGTTCCAGCTGGTCCGGCGGGCCTACCCCTACCGTGACCTCACCCGTCCCGAGTTCGACGAGATCGTTGCGATGCTGGCTCAGGGGTTCTCGACCAGCCGGGGCCGCCGGGGCGCGCTGATCCATCACGACACGGTGAATGGGAAGATCAAAGCCCGGCGCGGCTCCCGCATGCTCGCGATTACCTCCGGCGGCGCTATCCCCGACAACTCGGATTTCCGGGTCATTCTCGAGCCGGAAAACACCTTCATCGGCACGGTGAACGAGGACTTCGCGGTCGAGAGTCTCCAGGGCGACATCTTCCAGCTGGGCAACACATCCTGGCGGATTCTCCGGGTTCAGCAGGGAACGGTGCGGGTGGAAGACGCCCACGGCCAGCCGCCCAGCATTCCGTTCTGGCTGGGCGAGGCACCAGCCCGGAGCAACGAGCTGTCTGCCGCGGTGGCGGAGCTCCGGGGAGAGGTGGAGAAGCGGTTGGAGGATCGGCAGCAGGCTGAGGATTGGATTCGATCCATACTGTCACCTCGAGCTGACTCAGTAGATCCCTCGGTCCCCCTCGCTTCACTCGGGGTCCCTCGGGATGAGGAGTCGGGTGCCAGCTCTGCCAACGCGGCGGCGCATCAACTCATCGAGTACCTGGGCGAGTCCAAGCGCCTGCTCGGCACCCTCCCCACCCAGGAGACCATCGTCGCCGAGCGGTTCTTCGATGAGGCCGGCGGGATGCAGCTCGTCATCCACTCCCCCTTCGGAAGCCGAGTGAACCGGGCCTGGGGATTGGCTCTGCGGAAGCGGTTCTGCCGTCAGTTCAACTTCGAGCTCCAGGCCGCGGCTACCGAAGACGCGCTGCTGCTGTCGCTCGGGCCACAGCACTCCTTCCCGCTCGACACCGTGTTCAAGTTTCTCCATCCCGACACGGTGGAGGAGATTCTGGTGCAGGCCCTGCTCGACGCGCCCATGTTCGGGACCCACTGGCGCTGGAACGCGACCATCGCGCTGGCGATCGCCCGGAGCCGGAATGGGCGTAAGACCCCGCCCCAGATTCAGCGAATGCAGTCGGAGGACCTCCTCGCCGCCGCCTTTCCGCACGCCGTGGCCTGCCTGGAGAACATTCCGGGCGACCGCGAGGTCCCTGATCATCCGCTGGTGCGGCAGACCATCGACGACTGCGTGCACGAGGTGATGGACCTCAAGCTGCTCACGACGGTGCTCCGAAGGATCCAGTCGGGCGAGATCCGCTACGTCGCCCGCGACCTGCCCGAGCCGTCACCCCTGACCCACGAGATCCTGAACGCGAGACCCTATGCGTTCCTCGACGATGCACCAGCCGAGGAAAGGCGGACCCTGGCGGTCCACACCCGCCGCGCCTTCGAGCCCTCTTCCGCCGATGATCTCGGCGCCCTGGACCCGGCCGCGATCGAGCGGGTTCGGGACGAGGCCTGGCCTGACCCGCGCGATGCCGACGAGCTGCAGGACGCACTGCTGACCTCAGGCTTCCTCACCGAGGTCGAGGGAATCTCGGGCCGGGAAGGTGGGTCGTGGCTCGGCTGGTTCGAGGAGCTCAGGAATGCCGGGCGAGCGGACCGGATGACGCTGGGCGACGGTCAGGTCCTGTGGGTGGCAACGGAGCGGCTGGGTGAAGTAAGCGGGGCATTCGAGCAGCGGGGCAGCGGGGCGGCGGGGCAGTCTAAAGAAGAAGCTCTTCGTGAGCTGTACAGAGGGAGGCTGGGCATCGTTGGGCCAACTACCGCGGCATCGCTGGCGGCATCGCTCAACGTCAGCGTGTTCGACGCGGACATAGCCCTGGCGACGCTGGAGGTCGAGGGTGTGGTCCTTCGGGGCCAGTTCAGCCCCCGGAACGGCGGACCGGCCACCCTCGAGTGGTGCGACCGGCGCCTGTTGGCGCGGATCCACCGCTATACCCTCAACCGCCTGCGGGCCGAGATCGAACCGGTCAGCGCGGCTGATTTCATGCGCTTCCTGTTCGCGTGGCAGCGGGTGGATCCGGATGAACACGCCGCCGGGCTGGAAGGTCTCGCCGCCGTGATCACCCAGCTGGATGGCTTCGAGGTCCCAGCCGCCGCGTGGGAGAGTGACGTGCTGTCGTCGCGGGTGGCGGAGTACGATCCCACGCTGCTCGATACGCTGTGCATGATGGGACGGGTGGCCTGGGGGCGGGTGGGCGGGCGGTCAGGTGGGCAGGCGGACGGGCGGGCAGGTGGTCGGACCCCAGGACCGATTCGGTCCACGCCGGTTGCCCTGTTCCTGCGAGAACATCTGGGAGACTGGCTGGCGGAGGCCAACGGATCCGAGTATCAGCTCTCCAGCTATGCCGGAGCGGTGAAGCAGGCACTGGAGCAGCGGGGCGCGTCGTTTTTCCATGAGCTGACCGCCTTTGCTGGGCTGCTGCCGACCCAGGTGGAGCAGGCGCTGGGTGAGCTGGCGGGACTGGGACTCGTGACGTCGGATAGCTTCGCGGGTCTGCGCGCGTTGATCACTCCCTCGAGCAAGCGGAAGCCGCTGAGCGGCGCCACTCGGCGGTATCGCACCGCGCCAGTGGGCATAGAGACGGCGGGGCGGTGGTCGCTGCTGGGTGGGCGGACGGTCGGTCGTACAGGCGGACAGCATGCCCTGAGCGCAGCGAACGGGGCGGACGAGCTCTACGCTCGTACGCTGCTCCGCCGCTACGGGGTGGTGTTCAAGCGGCTCCTGGCCCGCGAGACCGGCGCCCCACCCTGGCGCGACCTGCTCATGGTCTACCGCCGCCTCGAGGCCCGGGGCGAGATCCGGGGAGGCCGCTTCGTCGCCGGCATGTCGGGGGAGCAGTTCGCCCTTCCAGAGGCCGTGGGCCAGCTGCGATCGATCCGCCGCCTGGACGGCGGTGGGCGGCTGATCGCGCTGAGCGCCGCAGATCCGCTCAACCTGACCGGGATCATCACCCCGGGCGACCGGATTACCGGCATCACCCGGAACCGCATTCTCTATCGCGACGGCGTGCCGGTGCTCGCCTCAGAGGCCAGCGAGATGAGGCCGATCGGCAGCGAGGAGCCACCTCCCCCTGACCTTATCCGGGCCCTGGTGCGTAAATCGATGAGTCCGGCGTTGCGGGCGCGACTCGCCATGTCGGGGAACCTCGCCGCCAACACGCCGCTCAACCGGAAGCCCGGCCAGCGTCGCAAGAGATCGGAAAGGGTGTCGCCCTGATCATTCAGTGGCTCTACGCCTACAGCGACGTCGCGCTGCTCCTGATGCGGCTGCTGGTAGGGCTGGTGTTCGTGACCAGCGGCTGGAGCCACGCGAAGGATCCCGTGGGTCGGGGTCAGAGCATCGGCCAGAGCCCCGGCTTCACCCGCTTTCTCGGAGTCGCCGAGCTGGCCGGTGGGCTCGGTGTGGCCTTTGGAGTACTGACCCAGATCGCGGCGCTGGGTCTCATCCTGATCATGCTGGGTGCAATCCAGAAGAAGATCTTCGTCTGGAAGACAGGGTTCTGGGGCAAGCACAGCGACGGCTGGCACTACGATCTCATGCTGATCGTCATGTGCCTGGTGATCGCGACGACCGGCGGAGGCCGGTACGTGTTGGAATGGGCTATCAGCTATTAGCTATCGGCTATTGGCTCCTGCCCTTTGCAGCTCCGACTCTGCACTGCCGGACCTATGCCTGAGCATTAGGTGCTTTGCGAATAGCCAATTGCCCAGCCGGAGGCTGATATGACGCGCACTACAGAAACCTGGGAGCTCTCCCAGTTACTTCTCGCCGAGCTGGAGCAGGAGGCGCAGGTCACCCGGCGTGTTCTCCAGCGGGTACCGGAGGCCAGTCTGAACTGGAGGCCCCACCAGCGCTCCTTCTCCCTGGGCCAGCTGGCGCTGCACCTCGCGATCATTCCGAGTCTGGGCGAGCGGCTCCTGGGGCCCGACGTCTGCGAGCCACCCGAGTTCGTGCAGACCGAGGCCCGCAGCTCGGCCGAGCTGATCAGCACGCTCGACCAAAGCCTGGCGTCGGCTCGGAGGTTCCTGTCGGAGCTGACGCCCGAGC
This sequence comes from uncultured Gemmatimonadales bacterium, assembly GCA_963740175.1. GTDB lineage: Bacteria > Gemmatimonadota > Gemmatimonadetes > Gemmatimonadales > GWC2-71-9 > CAVVWJ01. The sequence goes on from CAVUDL010000002.1 coordinate 79,280, forward strand.
GAGCCGAGGGGACCTGGCGCCTGGTGAGCGGAGGCCGGGAGCTCATGGCGGCGCCCCGGATCACGATGGTGCGCTCCCTCATGTTCAATCACGTGTATCACCACCGCGGCTCCCTGGTGGTGTATCTGAGATTACTCGATGTGCCGCTGCCCCCGGTCTACGGGCCGACGGCGGATGAGCGGGTGTTCGGCTAGGGGGCTATTGGCTATTGGCTATTGGCCACTCGCGACTACTTCTACCAGGAGATTTTCACATGCGCCATCTCGCCTTTACCCTCGCGGGCGTTCTCGTCACCGCGCTGCTCGGCTGTGGTGACCGGAAGAACAACGAAACCGGCGGCGTGAGCGATACGTCGTTAACCATGACTACCCCGGCTGTCGAGGAGGCACCGGTCGAGGCTCGGGACTTCTCGTTCGACGACCGGCAAGGGTTCGCGGAGTCTATCCGGCAGCAGCTCACGGAGCTGGACACCCAGATCGAGGAGCTGGCAGCGGACGTGAAGTCGAAGGGAGGCGCGGTGAGCGACCGGGCGGTGGCGCGGATCCGGGAGTCACGGAAGGCAGCCGAACGGAGCCTGAGTCGGCATCGACAAGGCCACGGCGGACAACTGGGAAGACGTGAAGACGCGGGTGAACCGCTCGGTGGAAGATCTGGCCGAGGCAGTCGAAAGCGCGATGCCGAAGTGACAGGTGCCGCCAACAAGCGGAACCTGTCATCCTGAGGCGTCCGCGCCGAAGGATCTCAAGCTATGAGAGTCTGAGATCCTTCGCTGCGCTCAGGATGACAACGCTTCAGGAGAAAGATGACATGCGAACAATCATTACAGCAGCCATTCTCGCGGCCGCCCTGGCGCCGGCGACACACCTCGCGGCCCAGGTCCCGATCAAGGAATGGCCGGTCCCCTACGCCGACTCGCGCCCGCGCGACCCGTACGTGGACAGCCAGAACCGGGTCTGGTTCGTGGGCCAGGTGACCAACTACATCGCGTACCTCGATCCCGCCACCGGCAAGTTCCGCCGCTATGAGATCGAGGACGGCGCCCTGCCCCACAACCTGATCGTGGACAAGAAGGACATGGTCTGGTACGCCGGCAACGGCAACGGCCACATCGGCAAGCTCGACCCGGTGACCGGGAAGGTCACCCGGTATCCCCTGCCCGCAGACGTGCGCGACCCGCACACGCTGATCTTCGACGACAAGGGCGACATCTGGTTTACCGCGCAGCAATCGAACTACGTCGGGCGGCTCAACATGAAGACCGGGAAGGTGGCCGTGGTCCAGGTCCCATCCCCCAACGCCCGGCCATATGGGATCGAGGTGGATTCCAAGGGGCGGCCCTGGTTCAACGAGTTTGGGAATGAGAAGATCGGCACCGTGGATCCGGCAACGATGAAGATCACCGAGTACTCGATGCCCAACGACCGCTCCCGCGGCCGGCGGATCGCGATCACGTCGGACGACCGGATCTGGTACGTGGACTACGCCCGGGGCTACCTCGGCCGGTTCGATCCGGGCTCGAAGCAGTTCAAGGAGTGGGCGCTGCCGGGCGGAGCCGGTGCGCTGCCGTACGCGATGTCGATGGACGACAAGGACCGCCTGTGGCTGGTGGAGACTGGATCGCAGCCCAACCGGTTCGTCGGGTTCGACCCCAAGACCGAGAAGTTCTTCGGCATCACGCCGGTGCCGAGCGGGGGCGGGACGGTGCGGCACATGATGTTCGACAAGAAGACCGGACAGATCTGGTTCGGGACCGACAACAACACCGTCGGGCGGGCAGAGGTGACGGCGGTGAATACGCCGCCCTCATCCTGACTCGGAGGGATCCTTCGGGCTCGGGACCTTGCTGCGCTCAGGATGACAGACGCCTCTTAACTCACGGAGGCGTCTGTCAGCTCGGGTGCATTCAATCTCCGGGCCCCCAGTTGCACCGTCTGCCCCTCGGGCAGTTCCTCCCCCGCAATCCCCAGATCCCTGAACCGGCGAGCGGAGACCAGCACCCTTCCTTCCAGCGACCCGATCGCGTCGTTGTAGCTATCCACTGTTCTGACCAGCGACTTGCGCAGGTCCTCGAAGTGCCCGGCCATGTGGCCCAGCCGCTCGTAGAGCTCCCGTCCCAGCCGGCTGATCTCCTGCGCGTTGCGGGCAATGCTCTCCTGCCGCCAGCCATAGGCGACGGCGCGGAGCAGTGCGATCAGAGTGGTAGGGCTGGCGGGAATCACCTGCTCGCCCACGCCGAACTCGATCAGCGAGGGGTCGTGCTCGCAGGCGGCGCTGAAGAAGGTCTCGCCCGGCAGGAACATCACCACGAAATCGGGCGCGGGCTGAAACTGGTTCCAATAGGCCTTCGCACCCAGCTTGCTCATGTGATCCCGCACCTGGCGGGCGTGCTTCTTCAGCAGCAGCTCGCGCGCGCCGTTGTCGCCGCTGCAGTCGGTCGCGTCGAGATATGCCGAGAGCGGCGACTTGGCGTCCACCACGATGGTCTTGTCGCCAGGGAGACGGATGATCAGGTCGGGTTGGAGTCGCCCGTCTTCTGATTCCACTCGGGCCTGCTCCAGGAAGTCGCAGTAGTCCAGCATGCCGGCCAGCTCCACCACGCGCCGCAGCTGAATCTCGCCCCAACGCCCCCGCACCTGCGGCGCCCGGAGCGCCTTCACCAGATTACCGGTTTCGGCCTGGAGCGCCTGCTGGGTGCGGGCCATCGCCTTCACCTGCTCCAGCAAGCCGGAGTAGTGGGAGACGCGATCCTTCTCCACCTGCTGCAGCTTGACGTCCACCCGGGCCAGGGCGTCGTGAATCGGCCGCACCAGGTCGCCCACCGCCTCCTGGCGCCGCTCCAGGTCGAAGGAGGCGGACTGCTGGAACGCGCCCAGCTTGGTCTGCGCCAGGTCGAGGAACGACTGGTTGTTCTGGCGCAGGGCTTCGGCGGAGAGGGAGGCGAACGCATCCCTGAGCCTGCGTTCGTTGAGCCAAACCATCAAGCCGCCGGCGGCGGCTCCTATGACCAGGCCGAGGAGCAGAGTCGCGATGTTCATCAGTTTTCCGGTGAGACGGGAGGGGGGTTTAAAGAAGATAGCCAGTGCTGGCAGGTCAGGGAGGCTAAGGGTACCTTATCCCGCGTCCAATCCCACAACTCGGAGGCTCCATGGTCGGCCTAAGCGATCTCTGGCTCCCCATCCTGGTCTCGTCGGTACTGGTCTTCCTCGTCAGCGCCATCATCCACATGGTGCTCAAGTATCACAACAAGGACTACACCCGGCTTCCCAACGAGGATGCGGTGCGGGCCGCGATCCGGGCCGGCAATCCTCCGCCGGGGCAGTACATCATTCCCTACTGCTCCGAGATGAAGGACATGGAAAAGCCTGAGATGAAACAGAAGTACGTGGAGGGACCGGTCGCCGTGATCAATCTGCTGCGGCCGGGTACTCCGAACATGGGCAAGAACCTGGCCCAGTGGTTCGCGTTTCTACTGGTGGTGTCGCTCTTCAGCGGGTACGTCGCGTCCCACTCCCTCGCGCGAGACGCTACCTACCTGCAGGTGTTCCGCATCGTGGGTGCGGTCGGCTTCATGACCTATGGACTGGGACAGTTCCCCGCCTCGATATGGATGGGAAAGCCGTGGCGGATCGCGTTCAAGGACATGGTGGACGGGCTGGTGTACGGCCTGGTGACGGCGGGGACGTTTGGGTGGCTCTGGCCTAACTAAGCGGGGCAGCGGGGCAGCGGGCCGGAGTCCCGACCCTCCGCCCCGCTGATAAAACTCCCCGGAAGGGCCCGAACGTCCCGTTCGCTGCTAGTTGGATGAGGGTGAGCTGCCGCCCAAAGCTTTGTACAGCGCCGCATACGCGGTCGCCGCATCGGTCCGTCCCTGCGCCAGTTGATCCTGAGCCTCGAGGAGAGTGCGCTCCGCGTCCAGCACCTCCAGGAAATCGGCTACCCCACCCGAGAACCGGGCGCGCGCCAGCTGCGCCGCCCGCTCGCTGGCTGAGGCCGCGTCCTCGATCCGATCCACCCGGGCGCGGGAGGTCCGGTAACGCGACAAGGACGTCTCGACATCCTGAAGCGCCAGCAGCACCGTCTGGTCATACTGCGCCCGCGCCTCGGCTTCGCGCGCCTGTGACTGGTCTACCCGCGCCTTTACCCGGCCCAGGTTGAGCGCCGGCCACGAGATGACGGGTCCGACCGCGTAGCGGAAGGTTCCCTCATCCCCCAGTGCGTCGAAGGCCAAAGAGGTGTAGCCGAAGCTTCCGCCCAGGTTGATCCGGGGCCAGTAGTCCGCCTTGGCGGCACCCACCAGTGCCCGCTCGACCGCGAGTTGGCGCTCCGCAGCGGCGACGTCCGGTCTCCTGAGAATCACCGAATCGGCGCGAGCCAGCGTCCCGATGGGGGGAGCTCCGGCAGCGTGTCGAGAGCAGCCAGCTCCGCGGCCACCGTCGCCGGCGGGCGGCCCACCAGGACGCCGATCTGGTACTGCGCCTGAGCTACCCGCGATTCCAGCAGCGGAACAGTCGCGAGGGTAAAGCTGAGCTGGGCCTGCGCGCGTTCGGTGTCGAATGCAGTGCCCCGGCCGGCCTCCAGCCGTTGCCGGGTCACCTCCAGCGTGCGCTGCTGGTTCTGCGCATTCCGCTGGGCCACCGACAGCTGCTCCTGCGATCCGCGCAGGTCGAAGTAGGCCCGCGCCAGCTCGGCGGTGAGCGAGACCTGAACATCGCGCAGCCCTTCCTGGGCTACCTCCACAAATGCGCTTTGCGCCCGAACGTTCCGGCGGACGCGGCCGAACAGATCCAGCTCCCAGGAAGCATCGAATCCGGCATCCCAGATGTTCTGGTCCGGAAACGCGGGTCCTGCGACGGGAAAGGTTGCGCTGGAGATCTGCTGCCGGGTGTAACCGCCGGCGACGGTGATGGTCGGCGCGAGGTCCAATGCCACCTCGGTCTTGGCCGAGCGGGCCCCGAGCACGCGCGCTTCAGCCGCCCGGACGTCGAGATTGGCACTAATCACTTCGCGGATGAGCCGGGTCAGCGTAGTGTCGCCCAGCGCCACCCAGGCAGCCTCGATCGGAAGCAACGTGTCCGGGGCCTCCGTTCTGCTGACCGCTGCGGGAGGGACACTATCCGGCGTCTCGCGGAACGCCGCCGGGACGGCTACCTCCGGGGGGCGGTAGGCCGGGGCGGCACAGCCGACAAACAGCAACGAGAGCAGCACCACCGCCGCGTTATACATGTTTGGCATCCTTGTCATGGGCCGGCTCGAGCGCGAACTGTTGCGCCGCCGGAGCCATTCGGTCGACCATCCCTTGAATCACCACGTAGAACACCGGGGTCAGCACCAGCCCGAAGAAGGTGACGCCCAGCATTCCGGCGAACACTGCCACGCCCATGGCGTGCCGCATCTCGGCGCCGGCTCCGCTGGAGAACACCAGCGGCAGCACGCCCATGATGAAAGCGAGGGACGTCATCAGGATGGGGCGAAGCCGGATCCGGCAGGCTTCCAGCGCGGCTTCGACTGGGGATTTACCCTGGAGGTGAAGCTCGCGGGCAAACTCAACGATCAGGATGGCGTTCTTGCACGCCAACCCGATGAGAACCAGGAAGCCGATCTGGGTGAAGATGTTGTTGTCGCCCTTGGTGAGCCACACGCCGCCGATGGCGCACAGGAGCGACATCGGGACGATAAGTATGACCGCGAGCGGCAGCGACCAGCTCTCGTACTGAGCCGCGAGTACCAGGAAGACCAGCAGGACGCACAGCGGGAAAATGAAGACCGCCGTGTTGCCGGACAGCTTCTGCTGGTAGGTCAGGTCGGTCCACTCGTAGCCGATCCCGTTGGGCAGCACGTCGCGCATGATGCCTTCGATGGTTTGCTCGGCCTGACCGGAGCTGTAGCCCGGCGCCGGACCACCGTTGATGTCAGCCGACGGATAGCCGTTGTACCGGACCGCCTGATCGGGGCCATGCGACTCGCTTGACCGTGATCACCGACCCCAGCGGTATCATCGCGCCCTGCGCGTTCCGCACCTTGAGCTGCGCGATGTTCTCGGCCGTGGCCCGGAACTGCGCGTCGGCCTGCACCTTCACCTGGTAGGTGCGCCCGAACTTGTTGAAGTCGTTCACGTACACCGACCCGAGATACGCCTGCATGGTCTGGAACAGGTCGGTGAGAACGATCCCTGCCTGCTTCACCTTGTCCCGATCTACCTCCACGTCGAGCTGGGGCACGTTGACGCGGTAGCCGCTGAAGACTCCCGCCAGCTCGGGCGATTGATATGCCCGGCCGACCAGAGCCTGGGTGGCGTCGTTGAGGGCGGCTTCCCCCAGGCCGGCGCGGTCCTCCAGCTGCAGCTTGAATCCGCCCACCTGGCCCAGGCCGTTCACCGGCGGAGGGGGGAAGACGGCCACGAAGGCCTCCTGAATTCCGGAAAATTTCCCGTTCAGCGCCTCCGCTATGTTCAGGCCGTACTCGTCGGCCCCGTGCCGCTCGTCGAACGGCTTGAGAGTAAAGAAGATGATCCCGGCGTTGGGGGCGTTCACGAAGCCGTTGATCGACAGGCCGGGAAACTGCACCGCGTTCTCGACCCCCGGCTGCTGACTCCCGATCTCGGCCATCTGACGGATGACCTTCTCGGTGCGATCGAGCGTGGCCGCGTCGGGGAGCTGGGCGAAGGCGACCAGGTACTGCTTGTCCTGGGTCGGCACGAAGCCGCTGGGCACCTTGTTGAAGCCGAACCAGGTCAGCGCCAGGAGACCGGCATATACTGCCAGTGCGACGCCGCTTTTCCGGATCACCCGGTGTACCGCCGAGCCGTACCCGGCCGAGCCTCTGGCAAAGACCCGGTTGAACGGCCGGAAGAGCCAGCCCAATCCGGAATCCAGCCAGCGGGTAAGGCGGTCCGGCGGCGCGTGGCGCGGCCGGAGCAGGATCGCGCTCAGCGCCGGGGACAGGGTGAGCGAGTTGATGGCGGAGATGACCGTCGAGAACGCGATCGTCAGCGCGAACTGGCGGTAGAACTCACCGGTCAGCCCGCTCAGAAACGCTACCGGCACGAACACGGCGCACAGCACCAGCCCGATGGCGACGATCGGCCGGCTCACCTCGTCCATCGCCTTGTGGGCGGCGTCACGGGGCGACAGGCCCGCCTCGATGTTGCGCTCGACGTTCTCGACCACCACGATGGCGTCGTCCACCACGATGCCGATGGCCAGCACCAGCCCGAACAACGAGAGCGTATTGATCGAGAACCCGAAGGCCAGCAGAATGGCGAAGGTGCCCACGATCGACACCGGCACCGCGACCAGCGGAATGATCGAGGCGCGCCAGGTCTGGAGGAACAGCACCACCACCAGGACCACGAGCAGGATCGCCTCGAACAGCGTGATGACCACCTCCCGGATGCCGTCCCGCACGTTGACGGTGGGGTCGTACACGATCCGGTGCACGACTCCCTCGGGGAAGTTGGCTTTCAGCTCGTCCATCGTGGCGCGAACGGTGTTCGAGAGCTCCAGCGCATTCGAGCCCGGCGCCTGGAAGATGCCGATGCCGACAGCCTCCTTCCCGTCCAGCAGGGAGCGTAGCGCGTAATCCCCCGCGGCCAGCTCGAGCCGCGCCACGTCACGGAGGCGGGTGATCTCGCCGTCGCTGCCGGTCTTGAGGATGATGTTGCCGAACTCTTCCTCGTTGGTCAGGCGGCCGCGCGCATTGATGGTGAGCTGGTAGTCCACCGGCACCGGCATCGGCGGCGCGCCGACGACGCCGGCGGCCACCTGGACATTCTGCTCCCGGATGGCGTTTACCACGTCGGACGCGGCCAGACCCCGGGCCGCGACCTTGCCCGGGTCGAGCCAGACCCGCATGGAATAGTCACCGCCGCCGAAGACCTCGACCTGGCCGATACCCGGAATCCGGGCCACCACGTCCTTGACCTGCAGCAGGGCGTAATTCCGGAGGTAGGTGATGTCGTACCGGTTGTCCGGCGACAGGAGGTGCACCACCATAATGAAGTTGGGCGAGCTCTTGACCGTCGTGACGCCGAGCTGGCGCACTTCTTCGGGCAGGCGCGGCAGCGCCTGGGCCACCCGGTTCTGGACCTGCACCTGCGCCAGGTCGACGTCGGTGCCGACCCGGAAGGTCACCGTGAGCGTGAGAACGCCGTCCGAGGTGGACTGCGAGGACATGTAGAGCATGTTCTCCACCCCATTGATCTGCTCCTCCAATGGGGTGGCGACGGCTTCGGAGAGCACCCGCGGGTTGGCGCCGGGGTAAATGGCCCGGACCACAACCGAGGGGGGCACTACTTCCGGGTACTCGCTGATCGGCAGAGCCAGCATCGCGATGCCACCGGCGAGAAAGATCACGATCGAGAGCACGGCCGCAAAAATCGGCCGGTCGATGAAAAAGCGGGAGAATTGCATCGGTTAGCGCTCCGCGGCCGGGGTAACCGAATCAGGCACCATCGCCTCGACCGTGGGAGTCACTTTGATGCCGGGCCGGACCCGCATCAGGCCATTCACCACCACCCGCTCCCCCGGCTCGACGCCGGAAGTGACGATGCGAAGGCCGTCGCTCAGCCGCCCGGGCACGATGGGCCTGTAAGCCAGCGTATCACCCGGTCCAACCACCAGCACGAACTTGCGATCCTGGTCGGTGCCGATGGCGGCGTCGCGGACCAGCGTCACGGTCTTCTTCTCGGTGCCCACCAGCTTGACGCGGGCGAAGAGGCCCGGCGTCAGGGCCCGGGAGCGGTTGGAGAAGACCGCGCGGGTCCGGATGGTTCCGGTCTGGGGATCGACCTGGTTGTCCACGAAGTCGAGACGGCCCTCGTGGGGGAAGCCCGACTCGTTCGCGAGGCCGAGAAAGACCGGCAGCCGCGCGGTCCGCCAGTTGGTCCCGCCTGAGTCCCTGGCCCGGCCGGCATAGCGGAGGTAGGTCTGCTCGTCGCTGTCGAAGTAGAGATACATGGAGTCGACCGAGACGACGGTGGTGAGCACCGGACCCTCCGGCGGCCCGGCCTCCACCAGATTGCCCTCGGTCACGAGCGCATTGCTCACCCGGCCGGCAATAGGAGAGCGGACCTTGGTCCACTCCAGATTGAGCCGGGCGGTCTCCACCGCGGCCTCCGCGGCACGGACCTGGGCGCCGCCCTGGACCTCGGCGCTGGTCCGGGTATCGTACTCCTCCCGCGAGATCGCCTGCATATCCACCAGCGTGCCGGCTCGTTGCTTTTCACTCTTTGCCAGCGCCGCAGCCGAGCGGGCGCTCTCCAGCTCTGCCTCCACCCGCGCCAGCTCGGCCTGATAAGGCCGAGGATCGATCTCGAACAGAACCTCGCCCTTCTTCACCTCGCGCCCTTCGCTGAAGGCCACGCGTCTGATGTAGCCGGAGACCCGGGGACGGATCTCCACCTGGTCCACCGCCTCGAGCCGGCCGGTGAACTCGTCCCACTCGGTGACCGCCTGCTCGGGAACCAGGGCCACCGTGACCGCCTGGACTGGAGGGGTGGCAGGCGGCTCGCTGGTGCCGCCCAGAGTCAGAACGCCGACCAGGAGAGCCGCGGATGCTGGCACGAGGACGATGAGGGAGCGCATAAGACAGGTCCTGGAATCAGTGGTATCCAGCCGGCCCTTATTGACCTTCTGGAAGGTAGTTAGTATTATACCTACCAGAAGGTATGTCAATAGTGCTGCCTGACTCGATACGAATTTGTTATATATTCCGACCAGTAGGTCGGCCCGCATATCGAAAAGGGACAAATGGATACCTCAGCGGATCAGAGCCTGGCCGGGCTTGATGCCCGGCCCCAGCGGCAACGGCAGCGCCCGGAGGAGAGGAAGGAAGCGATCCTGGACGCCGCCTTGGCCACCTTTTCGGACCTGGGATACAACCAGGCGACGCTGAACGACGTGGCCGACCGCCTCGGCGTCACCAAGGGGTGCCTCTACCACTATTTCGAGTCCAAGGAAAAGCTCCTGGTCGACCTGATCCGGGATCGGATGGGCTCGGCGGTGGTGCCCGATGACGGGGACGAGGCCCTGGTGAAGGCGGGGGGAACGCGGGAAGAGGTGTTGCGGGGGTTGCTCGAGCGGATCTGGCAGCGGCTCCATCAACCGGGCCAGGCCGACGTGGCCATCCTGGCGATGACGGAGCTACCCAAAGTGCCGGAGGGCGGGCGGCTGGTGTTCGATGAGGTGGTCTGCCGCAGCCGGGAGAGCCTGCATGAGCTGCTGGAGGAAGGTCAGTACTGCGAAGACATCACCGATGAGGACATCGAGCGGGCGGCCCGGGTGGTTCCACTGATGATCATGGGCGTCGCCTTGGGCACCCGGGTGTTCCGCTCGATTGATCCGGTTCAGCTCTCGGTCGATCAGGTCGGCAAGACCGTCACCGATATCCTCATGTACGGGTTGCTGGGCACCTGCCCCTGCGAGGAGGGGTGACGCTCTAGCCGGTCACTGCGTCGCGCCGCTCGGAGAGCAGCCGCTCAGTAAAGTCCAGCCGCTCCTCCAGCTCGCTCACCCTGGTCTCCAGTGAATCGATGTACTGCTGCTGCTCGCCCTGAGCCCGCCGAGCGAGCTTCCTCGCCTTACGGGGTGGATAGAACTCGCCCGAGTCATACCAGCCGCTGGTGGCTCCTACCATTCTCCTGCCCTCCCGTCTCTGCCAGTGCCGGACGATCATCCAGATGATGAACATCCAGAACACGAATCCGAAGAAGCCCATTTTCGTTCTCCCAGTATTCAGCTCGTCCCTGCTGCCCCGCCCCTCTGCCCCGCTGCCCCCAACGCCTCTTCAATCTCGGCGCCTGCTTTACGCAGGATCTCGGCGACACGTTTCAAAGCGGGATCATCCGGCCCCCGTCGCCATGCCTTCTTGAAGGTGACCGCCGCCAGGTGGGCGAAGGCGCCCTGCACCTCGCCGATGCCGCCGCCGGTGAAGTCCCGCACCGTCTCGCGCACCCGGTCCAGGATCTCGTCCAGCAGGTCGCGGTGTTCCTCCAGATAGCGCTCGCCCTCGGGGGTGACGTGATAGACCTTCTTGCCGTCGGTGTCCACCGCGCGGACGTAGCCCTCGTCCTCCAGCAGCTGGAGCGTGGGGTACACGGTGCCGGCGGAGGGCGTGTAGCAGCCGGCCATCTTCTCCTCCAGCGCCTTGATGATCTCGTAGCCGTGGCGGGGCTTTTCCTTGAGCAGGCGGAGGATGACGAACTTGACCTCCCCCGACTCGAACATCTGGGAACGCCGCCGGGAACCCCGGCCGCCGGTGTTGAACACCCCGGACCACATCTTGGAGCCGAACGGGAATCCGGGGCCGAAGCCCCAGTCGTCTCGTGGGTTACACATCTGTAGACCTCCGATACACCGTGAGAGCTAACGTACGATATATCGTACGGAATAACGTGTGGCATGTCAATACCCAATTCTCATCCCGAGCGTAGCGAGGGATCTGCTCAGCAGGCTCCTGGTCCCCCGGATTAGGTCCCTCTCGCATACGCTCGCTCGGGATGAGGAACTCCTTCTTACTTACCGTCCGCTAGTCCGCATGCCCCTGACCGCCTGCCCGCCCGTCACCCTACCGCCGTACCGCCCTACCGCCTTACTTAATCCAGCGACATTCCGGGACTCCGCTTGACCGACCACGCTGCTCGCCTCCAGTCTGTCCTCGCTGACCGCTACACCGTCGAGCGCGAGCTCGGCCGGGGCGGCATGGCCACGGTGTACCTGGCCCAGGATCTGAAGCACCGGCGGCCGGTCGCCCTGAAGGTGCTGCATCCCGAGCTGGCGGCTTCGCTCGGCCCCGACCGCTTTCTTCGCGAGATCCAGACGGTAGCCCGGCTGCAACACCCCCACATCCTGTCGGTGCATGACTCGGGCGAGGCGGCCGGTCTCCTGTGGTTCACCATGCCGTACGTCGAGGGCGAGTCGCTGCGCGACCGGCTCGCCCGCGAGCACCAGCTCTCAGTGGACGACGCGGTGCGGATCACCCATGAAGCCGCCCGGGCCCTGGATTACGCCCACCGCCACGGCGTGATCCACCGCGACATCAAGCCCGAGAATATTCTGATCACCAGCGATGGCGACACGCTGGTCGCGGATTTCGGCATCGGGCGGGCGATGGGATCATCGGAGCAGGAGCGACTGACCGAGACCGGTGTGGTGGTAGGGACGGCCGCGTATATGAGTCCGGAGCAGGCCGCGGGTGAGCGCGAGATCGACGGGCGCACCGATGTCTACAGCCTGGGCGTGGTGCTGTACGAGATGCTGGCGGGGGAGCCGCCCTTCACCGGACCCACGGCACAGGCGATCATCGCCCGGCGGTTCACCGAGACCCCCCGCCCCATCCGCCCGATACGGGGGACGGTGCCACAGGAGCTGGAAGATGCGGTGATGAGGGCGCTCGCCCGATTGCCGGCGGACCGGCCACCCAGCGCGGCTGCGTTTGCCGAGACACTCGACGGGGCCCGGCGAGCAAAAGTCGAAGAACCGTCGACCCAGCGGTCTCGTTCCCGAATAAAGTGGAGGGCCGCCGCCGCGGGCGGTGTACTGGCCGCGGCGTCGATCGCAACCCTGCTGCGCTCGCGAAGCGCCGCGACTCCCGAGCTGGATGCTTCGCTGCTCGCGGTGGCGCCATTCGACGTGCTCGATTCCAAGCTGGGACTCTGGCGCGAGGGAATGGTCGATCTGCTGTCGCGCAACCTGGACGGCGCCGGCCCGCTTCGAACCGTCTCGCCCACGGTGGTCGTGAGACGCTGGAGCGGCCGGGCCGATCCCCAGTCGGCGGCGGAGCTGGGCCGGGCCACCGGCGCCGGGCTGGCGCTGTATGGATCACTCCTGAGCTCGGGGCGTGACTCGGTCCGGGCGAGGGCGACACTCTACGACGTCCGGCGCGGGAGCCCGGTAGAAGAGTGGGAGCTGGTCGATGAAGCCGACAGAGTCGACCGCCTCGGTGATTCGCTTACCTTCCGAGTCCTGCGAGGGCTAGGACGAACGCGCCCGGTCGGCAGCGTCCGATCGGCCAGCCTCGGCTCCAGCAGTTTGCCTGCGGTGAAGGCGTTCCTCCAAGGTGAGCAACACCTTCGCCGCGCCGAGTGGGATTCGGCGCTGGGATACTACGAGCGCGCCATTCGCCTCGACAGCACCTTTCCACTCGCCCTGCGGCGAGCGAGTACCGCCCTCGGTTGGATCCGCACCGGCTTCGATTCCCTCTCGACCGCTTTTGCGTTTCGGGCCGGCGCCGCCAACCGGGGCCTTCCTCCGCGTGATAGTCTTCTCATACTGTCCGACTCCGTGTTAGCGTCGCTGCTGCAGGCCGGACCAATGGGCGCTCGGGCAGATACTTCCTGGCGGCCGAGGCTTCAACGGCTTTTCGCCACGCTGGAGGAAGCCACCACCCGCTACCCGGACGATCCCGAAGCGTGGCACATGCTGGGAGATGCGCTCGACCACTTGGCCCCATTTGCCGGGCGCGCGACTGACGAGATGTTTCAGGCCTTTGACCGCTCCATTGCGCTGGATTCGGCCTACGCACCCTCTTACATCCACCCGATCGAGGCGGCTGCGAAGGATGGACCCGAGGCAATGCGCCGCTACCTTCGGCCGTACCTCGCGCTGCAGCCCCACGATGTGGGGGCCGACGGACTCCGATTAGTCGAGCGACTCCTCGACTCTGCTGCCGTCTCACCATCGGACCTTCCCAGGCTCTTCGGCCGGCTCCCGGGGCTCGCCCTCCACAGCGCGTTCAACGCATTACGCCGCCTTCCCGATAGCTCGGCGACAGCGGTACACATCGCCCGGTTCCTGGCCTCCCACCCATGGTCCGGCCCTCCGGCCAACGACTCGGCTACCGGGAGGCGCCGGCTGGCACAGTCCCTTCTGGCGCACGGGCAGCTGCGGGCGGGGTACGACGTGCTACGTGAGAACCAGGCCCTCCTGTTCTCAGACGCGGCAGTCTTCGGCGTAGCCCCGGCAGAGACCGTTGCGGTTGAATTTCGCAGAAGGCTGTCGGGACCGGCGGGGTTTCTGCTCGCGGGGGCCTTTCCCTGGTGGGCCGGTCGGCGGGATACAGTTTCTCTCCGACTCGCAGCTACGCACGCAGATTCTCTCGCGCGGTTACCCCGCTCGAAGGATCGAGCCGCTGCTCCCTACGTAGCGGCCTCCGCCCTCGCATATCTGGCGCTCGCCCGGCGAGACACCAGCCAGGCACTCCAGCGCTTTCTTGCTCTGCCGGAGGGCGGATGTCCCCGGTGCTTTCTCGACCGGCTGACCATAGCTCAGCTATTGGCGGAACAACGGAAAGACGGGGACGCCTGGCGAATCCTGAAGGCGGAGTATCCGACTGAGACGGTCCATCCGTTCGCAACCGAGGTCCTGTGGATCCTTCTCCGCGGGCGGGTCGCGGAACGGGTGGGCGAGCGGGAGCGCGCCCTTCGGTCGTACGCCTGGGTTGCAGGAATGTGGCGCAACGCCGACCCGGAGCTGCAGCCGTTTGTGAAAGAGGCGCGGGAAGGGCTTGCCCGGCTCACAGGTGAGGCGGTAAGACGGTAAGGCGGTAACCTGAGAATTCGCTCCCAAAGAGACCTACCACCTTCTCTCCTTTCCCCCTTACTTCCGGGAACGAGCCTCCCTGGACATGCATTGAACGATACCGCTGCCGAGCTACAGGCTGCCCTCGCCGACCGCTTCCGCATCGAGCGCGATCTGGGTCGCGGCGGGATGGCGACAGTCTATCTCGCCTACGACCTCCGGCAGGACCGGCAGGTCGCGCTCAAGGTGATCCGCCCCGAGCTGGGCGCCGCACTCGGGGCCGACCGCTTCCTCCGCGAGATCAAGGTCACCGCCAAGCTGCGCCACCCGCACATCCTGCCGCTCTTCGACTCGGGCGCCGCCAACGGGCAGCTCTGGTACACCATGCCGTACGTCCAGGGCGGGACCCTGCGGCAACGGCTGATCCGCGACACCCGGCTTCCCCTCGAGGACGCCTGCCGCATCACCCAGGACGTGCTCGCCGCGCTGACCGAGGCCCACCGGCAGGGGATCATCCATCGCGACATCAAGCCGGAGAACATCCTGCTCGAAGGCGGCGAAGCAGTAGTCGCCGACTTCGGGATCGCCCAGGCGGTCACCGCCGCCCGCACCGACCGGATGACTGCCATGGGTCTGGCGCTCGGCACTCCGGGATACATGAGTCCCGAGCAGGCCGTAGGCGAGCCGACCGACCAGCGTAGCGACGTCTACTCGGTCGGATGCGTGCTGTACGAGATGCTGACGGGAGCTCCGCCGCGCCGCGCCGACACCGAACAGTCGCGCACCCAGGCGGGACTGCCGAGCTCGGTCCGCGACACGGTAGAGAAGGCGCTGGCGCCGGAGCCGGCCGACCGATTCAACAGTGCGGCCGAGTTCGCCGCCGCGCTGGGTTCGGCCGATGAGGCGCGCACCGGTCCCCCCGGCCGGCGCCGGATCGCCCTGGTCGCGGTGGGCGTCCTCACCCTGCTCGGTCTCACCTTCTACGCCGGACGCCGGATCCCCAGCGAGGCGGCAGCGAGCGGATCGGTCGCATCGGGGCTCAACCAGAAGCTGCGGCAGCTCACCTTTACCGAGGGGATCGAGGAGTGGCCCGCCTGGTCGCCCGACGGGACCCGGCTCGCCTACGTCGCCGAGGTGGGCGGCATCCGGCAGCTGTTCCTTCGCACCATGGCGAACGGCACCGAGCGCCGGCTGACGGACGAGCGGCGCGACGACATCCAACCGGCCTGGTCGCCCGACGGGCAACGGATCGCCTTCGTGCGGGCGAACACCGCCGGAGGGAAGCTGGAGCCCAACGACATCAACGGCTGGTACCAGGAGGGCGGCGACATCTGGTCGCTCGACCTCGGCACCGGCCGCGAGACCCGGCTGGTGGAGGACGCCTCCAGTCCGACCTACTCTCCCAGTGGTGGACGGCTGGCCTTCGAGGCGAGCTGGGGCGGGGCCCGGCGGATCTGGGTGGCGGACAGCACCGGCCGCAACCCGCGCCAGATCACCACCGACTCCACCGAGGCCGTGGTCCATACCGCGCCGCGCTGGTCGCCCGACGGATCGAAGCTGGCCTTCCGGCGGATCGAGAGCATCAAGTCGGACATCATGGCGGTGGACGTCGCCTCCCAGGCGCTGAACCGGGTGACCGACGACAACGCGATCAACATGGATCCGGTCTGGGCCCCCGACGGCCGCCACCTCTATTTCACGTCGTCCCGGGGCGGCGGGCTCAATCTCTGGCAGATTCTGCTCCAGCGCGGCGGCGCGGCCGCTCCGCCGGTCCAGCTCACCACCGGTGCGGGCGACGATATCCAGCCCTCCGTTGCGGCAGACGGCGGCCGGGTGGCGTTCGCGGTACGAGGGCTCAACTCCGATCTCTGGCGCCTGCCGGTGTCGCCCGTAACCGGCCTGCCCACCGGCCAGCCTGCGCCCCTGGTCAGCACGACGCGGGTGGAGAGCCGCGGCGCGTGGTCGCCGGACGGGCGGAGCATCGCGTTCAACTCGGACCGGCTGGGCGAGATGAACATCTGGATCCGCGGCGTGGCGGACAGCGTCGAGCGACAGCTGACCCGGGGACCGGGTGGAGACTATCAGCCCAACTGGAGCCCCGACGGAAAGCGGCTGGTCTTCTTCTCGGCGCGATCCGGCAATGCCGACATCTGGTCGGCCGAGACCGGCGACGGCCGCCTGACCCGGCTCACCCACGACCCCGCCACCGACACCAATCCGTTCTATTCGCCCGACGGGCGGCTGATCGCGTTCCTCTCCGACCGGGGCGGCCGGTCCGAGCTGTGGGTCATGGACGCGAACGGCTCCGAGCCGCGCCGGGTCGCGGGGGTCGTCGCGGGCGGGCACTTCCTGCGCTGGACCGCGGACAGCCGCTCGATCGTATTCCGGGCCGAGAGTGGGACCCGGGTCCAGATCTACCGGGTGTCGGTGGAGGACGGGAGCCTGACTCCGCTGCCGGCTGTAGCCAGCGGGGCGCACATGTCGTTCTCGCCCGACCGCTCGCGAGTGCTCGACGTCCGGGGCCACAAGACGCTGTGGGTGTATCCGCTGGACGGGTCGGCGCCGCAGCAGATTTTCTCCTTCGCCGATCCGGAGGTGCGGATCGATTATCCCTCCTGGTCGCCCGACGGCCGCTGGATCCTGTTCGACCGGGCCGCGCCCCGGGGCGGCGACCTGTGGATGATCGAAGGGGCGAAGTAGCGCCTGCCCATTGTCATCCTGAGCGAAGCGAAGGATCTCTACAGGAGCAAATCATGATCGCTCGAACCTGGCGGGGTGCCACCAAGGCCAAGGATTCTGCCGCCTACCTGGGATATCTCCATCGCACCGGCTTCGCTGAATACCGCAACACCGATGGCAATCGCGGCGTGCTGGCACTCCGCCGCATCGTGGACGACCGGGCCGAATTCCTGCTGGTGTCGCTGTGGGATTCGTTCGAGTCGATCCGCGGGTTCGCCGGGAACGACATCGACAAGGCGGTCTTCTATCCCGAAGACGACCGTTTTCTCCTGGATCGTGACGATCACGTCACCCACTTCGAGGTCGTCTTCAACACCTTCGCATGAAGCTCGCCGAGCTGGTGGATACCTCCCGCGGTGTCGCGGAGGTGAGTGGCCGGTTGGACAAGATCGGCCTTCTCGCCTCGTTGCTCGCCCAGGTTCCGCCGGAAGAGATCGAGATCGCGGTCTCCTATCTGTCCGGCGCCATCCGGCAGCAGCGCACCGGCATCGGCTGGGCGGCGCTCCAGGCCGCCATGCCCGAGCGCGCCGCCGAGTCGCCCACGCATCGAGCTGGCCGACGTTGACGCCACCTTCCAGCGCATCTGCGCCGTCTCGGCCGGCAAGGGATCCACCGGCGAACGGCAGCGGCTCCTGCGGGAGCTGCTGGCGGGTGCGACCAAGGACGAGCAGGACTTCCTCTTCCGCCTGGTCACCGGCGAGCTGCGCCAGGGGGCGGTGGAAGGGCTGATGCTGGAGGCGGTCGCCAGGGCCGCCGGGGTCCCGGCCGAAGGAGTGCGGCGGGCCCGGATGATGGCGGGGAGCCTGCCGGGCGTGGCGCGGGCCGCCTTGAGCGGCGACGCCGGCCGAGCTGACCGCGATCGCGACCCAGCTCTTCCGCCCGGTCCATCCGATGCTGGCCGGATCGGCGGAGAACGCCTCCGAGGCGATCGGCGAGCTGGGCGAGGCGGCGCTGGAGTACAAGCTGGACGGCGCCCGGATCCAGATCCACAAGAGCGGCGACCAGGTGGCGGTCTACTCCCGCCGGCTCAACGACGTCACCGCCGCGGTGCCGGAGGTGGTGGAGCTGGTGCGAGTCACTGCCGGCCCGGGAGCTGATCCTGGACGGCGAGGTGATCGCGCTGCGGGAGAACGGGACCCCGTACCCGTTCCAGACCACCATGAGCCGGTTCGGCCAGCGGCTCGATGTGGCCCGGGCCCGGGGCGACATCCCGCTGACCCCGTTCTTCTTCGATCTCCTCTATATGGATGGCGGCTCGCTGATGGACGAGCCGGCCCGCCGCAGGCTGGCGGCGCTGCACGACCTGGCGCCGGCGCCGACGGTGATCCCCCGGCTGGTGACCTCGTCCACGGTGGAGGCCGACCGCTTCCTCCGGACCGCCATCGAGCGGGGCCACGAGGGGATCATGGCCAAGGCGCTGGACGCGCCCTACCAGGCGGGCCACCGCGGGCGGCGCTGGCTCAAGATCAAGCCGGCGAATACGCTGGACCTGGTGGTCCTGGCGGCGGAGTGGGGCCACGGCCGCCGCCACGGCTGGCTCAGCAACCTCCACCTCGGCGCCCGGAACCCGGCCGGCGGGTTCGTGATGCTGGGGAAGACGTTCAAGGGGATGACCGACGAGATGCTCGCCTGGCAGACCAAACGGCTGCTGGAGCTGGAGGTGGCCCGCGACGGGATCACGGTCTACGTCCGGCCGGAGCAGGTGGTGGAGATCGCGTTCAACGAGGTGCAGGCGAGCACCCAGTATCCCGGCGGCGTGGCGCTCCGGTTCGCGCGGGTGAAGCGGTATCGCAGCGACAAGACGGCGGAGCAGGCGGATACGATTGCGGCGGTGCAGGAGATCTATCGAAGGATTACAGGAGGTCAGAGCTAGCGGGGCAGCGGGGCAGGAACAAATGGCTCTCGTCTAACCTCCTTCAATTTGACGGTCAGTTTATCGAGTCACATACTGTAAACTCCCTTTTCTCGCGAAGCCATCGTGGAACCGCGACGGTACCTCCGTTGCCTGGGTCAACCCTCTCTACTCGCACCCACCGGCGAGCCAGTCCGATTTCGCACCAAGAAACACCTCGCGCTGCTGATCTACATCGCCGTTGACGCCAAGGCACACCAGCGTGAGCGCCTCGCAGAGTTGCTCTGGCCCCGGGTATCGAGGACCGAGGCGCGGCACTCCCTCGCCACAGCACTCACCATCCTCCGGCCTCGGGTGGGACCGGGCGGCCTGGAAACCAGCCGAGATCACGTCCGTCTCGTCCCAGAGAGGATCGACTTGGATCTTCAGCGGCTGGAGGTGGGAGACGTGCTGGGCTCGGAGGTGACCGGTCCGTTAGAGGTGGCCGGATTTCTGGACGGATTCGACATCCCTGACTCCTTGGAGTTCACTCACTGGAAGGACCGGCAACAGGCCAGGTTCCTGCCCATGATCAAGGATGCACTGGTCGTTCTCATCGATCGGTGCCGTCGCACCGGCGACTCGCGTCAGATCGAGCGGCTGGCGGACCGCATGCTGGCTTTGGACGAGCTGAGCGAAGAGGCGATAAGGGCCAAGATGGAAGCCAGGGCATTCGCCGGCGATCGCCTGACGGCCCTGGAATTCTACGAGGCGTGGAGAACCAAGCTTGCTGAGGAGCTCCAGGCCGTGCCGTCTGAACTGGTCGAGGGTATGGCAGTCCGGCTGCGGCGCCGCGGTTGGGAACGGACCACCCTGACGAATATCCCCACGGTGCCGACCGACCAGTGGCGGGGCCGCCCTTTCATCGGGCGCACGGCTGAGTATCGGGTGTTGTATGAGGCGTGGGAGGCCGGCAAGCAAGGCGAACCAGGCCATGCGCTGGTATTAGGAGACTCGGGAGTAGGAAAGACCACGCTGGTCGAACGGCTCACTACCGCGGCCGGACTCGAGGGTGCCGCCATCAGCCGGGTGCAGTGCTACGACCTCGAGCGAGAGATCCCTTACTCAACCGTCAGCAGCCTGATTCTTGGTCTGCTGGAGCGCCCGGGAGCTTCCGCAACGTCGCCGCAGGCGCTGGCCGAACTAGCGCGGACTGTTCCGGCGGTACGCCATCGGTTCCCCACAATCCCCATCGCAAGCGACAGCCAGGGAGAGAGCGCCCGGATCCGTTTTACCGAGGCGTTCCACGAGCTGCTGGCCACGATCGCGGAGGAGCATCCGGTCATTCTCGTGGTGGATGACCTGCACTACGCGGATGACGTCAGCCTGGCCGTGTTGCATCTTGTAATGAGGAGGGCACACCAGCAGTCGATCATGGTCGTGCTGCTGGCGCGGCCGGGCGAACTCGCCCAGTCTGCTCAAGCGGCAGGTCTAAAAGCGGCAGCGGCCACCTTAGGCATGCGTGAAATTGAGGTTTCGCCCTTGGCAGAGGAGGAAAGTTCAGAGCTTCTCACATCCCTCGTCCCGACGGACGATCCTCAGCCCACAGCTACCGTACGGCGGGCGTTGCTGCGAGCCGGCGCCGGCTACCCGATGGTCATTGAGCTGCTGGTGCAAGACTGGCAGGCCAACGGCGAGCAATCATTGGCGCTTTCTGTAGACGCCATGACGGAAGATTTCGGAGCCGACAAACCTCCTGAGGCACCGTATCGCAGGATATTGGAGCGCATAACCCGTTCCCTGGACGGTACCACCCATAACGTCCTAAACCTGGCGTCCATTCTGGGCCACCGGCTCAATGATTTCAGTATGTATGCGATCGTAGATTTGAGCGCAGGTCAGACAATGAGTGGTATGGCGGAACTAGTAACTCGCCGAGTGCTTAGGGATGGGACCCACGGCCTGGAGTTCGTAAATGAGATGGTGAGAGCAGCGGCCTATATGGGGGTATCAGCAACTCTTCGAAAGGTGCTTCACGGAAAGATCGCAGACAGATTTGTAGATGAACATTTCCGGGGAGAGGACACACTCGGCCTTGAAATAGCATGGCACTGTATTCGCGCCGGGAGAGCAGCGGAAGCTACCCCATATCTCTTAGACGGTGCCCGGGATGCCATCGCTCGGGGAGCTTTGCACGAAGCAGAGTACAGTCTAACTACGGCCCTGCCACATCTAGTTGAATCCGCACGATGCGAGGGTCTTTTGCTCATAGTCGAGGTTCTTCAAGATCAAGGAAGGTGGGAGGAATCCACCTACCCGCTTCAAGACGCGGCCATAAGACCATCACATGAGCTCGCGTCAGTATACTCGATAATGGCTGACCATCGCACGACGAAGTGGCCCGTCGAGAAGCTCACAGCGGATGTACTGACACTCCAACACATAGTGCAGACGGCGCCCCAGCCTATGACCCGCGTCCGAGCGGTCCGCGCCGCGGCGCACTTGTTGGCAGACCTTCGCGACGAGCGTTTATCTGTTCGCGTGCTAGAGGCGGCCGAGATGCTCCCAACTGACCAACTCCGTCCAGAATACGTGGACGAATTAGAGCTTAGCAAGGCACAGCTCCTCTACCAGAGTCACGAACATGTAGCTAGCCTCGCCCGCATAATGCGAATCGCTAGCGACTTAGATACGGGTGAAGCAACAAACTCCTTTGCAGCAAACTTGTGCTGCGGACTAGGAGCCATCTATTGCGCACTTGGACGGTACGCCGATGCACAACGTGAATTCCTCAAGGGTCACGATGTTGCCGCCAGGCTAACTAACGACACGCTGCGTGGAGCCATGTCTGCTCAGATCGCGCTTTGTGCCGGAAGGTTAGGTGACTATAAGGGACAACTTGAGTGGAGCAATGCAGCGCTCTGTACGTTTGGTAGCTCCTTTGCTGGCTATAGTGAGTTGCAAGCGGCCTACTATGCGAGCTTTGCTTATGCCATGACTGGCCACCCGCAGAGGGCAAGTGACACTATCTCCGCATTGCGATCCAAGATACCGCCAAGGATACCGCCATGGCTGATACAAGCAGCGCTGCTATTGCAGGCGGACATTTTACACCTCACCGGTCAAACGGCTGCAGCAGTCGCCACTGCGAGAGAGGCTTTCGATTATGAGTCGCTGACTCTCCACTCCGCCTCGTTTGCAGGTCTGTTCGCTAGATGGCTTGCGATAGCTTCAATTACTCGGATGGAGAAGTGCGCAGCCGGTGCTTGCTTGGATTCGATCATGTCGAACTTGGACCGGTATGATGTCTTAGATCAGGCAGAGATTGTTTGTGCTTGCCTTCATCTAGGAGTAACGCAATCGGGGGAGAGGCTTAATTTGCGGAGAATCCTTGCGGAGAGGCTCGGACGTTTGCCTATTCCGCTCGCGGACCAGTTAGCTCGTTTTGGGTTTCATCTATGTTAAGCCCGGTTTTTCCAGATGCCCCCCGTTGGCCAGCTTACACGCTTGGAACGTAGAAGGCCCTGTTCAGCAAGCTCGGCGTGCGGCCGATGGCCCCGCCGATCAGGCGACGAACTGCAACTGATGCGACTACAACATCAATCAACGCTGGATCGAATTGCGTCCCTTTGCATTTCTGTAACTCAGCAATCACAACATCGAGAGGCAGACGTTTCCTGTAGGGACGATCAGTAGTCATCGCATCGATCGTATCAGCAATTAGGATGATTCGCGCCCCGAGCGGAATGTCTTTACCTGACAAGCCATCAGGGTAGCCCTGTCCATCCCAGCGCTCGTGGTGATGCCGAACTGATTCCTGAATGAAGCCATGAAACTTGGAAATGATGCCGACCAGCTCCGCGCTCTTGGCCGAGTGGGTCTGCATCAGGGCTGTCTCTTCGTCGGTTAACCGTCCCTCCTTCCGGAGCAGGGGAGCAAACTCCTCGTGGATCTTGCCCACGTCGTGAAGTAGTGCTGCCGTTTCGACCTGCTCGATTTCGCGCGCGGATAGGCCAAGCTCGACGGCGACCGCCCTGGACATTTCACTTACCCGGACGGAATGACCCGAGGTGTATGGATCGCGAGCTTCAATGGCCTTTACCATCACTTGAAGGAGCTCTTGCCCACTATCCTCCAGCTGATGGTACAGGCCATAGACATGGCGCACAGCAATGATGGGCATGATGACCCCCAGCAGGCCGAGAGACCCAAAGCCAAGCCACAGGTCGAAGCGGGTGTAGAGCCAGGCGACGAGAACGCCGATACGAGGCTGGCCCCAAGATCGTAACCCAAGAACCCCGGGTGTTCAGATTCCAAACCTCCCTGAAGGCATCGCCCGGAGCTTAGCGACAACCGCGCTGTTCACAGCGACCGAGTTGATAAGGAAGTAGCACCAGCGCAAAGACAAGGAACAGGCCGAGGTCCCGCTGTACCGCCGGAGCTGAAGAAGACGTTGCCAAGGAGTCTAGATAAGCAGGCGGCAAGTCGCCGCCTAGGGCACTGATAGACGATAGCGCCGCTAACGAAACGGCAAGAACTCTCTGAGAGACGTTGAAAACGAACTTTATAGCGGTGTTACCGCGTGCCATCTCAGCTAAACAGTGTCGCACGCCCTGCAATCGATGCGCCCCACCAGCCGCCGAATAGTAGAGCAGCTGGCCATGTGCATGATGAAGGATGTAGAGCCCTTCGCTGCCACCCTCAGGTGGGTATTGAGACTCTCAAGCAGAGTCGCAACGAACAGCAAATGTGCAAACGCCCACCAGCCGGGAAATGGCGAACGGCTACGGCCCAGACAGCCGCACGCGCAAGACGGCGCTGCAGCCTGGTGACAGTGCAACAAAGAGTGTGATCCGCTTGCGTTCGCGTGGCATGTTGAGTAAAGGATGGGGATCCCGGTCCCAGCTAGGCCTTAGACCCAGTCCTGCCCGTCACCTCCACCTATCAGTCGGGCAAAGAACTTCCCAACCGATGCGAGCAAACTGCCTTTCAACATGAGCGTCACCCCCCTTCGAGCCTCTCAGAATTCGGGAAGTGGCAAGCCTCGCTATGGCCCACCAGACGCTCCGCTCGACAGTTGTCCGCTTGTCTTCGCTCGTGTACGACCTACCTAACGATGAAGA
This sequence comes from uncultured Gemmatimonadales bacterium, assembly GCA_963740175.1. Taxonomy (GTDB): domain Bacteria; phylum Gemmatimonadota; class Gemmatimonadetes; order Gemmatimonadales; family GWC2-71-9; genus CAVVWJ01. The sequence continues at coordinate 103,486 of CAVUDL010000002.1, forward strand.
CCGGGATCCCCTACCTTTTTCTTTCCTTTCGAATACGGGTAGACGGTGAGGCCCTACGGCAGCGGGGCGGTATGTCCGCTCGCCCACCGTTCGCCATGGTATACGCCGCGACACCGGCTCGCGCCGGTCGCTGATCTCTCTTGTTCCTTATTAGTATCGGACGCTAGGGGGGTGCGTCCGTGGTCCAATATGCTACAGCCTGCTCAACAAGTTCGCTATAGGGCGGTCCGCTACTCCTGTCGCCTCATCTCGGTCCACCGATTGGTGGCATCCAGCACCGCGAACACCGCCGCCCGCTCCGCGCTCTCCTTGATCTCCGCCGTGCCCGACAGAAGCAGCGTCTCCCGCCCGCCCAGCCCCTGCACCGCCACGAAGGCGAACTCCCGGTCGAACCCCTCCACGATCTTGGCGCCCTCGAGCGCCAGGGAGGAATCCTTGAGCAGCCGGTCCAGCACCATCACCGCCGCCTTGGCCGCCGCCTCGACCCGGTTCCGGGGGGTGTCGGAGCTCTCCTCCTCCGCCGTCTCGGTGTGGTCCCGGTACGAGAGCGTCACCGAGATCAGGATCCGGTGGGGCCGGCGGCCCGGCGCCACGGTGAGGTTCTCGAACAGCACCGCCCGCTGGAGCACCTGGTCCCGCACCGCGGACCGCTCCAGCGCCTCCATCGGCTTGACGTCGGCGGTCTGGGCCACGCTGATCTTGCGGTGGTCGATCTTGAGGCCGAGCTGCGCCAGCAGCGCCGACTCGATGTTCCGGACCAGCTGCTTGGGCGCCAGGCCCGACTGGGCCAGGACGTGGACCTCGCTCACCTCGCCCAGCGGGGTGGTCACCACCCGCGCCGAGAGGATCCCTTCCAGGCTGGTGAGCAGGTTCTCCGCCCGCCGCACTCCCCAGGGATCGGGAATGGACTCGCCTGTGGCCGGCCGGGCGGACGGCTGCGGTGCGCCTGGCTTGTTGGTACCGAATGGGCCGCTCATCGAGCTGGGTAGCTGCCTTTCAAGGTGAGTCCGGAGTCAGGAGTCGGGAGAGACGACTCTCAGATCTCCGCAAACGCCGCGCCGGTCCGGACCACATCAGCAAAGTCTCTCAGCCGGCTCGGGATGAGGATCTTCGCCGGCTAACTCCTGACTCCAGACTCCCGACTCCTGACTCCTTCACGCCACAACATTCCGTCCCGCCGCCTTCGCCCGGTACAGCGCCCGGTCGGCCGCGACCAGCAGGTCGCCCTCGGGCTCGGTCGCGTCGAACTCGGCGACCCCGATGCTCACCGTGATCAGCCCGGCCGGATACCCCAGCCGGCGGCCGATCCCCTCGATCCCGGCCCGGAGCGCCTCGCCCACTCTCGCGGCCCCGTCCATGTCGGTCCGCGTCAGGATGACCACGAACTCGTCGCCCCCGTACCGCGCCGCCACGTCCGAGGCCCGCACCGCGTGCTGGATCTCTTCGGCCACGGCCTTGAGGATGTCGTTGCCGGCCTCGTGCCCGAACTGGTCGTTCACCTGCTTGAACCGGTCCAGGTCCAGGAACAGCACCGCGAAGCTCTCGTTGCTGCGCTTGCTGCGCTCGATCTCGAACGCCAGCCGGTCCCGCAGCACCCGGTAGGTCGAGAGCCCGGTCAGCTCGTCGGCCGCGGCGGCCCGCTGGGCCTCCTCCGCCCGGCGCTCCTGGTAGGGCAGACACTGGCGGAGCGACGCCCGGCCCAGCGCGGCCGAATCGGCGAACCGGGCGCAGGTCTCGTAGCCGCAGGCCCGGCAGTCCCAGGGCCGCCCGTTGGGACCCAGCCCGATCTCGGCCAGGATGGCCATGACCGCCGCGGGGTCGGGCCGCAGCGCCCGGTCCTTGATGGCGAAGGTCGCCCCCACACTCGCCACCACCGCGGTGTCCACGATGGGGAACCGGCTCCGGGGCGGCTCGGTGCTGGCCAGCAGCTCCCGGCGCCAGAACAGCTCCTCCCGCGGCCCCGACAGCGGATGATCCAGCGACCCCTCCGTCGCCAGGATGTCCACGAAGCCGAGCTCCAGCCGGTCCACCGTCACCGCGCGGGCCACCGCCTTGAGCGCGTCCAGCCCCCGGAGCTTCCGGAACCGGCGGCTGGAGTAGCGGGCCTCCTCCAGCAGCGAGAGCGGCAGCCCGCCCGCGGCGCTCAGGTGCCGGCGCCGCTCCTCCGGCACCCGGTCGAAGAAGATCGGCTGGCTCAGCACGTTGACGTCCCGGATCTGAAAGATCTGGTCCAGGTCGCCGAAGGTTATGGCCGCATCGAGCTCGGTGCTGCTGAACGGCGGGCTGATCCCCGCATACACGACTTTGAGGTCTGCGCCATACTGCGCTCTCAAATATCGGGCCTCGGCGACCGGCGGCACCGTCACCGGGGCGAGGTAGGGGACCAGCTCGGGAAATTTGAGCCGGACCGCGTCCACCACCACCGGATCGGTGGAGCGGATCATGGTGCCCCAGGGCTCCTCTTCCCACAGCTTAAGGTACTCCGCCGCAACAAGTTCGTCGCCGATCACGCCCCGGGTGACGGCCCGGAATCCGGCGGCGTAGCAGGCGTTGATGACCTGCTCCGGCGTGGCCGGGTAGAAGTGGGCCACCGACTCGGGGCTGAGGATGAGCACACCCTGCCCCTGGGCGGCGATGGCAAGAGCCCGCCCAATCTCGCCGTTTACCTTGACTGCGTTGTGGGGACAGACCTGGAAGCACTGGCCGCAGCGGATGCAGGGCTCGTCCTCGATCTGGACGAGAAACGGCTCTTCAGCCGTCACCGCGATGGCGTCGGTGGGGCAGACACGGACACAGGCCAAGCACGCAACACAAAGCTCGGCGTCGATGACAAAATTCAAGGACTGGTCCGCAGAGGGAGGGATTCAACTTGCAATTTGACAGCGGAGTGCGCGACTGTCAAGACAGCGATAGGTGCAAAGTATGTATACAGTAGAACTTAGGAGAGTGCAGTTTAAGTCGCGAGGCGCAAGGATGTCGCTAGTCGCTAGTCGCTAGTCGCTAGTCGCTAGACGCCAGGTAACCCGCAGGGCCATCATCCTATAATACCCCTTCTCGAACTGGCGACCACCGACTAGCGACTGACGACTGGCGCTGGCGGTAGCTGGAATTCCGGGCTACCGTATTACCTGCTCCCGCCATTCTCCCGCGACATCTCCTCAGCTCTCGGAGCCGGGATGCCCGCCTCTCCGTCCCTGCGTATCGTCGTCACCGACGACAACCCCCAGCTCCTGATGGAACTCGTCAAGATGCTGACGGATGCCGGTCACGCGGTGTTTGCCGCCTATGACGGCCAAAGCGCATGTGAACTGGCAGAGTACATCCCGAACCTCGATCTCGTCATCTCGAACACGCGCATGTGCAATGTGGACATCCCGGAGCTGATTGTCCGGGTGCGCGCGACGAAGCCGTGGTTGGCCATCCTTCACATCGGCGAGCCGCTGCCGCACCAGGGGCCGCTCAGTGGGGTTCCCACACTGGCAGAGCCCTTCACCTCAGAGCAGCTGCTGGAAGCGATCGCCGCCGTGCTGGCGGCCGGAGACTAGCGACTAGCGACTGGCGACTAGCGACTAGCGACTACTCCAGATTATAGACCTTGATCTTCCGGTAGAGTGTCCGCTCGCCGATGCCGAGCACCTCGGCAGCGCGACGCCGGTTCCCCTTGTACTCCTGCAGCGCCGCCTCGATGGTGGCGCGTTCCACTTCCGCCATCGTCATCCCCGGCCGATACAGCACCGGCTGCACCGCGCCGTTGCCGCCGGCATCGTCCGCCATCACGTCGGCCACCGCCGAGTGGTCGGCCAGCTCGATGACCTGCACCCGCTGGGGACCGGAGTCGATCCGGCGGCGGACCTCCTCGATCTGGAGCCGCAGGTCCACCAGGGTCCGAAGGATGAACTCCAATTCCGGCCCGCCTGCCCCGCTGCCGCCCTGCCCCACTGTGCCCACCCGCATCGGCAGCAGGCCGCTGGTGCTGGCCGGGTCCCTCCAGCACATCCAGCGGGATGTCGCTGGCCCGGATCTCGGCGCCGGGGGCCAGCACCACCATGGACTCGACCAGGTTCCTGAGCTGGCGCACGTTGCCGGGCCAGGGCGCGTTGACCAGCCGCTCCATGGCATCGGCGGTGATGCCGCGGAACTGGCGGTCGTGGGTCTTGGCGAACTCGCGGATGAAGCGCCGGACCAGGAGCGGGATGTCGCCCCGGCGCTCCCGCAGCGGCGGCAGATAGATGTTGAGGACGTTGAGGCGATAGTAGAGGTCGTCGCGGAACTCGCCCAGGTTGACCGCGTCGCGCAGCGCCCGGTTGGTGGCGGCGACGACCCGCACGTCCACCTTGATCGGCTGGGTGCCGCCCACCCGGAAGAAGGTCCGGCTCTCCAGCACCCGGAGCAGCTTCACCTGGGTGGAGAGCGGGATCTCGCCGATCTCGTCGAGGAAGATGGTGCCGCCGTCGGCCAGCTCGAACCGGCCCAGCCTCCGCTCGGCCGCCCCGGTGAAGGCGCCCTTCTCGTGGCCGAACAGCTCCGACTCCAGCAGCGTCTCCGGCAGCGCGGCGCAGTTGACGGTGATGAACGCCTCGTTCCGCCGGCGGGAGAGATCGTGCAGCCCTTTCGCGACCAGCTCCTTGCCGCTGCCGCTCTCGCCCTGCACCAGCACGGTGCTGGAGACCGGCGCCATCTGCTCGATCTTGACCAGCACCTCCTGGATCGAGTCGCTCTCGCCCACGATGCCGGTGCGCTCCTGGAGATGGCGCCGGTCGATCAGCCGCCGGGCGGTGGCCACGGCGTCGTCCGGCGTCACCGGCTTGGTCATGACTTCGGTGGCCCGGAGCCGGCCCACCCGCTCGGCCCGCTCCGAGTCGGTCGGCTCCAGCAACGCGAGGGTGGAGATCTCCGCGTCGTGCGCCAGCGCGGCCAGCTGCTGCACGTGGGGCTCGTGCACCGCGCCGGTGAGGATCACCAGCTCCGGGCTCTCCCGCCGGACCGTGCCGCGGGCGTCGTCGTGGGAGGAGAACATCGCGGTGGAGAAGCCGCCCGCCTCGAAGGCGGCGTTGAGCCGCACGGCGGTTTCGAGGTCATCCATGGCGATGAGGATTTGGGAGGGCATGTGTAGAAAGTAATGCCAGAACGGCAGGAAAGAGTCAGTGTGCGGACGATCACCCCGCGTACGATCATGTTGCGCTATCGTGGGTGCTGCCCGGCGTATGGACGTGGACGCGCTCACAACGAAGACAGGGGGTTTTACGCGAGTCATACCTTCCGGCGTCCACGGCCTTGTGGGTCGAGGCTGGACAACCCTCAACCCACACCGTAGCCTTGGGGCTACTGCTGCGTCTTCCAACATCGGCCCTAAAATCACCCCTTCAGCTGAATAACCAGTCATAGTGAGGCCGCTCCCGTGAGTGCGAGCAGAGTTCCCGCCATACTGCGGGATCATGAGGAACATCTTCTCCGCGATTGGATGCAGGAGCAGACGCGGACCCTGGCGTCGCAGCAGGGACGTCTCAGCGAGACCGAGCTTCGGGGACAGGCCAAGGAGTTTCTGGGACTGCTGCGCCAGGCCGCCCAGGATGGGAATCTGGATGACGTCCGCGGCTCAGGATGGAAGGAGGTGCTGGAGGCGCTGGGGAGTCTGTCCCGGTCCCGCGCCCGCCAGGGGTTCACCCCGGCGCAGACGGCCAGCTTCATCTTCTCGCTGAAACAACCGCTTTTTAAGCTCCTCAAGCAGGAGCTGGCGAAGGATGCGGGAGCTCTGGGAGAGGAGACCTGGACCGCCACCCAGCTGCTGGACCAGCTGGGGTTGCATACAATGGAGGTCTTCATCAAGACCCGGGAGGAAACGATCAGCCGGCAGCAGGAAGAGATGCTGGAGCTGTCGACCCCCGTGGTGAAGCTCTGGGACGGCGTGCTCGCTCTTCCCATGATCGGAACGCTCGATAGTGCCCGAACCCAGATTGTGATGGAGTCGCTGCTTCAGCGGATTGTCGAGACCGGCGCCGAGGTGGCCATCATCGACATCACCGGCGTGCCGACGGTGGATACGCTGGTGGCGCAGCACCTGATCAAGACAGTCACCGCCGCCCGGTTGATGGGCGCAGAATGCATCATCAGCGGGATCCGGCCGCAGATCGCCCAGACCATTGTTCATCTGGGCGTGGATCTCGGCGATGTCCTCACTAAAGCGACCCTGGCCGACGCCTTTGCCGTGGCCCTGCAGCGCCGCGGGCTCACCGTGGCGCCGTCCCGCCCGCGCCCCTAAGGCATCCTGGCATGGAGCGAATCCCCATTCTCAAGATGGGCGACTGTCTTCTGGTGACGATCCAGGTAGACATGCACGACCGCCTCGCCATGGCGCTTCAGGAGGACCTTACCGCCCGGATCTCCGCTACCAGCGCGAGGGGCGTCCTGATCGACATCTCGTCGCTCGAGGTCGTGGATTCGTTTATTGGGCGGATGTTCGCCAACATCGCCGCCATGGCCCGAGTCCTCGACGCGAGCACCGTGGTGGTCGGGATGCAGCCGGCCGTGGCCATCACGCTGGTGGAGCTGGGCCTCTCGCTTCCCGGAGTGCGGACCGCACTCAACGTGGAGCGGGGTATGGCCCTGCTGCGGTCATCGCTGGACCTGCCTGGGGACGGGGATGCCAACGGAGTCCCATGAGACCCAGGAAATTCACAGCTCTGCTGACGTCGTGGCGGTACGCCAGGCAACCCGCGCCCTGGCTGAGCGAGTCGGATTCAGTCTGGTGGACCAGACCAAGCTGGTCACTGCCGCGAGCGAGCTGGCGCGCAATACCATAGACTACGGGGGAGGAGGCTCGGTTCGCCTCGAGCTGGTCGAAAACGGAGAGCGCCGCGGCGTGCGCCTCACTTTCGAGGACCAGGGCCCCGGAATTTCGGATATCCAGATGGCATTGAAGGATGGTTACACCAGCGGGAAGGGGTTGGGACTGGGATTGGGCGGCGCTCGACGACTGGTGAACGATTTTACGATCGAGTCCTCGCCCGGCCACGGCACTCGGGTGATGATCGCACGATGGAAATAAGCTCGCTGGACGCCCTGCCGGTGTTATTGGCGGTGGACGATCGGTCGCAGGTCGGAGAGGTGCGCCGAGTGGCCACGAGCATGGCCGGCCGGCTGGGCCTGGATGAGCCAGACCAGGGACGGGTGGCCCTGGTGCTTACCGAGGGCCTCAACAACGCCGTCAAGCATGGCGGCGGGGGCGAAGTCGTCCTCCGCCCGGTTACCAACTCGCGGGTGGGTATAGAAGCGCTGATAGTCGACAAGGGACCCGGCATAGCCGATATCGAGCGGGCGCTTCGGGATGGGTACTCCACGGCCGGAACCCCTGGAACCGGGCTTGGAGCCATCGCCCGCGTCGCCGATACTTTCGACATCTATTCCGGTGCCGGGGCAGGTACCGCGTTACTGGCCCGAATATGGGCGCGGGCTGACCGCGCGGCGCCGGTCTCGCACCCCGCCGCGTCCCTGGCAACCGGCTCAGTCTGCCTCCCCCGGTCGGGCGAGACCGAATGCGGCGATGCCTGGGCCCTGGGACGGAGCGGAGACCGAGTGGTGCTCATTGTTGCTGACGGGCTCGGGCACGGTCCCGATGCCGCCACCGCATCACGGGAAGCCCTTCGCGTGTTTCGCAAGAGTCTCTCTCTTCCGCCCGCTGATATTGTCGCCGAGATCCACGCGGGGCTGCGAAGTACCCGGGGCGCGGCGGTGGCGGTGGCGGCCCTCGACCCGAACCTCCAGGAAATTCGCTATGCCGGGGTCGGTAACATTGCGGCGTCGGTTGTGAGTGCAACTGAGACCAGGAGCATGGTTTCCCATAATGGGACGGTGGGCCACGAGGTCCGGAAGATTCAGGAGTTCCAGTACGACTGGCCGGCCGGGGCACTCGTCATCATGCAGTCGGACGGTCTGCAGACGCACTGGCGCCTGGATCGATACCCTGGGCTGGCGGCGAGAGACCCCGCCCTGATCGCGGGCATTCTGTATCGGGATTTTTCTCGTGGGCGCGATGATGTCACGGTCGTCGCAGTCAGGCAGGCGGACCAGGATGGATCATCCAGTGGGTAGCGGCATCCTGGAGCAGGTCAGCCTCTCCACCGTGGCGATTACGCTGGAGCAGGACGTGGTGCTGGCTCGGCGCCGGGCCCGCGAGATCGCTGAGGCCCTGGGGTTGGAACCGCAGGACCGGAGCAGATTAGCGACCGCGGTTTCCGAGATCGCAAGAAATGCCTTCGAGTATGCCGGAGGCGGCATGGTCGAGTTTCTGCTCGATTCGGTGGACTCTCCGCGGATGCTGCTGGTCCGGATCAGCGACCGCGGGCCCGGTATCAAGGATCCGGAGGCGGTGCTCAGCGGCAGATATCAGTCAGCCACCGGCATGGGTCTCGGGATCATCGGGGCCCGCCGCCTGACCGACCATTTCGAGCTTGCCTCGAGCCCTACGGAAGGAACCCGGGTGGTTTTCGGGAAGCGGCTGCCACGCAGAACCAACCCACCAAAGTCGCCGTCGGTTGCCCAGATTACTTCCAGCCTCGAGAGTATTCAGCCTCCGGACCTGACGCGTGAGATCCAGGAACAGAACCGAGAGCTGCTGCAGACTCTGGAGGAAGCGGGCCAACGGCAGCTGGAGATCGAGCGGCTGAACCGGGAGCTGGAGGAAACGAACCGCGGGGTCGTGGCGCTCTACATGGAGCTGGACGAGCGGGCCCAGGACCTGGGCCGCGCGGCGGATCTCAAGTCCCGGGTGTTGTCCGACATCAGCCATGAAGTCCGCACGCCACTCAATGCCATCCTCAATATCAGCCGTTTGCTGCTGGACCGGCTCGACGGTGAGCTGGCCCCCGAGCAGGAGCGGCAAGTCCTGATGATCCGTGACTCCGCGAGGACGGTGACCGACCTGGTGAACGACTTGCTGGAGCTCGCTCGCATCGAGGCGGGCAAGACCGTGGCGCGGGTGGTCACCTTCTCTGCCGCAGACCTCTTTGCAGCCCTCCGCGGCATGTTCCGCCCGCTCGTGACATCCGAGGCCGTGGTGCTGGTGCTCGACGATATCGCCGCGCTGCCTCTACTCGAAACCGACGAAGGGAAGCTCGGGCAGATCCTGCGAAATCTGATCTCCAACGCCTTGAAGTTTACCGAGAAGGGAGAGGTGCGGGTCTCGGCCGAGCTTCGCGGCAGTGACACCATCGCCTTCTCGGTGGCCGATACCGGCGTGGGGATCGCCGAGGAGGACCAGGAGCGCATCTTCCAGGAGTTCCTCCAAATCGAGAACCCGCTGCAGCGGAGGGCGCACGGGACCGGATTGGGGCTTCCCTTGTCGCGCAAGCTGGCGGCATTCCTCGGCGGTGAGCTGGTGGTGGAAAGCCGGGAGGGACAGGGATCCACCTTTACCGCCATCATCCCCCGGAAATATGTGGAGCGACGGGGGCCGGATCGTGACAATACCGCAGACGAGAGCAGCCGGGCAGCAGGCCCGGCGCGGGAGCACGCACAATGAGCAGTTCTGCTGGAAGAATTTTAGTGGTCGATGACACCGAGGCAAACCGGTACACCATCGCTCGTATCCTTCGGAAGGAGAACTTCGAGATCCTGGAGGCGGAGAACGGCGCCTCGGGTTTGGCCCTCGCCAACGAAGATCTGGATCTCATCATCCTCGACATCCACATGCCGGAGATGGATGGCTACGAGGCCTGCAAGCGGCTCAAGGCCGACCCGGCGCTGCAGGCGATACCGGTTCTCCACATTTCCGCTACATACACTGGGACCAGTGATATTGCCTACGGTCTGGAGTCCGGGGCGGATGGCTATCTGACCCACCCGGTCGAGCCGGTCGTGCTGGTGGCAACAGTGCGGGCGTTCATCCGGATTCGGCAGGCAGATCGCGCGCTGCGGCGGAGCGAAGCCCACGCGCGGTCACGGGCCGAGGAGCTGCAGGCGCTCATGCAGGCGGTGCCTGCTGCCGTCATGATCGCCCACGATGCCGAATGCCGGACCATCACGGGCAACCCAGCCGCCCATGAGCTGCTCCAACTGCCGATGGACGCGAGCCTGTCACGGACCTCAACCGAGCACTCCTTGCGGCCCCCTTTTCGGGTCCTGCGGGGAAGCCGGGAATTAGCCGCCACAGAGCTACCGATCCAGCGGGCGGCCGGGTCGGGAATGCCGGTTCCGGGCGAAGAGCTGGAGATCTGTTTTCAGGATGGCTCGTCGAGGTGGGTCTACGGCAGCGCCACCCCGTTGTTCGATGAGTCCGGTGGCGTGCGTGGGGCCGTCGGGGCGTACGTCGACATGACGGACCTGCATCATGCAAGGGTTCAGCTCGAGCGATCCCAGCGGATAGAGACCATCGGCCGTCTTGCCGGAGGTGTGGCGCACGAGACCAACAACCAGATGACGGTGGTCCTCGGATTCGCTCAGTATCTGCTTGGCGCCACCAACCTGACGCCGGTCCAACACAGGGATCTCCAGCAGGTGAAGCTGGCGGCCGAGCGAGTAGCGCAGCTCACCCGCCAACTGCTCGCATTCAGCCGGCGGCAAACCCTCCACCCCGAGGCACTGAATCTGGATGCGCTGGTGCGCGATGCCCATGTGCTGGTGCAGCGGCTGGTCGGTCCTGAAAGCGCGGTGGTGATGGATCTGGAGGACGCGGTGAAATGGGTGCGGGCGGACCGCACGCAGCTGATCCAGGTTTTACTGAACCTCGCCATCAACGCGCGAGACGCCATGCCCGGTGGTGGTGAGATCACCCTGAGTACCCGCCTGGTCGACTCGGTGCCGGGTGGCGGCAGGCTGGGCCGGAGCTGGAACTCCGACCGGGCGGTCGTGCTCTCGGTTTCGGATACGGGCAGCGGCATCGATCAGTCCATCACGGCTCGCGTGTTCGAACCCTTCTTCACGACCAAGCCCTTTGGTCAGGGGACCGGACTGGGACTTTCGGTGGTCGAGGGTATCATCGCCCAGAGCAGCGGCGATCTGTGGCTCGACAGCAGGCCCGGCGGAGGAACCACCTTTTCCATCGCCCTGCCGATGGTGGAGCCCTCCGCCGCGGAGGAGCAGCAAGTGCAGCAGACTCCGGCCGGCGGAACCGAGACTATTCTGCTGGTGGACGACGAGACCGCGGTCCGGGAGGTGCTCGCTCGAGGACTGCAGGAGAAGGGATACCGTGTGCTCGAGGCGGTCGAGGGGCCGCAGGCGCTGGAGATCCTGCGCGGCGCGGCCGATGAGATCGACCTGGTGATCACCGACATCGCGATGCCAGGGCTGAATGGCATCGACCTCGCACATCGGGCCCTCAAGCTGAGACCGTACCTTCCCTTCATCTTCGTCTCGGGCCAGCCGAGGGAGGTGCTGCCGGACCTGGGCTCGTTGGAACAGGACCATCAATTACTGGAAAAGCCGTTCTCGCCCGAGTCGTTGGCAGCCTGTGTACGGGTCCGGCTGGACCGCTCCCATCGCCCAATCTCTCCCAGCGGGGATAGTGAGCGCCCGAGCCTTGAGGCCACGGCGAGCGGACCCGACAAAGCGCCGAGACCTCGCTAGTCCCGAGGTACTCCACAGCGCCGTCTCAGAACATCGCGGTGGAGAACCCCCCCTCCGCCTCGAATGCGTGAGCGGTCAGCTTCTCGACTACTGCAGCATGCCGCTGAGTCCGAACAGAATGTCCGCGGTGTTTCCGGTCCAGGGTCGAACCGCCCGTACCCGCATCTCGGCCCGTACGCCCCAGGTCCGACTCAGGTCCACCCGCAGGCCAACCACCGCGTGGAGCGTTCCCACCGCATCCTCGTTCTCCTCATCTAGCACCTGCGCAAACCCGGCGCCGCCCCCCAGGAATGGACGCACCCGCCCCAGCGGCAGCTCCCCTTGAACGCTCAGCTCATTCATCAGGTAGTGTATCTGCTGGGAGAACTGCGACTGGTAGGTGAAGTAGGTCATTCCGGGTTCGATCACCAGCCCGGGCGTCGGTCTCCAGTTGAACTCGACGGCAGCGGCAAAGCCGGTGCCGGTACCTGAGAGGTCGTAGGGCGACGGTCCCGCCAGCCCGCTCAGCGTCAGCCGGCTCCCGGTCTGGGCCAACGCCGGGACCGGCGCGAGCAGGCTGGCGCCGGCCACAGCCAGGGGAAGCAGCGTGACTCGAGTGAAATCCATGACCTGCCTCTCCTGTTCGTAGTCCGTGCTCGCACGGAAAGTAATGACAGACGGCAGGAGGGAGTCGATCTCCACTTGACGTCTGCTTTATGAAGCGCGGGTAACCTGACAGGACAGTCGGGGCGGAGGAAGCGAGGTGTCCGCCCAACAACCCGCCACTCGATCACCTTCATGCAGCGGGGAACTACCTGTACAATCGCCAGCTTCAGCCCCGGGCCATGTGGGGCCGAGTCATCGTGAGATAAGCTCTAGACAACCTCCACGTTCAGCATCATTCCCATGTCCTCGTGCTGGAGGTTGTGGCAGTGCAGCGGGAAGATCCCGTTATACCAATCGAACCGGACCAGCACTGCCACCGTCTCCAGCGGCATCAGCAGCATCGTGTCTTTCCAGCCCGCCTCGTAGGGATAGACCAGGCCGCGTCCCCCGGTCCGCGATTCGACCTGGAATTGGGTGCCGTGCAGGTGCACCGGATGTGGCAGCGTACTGTCGTTGGAAAACACCCAGCGCTCCACCTGCCCCAGCGGGATCTGCTCGTCAACGCGGTTCATGTCGAATGTGAGCCCGTTGATCTGATGCGTGTCCCCGGCTCCGGTGCTGCGAAACACGAACTGGCGGTCCGGGGCGCCCCCGCCCACCAGGGGCGGGACGCTGGACAGCACCGCCGGGAGGGGCGAGGCGCCCGGTCCTGCGGCGGCGGTGCGAACCAGCTCCACCAGCTCCATCTCCATTCCCTGCGGATACCGGGCCTCGGGTGAGAACTCCACCGAGAATGGCAGGGACTTGAGGGTCAGCCGCGTGCCGGCCGGATAGGGCGCGAAGTCGATCAGTAGATCGGCGCGCTCGCCGACACCGAGGAAGATGCTGTCCACCTGGACCGGCGAGGGCAGCAGCCCGCCGTCATTGCCGATGACCGTGAGCGCCGCACCGTCGCTCAGGCCGAGCCGGTAGATCCGGGCGTGCGAGGCATTGAGGATACGGAAACGGTAACGCTGTCCCGACACCTGGAGCGTGGGCCGCCGGACGCCGTTGCCAAACGGCACGTCGCGGAGCATGCCGCTGACCAGGTCGGCGGCGTCAGGGGAATAGCGGAACGCACCGGCTGCGTCGCCCTCTCGGTCCTGGAGCAGCAGGAGGATTTCCTGGTCGCCGGCGGGGAGACCCAGCGCGTCCTCCTCCTCGTCGCCGATGATGAAGAAGCCGGCGAGTCCGCGGTGGATCTGGCCGGCCGTGAGGTGATGCGCATGGGGATGGTACCAGAACGTGCCGGCTCGCTGAACGATGGGAAATTCGTAATCGAAACGCGCGCCGGCGCCGATGGCATGCCGCGGGTGCCCGTCCATGGACGCCGGAACCAGCACGCCGTGCCAGTGAACGATGGTCGGTTCCGGCAGGCCGTTCAGCAGCCCGATGTGAGCCTGCTCGCCTTGTCGTGCGCGGATCGTGGGTCCCGGCAACTCTCGGTTGAATAGCCATACCGGCGACGGCTCGACGCCGGAAAGCCTGGCCGTGCCGGGGGCGGCGACGAGCGATGCCGCCGCGACCGGAAGCGTCGCCGGCATGATGAGCGGGGAGCGGGTGGGCTCACCATGGCCAGGGCCGGTCGAGGAGTTTTCGCAGCTGCTCAGGGCGGCAAGGCTGCCGCCGGCCAGGGCTGTGGCCCCGACGGCGGCAAGGTGGACGAATCGCCGGCGGCTGAGCGGCTCGCCGCCTGAGTCCGTCAATGGACGTTGACGATGCCGGTCATCCCCGGATGGATCATGCACTGATAATTGAAGCTGCCGTTGGTGGGGAAAGTTCGGGATGCCGATTCTTCTTCCAGGTAGGGAATCTCAGCCGGCGCCCCAGGCGTGGTGAACGTGACGGTATGGCCTACGGGTCCCACACTCCAGGTTACCGCCCCGCCCGCCTGAACATCTACGGTCGACGGAATGTATGCCAGCGAAGGAGCCGTGACCGACGCGCTCGCCGCCGCCGCCTGCCACGCTCACCTGCATGCTGGCCGCCTCGGTCTCACTTCCGACCGTCAGCGAGGCCGCGATCTCGGCCGTGCCGGACCCCACGGCGGCAACAGTCGCATTGCCATCGACGGTGGCGACTCCGGCGTTGCTGGTCGAGAATGAGGCGGGGCCGACTCCGGTCATGACCTGGCCGTCCTGATCCTTCGCCACCACCGTCAGAGTGACGGTATTCCCCGGAGCGACTGTGAACAAACCAGCCGTAGCGGGGGTGAGCTCCAGGGTGGTGAGCACCCGGGGGTCCGGTCCAGAGCCGCCGTCCTCACCCCCACACCCGGTTGCCAGGATCAGCAGCGTGGCGACGCCTGATAGCATTAGCCGCATCATCAGCTTCCTTACAGAGTTCAGCATACAGGTCAGGGCATACAATAATGGGAGCCAGTCGCTAGTCGCTAGTCGCTAGTCGCCAGTCGCCAGTCGCTAGTCGACAGTCGCCAGTCGCCAGTCGCATCGGGTCGCCACGCCTCTGCTTGCGATCTACCCTGGCGTCTGGTGACCGGCGACTACCTCACTGCCGACAGGGCGCGTTGGGGTCCATCTTCGGCTGGTCCACCACCGGCCGGTGATCCAGGTCGGCCACCGCAGCGGTGATGTCGCGCATCAGGCCGGCCACCCGGGACATGTGCCCGTAGTCGATGTACTGCGGCTCGTCGGTGACCTCGTGGTAGTCGCGGTGAATGCCGGTAGAGAAGAACGCGATCGGGATGCCGTGGCGGGCATACATGTAGTGATCGCTCCGGCAGTACACGTTGTCGGGGTGGCCGTTGGCATCGTAGCGATAGTCCAGCTTGAACGGATGCTGCCGGCGGCTGTTGACCTGCTCGATCAGGTCGCCCAGCTCGGTCGAGAGCCGGCGCGAGCCTACCAGTCCCAGCGCCACCGGTCCGCCGCCCTGGGTGTCGCTGGCCCTGCCGCGGCCCACCATGTCCATATTGATCTGGGCAACGATGGAGTCGCGCGGAACCGTAGGATGGTCGGTGAACCACTGGGATCCGTATAGCCCCTTCTCCTCCGCCGTGTGCCATACGAACAGCAGCGACCGCTTCGGCTTCGCGGAACCACGCGCGAAGGCCTCGGCCACCTCCAGCAGGGTCACCGAGCCGGAGCCGTCGTCGTCGGCGCCGTTGAAGATCGAGTCGGCCCGTGGCGGCCGGATCCGGCGCAGACTGTCCATCTGCCTGCCGATGTCGGCGCGCTGTGCTGTGCTCAGCTCCTTCGGCGGCTTGTTCTCACCCTCGGGCCGGGCGATCGCATGGTAGAGCCGCACCGAATCGTGATCCACCGCCTCGGCTCCCGGCTTCATCCCCAGGTGATCGTTGTGGGCGCCAAGGGCGATGTATTCCGCCTTGAGCCGGGCATCGCTGCCGGGCAGGATGGCGACCACATTGCGCGCAGGAGCCGGCGACGGCGTCGCCCTGAACTTGACCTGACCACCCAGCGGTTTGCCGACGGTGCCGGGGATGAGCCCGGCCACGGGGGCGCCGAACAATCGCTCGGCGGTGGCCGAGGTGATCAGCATGCCGAGCGGAATCCGGCGCCGGTCCTCGACGGTGGTCGTCACTACCGCCTGAGGCTGCTGCAGGAACTCGAGCGCCGGTTGCTCCGCGATGTCCATGGTCGCGAATGCCACGCCTGCGGCGCCGGGAACAGCTGGCGGCGGGCCCTTGGCGAAAAGGCTCGAGATCGGCCGGCCGTCCTCACCCAACATGGGGCCGAACACCACCAGCTTGCCGGCGCTCTGGGCCAGGATCTCCGCGGTCAGGCTGTCTCCCACCCGTCCCGCATAGAATGACGCGGGGTTGTCCGCCTGGAGCTCTGACCCGTAGGGAAGGAACGACGGGTAGAGCGGCAGGGGCAGGTAATCCTGGTTGAGCTGGAGCCGGGCACCGGCCACTTCCAGGGTAGAGGCGGAGTCAGCGGTGCGCTCGATCATCGGGACGATCTGAAAGAAGCTGCCGTTCTCTCCCCCGGGCTTGAGCCCAATACGCCGCGCTTCCGAGGCGAGGTAGTTGGTTCCCCGCACATTTCCTTCGGTGCCCGCTTCCCGTCCTTGCATCGAGTCATCGGCGAAGACGTAGAGCCGGGTCATGAGATCCGCGGCCGTGATCTCCGCAGAGGTTGGCCTGGCGCTGTGCTCGAGCGCGCCTTCGGGTGGGGCGTCCGCGGGAGCGCCACCTTCGGGTGCGGCCACGCTGGGGCTGGTCCGGGCGGAGGCGCAGGCGGAGAGGAACGGGATCAGGAGGAGCAGTCTGGGGGTCACGGAGACTCCTGCATGGCAAGGACAAACGTGAGCGGTAAGCGGGAGAAATCGCCGGCGACTGGCGACTGGCAATCGCGACTAGCGACTAGCGACTAGTGACCAGCGACTGGCAACTAGCGACTAGCGACTCGCGACTAGTTCACGGCATCCGCCAGGCTCTCGATCCCTGGGCCTTCAGCCACCGCCCATAGACGCTGGATGCCCGGCTGGCCACGGATGCGCGGCTGGCCAGCAGCTGGCGTCCCTCGCCACCCCAGGCTGGAGTGGATTCGGAGGTGTTCGGCCGATTGCTCAGGTTGGTCTGGCTGGTTCCATCCACGTTCATGATATAGATCTCGGAATCGGAATGGTCTTCTTCCTGGCGGTGGTATGCCAGCCGGGTGCCATCGGGAGACCAGGCCGGGCTGAGGTCGAATCCGGGACGGTTGGTCAGGTTCACCCGGCCGCTGCCATCCGCATTCATCACCGCGACATCGCTCTCGTTCAACCCGGTGTTGAAGGCGATTCTGCTGCCGTCCGGCGACCAGGTGGGGCTGTCATCCTGAGTCCCCAAAGGAGTCAGAGCCACTTCGCCGGTTCCGTCGGGATTGGTCAGGGTGATCTGTCTGAAACTGAAATTGACAAATGCGATCCGGCTGCCATCGGGTGACCAGGCGGGCTGGAACGCGAGTTGGCTCGTCAGCGCCACGTCTCCGGTGCCGTCGACATTGATCACCCGTATTATTCCTCCTCCAAAGTAGGCCAGCCGCCTGCCGTCTGGAGACCAGGACGGCTGGCTGGCCCCTTCGGCCAGCCGAAGCTTCCCGCTCCCGTCGGCGCGCATGACCCAGAGCTCCTCGACGATGTTCTCCCCCTCGGGCCTGCCATCCACGTAGGCGATCATCGTCCCATCCGGCGACCAGCGATGCTCGACGATACCCCACTGGCCATCGGCCAGCTTCAGCCGCCCGCCGCCCTGGGCGTCCATGACCCACAGATCATCATTCTTCGCAAAGAGCAGTCGGCGGCCGTCGGGTGACCACACGGGGGCGAACTCGAAGGACCCGGCTGGAGTGAGGTTCGTCAGGCCGGTCCCGTTGGGACTGACGACGAAGATGGCGCCCAGCCCCAGGGCGTTGGAGAAGAACGCCACCAGTGCATCCGCGCCGAGACAGTTGATCTCGAAGGCGACCGGGGCAGAGCCTTCGACCACGGTCACCGAACGCGGGTTCTCGCCGGTCACGTGGCAGTTGCTCGCGGCGCCCGACAGCACGACGGTGTGCGGTCCAACGAGAAGCCCTTCGACCGGCACCGTTGCATTGGGCCCGACCGGGAGCGGGGCACCGCCATCCACACTCAGCGAGTAGCCGTCGGGATCCGGGCTCGAGCCGCTGGTGGTGGTGGTCACCTGGAGACTGCCGAGTGTCGTGCTACAGGCGACGGTGAACGCCACCGGGGCAGTTGCATCGGCCGCAACCGCTACTGTGCGCGGGTTGTCGCCCTCGACCGTACAGTTCGCGGCGACACCGGTCAGCTCCACGACGTGGTCACCGGGAGCGAGGTTGGGAATCGTCAGCGGCGCGTCCGCGATGATCGGCTGGGGTGTACCGCCGTCCACGCTGAGGGCATAGCCGTCCGGATCGGGCGACGTGCCCGAGGTCGCGGCGGTTGCCTGGATCGTTCCGGTTGCCCCGGCGCAGGTCACCGCAAAGGCGGTCTCGACGATTGCGGCGGCCGTAACGGTCACATCCCGCGATGGTCCACCGGTGACGCTGCAGCCGTCTGCCACGTCCGAGAGCGCGATGGTATGAGTCCCAGCCGGAACACCGCTGAAGCGCACCGTTCCAGCCGCCGCGATCGGCTGGCCGGGAGCGGCGCCGTCCAGGGTGGCGACATAGCCGTTCGCATCGGGAGTCGCCCCGGAGGTGGTGACCCGCACCAGCACGTCACCGGTCGTGGTCCTGCAGGCGACAGTGAAGGTCAGCTCGGTGAGGGTCCCGTCGCCGATGGTGACCGGGGCCGGGCTGGCTGGGTCCAGGGTGCAGTTGTCCGGTACTCCGCCGAGCCGCACGGTGTGAGCACCCACGGCAAGGTTGGTGACGACGTCGGTAGCATTCACTCCTATCGGCTGGGCCGAGCCGGCGTCCACTATCAGCGTGTACCCGTCGGTCTCGGGATCGGGATCGGCCGTGACCGTCGTGATCCGCAGAGTGCCCGATGCCGCGGGCGGCGTGGCGCAGGCGATGGTGTAGGTGACGTCCGGACTGTCACCCGGGCCGACCGTCACGGTCCGAAGGTTGGCGCCCTCGATCTCGCAGTTGGCGGCGAGCCCCCCGAGCCCCAGGAGGTGGGTCCCCGAGACCAGGCCACTCAGCGTGACGCTCGCATTCGCTCCCAGCGTGCCCCGATCGTCGCCATCGAGCGAGATGATGTAGCCGTCTTCATCGGGGGCCGGTCCCTCGGTCACTGCCCTTACAGTCATGCTGCCGGAGACGGCGTTGCAGGTCACGGCAAAGCTGACGTTGAGCGACTCACCCGGCGGAACCGTTACGCTGCGAGGATTAGTGCCCAGCACCCGGCAGTTGTCAGCCACTCCGTTGAGACTGACGGCGTGCTCGCCGGTCGGCAGCGCGTCGATGGTGACGGACCCGTTCGCAGCCACGTCGCCCTCATCCACTCCGTCGACCGCGACGGTGTAGCCATCCGGATCGGAGGGCCAGCCACTGGTCGCCGGTACGACGCTGAGGCTCCCGGTTGACTCGCTGCAGGTGATCACGAAAGCGACGGTGGTGGTCTCGCCGGCGGCGACGGTGGCGGTCCGGGGATTCTCGCCTGCCACGGTACAGTTGGCCGCCAGCCCCGTCAGCTGTACGGGGTAGGTGCCCGGGTCGATATCCTCGCTGGTCAGTGTGGCGCTGGCGCCAATCGCCTGAGCGGCTCCGGACCCGATCTGCACCGAATATCCGTCGGGGTCCAGCTCGACGCCGCTGGTGGTTGTGGTGATCTGTATGGTCCCCGTCGTCGGCGGCGGGGTCGGATCCTCACCGCAGGCGAGGACTGCAAGAGCTCCGGCCAGCGGAAGGGCGAGGCCAAGCGACCGGTAGCGACTGAGCAGCATCATCCGACTCCTCTCTGCCCATCGCACCAGACCGGGGAGACGATGACGAGGCCTGGGAGGGAGACCACTGGAGAAAGTACGAAGAGGGTGCTTCCAGAGATACCTAGCGACGGGGATTCTTACAAGTCGTGCCCCGTCTTCTCACCTCTGAGCAATTCCACTGCGTGTTCCAATAGGTCGTTAAGGACCGCGAGCCCATCGCGCACGCCGCCGGTGCTGCCGGGGAGATTCACGATCAGCGTCTGCCCCCGCACGCCGGCGAGCCCGCGCGACAGCGCTGAACGGGGAAACTTGGGGAACACGCTCATGCGCAGCGCCTCGGCGATGCCGGGCGCGTCCTTCTCGAGCACGACGCGGGTGGCCTCCGGCGTTACGTCCCGGATCGTGAGACCGGTGCCGCCGGTGGTGAGGATGACGTCGGCACGATTCCCGTCGGCCCACTCGCAGAGGACCGAGACGATGCGGCCGGTCTCATCGGGGACCAGCGCCCGTTCGGCCAGGGTATAGCCGCGCTCTTTCGCCCAGCTGGCGATGAGGTCACCCGAGCCGTCGGCCCGCTCGCCCCGGCTGCCGGCATCGGAGATCGTGAGCACCGCGAGGCGAAACGTCATTGCCCGCTCCGAAGATCGGCCGGTAGCCGAGGCGAGGAGAGCAGTGCCGCGAACGCGCTCCACCGCTTCTCCGGGTCATCCCGGCCCTGCCGCTGCACCCATTCGGCCACCAGGTCCCGCCCCAGGTTGTAGTTGATCACATAGCTGCGATAGGTGTCGATGAATCGCAGCTGTTTCGCCGCGGCATCGGGTGCGATCAGCCAGTAGCGGCTCATGGCCGCCTCCACCTGCCTCCGGGTGAGCTGCCCGTCGAGATAGCGGCGGGCGACTTCGTTGCGGGCGTAGTTCAGGTCCTCGATCACGGTGCGGACCGCCGCGTTGCGTTGCGCAAGGGCGGTGTCGAGCCCGGCCAGCGGGAAAAGGGAATCCCGCTCGAAGGCGGTGCGCTCTGCTGGAGGAAACACCATGTCGATCCCGAAATTGGCGCTCCCCTCGGCGATGAGCGATTGGGGGCTGAAGAGCGGATAGACCGAGATCTCGATCCAGCCCCGGTCCCGGAACAGCGCCCGCTCCAGGCTGGCGTTGTAGACGTGGTGCCCGGGATAGCCCTCATGGCAGGCGAGATCCACCGCCCGATCCACCTGAATCGGGAAGTCGAGATTGACCTGGATCAGGCTATGGAAGTTGCCCTTGTACCAGTTGTAGGCGTTCCAGGGAGTGCCCTTCACGTATTCCAGGTCGAAGCGCTCGCCGTCCGGGAGCGGCATGTGGGCCCGGGTGCGGGCCCGGCACGCAGCGATCGCGGCGCGGAAGACGGTATCCACCCTGCCGGCGGGAATGACCATCCGGTCGCGAAAGCTCTGGAAGCGTTGGGCCAGTGGCGCGCGGCCCGGCAGCAGCGAATCGAGTCGCGCCAGCAGAGAATCGAAGTGCGAGTCGGGGAAGTGCGGCGGCGCTACGTCATACAGCGCCTTGGCCTCCTCATCGAAGCTGAGACGCTGTCCGCCTAGCATGCGGGCCCGCGCGGCCATCGAGCCGAGCTGGGTGCGGAGATAGCGGTGCCGGAGGCGGACCATCGAGTCGGCGTAGGCCGGCACCGTGTCACCCAGCACGGCGGACCAGCGAATCCGCCCGTGCCAGAACCTCTGGCGACAGTCAGCGACTCGGCGGCAGCCGCGGTTCGCAGCGAGTCAGGGCCGTAGTACGCGTCGACATAATTGGCGATCGTGGCGGCCGAGGCCGAGGGCCAGGGTGACGTACCGGGTTGCGATGGGGTCGAGAGCGGAAGGGTCCGCTGGCGGCGTCGAGGGCCGGCAACCAACAACGAGGCAGAGCGCCAGTAGAAATCGCATGGATCAAGGTACAACGCCGGGCCCGAAGTCGACGGCCGTCGTGTTGCCGCCGCAGACCACGACCCCGACCCGCTCTCCGGCGCGCGGCTGATACCCGCCGCTCAGCAGCGCCGCAAACGCCGCCGCCCCGCCCGGCTCGGCCACCACCCGCAGCACCCGCCACAGCTCCTGCTGCGCCCTTCGGATGTCCTGGTCCGTCACCAGCACCACCTTCTCGACGTGGCGCTGCGCCAGCGGGAACATCAGCTCGCCCACCCGGCGCGGGGCCAGCGAGTCGGCCGCGATGCCGCCGGCCTCCGCATCCACCGGCCGTCCGGCTGCGAGTGCCCGGGTCAGCGTGGGCGCCTGGTCGGGCTCGACGGCGATCAGTCGAATGCTGCGGCGCCCGGCATACCAGGTCGCGATGCCGCCCAGCAGCCCGCCGCCGCCGACCGCCACCAGCAGGGTATCGAGCTCGGGCGCCTGCGCCTCCAGCTCGGTGGCGACGGTGCCCTGCCCCAGGATCGTCTCGGGCTGGTCGTAGGCGTGCACGGCCATGGCGCCGCTCGACTCCACCCACTCCTCGCTCGCCGCCAGAGCGTCGGCATAGCGATCGCCTCCGACCACCGCATCCGCCCCGCAGTCCTTTATCAGCTGGACCTTCGAGGCGGAGGCAACGGTGGGCACGAAGATCTTCGCCGGGATCCCCAGTCGCATGGCGGCGAATGCGACCGCGGCACCGTGGTTACCGCCTGACGCGGCGACCACACCCGCGGGCGGCACCTTCCGCCGAAGCAAGTTGGTGAAGGCACCGCGGGGCTTGAACGATCCGGTGTGCTGCATCAGCTCGAGCTTGAGGCTGAGTCGAACGGCCGGCGCCAGACCAAAGTCAGATGACTGGACCTCGACTACGGGCGTGCGCCTGATGTGCGGCTCAACCAGACGATGTGCCGCGGCGATCTGTTCGCGTGTCAAATCCATCGGAGCTCCGGGGTGCTCTGGCTCACCCCTGAATCTACTTCCCGCGTTCCTCGCGCTCGGGACCCTTTAGTGCTCCTCTCCTGTAGTCCCGGACGGGTCCGATGTGTCGAGCGTCAGGTTAGCCTGCCCCCTGGCTGAGCCGGTTGGTTTCTTGTTGCGACTGATTTTCCAACTGTTTCGAAAAGTTCGTCGCCGCTGCGCCTTGAGAGGCTCCGCCTGTTCCGGCGTGGTGGAGGTTGTCTCCAGCACAAGCTTCACCAGCGCCAGCAGATTCCTACTCTCGAATGGCTTGGTGAGTACGGTGATGACACCGCGACAGTCGGTGCTGAACGTCAGATCATCAATAGGGTGGGCCGACATGAGAACCACCTGCAAGCCGGGATGCTCTGCCATCAGACGCTGCGCGAGCTCGGTCCCTGGCATGCCTGGCATCCGGATGTCACTGAGGACGAGATCGATCGGCTCTGGCGAGCTGGCCGCTACAGCGAGCGCCTCCATCCCATAGCCGGCCTCGAGCACCTTGTAGCCCGCGATCCGGAGTTGCCGGACGATCAGCTGGCGGAGCTCGACTTCGTCATCCACCACGAGAATCGTGGCCTGGCTGAGGCGGACTGGCATCGGGCCTCCTTGGGGTGCCGCCTCCAACACGGGGACGGATCAGGGGGAACGGCCACACTGCTCCTTCTACAATGATCCTATGGATGAGCGGAATGGGTTGCAAGTCCTGCAGGGGACTGCGGTTAGGCGTGCAGCTAGCTGCGGATGCGTCGAAGATCGGGACGGCGGCTAAACTCTTTTCTTCCTTCCGCTTTGGCGTGCGCGCAGAAGCTGGCGGAGGGGAGGCGAATCGATCTGCGCTGCTACCCGGTTTTTTTCGCGGTTCCCTTCTTCCAGAACGGCCGGCTCACCACCTCCGCCGGGAGGCGCTCGCCCCGGCACTCGACCTCGAACCTGGTGCCTACCTTCGCCGCGGAGGCCGGCAGGTAGGTGGTCCCGATCGGCAGGCCCAGCGAAGGACTCATGGTGCCGCTCCGAACCACGTCCACCTCACGGCCCTCGTGGTACACCGGATAGCCGTGGCGCGGGAAGCCGCGGCCCTGCAGCTGGAAGCCCACCAGCTTCCGGGTGACGCCGCGGAGCTTCTGGGCCCGGAGCGCGGTGTCTCCGGTGAAGGGCGAGCCCTTGTCCAGCTTCACGATCCAGCCCAGTCCTGCCTCGAGCGGGGTGATGTACTGGTCGATCTCGTTGCCGTAAAGCGCGTAGCCCA
The DNA here is from genome assembly GCA_963740175.1 of uncultured Gemmatimonadales bacterium. Classification (GTDB taxonomy): domain Bacteria; phylum Gemmatimonadota; class Gemmatimonadetes; order Gemmatimonadales; family GWC2-71-9; genus CAVVWJ01. The sequence goes on from CAVUDL010000002.1 coordinate 127,156, forward strand.
TCTCGGTCCGGAGCGAATCGCGGGCGCCGAGCCCAATCGGCTTGGCGCCGCCGGCGAGGAGGGCCTCCCAGATCTTCAGCGTGTCCCGTTCGCGAAAGTACAGCTCGAACCCGTCCTCCCCGGTGTACCCGGTCCGGGAGATGAAGCACTCGGCACCGGCGACCTTGCCGGTAACGAAGTGATAGTAGGCCACGTCGGGGAGGCGGGTGTCGGTCAGCGGCTGGAGCACCCCCTCGGCGTGAGGGCCCTGCACCGACAGGAGCCCCACCTCGCTGGAAATATCCTTCAGGCGAACGTTGATACCGCCCTTCTGCTCCACGATGTGCTCCCACGCCTTGGATGTGTTCGAGGCGTTGACCACGATCATGAGCTTGTCCTCGAACCGGTATACGGTGCAGTCGTCGACGAAGGTCCCCTCGGGAGTGAGAATGGCGGAGTACTGTACTCCGCCGGGCTCCAGCGCGCTCACGTCGTTGCAGGTGACCCGGTTCACGAAGGCGTTCCGGTCGGGGCCGGTGATCTCGAACTCTCCCATGTGGGACACATCGAACACACCGGCGCCGGTGCGCACCGCGTGGTGCTCGGCCAGGATTCCGGAGGGATACTGCACCGGCATCTCCCAGCCGGCGAAGGGGACCATTTTTGCACCCAGCGCCTTGTGGGCGTCGTAGAGTGCAGTGCGTCTGAGCTCCGTTGTCGCCGTCATGATTTCTTTCTCTTTGGGTTTCGGCCCCCTCGCCTGCGGCTCAGGGTGACAGCTCTTTCTGCCCCGCTGCCCCGCTGCCCCGCTGCCCGGCCCATAAGAATCGCCATCACCGCCTTCTGCACGTGCAGCCGGTTCTCGGCCTCATCCCACACCCGCGACTGCTTGCCTTCGATCACCGACTCGGCAACTTCCTCGCCCCGGTGGGCCGGCAGACAGTGCAGGAAGATGGCGCCGGGGGCAGCCAGCTTCATCAGCGCCTCATCCACGATGTAGCCCTGGAAGGCGCGAGCCCGCTTCTCCTGCTCCTCCTCCTGCCCCATGGATGCCCACACATCGGTATTGATGACGTGGACACCCCGAGCCGCCTCGCGCGGATCGGTGGTCACTGTGATCCGGGTCTTCTTCGAATTGCGGGCGAGAATCTCCGGGTTCGGCTCGTAGCCCCTGGGGCAGGCGAGCCGCAGCTCGAATCCGAGAGTGCCGGCGGCGTTGATCCAGCTGTTGGCCATGTTGTTCCCATCGCCGATCCAGGCGACGACCTTCCCGTCCCAGCCGCCCAGCGACTCCCTCACGGTGAGCAGGTCGGCCAGCACCTGGCAGGGGTGTAAAAGATCGGTGAGCCCGTTGATGACCGGAATCGATGCGAAACGGGCCAGCTCCTCCACGTCGGCGTGATCGTAGGTGCGGATCATGATGCCGTCGAGATAGCGCGAGAGCACCCGGGCGGTATCACGGATCGGCTCGCCCCGGCCCAGTTGAATATCGCGGGAGGATAGGAAGAGTGCATGCCCGCCGAGCTGAAATGCCCCGACCTCGAACGAGACCCGGGTTCGAGTCGACGATTTGGCGAAGATCATCCCCAGTGTTTTGCCAAGCAGCGGCTTGTCCCGGTAGCTGCCCTGTTTCATCCTGGCGGCCAGATCGAAGAGGGCGATGAGCTCGGGCTTGCTGAAGTCGGGGATGGCGAGGAAGTGACGGCCGGGGCTCATAAAAAATTCTCTGGAGGAGTACGCCCCGGCCGTCATCCTGAGCGGAGCGAAGGATCTCTCCGGTGGGGCCTGTCGGGTGGGGATTGTAGCCAGGCCCACCAGCTATGGCAATCGCAGCTGGCGGAGCAGCCGAGCGAAGCGGCGGTCGGTCCGCAGCGAGTCCACCCGCGGGTCCACCCGAAGGTAGGCGATTCCCTCGGAGCGCTCCTTGACCGCACGATCCAGCGAGGCGAACGCCTCGGTTCTCCGGCCCAGCGACGCCTGCACCGACGCGATCAGGTAAGGAGAGACGTAGCGGTCGGCCGCCGCGGCTTCGAGCTGCTCCAATATCGACTCGGCCTCGTGAACCCGGCCGGAGGCCGCGAGCAGCTGCGCCTGGGCCGCATGGATCTCCGCGCGCTGGGGGAACGCCGCCAGCGGAATGCGGAGATGCTGCTCCGCGGCGGGGTAGTTCCCGGTAGCCAGCTCCAGTAGAGCCAGATCGAAGTGCGGGCGCCATGACGCCGAGTCCATGGCGAGGGCGCGCTGGAGCGTCTCGCGAGCCTGGTCGAGCTCCCTCGCGTTGAGATAATGCCAGCCGAGCAGGGCGGTAAGCTCGGGCGACAGCGGGCTTAGTTGGAGCGCCCGCTCAGCCACGGCGCGGGATTCGTCGATTCGTCCCATGGCGAGCAGATAGCGCGCATACGGCATACGCAGCTCGGGCGCCGCTGGAGCCAGCGACAGAGCCCGGCGGAACTGCGCCTCCGCGCCACTCCAGTTCCGATCGAAGACGAACCGAATGTTTCCCAGCACCGCGTGCGCCTGGGCCAGGCTGCTGTCCAGCTCCAGCGCCCGTGCTACCGCGGCCTTGGCCAGCCGGGCCGCGGTGAGCGGCGACATCGCCTCGGCGCCACCGCCTCGCATGTATGCGTCGGCCAGCGCCGAGTACGCGGGTGCAAAGGTAGAATCGAGTCGAACCGCGTGGGTGAGGTGTGCCACCGCGCGCCGGTTACTTCCGGGAGTGGGGAGTTCCAGCTCGTAGCGCCCCGCCAGGTAGGCATCGTAGGCCGAGAAGCTGGTTCGGTTTGCCGGTGGCGGAGCCGCGGAGTCGGCAGGCCCGGTGGCCCGGAGCGCAGTGGCGACGGCGTCTCGGATCTCGGCCTCGACGTCGAACAGCTCGCCGGCCTCGCGCTCGTAGGCCTCGGACCAGACATCGAATCCTTCTTCCACGTCCACCAGCCGGGCGGTCACCCGCAGCCGCTCGGCAGAGCGGCGGACGCTTCCCACCAGCACCGTCGCGACTCCCATGCGGCGGCCCGCCAGGCGGGGATCTCCCCGGGCCTGCCGGGGCGCGAAGGCGGAGGAGCGCGCCCGCACGTCCAGTCCCGGCACCCGCGTCAGTGCCTCGGTCAGATCGGCCCCAATGCCGTGGCCGAGATAGTCGTCGGCCACATCGGGACTGGTGTTGACGAAGGGGAGCACCGCGACCGAGCTGGCGCGGACGGCGGCGGGCAGGGGCCGGCCCCGGTTGGGCGAGGCCGCCCGGAGCCAGAGGCTGCCGAGGAGCAGCGACAGCAAGGCGGCGCTGAAAACAGCCCAGCGCGCAGGGACGTGGTTCTTCAGCCTGCTCAAAGCATCGGAGGACCTGGGTACTACTTGTCCAGGTGGTCGATTACCTACGGGACCTGTCAGAGAACATGCTCCGATAAGAGGATTCGGGTGTACACTATCTAAGGTCTTGGGGGACTCTGTTGACCAGGCCGCCTTGTCTGTACGTTCTGTCGATGAGCTGCAAATGAGAAAATCCTTCGCCGACTTGCGCAAGGCACTGGCGGACCGTTACGACGTGGATCGCGTTCTGGGGCGCGGCGGAATGGCCACGGTCTACCTGGCAGAGGACCGCGAGACCCGCGCATCAGTGGCCATCAAGGTGCTCCGACCGGAGCTGGCAGCCATTCTGGGGCCTAGCCGGTTCCGCCGTGAAGTCGAGATTCTCACCAGGCTTCGCCACCCGAACATACTGCCCATACTGGATTCGGACGACAAAGGGCCATTTCTCTACTATGTCATGCCTTACATCGCCGGCGACTCACTGGAAGCTCTGGTCGAGCGTGAGGGGCCGCTTCCGCTCGACCGGGTCCTCGAGATTGCGCGTGACCTTGCCGCTGCGATCGATTATGCACACGGGGAGGGGATACTTCACCGCGACATCAAGCCTGGGAACGTGCTGCTCGAGAAGCAGCGCGCGCTGGTCTGCGACTTTGGAATGGCTCGGGCTATCGAGGTGGCGAGCGGGGAATCGATCTCGTCGAGCGGTCTCGTGATTGGTACTCCAGCTTACATGAGCCCGGAGCAGTCTGTTAGCGGCGAATTGGATCGCCGTTCAGACATTTACGCGCTCGGCTGCGTGCTATATGAGATGCTCGCCGGCGAGCCGCCTTTCACGGGTCCCACCTCACAGGCAATTTTCGGAAAGCAGCTGAACGAACGGCCGCGATCCCTGTGTGTAGTTAGACCCGCTCTGCCTCGGGAGATCGAGACAGCCGTCCTTAAGGCATTGGAGAAGGACCCGGAGAGGAGACCGGCAAGCGCCGGCCTCCTCTTCTCCGCACTCTCTGAAGCGCGTTCGGGATAAAACCCAGCTGCCAAGTTCACCGGTGAGCGGGACAGTTGCCCGTCAGCCTACGACCGCCCGAGACGTCCCTCCGGGCAAGACATAAGGCATAAGGGTTCCAGGAGAATCCTTACCGGCTATTGTCACGGAGATCTCACCCGGTCCCCACTTAACACTCAGAGAAATGAACTCGATCCCGCTCTGAAAAAGAGGTGGAGCTCCCTTGGCTTTCTGTGCCCACAGTTGCGGGGAGTTGCCATTCACCGGCCGGACGGCGCAGGCGGTCATTTCGCGGCACTTGCTGGAACCGCCGCGCTCGATCCGGGTGGTGCGGCCGGAGCTGACGGAGCGGGTCGACGCGGCGGTGGCGGCGGCACTGTCGAAGGAGCCCGGGATGCGACCGGGGAGCGGAGGGGAGCTGGTCCGGCGCCTCGCCGGCTAGCGGTGCCAGATGCTGTCGCGCGCGAAGGCGATGGCATCGAGATCTGCCGGCCGCAGGGTGTCGCTGGGGATCCGCAGCTGGTTGGCGGCTGCGGAATCAAGCGCCGGCTTCACATCGGCACCGCCGATGTGGGCCAGGGCCACCGCCGAGCGTACGCGGTACGTCGCGATGATGTTGTCCAGGTAGTGCCTCACGAACTCGGTCCTGGGGTTGACTGGGCAGCACCGGTCCTCCGACGACCGCGACCCTGTCGTAAAGGGTATCGAGCTGCCGACCCGCGTTCTGGCGTTGCACGGAAGTGGGGCCCTCCAGGAGCCCGTCCCGCAGAGCGGTGACCGTTGGCTCGTGCTTGCGCACCGCGAGCGCGAGCACTGAGTCCAGCTCGTGCTCGTTGCACTCGATGCACCCTAGCCATGCGTCGATTGTCGCACGATCCGCGGGTCCAGGATCCGCGGGCCCACGAATCGTGAGCCCACGATCAGCGGCCTCACGATCGGCAGGCCGGGGTGCGTCGCAAGCAGCGATCGCGAGACACAGGGTGATCAGGCAGAGCCGCCGACCCGCCCGGCCGGTCATGGGTCGAGGACCAGTTCCGGGCACGGCTCGTTCGTCGCGCGTAACGGGCTGTTCTGGCACGCCCTGCTCGTGCCGCTCCGGATCGCGGCCGTCCCGTTGGGTCTGGTGTGATTCAGCCAGGACAGCTCGTCGAGACTCATGCGGTAGACCTGGCCCAACGAGAGGTGATCCTGTGCGGCCGTCGTGTTCAAGTCGAGGCCGCTCATCAACAGGTTCTTCGTGGTGAACCCGTCGAGGCCATTCGCGTGCGCTACCTCGCCGCGCATTCCGAGTGAGTGGGCGAGCTCGTGGGTCAGGGTGGTGACTGCCCGGTACCAGATCGAGATGAAGATGACGTTATCCGCGACCGAGCCGGTGGTCGCCGCCGTCGGGAGCGGCACCACGTGGCAGTTGTACCCCATGATGGCGCTCGAACCGTCTATCGCGTAAATGTAGTAAACGTTGATGACGTTGGGATCGTAGAGGCTGTCGGGCGGCCCGTTCAGGGTTAGGTTGGCGACTCCCCCGCAGCCAGTGCCGATGATTGTCGCCTCTGCCGACGAGTACGGCACCGAGCTCGGAGCCGCGAACACGAGGCCGGCACGATTCTGAGCCGCCAGCGTCCTGGCCAGGTTCAGCTCGACCTCCGCCTTCTGGGCGTCCGGCCAAACGCTCGGGACGTACAGGCGAATCGGCACGCTGACCGGCGGCTTCATCGTCACCGGGAGCGGGTTTGTGACGGAGTGGGACCATGCCGGCGCCACATTCAACTCGACCCCGCGGCTGCGACTGAAGGCGGCGACCTCCGAAGGGCAGCTCGCTTTCGCCTCGATCCGGTCATCGAGGTCGATCGTACCGCTGCCCCGGAACACCTTGTTGCGGAGGCAGGTGTTCCTGCCCTTGCCCCCAACGACCACGACCCCAGGAACGTTGCTCGGGCTGAGGGCGATGGCGTCGTCGTCGTTCATCGACGTGCGCTCGCTGCGTGCTGCCAGCGGCGGGTCCGCGACCAGCGAGCGGACCATCGAGCCGGCGGTCGAATCCTGACACGACGACAGGCAGAAACTTCCAGCCAGCGCAAGCCAGCGGCGCACTGTGGCGCTCATGGCCATGGTGGCGGCTTCGGGGGTGCAGCAGTCGCGGGTCCCGGTTTCCGCTTCACAGTGGCTCCAATCAATGGTGTCCAGAAAATTCGCCCACTGCGTGAGGTAATACAGCTGCTGGCTCATCTTGGCGATCTCGTCGCTGCTGACGGCTCCGATCACTTTCACGGCGGTCAGGGATGCTATTTCTGGGTGGATCGGCGGGGTCATGGCGCCTCCTCTAAAGGGTGAACCAGGGGACCGAATCAGGACGTCGGAATAGCGAGCGAGTCGAGTCGTCGCTCGTAGCGCAGGGCCGATGCTTCGTCTCCCAACCCCCGCGCCGCGGCGGCCCGGATCCGCAGGCTGGCGGGGATGTACAGCAGATACACGACTGGATCCGGATGATCGAACTCCTCGGCCACCCGCAGGGCCTCGGCGTCCTGACCTCTGGCGTGGAGCAGCTCCGCGAGCATCAGTCGCTCGCCGCCGAGCGCCTCCGAGAACCCCCAGGTCAGCACGGGAGTTGGAGCAATGGGATGGAGCGAGCGCAGCAGACCGATCGCGTTTGCCGTATCGCCGCGCAACAGCACCAGCCGCGCGGTCACCGCGCGCGCCATGAGGCTGTCGCCCCTGTCACCCGACCTCGCCGTGGCCGCATTGAGCGCCTGGACGATTGAATCCACCCGGCCCACGTCGCCGCGACGCGCGGCCCACGCGCCGACGAACCACAGGAGCGAGCTCTTCATCCCGGCATAGGTACCGCCGAGTCCGTCGACCACGGCGCCGGCGCGGGAGTCCAGGCCAAGACCGGCCAGCGCATCAAGCACGAACAGCGCGTTCGCCGCCCGGATGCCACCTGCCGCCGCGGAGTCCAGCACGGCCTCAGCAGCGCGTGCCTGCCCGCCGATGAGCAGCATGGACTGCAGGCCCATGACCGCGCCCCACCGAATGCTCGAATCGATGGTGTCGGACGGCAGGACCGCCCGGAACCCCGCGATCGCGCACTGCGGGTAAGCTGCCCCGGCCGAAAGGGACTTGGCGGCCTGGAGCAGGTCCGCTGGAGCGCGGCCGGCCCACCGCGTCCCGTCCGGCCCACGCTCGGCGCAGTCCGTCATCAGCTCGAGCTGCGCGATGCGAGCGGCTTCGGCGCCGGACCGGCGGTACTCGGCGAGCAGCTGCCGGGCGCGGGCCGGGTCCTTTCGGCGCAGCGCCAGCTCGATCAGGTGGTAGATCGGAGGCGTGAAGCCGGGGTCCACGCGGCGCGCGTTCTGGAACGCCTCCTCCGCGAGCGACGACAGCGGCCGTTGGACCGTGGGGAAAAGGTGATAGTACACCTCGCCGAGCATCATCCACCCGACGCTCAGGGCTGAGTCGGCCCGAATGGAGTTGCCGATGTGCGCGAGAGCCGAATCCGCCGCGCCGTCGAGGTATTGTCCGAGCCCGACCGCCAGCTCCGCGTACTTCGGCGGCAGCGCCGAGGCATGTTCGATTGCGAGCTCGGCGAGCTCGGCGACCTCGTCGTCCCGTCCCATCCACCATGCCGCCTCGGCGCCCCGGAGCGCGGCGAACGCGAGCAGCGAATCCTCCTGGACCGCCCGCCGGTAGTAGTCGAGGGCCGGGCCGAAGCGCGCCCGCCGATACTCGCGCTCGCCCTGCAGCCAGTTGGCGACCGCCGCGGGCGCGCGGCCACCCAGAACGTCGAGCGCGGCGGGGTCGGGCCGGCGGCCGGTCTGGAGCAGGACAGGCAGCAGCTGAGCCACGGCGCGAAGACCGAGCTGCGCGGGTGCCGCCGACCCGAGCGCCGCAGACTCGCTCGCCTGGGCGACGGTCGAGTCGCCCACGTTGTCGTGCAGCCGGAGGATGACCGTCGCCGAGTCGGCGCCCCGAACGACCGAGCCGTCGATGTAGTAGTGCGCACCCTGCGCGAGGGCCATCGCCCGCGCCGCCCGGCCGGACAGCGCGCGGATGTCGGACCGCTGGCTCGGCTCGAGCCAGGTCCAGCCGTCGATCCATTTGAGCGGCTCGGTGTGCTCGAGCGCGCTGCCGATCATGATGGCCACGGCTTCCCCCGCGCCGTTGGCGGGACCGCCCTGCGCGTGCTCCACCAATGGGAACACCATCACCTTGTTGGCATCGGGCGCCTCGGCCCGGGCGACGACCGCCCACCAGAGAGCGCCGACCGCGAGCGCTGCAAGGCCCGCCCCCGCGACGGTCAGCCGGATACGTGACGCCCGGGACCGCCGGGACGGAACCGCCGGCCGCACGACGGGCCGCACCGGCGTGCCCGGCTCCAGCGCCAGCGAGAGGGCCGCTGTCGTGGGGAACCGGTCGGCCGGGATCTTGGCGAGCGCCATCTCGACCGCCTGCTCGATCTCGGCCGGCAGCGCGGGTCGGACCACCCGGAGCGAGGGCGGCGTGTCATGTCGGTGGCGCGCGAGGATGACCTGCGCCGAGCGACCGGTGAAGGGCGGCTGGCCGGCGAGCATCTCGTACAGCACGCAGCCCAGCGCGTACACGTCCGACCGGCGGTCCAGGTCGTGGTCGCCGCTCCCCTGCTCCGGGCTCATGTACTCGGGTGTGCCCACCGCGAGGCCGGTCACGGTCAGCGCTTCGTCGCCGACGTCAGCCACGGCCTTGGCGATACCGAAGTCCGCGACCATCGCATGATCGCCGGGTCCGAGCAGGATGTTGGCAGGCTTGATGTCGCGGTGGAGCACACCTTCCCGATGGGCATAGTCGAGCGCCGCGGCGACTTGGCGGGTGATCCGCACCGCGTCGGGCACGGGGAGCTGCTTCTCCCGCCGGATGCGTTCGCGAAGGGTCTCACCCTCGACGAACGGCATGACGTAGTAGAAGAAGCCTTCGCTCGTCCCGGAGTCGAACAGCGGCAGGATATGCGGGTGCTGGAGACGGGCCTCGATGCGGATCTCGCGCAGGAACCGCTCGGTGCCGAGCGCGGCAGCCAGTTCCGGGCGGAGGACCTTTATGGCCACATCGCGGTCGTGCTGCAGGTCGTGGGCGCGGTACACATGCGCCATGCCGCCCCGACCGATTTCTCGGCCGAGGTCGTAGCGGGCCGTGAGTGCGGCCCGCAGCCGGTCGACCATGCTTTCTACACCGGTATCCATGAGGTAGCCCCAGAAGAGCAGGATGGAACGCTGCTGGGTCGCGCGTCCGTGCATCTTACATCGCCGACCGTCACTATTGCGTGAATTTTGCCGGTAGGAGTGCCCGCTCTACCTCTATATACGTCTCGAGTTCCGCCAAGGCTAGGGCTGTGCTAGAGGATGTACCTCCTGAGATCGTCG
>CAVUDL010000003.1:0-152734 GCA_963740175.1 uncultured Gemmatimonadales bacterium
TCACTGATGATCTTGATCAGCCGCTCCCTGACATTGCCGGCGTTGAACACGATCCGCTTCTCGGGGTAGTCCGGCAGCTCGAACAGGACGTCCTCCATCAGCGCTGCCATGACCGTGTGCAGCCGCCGAGCCCCGATGTTCTCCATCCGGTCGTTGGCCATGAACGCCACCCGCGCCACCTCCGCGATCCCATCCTCGGTGAAGGCCAGCTCGGCTCCCTCCGCCGCCACCAGCGCCTGATACTGCTTGGTCAGCGCATTCTCGGGCTCGGTCATGATGCGGACGAAGTCCTGCTCGGTCAGCGACTGCAGCTCGACCCGGATGGGAAAGCGGCCCTGGAGCTCGGGAATGAGGTCCGACGGCTTGGAGACGTGGAACGCGCCGGCCGCGATGAAGAGAATGTGGTCGCTCCGGACGTAGCCATAGCGGGTCTGCACCGTGGAGCCTTCCACGATCGGCAGCAGGTCGCGCTGAACGCCCTCCCGGGACACATCCGGACCGCCACCCTGACCCCGCTCGCCCGCGATCTTGTCGATCTCGTCGATGAAGATGATGCCATGGTTCTCGACCCGGTCGAGCGACTCGTTCACCACGTCGTCCATGTCCACCAGCTTCTTGAGCTCCTCGTCCACCAGCACCCGCCGCGCCTCCGGCACCTTCACCGTGCGGCGCTTCTTGCGCTTGGGCATCATGTCCTGGAGCATCTCGGTGAAGTTGATGTCCATCCCCTCGACGCCCTGGGGCGGCTGGATCAACTCCATCATCGGATAGCCCTGCTGCGCCACCTCGACTTCGACCTCGCGGTCGTCCAGCCGGCCGTCGCCCAGCATCTCGCGCAGCTTCTCCCGGGCCCGCTGGCGCCGCTCCTCCTCCGGGCTGGGAGGGCGCTCGGGCTTGGCCTGACCGCTGGACGAAACGACGAACACAGAGGAACCTTCCGCCCCTTCCGGCCCTTGTCCGCCCTGTCCGCCTTCTCCATCGGCTGCGGTCCCGGCGGCAGCAGCAGATCGAGCAGCCGCTCGTCGGCCCGCTGTTCGGCCTGGGGATAGACCTCGTCCTCCCGCTCGGTCCGCACCAGGTTGATGGCCGAGTCCACCAGATCCCGCACCATGGATTCGGCGTCGCGTCCGACGTAGCCGACTTCGGTGAACTTGGACGCCTCCACCTTGATGAACGGAGCCCCCGAGAGCCGGGCCAGCCGGCGGGCCACCTCGGTCTTTCCCACGCCGGTGGGGCCGATCATGATGATGTTGTAGGGGGTGATCTCGTCCCGGATCTCGTCGGGGGCCTGGGCCCGGCGCCAGCGGTTCCGCACCGCGATAGCCACCGCCTTCTTGGCGGCCTCCTGCCCCACGATGTAGCGATCGAGCTCCGCCACGATCAGCCGGGGCGGCATCTCCTCCAGCCACGGCATGGGTGCGGTGGGCTCGGGGCCGGACTCGATGGGGAGCTTGGGGGCGGCGTCGGTCATTCTGTAAGGTAAGCGTAAGCGGGATAGGACGAAGTGAGCGGGAAGGAACAACGTGAGCGGGTCTAGGACAGCGTGAGCGGGATGACACACGGTGCTGACCAGCGCCCCGCTTACGCTCTCGTCTTTCCCGCTTACGCTTCTTCACGTCTCCCGGCAGTTCCAGAATCGTGATGCTTCGATTGGTAAACACGCAGATGTCGGCGGCGATCTCCAGCGAGCGCTGGGTGATCTCCCGGGCGCTCCGGTTGGGCTCCGGCAGCAGGGCCCGCGCGGCGGCCAGCGCGAAGTTGCCTCCCGACCCGATGGCGATGATGCCGTCGTCCGGCTCGATCAGCTCTCCGGAACCGCTCAGGAGAAAGCTGTGCTCCAGGTCAGCCACCACCAGCAGCGCCTCCAGCCGGCGGAGGATCCGGTCGCTGCGCCAGTCCTTGGCCAGCTCCACCGCTGCCCGAGGCAGGTTGCCGGGATAGCGGTCCAGCTTCTCCTCGAACTTTTCGTAGAGCGTGAGCGCATCGGCGACGGAGCCGGCGAATCCGGCCAGCACCTTGCCGCCCTTCATGGTGCGCACCTTGTTGGAGTGCGACTTTACGACCGTCTCGCCGATGCTGACCTGGCCGTCGCCGCCCAGCGCGACTCGGCCGTCCTTGCGTACGCCGAGGATGGTGGTTCCATGAAAAGCTGACATAAGTCCTTGTTGTGTTGTCATCCTGAGCGGAAGCGAAGGATCCCTCGAACGATCACGGAGAGATCCTTCGCTGCGCTCAGGATGACAGTGTGCCTCTCATGCCCGTGGATGCGCCTGGTTGTAAACCTTCTTCAGCCGCTCGACGCTCGTGTGGGTGTAGATCTGGGTCGTGCTGAGCGAGGCGTGGCCCAGCAGCTCCTGAACCGCGCGCAGATCGGCGCCGGCATCCAGCATGTGAGTGGCAAAGGTGTGGCGCAGTGAGTGGACCCGCAGGTCATCCATCCCGATGCCGTCCAGCATTGCATGGACGATGCGCTGCACTCCCCGGGCGGCGAGCCGCCTGCCGAGCCGGCTGACGAACACCGCCCGCCGGTCGGTCTTGGGCCGGGCTATCACCGATTCCCGGAGGTTAAGATAGCGTCGCAGCGCAAGCACCGCGCGCGAGCCCACCGGGACGATCCGCTCTTTGCGCCCCTTACCCCGGACCTTGGCCTGGTCTGCCAGCAGGTCGAGATCCTCCAGATTCATCCCGCACAGCTCGGACAACCGAATGCCGGTTGAATAGAAAAGCTCCAGGATGGCGAGATCCCGCGCGGGAGCAAACTCGTCTCCCACCGCCCGCCCCTCGACCCACTCGAAGAGACGGTCGGTCTGCTGCCGGTCCAGATAGGTGGGCAGCCGCTTCTCCAGCTTCGGCATCTTCGTCGCTCGCGCGATGGTGTTCGGCACGCCATGGTGTTCCTGCAGATACCGGTAAAGGCTCCGCACCGCCGAGAGCGAGCGGGCGGCGCTGCGGCGGGCCAACCCGCGGCGCTGCAGCTCGCCCAGAAACCCGCGCATCCCGAGCCGGTCCACGGTGCCCCAGCTCCAGTCGCCGTAGTGGCGGTCGCAGAACTCGGTGAAGGCGTCGAGATCCCGCCCATACGCCTTCACCGTATGGGGCGAGACGTCGCGCTCCTTCTCGAGGTGCTCGAGGTACTCGGCAATCTCACTTCGCTGTGTCATGAAGCTCCACAAAAGCAGCCACGGATGAACACGGAAACTGGACGGAGTGCTCCGCGAATCAGTGACTCCCCGAAAGCCTTACCCGGGGTCAAATTATTTGGTCAACTTCACACCACCCAACTCTAGGGTCTATCGGCGGTCTATACCGCAGCCTCAGCGCACGCGCCAGGATGTGCTGGTGTGCTGTTGAACAAAATCAACGACCCTAGAACCGGACTGGGAGACCAGGAGTGGGGCGGAGCGATCGGTCCGTTTCCGTGTTCATCCGTGGCTCCCCTGTGCCTCCGTGGCGATGCCGGCCTGATCAACCCAAGTAGAGAAATCCGCCTGCGCCCGCTCGACCAGCAGCTGCTTTTTCCGGTCCTTCTTGATCTTCCCCGGCAGCGGGTCCAGCAACCCGAAGTTGGCATTCATGGGCTGGAAGTGCTTTGGGTCTGCCTCCGCCAGATACCGATACAACCCGCCCAGCATAGTAGTCGGCGGGGGCACGGCAATGGTCTGGCCCTGAAGCCGGCGGGCCAGGTTGATCCCCGCCATCAGCCCGGTGCCGAGCGACTCGGTGTAACCCTCGACGCCGGTGATCTGGCCGGCGAAGAAGAGCCGGTCATCGTCCCGGGCCGTGAGGCCGGTCCCCAGACTCGCCGGACTGTTCAGGTACGAGTTCCGGTGGATGCTGCCGAACCGGAAAAACTCGGCTGACTCGAGACCGGGAATCATCCGGAATACCCGCTGCTGCTCGGGAATCCGGAGCCGGGTCTGGAAGCCGACCAGGTTCCACATCTGACCGGCGCGATCTTCTCGCCGGAGCTGAACCACTGCATACGGCTCGCGGCCGGTTCGGGGATCAATCAGGCCGACCGGCTTCATGGGGCCGAATCGCAGGGTCTCCCGTCCACGGCGCGCCATCTCCTCGACCGGCAGACAGCCCTCGAAGTACGGCGCTTCATCGAACGAGTGCCCCTGGTGCTGATCCGCCTCCAGCAGCGCATCCAGGAACCGATTGTACGACTCGGCATCCATAGGAGCGTTGAGGTAGTCGTCGCCATCGCCCTTGCCATACCGCGAGAGCGGGTAGAGTCGGTCATGATCCAGCGAGTCAGCCGACACTACCGGAGCGATGGCGTCGTAGAACGCCAGCGCCGACGAGCCCAGCCGGGCCGCCATCGCCTGGGTAAGCCGCTCGCGAGGTCAGCGGCCCAGTGGCGACGATGCCGGGCGAGGGGAGCTGGGTTACTTCCTCGCGCACGACCGTGATGTTGGAATGGGCCGTGACCCGGTCGTGCACTGCGCGGGAAAACAGCTCCCGATCCACCGCCAGGGCACTGCCGGCAGGCACGCGCGCCTCATCGGCACAGGGAAGCAGGATGCTCCCCAGTGCGCGCAGCTCGGCCTTCAGCAGGCCGTGCGCATTGGTGAGCTCGATGGACTTGAAGGAGTTGCTGCAGACCAGCTCGGCGAGACGATCGGTGTGGTGTGCCGGTGTGCCGGTGCCCGGCCGCATCTCGTACAGCGTGACGCGAATGTCTCGCTCGGCCAGCGCCCATGCCGCTTCCGAGCCGGCCAGGCCTCCGCCGACGACTGTAGCCTTCACGCCAGCGCCACCTCCTCCGGCTCGGCAACGACCACCCTGTGGCCGCACTTGAGGCAGGTGCGGCTTTCACCTTCGGCCTTGCTGATCTTCTTCTCCATGCCGAGCCAGCCGCACGCGGGGCAGGTCTCGGGCACCGGGCGATTCCAGGTCGAGAAGTCGCACGCCGGATAGCGCAGGCATCCCCAGAACGACTTGCCGCGCTTGGTCCGCCGTTCGGTGAGATCTCCTTCGGCGCATTTGGGGCACTTGAGACCCATCGAGATCGAGCGGGTGCCCTTGCAGTTGGGATACGTGGTGCAGGCCAGGAACTCGCCGAACCGGCCGGTCTTGATGACCATCGGCGACGCACAAAGATGGCATTTCTCGTCGCTGGGGCGGTCGGGCACCTTGTCTTTCTTGAGCGACTTCACGTAATCGCAGCTGTCCTTGTACTTCAGGCACGCGAGATAGGGACCGAAGCGGCCGGTCCGAAGCTCGATGGGAGAGCCGCACTTGGGGCAGCGTTCCTTGGCCAGCTCCTCCGGCTTGAGGCCGTGCGCGTCCGCCACCAGGGCCTTCATGTCCACCGCGTCGAGCGCCTTGCTGAACGGCTCGTAGAAGTCGGCGAGCACCCGCTGCCAGGCAAGCTCCCCATCCTCGATGCGGTCGAGCTCGTTCTCCATGCCGGAGGTGAACTCGACGTTGAAGATCTCGGGAAACTTGCCGACCATGATCTTCTCGACCGTCTCTCCCAGACCGGTGGGGAAGAACCGCCGCTGATCCACCCGCACGTACTCGCGGGCGGACAGGGTCGAGATGATGGCGCTGTACGTGGACGGCCGCCCGATGCCGAGCCGCTCCAGCTCCTTGACCAGGCTGGCCTCGGAGAATCGGGGCGGCGGCTCGGTAAAGTGCTGCGACGGAGTGATCTCGCGGACTTCGACCTGATCGCCCACGGCCAGCGGAGGGATGGGTGGCAAGTCGTCCATCGTCTTGCCCTCCTCCTTCTCCCGTCCTTCGGTGTAGAGCACGTGATAGCCGTCGAACACCAGGACCGAGCCGCTGGCACGGAAGAGGTACTCGCCCAGATCGAAGTCCACGATGGTCATGTCGTACACCGCCGGCGTCATCTGCGACGCGACGAAGCGCTGCCAGATCAGCTGATAGAGCCGGTACTGGTCCGGCTCCAGGTAGGACTGCACCTGCTCCGGGCGGCGACTCACATCGGTGGGCCGGATAGCCTCGTGGGCGCCTTGCACCCGGGCGGCCTTCTTGGGCCGGTACAGGTTGGGCGACGGCGGCAGGTATGCCTTGGCGTAGCTCTTCTTGATGAAGTCTCGCACCGAGGAGATGGCCGTCTGGGAGACCTCGGGCGAGTCGGTACGCATGTAGGTGATGAGACCCACAGGCCCGTCTTCACCCACATCCTTGCCTTCGTAGAGATCCTGGGCCGCGCGCATGGTCCGACGAGACGAGAAGCCCAGCTTCTTGGCGGCTTCCTGCTGAAGGGTGCTGGTGGTGAACGGCGCCGCCGGATTCTTCTTCCGGTTGCGCTTTTCCACCTTCGAGACGATGAAGGGCCGGGGCCTGACCGCGTCCACCACCGCCCGGGCATCGGCCTCGGTCTGCAGCTGGGGCTTGTGACCCGCCACCTTGTGGAGGCCGGCCTCGAAGGTCTGGCCGTCCTTGGCGCAGAGCGCCTCGATGGTCCAGTACTCCTGGGGCGTGAAGGCGCGTATCTCCCGCTCCCGCTCGACGATCAGGCGAAGCGCGACGGTCTGCACCCGGCCCGCGGAAAGCCCGGTCTTGATGCTGTGCCAGAGGATGGGACTCGCCTTGTAGCCGACCAGCCGGTCGAGAATGCGGCGAGCCTGCTGCGCGTCCACCTTCCGGTCGTCAATGCGTCCCGGCTGGCGCAGCGCTTCCTGGATGGCGTCCTTGGTGATCTCGTGAAACAGGATCCGGTGGGTGGGAACGCCGGAGTTGAGCTGGTCGGCGACGTGCCACGCGATCGCCTCTCCCTCGCGGTCAGGGTCGGTGGCCAGATAGATGGCCGATGCTCCCTTGGCCGCTTTCTTGAGCTCGGCCAGCGTCTTGGTCTTGCCCTTGATGGTGACGTACTTCGGCTCGAACCCGCGCTCCACATCCACCCCCAGCTCCCGGGTGGGCAGGTCCCTCACGTGGCCTACGGTAGCCTTCACGTCATAGCCCGCGCCCAGGTACTTCCCGATGGTCTTTGCCTTGGTAGGCGACTCGACGATGACGAGCGCGGTTCCACCGGACCGGCGGCGGGCGCCGTTCCCATCGGCCTTAGCTCGGCTGCTCTTGCGGGCCGACGGCTTGGCGGGCTGGGGAGCTTTCGGCTCCTTTACCGCCTTTTCCGCCTTTACCGCTTTTGTCGTCCGTTTCGTTCTGGTCGCCATATCTACAGTGTAACCGCCCCAGTCATCCGGTGGTCAAAATCGAGAGGTGCAAGAAACCACGCCCCGGGTCCCCTTAGCAACCCGAGGCCAGTGCTACCATCCTCCGTGCTGCCGGGCCAGCTCCAGAATCTGCGTGGCCACAGCCTCCGCCGGGCCCCGCTCCGCGTCGACCTGATGCGGCGCCAGGCGGTAGTACTGCTCCCGTTCCTCCAGGAGCGCGCGCATTCGCTGGACCGGGTCCACACCGGCGAGCAGCGGCCGGGCTTCTCCCTGCTGGCTCCGGCGCGCCGCCGTGCTGGGCAGGCACTTCAGGTACACGGCCAGGCTGGAGCCCAGCGCCGCTTCGAGCTGTCCCGGTTGCGCCGCCCAGCCACCCCCGGGCACGATGACGCCGGGATTCCCCCCCTGCGCCGCAATCACCGCGTCCCGCTCCATCTCGCGAAAACGGGCTTCGCCCACCATGCCGAAGATCTGGCTGATCGGCATGCCCATCTCGCGCACCAGCAGGCCGTCGATGTCGATGAGAGGAGCGGGCAACCCGTCGGCCACCAGTCGTCCCACCGTGCTCTTCCCGGATCCGGGGAGGCCGACCAGCAGGACGTGGCGCGGCATCAGCTCCGGGAAGTATCCGCTTCAGAATGCCAGCGGGAGCCGAGGGCCGCGACGTAGCCGTCGTAGTTGCGTCGCATTTCGGCCAGGGAGTCGCCGCCGAACTTCTCCAGCATGGCGTCGGCCACCACCAGCGCCACCAGGGCCTCGGCGATCACGCCCATAGCGGGCACTGCAGTGATGTCCGATCGCTCACTCACGGCCTTGGCCGGCTCGCCCGACGTGAGGTCCACCGTGGGCAGGGGGGACATCAAGGTGGCAATCGGCTTCATTGCTACCTTAACAACGATGGGTTCCCCGGTGGTGATTCCGCCCTCGAGGCCGCCTGCGTTATTGCTGCCCCGCCGGAATCCGCCGCGCGCATCCCCACCAGTGGGGACGCGCTTTCCACCCTCTCCGTCCTCTCCGCCTTCTCCGCCCTTTATCGCATCATGCACCTCGGAGCCCGGCCGACGCGCAGCTTCGAACCCCATTCCGATTTCGACGCCTTTTACGGCAGGAATGGACATCAGCATGCCGGCCAGCCGCCCGTCCAGCTTTCGGTCCCAGCTCACGTGGCTGCCCAGCCCCACGACGACCCCGCGCGCCACCACCTCGACCTCGCCGCCGAGCGTGTCCCCGGCTTTCTTGGCGGCGTCGATCCGCTGGATGATCGCTGCCTCGGCGGCGGGATCGAGCACCCGAACCTCCGACCGATCGGACGCGGGATTGAGCGGTACCGGGAGAGCGCCACTGAGGTTCACCTGTATGCCGCCGAGGGAGATGACATGGCTTCCAATCTCCACCCCAAATTCATCCAGCAGCCGCTTGGCCAGGGCTCCGGCGGCGACGCGGGCGGTGGTTTCCCGGGCGCTGGCGCGCTCCAGGATGTCCCGTCCATCGAGCCGGTCGTATTTGAGCACGCCCGCCAGATCGGCATGCCCGGGGCGCGGCCGGGTGACCCGCCGGCGTCGGATTTCTCCCGGCGGATCCGAGCTCTCGTAGGCCATGACGTCCTCCCAATTGGCCCAGTCTCGATTGGGGATCAGCATCGCCACCGGAGAGCCCAGCGTCTCGCCCGCGCGAAGACCGGACAGCCATTCGATCCGGTCCCGCTCGATCTTCATCCGGGCCCCGCGGCCGTAGCCCTGCATCCGCCGGGCAAGCTCGTGGTCTACCCAGTCAGCTGTAATGGGCAGGCCAGCAGGCAGGCCCTCGACGATGGCGACGAGTGCCTTGCCATGGGATTCGCCGGCAGTGGTGAAGCGGAGTGTCACGACAGGGTCCTTGGAAGAAGGTCTGCCCTCGCCGGATACTAACGAACGAGCCCGGCTCGCGCCGGGCTCGTCCTATCTCATGAAACGTCCGCCGGGTCACTGCGGCACGACGCCGTCGTCTATGATCCGGGGCGTCACCAAGATAATCAGGTCGCGCCGGGTTTCCTCGGTCTTGCTGAAGCCGAACAGCTTGCCGATGATCGGCAGACCGGAGAGCAGCGGGATGCCGGACCGGCTGTTGGTAACCTCGGTGACAGTCAGACCACCGATCACGGCGGTCTCGCCGTCGTTGACGAGCAGCTGGTTGTCGGCCCGCTGGGTCGAGAAGGTAAAGCCCAGGTCGCCGGCGGTGATCTCCTGAATGGCGGACCGCTCGGTGTGCAGTTCCATCGCGATCTGCCGGTTGCTGGTGACGTGCGGCGTCACCGTCAGGCGGATACCGGTTTCCTTGAACTGTACCGTGGACTTGGCATCAGCGGAGTTGGACCCGGCGTCGATCACGCGAACCGGGGTCTCCTCACCCACGAGGATGTCGGCCTTGCGGTTGTCGAGCGTCGTGATCACCGGCTCGGCCTGCACGTCGGAGAGGTCCTGCCGCTCGAGCGCGCTCAGGAACGAGGTCAGCGTAAAGCCGCCCAGCGCGGTGGAGAACACCAGGTCGAGCGCCGAGCCAACGATGGTGTTCTCGGCGTTGCCGATGGCCGACACCGAGTTGCCGCCGAGGTCCACGACATTCACACCCTCATCGAACGGCTCGCCGGTGGACGGATCGGTGCGCTGAACCAGCTTGTTGAAGAACTGGTTGTTGCTGCCCAGGTCGTACTTGACGCCCAGCTCCTCGATGTCGGTCCGATCCACGAACACGATCTTGGCCTTGATCGACACCTGGGGCGTACGTATATCGAGACCGCGCACGAACTCGGCGATGTTGGCCACCTTGCTGCGCGTGTCGGTGATGATGAGCGAGTTGGTGTTGTCGTCGGCGATGACCTTGCCGCGGCCCTTGGTCAGGCTGCCTTCGATGCTCTTGGTCAGTTCCTTCGCCTTGCCGTAGTTGATACGCACGACGTTGGTCTCCAGCGGCTCGAGCGAGTCGAGCGACGCCAGAACTGAAGGCGCATCCACCCGGATGATGCCGCCGGCCATTTCCTGAGCCGACAGACCCTGGGAGGCGAGAATGGCCTGAAACGCCTGGGGCCACGGCTGATTCTTGACCTCGGCCGTCACTTCGCCCGTGATTCCCTTGCCGAGGATGATGGTCCGGCCGCTGAAGGCAGCGAAGCCGGCGACGACGTCGGCCACGTTGGCACGATCCCACACCACCGTGATCCGGGGCTCCTCGGAGGTCACCCGGGTGAGCCGGGCGGCCGGCAGCTGAACTTCCGGCTGGCGCTGAGTCCTGGCACTGGCCACGGGCCGGGCGGTGCCGTTCGACGACCAGGCCAGGAACGACTGGTCGGTGCCGAAGGAGACCCGGATGGCGTCGGTGCCGCGCTCGACGTGATAGTCCTTCGCCTGATCGAGCTCGAGGACGATCCGTACCACGTCGCGGTCGAACTGCGAGTAGCGCACGTTGAGCACGCCGCCCCGCTTGACGCCGTCGTACGTACTGATTGACTTGCCCTTTAACCGGGCACCCATCACATCGAGCACCAGCCGGTCCGGGGTCTGGAGCATGAAGTCGCGGACCTCGACCGCGCCGCGCACGTTGATCACGATGTCGGCGCGTCCCGGTGAAGCCTGGACGCTGACGCCCGTGACCTCTCCGCTCCCGGGGCCGTCGGCGAGCGCCGCAGAGGGCACTCCGAAGACCGCGGCGGTGGCGAGCATTAGGCGATACAATCGGGTCATGGGGTTACGTCCTCCTGCTTCCTGAGCGAAAGGGTTTCCTGACGTTCAAAGCCGAAGTCCTCGATCATGAACACCACGTCACGGTCACGGATCTGCACTACCCGGGAGCGGCCCAGCTGATCGCCGGCCCGCAGCTTGTGACGCTTGCCGCCCTCCTTCTCCCGGAACACAGCCACACTGGCGGACGGAGACCGCATGTTATGATAGATCCCGACCAGCTGAAGGTCGGCAACTTCGGGACCCGCCTTCTCCATGTTCAACAGCGAATTGAACGGATCGCGGGTGGAGCCGGAGTACGCGAACGTCTCGCGCAACATCTCTGTTTCTCTGACCTTTTGGATCGAGTCGGTGACCGCCGCCGAGTCCATGGCCGGAACCATCGCGGTGTCCTTCATCGCCACTGCGGGAGCCTTGGCGCTGTCGGCGGCAACGGGGGCCGCATTGGCCGCGGCTACCGTGGTCTTCGGCATCGAATCCTTGGCCGGGGTCTTCCGGGAAGCGGAATCAGTCGCCGCGATCGTCATGGGCGCCTGGGCATCCGACCCGCAGGTCGACTGCGCCTGCGCCGTGATCAGCTCCTCTGAGGGCTTCGGAGGCGCCTTCCGGGACTTCGACTTGGCCTTGACCTTCTTCACTGTCATGGCCGGTTTGACCAGCTCGGCGCGGACCGAGTCCACGCAGGCCGCAAAGCGCACCTGGGAGAGCGAGTCGGCAGCGCGACGGGCCTTGCGAAGGCTGTCGGTGCGGGCGCGCAAGGCGGCCGTACGCGCCTCGACCTCCTTGGCCTTCTTGTTTCCGACGAACGGCAGATTGTCGAGCTGGGAGCACCCGGACAACGCCACCGCGGCCAGAAGGGCGAGACCGAAGGCGTTACGTGCCACTGGCCCCTCCTTCCTGGGTGGGAGACTTCACATAAGTCCGGATCTGGAAGCGGGCTTCGAGCAGCGCACCGGTGCTGTCACCCAGCGCCTTGGCCGACGTCGAGTTGGCGGCGGCGACGGACAGGTTGTAGGGCACGATGATCCGCTGCAGAGAGGCGACATCGGCCATGAACTGGCCGATCTGATCGTATCTGCCGATGACGGACATGTTATAGGTATAGGTGTCGAATGGAGCCGGGCCCGGTTCCACCGGCTGCGGCACGACCTGCGACAGCGTCACCCCCCGGATCTTGCTGCGGGTGGAGATATCGTCCAGCAGGTTGGGCACTTCGTTGCGCTCGGGCACCAGACGCCGGAGCAGCATCAGATTGGAGCGATAGCTCTCCAGCCGCTTCCGCACATCGGCCACGCTGCCACGGGCCAGCTCCTTCTTGGCGCTGTCGGTGGCGGCCTCCATCCGGCTGATCGTGTCCCGCACCGCGACGATCCGCTCTTTCCCGGCGGCCAGACCCTTGAGCCCGACGAGGTCGATGACCGCGCCGGTATAGGCGACGTATCCCACCATTCCGGCCAGAACCAGCGCGAGCAGAGGTGCCGCCTTCTCGTTTGAGATTGCCATGGCTATCTCACCTCACCGACTGGCTGAAGGGAGCGGTGCGAATGTAGGCCGAGTCGGCCGATTGATACGTCGCCCGGATGCTGAAGGCAGTGACCGGGCGTTCTTTCTCCACCACGGTCTGGGCCGACACCGGCGTCACGTTATAGATCCAGGGAGACGCTTCCAGCTGCCGCAGGAACCGGGTGTACGCCTGTATGTCGATGGTGCGGCCGGTCAGATTGAATACCAGCTCGGGCGGCTTGGTGGTGTCTGCCGAGTCGGTGGCCACCGCGGGCGTCCCCGCCGGAGCCGGCGGCGGCGTTGGGCTCGCCACCGGGGCTGCTGAGCCGAGATCGACCAGCCAGGTGTACGCCGGAAGCGCCTTGGTCACTTCGTCGAGCACATGGGGCCACACATAGCGGTCGCCATCCACGTTCCGGATGACGGTGATCTGCGCCAGCAGCGAGTCACGGATCTTCTCCTGCCGGCGCTTGTCCGCCAGGAAGGTCTTGAAGCGGGTGTTCTCGGCCCGGGCCTGCTCCAGGCGCGGCTCCAGGGTATAGAGCTGGCGCACGTTGTTCAGGTAGACGAAGGAGAGAAGGCCGAGGACGATAGCCCAACCCGCCATGGCACCCAGCAGGAGCGGGTCCTTCACCTTGGTGCCCAGGTCACGGAAGACGTCCAGGACTCCCTTGAAGTTGATAGGGATTCCGGTGCGCTTGCGCCGTTTACCGGGGCGAAGATTGACGGTGATCATCTGATGACGGTGTCCCTGGTCGGGGTCAGGCTGCGGTGCGCAAGGCTAAACCGATCGGGAGCATCAGCAGGGGGGCGACTTCATCCACCTGCATCTCATCGAACACTCCCTCGGCTACCTGCAGCTTCTCGATCGGATTGGCGAGCTGAACCGGGATCTGCAGCCGGTCTCCCAACGCACGGCTCAGCCGGGGAATACGCGCGCCGCCACCGGTCATGAAGATCCGGGAAATGCCACCCGCCGAGCGGCTGGCCGTCTGCAGGAATGCGCCGGCGCGCTCGATGCCCACCGCGAGCTCCTCGGTCCGCGTCTGCAGAAATGAATCGGGGATCTCACCGCCGCTCCCGCCCTGCAGCAGCCGCTCGGCTTCCTCGGCCGACTGCCCCCGCTCCCGCTGGAGGTCCTCGCGGAACCGCCGAGTGCCCACCGGGATGTCGCGGGTGAGGACCGGAACGCCGTCATCGAGTATGTAAATGTTGGTGACCTCGTGACCGACGTTCACCAGGCCGACCACACCGTTCATGGCTTCGGGGTAGTTGATCTCGAATGCGTTGTGAAGCGCGAAGGCGTCCACATCGATGATGCTGGACTGCAAACCGACATCGGCGAGCAGCGCCACTTTGTGGTCGACCAGCTCGCGCTTGGCAGCAACGAGCAGCACGGTCATCTGGAGCCCCTCGCCTTCAGGATCCAGGATCTGGAAATCGAGCTCGACGTTGTCCATGTCGAACGGCACGTGCTGCTCGGCTTCCCAGCGGATGACCTCGCGGGCCTCGTTCTCTCCCATGCGATCCATCGTGATCTTCTTCACGATGACATCTCGACCACCGACGGCGGTGACCACCGACTTCGCCTTGATGCCTGCGCTGGCGAGGAGACCCTTGATGGCCTCGGCGACAATGCCGGGGTCCATGATCTCACCCTCGACGATGGCATCATGGGCGATGGAGGTGAACGCCACCTTGGTCAGAACCGGACCACCGGCGGAGTGCGAGATGGCGACGAGCTTGATCAGGCCGCTTCCGATGTCCAGCCCGACCGTGGTCGCCTTGCGCCCGAAGAGTCCCATAATGTCCGCTGGTTGGAGAGGCAACAGGATATCAGCGCGTTCAGTGGGCAACCGATGTGCCACACAAATTGCACATTGGCAATCCTTTGCAGGGAAGCAGCTTAACACGGGAACTGACGGCATCTTCCCCGGCGCCGGCGCTCCTGCATCTTCTCTTTCGCAAGCCGTCTCTCGGGATGCAGCAGTAGGCTCCGAGAGTGGAAGTGCAACAACTGGCAGTGGTTAGTTGATCTCCACCCAGGCTCGCTCCGCCACCCGGATGACCTGCGGAAGCGGAGCTGTTCCTGTCGTGTCGGACTCACCAGCGTCGAGCCGCAGGAACAGGCCCAGCGTTCGCGTTGCCAGCGACCCGCCGGCGGCATCGTGCCGGAGGCCGTGGGCACGGAGCAGGAACACCTTCCCGGTAAGGCGGCTAACCGTGGTATGCACGGTTGTGGCTTCCCCTACCCTGGCGACACCGAAGTCGAGCGGCGGGCCGCCGGCCGGCAGCGACTGGAGTGCCCCAGCATCCAGGACAGCGCCGGCCAATCCGGACTCGGCCGCCTCTCTGGCCTGAGCGGCGAAGAAGAGGTTCTGTCCACTCTGCTGCTCGAGCCTTCCGACGAAGAAGCTGCCCGCTACCAGGGCACCGATGACCGCGAGAGCGAACATGGCACCGAGCAACGCCATGCCTGAGCGGGAGCGGATCACGAAGCCGGAGAGTTGCGGAGCGAAACTCGAGTGATGAGCTCCTCTCCAATGCCGGCAGAGTTCTCGGGTCCCTGGAGCAGGCCTCGCAGTGTGACCCGGATGGTGCTTATGCTGGTGCGGTCGAGTGTAGGTGCGCCGAACGCGTCCAGGTACTCCAGCGCAAACCCTTCGGCTCCGGCGAGGGGGCCGACCAGCGGCTGAATGGCTTCGCCGGTAGCAACGGAACGGACGCCAAGCCAGGAGTTATCATCGGCACGGTAGAGCCGGAGCTCCATGAGCTCTCCGATACGGACTGGTGTGCCGGGGGCCAGAAGGTCGGCGCGTGGGTTGCCGGAGAGTGTCAGGGTGATGCCGGGACCTTGGCCGGGCGGACACGCCGATGTCGATGCCACATTCAGGATCCTGAAAGGCAACCAGGTGTCCTTCGTCTCCGTTGCGGGGTCCCCTGGCACGAAGACGTAGGCCTCGTCCCGGGCGGCCTGCGGGTCGCGATGCCCGGAGAAGGTGGCCTGCGCCAGCCGGATGACCGAGCCCCCCGGCGCCTGGCAGATAAAGCCCGTGCCCCGCATGGCGCGGTAGGTGACCGCCGCCGCCCCCATGGCCACGATGTCATTTTGTTCGGGAGTGCCCCCAGGTACGGTGCCGAGCTCGCCGAGCTCGTTCATGACGATGAGAGAGCCGGCGCGAACGCCGGATTGAAGCACCACCCGCTCCGCCTGTGCCCGGGCAGTTCGCTGAGTTGCCAGAAGCACATGGTAGATGGAGCCCATGACCATGAGCGTCACCACCAGGGAGAGCATGATTTCGGGCAGGGTGAACCCTCGGCGGGAGTGCCTCAGCATGAAATGCTGCTCTCCAGCTGGGCCGTGCGGATACCTCGCACCGTCAGGTAGGAGACGCTGACTCGTACCTGGCGCACCCTGCCGGCCGGAGCGACTTCCCAGCGCTCGGTAACGGCTCCCGAAATGATGGGGCCTCCGCTGGCCAGGTCAGCGCTTTGGCAGCGCGGCGTAGTGGACCCCGCGGCGGAGCGAAGCAGATCCATACGCTGTGACGCCACCTGGGCGGCCCTCGTTTCCATCTTGCCGCGGCCGATCATACGGGTGATCGATGCGGAGGCGGATACCAGGGCGACGATGCCGACTCCAAGTACAACGATGGCCACCAGCGCCTCGACAAGTGTGAAGCCGGAGCTCATATGCTTCATGGCTCATCCTCCATTTTCAGAAGGTGGCATCATCGCGGCGGAACGGGCGTACCCGATCCCCGCGATCTTGATCGAATGAGTGGTGGACAGGGTCTAGGGTCTAGGGTCTAGGGTCTAGAGTCTAGCATTGGGTGAGACCCCTAGACTCTTGACCCTTGACCCTTGACGAGACTAATGGGCCGGTAGCCGCCGAAGCTTGTAGAAGAGAGTGCGGAGGCTGATACCGAGGAGGTTGGCCGCTTGCCTGCGGTTGCCCTTGGCGGCATCGAGCGCACGCTGAATGGCCTCGCGCTCCACCGCTTCGACTTGAGAGCGCAGATCGAGGGGTCCGTTCGGCCCGCCGTTGTGGGATGCCGAGGCGCCGTTCGACAGGGCGAAGTCCTTGGAGTCCAGCGGGCTGCCTGCGCCCAGCACGGCAGCGCGCTCGAGAGTGTTACGCAGCTCGCGAACGTTGCCGGGCCAGCCATGGTGCGTAAGGGCCGCTAGCGCCGCCGGGGTAATGCTCACGGGATGGCCGAGGCGCTGGGCCATCTGGCGGGCAAAGTGGGTGAGCAGCTCGGGAATGTCTTCCGGCCGCTCGCGGAGCGGCGGGATGTGCAGCCGGACCACGTTGAGGCGGTAGTACAAGTCAGAGCGGAACTCGCCGCGCTCGACCGCCTGCTCGACCGGACGGCCGGTGGCGGCGAGCACCCGCACATCGATCCTCCGCGCGTCGCGCCCGCCCAGCCGGCGGACCTGACCCTCTTCCAGAACACGCAGGATCTTCGACTGCAGGCCGGGCGACACGTCAGCGATTTCGTCCAGAAGCAGGGTTCCGCCATCGGCCAGCTCGAAGAGGCCGGCGTGGTCGGTAGTGGCTCCCGGGAACGCGCCCTTGGTGTGGCCGAAGAGCTCTGATTCGAGCAGCTGCTCGGGTATGGCGGCACAGTTGACGGCGGTAAAACTCCGCTCGCTGCGGGTGCTCATCCGATGAATGGCGCGGGCCACCACTTCCTTGCCGGTACCGCTCTCCCCGGTGATCAACACGGGGGTCTGGTGCCGGGCGACCCGCGAGGCCAGCTCGAGCACGTCGCGCATGGCGGGACTCTGGGAAACGACCAGCTCCTTCACGGCGCCGATGCCCACATTCGACCGCAGGGCTTCGACCTCCCGGCGCAGCCGCTCCCGCTCCTCCGCCTTCCGCACAGCCATGGTGACTTCGTCGGGCTTGAAGGGCAGGTGTACGTAGTCGTAGGCGCCCTCGCGGAGGGCCGCCAGCGCGAGGTCTTCCATGCCCTGCGGGCTCAGCATGATCAGGAGGGCACTGCCGCCTTCGGCGCGCAGGCGGCGCAGAAAGCTGAGCCCGTCCATACCGGTCAGCTTGACGCCGCACAGGATGAGATCGAAGTCTTCGGCGGTGGCGCGGGCCAGCGCACGCGGAGGATCGCTCTCGGTCTCGACCAGGTAGCCGGCCTCTCCGAGGAGCAGCGCGAGCGATTGCCTGATATCGCCATCATCCTCAACGATCAGCAGCCGCATCGGTCTCACCTGCGATTGGAAGAAAGACCCGGGCATAATCCACGGGACCTTGCACGATCCGTAGCGAAAGCCGTTGCACCTCACCCGCTATTTCAGGGAGATCCGGCAGTGCAGAGCCATCTCTAGCAATTTTGCCGCCATTCCACGATCACACTGCCATTCCCGACTGCAGCCGGCTGCACCGCGCTTGCTACCCTCGCGTTTTACGGGGTGCAGGCGGCGACGCCAGGCTGGGTAGCAGGCACTGGGGGAGCCGCAGTTCCGATGAAGACGGCGCAGCTGCGTGTTGTAGCCGTGCTAGTCGCGACGGCGGACCAGCCCGTGTTGGTAACGTTGGACAAGGTGACCGTTACGTTCTGCGATGGACCGTAGGCCATTGCCGGGCCCGGTACCGGTCCGTTGTAGTAGGTGGCAGCGTCAGCCATGTAGGACTCCTGGGCCGTCACCATGTTGCGCAGGTCACTTCTCATCTGGCTGATGATCGCCCGCTCTTTGCTGTTCTTGAACTTCGGGATGGCGATGGCAGTCAGGATGCCGATGATCACCACCACGATGAGCAGCTCGATGAGCGTGAAGCCGCTGCTGGAGCGTCTCGTACTCGATGGTAGGTTCGGCATAGGTTACCGCTGCTCTCTCACAAGTTGGGGGATATTGTTCCTGAGAAACGGGGCGGTGACCGACGGCCACCGCCCCTTGGTTCCTCAAGCTACGCTCAGGCTTACCAACAAGCCGGGGCGCCTTCCTGTACCACGGCAGCGTTCGGCGGCGCCTGGTTGCCACCGTACACACCGCAGGTCTTGGCGGTGCTCAAGCTGGTGTTCGTGATGGTCGCCGAGTAACCAGCGGCCGGCACGGCAGCAGCAATGGTCAGCACCGAGTTGCCCAGGGTCTGCGCAAAGCAGACGGTCGCAGCGGCTGGGGTACAGGCGTTCGCCGGGTCATGCGCGGTCGCGTAGGTGGCGAAATCAGCGAAGTGGCCTTCCTGCGCGGACACGAAGTTACGCAGGTCCGTCTTCATGCTGGCGATCTTCGCCTTGTCCTTGGTGTTCGCGAACTTCGGGATCGCGATAGCGGCCAAGATGCCGATGATCACGACCACGATCAACAGCTCGATCAGGGTAAAGCCCTTGCGGTTGCTCATACTTCCTCCGGTTGAGTGGCGCGATCAACGAACATGGTTGTGCTGCGAGGCGCGGTGTAACTGGCCTGGGGTAAGGCAACACTGATGCCAGCCCTGGGGGGCTGTTCTCAACCTGCGACCCCGCTGCTACTTAGCCATAGCTTGCACTGCGTTGTGCAGACACTTTCCAGGTCCGTTCAGGCGGATTTTGCAAGAACGCGGATGCCGTGGCTCAACGGCGCAAGCTGATGCGCTGTCTGCAGCGGCGCACAACCATCTCGCCGCGATCTTGGGCCTATTCGCGTGGATTACGAGTGGACGAACTCTGGAAGGGGTACTTCGTGGAGCCGACCTGACCTGCACAGGAACCGGGCGCCCACGACACCGTCGGACGGCGTCGAGGGCGTGTCGTGCCGCTTAGACCTTCACCTCGACCTGCTCCTCGTAGCGGCTCAGCTTGCGGTACAGGGTCGAGGGATCGATGCCGAGCACCTCGGCTGCCCGGGTCTTATTGCCGCCTTCGGCCTGTAGAACCCACATGATGTAGGCCCGCTCGATGACCTCCAGCGTCGGATTCCGATAGGAGCGCTCGGCCACCAGTGGCTCCTTCCGGCGCTTGGTAATCCGCTCCGGCAGGGATGAAGCCTCGATCAGGTTGCCGCGCGTCAGGACGACGGCGTGTTCCAGCGCGTTATCCAGCTCGCGAACGTTGCCGGGCCACTCATAGACCATGACGGCATCGAGCGCTTCAGAGGCCAGCGCCTTCGGCTCGGTTCCGGTCTCCGTAGCCAGGTTCTGGAGCAGCGCCTCGATCAGGAGCAGGAGATCGTCACGCCGTTCTCGCAGCGGCGGCAGGTTGAAGGCGATGACGTTGAGCCGGTAAAACAGGTCGGATCGGAAGTTCCCTCGGCGGATCTCCTCCTCCAGCTCGCGGTTGGTCGCGGCGATGATCCGCACGTCCACCGGAATGGCCTCGGTGGCGCCCACCGGAATGGCCTCCCGTTCCTGGAGCACCCGCAGCAGCTTGACCTGAAGCGAGGCCGGCATCTCTCCGACTTCGTCAAGGAAGAAGCTCCCGCCGCGGGCCGCCGCGAACAGCCCCTGCTTGTCCCGGACCGCCCCGGTGAAAGAGCCCTTCACGTGGCCGAACAGCTCGCTTTCCAGCAGGTTTTCGGGGAGTGCACCGCAGTTGATGGACATGAAGGGCCCATCGTTCCGGCTGGACAGGTTATGGATGTAGCGGGCAATGACCTCCTTGCCGGTGCCGCTCTCGCCCTGGATGAGCACGGTCGAGTCGGTGGGCGCCACGTGCTCCGCCAGCTTCAGCACGTCAAGGAAACGCTTGGACTTTCCGATGGGACGCGCAATGGCAGGGGCCTTGTCCCGCCGCCGGATCTCCTGCTTGAGCTGGGTATTCTCGACTTTGACGGCCCGATACTCACAGGCCCGCCGGAGAATGGCGACCAGTTCGTCATTGGAGAACGGCTTCTGGATGTAGTAGAAGGCGCCCGAGTTAACCGCGCTGATGGCGCTCTGAAGCGAGGCCTGAGCCGTCATCAGGATCACCGGCGTCATGGGATCCTGTTCCCGCGCGGCGGTGAGAATATCGAGTCCCGAGACCTGCGGCATCCGTACGTCCGACAGGATGATATCGTGAGTGCCCGAGCGGATCTGTTCCAGTCCGGCTTTCCCGCCTTGAGCGGTCGTCACCTCGAATCCCTCGTTTCGGAGCAGGATCCGCAGGGTATCGAGAATCCCCGATTCGTCGTCGACGACCAACAGTGACGGCTTTTGATTCATGCAGCGTCCTCCGCAATCATCTTGGCAGGCAGGAAAATGGTGAACGTGGTGCCTGACGCCGGCCCCGAATCGACCAGGACGAGCCCACGGTGCGCCTCAACGGCGCGCTGTACGATAGCCAGTCCGAGGCCGCTGCCGCCGGATCGGCCCGAAACGAAGGGTTGAAACAGCCGCTCCCGCACCTCTTCCGGAATACCGGGGCCGTTGTCCTTGACCTGCAGCCGGACGGCGTGCTCCAGATTGGTGCCGTGAGGTATATCCGCCGCCTGCACCGCCGTGACGGTCACCGTGATCCTGATGGGGCCGCGAGCCGCCTGGACCGCATTCAGCACCAGGTTCGCAATGACCCGGTGCAGGAGATCTTCGTCCCCCTCCAGCACGGTATGCTCGCCCTCCACCGTGATGGCCGCGTCCGGCCGGCAATCGGGGTGGGCCCGGATCAATCGCACCACCGCCACGATGACCGAATGCAGGTCGAGCGGCACGAACTGGGTCGCCCGCACCCGGGCGAAGTCCAGGAACTCGCTCAGAAGCCGGCTGAGACGATCACTTTCGCGGACGATCAGCCCGGACAGAAAACGCTCGTCCTCGTCGGCATGCTTGGACCGCGCCAGCTGTTCCACCGAGCTCCGGATAGAGGCGAGAGGATTACGGATCTCGTGGGCCAGCGACGCACTCAGCTCCGCCACCGCTTCCAGGCGCTCCGCCCGCATGTGCAGCTCCTGCACCTCCTTGAGATCGGAGATATCGGTGAAGATGGCCGTCACCGACGGCGCCTCCTGGGCTTCCTGCCGGAAGGTGGTGGTACTGAGGCCGATGGGGAACATACGCCCGCCGCCCTGCACCACCATCCCCTCGCCCCGGCTGATCTTGCGCCCATTCCGTATGCCGGCCACCGCGGCGGCCCAAAGCTCGGAAGAGCGGGTCTTCAGGTGGTCGAGCACGGGGCGTCCGATCAGGGCCTCACCGTCGAGGTCCAGCAGTCGTTCCGCGGTGGGGTTGATGAATGCCAGCCGCCCGACTCCGTCAACCGTGAGCACCCCGGATCGGATATTGCGCAGGATGTCGTCCGCCTCCAGCCGGACCCGCTGAAGCTCGGTGGCCAGAGTCGCCTGTTCCATTCCGGCCTCGCGCAGCCGGTGGCCCAGCACCGCCACGATGGCAAAGACGAGATTGTACACCACAATCTGCGCCCACGTCGCGGTATCCAGACCGAAACCATGGTTCCAGATCGTGTCGCCGAGGTAGAGCACCGCGGCCAGCCCCGCGGTAACCGATACCCACACCGGCGGCATCAGCAGGGCGTAGGCGACGACCACCAGGGCATAGAGGGCCGGGAACGCGGACTGCGGCTGTCCTACGAAATGCACCACCGTCGTGACCAGACCCAGGTCCACCATCGCCTGGATCAGGAAGAAGGTGTTGCCCGCCTTCCGGTTGAGCAGGAACACCGCCCACGCCCCGTAGCCGGTGAAGACCAGGGCGAATACCACCGCGATACTGACGATGAAGGATTCCTGGGGACGCTCGGTCCAGACCAGGGCGGCCCAGAGCAGCGCGCCGGTTGCCAGGACCAGCCGGCCCGCGAACAGCCAGGTGAGGAGCGTGCGCTGGTCGGGAAGGGTGTTCTTTCCCGGGCGCCGCCGATGCGGCACCGTCGGAACCGATATCCGTTCCGGCGGAGCGTGAGATTCCATCGTACCTCTGCAGCTGGGAGCTGGGAGCTTGGAGCTGGAATAGGCTGAGCACGAGCCGCTTACTGCCAGCTCCATAGCCCTAGCTCCTAGCTCACACGGGGGACAGCCGAAGATAGAGAGGGCGACCACGTCGACGGTAGGGGGCGTATCATTAACGGATGACCTGGACCGTCTATGTCGCTCGCTGCCGTGACGGCACCTTGTACACCGGCATCACGACCGATCCCGAGCGCCGTCTCGCGGAGCACAACTCCGGGACCGGAGGGGCGTACACCCGATCCAGGTTGCCGCTGGTGATGATCTACGGAGAGCCGGCGGGGGACCGGTCCAGCGCCCAGCGGCGTGAGCGCGCCATCAAGCGGCTCACGCGGGCGCAGAAAGAGATGCTGATTACGGGGTTGCGCGCGGTTTAACCGGCGGAGCGTTCGTTGGCTCGGCGAGCGGTGCTCAATCCGGCTCCGGCCGGAAGCTCCGAGAGTGAGCTGGGCGAATCCAGGTGCGCCCCTCCATCCACCCCCACCCCCAGGCGGTACACCAGCTCGCCGCCCAGCCACGCCGTCAGCAGCGAGAGCATCACCCCAGAGAGGCCGGCCACGATGGCTCCGGTGGGAGGCAGCTCCGGGTGGTCGCGCCGCAGCATCCAACTCAGGATGAACAGCACCACGACCGCGACGTTCCCTACGCCATGCCACAGGCCGATCCGACGGGCCCTGGTTCCGGGTGGAATTCGCAGCCAGTCGAGCCAGCCAAAGAGTGCCGCAGCAAGGCCCCCCACCACGCCTGCGCCAATCATGTAGTAGGCGGCGACCGCCCAGCGCGTGTTATCCGAAATCAGGTAGATGATGTCGAAGATGACGGCCGCGCCCAGCAGACCCAGCGGGAACACGATGAGCATCGGATGTACCGGATGCCCAGCGAATTTGACTTTGCTTTCCATAGTAGGCTCAACTCCTCGAGGCGGCGTCCTGCGGGGATTCAGGGTAGGAAAAGATGGGAGGACTCGAAGAGGCGAGATGTGACGCAGGTCCCCACTCACTCCCCGTGCCGGGCATCCTGGTCCAGAACCTGACGGACGGTGAGGAGGAGATTATCGGCGGAAAACGGCTTTTGAAGGAACGAGCTGTCCCGGTCGGCTATTTCACTGCGGATCTTGTCTCCCTGGGCGTACCCTGACATGTAAACAACCCGAATGCCGGGCCAGCGTTGCCAGATGCGTTCCACCAGCTCCGGGCCGCCCATGTCCGGCATGATGACATCGGTAAGGACCAGGTCAACGGCGCCGCCAACCTTGTCCGCGATCCCCAGCGCCTCCTCACCGTTGCAGGCCGCAAGCACGAAATAGCCCTGGTTCCTCAGAACCCGGGTTGCAACGGTGCGTACGGCCTGCTCGTCCTCGACCAGCAGAATCGTCTCGGATCCCCTGGCCGGCCCGATGGCCCGTTCGATGGGGGGAAGATCCTCACCCTCCGCATCAACCCGGGGAAAGCAGATCTTGAATGCGGTTCCCCGCTCCGGCTCGCTGTCTACCCAGATGTACCCGCCGCTCTGAACCACAATGCCGTAGACGGTAGCCAGGCCGAGGCCGGTATTCTGAGTCGTGGGTTTGGTGGTAAAAAACGGCTCGAACAGCCTCCCTTTGACCTCCGCGGTCATCCCGTGGCCGGTGTCAGTCACCACGAGCATGACATAGGGCCCGGCCGGGATGTCGATGCCCGTGTGCCGGTACGCGTAGCCTTCCGGCAACTCCACATCGAGCGTCTCGATGCTGAGCCGGCCCCCACCGCGCATGGCATCCCGGGCATTGAGGGCCAGATTCATGACCACTTGTTCCAGCTGCCCATAGTCGGCTTCGACCCCACCGAGTCCCACGGACAGGCGGGTCAGCAGCCTGATGTCTTCCCCGAGCAGGGGCCGCAGCATTCGCTCCATACCGGAGACGACTTCGTTGAGGCTCAGAACCGACCGCGCCACCAACTGCTGCCGGCCGAAGCCCAGCAGCTGACGGGTCAGGTGCATCGCCCGCTCTGCGGCCTTCCGAATTTCGTCGGCATCGGCCCAGCGCGGATCGTCCTGGGCCAGGGTCGTCAGCAGGAAGTCGCTGAAGCCCATGATGATCATCATCATGTTGTTGAAGTCGTGCGCCACGCCGCCCGCCAGCCGTCCCACCGCCTCCATCTTCTGTGCCTGCCGCACCTGCTCCTCGGCCCGGCGGCGCTCGGTGAGATCCTGCACGTTCACCGCGTAACAGATCACCTGGCCTTCGGCGTCCTTCACCGCGGTGGCATCGATCAGCGCCGGGAAGGACGCGCCACCGCGCCGCAGCCGCTCCGTCTCCCATATGCGGTGCCCCTGGACTCGCAGCTCGCCACCCTGCGGCGGAAACTCGTCCCGGCGGCCCGGGGACGGCGAGATCGGCCATGAGCTGGCCGCGCAGCTCGTCCACCGTCCAGCCGTGCATCAGCGCGAACGCAGGGTTCACGCTCTCGATGGTCTGGCCATCGGGGCTGATGATGGCCACACCCCAGCCGGCGTGCTCGAAGATGCGGGCCCAGCGCTGGAGCTCACGGCCGGCCTCGACCCGCTGGGTGACGTCCCGGCCCACGCCAACGATGCCGGTAATCTGCCCCGACGGATCGCGCAGCGGCGACAGCGTGGTTTGCATGTGATGGACGTCGCGCTGCGATCGAAGCACCCAGTCGTACGTGAGCGTTTCCCCCGCCAGCGCGCGGAGATTCGCCATCTCATGTGCTCGCGGGCGGCATCCGGACCAACGATCTCGGCGATGGTTTTCCCGATCAGATTGGCGGTGCTGAAACCCTGCCGCTCCAGCCAGCGGCCGAACGCGTCCACACAGCGCTGCTCCCGATCGAGCCGGAACACCACATCGTCTATGGATTCGACGAGGCTGCGAAACCGTTGCTCGCTGGCCTGGAGCGAATGCTCGGTGGGGCTGTTTTCAGCCAGCTCTCGGGCGTAGCAGACCAGGCCGCTGGAGGTCGGCGCGATCCGCAGGGAAAACCGTGCACCAAGCCGGCTGACCTGCTCGGCAAGCTCGATCTCGGTTCCCTGGGCATGGGCCCGAAACGCCTCAGCCTGGATCCGGGTGCCGGCAAGAGTCGGGAAGGCCCGCCACACATTCAGGCCGAGCAGGTCGGCACGGCGGAAGCCGAGAGCGCTTAGATAGCGGTCGGCGCGCTCGTTGATGTGGGTAATGTGCCACTCGTGGTCGCAGCCGAGGAATGCCTCGCCCATGCCGTCGAGGATCTGCGCGGTGTGACCCTGAAGCGCGCTCTCGCGGAGGAGAACCGTGAGGCCAGTGTCCGACGGGTAGGCACGAACTTCGATGGTGCCGCGACTGCCGCTGTCCAGCACCTCTTGCATGACCGGGGTCTGCTCGGCCTGGGCCCGGTGCAATGCGCGGCCCAGCGAGGAGTCGGCCAGAGCGGGCCGCTCCCAGATGACGGTGCCGATGAGCTGTCCGGAGGGTGAGCCTGTCAGGCGGGCCAGCACCAGTTCCGCGTGCTGGTTCATGTAGGAAAACCGCCAGTCGGCGTCGAGGGCAAAAATGCCCTCGCCTATGCGGTCGAGCAGATCCAGTGGCTGAGCGGTATTGAGCAACCGGATGAACCTTGGCAATGAGGAGGCCGATTGAAACTAAGAACTTCCGTCCTCCGTTGCTACCCTCACATCGGGGCGCTCTCGACCGGGGGCGGATTCTCCGCCGATGTGGTGGGGAAGATCTCGTAGAGCGCCTTGTAGATCTCTTCGTTGCGCTGAATGATGCGGACGTAGTCGCGGGTCTCGACGAACGAGATGCGCTCGGCGAACACTTCGGGATCATCCACCCCGATGCGCTTGGACCACCGCTCGACCCGGGAAGCACCGGCGTTGTACGCGGCAAGAATGTGGCCCCGCTGCTGGTACTGGCTGAACAGCTCGCGGAGGTGCACCGCGCCGAGCTGAATGCTCACGTCGGGCTGATAGAGCAGGACCGGATCCCACACGGGATATTCCAATGCGCGCGCCAGCCGCTCACCCAGCTCGGGCATCACCTGAGCGAGGCCCCGAGCGCCGGCCGGCGATGTGGCTGAGGGATTGAAGTTCGACTCCTGGCGGATCAGCGCCGCCATCAGGCTGGGCTCGAGCCGATGCTCCGCCGCCTCCGCGAACAGGGCGTCCTCATGCACCACGGGATAGATCAGCCGGTAGGTCCGCGCATCCGGCAGCGCACCGTGGGCCAGCGCCCGGCGGGCGATCTGGATGGCCTGAGCCGCCATGCCCTGGCCTGCGGAACGCGTTGGCGAGAGTCAGGAGCCGTTCGGGCGAGCTGTCGGTGGAGCGAGCCAGCCGGTCGAGCTCCCACCGCGCTTCGGATCCGAGGCCGAGCCGTGCGAGCAGGGCGGCCCGGGCCACTTGGGTGTCCAGCACGGTATCGGTGGGAAACGAATCCCGGGCGGGTGCGGGTACCCACGGGCGAATACCGAGCCGGCTGGCGCTCAGCGCGGCGTAGTAAGAGAGGGGGTCCCGGGTCGTCAGGCTCAGCCAGCGCCCCCGTGCCAGGGCGCTGTCACCGGCGTTGGCCCAGGCGCGGCCGGCCCAGTAGGTGGCGCTGAGTGCCTCGTCACTGGAAGGGTAGCGTTCGACCAAGGCATCGAACTCCGCGGCCGCCAGCTTCGGGTCGCCGCTCAGGAGCGCAATCATGGCGGCCCGAAAGCGGGATGTCGGGCGCGAAGCGGCTGCTGGGGTAGCGTGTGGCCACAATCCGGTGCAGCCGCCTGGCCTCGAGGTCGCCCCGGTCGTCCGAGGCAAGATCGGCGCGCAGGAAGAAGGCGGAGGCGGCAGCAACGGTATCACGCTCGTACTGCCGGGTGACCGTCACCAGCGCGGCCCGGCCTCGCTCGATCTGGCCATCACGCACCCACGCCCGCGCTCCCTGGTACGCGGCGAGCGCCGCCAGCGAGCGAGGGGTGCGAACCAGCTTGAACTGGGCCGCGGCTTCGGCATTGCGATTGAGCCGGGTGAGCACATTGCCGTACGCGAAACGATCTTCGCTTGCGCCGAGGGCCTTGTTGCCCGCCCGGGCAAAGCCCGCCGCCGCGCGCGCGAGCAGGCCGGCGTCCACGGCGGCCCGGGCGACGACCAGCTCCTCCGAGGAGCTGAGCGGTGCGAACACACTGTCGAGAGTGGCAATGGCTTCGCGGATCGCGGCGCTGCCGGCCCGCCCCGCCACGACGCTCAGGAACTCGCGGCGTAAGCGCGGCCCGGGGCGCCCGGTCGGGACTCGCGGCGAGACGTAGGCGAAGACTGGCGAGACGATCTCCGGCGGCGGCATACCGCCGGGCTGCTCCGAGCAGGTCGCCGATCTTTTCGTGGGCCGCGGCCTCCGCTCGGGGAATCCGACTCTGGGCCAGTGGATTCGTGATCCTGCCGTAAAGCCCAGCTCGCGCGACGCTGTCATCCGTCACCACAGCCGAGCGAAGCAGCAGCCAGTCGGCGATGGAAGGAAGACGCTCAGCGGCCCGCAGATAGACCTCGGCGGCGCTGTCTCTCGCACCCAGGCGGTCCAGCGCGGTCGCCAACAGGAGCAGGCGTTCTCCGGAACCGGGGCGGCGCTGGAGCGCCAGGGTCGCATGCCGTAGCGCCACCGAGTCCTGCCGCCGCTCAAGCGCCGCCCGCGTGAGCAGGACACGCGCGCTGCCGCCGTAAAGGGTGTCGACCCAGGGCTCCGAGCCCAGCAGCTGAAGCACCTCGCTCCAGCCGCGCCACTCGCTGGCGGCACGCGCGGCCAGGAAGACCACGGCAGGCGTCCGCATGGACGAGTCTCTGAGCCATGGGGCGATGAGGCGAGTCGCCTGCCATGGCCGGCCCCGCGCCAACGCCTCATTGGCCTGCGCCAGTGCCGAATCGAGAGTGCGATGTATTTCGGTCGAGTCCCTGCGCTGGCGCAGCCGTCCGGGCGGCCGGAATCAGTGGAGATCCCGGCGGTGAGACGGTGATACTGGCCAGCCAGAGCCACACATGGACCAGATGGGTCACGATTAGTCCGTTCGGTGGAGGAATGCAGCCACGGACTTGTATGCAAATGCCGCGCCGCCGCAGACTTAGCCGTTTGGCCACCGCACGGGCGGGGGTTCGCGTGTTTCTGCCCCAAACCTCGCAAAACCGAGGACAGCAGAAAGGTGCACTGGCTACTTTAGAGGGATGACCGACAGCGATGACCGGGTACGTGCTGGACAAGTGGCTCTGGGCGGCGCGCTTCTATAAAACCCGCTCCCTGGCGGCCGAGGCCATCGCGGGCGGCAAGGTCCAGGTCAACGGGGACCGGGTCAAGCGCGCGAGGCCGGTACAGGTCGGCGACGAGGTGCGAATCCGCCAGGGGCCCTACGAGCACCAGATCCTGGTGCGAGCGCTCTCCGGCCGGCGCGGGCCGGCCAGCGAGGCGGCTCAGCTGT
This sequence comes from uncultured Gemmatimonadales bacterium, assembly GCA_963740175.1. GTDB lineage: Bacteria > Gemmatimonadota > Gemmatimonadetes > Gemmatimonadales > GWC2-71-9 > CAVVWJ01. Next base: position 28,660 of record CAVUDL010000003.1, read on the forward strand.
ATGAGGAGAAGCCGGAGAGTCGGGCGGCGCGTGAGGCGATGGCACTCCAGCTCAAGAGCCTGCACGCCGCCTTCGTTCCGGAGCGCGGGAGGCCGACGAAGAAGGACCGGCGGGAGATCAAGAGACTGAAAGGACGTGAGACGGTGAACGGTAAGGACAGTAAACCGGTGCGCAGCACCCGTTCACTGTTCACCGCTTCTCCGTTCACGCTCATATTTTCGACCATCGCCTTGGCGAACTCACTGGTCTTCAGCAGCGTGGCGCCGGTCATGAGCCGCTCGAAGTCGTAGGTCACCCGCTTCTGCGCGATGGTCTTCTCGAGCGACGAGATGATCAGGTCCGCCGCCTCGTTCCAGCCGAGGTAGCGGAACATCATTTCACCGGAGAGAATGACCGAGCCCGGGTTGACCTTGTCCTGACCGGCATACTTGGGGGCGGTTCCGTGGGTGGCCTCGAAAATGGCGTGGCCGGTCAGATAGTTGATATTCGCCCCCGGTGCGATGCCGATGCCGCCGACCTGCGCTGCCAGGGCATCGGAGATATAGTCGCCATTGAGGTTCATGGTCGCGATCACGCCATAGTCGCGGGGCCGGGTAAGGATCTGCTGCAGAAACGCGTCGGCGATGACATCCTTGATGACCAGGCCACCGGGCAGGCGACACCAGGGGCCGCCATCGAGGTCAGTCGCCCCGTACTCCTCCCGGGCCAGGGCGTAGCCCCAATCGCGGAAGCCGCCTTCCGTGAACTTCATGATGTTGCCTTTGTGCACCAGCGTGACGCTCTCGTACTTCTGGGCCAGGGCGTAGTCGATGGCGGAGCGGATCAGCCGTTTCGATCCCTCCTCTGAAATGGGCTTGATTCCGATGGCGCTGGTTTCCGGGAAGCGGATGGTCTGGACGCCCATGTCGCGCTGCAGGAAATCCACCATCCGCCGCGCGTCCTCGGTTCCGGCCTTGTACTCGATCCCGGCATAGATATCCTCCGTGTTCTCGCGGAAGATCACCATGTTGACCGCCTCGGGTGCCTTGACCGGGGAGGGTACCCCGGCGAAATAGCGGACCGGTCGGACGCAGGCATAGAGATCCAGCTTCTGACGCAACGCCACATTCAGCGATCGGAACCCGCCGCCGACCGGCGTTGTGAGCGGCCCCTTGATTGCGACCAGAAAATGGTCGATCGTGGCCAGGGTTTCCTCGGGAAGCCAGCTGTTGAGCCGATCCTTCGCCTTCTCCCCGGCAAGCACTTCCAGCCAGGCGATCCGGCGACCGCGGCCGTATGCCCGCTCAACCGCCTGGTCGAAGACGTACTGGGATGCGCGCCAGATATCGGGCCCGGTGCCATCTCCCTCGATGAACGGTATGATCGGGGTTGCCGGCACCTGAATGCGACCCTGGTGCATGGCAATGGCCTCGCCACCGGTGGGCGCCTTGAGTGGCTTATAGGCAGGGGCTGGCGCGGACATGGATACCTCGGGCAACGGGCTATGGGTCACGGGGAAGTGCCGCTCAATCTGATCGGGTGACGGATGAACAGCAATACAACTCTCCGGCCTGTCGCGGCCGCGGTGGCATCCATTCGATCGGCCTACGAGAGGTACGAACGGGGCTTCGAGGAGATCACGGGGAGGGCCCAGAGCCGCTTCGAGCGGCGCGATTGGTCCGGCGCACAGGCGGACGCCACCGAGCGACTGGCGCTCTATAAGACGCACGTGGATGCGGCGGTTTCCGACGTTCGCGACATCCTGGACGACGGGGTCATGGAACGCACTGTCTGGGCCGCCATGAAGTCTCAGCATGCGCGCGAGATAGCCGGGCGCGCCGATCGCGAGCTGGCGGAAACATTCTTCAACTCGGTCACCCGGCGGGTGTTCAGCACCGTCGGCGTCGATCCGTCAATCGAATACCTGGACTGCTCCCCTTCGTCGTCGACGGATGATCCGGCTATCTGTCACACCTACCGGGCCTCGAAGGTCGATGCCGCTCTCGTGCGCCGGATGCTCCAGGCCGTCCCTTGGTCCGTAGGGTACGCCCAACTGGAGCGCGATGCCGCGCTCGTGGCCCAGCTGATCGACGCACGGATCCGGCAAGAGACGGAGTCAGCTGGTACGGTAGAGATCGACGTGGTGCGGTCCGTGTTCTATCGCAACAAGGGAGCCTACCTGGTTGGACGCATCCGTGCCGGTACTGCCGTCATACCATTGGTGATCCCGCTGCTGCATGCCGAGCGCGGCATCGTGGTCGACGCGGTGCTCATGACGACCGACGCGGCGAGTGTGGTGTTCGGATTCAGCTGGACCTACTTCCGGGTGGAGGCACCCAGCCCCAGGGCCCTGGTGAGCTTCCTCGGCTCAATCATGCCGTTGAAGCTGGTTCACGAGCTCTACACGGCAATCGGCTACAACAAGCACGGGAAGACGGAGCTCTACCGGAACCTCATGCGGCACCTGCAGGAGCCCAACGCGCGCTTTGCTTTCGCGGAGGGAGACGAGGGAATGGTGATGGCGGTGTTTACGCTGCCGTCCATCAATGTCGTGTTCAAAGTCATCAAGGACAGCTTTGGGGCTCCGAAGAACACCACCCGTCGCGCCGTGATGGAGAAATACCATTTCGTGTTTGTCCGGGACCGGGTGGGCCGGCTGGCCGATGCGCAGGAGTTCGAGCATCTGGAGTTCCCCCGGCACTGCTTTCCGGATGATCTGCTCGCGTATCTCGTGCGGGAGGCCGCGGCAACCATCCGGGTTGAGGGCGAGCGGGTGGTGGTGCGGCAACTGTACACCGAGCGCCGGGTGGTGCCGCTCAACCTGTTCCTTCGAGATGCCGACGAAAGTGCGGCGCGGGAGGCAGTGATCGACTACGGCACGGCCATCAAGGATCTGGCCGCAGCAGATATTTTCACGGGCGACATGCTGCTGAAGAACTTCGGGGTGACCCGGCACGGCCGGGTCATCTGCTATGACTATGACGAGCTCTGCCTGCTGTCCGAGTGCCGTTTCCGCCGGATTCCCGAGCCGACATCGCTGGAGGACGAGCTCTCGGCCGAGCCCTGGTTCTACGTCGCCGAGCAGGACGTGTTCCCCGAGGAGTTTCGAGCGTTCCTCGTTCCACCCGGCCCGCTGCGCGAGGACTTCCTCCAGGCTCACGCAGATCTGCTGGACGTCCGGTTCTGGCAAGGCGTGCAAACGAGGCTGGCGGCCGGTGAAGTGGTGGACGTCTTTCCCTACCGGCGCGACGCCCGATTGCAGCGGAACGAGGAGACCCTCCTCAGCGCTCGAATTCGGTAAGCTCGGCGGCTGCCTCCAGAATTCTGCGGGTATAGTCCCCCGCCCCTTCGCGGGCGCGGCGCTCGGGCAGAACGAAGCGAGGGTTGTCAGGCTCGGACGAGTCCGGCGCGTTGGTCATCGTGTCCCCGCCTCGAGCTTCCACCAGGGATTCGAATCGCTCCACCGATGACCATAGGTCCGCCAGCTGGTCGTCGGTCTCGTCTCCGAACAGAAGGACGCCCCGGCGCGCGAGCAGATCCGCTACGCGCTCACGGGTCCGAAGCTGTTCCTCTGACCGGTGGGGGTTCAGGATGTCGTTCTCGTCTTCGGCCATGCGCTCCTCCAGGGATGTGTGACTCCTGTTAATGTCGGTCAAATCAGGCGGATGTCCAGCAGCGAGTCCCCCAAAACCAGCGGGGCCGCCCGGTCTCCCGGACGGCCCCGCTGTCTCACCGTTCAGCCCGCTTAGTCGCGGATCTTGGTGACGTTCTCCGCCGCGGGGCCCTTCTGGCCCTGGACGATATCAAACTCTACCTTCTCACCTTCTGCCAGCGACTTGAAGCCGCTGCCCTGGATCGCGGAGTGGTGCACGAAGCAGTCCTTCTGGCCGTTCGACGGGGTGATGAAGCCGAAGCCCTTCGCATCGTTGAACCATTTCACGGTTCCGGTGGTACGTGCCATTTCGTACTCCTCTGGTTGGTTGTCGTCGGAGTCCGGTGATGCCGTACCTGCCGACAGTGAATTGTTCGCGGACTTTGCCCCCGCGCCGGGCTCTAACGAAAAAGGACCCAGCTGTGAGCCAGGTCCCTGAGGATATTCACTGGTCCGGCTTCGCGATCCAAATTCGCATCTTTGCTGGCGCAGAATTTAGGGTCCGGCTGCGGCGCTGTCAATCTCGTGCCGCGGTCCGCGTCGGTACCCTAAGGAAGCGCTCCGCCAGTTGTTCCAGTCGCTCGTTTCCGTCCTCCCGCGCCTCCTCCAGAATTCGCTGAATCAGGGCCCGAAGCTTTGGCTCGCCCCAGTAGTAGCCCGTGGCCGACTCGGCGCTGGCGGTGTCGCCCAGGTCCGCACCCTGAAGGAGTGCGCGGGCCGCCGCCATGTCGAATGCCGGGTCATCCCGACCTGGGAGCGGAAACCGGGGCGCTTCGCCGGCCCCGGCATCCTCATTAATGAACGCTCGAGACATCCTCCAGTATAGCAGAACGGCCGCGGCCGACCAGTATGGAGAATGCCCCGCTAGAGCTTCCTTAGATCGTGCGGCGGAACGGAGTCGCCAGAGTCACCTTGAGCCGGGAGCCGGCCGGAACGACGACATCCCGGTCCTGGGTCTCCACCGCCCGCTGGGCACCCACGGCCCCACCGGCGACGCCGCCGATGACCGCGCCCTTGGTGCTGCCACCGCTCACCGCCGTGCCCAGGAGGGCCCCGGCGCCGACACCCATGCCCACCTTGGCAATGTCGCCGGCGTTGGTTTTCCGATCCTTGAGCGTGCGATCGAGAGCGCTGGCCGTTCCCGTGAGAGCATAGGTGCGTCCGCCGATTTCGACCTTGGTCGGGGTGAGCACCAGCTTACCGGTCTTGTCGCTCTTTCTCTCGGACTCGTGGATCGCGGTGATCGTAACGTACACCTTGGAGCCGGCGGGAATCACGACCTTACCGCTCTTGTCCTTGACGCTGGACGACACGGTGCCGGTGATCTTCTGGCCGGCCTTGTGGGTGCGGGAGCTTATGCCGGCATCGAACTTGGCCGAGATCGCCGTGCCCGTCGCGAGCACCCGCTCACGGGCCGCCGGTTTTGCCGCGGGCTTCGCCGCAGACGGCTTGGCAGCCGGTCTGGCGGTGGAGGCCCGGTCGTTCTGGGGGTGGCTGGCATCGACTGCCGGACGTTGCATATCGCGGGTCGAGTCGTCACCTGCAGCACGGTCATCTGGCTGACCACCACAGCCCACCAGAAGGGCCAACGTTAGAAGTGCCAGTTTCTTAGCTACCATGGAGCCCTCCGGAACTATTGGGACTGAGATGTAGTTCGGGTCGCCGTTTCCTGACGGAAAGGCAATTCCAGGGCCAGCCTGGGGCCTTGGAGAGTCGCGGCACGAGCTCAGCGGGTAGGGAACCGGCTCAGCGAGGGTATAGAGGTAGGGATGTCCGGGCTATAGCCTGGTCGACTCCCAGGTTGGGCATCGTGGTGCTTGTTGTGTTAGGGTGGAGTGGTGTATATGGTGATAGTGAGAGTGTGTGGAGGTGTGGTGATGGTGGTAGGGGAGGTGGGTGTGATGTAGAAGTATGGGTTGGTGATAGAGGTGTGAGGATGGATGAAAAATGATTTGGTGTGGTGATGGGAGGAGGGTGGTGTTGGTGGTTGAATTAGTGAGGGTTGATTGGGGGGAAGAGGAAGGGGAGCGGAGGGGTGTGTGGAGGTTGTGAAGGGTGGTAAGAGCGCAGAAAGGTACGCATGGTAAAAGGCGCGATGGTAGAGTTGGGCGTGCGCGATGCGAGCGGCGCGCGTCGAGGGTGGTGACGACAGCGCTCCGCCAGGGGGGCGAGCGTTCAGGTCTTCCATCTGACGCACCAGTTTCGGTTCAAGGGGAAGCAGGTCCTCCTGTTCCCATAACGGGAACCTGCTGCGCACCACCGGGATGCGCGCGAACTGCGCGTCGGCGGGCGGCGATGCTTCCGACCATTCGAGCGAGTCGCCGCCCCACGGGTCGTTGCCCGCCGTCGTGCCGCGCCGCAGCGTCGAGCACGAGGTTGACGAGGAAGAGCAGGACGCCCGAGCGCGAAGCACGAACGCGCCGATCGTCGACAGCAGGTTGTAGCGCTCGAGCCCGAGCCCGGCGCGGGTAGGTGTAGACGCGGCGCGGCATCCCGTGGAGCCCCGACCAGTGCATGGGGAGGAAGGCGAGGTTGAAGCCGACGAACATGAGCCCGAAGTTCCACCGCCCGAGCCGCTCGCCGAGCAGCCGGCCGGAGAACTTGGGGAACCAGTAGTAGAGCCCCGCGAAGATGCGGGAAGACGCATGCCGCCGAAGAGCACGTAGTGCAGGTGCGCGACGACGAAGTAGCGTGTCGTGCGCCTGCCAGTCGAAGGGCACGGCGGCGACCATCACGCCGGTGATGCCGCCGATCACGAAGATGACGATGCCGCCGAGCGCGAAGAGCAGCGGCGTGCGCCACACCGGCTGCCCGGCCCAGAGCGTGGCGATCCAGCCGAACACGTTGATCCCGCTCGGGATGGCGACCGCCATGCTCGCCGCGGCGAAGAAGCCGAGCGCCATGGGCGAGAGCCCGGTCGTGTACATGTGGTGCACCCAGAGCCCGAAGCTGAGGAAGCCGGTGGCGACGAGCGCGAGCACCATGAGCGTGTAGCTCATCACCGGGCGGCGCGCGAACGTCTGCACGACGTGCGACACGACGCCCACGGCCGGCACGAACATGATGTAGACGTCGGGGTGGCCGAACACCCAGAAGATGTGCTGCCAGAGCAGCGGGTCGCCGCCGTAGCCTCGCGTCGAAGAAGCGCGTGAGCTCCTTGCGGTCGAGCTCCAGCATGGCCGTGCCGACGATGAGCGGCGTGAACGCGAAGATGATCATCACGCTCGTCACGAGCATCGCCCAGCAGAACAGCGGCAGGCGGTTGAGCGACATCCCCGGCGCGCGCATGCGCAGGATCGCCGACGATCATCTCCGCCGCCGCGCCGATCGCCGCGACCTCGGCCACGCTCAGGCCGATGTCCCAGAAGTCCATGTTCAGGCCGGGCGAGTACTCCTTGAGGTTCAGCGGCACGTAGGCGAACCAGCCGCCGTCCGGCGCGAGGCCGAACAGGAAGCTAGGAGTAGAGGAAGATCCCGCCGAACAGGTAGGTCCAGTACGAGAGCGCGGTGAGGCGCGGGAAGGGCAGGTCGCGCGTGCCGTTGAGCAGCGGGATCAGGTAGTTGGCGAACGCCTCGAGGAACGGGACGACGAAGAGGAAGATCATCGTCGTGCCGTGCATCGTGAACAGCTGGTTGTACGTCTCCGCGTCGAGCAACGCGTTCTCCGGGGCCGCGCGAGCTGCAGCCGCATCACGAGCGCGAGCAGCCCGCCGATGAGTGAAGAAGGCGAAGCTCGTGACCATGTAGCGCGTGGCGATCGGGATGTTGTAAAAAGAAGAGGAGAGGGGGGAGAGGGGCAAGAAGAGAAGAAGAAGGGAGAAGAGGAGAGGAGGGAGGAGGGAGAGAGAGGAGGGAGAGGGAGGAGAGGGAAGGAGGGGAAAGGGGGATGAGAGGTGGGAGGAGAGAGGGGGAGAAAGAAGAGGAGGGAAAGAAAAGAAGAGAGAGAGAGAGAGGAGAGAAGGGAGAGAAAGAGAAGAGAAGAAGGTGAAAGGAGAGAAAGAGAAGAGAAGGAGAGAGAGAAAAGAAGAGAGAAAAGAGAGGAGAGAAGAGAAAGAGAAAGGGAGAAAAGGGAGAGAAGAAGAGAGAGGAGAGAGAGGGGGGGAGGAAGAAGAAAGAAAGGAGAAGGGAGAGAAGGGAGAGGAGGAGGGAGGGGAGAGAGAGAGAGGAAGGGGAGGACGAGCAGGGCGTCAGTACACGTGGAGGACACGCCCCAGCACGACAGAGTGGGAGGAGTCGTGTGATCGAGAATGCGGCTCTGCGATGCGCGATGGGTAAGCCGCGTGCCAACGTCACATGACCACCAGAAAAATGACGGGGCGCTGCCAGCTGATCCACAGAGATCGGCGATCTGCTCCGCTCCCGGGCCGCCGGGATGAAGCGTTGACTGGCCTGTCGGAACACGCCGCAAGAGCGACGAGGCAGGCCCGCCGCGTAGCGATGGATGGCTTAGCGGCCACGGCGGGCCTCGCGCTCTCCTCGCCGCATGCTCCGAGAGGGTGCGACGAAGCTCACGATCTCCAGACCTGGTCATCGGGAATCTGGCTGCCAATGAGGGCATCCCATTGGGCCTGCCTGCACGATCGTGAGGAAGATGTTGGCCGGCTCTCCCCCGTAGATCGAGTCGTCATCCGCGAGCGGAGGCCGATCCCCCCCACCGGCACCACATGGCAGCCGGCGCAGTGAACCACCGTAGTACCGCTTGCCTCGGCCAGCACGTTGCGCTGGCCTTCGTAGGGGTTGCGCAGACCGGTTCGGGCGGACGACCTCCAGCCACCAGCTCACCGGTGCGAACCATCTCGGGACCGACGCTGGGGCGGGCTCCCGGTCACGATCGGCGCCGCTCGCCTGCAGCGAGGACCAGCACCATGAGTACCGCAGAGAGCGATCCGGCGCGACGGGTCTCACCGGCTGCCGCCTTCGGCAGGGCAAAGACGTGGAGTGTCCCGCTCGGCGGTATAATCCGGCAAGTCACGCATCCGCAATCCCAGTGCGATAAACGGATCCGCCGGGGCAAGATCCCCAGGCCGCGCCGGCCAGCCACCACGCCGGACAAAACCGCGACGTACTGCCGCCGTGGGCCAGATACGTCATCGGCTGGCCTATGATCCGGAACCGACCTGGTATTGCCACAGCAGCTGGCCGGTCGAGCGTTACCGCCTTGAACCATCGATCCATCGTACCATAGAAGGCACGTCTCCGGCCGTCACCACCGCTCCACCCAGACCGGAAACCGTCCTTGATCTCCCAGATCTTCTCCGGGCGATCGGATCCAGGCGCTGAAGACGCCGCGTGGCGCCGGGCCGGCATACATGCGAACCTCAGCGCCTACGTACGGGGTACCGGCGATATAATCGCCTCGACCCGAGCATAGTCCATGCAGAGATGTTGTGCGGCAGATAGAGAAGGCCGCGGGGAGAGAAGGCTGACGGCTGCCAATCTCATGCCAGGGGCGGGGGGCACACGTCCTGGCCTGGCGATCCCGTCGCTTGTCGGGGTTGAGGACCGGTCGGCCGGTCTTGAGGTGATCCGGTGGCCAGTTCACCGGGCCGTACGGATCCGCCGCGAGCACCTCACCCGTGGTCCGATCCATCACGTACATGAACCCGTCCGCTCGGGCCGGATCATCAGCTGCGGCGTCGGCCACCCCACGGCAGGTCCAGCAGGATGTTCGTTTATCCCATCAAAATCGTGCTCGTCATGCGGGGTCCACGATACGCCCACAGGGCTCCCGGTGTCGCGTCCCGGGCAAGACGGACGATGCCCATTGTTGTCCCAGGACGCAGGGCCGGGTTCCAGGATCCGGATTGGAGGTGCCGTAGAAGACCGCGTTCATATCGCGGTCGTAGGAGATCCATCCCCAACGGCACCTCCCCCGATCCGCCACTGGTCGCCCGACCAGCTGGTCACGCCGAGGTGGGAGCCGATCGGCAGCATAGAAGGGCCGGAACCGGCTGCCGATGAGAACATCCTTGTCGGGACCGGTCTGTAGGCCCGCCAGACGATTTTCCGGTGGCCGCATCCAGCGCCGTGATCCAGCCCCGAACCCCAAACTCACCGCCACTATTGCCGACATAGACCTTGTCGTCACAACCAGGGGAGCCATGGTCATGGACTCGCCCTGATTGATCTCGCCGAGCTTGACCTTCCAGAGCTCCGTCCGGTTCGGCGTCCACGCCACGTGTGGACGTCCAGGGTGTTGAAAAAAACCCGTCCGGCCGCGTACGCCGCGCCCGATGACGACGTCACAACACGCTACACCGCGCGCGGCGCGGGAGGTGCCGGGATCGTACCTCCACTTCAGCGCTCCGCCGCGGGTCAGGCCAGAGCAAAGAGGATGTTGGGATGGGGAGTCACCACATACATCGTGCGGTTGGCCACGATCGGCACTGCCTCGTGACCCCGCAGCACACCGGTGGAAAAACTGAACTCCGGCTGCAGCCGTGCGACATTGCCAGTCGTGATCTGGTCCAGGCCACTGAAACGGGTGCTGGCGTAGTCCTTGGCGGGGATGCGCCACTCGCCGTCATCGGCCGGGGACGCCGGGACCGGTCCCGTGTCCCTCGGGGCTGCCGGCGTCGCAGTTGCTTTGGCCGGAGGGGAGGATTCGCCACCAGCTCTGCAGCCTGCCTGAGAGGAGACCAGGAGGCACACCGCAGCCCACACAACCCGACGATAGCTGTAAATCGGTGTCATCCCGTTTGCCGCCAGGGGGAGGCATGAGAGAGCCGTCCCACTGTAGGTAGGGGTGTGCCGGGAGACAGGCGGTGAGGCGGATCACCGATGGGCGCGTGCGCTCCGAACACCGGCCCAATTAGACTTAACGCGATGCCCAATCCCATTCCAGCGAAGGATTCCGACAGCCCCGTCACAGCGTTCCTTCAGCGCGTACGAACGGCCACCGATCTCTTGGAGTCGATCGTCGCCGACAGGGGCCTGCTTGCAGGCCTGCCCCCCGACGACCGACACCGGCTGATCCAGGCCGCGGGCCATGTCTACGCCCCGGATTCTGCGTCGCGACGGCAGCTGGTACGTGCCGGCGTGCGTAGGGAAAAGGCGGCTCGCATCAAACGCGAGGAGCAGGCCCTGGAGCGCACCGGGATCAGAACGCTTCGGCGCCAACCCGTGTATACCAGCCCCAACGTATTCCCGCCGCCTGAGTTCGAGCAGCGAGAGATAGAGGATCCCGAGTTCCGGGAAGCACTCGAGCCGCAGCACTGCTACGTGTGCAAGGAGAAATACACCGTCCTGCACCACTTCTACGATCAGATGTGCCCTCCGTGTGCGGCTTTCAACTTTGCCAAGCGCACCGAGCTGGCGGATCTGACCGGACGGGTGGCCCTTCTCACGGGCGGCCGCGTAAAGATCGGCTATCAGGCCGGCCTGAAGCTGCTCCGTTCGGGAGCGCATCTCATCGTGACGACCCGCTTCCCCCGTGATTCAGCGGCGCGCTACGCCCGTGAGCCTGATTTTGTTGATTGGGGCCACCGGCTCGAGATCTTCGGGCTCGACCTCCGGCATACGCCCAGCGTGGAGGCGTTCACCCGCGAGCTGCTTCAGAACCGGCACCGGCTTGACTTCATCATCAACAATGCCTGCCAGACCGTCCGCCGCCCTCCCGACTTCTACGCCCACATGATGGAGCGGGAAACCGCCGCCCTGCACCAGATGCCGGAGCGGGCCCGCCCGCTGCTGGGTGCATACGAGGGGTGGCGCGACGCCCACGTCCACGGTGGCGGGAACGGGGTCGCGCCTGCGGTGTTCGAGCGGCGTCTGCCTAACGTGGCGGGGATGATCAGCTCTGCCGAGCTGTCGCAGGTGACGCTGCTGGCGGACGAGCGCCACCCTCAGCGGCATCTCTTCCCCGAAGGTCAGCTCGATCAGGATCTGCAGCAGGTGGATTTGCGGCAGAAGAACTCCTGGCGCATGCTGATGGCGGAGGTCCCCTCGGTGGAGCTGCTGGAGGTGCAGCTGGTCAACGCTGTCGCCCCGTTCATTCTGAACGCGCGCCTGAAGCCGCTGATGCTTCGGACGCCGGGACGGGACAAGCACATCGTCAACGTATCAGCGGTCGAGGGGCAGTTTTACCGGAACTTCAAGACCACGCGCCATCCGCACACCAACATGGCCAAGGCCGCGCTGAACATGATGACACGCACGGCCGCCGCGGACTACTACGGAGACGGTATTCACATGAACAGCGTGGATACTGGGTGGGTTACCGATGAGGATCCGGTTGAGCTGGCGGCACGAAAGGTGGTGGAGCACCGCTTCCACCCGCCGCTGGACATCGTGGATGGGGCGGCCCGGATCGTGGATCCAATCATCACAGGGATCAACACGGGCACGCATGTATGGGGGAAGTTCCTCAAGGACTACCGCGAGACGGACTGGTAGCGATCGACCGTGGCCCTGGTCAGCGAGATGACGTTGTCTTGCTCGCTCCCGTGCTCGTGGTGGGGCAGGTGTAGTTATAGCTCAGGTTTTGCACCTTCTGTCCTTCAATCAGCACACTGGCGACGAGTGTCACGCAGCTGCTGAGTGCCACGCTCCAGCTATCCGAGATGGGCTGATCGCCGCTGTACCAGCGGCGACCCTTTCGAAGCGACGGGTAGTGCTTGCTGAGCACCTTCCACGTCAGCCCGCCCGGCAGCCGCGATCCGGTTGAAGCCGTAATCAACCGCTCGTTCTCATCAAAGAAGAGCTGGTATCGTTCCGGCCCGAGGTCCAGGTGGTGGCGTGGGCGAATCTCGTGATCGCCGGCGAGCCATACCGTTCCGGGCGGCCATGGAGCGGGATTGCCGCCATGCCCCCGCGGCACCTTGACGCTATCCGACCAGAGATGCTCGGCGAACATGCGGAGCGCGCCCGCGAGCGTCGTCTGTCCCAGCACCACTTCGCCATGGCGGGCCTGTTTGCCGGGCCGCAGATCGGCCAAGGGCGCCGGACGTACGTTCAATGTCTGCGCCTCTGCGGGCCCGACCACAAGGGCCGTGCCCACGACGAGGAGAGTAAAGGCAATGCGCACCGACTACTGTACCGCGTTCATCATGTCGAAGATCGGCAGGTACATCGCGACGACCATGCCGCCGACGATCACGCCGAGCACCACGATCATCACCGGCTCCATCAACGAGAGCAGCGATCCCACCGCCACGTCCACTTCCTCGTCGTAGAAGTCGGCGATCTTGGTAAGCATTTCATCCAGGCCGCCGGTCTGCTCACCGACCGCGATCATCGAGATGACCATGGGCGGAAAGACCTTGGACTTCTCCAGTGGTGCAGAGATCGTTTCGCCACCCGCGATGGACTGCCGGGATTCCATGACCGCATCGTGAATCACCATGTTGCCGGCGGTCTTAGCCGTGATTTCCAGCCCATCGAGAATCGAGACACCGGAGGAGATCAGGGTTCCCAGCGTACGGGTGAAGCGGGAGACCGCAGACTTCCGCAGGATGTCGCCCAGCACCGGGGCCCGCAGCAGGAGTCCGTCGATTTGTCTCTGACCGCTGGTCGTGGCGTAGTACTTCTTGATGACAAAGAAGATTCCGGCCCCGGCGGCAATGAACGCCCACCAGAACCCGATCAGCAGATTGGACATCCCGATGACCACCCGGGTGGGCAGCGGAAGCTCCATGTTGACCGAGGCGAACATGCTCTGGAACGTCGGGATCACGAAAATAAGCAGCACCGCGATCGCAATGATGGCGACACTGAAGATGACCGCAGGATAAATCATGGCGCCCTTGACCTTCCGGATCAGGGCGTCACTCTTTTCCAGGAAGGTCGCAAGCCGGATGAGGATGGTATCGAGAATACCGCCGGCTTCGCCCGCCGCCACCATGTTCACGTACAGGCCGCTGAAGGCGGCGGGGTGCTTGGCAAAGGCGTCCGCGAGGGTGTTCCCCGACTCGACGTCATGCACCACCGCCCTGGTAACCTCTTTCAGCGTCTTGTTCTCGGTCTGATCAGCCAGAATGGTCAAGCGACTGCACCAGCGGCAGGCCGGCATTAATCATGGTGGCGAACTGCCGGGTGAAAATGACGATGTCGCGGATTTTGACCCGCGCCTTACCCAGGCTGCCGCCCAGGCTGATCTTCTTGGGCGCCTCCCGGACGCTGACCAGCATCATCCGGTTCTTGCGGAGGTAGGCGCTGACCTCCTCCTTACTCTTGACCTCGACCTGACCCTTTTGGATCTGGCCGTTGGCGGAGTTTCGCGCGGTGTATTCGAAAAGCGGCATCGGTCCTCTCCCGAATCATGGGCGCAGCGGCGCGCCCGGCGTGTTACCGGCGGACTCCGGCGGATTTCTGCTGCGGGCGGTCGGTCATGCCCGTGTCCTGGTCTTCCAACGGCGTGACGCCGATCATCCGCAGGAACTCCTTGGGATCGTGCGAGACCCGCTCGCACTCATCCTGAGCCACCTCGCGGGCAGTGTAGAGCTGAAACAACGCGTCGTTCATCGTCTGCATGCCGAACTTCTTGCCCGATTGCATGGCCGAGTAGATCTGGTGGACCTTGTCGTCACGGATCAGCGCCCGAATCGCGGGGGTCGCGACCATGATCTCTGCCGCCATGGCCCGCCCGCGGCCCTTGAGCTTGGGCAGCAGGGTCTGGGTGATCACGCCTTCGAGCACGAACGCAAGCTGCGCCCGCACCTGCGACTGCTGATTCGACGGGAACACGTCGATCACGCGGTTGATGGACTCCGCAGCCGAATTCGTGTGCAGCGTGGCGAGGACGAGGTGGCCGGTCTCGGCGATGGTCAGTGCCGCGCCGACCGTTTCCAGGTCCCGCATTTCTCCCACCAGGATGACGTCGGGGTCTTCACGGAGCGCGTACTTCAGCGCCGCCGCGAAGGTCTTGGTGTCAGTGCCGATCTCGCGCTGGTTGACGATACAGGACTGGTGGCGATGAATGAATTCGATTGGGTCCTCGACCGTGATGATATGACCCTTTCGTTCCTTGTTGATCTTGTCGATGATCGCGGCCAGCGTGGTCGACTTACCCGATCCGGTCGGGCCGGTGACCAGGATCAGTCCACGGGGCCTCTCGGCCAGCTTGGCGATGACGGGGGGAAGACTTAACTCCTGAAACGTTCGCACATTGAAGGGAATCATGCGGATTACCATGGCAACGCAGCCGCGCTGCTTGAAGACGTTGCCACGGAATCGCGCCAGGTTCTGGATGCCGAAGGAGAAGTCCAGTTCGTCCTCGGTTTCGAAGCGCTTCTTCTGGTTCTCGGTGAGGACGGAATAGGCCAGCTGAAGGGTGTCCTTGGGCGTCAGGACCTCGAGCACCGAGCTGTCGACGATGTCTCCGTCTACCCGGAGCTTGGGCCGCTCGGCCGCCGTGATATGGAGGTCCGAGGCGTCCTTCTGGATCATCTCTTCGAGCAGGGAACGCAGGTTGAACGTCATCCGGCTGTCTCCTTGACCACTTCCTCGAGGGTTGTGACGCCACGCTCGATCTTTTTCATCCCGTCCATACGCAGCGTAAGCATGCCGTCCACAACGGCCTGGGCCTGGATGTCTGCGACCGAAGCCCCCCGCAGGATCATGCGCCGCAGCTCGGGCGAAAGCGCCATGACCTCGTAGAGGCCGGCCCGGCCCTTGTAGCCGGTGCCGCTACAGGTATCGCAGCCGGTTCCCTTCATAAAGTTGATCGCCCGCAGGGTCTCAAGATTTGTGCCCAGGGCCCCCAATTCGACATCGGTGTACTTGTGCTCCGCCTTGCAGTCCTTGCAGATACGCCGGATCAGTCGCTGGGCTACTACCAGGTTCACGGCACTGGCCACGTTGAAGGCCTCGATGCCCATGTCGATCATACGAGTGATGGTGCTGGGCGCGTCGTTGGTGTGCAGCGTCGAGAGCACCAGGTGGCCGGTGAGCGCCGCCTTAATGGCGATACCGCCGGTTTCGAGATCCCGGATCTCACCGATCATGATGATGTTCGGGTCCTGCCGCAGGAACGCCTTCAGCGCCGCGGCGAAGGTCAAACCGATCTCGTTTCGTACCAGTACCTGGTTGATGCCCATCAGGTTGTACTCGACCGGGTCTTCCGCGGTCATGATGTTCACTTCCGGCGTATTGATCCGGGAGAGCGCTGAGTACAGCGTGGTGGTCTTTCCCGACCCGGTCGGGCCGGTGACGAGCACCATGCCGTACGGATTCAGAATGGCCTTCATGAGATCGCGCTCGGCCTTTTCCTCGAAGCCGAACTTGGTGAGGTCAAGGGTCAGGTTCCCCTTGTCCAGGATTCGGAGCACGATCTTCTCACCGAACAGCACCGGCAGCGTAGACACGCGGAAGTCGATGACGCGGCTTCCCATCTTCAGCTTGAGCCGGCCGTCCTGGGGGACCCGGCGCTCCGCGATGTTGAGCTGGGAAAGAATCTTCACGCGGGATGTGAGCGCGGCCTTCATCTTGAGCGGCGGCTTCATGATCTCGAGCAACGCGCCGTCGATCCGGTAGCGGACCCGGATCTCGTGCTCGAATGGCTCGATGTGGATATCGCTGGCCCCGCGCTTCACCGCATCGGTCAGGAGTCCGTTGATCAGCTTGACCACCGGGGCGTCATCGATCTGCGCCTGGGTGGCGGCCTCGTCCTCCTGCTCTTCGACAACCTCGACGTCCTCCCCCGATTCTTCCATGTCCTTGAGCAGCGTGGCCAGCTGCTGGTCGGAAGATTCGTAGTGCTTCTCGATGAGGTTGCGAAGCGTGTATTCGCCCGCGATGACCGGGAAGAGATCGAACCGGGTGATGAACTTCAGGTCTTCCAGCAGGCCATGGTCGGTCGGGTCTGCCATGGCGACCGTGAGCGTCCGGCCCTCCCGCTTGAGCGGCAGGACGATGCTCTTGGTGGCCATCTCGGCCGGAACCAGCTTGATGATTTTGGGATCGACTTCAAAGCGGGTGAGATCGACCGCCGGCATGCGATACTGGCGCGCCAGGACCTTGGTGATCTCGAGCTCCTGGACGAGGCCGAGCTTCACCAGGACATAGCCCAGCCGGTGCTTTGTGTTCTTCTGTTCCGCGAGAGCCTGCGAGAGCTGTTCTCTCGTGACCAGGCCTTCGCGAAGCAGGATTTCACCGAGCCGATCGCCACCGGCCGCTGCGGTCGCCATGGGTTCCGAGGTATCCGTAGAGAAGGGTTCAGGGATATCATCGGAAGCCGGTGCCGATGACGTGAGTACGCACCTCAGGGCGCGCTGACCCACTTCCCCAGGCGGGTCACCAGCGCCGGGCCGATACCGGGGACGCGATCCAGTGCCTCCACCGTCGCAAATGGGCCCCGTGCCTCGCGATCCGCCACAATTCGCCGCGCCAGGGCCGGCCCGATTCCGGGCAAACCCTCGAGCTCGACCGCTGTGGCACGATTGACGTTGAGCACGGAATTGGGCGACACCGCCGTCGGGACCGCCAAATTCCCGTCAGGCAGGGGAGCAAACGTGGTGCCAACACCTGCACCAGAGCTGCCACCGGCAGCCGGCCGCGCCGCCGAGCCGCTGAACGACAGGTGACCCCCTACGCTGCGTAACAGTCCGGGCCCGACTCCCGGGACGCGATCCAGTCCCGCCAAGGTGCCGAACGGCCCGTGCGTATCCCGGTTGGCGACGATGGTCTTGGCGAGCGCGAGTCCTACCCGCGGCAACCGCGCCAGCTCGGACGCGCTGGCGGCATCGGCATCCACGCGCTCGCCCGGCCGGAGAGGACGAGCCTGCCGCATGGTGCTGTCCTTCTGCGCGCCGGGTGAGCCGGCCGGCAACACCGACAGGAGCTGGACCTGGCCGGGTGGCTCACTGGGCTGCGTGATGAGATACCTGACGCCCTGGCCCAGCGACTGCCAAGGCGAGCAAGAGCAGCACTGCCCTGCGTTCAGGGGAAAGCATGAAGGACGGTAAGTGGAGCGGAATTGAAACAGGTAGGCGAAATTATGCAGACATGCGCAGAAGCGTTTACTCCCTCCGCACTAACGCCAGCGCCACATCGCCGACGATCTGTAAACTCCCGGGGCTCACCTTGTCCATGGTGTCCTCCGTGGTGTGCCAGGCGGGGTAATCGAAGTCTACGACGTCGATCGCGCGAATTCCGGCCTTCTGGAGCTCCAGGTGGTCATCGATCAGCGTATGACGTGGTGACGAGATGAAGTAGCCACCGTAGCCGAGATCCTTCGCCGTCCCCCACACCAGCTCGACCACCTCCGGCGCACCGACCAGCGAGTTGCCCTCCTGATACAGCTGAAGATCCTTGTCGGCCACCAAATCGAAGAGAACCGCATACAGCGGCTTGGGGCCGGGAAGCTGATGGGCCCCGTAGTAGCGAGAGCCGATCAGCACGTCGGCCGGAGCCTCGGTGAAATGACCGTAGTCCTCGCCGTCGACGAACAGGAGATCGACTCCGGCGGAGGGTGGGGTCCGCTTCAGAACATCTGCAACGCCCAGCAGCAAGGCAACGCCGGAGCCGCCATCGTTCGCTCCCAGCACGGCCTTGGTCGAGTCGCGGGAGCGAGGGCTGTCGGACATCGGCCGACTGTCCCAGTGCGCCAGCAACAACAGGCGCTTTTCTGCCGTGGGGTTGAATCGCGCGATGAAGTTGCGAAGCGGCAGCGTGGTCTTGTCGGCGGTGACGTGGTTCCAGCTCTGTACGATGACGGTGTCGGCCCGTTGCCGCAGCAGGCTGTCCAGCCAGTCGCCCATGCGGCGGTGCGCCTCGGTCCCGGGAACCCGGGGGCCGAAGCCCACCTGGGTCTGGATGTAGCCGAACGCCGAGGCGCCGTCGAATTCGCGCGGCGGCTTGGCCTTCTCCCTGCAGGAGACGGAGAGGACGGAGAGGATGGAGACGGCGGAGAGGTATTTGAGTCTATGCATGCCGAAACCTAATGGGGTCCCTTCTCAATCCTCTCCGTCCTGCTCCGTCCTCTCCGTCCTACTGATAGTCCCCCGCATAGAGCGACAACTGGAAGGTGACCATCAGAAAGATCTGCGATGTCCTGCGGCTCACGTGGCGAGCGTCGCTGATCGAGTAGCCAAACTGAAGGCCCCCGCTCAAGGTCTTGAGCAGGTCGGTGTCGAGGCCGCCGCGTAGCTCCTGGCGCCGCACATCGGACACGACGATGCACGCCGGATCCCCACCCTGCTCCAGGCACGTGAGCGTCTTGGAGGAGAGTGCCGTCAGTGTGGAGCGAACCTGTTTCCTGGTCCGGCTGATGGAAGCCGGCAATGCGAAGGAATAGTTGGCCGACCCGGTGAGATCGTCCTGATCCAGTTCGGTTGCATTGCCGTTGTTCTCGGTACGCTGGGATCGGGTGGAAAGCCCGAAGGTCAGCGCCAGACCGTTCCGGAAGGAAAGCTGCAAGTCCGGCGTCAGCGCGTAGGACGAGATGGCGCTGGTGGCCACCGTCCCGCCCCCGCTCGGCTGGGTCGAGGTGCCGTTGCGCTGCCGCAAGCCGGCTCCCGCGGCCACCAGCGTCAGAGGTCCGCCGGCAAAGGCTCGGGTCCATCGGACATTGCCCACCGGCCACTCAATTTGCCGGGTGATGATTTCAGCGAACTCGCCTCCGAGAAGCTGGAAGCGGTCCGTCCGGGTCAGCGAGTAGGACAGCGTGGCGCTGAACCCGAGCGGCAGGTCGGCCCCCGACGTCACTGTCGTGCTCCGAACCTCGGTGACGCCCCGGGCATCCTCGCCCTCGTGGGTGAGGAACTGGTCGCGTCCGCCGAGCCCCAGCATGAAGCCAAGGTCCGGGTTGAATGCCATCAAGTCGTAGGTCGAGGTGCGGCCCAGGCGGGTGGCGAAGTCCACCGGGCGCACCCGCGCGAATGCCTTCCCGATGCCGCTGCTGTCGGACCAGACCTGGCGCAGCGCCCGCCCCAGGTCGAGGGAGACTCCGATCTCCCGGTTCCGACCGTTGTTGAGGGTCTGAGGAAGGATGAAAGCGCCGCTGTCGCCCAATTCGCGGACCGGATCCCGGCTGGTCAGGGTACGGGACAACACAAAGTTGCTGGTAGTGGTGTATCGCGGGCGCAGCCATGAGTTCAAGCGTGGGGTAATCGACAGGGCAGTGCTGAACACACGGTCGCGCTCTACGCCTACCGGTATACCAAGGAAAAAGCGGCGCTCCTCATAGGCCAGCCGGCCCAGGGATGTCGAGTCAGGATAGACTCTGAGATCCCGGGTGCTGGAGAGATCGCCCGTCAACCCGATCATGCCCAGGGGCTGCCAGGTGAGACCAGCAGAATTCCGCCACAGGTGGGTGAGGGATAGCGTGGGCGTGATCAGGAAATCGTCGGGCCGGGAGACCGGCACTGCGAAGAGCGAGTAGTCGGACTGGTTCCTGGACAGGCCGCTGCTCAGCCGCACATTTGACGGCACCAGGCTGAACGTAGCGTCCCCCAGCGCCTTGCCGCCTTCGCTCCGGCGAATCCAGTCGGGCAGCCCCTTGATGATTCCGCCGAACGGCAGCCGCGGGCCCCGGCGCTCCATCCGAAGATTGTAGCCCAGCGTGAGCGAGTATGCGTCGTTGTTCGCGTCCGAGAGCTCGGTGCGCGCGCGTCCCTGGTTCAGGATCCCCGCCAGCGAGAGTGGATCCACCACCCCTCGGACCAGCCAGCCCTTGCCCCGCTGATTGCGCCGGATCGCGAGCGTATAGTTGC
This sequence comes from uncultured Gemmatimonadales bacterium, assembly GCA_963740175.1. GTDB lineage: Bacteria > Gemmatimonadota > Gemmatimonadetes > Gemmatimonadales > GWC2-71-9 > CAVVWJ01. The sequence goes on from CAVUDL010000003.1 coordinate 48,940, forward strand.
TGTTCCACGCGAGCGGCTTTCGCAGCCCCTCGAGCGCGTCACCGCGCAGGTCACTGCCGGTGAGGAGCTCGGGCGTCACGTCGCTCCGCGCATAAGCCACGGTGAGCGGAATCGACAGACCAAGACTGGTGGGCAAAAACCGGTCGAGCCGCCAGTTGGTGTTGACCTGAAATGCGCCGGTGGTGCGATAGGTGGGGTCGCGGTTGATCTGGTGGAACTGCCCGTCCTGCTTCACGAAGGAAAAGTTCACATTCCCCACATCGGAGGCCAGCAGCCGGGCGTCCACCGCCATGGCGGCCCCCAACTCGGCGAGGGGACTGCTGAGCCGGATATCATCCACCCAGAGCTCCGCCTCGGGCACTGCCTAGGCTGCCGGCACTCCGGTAGATGCCTGCGGAGATCTCCTGGACGGCGGCAAGGTTGGGTGGATTGATTCCGGGGTCCGCGAGGTGGACCAGGTAGGGCCCATCGCACGCCACGTAGGCATCCACGTCCAGGCTGCCGCACTCGGTTGCGCCGGAAGCGGGTGCGCCGCTCAACCAGCGATCCTCGATGTCGGCCCTGAGACTGCGCCAGACCTCGAGATCAATGGTGAACTCCGGCTCCCACGTGGTGCTACGCGCGGGTGCGCGATACATGTAGAAGTTGCTGCCATCGCTGCCCAGCTTGATGAACGCCTGGAAGTCCCCCTGCTCCCAGCCCTCTCCCCGGCCGCGCATCCAGACCCGTAGCTGCTCGTAGCTCAGAACGTTCTGAGGACCGGTAGGGAGGCGGAGGTACGCCTCGGCACGCTCGCCCACCTCGATTCCCCGGGCAATCAGCCGCAGGGACTTCTCGTTGACCTCGGTGCCCAGCACCCGCTGGTCTCCGTCTTTCACGGAGAGTCCCTCAAACACCCCGGGCGGCGGGATGTAGCCCAGGTCCGTGGTATTCTCGGTCGAGATGACCGAGGCGATAACCTCACCACTGGGCTCCGCCGCAGTACCCGAGATACCCGCGATCGGCGCCTCGGCACGTCGAACCCAGGGCGAACCCACCAGCCGCATGCGCGCAAGCGCGAAGCGCGCGATCACGTCCGGACCGCCCACGTCGGCCGTCCCCGCCACGGTGACTCTGAGGTGCTGGATCAGGCGCAGGCTGGGAGTGCCGATCGTCACATCGGGCGTGCGGATGGGAACCCGGTAGAGCTCCCAGACGCCAGTCGTAGCTTGGGTGATCGAGTCCTTCTGCTGCACGCCGTTCCGCACGAAGTACTTGTCTCCCGGCAGCAGCGTGACAACGTAGCGGAACATGCTCTCGTTGGCCCCGGTGGCGTTCAGCACGTTGTCGCCGTTCAGGTCCTCGGTGTCGAGGCTTCCGTTCCCCCGGGTGCAGCGGCCGCTCAGGTCGCCCCAGGGGAAGACCGGAACGGCGGCGCTGAGAAACCGCTCGCAGAGTGCCCCGGGCTCCGGGATCTCTTCACCCGTGACGGCGTCCACCAGCACATCCGGCCGATCTCCCAGGATCCCGATATCGTCCACCTGAGCGTCAAAGATGTCAAAGCTGCTGCGCTCGCTGTCGAGGCGTCCGGGGCCGACATACTGGCGCCCGGTGAAGACGGTATCACCGCCGGCCGTCGCAATCGTCAGCGGGGCTATCCCCAGGGCATCTTCATTGACGGTGCCGAGGTCGAACACCAGCCGCACGCCGGCAGAGTCCGTGGTTCTGCTCTCCGGCGGACCGGGCTGAAAGACCCAGAACTCCAGGTACTCGTCCTGGGTAATGTCCACCCCGGTGGGGCTGAGCGTCGTCACCATGGAGCGCCAGCGCGGCTTCCCGGGCCGGACTGGTAAGGACCAGCGGGAGGCGTTGTTCCGCTGAACCAGGCCGCCCGCGGTGTCGGCATGGAGAGTGAGATACATCGCAGTCTCCTGCTGCTGACTGCGACCCGCAACACGTATCAGGGAATCGATGTCCTGCGCAAAGAGTTCGACCGGCTGAGCCGACCCGCTCGAGATGGGAACCAGGTTCTGCCAGGTGAGCGCTACCGCGTCCTCCTCGTCGAACGTCCCTCCCACCACGTCAGCCACGCCATCCGCCTGCTGAGGGCGGCTCCCAAACTCCCACGCGGTCTCACTCAGCGAGATGGGGATTCCAGCCTCGGCCTCGAACTCTTCCAGGTAGGCCTGGCCGGACCGATTGGCGTCGGGCTTGGTGAAGGCGTACTCGGCGTTCACATCCAGACGGGACGGGGCCACGGCGGGTGAGGAGGTCAACCGGTTAAAGAACCGGGTGATCGCCATGGGCTTGAAGCTGAGCTCGGTGTTAACGCCACCGACGAGGTTCGCCGATGCCTCGAATCCGAGCGGTGGGCGATTGAAGGCGCTCTGCTCCCGCTGATACATTCCGATGAGGTTGATCGCTCCCACGTCTCCCAGGCGGTAGCGGGTGGAGAGGCCCAGGATGGTAGTGGGAGCCACGGCAAAAAGCCCTTGCTCCTCGAAGCGGGCGGTAATCTGGGCGGCTCTGGTGCCGAAAAGCGCATCGGGGTTCAGGAAGGTGACCTGGCCGAGATCGTACGAGATCGTGTAATCCACTCCCCGCTCCAGCCGCCGGCCATCGAGTAGCAGCTGTTCGCTCTTGTCCCGGATCTGCAGGGCCCCGAGACTCAGCGTAGACCGGTCACCCGCCCCGGTGGAGTTGTATTGCAGCCGGGCCTGAAACTTGGCGGGCGGACCCTGCGACAGAATCAGGTGCAGCGGCGTTCGGTACAGAGAGTCGGAACGTTCTTCGACGGTCAACCTGGGATCGGAGAACGGTGTGAGCGTCGGAAACACGATGTAGGATTCGCGCAGAACCTGAGCGGCGTCTGGATCGCGGCTCCGGGGGAAGAGGCGGTTCTCGCGGTCGAACACATTCTGGTCGGTGGCCACGGCCAGGCCGAGGAGCGCCAGGTAGGTGGTTCCGCCGCCCAGGGGCCGTTCCGACCGGTTGACCGAAAGGCTGAGCTGCAGCGACGCCGGATCGAGATCGGATCCGCCCGCGCGGTAGATGTGGCGCATCTCATGGCGGAAGGTGACCCACTCGGGGCCGCGTTGCGGCTGGAACACCAGCCGAAGGCTATCGCTTGAACCTTGACCGCGATCTTCCGACGGAAAGGTGCCGACCGTGGTGCCTGCCGCGGTGGTATAGCTGACCGCCAGGTGGTCGCTCGCGTCGAGCTTCGTGGCCAGCGCGAGCCAGAGACCGGACGGATCCAGGTAATAGTCCGTCCCCTGAACCAGGAGTTGCCACCGAACCGGTCCAAACTTCTGGTTTGGGTCAATGGTCGCTGCCAGCGCGGTGATTCCGCCGAGGTTAGGGTCGGTGCCCCCCTGGCTCTGGGGCGGCCGGTACCGGTAGACCCGGACCTGGACCGGCCGGTCATTCGGGGCCAGCGTGGCCGCCGAGAGGTCAAGGATATCGATGCCGGGGTAGCCAGGTAGGGCCGCGGTCGGGTCGATTACCCAGAAAAAGCGGCCGGTCTCGAAGTCGAGATCGCGCACTTGGCGGTCCTGCGGCTGGCTCGTCGTCTGCCCGATCGTGTAGGTGCGCTCGGCGACCTGGCTGCCCTTCTGGGTTGCGGCCAGGGTCTGGAATTCAAACGCCCCGACCTCGAACTGGGCATTCACGCCGAAATTGTTGGCGGGAATCGCAGCGGTGATGAAGCGCGACTGGGGTGGCTGGAAGCTGACGGTGCCGACTTCGATCCGACGGATAATCTCGTCTTCCAGTCCCTGGTAGTAGACTTGAATGTTGTTGTTGGCGGTAAAGTCCCGCTCGGTGTCGTAGTCCAGGTTGACATGCACCCGACGTCCAATGGTGCCGCTCGATCGGAGGTTCACCTGATTATCGAGTCGCGGTGGTTTGAATCCGCCGCTGCAGCCGGAGTTCGGGTCAAGCAGCAGGGCCGGACTACAGCGCTCGTTGCGCAGGCGGTCGGTCCGGAGCTCGAGCCTTACTTGGCCGTCGAGTGTCAGGTCGGCATACTTCGGAGATAGTCCCAGGACGCCGCCACGTTGCTCCCGCGGCTGGGTGCTGTCAGTCGCCTGAGGCTTGGCGGCGAGGCCATATAGTAGGAGAGCGCGCTGGGCAGCGGCATGCTCGGTCCGGGCCGAATCGAGCGCGACGCTCAAGGTGCTATCCCAGACCTGGCCGCGCTGGCCGGGAGAGAGCTTGGAGGCGCCTAGCCACGGCGCCCGCAGCACTGCCGGTTGGCGCAGACTGAGCGGCGGGGCCGAAATCCGAAGGCGGAGTGCCGGAAGGGTGGTATCGGCCCGAGCCGAATCGGCCTGCCCAGCCAGAAGCCGCGGGAGCGTAGCAAGGCAGATCAGGGCGACGACTGAGCGCGCCAGGCTAGCGCAGGGCAACGATATACTGGGCTTGAGAGTAGTGGATCGGGGAATATAATTGGCCTACGAAACCCTTACAACTAGACAAGTTAGCTCTCCGTGAGACTCCTGAACCGCTACGTCCTGCGGCAGCTGGTCGCCCCGTTCTGCTTTGCGCTGGCGGCGCTGACCGGCTTCATGTTGATCAGTCAGGTGGCGAAGAAGTTCGGAGCCCTGGTCGGCAAGGGACTGCCCTGGTCGGTGATTACGGAGGTGTTCGTGCTGAGCCTCCCCTTCATCGTGGCTATGACGTTGCCGATGGCCGTCCTGTTGGCGGTGCTGTACACCTTCAGCCACCTGGCGGCCGACAACGAGATCACCGCCATGCGGGCCAACGGCATCAGCGTCTACCAGATTCTTGCCCCGGTTCTGGTCTGGGGTGTCTTCATGGCCACATTCAACCTCGCATTCGTGGACCAGGTCCTCCCCCGAAGCAACGCCCGGCTTCGCTCTCTCCTCATCGATATTGGCCGTAAGAAGGCGGCGTTCGGCCTGCGCGAGCAGGTCATCAACGAGGTCCCCCCCTCGAAGTACTTCATCCGGGCCAGCCGGATCGACGCCGCTACCGGCCGCCTGAGAGGGGTCACGATCTACGATGTAGGGGGCGAGGCCAGCCGCCGGATCATTTATGCGGACAGCGGTTCCATGGCGTATGCCGAAGGACAAACCGACCTGAGCTTGCGCCTTTTCAATGGCTCCATCCACCAGTACCGGCCCGCGGAGCCCACGCGGTTCCAGCTGACGTATTTCACGGTCAACGACATCCGGGTGAAAAACGTTTACGACGAGCTGCAACGAAGCACCAGCGAATCGATCCGGGGCGACCGCGAGATGAGCACATGTGAGATGCTGAATGTGGTCCGAGAAGCCCGGCACGAGCAGGTCGAGGCGCGGCAAGACCGGCGCGAGCTGGTCTTCCGGGACCTACGGCTACTTCTGGCGCTGCCCGCCTTACCTCCAGTGCCGCCATCCGCCCCCGACACTACCGGCCACGGCTACTGCGACTGGCTCAAATCGGTACAGACACTGGTCCTTCCGGGGACGGCCGAAGCCCAAGCTCCAGCACAGGTTCAGACCCCCAAGCTGCCCGGTCCTCCCCGGGGGAAACTGAGGCTGTCCAACTGGTCCGAGGTGGCCACCGCGGCTGACCGGGTACGCGAGGCGGACCGGAGGGCGGACCGCTATGCGGTGGAAGTCCATAAGAAGTGGGCCATCAGCATGGCCTGCATCACCTTCGTCATCATTGGCATCGTGATGGCCCTGCGGTTCCCCCGGGGAGGAATCGGGCTGGTCATCGGCGGGGGGCTTCTGGTCTTCTCCATCCACTATGTGGGCCTGACCGCAGGCGAGAGCCTGGCCGACCGGGGGCACGTGGCGCCCTGGGCCGCCATGTGGGCGCCCAACATAGCATTGACCATCCTGGGAGTGCTGGGGCTGCTCTGGGTGAGCCGCGAGTCCGGGTCGACTCGGGGCGGAGACTTCCGCGAGATGATCGAGGGCCTAGCGCACCTGGGCCGCCGACTCCAGGCGGCGACGCTCCGGCGCCTGGGGAGGGTGGAGTGATCAAGATCCGGCAGGCCCTGAGGCACTTGCTCCCTACCCGCCGGCTCCGACAGCTGGATCGCTACGTGCTCAGCAGCTGGATTCGCCTGTTCGTGCTGGCCGCTTTGGGGCTGCCGCTGGTGGCGATCTTCTTCAACCTCACCGACATGCTGAGCAAGCTGTTGGACCGGGGTCTGACCATGAAGGAGATCACCATCAGCTACGTGTACGCCCTCCCGGAGTACGCGTTTCTGGTTATGCCTGCCGCGGTGCTCTTTGCCACGGTGTTCACGGTGGTCAGCATGAGCCGCCACTCGGAGCTCACCGCGGCCAAGGCCGGGGGCCAAAGCTTTCACCGGATCATGCAGCCGTTGTTCATCGCAGCGGGCCTGGCCGTGGTCCTGACATTCGGCGTAGGCGAACTGGCACCGTGGGCGACGGCTCGGCAGCTCGAGATCCAGAAGGCCAAACAGGCACGTCCCACCCGGTCGCGCTTCAACTTCGTGTACAGCGGTGACGCGGGCTGGGTGTACACCGTCCGCTCGCTGGATGTGGCCAACCGCCAGCTGAAGCAGGTGATGTTCGAGCGGCAGGGCACCGGGCTCGACTACCCAGGACTGGTTCTCACGGCGGACAGCGCGACCTATGACGACTCGCTCAAGAGCTGGCGGCTGCGCACCGGTGCCAGCCGCGTGATTGCCGGGCCCGGCAGACAGGCGACGTTCAGCTTCCGCACGATGCGCCTCCGAGCACTTCGTCAGTCACCGGGAGACCTGCTGGCGGAGTCGAAGGGTCCCGACGAGATGCGGTATGCGGAGCTGGGTCGGTATATCGAGGCCCTGCAGCGCTCCGGCAACGATGCCAATAAGCTGATCGTCGAACAGGCGCTCAAGCTGGCCCTCCCGGCGACGTGTCTCATCATCGCCTTGTTCGGCGCACCGCTTGCGATCAGTGCACCACGGGCGGGCCCCGCTGTCGGAGTGGCCATCAGCCTGGGCACGGCGCTGATCTTTCTGCTGCTCACCCAACTCACCAAGGCAATCGGGTCGGGCGGTGTCATCAACCCACTGGTGGCCGCCTGGTTCCCCAACGTGATCTTTCTGTTCGCGGGACTGGTGCTTCTGGCGAGGGTGAGGACGTAGCGGGGCAGCGGGTAGCGGGTAGCGGGTAGCGGGTAAGCGGGGCAGCGGGGCAGCGGGGCAGCGGGGCAGCGGGGCAGCGTATCGGGTTCGACGAGGGCTTTCGGTCAATAGCTCGGTACAGACCCACATGTAAGACGACCGGCGTGATCGCGCAGGGCCTCAATCTCTCCCCAACCTTCCGCTTTCAGATATCCCAGATCTCGAGCCAAGAGCAGGATATAGGAAAGCTCGGAAAGCGAGCCTAAGACTGATATCCAATAGCGCCGGAATTCGCGAGCGCCGCGCTTAGCTGAGCCTTCGGCGATGTTTGCAGCAGCAGAATAGGCTGCCCGCTCGGCTTGCGATGTCAGCCCGTACTGTTCTGTTCGCTGGCCAAGTCCTTGAGTGATGCGATAAACAGTCACAGCACAAGCTCGTGGCACGCAGCCCATGACTTGAGTCTCTCATGCCGTTTGCCATCTCTCATCGGCGCTGTTTCCGCGCGAGCTCCCATACCAGCTAGAGTAGCTAGCCGCGGCCGGGTTTTCCCCATCTATCTAGCGCACTTTGTACCTCAGTCGTGCGGGTCTCTGCCCCGCTGCCCCGCTGCCCCGCTGTATATTTAGCCATGCTTTCGCCCTCCCGTCCCGTCATCGTAGGCACCGGAATAGCCGGCTTGTGGACGGCGTGGCGGTTGGCGTCTGAGGGTCTCCCCGTAGTTCTCGTTACCAAAGAAACCCTTGCCGACAGCGCCAGCTCCTGGGCTCAAGGGGGTATCGCCGTGGCACTCGGGCCGGGCGACAGCCCCAGCCAGCATGCGGCCGATACCATGGCGGCCAGTGATGGACTGGCCGACCCGGAGGCGGTCCGTATACTCACAAGTGAAGGCCCGGACCGTGTTTACGAACTCTTGGCGCTGGGTGCCGTGTTCGATCGTGGCCCCGACGGCAGGCTCGGCTTCGGCCTGGAGGCAGCCCATACCCGGGCCCGGATCATTCATTCAGGTGGCGATCAGACTGGTGCCGCGCTGATCGGCTGTCTGGCTCAGGTGGTGCGCTGTCACCCGTCCATCGAACTGCTGGAGCACACCGAGGTGACCGGGATACTGGCACCGGACGGCCCCGTGCGCGGAGTCTCCATCCTGCGGCCGGACGGCACCGGGGTGACACTTGCCGCCTCGGCGGTGGTCCTGGCAACCGGTGGGGTGGGCCAGCTGTACGCCGTGACCACCAACCCGAAGGTCGCCACCGCCGACGGATGGGCACTTGCCCACCAGGTAGGGGCAAAGCTTCGCGACATCGAATTTCTCCAGTTTCATCCCACCGCCTTGAAGCTTCCCGGCATCAACCCCGCCCCGCTCATCTCCGAGGCTGTCCGCGGCGCGGGAGCACTGCTGCTGGATCAGGCGGGACGCCGGTTCGCACTCGACTCAGACGCACGCGGCGAGCTGGCGCCGAGGGATGTCGTCGCGCGGGCCGTGGCGGCGGCCGATGCCTCCGGCGGAGCGTGGCTCGACGCCAGGGCGGTTGCGGATTTCTCAACCCGCTTTCCCGGCATCACCGCCATGCTGTCACGCCACGGGCTGGATGCCTCCACAGATCTGCTGCCGGTGGCTCCGGCGCTGCACTATGCCATGGGCGGAGTGCAGACCGACCTCGAAGGGCGCACCACGAAGGCGCGGCTGTGGGCCGTGGGCGAAGTGGCCCGCACCGGGGTCCACGGAGCCAACCGGCTGGCCTCCAACTCCCTGCTGGAAGGGCTGGTGTTCGCCGACCGGGCCGGCAGAGCGTTGGGACGGACGCTTCGGTCCGGTACGGCCGCCCAACCGGAACTCTCCCCGCCTCCCGCGGTAATCGAAAGCGGGGCCGACGCCGATTGTGAGTCGATCAGAGCCGAGATGAGGGAGGTCATGACAGCCGACGTGGGCCTGCAGCGCAGCGAGTCTTCCCTGCTCCATGCGGAGCGCGAACTCCAGCGGCTCACCAGCGCCACACCGAAGGAGGCGTGGCGCACCCACAACCAGCTCCTCGTGGCCCGACTCATTACCAACGCGGCTCGGCGCCGGCGGGAAAGCCGCGGTGGTCACCGCCGCACCGACTACCCTCCCGCATCGTTCCGGCGAGAGGCGGTATGACCGCCGCCAGTTCCAGCCTGCAGCTGCCGGTCATTGAGGCTCCCAGCGAAACACCGGAACAGATCGCGGACCTACAGGCGGAGATTCGCCGACTGGCCCGGGCTCGGAAAGCGGTGGTGCTGGCCCACAACTACCAGCGTCCCGAGGTCCAGGACGTCGCCGATTACGTGGGCGACTCGCTCGGTCTCTCCCGGCAGGCCGCCGCCACCGAAGCCGACGTGATCATCTTCTGTGGCGTGCACTTCATGGCGGAGACCGCCGCCATCCTGTCGCCCCGGAAGCGAGTGCTGCTTCCCGACCTGCGGGCGGGATGCTCGTTGGCCGCAACCATTACCGCGGACGATGTGCGGCAATGGAAGGCGCAGTTCCCTGATTACATCGCCGTCGGCTATGTGAATACCACCGCCGAGGTGAAAGCCGAGCTGGACTACTGCTGCACCAGTGGGAACGTGCTCGACGTGATCGACGCAATCCCGGCGGACCGCGGCATCCTTTTCCTGCCGGACTTCTTCCTCGGCAGCCATGTACGTCGGATGCGCCCTGACCGCCGCATCGAGGTCTGGATGGGCGAGTGTCATGTCCACAAGGGGATCAGGCCCGACGTCCTGAATGAGGCGCGGTCGGCATACCCCGACGCCGAGGTCCTGGTGCATCCGGAGTGTGGTTGCGCCGGCCAGCTGATTTACAGCATGGGACGGGGCGATATCGACCCCGAAGGCCTGCACATTACTTCCACCGAAGGCATGATACGCGCGGTTCAGCAGCGTCCTGCCAAGCAGTTTATCGTGGCCACGGAGACCGGCATCATGCATCGCATGAGTCAGGTGGCGCCCGAAAAGCAGTTTATCGCCGCTGACCCCGAGGCGGTCTGCGCCTTCATGAAGACCATCACCCTTCCTGGCGTGCGCGACTCGTTGACGCTGGACCGCTATCACGTCACCGTTCCCGCCGACATCGCCCGACGCGCCCGCGGCGCCATCGACCGCATGGTGGCGCTCGGTTAGGTGCCGTGCTGAACTCCAAACGCGAGATCGAACGCATCGCCGCGGCGGCGCTGGCCGAAGATGGCCGCGTGGATATCACCAGCGCGCTCACGGTGCCACCGCGGGTGCAAGCCGCAGGGGTCGTAGAGCACCGCAGCGGCGGCGTCCTCTCTGGAACGCGCTATGCCGATGAGGTGGCGAAGTCGTGTGGCTGCAAGGTCGAATGGTCAGCCCAGGACGGGGATCCGGTTGCTCCCGGCTTCGCGGTGGGGGTCGTCCGCGGGACGCTGGCCGACATCCTGCGCGCGGAGCGTCCGCTGCTGAACCTGCTGCAGCGTGCGTCAGGAATCGCCAGCGCCACGCGCGTCTACGTTGAGGCAGTCCAGGGTACCCGCTGCCGGATTCTTCATACCCGGAAGACCGCACCGGGTCTGCGCTCGCTCGATCTCGCGGCGGTGCTGGCCGGCGGTGGCCACGCACATCGATCGGATCTGAGCCACGAGGTGCTGGTGAAGGACAACCATTGGCAGGCGCTGGCGCGAAGCGGGAAGGGGCTGGGGGAGGCGCTGGCGGAGGGAAGGAAGCGGGGGGTAACGGCGCTTTACGTCGAAGTAGAAACCCTGGAACAGCTGAAGCTCGCCTGCGCCGCGGGCGCTACCCGCCTGCTGGTGGACAACCAGCCACCGGCCACGGTACGCAAATGGGGTCAGCTGGCGCGGCAGCTAGCGTCAGGAATTGAGATCGAAGCCAGCGGAGGTATCACCCTCGAGAACGTGAGGGAATACGCCGAGGCCGGGGCTGACTTCATTTCAGTTGGCGCCCTCACTCATAGCGTGATAGCGGCGGACATTGCGATTGAAGTGAAGATCTGAAAAGCCTTTGCCACGGATGAACACGGAGGGAACGGCCCAAAAGATCTTGTTCAACAGCACACCGGCTGAGTTAGATGAGGGCAACAAACATACTGCATACAACTTTACTCAAACGGGTAACGAACTGTACTGGTGTGTATGTGACCAAAGCTTCTTGTGCATCCACGTGAGACGGGACCTTCGTTTGACTCAAGGAGCGATCCGTTCCCTCCGTGTTCATCCGTGGCTAACGTTTTTGTTTTTGGACCAACTCCGCCACGCATAGTATACCGGCAAGCCCAGCAGAATAATCCCGAACGTCACGCCGGTATTCACCGGATCCGTCCACAGGGCATTCAGCATCATACCCACAGACGCGAGCAGGAACAGGACGGGCACCACGGGATAACCCCAGGTCCGGTAGGGCCGGGGCAGATCAGGTCGGACCCGCCGGAGCACGAATACGGCGGCTACCGCAAGCGCGTAAAAGGGCCAGATCCCGAGGATGAACTTGTCGGCCAGCTGCTGAAAATCATTGAGCAGTACATAGATGACGCCGAGACCCGTCGCCAGCCAGATTGCCACCGAGGGGCTTTGATAGCGAGGTGAGACCCGGGCAATGGTCTGAAAGAAGAGACCCCGGTCAGCCATGGCGAAGAAGATGCGCGGACCTGTCATCATCGAGCCATGGAGAGTCCCAAAGCACGACACCATCACAACCAGTGAGATGATGCCCCCGGCATAGCGTCCTAGCAGGGGAATCCGCTCGGCGGCGGTTGCCGCGATCAGGGGTGACTTCGCCATCTCCGGCAAAGGCACCAGGTAGATGTAGGCGAGGTTCAGGAGGAGGTAGATAACCAGGATGCCGGCAGTGCCGATGATCAGCGCCATCGGCAGTGTGCGACCCGGGTTCTTCACCTCTCCGCCCATGAACGACAGATCGGCCCAGCCATCGTAGGTCCACATGATGGCGATCAGCGCGGTGCCCGTAAGCGATAAGTTCAGACCGCTGCCCCACGCCGGACTGAAATGATCCCAGCTGCCCTCTCCCGCTGAGAAGGCCAACAATCCGAGTACGGCCAGGGCGCCGTACTTGAGGATCGTGACCAGGTTCATCACTACGGAGGCGCGACTCACACCGAGGTAGTTCAGCAGGCCTACCGACACCACTCCCGCGGCGGCGATGAGGCGGACCTGGAATGGCGTGAGCGGAATGAAGTAGCCGAGATATTCGGCGAAGATGGTAGCGATGGCACCGAGCGCGGAGGCCCGGATCACCGCCAGCTCGGACCAGCCGAAGAGGAACGCCGGCAACGGTCCGAACGCTTCCAGGATGTAAGCGAAGACCCCACCCGAGCGAGGCATTGCCCCGGCCAGCTCGGCCAGGGTAAGCGCGCCAAATAGTGCAATGACGCCGCCCAGGACCCAGGCGAGCAGAACCGGGCCAGGATCCTGGAGGCGCTCGGCCACACTCGCGGGAACCCGGAAGATGCCGCTTCCGATGGTAGAGCCCACGAGCACTGCCACCGCGCTCCAGAGCCCGAGGTGCCTGGGAAGACGCTCACCCCAGGCGTCGCGTTCAGGGAGCATGGAGGAATATAGGCTGGGAGCTGGGAGCTGGGAGCTTGGAGGTGGGAGCTCCTGGCTCCTAGCTCCTAGCTCCCAGCTATTTAACTTTCCCGGCGAATGAAACCACTGCCTCCAGACTCGACCCGACTGCTCCGCCGCCTGTCATGGACCGGGGTCACCCTGGCTTTCGGTCTCATCGTGCTGGGCGGCATCGTTCGCATTACCGGCTCAGGGATGGGCTGCGGCGAGCACTGGCCCCGTTGCAATGGAGAGTGGTTCCCTCCGCTCGATCTAGCCACCATGATCGAGATCGGACACCGGTGGGCCGCTGCGCTCGTTAGTCTGGTCGTGTTGGCCATGGCTGCCGTGGCATGGATCCGCCACCGGTCCGAGCCTGCCCTCCGCAACCCCGCCACGCTGGCACTGTTCATCCTCCTGGTTCAGGTCCTGCTGGGCGCGATCACGGTCAAACTCGCGCTACCCCCCACCGTGGTCATCATCCACCTGGCCAACGCCATGCTGCTGCTGGCGGTAGTCCTGGTGACCGCATTACGGGCGCAAACAGTAGCGTCCGGCTCCGGATCGGAGGCCCGTCCGACTCAGCGACATGTCGCCCATCCGCTCGTGCTGGGGACGGTGGCGCTGGGGTTCGTCGTCATCCTCTTCGGCGCCCAGGTCGCGAACTTCCACGCCGGCTTGCTCTGCCTGGGGTTCCCACTTTGCAACGGCTCCGTGCGTCTGCCCGCCAACACACTTGCGGCCCTGCCCTGGGCCCACCGGGCGCTCGCATTCCTGTTTCTCGCCGTCGCTACCGTACTCGCGGTGCGGCTGAACCGGCGGAGCGACTCGGCGAGCGGTGCCTTGAGACGGGCCGCCGGCTTCGTGGTTGGAGCAACCGTGCTCCAGCTTGGCGTAGCGGCGGCGATGGTGCTGCAGCTGCTGCCTCCGACTCTCCGAGCCGTACACCTGCTGGTGGGTACGCTGATCTGGGGCGCACTCGTGCTCCTGGCGTTCCACTCGCACCATACTCCCGCCGCTGTCGGCGAGCCGGGAACCACATCGCGGGAGGGAAAGCGGCGCACTGAGCCATCGGTACTGGCCGACCTCGTCACGCTTACCAAGCCCCGCATCATCTCGCTCCTGCTGGTCACCACCGTGGCACCGATGTTCATCACTCCCGCTGGCTTGCCCTCGCTCTCCCAGGTCCTTTGGGTGATCCTGGGCGGCTATTTGATGGCGGGCGGGGCCAATGCCATCAACATGTGGTTCGACCGGGATATCGATGACAAGATGAGTCGTACCCGGCTGCGGCCAATTCCCGCCGGCCGGATCCCGGCTACACTGGGCCTGGCATTCGGGGTCTCACTCGGCCTGACGGCGTTCGCCATCTTCTGGTACCGGGTAAATCCGCTCAGCGCGTGGCTCGCGCTCGGTGGCCTCCTCTTCTACGTCTTTGTGTACACGATCTGGCTCAAGCGGACCAGTCCGCAGAACATCGTCATTGGAGGAGCGGCCGGGGCGTTTCCACCGCTGGTGGGATGGGCCGCCATGACCGGGCGCCTCGACCTGGCAGCGGTCTACCTTTTTGCCATCATCTTTTACTGGACGCCGCCGCACTTCTGGGCCCTGGCTCTCATCAAACGGGGCGAGTATGCCAAGGCGGGCGTCCCCATGATGCCCGTGGTGCGCGGGGAAGCGCGGACCAAGTTCGAGATGCTGGCCTACACGCTGATACTGCTCCCGCTCACCCTGATGCCGGCCTTCTTCGGGGCGCTGGGCCCTTTCTATGGCGTTGCGGCCGCGCTCCTGGGTGCTCGGCTCCTGTGGTATTGCATCCAGCTCCGGCGGGAACAATCGGGCGGGCCCGTCGCGTGGCGGATGTACCGCTACTCTCTGCTGTACCTGGCCCTGCTCTTCGCCGCCATGGGCATCGATCGGGCGCTTCCGTTCGGGCACCTGGCGGCAGGCCCACCGATCATCATTCTCGACCGTCCAGAGCAGGACGTCGCAACTCCGAGTGGTGGCCACCACGGGCACTGAAGGGCGGCGGCTTCCCCCTCCGGGACGGCTGGTCCGCCTCTGGCCCCGGGTGCGCCGCTACCAGGGGATGCTCGCGCTGGCAACGCTCACCCTGGTACTCAGCGCCCTCATCGGTCTCGCCTTTCCCATGGTGGTGCGGTATCTGCTCGACGCGGCGTTCATCGAACAAAACCGAAAAGTGCTCGACCGGATCGCCGTGGGCCTGGTGCTGCTCTTTACCATCCAGGCGGTACTCAACTACGCCCAGACATACCTCCTGAGCGCGGTGGGTGAGCGGGTGGTGGCCGGGCTCCGGCAGGAGCTGTTCGGCAGACTGCTCGACATGCCGCCGGGCTTTTTCGCCGAGCGCCGGACCGGCGAGCTCACCAGCCGTCTCACCACTGATATCGGCCTGCTGCAGGGCGTGCTCAGCCACCAGATCGCCGAATTCTCGCGCCAGATCCTGGCACTGGTCGGCGGGATTATTCTGCTGACATTGATGCAGCCGCGACTTACCCTCACCGCCCTCGGCGTCGTACCCCTGGTAGTGGGGTCGGCGCTGTTCTTCGGGCGGCGGCTGCGGCGGATGACGACCTCGGTGCAGGACAAGGTGGCAGATGCCACCGCCTCAGCCGAAGAGGCCTTCAGCCAGATCCGTACGGTCCAGAGCTTCGTGCAGGAACCCGCCGAGCGGAAGCGATATGGTGACCGGATAGGCGAGAGCGTCCGTGCGGCGTTGATTCGGGCCCAACTCCGAGGCGTGTTCTTCGGGGTGCTCACGTTCTCGACCTTCGTCGGGATCGTGATCGTCCTCTGGCAGGGCGGTCTCCTGGTCCTGGAAGGGCAGCTGACGCCAGGCGAGCTGGTCCAGTTCCTCCTCTATACCATCACCATTGCCGCGGCTATCGGCGCGCTGGCGTCGTTCTTCAGCAGCTATCAGGAAGCGGTCGGGGCGGCGCAGCGGGTGTTCGAGATCCTGGAAACCGAGCCCGACCATCACCGATCCCCGCTCACCGGTGGAGCTGCCGTCTCCCACCCGGGGGCGGGTGACGTTCGAAGGGGTTTCGTTCCGCTACCGCCCGGATCCGGAGCAACCCTGGACGCTGGAGGACGTCGACCTGGCCTGCGCCCCCGGCGAGGTCGTCGCGCTGGTGGGCCCCTCGGGCGCCGGCAAGACCACACTCGTGTCTCTGATTCCCCGATTCTGGGACCCCGATCGGGGCCGAGTGCTGGTGGACGGTATCGACATCAGGTCGCTGCGGCTGGCTGACCTCCGCAGCGCTATCGCCATCGTGCCCCAGGATCCGGCCCTGTTCAGCGGGACGGTGCGCGAGAATATCGCCTACGCCAAGCCCGGGGCCTCAATGGAGGAGGTGGAGGCGGCGGCGCGGGCGGCCCACGCGCATGAGTTCATCGAGCGGCTGGCCGGAAGGCTACGACACCGTAGTTGGCGAGCGGGGAATCAAGCTTTCGGGCGGGCAGCGCCAGCGAGTCGCGATCGCCCGGGCCATTCTGAAGGATCCCGCCATCCTGATCCTGGATGAGGCCACCAGCAGCCTCGATACCGAAAGCGAGCAGCTGATCGAGGATGCCTTGAGCAAGCTGCTGGTGGGCCGGACCACGCTGATCATCGCGCACCGCTTGAGCACGGTCCGCCGGGCCGACCGCCTTGTCGTCATGAACCGGGGGCGGGTGGTGGAGGACGGATCGCACGCCGAGCTGCTCGCCCTCGGAGGATTGTACGCGCGGCTGTACCAGCGGCAGTTCCGCGACGAGAATATCGCCGTGGAGATTACCTGATTGGGGTAACGTCACGCCCCCTCCCACACCGGCACGTCCGCCTACGGTCATAGCGGCACGCAGCAAAAAGCCCCCGCCAGATTCGGCAGGGGCTCTTTGTTGGTACCAACTGGCTGCTTAGTGCCTCACGGGCTCAGCGCGAGATCGTGAGTGAGAACACCGGCGGGTCCCCTACTCCGAAGTTGACAACTGCTAAGATATACGTCTTGGCCAGCAGTGCCGAAGTAGAAGTTTCTGGCGTTGCACCCGCGCCTCCTGCATCGGCGGGGAGTCCTTCGCCCGGCTCGGTTACGCCGTCGGCTTCGAAATAGTACACCCCGAGATCCTGATCAGTCGGCCAAGATATCGTGACCGTGAGCGCTGTAGGCGCGGGCACGACCACCTTATACAAGCGGGCCGGGAAGGTAGTACCGAATAGTGGTGCTACATAGTCGTACGTCCCTGCATCGTTGATGGTGGTGCTACCGCCCACACCGGGCAAGGCGATAGTCGGGGCGGTCTCGGGGGTTTCGGTGCCCTCCAGCGGCGTGACCGCCGGGACGGTGACCGCCGTCGTGGATGGTAGCGTCAGCAGGAACTGGGGTGCGGCATCGACGATCACGCCGGTGATGCTGGCCACCCCCGCTGCGCCTGGAAGAGGCGTGATGGTGGCCGACTTGCCGTCCGGTGCCAGCGATCCGATGATGGCGGGTAGACCACCGAACAGGAACTGGACCGTAGGGTCGAAGGTGAAGCCGGCCGGCGCCGTCACCGTGATTTCCTCGAGGACGTCAGGCGCCACATTGGAGAAGACCACCGCGATGCTGTCGATACTCGGAGTGGTGACCTTGAACGGCGTCGAGAGGATCTGGGGGAACTGCGGGAGTACGCTCGGCACCACGCCGCGCAGCGTGATGACGGAGTCCGAGTTCGGTGCCGGCACGAAGGTAAGCGTCCGCCCGTCCGGCGACACCGCGATGTCGGCGGGGTTCGTGGCGCCTTCCACCACGAATCCGCTGTCCGCGAGCACGCTATCGCCCAGCACCTCGACCCCCGCCGGCAGCGTCAGGGTAACCACCTCACCCAGGGCCGGGGTGGGGTTGGAGATGACTGCCCCGGTCAAATCGGTGAGCGGCGGTGAGGTGACCGTGCCGGCGGATGTGATGGTAAAGTCCAGCGTCGGGTCATAGTCCACCGTCGTGTGACTGATCGTCACCGCACCGGCCGTGTTCGGGCCCGGCGTTACCGTCAGCATGGTCCGATCGTCGGAGATGCCGACGACCTGGCCGGCGGGCCCGCCGCCGAAGGTCACTGCCGAGCTATCGGTGAACAGAACCCCGGCTGGCGCCGTAAGAGTGATGCTTTCCCCCCACACCGGCGTCGGGTTGGAGATACCGATTTCAACGGTTGCCGGGGTGACCCGAACCGGAACGACCAGGGACTTGCCGCCCGCGTTCAGCTTAAAGGAGGAGTTTGCTATGCCTCCCGCGGTGACCTGGAAGAGGACCTGGTTGTCGATCTTGACGCCGGGGGCCGTGGTGTGCTGGAAGGCGGTATCCTGAACCACCGTAATGCCGGGGCCCACGTCGGTAATCGTATACTCGGCGGCAATCTGATTGCCTTGCTCATCGATGAGGGAGGCCGTGACCGGCTTGGTCTCACCGGCATCGATAAACAGGGTCGTCGGAGAGGCAACGATGCCCGCCGGCTCCCGTAAGTCGCTGGTCGGGTCGCCCGAACAGGAGACGAATCCGACGGCAACCGCGAGTACGACCGAACCACGCAACAAACGCTTCATAATCGACACCTCAATGCGGAGGTCTGGTAGGAATGCGTCCCGTATCTTCACTCAATATGACTGGCGTGCGCCCGTATCGTCCCGCCTTGCCACCCTGTACAGATCAATTCCCAGGAATTGTCCGGCATCATCAACCGCCTTGCTCCCGATGACATCGGCCCAGGAAGGAAATCCGGGCTCCCGGAGGTCGTTGGAATAGATCAGCTGAAAGGCTCCAAACCCGGTTCGGTCGGCAAAGATGTAATGCGTCCCCTTGCCCTTGGTATACTGCCACACCTCGTACGGTGGAGCGCTGCCCTGCTGCTCCTGCCGGTATACGTCGTCGGGTGGGCCGTACCGGGCAAAGATGCGTCCTCTGTCCGAGCGCCAGCCCGCTACCGGCTTCCGGCCGCCTTCCTTGTACTCCCGATTGGCGTAGGCGATGGCCTCGTAGAATCCCTCGCGCCTCTCGTTCCTGGGGGTTCCTGGCGTCTCATCGCGTTTCTGCCAGAAATTGACGAGGAATCTGCGCTTGGCATCCAGACTGAGCTCCGGCTTCCAGGAAGAGAGCTCACGCTGCTCCGCTATGTACAGCAACGGCGCCTTGGCGGCGTCCAGCTCCGGGCCGGACATCGCGGCAAAGTAGCCCTGGTCCGTCACCCGGTCTGCCTGGCGCATGGCCGAGTCGCGGGCCAGCGTCTCCTGGAGGCCCGCCATGACGATCGGCGCCGAACGCTCGATATTGCGGCTTCCGAGCTTGAGGCTGGCCACCATCATGTAGTCGCCCTCCGGCAGGCCGGCCAGATCGAGCTGGCCCTGCAGGACACTGCCACCCGGACTGACCGTGACCGGAACCTCGGGCGTCTTGATACTGGTCTTGCCGCGGGGGTCGGTAATGGCCACGCTCATGGTCCCGGCCTGGCCCGAGTCGGAGTACGCCTCGAGCAGGTAGAACACCTTGGCCCGGAGCGGCGTGAGCCCGACGCGCGCCGCCGCGGTGACCAGGTTATTTCCGGTGCGAAACTCGCCCGGCCGCGGCACCGTGTCGTCGGCCGTGGCCAGGCGCATCTCTGGGGCAACCAGGAGATCGGAGGCGCCATCCTTCGCTGACAGCGCCTGGACATCGATGCCCCCACTGATCTTGCGGCCGGACACCGAGTCTTCGACCCCCACCTCCAGCCGGTACTTGCCGGGCGCGACCGCGAAATCGACGATCTCCACGGTATAGGCATCGGCGGCGGCCGCCTGCGCCCTGGCGCGGTTCCGCCACGTCTGCTGGTACAGGGTGAGACCGGTCGAGTCCACCACCCGGACCGCGACCGTGTAGTTCAGCTGGGCTGTCGCTCCGCTGGAAGACTGGATCATGGAAAAGGGGATCTGCACCAATCCCTTGACCCGGGTCCGATTCTGGTCCGGCCGATAGAAGCGCACCGCGCGAAGCACCAGTCCGGAATCGTTTTGCGGAACTATCGTCGCCATCGGCGCCACTACGGCGGCCGCGGCGAGTAACGCTATTGAAATGCTGTGCATGAACACCCTTGTTGGGGGCGGCGCGTTGTTCCGCCCGCCCCCCGCAATTCAGACTCTACCAGCCCAGAGAGACACTGAAGAAGTTGGTCGCTCCCAGCACGCCGAGATATTTCCAGGCGTAGTCGAAGCCCACGTTAAAGTTGCCGCTGCCGTAGTTGAGCCCGCCGCCCAGCGCGAGACCCTGAAGGTTCTCCTCGTCGCCGAGTGCTGTCGTGGCAGGATCGACTGGATCAAGATTGTTGGCCGCTGCGTAGCTGTAGCTGCCCCGCAGCGCGAACCCGAACGCCGAGCCGCCCAACCGCTGCGACATCCACTCGCCACCAGCCGAGAAGCCGGCCGCGTTGTTGTTGGGCTGGTTGAAATCCGACAGCAGCGTCAGGCGATTGTTGTCGCCCGCGATCAGATCGTACGCCAGACCCACGCGGAAGATGGTGGGAAGCGGGAAGTCCTTGGTTCTGAACTCGGACGGCTGCGGGTTCTGCGCAACCGGTGCCTCGCCAGGGATGGAGTCCCGGGGAGCGTCGGTCTCGAGAGCGCTGCCGCTATAGGAAAGGTTGGTGCCGAGGTTGGACACCACGAAGGAGAACCGAATCGGGTGGCCACTGAGCTGGGCGTGGAAGTTGGTGCCGAAGTCGACCGCGAAGGCCGCGCCCGACGCCTCGCCCAGGTTGTCGAATACACCCTTCGCGGTGATACCGGCCGAGAACCGGTCGGAGAAGTTCTGCGCGAAGGTAAGACCGGCCACCGTCTGACTGACGGAATACACCGACCCGGTGCCATCGGGCTGTTCGGCGGTGTAGACCGGCTGATCCTTGAAGCCGAATGTTCCAACCGAGATGCCGACCGAGCGGGAGCCACCGCCGAACGGGAAGGCGAGGCCGCCCCAGCTGTAGCGGGTCTCGGCGACGTAGTCGTAGGTACCGACCAGGGCTCCGGCCCGCGGCATCAACGCGATGCCCGCCGGATTGTAGTAGAGCGCGCTGACATCATTGGCGATAGCAGCGAAGGCGGTACCCAGCGCCGTGCCCCGGGCGCCTGCCCCGAAGAGCAGGAACTCGGCCGCCGTCGTGCCGTAGCCGGTGTTGTCCTGATTGATCTGGTCGTCGGTCTGCGCAGCAGACAAGGCGGGAATCCCGCCGAGCAGCGCCGCCACGAGGGCCAGGTTCCGTGCAGAGAAATGACTCATAGCTTCCCATCTCCTGGATGCGGAGGGGCAGGCGGGATGCCTGCCCCATCCCGTGGGGTACTACTGGGCGAAGTTGACCACCGTGAACCGGCCGACCCTGCGGGCGCCGCCGGACTTCGATGTGATAGAAGTACACACCGCTCGCCACCACCTGGTTGTTCCGGCTGCGAACATCCCAGTCTACACTTCCGCCAAATGTGGACGAGTGGTGCTCGAGCAGGTCCACCAGCACCCCGCTCGACGAGTAGATGCGGATGATCGCGTCAGACGGCAGGTTCACGAACTTGATGAGCTTGGTGTCCGTGGTCTGCTCGAAGGCGCTGGTGACGTAGTACGGATCCGGCACCGTGTGGACCTGGGTGAGGTCGTTCTCCGCCGCTTCGCGCACCACCGTTCCGCCGGTCGTGACGAAGCGGAACCGGAGGCCAGCAACCGCCGGATTGCCGGTGCGCTGGACGAAGGTATAGCCCTCCGGGTTGATGCCGTCCGCGCCAGTGGCGGCCCGTTGTGGCCCTGTCACACTGCGGAGGACCCACCTGGTTCCTTCGGCCGGCAGTGCGCCGCCGGTGAGCTGGAAGATGTGGTAGTGCCCCGCGACGTAGAGACCGAAGCCGATACCCGTCTGAGTATGGAGCGCGGGATCCGTTCCGGCAGCCAGAATCGATACTGGGGTCGCCGCAGCGGCCTCCACCAGGGGAGCGCCGGCCCCGGGTGCCGGAATGGTTACGGTCGGAGCCACGCCGCCAGCCGCACCGCAGAAGTCGGTGTGGATATGCGCCTGCAGCATATCTTCCGTCGGAATGATGTCCAGCCAGTCCACCACGCCATTTCCGTTATTGTCGGTCACGAAGCCGTAGCTCGACTGCACGGTCGGCTTGAATGGAACCGCGACATTGAGGCTCAAGTCCCGGACACTGGCCAACGCCCCACCCGCTCCCCAGACGAGCTCGATATCCGCCTGGCGACCGTAGGTGCTGGCCACGTAGTTGTACATCTGCATGCACACAGAGGACGGCGGGGCCTGAACGACTCCGGCAACCGGGTCAGGATTCGGGGTAACCGGATCCTGGTCGATGTGGGACAACGGGGCGAAGATCGAGTCGACACCCGTGAGATGCCCTACTCGAATCGAATAGGCCGGATCGTCGAGGGTTTCGTTGTCACCCTCGAACCATCGCGATCCGCCGGGAGAGGTATTGAGCAGCGGGACCGCCGCTCCTGCGGCGGCACCACCGGTGCGGCGGCCGAAGAAGTTCTCACCGGCAGAGTTCTCGCCGTGTCGTGATACGGTGACCTCCAGGCCGGCTGCCGGAGGGCTCTGAACCCCGGCCGGCAGGCCGAATTCATTCGCGGTCTCCGGGTCGAGCCCAACCGGTCCCGGGTTGATTCGGGTGGTGACTTCGACCGGTTCGCCGAAGACCGAGTGGATCGGGACTCTGACGATGGTGCGAGTCTGCACCGTGCCCACCGGACCGACATACGTCACGAAGTACTCGTGACAGAGGCCCTGGGTGTTCTCAAGTCCCAGGCAACTGGAGGCCGCGATTCCGTCGTCCGGGTAGGACTCGCCGGTAGCGCGGGTCTTGACCGAATCGATGGTAGCGGTGATGCCAGTCCCGCTGAGCGGTGTGGCCAATGCCAGCACCGTCTGGGCGATCGCACCCTCGATGTGCACGTTGCTGGGGGGTAACCCAGGAAAGCGACCGGTGGACGGGTCTATAGTAAAGGATGCGGGTGCGGCGCCCGTCGGAATCGGATTGTCGTCGTCCCCGATGATGCTGAACTCGGCCGCGGGAGCCAGATCGACGTTGGCCGCGGTGGCCGCCGGCGTGATCGATTTGGTGGTCCGCGGTGACTCCAGGCTGGACGGGCCCGACTGGAACGAGTTGACGTCGAACGCGGTGACAGCGTAGAAGTACCGCAGGTTGTTCCGCGCCGTTTCGTCGACATAGACGAAGGGCACGCCGGTGTCGCGCAGATCGCACTCCGCCGCGTTGCCGAAGGTCAGGCAGCCGCTCTCCTGGCCGGTGATTGCGGTGTCGGCCTGGAGCAGAATCGCGTCGCCAGTGGCCAGCGCGCTTCTGCCGGTCGGTGCCAGCGGGGTCTGCACGATCGGCCCCACCAGAGCAACGTCCACGTGCGCGGTCCGGGGTACGCCGGGGGCGACGGGGTCGAAGACGGTGCCGCAGGTCGGTGGTGATTGCGATTTCAGGGGCGCAGCCCGTAGTGGGATTGATCTGGCCCTGGAAGTCGGAGATGAAGGTGCCGGCGTAGTCGAACTGCGCCAGCAGCTGGAGTGAGCCAGGCGAGTCCACCCGGCCCCGGTAGACCCGGTAGCCCTCGACGTCGGACTGCCGATAGTTCGGATCGTAGAGCGGGTTCGGCGCGCCTTCCGGTGTCACCGCCGCGTTGGCGATGGCGAAGAACGGATCGCCCGTGGTCTCGCTGCTCGATGGCTGCCAGAGCACGGTCACGTTGTTGTTGCCCGGAATCAGGAAGAATTCCGGCGTCTCGGGAGCGAACGGGAGCAGGAACCGGTTCCGGAACACTTCCTGGGCGACCAGCGCCTTGCCCAGCATCGAGCCAGGCACGACGGAGATCGAGTCCTGTACCACCGTCCCCTCCGGGGTCGCTCCGCGGAAGCCGGCATAGCCGGACACCGAGTCCACCGCGTTGGCACCCTCGTTGGTCAAGCGGGCCGGATCGCTGAGGCGGGTCGGGTCGCCCGGCGTCAGAGTCGCAGGTGCCGGGGCCAACGCAGGCGCCGACCGAGACCGGGGCCGCAAAGATGTAGGCCACCACGATGGAGCCGAATGCACCCGGCGCCAGCTCCAGCGGACCGGAGGCCTGGAAGAAGCGCATGTCGTCTTCCTGGCCGTTATTGATGTAGCAGATACGGGTGGCCCGGGGATCGCCGGTGTTGCAGGCGGCGTCGCCCGCGGCCACGCTGATGTTGTTGGAGAGGTAGCGCCAGAGCTGGGTGGCGTTCTGCGGGTCGTCGAACGCGCCGCCGTTGATCGTGTTGCTGAAGAGCGTCAGGCCCACTTCCTCGCCGGTGATCGGGCCGAATCGGGCTCTTCAGGTACTTGACCCCCACGAAGCCGGAGCCCGCGAAGAACGGCGGGCCGAAGATGGCGGGATCGAAGGTCCAGCCGGTCGGCCGGGGAGAAGGTGTGATGGTAGGTGTAGCCCAGGGAGAACGGCACGTTCACCGAGGCGTAGTTGGCGCCGGACTCGGACACGTCCATGTCCGCGCCGAAGGCCGCGAACAGGTTGTTGATGGTATAGCCGGTGCTGGGAATGTCGATGTTGAAGCGCTGCTCGTTCACATCCGCGAAGCGCTGACCGGCTTCCACCAGGATCTCCCGCATGCCCGGGCGCACCGCGGCATAGGCGGCCGGGTCGCTGGCCGTGACGTTATAGAAGGTATAGATGAAATACAGGATGTCCTCGTTGCCGGCCGGGAAGTTGTAGCCCATGCCCCGCTGCTCGACCAGAATGCCGAGCGGATGCTCGCGGCCCGCGGCGAATGCCGGGTTGCCTTCCCAGGAGAGGAACCAGACATCGCCCTGCGAGGCGGAGACCCGGCCGCGGAGCAGCGGGTCGAACAGCTCCTGGCTGGCGTCGCCATTGGGAACGAAGGCGGCCGCGGGCCAGTTGGTGACATCGTCCGGGTTGCTGGCGTTGAAGATCGGCCGGAACTCTTCGCCGTGGTTGTCGCCCCGGGGGCTGAAGAACTGCGCCCCGGTGGTGTCACCCCGCCATTCCGGGTTGGCATCCTGGCCGATCAGGCCGGCCACCTGGATGCCCGAGTTGAATACGTACTGGTCGGCAGTGCCCTTGGGCCAGAATCCGCCGCCGATGGTGGACGAGTTGGTGGAGTCCACACAGATCTCGCCGGTGCTCGAGAGCCCGCAGTAGATCCGGTTGATCACCAGCGCCCCGAGGGGGCGGGCGAAGAGCCGGAACCCCTTGTTCGGGATTCCCGGGCCTGGGCTTGGCCTCCGCGACGCCGGCTGCTAAGGCGGTGAGGGCCAGTGCGCAGAAGCCGATCGACAGCGCGCTTCTCATACGCAAGAAGGAGTGCATTGCGTCCTCTCTCAGGAAGAAAACGAGGGCACGCCAGCCGGACCCTGACTGTGGTCCCGGAACCGGCTGGCGTCCCATGCGGCAAAACAGATCAGAAGCTCAGTTCGAGGCCCACCCGCATACGGCGGGGGTCCCCGGTGAAGTTGTGGATTCCGCGGATCGTGTTGTACAACGAGTTCGATGCCGCCCGCTGCTCCGCTTCGGTGTACAGGCCGTCGCCGTTGCCGAAGCGCTGCTCGGCCCGGATCAACGCCACGCAGTTCGGAGCCGCCGCTACTCCATCCTCGGTGACCCAGGTGTTGCAGGCCTGCCGGCGGTCGGGAATGTTGCCGAACGTCAGGTCGATGGTTCCGTCCGCCGAGACCGGAACACTGGACGCAGTCGCCTCGTCCTGCACCTCCTGGGCGTTGGCCGCGAACTCGTTCTCCTCTTCATCCAGGTTCCGGACGTCGTTGGTCTGAGTAAAGACCTGGATGATGTTGGTGAAGTTCAGAACGTTGCGGGCGTCGAGATACGCCGTCAGATCCAGCCCGCCGAGCCCGAAGCCCTTGGTGAGCCGCAGGTTCAGGTTCTTGAACGAGGGCAGCCGGCTCTGGTTCAGGCCCTCGGGGAACTCCAGGTCGCAGTTGTCACCCGAGACCACGTCCTGGTCGGTGGCGCCCAGCGAGCAGGCGGTGTACGGCGTGCCGCTGGCATAGCGGAACGTGGCATAGACGCCCACGTTCTCGAAGATGGCTCCCGACGCCGTTCCCTGGTTCCAATCGTTCGGGAAGGTGAGCGAGACTGCCGCGGCCAGGGTATGCGGCCGGTTGAAGTCGGTGGGCAGCACCGCCTGCGGCGGCGGCTGGTTGCCACCGGAGATGGCGTTCAGCACCCGGGACCCGAAGTCGATATACGTGTCCGGGTCGGAGCCGGTGTTCTTGGCGTCCATGAAGCTGTAGGACAGGGTGCCGTTGAACAGGTTGCCGAAGCGGCGGTCGAGGCGGACGTCGATGCCCCGGGTGTTGCCGAAGTCGGCGTTGGTGAGCATCCGGATGTTGCCGTTGACTCCCGTGGTCGGATCCGGCAGCGAGATCAGGCGGTTGGCGGCGTTGGACAGGTTGTCCTTGTTGTATGCCGCAAAGTCCAGCACCATGTCGTCGCTGAAGGCGTGCCGGACGCCGAACTCGAAGGTGATCGACTTGCCGAAGTCGACATCGGCGCCGTAGACGTTGTTGGTGTTGGTCAGGTTGACGTCGCTGTTGATGCCCTGGAGCACCACGCCGAAGTCAGGGGCCTGCACCTGGTGGGCGTACGAGAGCCGGAAGTTGGTCCGCTCGGTCACCGGGAAGGAGACCTGGACGTGCGGGCTCAGGTAGCTGTGGCTCTCGTCTTCCCGGAACAGCTCCGGGTTGTTGAAGTACGCGTCCGGATCGTTGGGATCGTAGTCCGGATGCGTCACGATGACCGGGAAGCCCACCGGCCGGCTGGCCCGGGTGTGATACCAGTCGTAGCGAAGACCGCCGACCAGGACCACGTCGCCCAGGTCCAGTCGATCTTCGGCGAAGAGGTTATAGCGGATGGGCTGCTCGAGGAACACGTCGGAGAAAATCTGGTCGTCCAGCTGGTGGGAGTAGTTCCCGATGTCATAGTGGGTAAGCTCGCCACCGAACTTGATCCGGTTGTAGCGGTCGAGCTGCCAGTCGAGGTTGGCCTTGCCGACCCACCGGTTCTCCTGGTACATGATGAGCCGGGTGCCCAGCGGGCTGCCGATGCCGTTGTCGTAGAACTGCATGTCGGCGCCGGCCGAGCCCCGGTTGTAGAGGCCGTAGGCGTTGTTCCGGTAGACGTCGCTGGTGGCGTACTGCGCCCGGTTCTCGAGGTCCAGCGGCGACCGGCGGCTGCCTGCCAGGTTGGTGCGGTAATTGTTGACCAGCTCTTCGTCCAGCGGGAAGTTGTCGAAGTCGAACAGGAAGTCGATCCCCCCGATCATGAACCCACCGAACGGATCGCGAGTGCTGGCCTCGCCCTCGGTGGTCATGGGACCCTGGAGCGTCTGGTCCGTCTGGTAGGAGAGATAGGTCTCCAACGCCAGCGCCCGCTCGGTGGACTTGCTCAGGTTCTGGGTCCAGTTCAGCGTGAACACCCGGCTCTGCTGCTGGAAGGCCACCAGCGCCTGCGGGTTGTAGAGGTTCTGGTACGTCAGGACCCGGCCGACCAGGTCCCGGTTCTGGCTGAACGTGCGGCCCTGGAACTGGCTGGCCAACGCACTGAAGGAGATCCGGGAGCCGGTACCGAAGCTGTAGTTCAGCTTGCCGTTCACCTGGTACGTCGAACGACCCGAGTACGGCGTCCGGCCGCCCTGGCAGTCGACGCCGTAGTTGCTGGCGATTTCGGGATCGGCGCTGCCGGAGAAGTCGTCGCAGTCGCCCCGATAGGCCGCGTAGTTGTATACCGGAACCATCGTCGTGTCGGACGTCGGGTCGCCCAGCGTGCTGGGAACCGCCACGACGGTGTCGATGCCGGCCTGCACGAAGATGGGCGAATCTTGCGCGTCGACGCCGGAAGCGATCGACTTGTTGCCCTCCAGCGCGCCGGACAGGAAGAAGGTGAAGTTCCGGGTGATGGGGCCGCCGAAGCTGCCCTGGAAGCGGTTGAAGCCCAGGCTGGTGTTCTTGCCGAAGGCCTCGTCGGTCTCGAAGCCGAAGCTGCCGGTGTAGTTGCTGCCGCCGGTCTTGGTTACGACCGAGATGATGCCGGACTGGGCGTTGCCGAACTCGGCCGACGCAGCCCCGGTGGTGACCGAGGCTTCTTCCAGGCCGCCGACGCCGACGCTGATCTCGGTACCGAGCGACCCGACGTTGCTGCCGCCGCGGTAACCCGGAGAGACCGGCACGCCGTCGATGTAGGTGACGGCTTCGTCGGTCCGGCCGCCGCGAATCGAGATGGTGTTGTTCGTGGGGCTGGCGACGACGCCCGGCTGCAGCGCCAGAACGTTGTTCAGCCGGTCCACCGGCAGATTGCTGGTGAACTCACCGTCGATCCGCTGCTTGGTGGTGACCTCGTCCCGAGGCACCAGCGGCTGGGTCTGGGTGACGACGGTGATCTCCTGGATCTGGACCGCCGTCTGTTCCAGCTGGATGTCCACCGTGCCGGTCTGGCCGGCGAGCACCTTCACGCCGTCCACCTGCGTCGACTTGTAGCCGATGAAGGCGGCCCGAACGCTGTACGTGCCGGCGGGAACGTTGTTGATGAAGTAGTAGCCCTGCGGATTGGTGAGCGCATTGAACGCGGTGCCCACCAGAAAGACCTGCGCGTTGGCGATGGGCGCGCCCGCTTGGTCACGCACCCTGCCTTCGATCTTACCAGTCGAGCCCTGGGCGAGGAGCGAACCGGCTCCGAGGCCCAATACGACTGCCGCGAGCGCGAAGCTCCGCGCGGCGCGTGCGAAGGCGCTGACACAACTTTGCTTCATGGATACGTCCTCCAAAGGCGTGGACCTGCGATTACTGCCAGCTTGGAGCGGGAGGCTGCACGCCTCCCCTTTCGGCCAAAGGCCTAAATCGGGATGCGACTGCGTGGGATGTCAGCCTGCATGATGTGATGGGAACGGCGTAAAACCACCTGCGAACGTCGACCGCGGCCCGGTCGCGGTGCCTAATATGAAGTGACTAAAATCTGGTGTCAAGGAAAGGTCACGGCTCGAAGTCGGTTGGACATGGCCGATGTAACTCTCTGAAACCGAGAAGGTTGCCCGATGAAACACCAGCGGCCCGAGTTGCTACTGCCCGGAATGAGACGAGACCGGCGCGGCGTGAAAATTCGGCGGCGAATGCGCGGTCCTTACGCGGGTGCGGTATCGGTGTCGCGGTGCCGTAACCTGATTTGCTGGACGCGATGATACTTCGAGGAAGGAATTTTGGTAAGGGGTGAGGGGAAGCTGGAGCTAGGGGCTCCTAGCTCCCAGCTACAATCAACTCGTCCTGCGGCTGCTTCGGCGTCACCTCGGGTCCCCGCTCACTCCAGAAGACATTGACCTCGCTGCGGACGCCGAACTCTCCCGCGAGGTAGATCCCCGGCTCCACCGAGAAACCCACTCCGGGCACCAGTAGCCGGTCGTCATGGGTCTCGTAGTCGTCGAGGTGCGGTCCCGAGCCGTGAAGATCCCGATCGATGGAATGCCCGGTCCGGTGCACGAACGCATCGCCGAAGCCGGCCGCCTCGATGACAGCACGCGCGGCCCGGTCTGCCTCGTACCCAGCTATGGGCCGTTGCTCCTCCGCGGCGCGCCGAACCTCCGCAATCGCGGCGTCCCGGGCGGCGCGCACCGTGCGCCAAACCTGGGCCAGTCGCTCCGGCGGCCGAGGCCCGGCAAAGCCCGATCCAGGTCTGATCGGCAAACACCGTCGTTCGGGTTCGACCGGCCCACAGGTCCAGCAGGATGACGTCCCCGGCTCGAAGCGTCGCATCCTTTCCCGGATGCGGCTCGTAGTGCGGACTGGGCGGAGTTCGGGCCGAATGCCACGATGGGATGGGTATCGAACACCAGGCCGCGAGTCTCGACTTCCGCCACCACCCTCGCCTGCAGCGCCGACTCCGTCAGGCCGGTGTCCGACTCATGGACCGCCTTCCGCAGTGACGCGCGCGCCACTGACGCCAGGATCTCCGCCGCAGCGCGGTGATCGTCCGCCTCGGCCGCGCTCCAGCGCGCCGCAAAGCGGGACACCAGCGATCCCGACGGCACGATGGTGGCCCCGAGCCGCCGCAGCAGCTCGATGACACCGTAGGGGACCCGGTCCAGATAGGGTACGGCGTCATCGGGCGATATTTCCATCGCCAGGCGGCGTCCGGAAACCAGCGGAGCCAGTGCCGTATGGAGCTCGCTCCATCGGGCGTAAGGAACTACTCGGCCGGGAAATCCCTCCAGCCCCTGCAGCTCGATCTTGTGCGCCACGGCGACCGGCTCGCCCTCCCGGGGAAGCAGGACAAACAACCGTCGCGTGTTCATCCCTTTGAGGCCGAGCACGCGGCCCGCCACCGGATTGAGGCCGTGGAAGTCGAAGAGAAGCCAGCCGTCCACCTGGGCCTCGCCCAACGACCGGCGCAGCTCGGTCAGGTCAATCACTCGTACACCTCGGCGAGAGCGGTTCGCCACCGGCAGAGCTTTCCGCCGCGACCAAGACAGGTTTCATGCAGCAGCGCGTCCTCGAACCCGGTGAGGCCCCGCAGCAGCTCCTGGTAGGCGGCTCCATAGAAGAGGCATGCTTCCCCGGCCGGTGCGGCCACAATCGAGAGTGGCGCCGTCATGGTCACCTCGATGACGCGGTCGCGAACGTTGACCTCCCCGTCGAACACACTCCGGCCCAGCCGAGCCACGCTCCGGAGGGCGAGTCGCCGGGCCACACTCCTGGGCGACATCCTGGCCAGCGTTCGCGAGGGACGTCCCCGGCCTCTCGCGGCATAGCGCGCCGCCCGCCGGCCGGCATCGGCAAACACCAGCGCCGCATCCGGCCGCCGTCCAACCAGCCGCAGCACCGACAACACCTCATCGGTATCCACGGTGCCGCCGCGCTCGGCCGTTTGCCGGTATCGCTGGATCTGGGCGGCTACGGTGGGACTGAGCCCAAGGCGGCGGACCACGATCTCCTCGGCGAGCTCCTCCATTCCATCCTCGACAGGGGTGTCAAGATTGCGGAGGGCCTCGAGCAGGCTGAGCGGGATGAGTGCGGCTACGGTGGGTTTGGGCACGGGCGTTGGCGCGGAACATAGCCCGCCCGGCCCGGGCCAGCCAGTGGGTCGCGATGACTCAGGCCCACCGGGCGACTACATTCACTCTCATGGCTGAGCCGTCTGTTGCCGGGCGTTCGTTCGATGATGAAGCCCTTCCCCACCTCGATACGCTTTATCGGGTCGCGCTGCGCCTCACCGCCGACCCCACTCTGGCCGAGGACCTGGTGCAGGACACCATGCTCAAGGCATACCGCTCCTGGCACCAGTACCGCCCCGGAACCAACGCGCGCGGTTGGCTGCTGACAATTCTTCGGAACACGTTCATCAACGACTATCGCCGCCGCAAGCACGAGCCGGTTGCCATGGACCTGGAAGCAGTCGAGCCGCACGCCCTCTACCGCTCGGTCGAGGAGACCGATCCCGAGGGCACTTTCTTCTCCCAGATCGTGGATGCGAAAGTGGTGGAGGCTATCGACGCCCTGCCGACCGAATTTCGCGAGGTGCTGTCGCTGAGCGACATAGAAGGGATGAGCTATGGGGAGATCGCGGAGACCCTCAACATTCCAGTCGGCACCGTAAAGTCCCGTCTCTTCCGCGCCCGACGCCAGCTTCAGACCCGCCTGTATGCTCATGCCGTCGAGATGGGATACATCAAACCGCGGGAGCCGGTCCGATGAATCGCCTGGACTGCCAGGAGGCGCTCGACCACCTGCAGGACTATTTGAAGCGCGAGCTCACCCCTGAACTGGTGACCGAGGTAAAGGCCCACCTCGAGCGCTGCCGCGACTGCTCCGGATACGCGTGCTTCGAGCAGAGCTTTCTCCAGCTGCTGGAACGTCGGGCCGACAAAGAGATCTGTCCCCAGGAAGTTCGCGCCCGGATCCTGGCGGCGTTGCGGGCGGCGAGAGACAGCTGACGATCCCGCTTCCACTGGCGGCGGCAGTGTCGGCGTTGGTGGCGGTGGTGGGATGGCGGGCGCGAACCCTGACCGGTGCCGGCGCCCTGGCCGCGTGGACCGTCGGAGTCCCGGTGCTGTACGGAACCGGGTGGCAGGGCGGCGCTGTGCTGGCCGCCTTCTTCATTTCCAGCAGTCTGATCTCACGGCTGGCCTCCAGGCACCGGGACCCCGGGATAGATCCAAAAGGGGACCGGCGAGATCTCTGGCAGGTCTACGCCAATGGAGCGGCCGCAGCCGCCGGAGGCGTGGTTGGGGCAGTCGAACCCCGGTTGGGTCTATGGCTCGTCTCCGCCGCATTGGCGGCCGCCGCGGCTGACACCTGGGCGACCAGCGTGGGCAGCCGCAGCCGCACAACGCCTCGGTTGATCTGGAGTCGCCGCTTGGTGCCCGCTGGGACCAACGGCGGAGTCACGCCGCTCGGGACCATGGGCGGAGCTGTGGGAGCCTTGATCGTGGCCGGCACTGGAGCGGTGGCATCCGGCACGCCCATCCTGCTCCCGGTGGGAACGCTGATAGGTTTCCTCGGGATGGCGATGGATTCCACGCTCGGCGCGATTCAAGGGAGCTTCCGCTGCCCGTCGTGCAATGTCGCGAGCGAGTGGAAGGTCCACCGCTGCGGCTCGGCAACGGTACGGGAGAGTGGGCTGGCATGGCTGAACAACGATGGGGTCAACTTTCTGGCGACCCTGGCCGCCGCCGGGACCGGCTGGGCTGCATGGCAGTGGCTGGCCTCTCCGGGCTGAACTTTCCATGACCACTTCCCCCAACCCCACCGCCGAATACGATGTTCTCGTGGTGGGCGGCGGTCCGGCCGGGAGTGCCACTGCAGCCTTTCTGGCGCGGGCTGGTCATTCCGTCCTGATCGTGGATCGCGCCGCTTTCCCCCGGGACAAAGCCTGCTCCGAGTACATGAGCCCGGAAGCAGTTCGCATCCTGGCGCGACTCGGTGTGCTGGAGCCACTCGAACGAGCCGGCGCCTTTCCCCTGGAGGGGATGAAGGTCACCGGACCCCGAGGAGCCACCGCCCACGGCAAATTCGCGCTGGCAGGACACGCTCCCTTTCGGCCCTGCGGACTTTCCGTCTCGCGTCTGATCCTGGACCAACAGTTGCTCGGCGCCGCCCGGGCCGCCGGGGCGCAGGTCCTGGAACGTCACTGCGTAGAGGATATCCAGCAGGAGGCGGGCGCGGTCGTTGGCGCCCTCATGCGCGACGCGGGGGGTCGCCGCCGGACTGTTCGAGCCCGGCTTACGGTTGGCGCAGACGGGCTGCGGTCTGTCGTCTCGCGAGTCCTGGGAGGGCGGAGGCGGGGCCCCTCCCAGCGCATCGCCTTCGTCGCCCATGTTGCCGGAGTGGCTGACATGGGGCCCTCAGCGGAGCTGCATTTCCGCGACCATGCCTATATCGGTCTCAACCAGATCGGTCACGATCAGACCAACGTAGCGCTGGTGGTCCCTTCAACCCGGGCCAGGCATGCCCGTGAAGGCCTGGAGCAATTCTTCAGCGACACGCTGCGGCAGTTCCCCGGTGTGAAGGAGCGCGTCGAAGCGGGCGAGGTGGTGCGTCCCATTCTGGCGACGGGTCCCTTCGCCGTACGCTCGCGCAGGGTGATCGCACCGGGCGCGCTTCTGGTCGGCGATGCGGCGGACTTCTTCGATCCCGCAACCGGAGACGGGATCTACTGCGCGCTTCGCGGAGCCGAGCTGGTGGCGGAATCCGTGGCGGACGGGTTGCGGCGCCCCGGGCCGGTTGGAATCGATGCCCTTGCCGCGTATCCATTGATGCGGCGGCGGGAGTTTTCCGCGAAATGGGCACTCGATCGCTTGCTGGAGTACGCGCTTCGCTTCCCGCGACTGTTCGATCGCGGGATATCAGGGATCGGCCGACACGAGGGCATGGCGCACACCGTCATCGGCCTGGCCGGAGGCTTCGTTCCGCTGCGCTCGGTGCTCAACCCGCTGTTTCTCGCCCGGATGGTATTGTGAGCGGCGCGGATGTCGATCCCTATCAGTTCCGACAGCTCCTGGGCCGGTTCGCCACCGGGGTCACGGTGCTGACGGTGGCTACTCCCGACGGCAAGCCAATGGGAATGACCGCGAGCAGTCTGTCTTCGGTTTCGCTGCAGCCTCCGCTGATCTCCGCCTGCGTAGACCGGGAAGCCGAGCTGCATGACGTGATCGTGCAGGCGCCGGAGTTCGTCGTGAATGTGCTCAGCAGTCCCCAGGAGGTACTGGCCCGCCGGTTCTCCGACAAGCATGAGGATCGTTTCGAGGGCATCGGGTACCATCTCAGCCCTGAAGGGCTGATCCTGCTCGATGGGGTACTCGCCCACCTCATCTGCGAGCGATACGCGGAGTATCCCGGCGGCGACCACACCATCGTGCTGGGTCGCGTCGTGGGCGGCGCCACCGGCGACGGCCGCCCGCTCCTTTACTACCGCGGCGGGTACGCGGTGCTCGGGTGAAGTGATGGGGGACCTCGCGATCACATCCATCGGCACGGAGCTGCTGGACGACCCGGCTGCAGATCCGGCCGCCGTGGCCGAATCGCTCCGGAACATCGCGCGGGCGAACCGCTGGTTCGGTGGCGCTGCCGCCGTGCGGTTCGGTCTGCATCGCACCCTCGGCCAGGTGCCGCCGGGCTCCCACCTGTCTCTGCTCGACCTGGGAACCGGCCTGGGCGACCTGCCCGCCGCGGCGGTCCGCTGGGCTTCCCGGCGAGAAATTCGGCTGTCCCCCGTGGGCATCGAGGTCAACCGGATCGCAGCCGCCCTCGCATGCCGCGCCGGTCTGCCGACGGCGCTCGCCTGCGCCAGCGCGCCACCGCTGCGCGACAAGAGCGTTGACGTCGTACTGGTGAGCCAGGTCGCTCATCACCTGACGGCGGCGTCCGTCGTCCATCTCCTTCGCACCTGCGACCGCCTGGCGCGCCGGGCCGTGATCGTCGCGGACCTGCGCCGGCACCCGCTCGCGGGAACGGCCTTCTGGTGCGGAGCCCGGCTCCTCGGCTTTGACGGCGTCACCATCGCGGACGGGATGACCTCGATTCGGCGCGGCTTCAGGAAAGAGGAGCTGCTGGGCCTGATGGCTCGGGCCGGCGTTACCGGAGAGGTCCACCGGCGGCTCGGATCTCGATTGGTGGCCACCTGGATTCCTCAATCCGGTTGATGCGCACCGTCGATCGGCTGCACATCCGCGCTCCGGTCGACCGTGTGTTTCGGGCCGCGGTAGACGTCGAACAGCTGGCCGGCGCTGTTGAGCCACTACCGCTGGGTGCGGATGCTCGACCGGGGAGACCAGCTCGACCTGGTGGAAATGGCAGCGTGGCGACCGTTCGGGGTCTTTAGGTATCCGACCTGGTGGGTGTCGGAGATGCGGGTAGATCGCCGTTCTTCCGCCGTGCATTACCGCCACGTGCGGGGCATCACCACGGGTATGGACGTGGTGTGGCAGTTACAACCGGCTGAATCCGGAACCGTCGTCACCATCGTACACGAGTGGCCCGGTCCCCGTTGGCCATTGATCGGAGCCGCAGCAGCCAGCTGGGTTATCGGACCGGTCTTCGTGCATGGGATCGCGTCGCGGACCTTGGCGGGGCTGGCGCGTCATCTGGAGCACGGCGGATAGCAAGCGGGGCAGCGGGGCAGCGGGGCAGCGGGGCAGCGGGGCAGCAAACTAGGTTGTCATTCGAGAAGCGAAGAATCTCTCGGCTTGGGCTACATGGAACAGCGCAGAGTCGTCATAACTGGCATCGGCGCCGTAACCCCGATCGGCCTGGGGGTGGAAGGGCTGTGGCAGGGACTGCAGCGCCGGCAGTCGGCCGTGCGCTGCATTACCCGGTTCGACCCGTCGATGTTCAAATCCCGGATCGCCGGGCGAGGTGGATGACTTCAGGGCCGGGGACCATATGGAGGAGCGGAAAAGCCGTCGGCTGGACCGATTCTCCCAGTTCAGCGTCGCCGCCACTCGCATGGCACTGGAGGATGCCGGCCTGGACCCGGCCCGGGAAGATCCCGACCGCGTCGGCGCGATGATGGGAACCGCCCTCGGCGGCGTGGCGCATGGAGAAGGGCAGTACCGGAACTTCATGGAGTCAGGGCCCCGCGGAGTCGACCCGGCGCTCGCCCTGACCGTCTTCGCCGGTGCCGCCAGCTGCAACATCGCCATCGAGTTCGGCTTTACCGGTCCCAACTCTACCAACGGCATGAGCTGCGCTTCCGGGGCTATCGCCATCGGAGAAGGATTTCGTGCGATCATGCGGGGCGAGGCCGACGTCATGGTCGCGGGAGGAGCCGAGGCGCCGCTGGCCCCGCTGTGCTTCGGCGCTTTTGCCATTATCCGCGCCATGTCCACCCGAAATGAAGATCCGGCGCACGCCAGCCGCCCGTTCGATCAGGGGCGGGACGGCTTCGTCATGGCGGAGGGCGCGGCGGTGTTGGTGCTGGAGGAAAGAGGGCGGGCGCTCGCCCGCGGCGCGCCGGTGTATGCCGAGGTATGTGGCTTCGGGCTGACCAATGACGCCTACCACATGACGGCTCCCCGGCCCGACGGACGACAGGCCGCCCGTGCCATGCGAGAACGCGTTGACGGAGGCGCGGGTGTCGCCGCACGAGGTAGGCTACATCAACGCGCATGGCTCATCCACTCCACTCAACGACTCGACCGAGACCGCGTCGGTGAAGCAGGTATTCGGCGACCACGCCTACCGTCTCGCCTTCAGCGGCACCAAGGGGTACTACGGCCATGCCCTCGGCGCGAGCGGCGCCATCGAGGCAGCCATCTGCGCCCTGGCCAGCCGCCGCGCCTGGCTGCCCCCCACCGTCAACCTGGACCTCCCCGATCCCGCCTGCGATCTGGACCATGTAACCGGTGCCGGGCCGGAGTCTCAGTCCCGACTACCTCCTCAGCAACTCGTTCGGGTTCGGCGGGATCAACGCCGCCCTGCTCTTCCGCCGGTGCGAATAAGCACCTAGATTCGCGGCGCCTCTCTCCAAGGATCTCGCATGCCATCTCTGGGTCGCCGGTTGGTCGCCGAAGCACTCGGCACGTTCGCCCTGGTGTTCATCGGGGCCGCCGTCGTGGTCGTAAATGGAGGTTTTCCCACTTCCGGCATTGGCCTGCTGGGAATTGCGCTGGCGCACGCGGTCGTGTTGTCGGTGATGATCACTGCGACAATGACTATATCGGGAGGGCACCTGAACCCGGCCGTGACGATCGGGCTCCTGGCCACCCGGCGGATAGAACCGGTCCCGGCGGCGGCCTATATCGTGGTCCAGCTCGCGGCTGCGGCTGCGGGCGCCTTTCTGGTCAAGGCGCTTCTTCCGGCGGCGGCAGTCCGCTCCACGCTGCTCGGCGTTCCCGTCATTGCCAGCACGGTAACTCTCGGCCAGGCCATCGGCATCGAGGCCGTCCTGACCTTCTTCCTCATGTGTGGGGTGTTCGGCACAGCCGTCTCACCGGACGCGCCGCGAGTTGGAGGATTCGGCATCGGGCTGGTGCTGCTGTTCGATATCCTGGTGGGTGGTCCTCTCACCGGGGCGGCCATGAATCCGGCGCGAGCGTTCGGACCGGCTCTAGTTGCAGGAGAATGGCTGGGACACGTGGTCTACTGGGTCGGACCGATCCTGGGCGCGCTCCTGGCGGCGCTGCTGTGGCAGTACGTCCTTTTGCCCAGGTCCGCGGTCACGGCGCGACGCAGACGGACGGATTGACACCGGGAAAAACAGCGTGAGCGGGGGAGAAACAGCGTAAGCGGGTGCGTCTGCCTCCCCGCTCACGTTTCTCTTTCCCGTTCACGTTTTCCTTTCCCGCTCACGCTTTGTCTTGCCTTCCTCCATAGCATCGCCCAGTAACCGATCAGTATCGTGGCGGCGATCACGTACGCTGCTACCAGATATTGGCCATTCTGGGGCGGCTCAACCAGCATCATCCGCGTCCTCCCTTGCTTCTTCGGCCAACGACAGACCGTATCGCGCGGTTACAAAGCCGACGTAGAGCACGGTAAAGACCAGCGTCGACAGCAGGAGAGTGGTGAGCATCTCGCCCGGGAGCGACGGCGCACTGGGTTTGAGGACGATGGGCTGGGGATGCAGCGTACGAAACAGATAGACGCTGAGATGGACGAAGGGCACCAGCAGCATGCCGAGGATACCCACCACGGCACTGAACCGGGCTCGCTCCGCCGGGTCAGCCACCGCGGCGCGGAGTGCCAGATACCCAATAAAAAGGAAGAACACGAACAGGGTGAGCGTCAGCCGGGCGTCCCAGGTCCACCAGGTCCCCCAGATCGGCTTGGCCCAGATGGGACCGGTCGTCAGCATGACCGCGCTGAACACTACGCCGACTTCCGCCGATGCAGCGGCGAAGCGGTCGAGGCGGGGATCCTTGAGCCAGAGATAGGAAGCGCTGGCGATTCCCACCAGCGTGAAGGCCAGCAGCGCGGCCCAGGCCGCCGGAACGTGAACGTAGAAGATCTTCTGCGCCAGACCCTGGCGGGCCTCGACCGGGGTGAATCCCAGAGCAAGAACGAAGACGCCCGCCAGGCCGACCAGCGCAATTCCGCTGAGCAGGACCCCTCGCCGCGTGGTGCGGGAGGCGACGGCGGCGTCGAGCCCTCACTCGTCCACTACGGCGTTGAAGATCATCGTGCAAAGCGTAACGAATACAATGTCATAGAGGGCGAGTAACCTAAGCCAGCCCCACATCTCGCTCAATGGACGGTCTGCCAGCAACCGGGAGGTCACCTGGACTGCCGCGATCAGGGGCGGCACCATGAACGGCAGCAGGAGGACCGGGAGCATCAGCTCGGCGAACCGGGTTCGGACCGCCATGGCGCTGAAGATCGGTCCCGACCGCCACAAAGCCCACCGTCGCCAGAGCGGTGACTCCCAGCAGGCCCGGGAGCGCGCGGCCGAGACTGACGTTGAAGAAGAGGACGAAGAGCGGCAGCGTCACCAGCTCCACCGTACCCACGAACGCAAGGTTGGCCAGCAGCTTCCCCAGGAAGAGTGCCTCCCGCGGCACCGGGGCCAGGAGTAGCCCGTCGATTGCGCCGTTTTCCCGCTCAACCGTGAAGGCCCGGTTCAGCGTCACCATGGCCGCCAGCGCGAAGGTCACCCACAGCACGCTGGGAGCCAGATCCGTCGCGGTCAGGATCGTCGGGTCCCGTGAAAAGTTGAAGACCACCAGCACCAGCGCCGCAAAAACCAGAGCCGACTGAAGCGCTGTCCGGCTGCGCAGCTCGGCCCGGATGTCCTTGGCGGCGATCGCAAGGGCCAGCGGAAGCGAATCAAACACCGATCACCCTCTGGTAGCGGGCCAGGAAACCCTCCAGTGAGCCGGTTCTGCGGCTCCGATATCGCCCAGACTCCTCCAGCCAGCACCGCAACATGGGAGGCGAGCTGCCAGACTTCTTCCAGGTGATGGGTCACGACGACCAGGCCGAGTCCGCCGCTGACTCTCTGCTGGAGATCGGCGCGAAGCCGTTCGGCACGCGCCGGCGTCCAAGCCAGTAAAGGGTTCATCCAGAAGCAGCAGCTTCGGCTGGTGGAGCAGCGCCCGGGCGATCGCGGCCCGCTGTAGCAGTCCGCGGCTCAATCGACGCGGCAGATCGGAGGCCCGCTCGGCGAGCCCTGCCGCCTCGAGCGCTGCGCGAGCTGCGGCGGCGGGATGGTTCAGCCGGTAGAGCCGGGCCACGAAGACGAGGTTTTCGAACAG
Organism: uncultured Gemmatimonadales bacterium; assembly: GCA_963740175.1. GTDB lineage: Bacteria > Gemmatimonadota > Gemmatimonadetes > Gemmatimonadales > GWC2-71-9 > CAVVWJ01. Next base: position 88,309 of record CAVUDL010000003.1, read on the forward strand.
CGTGAGGTCGTCGTAGAGCAGCGACTGGTGGGACAACAGCCCGATGGCGCGGCGCCCTGCGGCTCCGCTCTGGGTAAGGGGTTCCCCCAGCACCCGGATCTCGCCGGCACTGGGGCGCATCAATCCCGCGAGCAGTCTGAGTAGTGTCGTCTTACCGGCCCCATTGGGACCGGCTATCGCGAGTGTCTGGCCGGCGCTGAGGGAGAGGTCTATTCCCCGGAGGATGCGGACTCGCCCGAACGAGCGCTGGAGTCCTCGAGCTTCGAGCAGACGGGAGCCGTCATGAGACGGCATCGATCCGCGCGCCGAGCTCGTCGAGGCGGAAGGGTTTGACGATGTAACCGGAGTGGGGGAGATCGAGGACCTTGAGCTGGGGCTCAATGCTCATGTACGCCGTGGTAATGATGACCGGGAGCTCGGGCTGGCTCAGCCGGATCCGTCGCAGGAGATCGACGCCATCGGTGTCCGGCAACCGCATGTCCAGAACGGCCACGTCAGGCTTATGCTTTTCGAGCTGCTCCAAAGCCTCGGCGCCAGTGGAGGCGAACACCAGATCGTATCGTGGGTTGAAGGCCCGCTCATAACTCAACCGAAGCGCAGGCTCGTCCTCGACGATCAGGACGCGCCGGCGGCGTTTTGTCTTGCTCATTCGATATACCCCACAGGCCGGCGCCTGACGGCCCCGAGTCAGGAGGACTTAAGGTGGGGGTACTCTAACCAATTGGGGAGGAGTCGTCCATCCCGAAGAGGAGACCGTAGGTAGGGTAGGGACGGGAAGAGACGGTAGGAAGCGAGGCGAACGCAGCGAGAAGAGCTACCGCCGGCTCACTGATGCCGCCTCACGCGTATGCCGGCTCGAGCTGAAAGAGGTCGTCCAGCTTGGTGAGCACGAGCAGGAACCTGATCTCGTCGCTCACGTTCCGCAGGGTCACGGTTTGCCGCCGCTCTGCCGCCCGGCGCTGAATCAGCATCAGCGCGCCGAGACCAGCGGAGTCCACGTGACGGGTGCGTGCGAGATCGATCACGAGGCGGCCCACGCCCTCCGGCATCTCCTCCAGCAGCTGGATCGCCGCTTTGCGGATCTCGACGCGGGTATCCAGACCGAGCGTCTCCGGCGCTGCCATGCCACGTTCTGCATCGTTAGCGGACCTCATCTCTCCTCCTTCGGCACCGAGCTATCTCAAACCCGGTACAATCGACCAGGCGAGACCTCTAGTTTTGCGGCCCCGAATCACTCCGGGTGTGCTCTTATCGGGCGGATCGACGCTCGACCACAACGTCTTCGCAGCCTCGCCACGGGAAAAGGCGAGACTGGTGCCAACGACGACAAGCCAGTAATTCTCAACCTGTTGCACGGGTCCCTACGAACAATTGCAGCGCCCGGTTACGCCGCACTCCGCGGCAGACTACTGCAAAAGTAGCGGGTGCGCACTCACTCTAAATGCCGGGATTTCATGAACGAACAGATCGACACACTCCTCTCGGAGACGCGCCGATTTCCGCCCCCACCCGAATTCCGCGCCAAGGCGCAGGCGACCGACGCGCTCTACGAGGCGGGGCGCGACTGGAAAGCCTTCTGGGAAGACCAGGCACGCGCACTCGATTGGGTCTCTCCCTGGAGCGCGATTCTCGACTGGCAGTCCGCCACACGCGCGCTGGTTTCTCGACGGAAAGCTCAACGCGTCGGCCAACTGCCTCGACCGGCACCTGATCGACCCCGGCGGAACAAGGCCGCCATCATCTGGGAAGGGGAGCCGGGAGATCGCCGGGTGCTGACCTACTGGGATCTGGCCCGGGAAGTCGGACGTTGCGCCAACGCGCTGAAGTCGCTGGGCATCGCGCGGGGAGACCGGGTCGCTATCTACCTCCCGATGATACCCGAGGCGGTGGTCGCCATGCTGGCGTGCGCCCGCATCGGCGCGGTGCACTCGGTCGTCTTCGGCGGCTTCTCCGCGGAGTCGCTGCGAGACCGGATCAACGATGCCCAGGCCGTGGCCGCTCATTACGGCTGACGGCGGGTACCGTCGCGGCCAGGTGCTGCCGCTCAAGCGCTTCGCCGACGAAGCCATCGCGGAGACCCCCTCGATCCGGCACTGCATCGTGGTCCGTCGAGAGGGTGAGTCGAGGCGATCTCGCTTCATGCGGAGGGCGGGACCACTGGTGGCACCGGCTGCTGGAGCGGCGCCTCGCCGGCATGTGAGCCCGAAGCGATGGATGCGGAAGACCTGCTCTTCATTCTCTATACCTCCGGCACCACCGGGAAGCCCAAGGGCATCGTGCACACCACCGGCGGATACCTCACCCAGGTGGCGTCCACGACCCGGTATGTCTTCGATCTGCGCGAGGACGATGTCTTCTGGTGCACCGCGGATGTCGGATGGGTGACCGGCCATTCGTACGTCGTCTACGGTCCGCTCGCCAACGGCGCCACCGTGGTGATGTACGAGGGCGCGCCTGACTGGCCCGAGCGCGATCGGTTCTGGAGCATCATCGAGCGCTACGGCGTGACCATCCTGTATACGGCGCCGACCGCCATACGCGCCTTCATGAAGTGGGGCACCGAGCACCCGGCCCGGCACGATCTCTCCAGCCTCCGCCTCCTCGGCTCGGTGGGTGAGCCGATCAATCCCGAAGCGTGGATCTGGTATCGGGACCACATCGGCGGCGGCCGCTGCCCCATTGTGGACACCTGGTGGCAGACCGAGACCGGCGGGATCATGATCACCCCGCTGCCCGGCGTGACCACCACCAAGCCGGGGTCGGCCACCGTGCCGTTCCCGGGCATTTCGCGCTGAGCTGGTGGACAACTCCGGCAAGCCACTGGAGAAGGGAGGCGGGTTTCTCACGCTGACCCAGCCGTGGCCCGGCATGCTGCGCACCATTTACGGCGACGACGAGCGCTACCAGCAGACCTACTGGAGCCGGTTTCCCGGCCGGTATTTCGCCGGCGACGGAGCCAAGCTGGACGACGACGGCTACTGGTGGATTCTGGGCCGGGTGGACGACGTGCTGAACGTTGCCGGCCACCGGATCGGAACGATGGAGGTGGAGAGCGCGCTGGTGGATCATCCTGCCGTGGCCGAAGCCGCCGTGGTGGGCCGGGCCCACGAGCTGAAGGGCCAGGCGCTGGCGGCGTTCGTCACCCTGAAGGAGGGACAGCAGGCCAGTACCGCGCTGAAGGACGACCTCAAGGATCACGTGGCCAAGAAGATCGGGGCCATCGCCCGGCCGGACGATATCCTCTTCTCAGCCGACCTGCCCAAGACCCGGAGCGGGAAGATCATGCGCCGGCTGCTCAAGGACATCGCGGAGGGCCGCACCCTGGGGGACACGACCACGCTGGCGGACCCGGCGGTGGTGAACCGGCTGAAGGAGATGTATGAGGAGAAGGAGAGGCTAGGAGCTAGGGCAGCTGGGAGCTGGCGACTGGATCCGCAGTCGCCAGGCATCCCAAGCTCCCTAGCTCACTACCGACTAGAATTGTATCTGCGCGCCGAGCTCCACCACCCGGTTGGGCGGCAGCCCGAAGAACGCCGTTGCCGACTGCGCGTTCCGGGTCATGAAGATGAACAGCTTCTTCCGCCACCGGGGCATGACGGGGCGGAGGGCTGTCTCGCTGCCTGCCCGGCCGAGCCGGCATTCCCGGGCGCTTGCGCCGGTCGACCGGGATCAAGGTCTCCCGTCCCAGGTAGAACGAAGTCGCCATGACCTCCACCCGGAGCTCCCGCCCGTCGCCGTAGGCCAGCCGCAGCGACTGAAGCATGGCTGGAACGTCCGGCGTCTCCATGAAGCCGTAGTTCGCCACGACCTCGCAGAAGCCCTCTCCCAGCTCCCGATACTGCACCCGCTCGGCCGTCTTCCACCTGAGGGATCTCCTCGCTCGCCACCGACAGCAGGATCACCTTTTCATGCAGCACCTTGTTGTGCTTGAGGTGATGCAGCAGTACCGGCGGCGCTCCTCCCCGCACCGAGGTCAGGAAGACCGCGATGCCCGGGACCCGCAGCGGCTTCCGTTTGGCGATGTCGGCCAGGAAGATGTCGATGGGGAGAGTGTTCTCCAGCACGATCTCGGAGAGCCGGGCTCGCCCTTTCTTCCAGGTGGACATGAGCAGGTACACGATCATGGCAACCAGCAGCGGGAACCAGCCGCCGTCGGGAATCTTGAAGAGGTTGGTGCACGAAGAAGGCCAGGTCCACTACCAGGAAGGTGCCCCCGACCAGGGCCACCTTGAGGACACTCCAATGCCAGAGATTCCGGGCCACCACCAGGAGCAGGATCGTCGTGGTCGTCATGGTGCCGGTGACCGCCACCCCGTAGGTGGCCGCCAGGTTGCTCGATGACTGAAACGCGAGCACCAGGCCGATGCAGGCAATCCAGAGCGCATTGTTGACCTGCGGGATGTAGATCTGCCCGATGGTGCGGCTCGAGGTGTGGACGATGTTGACCCCGGGACAGTAGCCCAGCTGCACCGCCTGACGGGTGAGCGAGAATGCTCCGGAGATGAGCGCCTGCGAGGCGACGATCGCCGCCCCGGTTGCGATCGCCACCATCGGATAGAGCGCCCAGTCAGGCACGAGGGAGTAAAACGGGTTGCGGGCCGCCGCGGGAGATTCCAGCAGAATGGCCCCCTGCCCCAAATAGTTCAGCATCAGCGCCGGCAGTACCACCGTGTACCACGCCACCCGAATGGGCCGCTTTCCGAAGTGGCCCATGTCGGCATAGAGGGCCTCGCCGCCAGTCACCACCAGCACCACCGCCGCCAGGACCATCAGGCCGGTGAAGCCCTCGTGCCAGAGGAAGGTGGCGGCATACCAGGGGTTCAGCGCCGCGAGCACCGAGGGGTGCCGCATGATCCCGGTGACGCCGAGGACCGCGATCGAGATGAACCAGACGGCGGTGAGGGGACCGAAAATCGCACCGATGCCCGCGGTGCCGTGCCGCTGGACCGCGAAGACCGCCGAGATGATGATGACGGCGATCGGAACGACCCACTGCTCGCAGCGCCGGGGTGGCGATGCTCAGGCCTTCGACCGCGCCCAGCACCGAGATCGCCGGCGTGATGATGCCGTCGCCGTAGAGGAGTGCGGCGCCGAACAGACCGGTGCCGATCAGCCAGCGGTAGGCCCCCGGGGGCCTGCCCTCTCCGTGCGGTCGCACCAGCGCGAGCAGCGCCAGGATGCCGCCCTCGCCCCGGTTGTCGGCGCGCATGACCACGGTGAGATACTTGAAGGTCACCACGAAGTTGAGCGACCAGAAGATCAGCGAGAGCACGCCCAGCACGTTGTCCTTGGTCACCGGCACGCCATGGGGCCCGGTGAAACATTCCTTCAGGGCGTAGAGCGGGCTGGTGCCGATGTCGCCATACACAACCCCGAGCGCGCCGAGCGCCAGGATCGCCAGCCGGCGCCCCCGGGAAGACTCCTTCGGATCGGCGGACATCAGTTCGGTGCCCGCTTCAGCCGGCGCAGATCCAGCAGCGACACCAGGAAGATGGCGACGATGATTACACCCGAGGCCACGCACCAGCGGCAGATGGCGTGGATGACGAACAGCTCCAGATACGTGAGATAGATCGTGAAGAAAACGGCGATCCCGGAAAGAGCGGCGAGGAGGAGAGTCGGCCCCCGCCGGAAGGAATGGGCGTGCTGCAACGAGACCAGGCTCACCCCCAGCAGCGCGGCATAGCCCAACAGGCCGATGAGCGAGACCTCGATGCCGGCCACCCGGCTCCAGGGGCTCCACTGCACCGTCTCACACCCGCCCGTTCCACAGGCCAGAGCTCCGATCTTGCCGATCTTATAGAGATACAGGTACGCGGAGATGAAGAGGCCGGCGAGGCTCAGCAGCGCCGCGCTCATCCGATAGATCATCGAGCGCTGTTGCGTGCCAGCGAGTCCACCAGTTTGGTAACAGCGTCCGAATCGAACCGTCCGCGGTACAACCGCCCATTTACCACCAGCGTCGGCGTGGAGCTGACGCCCAATGCGACGCCGGAGTTATAGTCCGCCTGGATCCGGCCCGCGAATTTGCCGGACTTCATACAGGCATCGTAGCGGCCCAGATCCAATCCTGCCGACTGGGCGTACTTTCGAAAGTCGGGAGCCGCATTGCTCGCCGCCGACCATTCAGACTGACCCTGGTAGATCCGGTCATGCTGCTGCCAGTATTTCCCCTGCTCGTCGGCACAGGCAGCCGAATGCGCGGCCAGCCTGGCAAAGGGGTGCATCTGGAGCGGAAAATCCCGATAGCGCCAACGGAGCCGACCGGTGTTGATGAGCCGCTCCTCGATGGTGGGCATTTGCAGCGTGGCGAACGTCTGGCAGAAAGGGCACTGATAGTCCGCGTATTCCGTGATCTCGACCGGCGCGGTGCCGGAACCCTTGACGTACCCGGCGAATCCCGAGGTGTCGGAAGGCTGGACCGTCACGTTGGCCGGAATGCTGACGGTGGCCGGACGGGTCAGAAGGTAGCCCAACGCACCCAGACCCACGACCACCAGGACTGCGAACAGGGTGTAGAAGCGTTTCATTCCGGCCTGGGTCGCCGCCATGGCTCTTCGTCCTCCGGGTCATCGGGTAGAAAGGAATCCTGGTGTTGGGCCTCCTCCACGATGCGCCGGCTGTCCGCGATCTCCGGCGTATCGTAGGTGCTGCGAACCTCGTAATGAAAAAGCTCGCTCCGGGCGTCGCCCATCATGCGCAGCAGCTCGGGACCACCCCCGAGCAGCTGCCCCGCCTGATCGAGCTCCTGGATCCGTGCGGCCAGAGCCCTGAGCAGGGCGGCCAGCCGCCGGGCTCGTTCCTCACCGTACACCTCGTCATGCTCTGCCATGGCTACCTCGAGGGCGCAGCGAGGCCCCCGGTCAAGTTCAGGTAATTCCGGCTGATAAAGATAATTGGTCGCCTGATGGGCGTTTGCACCAAATGGTGCAAGAGGTTATCTTACGTGGGGTCAAGAGTATAATCATTTGTTGCCAGAGGAAGGTGCATGCACAAGAAGCCGACCAGAAGTGCCCCTGAGGCGGCGTCGTTCGCCCAGGCGCGGGACGAGCTGTTCAGTCACATCCTCCGCTGTGGGGTGATCGATGCCTTGCCGGAGCACCAGAAGGACTGGTTCGACGACACAATGGGCTACATCGCGGAGCGCTACGAGGACCTGACCTCAGAACAGCAGGCTCAGCTCCGCCTGCTCGGCGAGCGCTACTGCCAGCCGGTCCGGCGGGTGGATACTGTGGAGTCCGGCGCGGCCTGATCTGCCGAACCATGTGATGGAACGCCCCGGAGATTCCGGGGCGTTTTTGTTTTACGGGAGAGCTGCCTGCCGCCGCCCCCGCCAGCGATATCCCAGCGCCACCCGGGCACCTCCTCCAACCCCAAGCTCCGCCATCCAACCGTTCGCGGCGCCGGGGCGATCTTCGATACCCAAGGTCAGAACCAGATACCCTCGTTCAACCGGGCCCGCCACCACGGCCACGCCGCCGGCGAAGTAGAGCCCAGTCCCAACGAGCTTGTTCGGACTGAGAAGAAAGTGCCCCAGCAGCTCGCCCCGCACTGCGGGCTCTCCCGAGGAAATACCCGCTCCGGCCGAGACCGACAGCCGGGTCCGGGTGGAGGGGCGCAGCGCGGCATACAGGGCCCCGACAGCGAGCGCCGGGTCCGAGGCGGTCGCCAGCGCCTGAACCCCTATCTCCCGAGCCTGCTGTGCCGGCATCGGTGGCGCCCAGCCCAGCGCCACCACTGCCGCCAGCACCAGCTCAGGCGACAGTAACCGCATAGGTGATGGCGATATCGGGCGCGAGAGAGTGGATCACGGAGCAGTACTTCTCAACTGAGAGGCTCACTGCCCGGTCGGCCTTGGTCTGGTCCAGTCCCTCTCCGCCGACACGATAGTCGAAGTGGATCGCGGTGTAGCGCCGGGGCTCCTGCTCACGCCGCTGTCCCGTGACGTCGATCCGAAGCTCCCGGAGTTGGACCCGCATCTTCTGGAGGATGAGCACCACGTCTGACCCACTGCAGGAGCCCGCTGCCAGCAGGAGGGTAAGCATCGGGCCGGGAGCGGCCGCGTTGTCTCCATCCACCGTGGCCACGGCGCCGCCCGGGGCGCCTCCCGCAAACCGCAGCCCCTCCTCCCATCTCAGCGACACGCGCTTGGTCTCTGCCATCAGCGACCGACCCGCCGCTGGGCGCGGGGGGCCGCCCGGACGTAGTCGAGTATTGAGAACACGGCGATGATCGTGGTGGCCCAGGCGATGGGTCGGAGATAGGGGGAGTGCAGGAGGAAGGCCACCAGGGTCAGAATCTGCGCCACTGTGACCGCCTTGCCGCTCCAGCGCGCCGGTATCACCCGCGGTTCCTCGGAGAAGAAGGTCGCGGCGAACGCAAGCGTGGCGACGATGTCGCGCAGGAGCACCCCCGCTATTTCTACCGGTTCCAGGCTGCCGGAAAATGCCACCACTCCCACGGCCGCTGCCATGAAGACTTTGTCCGCGATAGGATCCAGCACCGGGCCGTAGGCAGAGCTGCCGACTCGGCGGGCGATCGGCCCATCCAGCAGATCGGTGGCCGCAGCAGCCGCGACAATGGCAAGCCGCCAGCCGGTGTCGGTCACCACCACGAACGCCGCCGCCAGCGGGATGCGCAGGAAGCTGAGCACGTCGGCCGCGGTCCAACGTGCGGCACCTTGCTCGCCTATAGGACCAGGACTAGCTTCGGACACGCTGCTCCCTCCCAAACGTGAGCGTGCAAGATACTCAGGTCTGTCCTCCGCCCCCGCGCTGATTTCGTGACGCAGGCCCTCCCATGATGATCGATACGGCGGTGATTCCTTGCGGGGGACTCGGCACCCGGCTGCACCCGATCACCCGCTGGCTTCCGAAGGAAATGCTTCCGGTCGGGCTCAAGCCGGTGCTGTACTGGACCCTCGATGAAGCCGCCGACGCGGGCCTGCTGCGCGCCATCATTATCACCAATCCGCACAAGCCGATGCTGGAGGCAGTGGCCCGCAACTATCAGGGCCCGCTGGAGCTGGAGTTCGTCCCCCAGGATCATCCCCGTGGCCTCGGCGATGCGCTGCTCCGGGCCCGGGACAACCTGGCCGGTGCTCCCTTCATGGCGGTGCTGCCTGACAATCTCTTCCACGGACCCAACCCGTCGGCAGCGGTACTCGCAACCTTTCGGTCCACCGGCCTCGCCACGGTGTTGCTGGCAGAAATCGAACGCAAGGATGCCGGCTCCAAGGGCGCGACGGGTCGAGCCTCGGTGCGGAAGGCTGCCGACGGAACACTGCGGGTCGTGGCTGTTGCGGACAAGGGCGCGGGACGGTTCGATACGGCGGGTGACGAGGTGGCGGTGACGCCGATTGGGAGGATGGCGTTCTCGGGCAACGTGCTGGACGAATTCGAGGAGGTGGGGCGGGCCCTGGCACCGGGCGCCGAGCTCGACGATGTACCGGTGCTTCAGAGACTCGCGCGGCGGGAGGCTCTCGCGGGAGTGATCAGTCCGGCTCGTTTCTTCGATGTCGGCGTACCGGAAGGTTACCGCGATGCCGTGGCGGCGTCGCCCGCCCGGGCGTGAGGCCGGCGGTCGTCCGTGAGCGCCACATTCAATCACCAGCTGCTGGAATTCACCTCGATCGATCCTGCGCGGCTGCGGGACACCCTCGCGCTCTCGGGCCTGGTGGTGGCGGCGGCGGGCGCGGTCGGCATGCCGTCGCTGGGTCCGCCCGTGGTTCGGGAGGGGGCCGGCGGAATCGCGGTGGCCCTGCTTTGCCTCGAAGGGCACATCGTGCTGCACTGCGCTCCATCCGAGGGAGCCTGCCTGGTGGAAATCATCGCACGGGCGCCCGCCGACGTTTGGAAGGGGATCGACGTGATCAGCCGGCGACTGGGGAGCTGAGCCGGCTGCCCCGGATGACGCCCTCGGCCCGTTGCCCAGGCACCAGGTAGCGCTGCGCTACCCGAAGAACATCCTCCGCCGTGACGGCGCGGAAGGCGGCTGCCGGGTTCTCCAGGTCGCTCAGGCCGTTTCCGATAAGCCACGCCTCCAGAATTTCTCCGGCCAGTGCCGCCGCGCTCTGCCGGCCTACTTCCGCCTGACCCGCGAGATAGTTTGTCGCCTGGTCCAGTTCGGCCCGGCTCACCGGCTCGCGGGTAAATCGATCGAGCTCCTCCAGCATCGCGGCGCGGGCCTCATCCTCCCGCTGGGGCGAGGTCGCGATATAGGTGAGCAGCGCGCCCGCCCGGCCTCGCTGCCAGCTGGAGGCCATGACCGTGTAGGCCAGAGACTGGCGGTCCCGCAGTGCCTCGAACATCCGCCCACCCAGCCCGCTCGCCACGGCGGCCCACACCTCCGCTGCCAGCCCGATCGGGATCACGTCGGGCCGGCCCAGGAAACGCCATGGCGAAGGCCGACTGCTGTTTCTCCCGCTCGACTATGTCGACCGATGCATCGCCCCGAGCGCCGGCCCACGCAAGTGGCGGGAGGGCGGGGCCGCGCTCGGCCGCTGCCCGGTCGCTGAACTGCCCGGCCAGCACCGAGCTGGCTTCCTCGAGATCTACGTCGCCCACCGCGATCACCACGGGGCGGATGCCGAGCATCGCCCGGTGCCACGCTCGCGCATCGGCCGTGGAGATGGTCGGGAGGGTCTCGGGAAGACCGCTGACCGGTAGCCCATAGCCGACCTTCCCGAAGGCGCCGGTAAAGGCGAGCTGGAACGGGTAGCGGAACATGTCATCCGCCACCTGCTCGGCCTCGGTCACCATGAGACTTCGCTCGGTGCTGACCTCGGTGTCACCCAGACGCGGCTGGGTAAAGACCAGGTCGAGGAGCGCTGCAGCATCGGCCAGGTGCTCGGAGAGGACGGTCGTGGAGAACCCGACCCAATCCGAAGCCGCCGCCGGGCTCAGTGTCCCGCCCAGCTGCTCGAACGCGAAAGCAAGGCTTCCGGCATCGAGATCACCGGCGCCACGTACCGCGCTACGGACCACTAAAGCACCGATGCCAGCCTGGGCCGGAGGATCGGACTGCACTCGCGGCACATAGATGCCGAGTGTGACCAGGGGAACCCCTGCCTTCCGCCGCACCAGCAGATCGGCCCCTGCCAGAGGGGTGTGCAGGACTTCCGCCTGCCGGTCTCCTGTCATGCTGAGGGAGGCGCGGGGCGTTGGCCTCACCACCAGAGTCGGGGCGGCTCGCCGGAGGGCGGTAACGGCAAACGAGCGCTCGAGGCCCCCGGCGGTCACGTCCGTGCCCTCGTTGTCCGGCAGGTACGCCACGGCGGAGACGTTGTCGGGCTGGAGATACCTGCCCGCCGCCGCACGCACCTCATCCGGTCCTACTTTCCACAAGGCCTCATACTCCCGGTCGAGGAAGGAGACGTGCTCGAGCGCCTCGGCCGCGGCAAAGGCGGACGCCTTCCCTTCCATGGATTCCATCTGCCGCGCCCAGCGCGCCCGAAACAGCGTACGGGCCCGGTCCAGATCTTCGGCCGCGGGTCCCAGCATGGTCAGCCGGGACACATTGTCGGCGACGAGCTCGATGGCCTCTGGGACTCTTGCCGGAGCGAGATCGGCCCCGATGCTGAACACGCCGAGCTCGGTGGGCGCGTAGTTGTGGGCGGAGACGGAGGTCACAACCCCGGCTTCCCTGAGGGTGCGGTAGAGCCAGCTGCCCCGTCCCAACCCCAGAACGGCCGCCGCGACATCAAGGGCTGGAGCATCCTCGTGCAGGGGCGGGACCACGCGCCAACCCAGCACCAGCTCCGCGTGGGTGATATCACCCCGCAGCGTCCTCGCCCGAACCTCACGCCTGGGCGGCTCCTCCGGTGACCGGTCCACCGCCCCCGGAGCGACGGCCCAGTCGCCGTACGCGGCGCGGGCCAGCTCCAAGGCATGCTCCGGCTCGAACGACCCTACAATCGAGACGATAGTTCGCTCCGGCACATAGCGGGACCGGTAGTAGCTCCACAGGTCATCCCGAGTCAGCCGCGCCAGCTGCTCCTCGGTACCGATTCGCCAGCGGCGAATGCGGTGCCGGTCGAACATCAGCTCGTGCAAGCGTTTCGTGGGCCACAGCACCCGGGGTGTCCCGCTTGCGCTTGGCTTCCTGGATGATCACCTGAAGCTCGCGCGCGAGCTCGCCCGGATCGATGATCGAGTTACGGAGGGCATCGGACTGTATGTCGAGCGCGGCCGCCAGTCCCGATGACGGCAGTACGGTGAAGTACGAGGTATGGTCGTACCCGGTGCCCGCGTTGAGATAGCCCCCGGCGGTCTTGGTCTCTCGTGCAATGGCGCCGACGCCCCGGCGGCCCGTCCCCTTGAAGAACATGTGCTCCAGGACGTGCGAGATACCGGCCCATCGGTCCGGCTCGTCGAAGAAGCCGGCCTTCACATGGGTCACCACCGAAACGACTGGCGCCGAGTGATCCGGCTTGACGAGCAGGGTAAGACCGTTGGGGAGGACTTCGCGGAGGACTCCGGCGGTCCAGAGCGGTGAGGAGTGAGAGGTGAGAGGTGAGAGGGAGCGAGAGGCCGTCATTAAGCTATAACCCTGGATAAGAGAGAGCGGGAAACCCGAAAAAGCTAACCGGATACCCCGCTCATCGCTCGCTGTTGGCCTCTTACTTCTTACTTCTCACTTCTCACTTCTCACCTCTCACTGCAGTATCCGCAGCACTCCCGCCTCGGCGCTTCCCCGGACGAAAGCTTCCGCGTTAGTCGTGGGAATAATGACACCGGTCTCGGTTTGTCCCCTGCGCGCCAGACTTGCCATGAAATCGATCAGGGATCCCTGGGCCCACTCGCGATCGGCGGCCTTCATCTGCATCAGGATCTCGTCCCAGGTACCTCGAATGCTGTTGCCGGCAAGAGTCATGACCAGGTGCTGCTCACCCTGACCCGGCTTCTTCTGCATGGCGTGCAGCTCGCTCAGCAGGGTCCCGAACAGCTCCAGCTGGTACGGGTCGCGCACTCCTCCGTCCGCCTGCTGGGCCTCTACTTCGGCCAGGAGCAGGTCTATGGCGTCCGGCTCTCCCACTACTTCTCCCAATCGAAGCAGCCAGGGTGCCAGCTCAGGATCCTCGTCCGGGAGCCGGTAGATGCTCTTCTTCAGCTCAATGTGGCGCCAGATGCCCAGCTCATCGAAGTGATCTTCCGGCTGGGTCCGCTCCAGATGATGCAGGGCGGCCTCGGACTCTCCTCGGTCGTACAGCAGGTTGGCCAGGTAGATACGGGCCTCGCTGTAGCCGGCGTCGATTTCCAGGGCCCGACGGAGCCAGTAGAGCGAGCCGGCATCGTTACCCATGCGGTGCGACGCGTAGCCCAGACACGCGGCGGCATCGGGCGACTCCGGGTGGGCGGCGGCGGCCAGATCGAAGAACCGGTGCGCCGGCGCTACCAGCCCCTCACGGAACAGCGCTCGGCCGACTTGGAGCATCAGCTCATGGTCGTCCTGAAAGCCGAGCTGCAGGATCCGCTCGACGGCTCGCATGGCGCCGTCACGATCTCCCAGTTTGAGCAGGGTCTCGCCGAGGCCGGCGAGCCCGTCTTCGTGATCGGGATCGAGGGAAAGGGCTTGCTCGAAGCTCCGGCGCGCCCACGCGAACTCCTCCCGCGCGAGATGCGCGTAGGCAGTGCCGATATGGAGCTCGACTGCATGGGGATAAAGGGTGATGCCTTCCTTGAGGATGGTCAGAGCTTCATCGTAGCGGCCTTCGTTGTAGAGGTGATGAGCTTGTTCGTCGAAGTCGTCGGAGCTGAGGAATGCTTCCGACATCGGCAGGACCTCCGAAGGCATGTTGGTTAACACAAAGTATGGAGTTGAGTCTGGTGGAGCAAGAGAAAAGACCCAGAAGCCACTGATCAACAAGGATGAACACGGATGTGGCCTCACTTCTGGTGCCATGGTGCATTGGCATCACCGACAAACCGGCTCTTTCGGGGATTATCGAAGAGCAGGCGCCTGAACTGCGGATGGGATCCGAAGTTCAGGAGTAGACCAATTTCTAAAGGGGTGGCTCGAAGATAATTCAGAGTTTGGGCCACATGCTGCGGGTGCAGTTTTGGACATGCCTTGGCCTCGATCAGGATCGCCTTTTCTACCACCAAGTCGGCCCGAAACCTGCCAACGGCAGCGCCACGAAAGTGGACCGTTACCGCGCACTCTTTATCGACACTCAAGCCAGCCTGAACCAGCGCGATCCGCAGAGACTCCACGTAGACCGACTCCAGAAAGCCCGGCCCGAGCTCATTGTATACACCATAGAACACACCGATGATCTTCTCCGTTATCTCGAAGTGCTTCAATCCGTGTTTATCCGTGTTGATCTGTGGCTTATTCCCCGGCATGGCCATCAGCGTAGGGCTTCTAACCGAGTGCTGCAGTACCGGTTAGCTTTGAGCCGTGACCTTCCAGCGCAAACTCCTGCTCGGCTTCTCGCTCATGGTCCTCCCTGCCCTCATGGTCGGGGCCGAGGCGATCCGCAGCAACCTCCTGGAGCGTCGCGCCCTCCAGGCGCTGGGCGAGAGCATGGCCCGGACCCGGACCTACGCGGAGCTGGAGACCGCGATGTTCGATCAGACGGAGATCATCTGGCGCTATCTCAGCGGGATGGATCCGAGCCGCTAAAGAGGAGTTCCGGCTGGGAGGGCAGGTCGTGGACTACTGGCAGCGGCGCTGGGCTGAGGAGCTGCGTCCGGACGAGCAGGCGCTGGCCGAGAGCGTGGCGGGGATCCAGCGTCAGATTCAGACCACGGGGGCCGGCATCTTTCGGCTCTACGATTCCGGTCGCCGGCAGGAGGCCTACGCTATGGCTCAGCAGGAGCTGAAGGGTCGGCTCCAGCCGGCGCTGACCCAGCTGAACCGTGACATCTACCGGCGGGCCCGCGAGTCGAGCGTGCGCGGCGCCTATACCCGGCTCGAGGAAATCCTGGCCAACCAGGAGCGGGTCCTTCTCCTGATCGTGGTTCTCACCCTGGCCGCCGGGTTGCTCGGATCCTGGCTGATCTCTCGCAGCCTGGCGCGGCCGGTAAGCCAGTTGACCCGGGCCATGTCGGTAGTCGGTGCCGGCCAGCTCGATCACCCTATCACCTCAGAGTCGAGGGACGAGATCGGCGAGCTGGCTCGGGCCTTCGCCGGGATGACCGACAACCTGCGGCAGTCCCGGGCCGAAATGCTCCGGCTCAACCAGCAGCTGGAAGCCAAGATCTCCCAGCTGGAGCGGACCCAGGCGCAGCTGGTCCAGTCCGAGAAGCTCGCTTCGATCGGTGAAATGGCCGCCGCCGTGGCGCACGGGCTCCGCAACCCGTTGGCCAGCCTGCGCGCCGCGGCGCAGGTCGTTCGCCGCCATCCCGACTCGCCCTCATCCGCCGAGCACCTCGATGCCATCGTGGAGGAGGTCGACCGCCTCGACCGCCGCATCACCCACCTGCTGAGCTTCTCACGTCCGGCACCATTTCATCCTCTGAGCGAGAGCGTTCCCCGCCTGGTCCAGGGACTGCTTCCGGCGTTCTCCGAGCCACTGAAGGAACGGCGTGTGGACCTGGACCTGGACCTGCCGCCGTCTCTGCCCGAGGTACGGATCGATCCCATGCAGCTGGAGCAGGCGGTGGTGGAAATCATCTCCAATGCGCTCGACGCCATGCCGGGCGGGGGCCGCCTCCGGGTTGCCGCGTCGTTCAACGGAGCGAGTGGATCGGGCGACCGGGTGACCATCGAAATTGGCGACACCGGCGGAGGTATCCCCGACAACGTCCTCCCCTCGGTTTGCGAGCCGTTCTTTACCACCCGCTCCGACGGTACCGGGCTGGGCCTTGCCATCGCCAAGCGCTATGTCGAGCAGAACGGTGGCAGGCTGGAGATCGTCAGCACGCCGGCCGGCACCACGGTCAAGATCTCGCTTCCGGTCGCCGCGGCTGAAACCGGAGTTCCGGCGTGAGCGGCTCCACCGTCCTGATCGTTGACGACGAGCGAACCCTGGCTCGAGCCATCAAGACCTTCATGGCCGAAGCAGGCTACGACGCCGAAGTGGCAGGCGATGCCGAAAAGGCCATGGAGCTGGTCGAAAGTCTGCGTCCGGATGTGGTCTTCGCCGACGTGAGGCTTCCCGGCATGAGCGGCATAGACCTGCTGCGCCGAATTCGGGAGTTCGATCCCGCCATTCCCGTCATCATCATGACGGCACACGGCACCATCGAGGGCGCCGTCGAAGCGGTCAAGCTGGGCGCCTTCGATTACATGAAGAAGCCGGTGGATCTGGAGGAGCTCAAGCTGCTGGCGGATCGGGCCCAGGAAACCGCGCTATTGAAACAGGAGCTATCGTATTATCGGCGGAGGGCAGGAAGCGAAGCGCCCTTCTCCGGCATACTCGGCAACTCGCCCGCCCTGCGGTCGGTGCTGGAGCAGGTCCGCCAGATTGCCGCGCTCGACGAGACGCCGCCGGTACTGATTACGGGTGAGACCGGAACCGGAAAGGGGCTGGTGGCACGGACGCTCCACAGCTCGGGGCCCCGCTCGGCCAAGCCATTCATCGATGTCAACTGCACCGCGCTGCCGGCCAACCTCATGGAAGCCGAGCTCTTCGGCTATGAGCGCGGCGCATTCACTGATGCCAAGGAATCGAAGATCGGCCTCTTTGAGGCGGCGGAGGGCGGATTTCTCTTCCTCGACGAGATCGGGGACCTGGAGCTGTCGCTCCAGGGAAAGCTGCTGCGGGCGATCGAGGAGCGAACGATCCGCCGGGTAGGCGGCATCCGGGACCGGAAGATCAACGTCCGGATCCTTGCCGCGACCAACCGTGACCTCGAGCAGGAGGTTCAGCAGAATCGCTTCCGAAGCGACCTGTACTTCCGCCTGGCGGTCATCCTGCTTCACCTGCCGCCGCTCCGCGAACGAGGCGACGATACGTTGGTGCTGGCGCAGCACTTTCTCCGGCGGTTCAGCACGAAGTATGGAAAGGACGTTCGGCGAATCGACGACCGCGCCCGCGCCGTGCTGCTCTCGTATCCCTGGCCCGGGAACGTGCGGGAGCTGAGCCACGTCATCGAGCGGGCAGTGCTCTGGAGCCGGGACGATACCCTCACTGTCGAGCACCTCTCGGTGGCAGCGCCAATGAAAGCCGTGCCGGAGCCGGCGCCAGCGAGCGTCGTCGAACAACGGCAGGCGGCGAGCGGAGCCGCGCTGGGACCGGCTGAGCAGTCCGCTGAGAGCACCGACCTGACCCAGGTGGAACGGGGCCTGATAGAGCGCGCCATGCGAGATGCCGGGGGCAATCAGACCCGCGCAGCGCAACGGCTAGGCATCAGTCGGGACACCCTGCGCTATAGGCTGAAGAAGTTCGGCATCCAGAGTGGGTGAAAACACCCAGCCGGTCTTTTCACCCACCTGTCTGTCAGGCCAGCCTCTGCTGCCTTAGTTCCCTCCAGCTGTTCTGCCCTCAACGAGTTAGGACTCTGCGGACCGGCCTGGTCACTGTTGGCACGGCGCCTGCCATACCGAGGGTGTGGTCGGGTCAGATCCTGGTCCGACTGGGTCAAAGCACCCACTCGATCGACGATCTACCATCAACTGCGGAGCGCACTACATGGCATGGACCAAGCCGGAAGCGGAAGTTGTGGCCGTCACGATGGAAGTCACCGCGTACGTTGCAACCCTCTAGCCAGCGCTGAGTCAAGGGCCCGTGAGAAGCGGGCCCTTCGGCTATCCCCGTGCACATCGTACTACTGGGTACTGCCGCTGGTGGGGGATTTCCGCAGTGGAATTGCTGGTGCCCCATCTGCCGGGCGGCGCGTACCGCTCCCCAACGGGCCGTGCGGAGGCGGCAATCGTCCGCAGCTGTCAGCGTAGACGGGGAGCGCTGGTTTCTGCTCAACGCCTCGCCGGACGTTCACGACCAGCTCGACTGTCTTCCCGGCCCGATTCCAGCCGGAGTGCGACACGTGCCAGTGGAAGGAATCGTGACCACCGACGCGGAGCTGGACCACACGCTCGGCATCGTGCTGCTCCGCGAGGCCCGACACCTCCAGCTGCTGGCGACGGCCGCGGTTCGGCGGATTCTCGAGCAGGATTCGCGGATCCTTCCAGTGACGCAGGCTTTCGCTCGGGTGGACGTCACCGAGATGGAAATCGGCCGCTCCACTCCGCTCGGATATCGCAACGGGGAGTCGAGCGGCATTGCCATCGAGCCGTTCGAGGTGCCGGCCGGCGCCACCCCGGTTCGTGCGAGAAGGTGCCCCCGGCCATACCGTAGGGCTGATACTGGTCGACCGCGAAAGCGGCGGATCCTGCGCCTACGTCCCCGGCTGTGGCGAGCTCGACGACGCCCTGCTCGAGCGCATGGCCCAGACCGACCTGGTTCTCTTCGACGGAACCTTCTGGACCGACGACGAGCTGATCTCACTCGGTATCGGTGACCGGCGGGCCCGGGAAATGGATCACCAGCCGATCTCCGGCCCGAGCGGGACCCTTTCCCGGTTGTCCGCGTCTGACCCGCCCGAAGAAGGTCTATACCCACATCAACAACACCAATCCCATTCTGCTCGAGGACTCGCCTGAGCGGGCGATGGTCGAGCGTGCAGGGCTTACCGTCGGAGCCGACGGCATGACCTTCACCGTCTGAGACTATGACCATCGGACTCGCCGCCTCGGCGCTCTCGGCGCCGCCGCCGCCACCGATTCCGCGGCTTGACCGGCCGCTCGGTTCCGAGGCACTGGCGGAGAGCCTGCGCTCGTTCAGCACGTCATACTACGCCCGGCATCCCTTTCACCAGCTGATGCACGAAGGCAGGCTCACGCCCAGCCAGCTTCAGGGCTGGGTAGCCAACCGGCTGGCCTATCAGCGCGCCATACCCCGGAAGGATGCCGCCATCATCTCGAACTGCCCCGATCCGGTAGTGCGGCGGCAGTGGATGCAGCGCATTGTCGATCACGACGGTACCGGGCCGGGCACCGGTGGAATCGAAATGTGGATCCGGCTGGGTGAGGCGCTCGGTGTTCCGCGAGACGAGATGGAGGACGAGCGTCACGTGTTGCCTGGCGTTCGGCTCGCGGCAGAGTCCTATGTCACGTTCTGCAAGACCCGGCCGTGGATCGAGGCCGTAGCGTCGTCGCTGACCGAGCTGTTTGCGCCTGACCTCATGCGGAAGCGCATCGCCGCCTTTCCGGCGCACTATCCATGGATCAAGCCCGGAGCGTTGGACTACTTCCAGAGTCGTCTGGTCCAGGCTCCGCGCGACAGTCAGCAGGGGCTTCAGCTGGTTCAGCGGCACTGTACCACCGTCGAGACCCAGCGGCGGGCCTTCGAAGCCCTGGGGTTCAAGCTGGAGATGCTCTGGGTGATGATCGATACGATCCATCATGCATACGGTGACGCGTGAGCGAGGCCGTTGACTCCCGCCTGCTGACTCCGGATTCCATTCCGAAGCTCTGGCGCATGACCCGGCTGCACTTCGATCCGGTCCGGCAGCGTCCCGTGCTGCTGTACCCGGAGGGCGCCGTCCTGCTGAACGACACCGGCGCTGCCATCCTGGAGCTGTGCGATGGCAGCAACAGCGTCGCGCAAATCGTCCGACATTCTGACCGAGCGCTACCAGGCCGATGTCAGTGACGACGTGACCGAATACCTGAAGCTGATGGCAGAGAGAGAGCTGATTCGTGCCCGGTGACATCCCTACCACGCTTCTGGCGGAGCTGACTCACCGTTGCCCGCTGCACTGCCCCTACTGCTCCAACCCCCTGGAGCTGATCAGGGCCGAGAGCGAGCTCGCCGACCGAAGACTGGAAACGCGTTTTCACCCAGGCGCGCGAGCTGGGAGTGCTGCAGCTGGGCCTCTCGGGCGGCGAGCCGCTGCTGCGGAAGGACCTGGAGGAGCTGGCAGCCCACGCGCGGGCCGAAGGGCTCTACTCGACGCTGGTTACCTCCGGGTTGGGCCTCACCCGCGCCCGCGCCGAGCGGCTCAAGCGCGGGGGGCTGGAGCACATTCAGATCTCCATCCAGGATTCCGACCCCGACGGTGGCGGAGCGCATTGCGGGGGTAAGGTCGGTCAAGCACAAAGAGGCTGCCGCTGCCATCGTGCGCGAACTGGGCTTTGCCTTCACGGTCAACGTGGTGCTCCACCGCGCCAATCTGGATCGTATCGGCAGCATCATCGACCTGGCGGCGGACCTGGGCGCCGATCGTGTCGAGCTGGCGAACACCCAGTACTACGGCTGGGGACTGCAGAACCGTGCTGCGCTGATGCCGACCAGGGAGCAGGTCGAGCGCTCCCGCGAAATCGCCGAGCGCGCGGTCCAGCAGTACCGCGGGACGGATGCAGATCACGTATGTGCTGCCGGATTACTACGAGGCGTTTCCGAAGGCGTGCTACGGCGGCTGGGGGAAGCTCTACCTCGTGGTCACTCCGAACGGGAATGTCCTGCCGTGCCACGGCGCCACCGGAATCACCACGCTCCAGTTTGACAACGTCCAAACCCGCTCCCTCGACTGGATCTGGCGCGAGTCCGCATGCATTCCGTGCCTTCCGGGGCGACAGCTGGATGAAGGAGCCCTGCCGCAGCTGCCCCCGAAAGGCGGTCGACTTCGGCGGCTGCCGTTGCCAGGCCTTCGCTCTCACGGGTGACGCCGCCAACCCTGACCCTGTCTGTACGCTGACCCCTCTTCGCCGCATCGTAGATCAGGCGCTTATGCGAGCCGTCCAAGGAGATGGACGAGTACGGCTATCGGTACTTCGCCGGCGAGCCGCAGCGCGTGTGACCCTTCATCGGCCGCCGGAAGGCCGGCAACCCGACGCAGGGAGAAGCCGCGCCAGGGTGACCTGCTGCTCGACCTTCGAACGCACCGCCTGACGCACCGTCCGGCTCGGCGGCACGGTGGTTTCTACGACTATCGTACGCTCGCGGCGGAGCAGACCGGTCTGAGGATGCCACACGAACCGGCCGGTCTCTTCACTTCGCTGCTGAACCTCGAGCGGCACCGTGTCCGCGGCCGAGGCTGCCGCCTGGATCTTCTCCTGCTTTCTGAGCTCGAATCGGTGCAGTCGCGTCCCCGACTGCCAGGCTGTCGACCTGGCGCCGTATGGTCAGACCCGCGCCGTCGGTCCACGTCTCGCCTTCTGCGAGGGAGCGGCCAGCCAGGAGAGGAAAGATATCGTTCAGCAGCATCGGCCATTCCGGCCACCTCTGCCACCTCATCCGGCACGAACGGATGTACCTGGGCGGTGTAGTGGCCGGTGCGGCTCAGCGTTCCGCGATAGCGACCACCGAGCAAACCATCGGTGTCGGGTGTGATCGCGGTCTCTTCCGACCGGCGCGTGATGGACAGGGAATCGAGCCATCCCTCGAGGGCCAGCTCCTGGCCCGAAGTCGTCGCGCGGAACTGCCACGTGCCACGGCGACTCGAGGTCTGGCGCCGGGTTCGTCCGCCTGCTTCGGTCAGGATCTTCGACTCGCCCGTTTCCAGGAACCTGGCGCAGTCGAGCTGCGCGGCGGAGTACGTGATCGCGGGCGTTTGCTGAATGGCGAACACGAGGCCGAGGAGCAGGATGGCCAAGGTTGCCCTACTCCTCCATCATGAACGGGTAGCGGTAGTCCGTCGGCGGGCTCAAGGTCTCCTTGATGCTGCGGGGGGACACCCACCGCAGCAGGTTCAGGATCGAACCCGCCTTGTCGTTGGTGCCGCTGGCGCGCGCGCCGCCGAACGGCTGCTGCCCTACCACGGCGCCGGTGGGCTTGTCGTTGATGTAGTAGTTGCCGGCAGAGTGACGCAGTGCCCGGTCCGCCTCGGCAAGCGCCTGGCGGTCTCGCGCGAATACCGCCCCGGTCAGGGCGTAAGGGCTGGTCCGGTCCACCAGGCTCAGGGTCTCGCGCCACCGGGCGGCCGGATACACATGGGTGGTGAGCACCGGACCGAAGATTTCCTCGCACATCAGCCGGTACGCGGGATCTTCCACCTGGAGCAGCGTCGGCTCCACGAAGTAGCCGACGGAGTCGTCGGCGCCGCCCCCCGCAAGGACCTTCACGCCGGGGTCCCGCTTGGCTGCCTCCAGATGGTCCCTCAGCCGGGTAAATGCCCGCCGGTCGATTACGGCCCCCATGAAGTTACGGAAATCCGCTACGTCACCCATCCGGATGTCCTCGATCATCGCGACCACACGATCACGAACAGCCGGCCACAGCGTATCCGGGATGTAGGCGCGGGATGCGGCACTGCACTTCTGCCCCTGATACTCGTAGGCGCCGCGCACCATGCCCACGGCAAGGGCATCCACGTCGGCGCTGGGATGGGCCAGGATGAAGTCCTTGCCACCGGTCTCGCCCACGATCCGGGGATACCCTGCGTACCGATCCAGATTGGCCGCCACCGACCTCCAGAGGCCCTGGAAGACGGGGGTGGACCCGGTGAAGTGAATGCCCGACAGCCGGCGGTCGGCGATCAGCGCGTCACTCACCTCGACGGAGTTGCCGGGCAGAAAATTGATGACACCCGGCGGCAATCCGGCCTCCTCCAGCAGCTGGAAGAAGTGCCAGTTGCTCAGCGAGGCGGTCGCGGAGGGCTTCCAGATCACCGCGTTCCCCATCAGGGCCGGGGCGGTCGGAAGGTTGCCGCCTATCGCGGTGAAGTTGAACGGCGTGATCGCGTAGATGAAGCCTTCGAGCGGCCGGTGGTCCATCCGGTTCCAGACACCAGGTGAGGAATCCGGCTGCTCCCGATAGATCCGCTCGGCAAAGTGCACATTGAACCGGAGGAAGTCGATCAGCTCGCAGGCGCTATCGATCTCGGCCTGATAGGCCGTCTTGCTCTGGCCCAGCATGGTTGCAGCGTTGAGGAGCTGCCGGTGCCGCGTTGCCAGCAGCTCGGCAGCCTTGAGGAAAACGGCCGCGCGATCCTCGAAGCGCCAGTTACCCCAGTCGCGCTGAGCGTCCACCGCCGCCGTCATGGCAGCGTCAATGGTCTTACGGTCGGCCTGGTGCACCTTGGCCAGCACCCGCTGGTGACAGTGCGGCGCCACCACGTCGTGAGTTACCCCGCTTCGCACCTCCCGCCCGCCTACCACTACGGGGATGTCGGCCTGCTGGCCCCCGACCGCCACCAGCGCAGCCTTGAGGGCAGCTCGTTCGGAACTTCCCGGCGCATAGCTCAGCACCGGCTCGTTGTGGGGGATTGGGATGTTCCAGGCGCCGCTCATCACTTCACCGGAGATGGAAGGGTCCGGCAAAGATAATCAGAACAGCCCTGCCGGCGGTTTCTCCGGGCCCGCCCAGGATCGGCTTCTCCAGCAGCATGAAGCCGTTGTTCTTGAGGATGGCCTGACCGTCGGGAGAGAAAACGAACTGGACAAACGCCTGCGCGGTCCGCGGGTGCGAAGCCGCGGTCGGGATCGTCAGCGCATACACGATCGGCTCACCCACGAATTCCACCGAGTCGCTTGCTGCGCGGCGTGCGCCGGGAAGCCGAATCCGGGCCTGCGAGTACCAGCTGGCGAGCTTGGGATCGCTCAGGTTGATCTCCGCCGGCAGATCGACGTACCGCAGGCCTGCCGCCTTGGCGATGGAGAAGTAGGACCAGGAATAATCCAGCTCCCCGGCCTGTACCAGGGCGGTAAGATCCGCTTCCTTGGGACGCATGTACTTTGGTGACAGTGCCTGCTCCAGCCGGCGCGCGAGCCCCGGCTGCCCGTAAAATTCTTCAGCGAGCTGGAACGCCATCAAGGTGCGATATCCGTTTGGATCCAGGGCGGGATCTGCCCGGCCAGCCCGAACTCCGGGCCGAAGCAGGATCTGCCACCAGTTTTGGCCGTTGATCTCGCCCGCCGCAGTCGACTGGTCGGTGTAGATGAGCACCATCGAATTCCGGGCAAATGCCGCGAACCAGGTGGCGTGCTGCGGAATCAGCAACTTCGGGATGACCCCGTAATCCGCCACGCCGATAACGTCGGGAATTTTGCCCAGCTCGGTCAGCTTGCGTGCCGCCTCGAGGCTCCCGGAGTTCTCCTGAGCCGGAACGACACCGGGGTGCTTCACCTTGAACGCCCGCAGCAGCTCATTAAAGGGTTTGGCCAGGCTACCGGCGTTGAAGACCACCAGCGGGCCTTCCTGGGCGGCTGCCGGTGTGGATCGGACGGCAACACAGAGGAACACTCCAGCAATCAGACCTCTCATGACCACGTCACCTTTCGACTTCTTAGAATTTTGCCTGCACTTGCGCCAGCAGCCTGCCTTTGCGCGGGCCCGAGTCTCCGGTTTGTCGGGTTAGTGCGGCACCGTGCCACCAGCGAAGGACTCTCGGCTCCTGGAGCATCATCATTCGCAGCGGCCACACTCCTACTCGCGCTCTGGGACGTTTACTTTGGGACGTGGGAATTCCTACCCCAGCATGGACTCTACCTCGGGGAAACGTGATGAAGCCGTCCTTTGCATGTGTGGCGTTGGCGCTGAGTCTCGTGTCTTGTCGCAACTATGATCTGAGCTCCCGACTGACTTCTCAGTCCGGACTCATCCCGCCTGAACAGTTCGCCCGATACGGTCGGGAGCAAGCCCAGGAAATCGCTATCGCGCGAGAGTATGCGTATATCGGCAACGGCTCGTCCGAGGACGACTTGATCCGGCAGGCGGAAGCGGCAACGAGCTACGCGCGGTCGCTGCCGGACGTGCAGGATGCAAAAGCCGATCCCTCAGGCTTTCGTCAAACGATTCACTTCAAAAGCGGCTGGCTGACGATGGTCACGCCCATTGACGACGGCAAACGCGGCGCCGAGACACCCGGAGTACCGGCGGAGTCCACTCCGGCTGGTAGACGGTGATTGTTCGGCGAATATAACCCCGCAGCGGGAGAGCGCGCGGTGGGGAACTGCGTGCAGGTCAGCACCACCTTGCCCGATGAACCGGCCGCACAACGTCTTGCCACGTGCGTGGTTGAGGAGCGACTGGCGGCTTGTGCCCAGGTGCTGGGGCCGGTCTCCAGTACCTATTGTTGGAAGGGGGAAGTCGAGCGAGCCCGTGAGTGGTACTGCCACTTCAAGACCACCCGCGCCGGGCTGATGGCGTTGCAGAGGCGGATCCGGGAACTACACCCCTACGACACGCCGGAGGTCATC
Organism: uncultured Gemmatimonadales bacterium; assembly: GCA_963740175.1. Classification (GTDB taxonomy): domain Bacteria; phylum Gemmatimonadota; class Gemmatimonadetes; order Gemmatimonadales; family GWC2-71-9; genus CAVVWJ01. Next base: position 113,395 of record CAVUDL010000003.1, read on the forward strand.
GCGGTGCCCATTGTGGACGGGGACGCTAGTTATCTGAAGTGGATAGAAGAAACCGTAGACGCAGCAACAGCCGGGCGGGAGCCACCGATCGAGCCCGCTGCCGCGCCAGGAGCTCGAGGAAGGCCCGATCGCACCGGTACGCCGGGCGACAATGCGGGCAGCCGCTAAGGTGGAGATCGACCGCCCCTGCCTCTGTCGGGGCAAGCTCCTGGTCGAGATATTCCCAGAGGCGAAGCAGGACATCCTCACATCTCATTGCGTTTCCCTCACAGCAGTCCTTTCCGGTGGCGGGTACAGATCCGAAACAGCCTGACCTGCCGGCCGGTTCCTCGGGCGTGGCCGGGGGCCCGGCAATCCACAGACTGACTCGGGGAGGAGGCAGGATTTGACCCGCCCTGGAAAGCTTCTGACGCTGCTAGCCGTACTGGCATTCGCCGGGCTTTCTGCTCTGGTCCACGCTGAGCTCGCAGAGTGTGGAATGCTCCGTGACCGTGGTCTTCGCCGGCGCTGAAGGCAACGGCAGCGCCTCGGCTGCCTCGGAGGAGGACGCCCGGCGGGAAGCTCAGGTGGCCGCCTGCGGCCCCTTGACGCAGAGCATGGACGAGCGAATTGCATGCAGCCGGGTCCCTCCCGTAACCCGCCAATGCCGCCGCCTGTGAAGCGCGGCTTTCCCCACCCTCTGGCGCTGATGGTGGGCTGCGTGCTGGTCGCAGCCCTGCTGACCTGGGTGCTGCCGGCGGGGCAGTACCAGCGCCGGGAGGACCCCGCCACCGGCCGGAATGTCGTGGTTGCCGGTACCTACGCCACGGTGGCGCCGCAACCGGTCGGCCCCTTGGAAGCCGTGACCGCCATCCCGAAAGGAATCGTTGACGCCGCCTCGGTGATCGCCCTGGTGTTCCTGATCGGAGGCGGTTTCACCGTGGTGGAGCGTACGGGAACGTTCCTGCGGCTGGTCAACGGCCTGGTTCGTAGGCTCAAGGGACGAGGACTCCTGGTCATTCCGGTGGCGAGCGTCGCGTTCGCGCTGGGAGGGATCATGATGCAGATGCAGGAGGAGCTGATCGCCTTCGTACCGGTGCTTCTTCTGCTCGTCCGCCAGCTGGGCTACTCGCCGGTGACTGCAGTAGCCATGAGCCTGGGACCGGCCGCCGTAGGGGCCGCCTTCAGCCCGGTAAACCCGTTTCAGGTCGTCATCGCCCAGAAAGTGGCCGAGCTGCCAACCGGGTCGGGACTGGGCTTCCGGGTCGCCTTTCTCATTCCCGCGCTCGCGATCTGGATCGTCGGCACGATGTACCATGCCAGACGCACGCAGGTCAGGCCGGAAGCCGCGCCTTCCGAGGAACAGGTTCCGCTGCAGTGGCGAGATATCACGGTCCTGGTTGCCATACTCGCCGCGTTCGGGATCTACTTCTACGGGGCTCAGCGGCTTGGCTGGGAATTCAACGAGCTTGCGGCGCTGTTCTTCGTGATCGGAGTGCTGGCCGGGCTGCTGGGCCGGCTGGGGATCGCAGGGACCACCGACGCCTTCGTGGAAGGCTTCAAATCCATGACGCTGGCGGCGCTCCTGATCGGTTTTGCCCGCGCCATATACGTGGTGCTGAATGAAGGCCAGATCGTGGACACCATCGTGCATGGCTTGTTCACGCCGATCGCAGACCTGCCACCCGCCTTCTCCGCACTGGGCATGATGGTGCTCCAAGCCACCATCCACGTGCCGGTCCCAAGCACCAGCAGTCAGGCTGTACTCACCCTTCCGCTGCTGGTTCCGCTTTCAGACCTGATCGGCCTATCGCGTCAGGTCACGGTGCTCGCATATCAGTATGGCGCGGGACTGTGCGACGCTCTTACCCCCACCAACGGAGCGCTGATGGCGATGCTGGCCGCCGCCGGGGTCCGCTACGAGGACTGGATCCGGTTCGCGGTACCGCTCCTGGCTGGGTTGATGGCGTTGGCAGTGGTCGCCATTACGGTTGGGGTCGCCACCGGCCTTCGCTAGCGGCGGGCCCGAGCGCCGTCACGGCGCGAGCAGCGTCTCCAGCACCTTCATGTCGGCCAACCCGACGTGTCTGCGCTTCTCTTTCCCTCCCTCGAAGGCGATCAGGGTAGGAATGCCGCGAATACCGAAGCGGGCGGCCGTGGCCGGATTGGCCTCGGTATCCAGCTTCGTGACCAGTGCCTCACCGGCCTTCTTCTGGGCCAGTTCGTCGAGCGTGGGTGCCATCGCTTTACAGGGCCCGCACCAGTCGGCGTAGAAGTCGACCAGCACGGGGACACTCGACCCGGTTATGGTTCGTTCGAAGTCCTTATCCGTCACTTTCTGTGGTCTATCGAGGCGGAGCGGTTTTCCGCACTTGGCGCACTTGGGACCGGACGCGAGACGCGCCAGGTCAACGCGGTTAGCTGCGCCGCAGAAGGGACACTGCACAATGACGGGGCGGGAGGTTTCAGCGGTGGTCGTTGTCATGAGCCTGCCTCACGTGTGGACCGGACGCAGTCGCGTCCTGACTTCAAGATTAGCCTCGCAGAAGGCCAAGGCAAATTCCACTTGGTCGGGCATCCCCCTGCGGGGCGGCGGCCGGCCGGAGCGGTGACGACGTTCACAGACAAGAACCTCCGGCGTGGCATTAGTGTTGCTGGCGAAAGGATGGGAGTCTCCCATCGGGAAGGCGGTGGCAGATGAGTGAGCTGACGATTCGCGACATGGAACAGGACGAGGATTTCGCAGCCTGGTTCTCGGAGATCCTGGAGCAGGAAGAGGATCCGGGCGGCTGGTCCCACGCTCCCGACGAGCGGTACCTGATCCTGAGCAATGAGATAGGAGACTGGATCGGTGGTCTCCGCTTTTGGCTTCGCGGAGGCGTGGCTCACCTGGTTGACGTCGTGGTCCTGCCCCAGGAGCGCCACCGGGGGCACGCCCACCGGCTCCTTTCCGCCTTCGAAGACCGGGCCACCGAGTCCGGCGCCCACCTTGCCGAGTTCTGGACCGATGATCCGCGTTCCGAGGGCCTCCTTGCCGCCCTGGGCTGGCGCCGCATCTTTGTGCGGGATAACTATTTGGGGCGGCGAACCTGGCTCCTGATGGAGAAGCAGCTGGGCGCCGTCGGCGCATAACCTTAGCCTCCCCGAGTAGCACTGACCGGACCGCCGTCACTATCTTTGGAGGCTGTCCCGTCCCACATTGGTAGTTTTCCAGTCGTCTCCTAGGGTACTCATGGGCATCGCCACCGAACCTACCCGCGAACTCTACTCGAAAATAGAGGTGCTCCAGGACCTGGAGAGTAAGGTTCAGGAGTTGATGGAGGTGCATGAGCGCAAACGCGAGCTCTGGTTCCCGGAGGATCTTCTGGGCCCTGCGCCCGACGAGTGCCCCGATACCCATCTGGCCAAGCTGCGCGAACAGGCCGCGGGGATTCCCGACCATGCCCGGGCAGCCCTGGCCCTGAACCTCCTCACCGAAGAAGGTCTGCCCCACTTCCATCGGCTCCTGGCCGTATACCTCGGCGACGAAAGCTTCTGGAGAAGCTGGAACAATCTCTGGACGGCGGAAGAGGATCGGCACGGGCAGGTCCTCCACGATTACGCCCGTGACACGCGGCTACTGAAGCAGCGCAGGCTGGAGGAGATGCAGTTCGAATACCTTCGCGCCGGCTTCCATCCGGCGTGGGACCGGGATCCGTACCGGGTGTTTGCGTATACCACTGTGCAGGAGCGGGCCACCCAGTTTTCCCATAGCGAGACGGGAAAGATCGTGGCCGAGTACGAGCCGCGTCTGGGCGTGATCCTGAGCCAGGTCGCCAAGGAAGAGGCGCGCCACTACACCTTCTACCGCACGGTGTTCGAGGAAATCCTCAAGCGCGATCCGGACCAGGCGCTTCATTCGGCGTCGTTCATCCTCCCGGCCATCGATATGCCCGGGGTCACCATGCCAGGCTTCAAGGAGCTGGCGGACGTCATCCGGCGCTCGGGGATCTATGGTCCGCGAGACTACCTCCGCATCGTTCAGGAACAGATTCGCTATTGGAAGATCGAGAGCCTCGAAGGGCTCGGTGAGCTGGGACGGAAGGCACAGGAAAAAATCCTCGGCATTCCGGCCCGCCTCAAGCGCATCGCCGATCACATGGAGACGAAGAGCAAGGGCAAGACGTTCAGCTTCGAGGTCGTGTTCAACCGCGAATTCGCCATGGAATGAGGGTCCGGCGAATCTGGCTGCCTGCGCTCTGGCTGGCGTGTGCGGCCGCGGACTGCGGGAACCGGGCGGACGACAGGCCGCGTGCCGCCGATGCCCGCATCAACCTCCCACCCGATCAGCAGGACGCCCATACGCTCGGGGCAGAGGTCTACGATCTGATCGACCGGGCCGTCGCGTATCGGTCGGTCCACCGGGGCCGCCCTGCCGCCAACCTGACCCAGATGGGCGTCGAGAGCCTCACTCCCACCACGGTACGCCGAATGGTGAACCTCCAGCGCGAGCCGGTCATTACCGTGGCGTACCGGCGCCCCGAGAAACGGCAGATCGTTTCCTGCCGGGGTGACGCCGGGATCCTGGGGGAAGCAACCACGAACGGCGGGCGCTTCACCCTGATGTGCACCTCCAGCTCCGGTGCCCAACGTCCGATGGAGGTGGGCGAGCTCCCGACACCCGAGTGACTCCACCCCTCTCATGGCCGTCCTAGCCGTTCTTCACCTCGCGGTACGCGTTCTCGTCATAGCCGCGCTGGCATACGCCTCGATCGTCGCCCTGACCCATTGGGCAGTGCGAAGCGGCCGCATCACGCCGTTCGGCCCCTGGCCCCGGTTCGTTCGGAAGGTGAGCGACCCGGTGCTTCAGCCGCTGGAGCAACGGATTTTGCGAGCTGGTGGAAACCCCCAGAACGCACCGCTCTGGCTACTCGGGTTGGTGGTTGCGGCAGGTCTTGTCCTGATGAGCCTGACCTCCTGGGCTATCGACGCCGTCGTGCGCCTGCACTGGATGGCTCAGAGTGGTCCGCGAATGTGGATCGAGTCTCTGGTCGGTCTCGGGTTCACGCTTCTGATGACGGCTATCCTCATTCGGGTCATTGGCTCCTGGTTCGGAATGGGTCCCTACCGCAAGTGGATGCGACCCTTCTACCTGCTGACCGACTGGCTGATCGACCCGATCCGGCGGATCTTGCCACCGTTCGGCATCATTGATTTCAGTCCCATGGTCGCATGGCTGGTGCTGTACGTGGTACGCGGCTTTGTGATGGGGCTGATTTGACCCTAGACTCTCGACCCGCAGACGGTTATCCTTAGGTTGTCTAACAACTGATCCCGTGGCGATTTGCGCTGATTGCGGCCACGTTAAATAACTCGCTAAAACGCTACCCGTGAGGCGTTTTGGCCTCAGGGTTTTTTGATTTTTGAGAGGTCCAGTGACCACCGTTGTCCCCCGTGCTGCCAGCCTGACCCGCACCCGAGAATCCCGGCTCGCCGAGCTCGAGCCGCTGCTCGCCCGCCGGATTCTGGTGCTGGATGGGGCCATGGGGACCATGATCCAGAGCTATGGCCTGGGAGAGCAGGACTACAGGGGCGAGCGCTTTGCCGGCTGGGGCCGCGATCTCAGGGGGAACAACGACCTCCTCTCCCTCACCCAGCCGGCCATCATTCGGGCCATTCACACCGCGTATCTGGAAGCTGGCGCGGACATCCTGGAGACGAACTCGTTCAACTCGACCGCCATCTCCATGGCCGACTACGGCATGGAGGAGCTGGCCTACGAGCTGAACCGCGCTTCGGCTCGGTATCGCGCGAGAGGTGGCCGACGAGTTCGAGCGGCGTGCCCCCGAGATCCCCCGCTACGTGGCCGGCGTACTGGGCCCGACCAATCGGACCGCTTCGCTTTCGCCCGACGTGAACGACCCCGGTTTTCGGAACGTGCGCTTCGACGAGCTCGTCGCGGCATACGGTGACGCGATTCGGGGGCTGCTGGACGGGGGAGCCGACCTGCTGCTGGTCGAGACCATCTTCGACACCCTCAATGCCAAGGCCGCGCTGTTCGCCATCGACGCGCACTTCGCCGCCAGCGGACTGCGGGTTCCGGTCATGATCTCGGGCACGATTACCGACGCGAGCGGCCGCACCCTGTCCGGTCAGACGACCGAAGCCTTCTGGAACTCGGTGGCCCACGCCCGGCCGCTTACGGTGGGGCTCAACTGCGCCCTCGGCGCCAAGGCGCTCCGTCAGTATGTGCAGGAGCTTTCCCGGGTGTCCCCCGCGTTCGTCAGCACCCATCCCAACGCCGGACTTCCCAACGAATTCGGGCAGTACGACGAGAGTCCCGAGTACATGGCGGGGGTTCTTCGCGAATTCGCTGAAAGCGGGCTGGTAAACCTGGTGGGCGGCTGCTGCGGAACCACACCCGCTCACATCAAGGCGATCGCGGAAGCAGTAGCCGGCCTCCCTCCACGCCGCCCCGCCGCCCCGCCGCCCCGCCTTCGGTTAAGCGGGCTCGAGCCACTTAGCATCGGCCCCGAGAGCATCTTCGTGAACGTAGGTGAGCGGACCAACGTGACCGGCTCGCGGAAGTTCGCCAAGCTCATCCTGGCGGGGGACTATAACGCGGGGCTGGAGATAGCCCGGCAGCAGGTGGAGAGCGGCGCCCAGATGCTGGACGTCAACATGGACGAGGGGATGCTCGACTCCCAGGAGGCGATGACGACCTTCCTCCAGCTGATCGCGGCGGAGCCGGACATCAGCCGGGTCCCGGTGGTCATCGACTCGTCCAAGTGGTCCGTCATCGAGGCGGGACTCAAGTGCGTGCAGGGTAAGGGCATCGTGAACTCGATCAGCCTCAAGGAAGGAGAGGATGCCTTCATCCGGCAGGCCACGCTGGTCCGTCGCTACGGGGCTGCCGTGATCGTGATGGCGTTCGACGAGCAGGGGCAGGCTGATACCGCGGAGCGGAAGGTCGAGATCTGCCGGCGCGCCTATCGCATCCTCACCGAACAGGTGGGCTTTCCGCCCGAGGACATCATCTTCGACCCCAACATCTTTGCCATCGCGACCGGGATCGAGGAGCACAACAACTACGCCGTGGACTACATCGAGGCCACCAGGCGGATCAAGGAGAGCCTGCCGCACGCGCTCATCAGCGGCGGGGTCAGCAACGTCTCCTTTGCCTTCCGGGGTAACGATCCGGTGCGCGAAGCGATCCACTCAGTGTTTCTCTACCATGCCATCGAGGCGGGCATGGACATGGGCATCGTGAATGCGGGCCAGCTCCTCATCTATTCGGATATTCCGCCGGACCTGCTGGAGCGGGTCGAGGATGTGGTGCTGAATCGCCGGCCTGATGCCACCGACCGGCTCCTGGAAGTCGCCGATTCGGTTCGGGGGCGTGCGGCCGCTCAGGCCACCGATCTCGCCTGGCGCAATGCGCCGGTGGCGGAGCGGCTGGCGCATGCGCTGGTAGAGGGAATCGCCGACTACATCGTCGAAGATACGGAAGAGGCGCGGCACCAGGCGGAGCGGCCGATCCACGTGATCGAGGGTCCGCTGATGGACGGCATGAACATCGTGGGCGACCTGTTCGGATCTGGAAAGATGTTTCTGCCCCAGGTGGTGAAGAGCGCGCGGGTGATGAAGCGCGCCGTCGCCCACCTGATCCCCTACATCGAGGCCGAGAAGCTCGCCCGCGGTGACGAGAGTGAAGCGAAGTCGAATGGTCGGGTGCTTCTGGCTACGGTCAAAGGCGACGTGCATGACATCGGCAAGAACATCGTCGGTGTCGTGCTCCAGTGTAACAACTACGAGGTCATCGATCTCGGCGTCATGGTCCCCTGCGCCAGGATCCTGGAAACCGCGCGCAGGGAGGCGGTGGACATCATCGGCCTCAGCGGGCTGATCACGCCATCTCTCGAGGAGATGAGCTTCGTGGCGGGCGAGATGCAGCGGGAAGGGTTCACCATTCCGCTCCTGATCGGCGGGGCCACGACCTCCCGGGTGCACACGGCAGTGAAGATCGAGCCCAACTACAAGGGCCCGACCGTGCACGTGATCGACGCGTCCCGGGCGGTCGGAGTGGCGGGCAACCTGCGCAACGATGCTCTCCGGCCCGACTACGTCGCCGGCATTCACGCGGAATACCAGGACGTTCGCACCCAGCGCGGCAGCCGGAAGGCGGAAGAGCGCCACCAGTCGATCGGCGACGCCCGCAAGAACCGGCTTATCATCGATTGGCAGGAGCAGAAGCCGCCCAAGCCCTGCTTTGTCGGCGTCAGGACCCTGGACGACTATCCGTTGGACGAGCTGGTCCCGCTGATCGACTGGACCCCGTTCTTCCAGACGTGGGAGCTGGCCGGACACTACCCCGCCATTCTCAAGGACCCGGCAGTCGGACCCGCTGCGACCAGCCTGTTCAAGGACGCGCAACTGCTGCTCGGTCGCATCGTGCGCGACCGGCTGCTTACCGCTTGCGGCGTGTTCGGATTCTTCCCGGCCAACAGCGTCGGCGATGACATAGAGGTCTACGGCGATCCCGATCGGAGCGACCGAAAGGCCACGATTCACACCATCCGGCAGCAGATGATCAAGCCCCCGGGCCGACCCAACCTGGCACTGGCCGATTTCGTGGCCCCCCGGGAGACGGGCGTTGCTGACTATGTCGGAGCCTTCGCGGTGACCGCGGGTGTGGGCATCGAGAAGTTGGTAGCCGGCTTCGAGGCCGCTCATGACGATTACAACGCGATTCTCACCAAGGCCCTGGCAGACCGGCTCGCGGAGGCATTCGCCGAGCTGCTGCATCAGCGGGTTCGTCGGGAGTTCTGGGGCTACGCTCCGGACGAAGCGCTGGACAACGAGGGTCTCATCAAGGAGCGCTACCAGGGAATCCGGCCGGCTCCGGGCTACCCCGCCTGCCCGGATCACACCGAGAAGCGGATGCTCTTCGACCTGCTGCGGGCGGAGGAAAGTGCCGGGATCACCTTGACCGAAAGCTTTGCCATGCTGCCGGCCGCGTCCGTCAGCGGCTACTACTTCTCTCACTCCCAGTCGCAGTACTTCGGAGTGGGCAAGATCGGGCGAGACCAGGTCGAGGACTATGCCCGTCGGAAAGGGATGGATGTCGCGTCAGTCGAGCGCTGGCTCTCTCCCAACCTGAACTACGAGCGGTAGCATGGCGACTCTGGGCGACCTAATCGCCGACAAGCGGGTCCATGTCCTCGACGGGGCCATGGGCACGATGCTCTACAGCCGGGGGATGTTCGTCAACGTGTCGTACGATGGCCTGAACCTGACCCAGCCCGGGCTGGTGCAGGAGGTGCATGAGGCGTACGTCCAGGCCGGAGCCGAGATCCTGGAGACCAACACCTTCGGGGCCAACCCAGTCAAACTGTCGAGCCATGGCCTCGACGACGAGACCGAAGCGATCAACCGCGCCGCGGTCACCATCGCCCGGCGGGCCGCCAATGGCCGGGCGCTCGTTGTGGGAGCCATCGGCCCGCTGGGCATTCGCCTGGAGCCCTGGGGACCCACCGCTCGTGAGGAGGCGATCGGCCTCTTCCGTCGCCAGGTACGCGGGCTCCTCGAAGGTGAGGTAGACGGATTCATCCTGGAGACCTTCAGCGATCTGCACGAGGTGGAAGCCGCGCTATGCGCCGTCAAGGCGCTGAGCGATCTGCCGGTGATGGCACAGATGACGGTCGGGCACGACGGGAATACCGCCTATGGGACGACGGTGGAGACGATCGGATCCAGACTCACCGAACTGGGCGCCGATGTGGTGGGGCTCAACTGCTCGGTGGGACCGGCAGCGATGCTCGACGCGTTGGAGCGGATGGTGGAGCGCACTGATCGTCCGCTATCGGCCCAACCCAATGCCGGGCTACCCCGAGCCGTCGACGATCGCCGGATCTACCTCGCGAGCCCGGAATACATGGGCTCCTACGCTCGGCGGATGATCCAGGCCGGGACGCGCTTTGTCGGGGGCTGTTGCGGGACTACGCCCGAGCACATCAAGAAAATCCACGACTACGTGGCGAGCCTTCAGCCCCGTCGCATCTCGATAGGCCGGACTCCCGTGGATCCCACCGCGCCTGCCGGGCAGGAGGTGGTGCCTCTCAGTCAGCGTTCTACGCTGGGCCACAAGCTCGGCTCAGGCGAGCTGGTGACCACGGTTGAGATCCTGCCGCCCAGGGGCTGGAATCCAGCCGAGATGATCGAGCAGTGCCGTATGCTCCAGGCCGCCGGCGTGGATGCGGTGAATATCCTCGACAGCGCTCGGGCCCAGAGCCGGATGGGAGTACTCCCCGCGGCCCTGATCGTCCAGCGCGAGGTGGGTCTCGAAACCGTTTTCCACTACACCTGCCGCGACCGGAACATGCTGGGCATGCTGAGTGATCTGCTTGGCGCCGCTGCCGGCGGGCTGCGCAACGTCCTGATCGTTACCGGCGACCCGCCTGCCATGGGTCCGTATCCGGACTCGACGGCCGTGTTCGACATCGACAGCATCGGCCTGACCAACCTGGTCCGGCGGCTCAATCAGGGATTGGATCCGGGCGGCAACCCCATTGGGGATCCCACGAGATTCGTGGTCGGTGTTGCCCTTAACCAGGGGGCCGACCTGGAGCACGAGCTGGAGCGGTTTGCGTGGAAGGTCGATGCCGGGGCGGATTTCGCTGTCACCCAGCCGGTGTTCGACGCCGAACAGCTTCAGCGTTTCCTGAGCCGCGTGCGGGCCCCGATTCCGGTCATCGCCGGGATCTGGCCCCTGGCCTCACTCCGGAACGCCGAGTTCCTGGCGAACGAGGTTCCGGGAGTCCACGTTCCTCCTGCCGTACTCGAGCGGATGCGATTGGCCCAGGAGCAGGGGACCGCAGCCGCCCGGGCGGAGGGAGTGGCCATAGCGGCGGAGATGGTTCAGGCAATCAAGGATGTGGTGCAGGGGGTGCAGGTCACGGCTCCGGCCGGCCGCATCGCGCCCGCGCTCGAGGTGCTGACGAACCTGAAGGCAACAGCTACAACAATTTCACGATCCGACGGTACTGCGTCTCGACCTGCTTGAACCCCAGGTTGCTCAGATAGACCTTGTCAGCGCCGACGTCCCTGAGGGCGCGGACCGTCTTCGCGCAGATCTCCTCAGGCGCCAGGCCGGCTTCGAACTCTCGCGTGAGCTCTGCCCCCGGCACCGGGAAGAAGTCGGCCAGCCGCGCCAGCGTGCCGGGAGTGGCGCTCCGATAGAGAAACACCCCGAAAACCCCCGGATGAGGGACACCCCGCCGGCGCGCCTCCTTGAGAAACTGCTCCACGGCACGGATGCTGTGGTGCGAGACTACCTGGGTTAGGTAGAACTCGGCCTCGAACCGCTCGTCCAGCAGGTAATCCACCTGCTCGGCCGCCGGGCGGTGAGGGTTAGCCCAGCCGCCGAGGTCGAGCCTCGGCACCCGCTGACGAATGAGAGAGCGCAGCTCGCGTGCGTGTGGCACACAGCGCGGAGGTCCCACCGTATGGTCGCCGCCCAGCACGGTCAGCGCCCCAAAGCCGTGCGAAGCGGCGCGTGATGCATACATCAGGCAGTAGTCGATCGAGTGCTTGGATGTGAGGAAGGGGACGATCCGTGAAGGATCGACATCGCCTGCCAGATTGGCGGTGAGGTGAGCCAGGTTTTCCTCCTCCGAAAGCCCCACGGCATTGTCGGTGAGGAAGATGAGGGTATCGTGACGGCTGAGGCGCTGGATCGAGTGATACATGTCGATCCAAAGCTCCATGGTGTCGTTGGAGGAGAGTCCGGTACGGGGTGGACGCAGCTCGACGGTCGCGAGGGGCCGGTCTTCCCGTAACCGCTGGAGCACGGATGTGGCCGGAGCAGGCTGTGGACTGGACATGGTGGGAAGGAAGCTAACTAGAGTAGCTTACGAGATGCCCGATACCGCCAGCGCTACTCCCGCTCTCACCGTGCTGTCCGAGGAAGAGGCAATGTTCCGGGACGCGATCCGGGAATTTGCCGCCACCGAAGTCCGGCCCTTCGTTCATGAGATGGACGAGGCCGCGCAGTTTCGGCTGGACCTGATTCCCAAGTTCTTCGATCTTGGGCTGATGGGGATCGAAGTTCCGGAGGAGTACGGCGGCAGCGGCGGAACAATCTTCATGGCCGTCCTCGCCATCGAGGAGCTGGCCCGGGTAGACGCCTCCGCCGCCATTTATGTGGACGTCCACAACACGCTGGTCAACAACGCCATCCTCCGCTGGGCCAGCAGTGAACAAAAGGCCCGCTACTTCCCCCGCCTCACGACCGGCCTCCTAGGGGCTTTTGCTCTCTCGGAGCCGGGAAGCGGTAGCGATGCCTTTGCCCTGGCCACCCGCGCTGAGCGAAAAGGAAGCGACTGGGCGCTCACCGGCCGGAAGTTCTGGATCACGAACGGGGCCGAGGCGGGGCTCTTCATCATCTTCGCAAATGTGGACCCCTCAAAGGGCTACAAGGGCATCACCGCGTTCCTGGTCGAGCGGGGCTACCCCGGATTCTCCATCGGCAAGAAGGAGAACAAGCTCGGCATTCGGGCCTCGAGCACGACCGAGCTCATCCTGGAGGAGTGCCTCGTTCCGGATGAGAATGTGCTCGGTCCGGTCGGCCAGGGTTACAAGATCTCAATTGAAACGTTGAACGAGGGCCGGATTGGAATCGGCGCGCAGATGATCGGGGTGGCTGCCGGCGCGCTGGCGGCGGCCACGGCGTACGTGAAGGAGCGGCGACAGTTCGGCAAGGCCATTGCCGAGTTCCAGGCGGTGCAGTTCCAACTGGCGCAGATGGCCACCGACCTCGAGGCCGCCCGCCTGATGGTCTACAACGTTGCCCGGCTGAAGGACGCCGGACAGCCTTTCGCCCAGCAGGCAGCCATGGCCAAGCTCTTTAGCTCCCAGGTGGCGGACCGGATCACGTCCGCGTGCCTGGAGCTGTTCGGCGGCTACGGCTACTCCAAGGAATACCCGGCCGAGAAGTATTACCGTGACGCCAAGATCGGGACCATCTACGAAGGCACCAGCAACATGCAGCTGCAGACCATCGCGAAGGGACTGTTGAAGTAAGCGGGGCGTTACTGCCCCGCTGCCCCGCTGCCCCGCTCCCCTTCCGTCCAAACCTTCGAAAGATTCATGCTCCCCAAGCCGCAGGGGTTGAGCGTCACCGGGGTGCTGGCCATGTCCCAGCGTACCGCCTCGTCGGACTCAGGATCCACCACACTGCACTGTACGCCCTGCCGGGTCATCAATCCGACCGCTTCGGCCCCGGTCAGTGTCCCACCCATGGCGGCGGCGCCAACCTCGGTCGTACGGTCCTCCGACGCAGTCACCTATTCAGAGGCGCTGACCGGCTCTTCGTCGGCAGTCTCGTACGAAGTGACGTTGCCCAGAATCTCGGTCGAGTCCACGGCTGCAGTGTCGGAGGGCGCCTGTGAGCTCTCGGAAGAATCCTGGGTCGAAGGCGAAGCGGTCGTCGTGTCCTGCGTCATCGAAGCGCTGTTGTCGCTGCCGCTCTCGGAGCGGTCCGAACGCGAGCACGCCGTGGCACCCGCAAGGACCAGTACGCTGGCCGCGAGGCTACGCAGCAGTGCCCGGTTGGAGACGGGAACAAGCATCGATATATCCTCCACACTGGTTCGTTCGGTCTGGCGCTAGGTCGGGTATTTTGAAGGAAATAGAGTATTGGGCAAGACTGGGCAGTGCAGTGAGTGGTGACCGACCTGATCGTGAGCAAGCTCACACCGAAGCCAGCACAAAAAAACTCGGGGGCGCCGGTTGGCGCCCCCGAGCTGGGACCCGCAGCTCCCCACCAGTTCAGCGGGAAGTGGTCGTATCAGACTGATCCTGCGAATTGTTGTAACCGGTAGTGTCTCCAGTCGAGGACTGGCCAGTTGTGTCGGCCCCGAACGCCCCGGTGGTGTCCGTCTGTCCCTGCATTCCGGTGGTGTCCGTCTGTCCCTGCATGCTGGTGGTGTCCTGTTCCATGCCGGAGTAGCCGGATGTATCCTGGCCGGTGCCCTGGTTCTGCAGGAACGTGTCGCTCGGCTGCGAATCGGTCGGAGCGATCGTGGTATCCGTCTCCATCCCGCGGTAACCGGGCTGATTCTGGCCCAGAGTATCGGTTGTGGTAGTGTCGCGCGCGGCCGCGGACTCGTCGGTATCCGCCTCGCGAGCGGTGTTGCCTGCACACGCCAATGCGCCCACTAGTGCCGCCAGGGCTGCAAAGCGTGTGGTAGAGTTTACTCGCATTCGACCTCCTCGGATCGCCTACAGTGAAGTCACCTGGGTCCCGCGTCCCGCACCCTTTGTGGTGCCATGCGCTTCTGCCCAGCCTCAAGCACATGGGCAAAACAATTCTCCGCCTGTGCGCCCGACATCATATCCCCAGCTCAGGATGGGTTCTGTGACTTATGTCACCCCTATGCAGCTGGCATCTGAGTGGCCGCGGTAAAGGCCCGGGAATTGCTGGCTTAGCAGCCAGGAAGCCGAGGGAACGGGGTCGCCGCGAATAGGGTTAGATTTGGGACCTGCAGGTGAGTCACTTCGGCACAGTTTCGGCCTCCAGCCGCAACACCTGACCACCCGATCACTCATGCACTCAGCCTGGAAAGGGCCAGTGACAACTTTGATCCATTCTCGCTGTTTGTTGCTCTCGTTGTTCGCGCTGGGGTCCCCGGGCGTGGCTGTCGCCCAGGGAGGCCAGCAGTGGCTCAACACAAGGGTGACGGAATGGTATGCCTCCGCCGCCAGCAGTGCGCCCGGGCAGTGGGGCATCGCCATCGCCGATCAGTCGGGGCAGATGCTGTGGAGCATGAACCCGGACTTCTCCTTGATGCCGGCATCAGCGGTGAAGCTGTTCACCACCGGTTACGCGCGCAGCGTTCTGGGGGGATCAGCCCGGCGCTCAACCCGGGTGGTAGGCGCCGGCGTCATTGACACCGTCAGGGGGGAGTGGCTGGGAAACTGGGCCCTGGAGCTGAACGGCGATCCCTCGCTGGAGCGTGCCGAGGGCTCAGGCCCGACTCTCCACGACCTGGCGGTACAGCTGGCCGGCGCTGGAGTGAGACGGCTTTCCGGTCCATTGGAGGTTCGTAGCGCTAACGGTCCCGCCACAGCGGTGTACCCCGAGGTGTGGTCTCGAAAGCATGCCGGGCGTCTGTTCGCGCCCCTGGTCGGGCCTCTGACGGTGCACGAGAATATTGTCTGGCTCACCGTCCAGCCGGGCCGCAAAGTGGGTGCGCCGGTGCGGTTGATCGAGACCGCGCCGGACGGCATCAGATCGCTGGTGTCGGTCACCGCCGTAACCGTGAGCGGGAGGCGCTCCCGGCTCAGGCTTCGCCCCGGCCGGGGCGGTGGCTGGGTCATTGCCGGCAGTATCGGCGTTCGGGGGGCCCCACGCCGGCTCACCACCACAGCTGCGAATCCGAAGGCAGTGCTGGGCGCCGCATGGGCGACGGCACTGCGCAAAGCCGGAATCGTATGGAACCCCAGGGCAAAGGCCACCGAGCCGCTGGATGGCTCCTTCAAGGTGCTGGCCCAAGTGGCGTCGCCACCGCTGGACTCCCTCGCCAGCGAGATTAACCGGCGCAGCCTCAATCTGGGGGCGGAGCTCCTGCTCCAGTGGGCCGGCGGGCCGACTCAGGGCCCAGCCAATCTCACCGCCCACGTGCAGGAAGTGATCGGCCAGCGCACCGGCGTGTACCTGGTGGACGGCAGCGGTCTCTCCTACGAAGACCGGGTCAGCCCCTCGGCGTTCGTGTCATATCTCGCCCGGTTCCCGATGACTCCGGCGGGCCAGAACTTCCCCCAGCTGTTGCCGGCGAACGGCAGCGGCACACTTCGACGCCTGAACACCGGTTTCCCCGGGGTAGGGGTCGTGCGCGCCAAGACCGGCACGCTGGCCCAGGCGAGCACGCTGGTGGGGTACCTCGGCCGGCCTGAGGGTACTCTGATCGTCTCCCTGATGTACAACGGCACCCGTCCGGGTGCTGCGCGAAGGGCGCAGTGGAAGCTCTTCCAGGATCTGGGGGCGAATGGGATGGTCATACCTGCGGACACTCCGACCATCGAGCCGCCGCAGCTTGGCAGCGACGAGACCACAACGCCGGAATGGTGGTCGAAAGCGGCCATCGCGCGGGACTCGACAGAGGCCGATGCCGACTCCCAATAGCAACTAACACCTTCCTCGTACAAAGGCCCAGCGCAACGCTGGGCCTTTTTTGTGACCGTGGCCGAACCCGAGGTCAGGTCGGGTTGCGACGTCCCTGCAGGGCGCGCAGCAGTACGACCGCAATTGCGGTCCAGAGGAGTACGTGGATGAATCCGCCGAAGGTGTTGGCGGAAACGATTCCGAGGAGCCAGAGTACCAGGAGAATGACGAAGAGGGACCAGAGCATACCGGCACCATGGGTCAGAAGGGCCACCATCGCAGGGAGATTCGGGGCGTGGACGAGGTAAAGCCATGACGAAACGTCCCGGCAGCGAAAGTGTCTCCCGTTTCAACCAACGTCAAGACGTGGCTGGTACCCGGGTTACGCCGCGTCACAGCAGCTGCAAGAGACTTACTTGCAGTCACCGCTAAAAAAAAGCCCGCCTTTCGGCGGGCCTTTGAGCTTCTGCGCTACTTCTTATTGCACCGCTCTCAGCGCGTTGACTCGTCCTCTGCCGTAGATCGGATCCGTCCCCTCCGCACCAAGATCGTCCGCCGAAGCAGCCAGCCGGTTCGCTAAGGCGTCGGGATTCATCGAGCCGTACTTGCCTACAATAAGCGCGGCGACAGCGGACACGGCGGGAGCCGCCATGCTGGTGCCTGAGGCCCAGCAGACGTTTCGGGTGGTGCTGCCCCGGCAGCTGCTCACCACGGCGTCATACCAGAAGCACTCCTGGGTGACGCTGCTCGAGGGCGAGAGCGGCGGCGCGGGGTTGATTGCCATCGTGCACAGCTCGTTCCTACCGTTGGGCTGGGCCAGCCAGGTGTCGCCACCGGGGCCGGAGAAGTCCACGATCGTGCTGCCAAAGTTCGAGTACGAAGCGAGCAGGTCGTAGTCAGTGGAGCCGAGGGCGAAGCCCTTGGGAGCGAGAGCGCTCACCCCGAACACATGGGGCGACATGGCTGGAACGTCGATGTAGTTGCCGTTGTCGAAATCGATCCCATGGCCCTGGTTATCG
Organism: uncultured Gemmatimonadales bacterium; assembly: GCA_963740175.1. Lineage (GTDB taxonomy): Bacteria > Gemmatimonadota > Gemmatimonadetes > Gemmatimonadales > GWC2-71-9 > CAVVWJ01. The sequence goes on from CAVUDL010000003.1 coordinate 130,534, forward strand.
CCATTGCCGGAAGAGACGACCACCAGCACTCCCCGGGACCAGGCATAGGTGGTGGCCTCACCGATCATTTCAATCAGGGCCTGAGTGCCGGCGTCCTGACTCTCGGGGAAGGTCGCGCCCAGGCTCATGTTTATGATGTTGGCCCCGGCGCCGCCCTCGTTGGTTGGATCAGCGGCATAGATGATCCCATCGATGATCTGGCCGAAGCTGCCGCTACCGTTATGGAGCACCTTGACTCCGATGATGGTAGCCTTGGGAGCGATGCCGATGGTGCCGAGATTGTCATTGTTGTCCGCGGCGGCCACTATTCCCGCCACGTGGGTCCCGTGCCAGAAGGTACCGATATCGAGATTGAATGGGACGCCAGCAACCATCGAGGCGGACCGTCTGGCATCCAGATTCGGCTCGATGTCCACGTGCTGATCCCAAATCCCGCCGTCGAGAATGGCGACGCGCGCCCCGCGACCCTGCTGTCCGGCGGCCCATGCCTCAGGCGCGTGCACCGCCTGGAGGTTCCACATCGTCGGGAACCACCGCTCCGTCGAGCCCGTGGGCGCGGCGGTAGGGCCCGCGTCCGGTGCCACCCCGAACTGCTGCTGGGGCACCCACTGGACTACCATGTCCTTGACGACCCGCTTCACGCCCCGTGTCTTGCTGAGCTGCTCGGCGAAGTCAGCGTTGCCGGCGGTAGCTGTGGCGAGGCCTGCGCGGCTGGAGAGCTTCTTCACCTTACCGCCGGCGCGGGTGATAGCCTGGCTGAGGTCCCCAGCCTCCGCGGCCGAATACGAAATAACATACGACTGAGAGTTGGAACCAGCTGCTGCTGCAACGGGTACTTCGTTAGGAGCGGTAGAGTCCTGTTCGCTACAGGCCGCAATGGCGAGCACCGCCGCGAGGCCGAAGATGAAACGTCGGGTCATTGAGGAGCTTCCTGGCTAAGGGACTGGGTGAAGCGGACAGCGGTGCGCTGCGCAAGTTCGGCGCCCTCGGAGCAAGCGCTCCGGCGGTTGATGAAAGTGGTTATTCGGAGGCGACTTACGTTACTCGCCACCGCCGGAAAGACCCCGCACTGTTGCCGTCGCAAGACGACAGATGCTACTCCGCGAAAGGGAGGTGCGCAAAAATGCCATGCGGCCGACGTATCAAGCTGCAAAGTATACCTCCCGGGGGTACCTTCAACGAGCGGAAATACTACCCCCGGGTACCCAAAAACGCAATAGCTTCTACTAAGAAAAAGACCCGCCGGGGGGCGGGCCTTTTCTAATCTGATTTGGTGTACAGCTGCTGCGCGTTCGCCTCAGGTGGCGTCGGGGGCCACCAGGGTCGGATACACCGCTACGAACCGGGCATGGAACTCCTGCGACGTCAGGATGTGGCCCTGCTTCTGAGCTTCGGCCGCAACCTTGAACCCGAACTGAGCTGCAGCCATCCGCTGGCTGGGTGTGCCATGATGCCCGTCGCTAGTGAACCCGCAATCGCCAATCTGGAAGAACACCTGGAGGAACTGCTGGACGCGCTTCTGATTGAGCGCCAGACCCTGGCTGTGGGTGAGGAAATAAGCAGCGAAAGCATCTGCCATCAGCTCGGTGTAGCGCGTCTTCTCCGCCTCGGTCACCCGTCCCCTGGTGCCCGGGACTGGCTCGTCAATGTAGCCGTTCTCGTACTGAATGTGGTGACCGAACTCGTGCGCGTAGATCCCTTGGGGCGCCACGTCACCAAAGCCCAGGGCCTGGTAACCGGCCATGATGGCGTCGCCCATGACAATCTTGTCGGGGACAGATCCGCCGAACGTCGAGAATGCGAACGCGTTGAAGGTAAAGAGCGCGTGATTGCCCTGGTTTAACGTTTGGGACGTGCTGACTGCGTCCTTGATGGCCGCCGCGTACGACTCGGCAGTGGCCCTGGGAAGCCCGAACACGAGTTCGTACGTTCTCGCGACCCGCGTGGCGTCCAGAAGCATGCTGCCATGCATGGCGACCAGCTGGATGTCATCCGAACGGATGTTCCAGAAGCGCTTCACGTCGGTGTGGGTCTTCTGCATGACTTGGGTATACTCGCCGTTGTAGCCGAAGTATTGCGGCGTGGCATCGGTCTGGAAGTACAATGCCTCATACGTCGGGATCAGATCCGCCAGCAGCTGGTTATAGAGCAGGTCGAAGACCGCGGGTTCCTTGGTGATCACATTCGTGACCTCACCGAGCCACCAGTCAACAACCGGGGTCGATGGGGGACACTCGTAATCTCTCGGGTGTAGGATTCGGTACAGCGACTGGGGAATCTCTTGATCGCTTATCCGTCCGGAAGCGGGCAGCTTCAGCGCGCCCCTCTCGAGTCCGGCGCGGGGGGCTGACTGGGATAGCTCAGAGCCCGGAACAGTGCCGGGAGCGGTAGATTCGGTGGACTCGTCCTGGCATCCAATCGTCCCCACTGCAACAGCTAAGCACAAGCCGTATAGAACGTTCCTTCTCATGAACGAACTCTCCTTTTGATCGATGTTGTCGCATGCGTTCGGTGTCAGGTGGCAGCAATACCTCCCCCTGGGCATCCGAGGCGGGCATATACTACCCCCGGGTATCCTAAAACGCAATAGCCCGCCAGCCCAGTGCGCTTCAGGAAACTTTGGCTGGACGTCCCCGCCCACGAGCCCTACTTTCAACCCGTTCTCGCAGCCCTCTCCCACCGACAGGCATCGCATGGCGACCCAGATCCGGCCCACCGCCCCCCCGGAAACCCCCGAGTTCAGGCCCTACGTCCCGCCCGGACCCAGTCTCCCGCGGAGCTCACCGCCCGGGCCGTCATTCTGGGCGCGATCCTCGGCATCGTCTTCGCCGCCTCCAGCGTATACCTGGCGCTCAAGATCGGGCTGACCGTATCGGCCTCGATCCCCATCGCCGTGCTCGCGGTCGCCTTCTTCAGAACCCTGGGCAAGTCCACCATCCTCGAAAACAACATCGTCCAGACCACCGGCTCGGCCGGTGAGTCGATCGCGGCCGGGGTGGTCTTCACGCTCCCGGCCATTTTGTTGATGGGCTACGACCTGAACGTCAGCAAGGTGGCGGTGATCGCGGTCATCGGCGGGCTGCTCGGCATTCTGATGATGATCCCGCTGCGGCGGGCGCTGATTGTGAAGGAGCACGGCAACCTCACCTATCCCGAAGGCACGGCATGCGCCGAGGTGCTCGTGGCAGGGGACAAGGGAGGCCTGCAGGCCCGGCTGCTGTTTCAGGCGTTCGGCCTCGCCTTCCTCTACAAATTCCTGATGGCGGGGCTTCATCTCTGGAAGGAGTATCCGGGCCGAGTATCCAGCTTCTACAAGAACGCGTCCATCTCGGCGGAGGTGTCGCCTGAGCTGCTGGGAGTCGGCTATATCATCGGCCCGCGCATCGCCGGCTACCTGTTCGCGGGTGGGTGCCTGGCGTACCTGGTGCTCATCCCCGCCATTACGCTCTTCGGCTCCGGCCTGACGCAACCTATCTTCGCCGAGACCAAGCTCATCCGCGACATGAGTCCGAGCGAGGTTCGGGCCGAGTTCGTGTTTTACATTGGTGCCGGCGCTGTGGCTTCGGCGGGGATCATCGCCCTGTTGCGGGCGCTGCCGACCATCGTCGGAGCCTTCCGGTCCGGGTTCCAGGACCTCCGGCGCAGCGCTGGTGAGCTGTCGAGCCGGGCGCGTACCGATATCGACCTGCCGATCTGGGTCACTATCGCCGGCTCACTGTTCCTGGCGCTGATCCTGACGTTCCTGCCGCAGGTTGGCGTCAATCTGCTGGGCGCGGTGCTTATCATCATCTTCGGCTTCTTCTTCGTGGTGGTTTCCTCCCGCATCACCGGCGTCATTGGCGTCAGCGCCAATCCGATCTCGGGCATGACCATCGCCGCCCTGATCGGGACGGCGACGATCTTCTATCTGATAGGCTGGACTGGAGTGGACTATCGGGTCGCGGCGATCTCGATCGCGGCCGTGATCGCGGTGTCGGCCGCCCTGGCGGGCACCACCAGCCAGGATCTGAAGACGGGATTTCTGGTCGGGTCCACCCCCAAGCGGCAGCAGATCGCGATCATGGTCGGCGCCATGACCTCCGCACTGGCGATCGGCTGGACCATCTCCCTGCTCAATACCACTTATACCAACGTAGTGCCCGAGCGTCATCCCGGCGTCGCGCTTCAGGCCGCGGCACCCGGCTCCCTGGACCGGTCGGTCACCAGCCTGGGCGAGCGGATGCGGCACGAAGGCCGCGAGTGGGAAGTCGTTCGGGTGAATCTGCCGACCGAAGGCGTCCAGCCCGGTAAATACCTGATCGATCCGGGAACCCGGGAAGTGGCCTATCTGGTCGACCCGGGTATCGGCGGGCGCATTCGGGAAATCAACGGCAAGCCGGTCACCAAGCTCGATTCGCCCAAGGCCACGATTATGGCGCTGGTCACCGACGGCATCCTGACCCAGCGACTACCGTGGGGGCTGGTGCTGATCGGAGTCTTTCTCACGATCGCTATCGAGCTGATGGGGCTTCAATCTTTGCCAATAGCGGTCGGAGTCTACCTGCCGATCTCTACCTCCGCCCCCATGTTCATCGGAGGAGCGGTGCGCTGGCTGGTTGAGCGACGCACGAAGAGCGGCTCACGCTCCATCGCCGAGGTGGAATCGGGACCCGGCGTGCTCTATGCCAGCGGTTTGATCGCCGGTGGCGCAATTGCGGGGGTCGCGATAGCCGGGATCGCCGCGGCGCTGGTGTCGAAGGCGGAAGCGGCACAAGTTCCGGCCGCAGAGTACCTGGCCCACGTGGTCGGCTTGCAGCGGGTCCTCGGTGGCTTTGCCGTCAGTGACCTCGCGGCCCTCCTGATGTTCGCGATCCTGGGCGCGCTGCTGTATCGGGTAGCACGCCGCTAAGGCCTCCGAGCCTGCTGTGAGATAAATGCGGGTCATCACGCTGCTGCCCTCGGCCACTGAGATTGTGGCCGCGCTGGGTGGCGCGGAATCTCTGGTCGGCATCTCGCACGAGTGCGATTATCCCGGTTCGGTGCAGCACCTGCCACGCGTCACTTCCACCCCGCTCGATGTGGATGCGCCCGGTGCCATCCTCGACGCCGAGGTGCGCCGGCTCCGCGACTCTGGTCAGGGGGTGATCGGGATCGAGGCCGAGCTGCTGCGTCGGTTGCAGCCGGACCTGATCGTCACTCAGAGCCTCTGTGACGTCTGCGCCGTCTCGGATGGTGCGGTACACCGATTGACGGAAGCGCTGAATCCCGCGCCACAGGTTCTCACGCTCGAGGGGCGAGATCTCGCTGGCATCTGGGCCGATATTCGGCGGGTAGGAGCAGCGCTCCAGCTGGCTGACGAGGCGGAGGAGTTGGTGCTGGGATTGCAGAGCCGGCTCCGCCGGCTGAGAGGCGCTCGTCCCGGTAAGCCCCCGCGCGTCGTATGCGTTGAGTGGCTCGACCCGCTGTATCTCGCCGGCCATTGGGTCCCCGAACTGGTCGAGGCAGCCGGCGGCGACGACGTAGGCGCACGACCGGGGAGCCACTCCCGCCGCTGCGAGTGGCAGGAGGTTCGCGACCTTCGGCCGGACCACGTACTCGTCATGCTGTGTGGCTTTGGAATCCCCCGCGCCAGGAGCGAGCTCGTTGCGTTGCGGGATTCCGAGGCGCTGGCCTTCCTGAGCGGTGCGATGGTCTCGATCATCGATGGCAACGCGTACACATCACGGGCCGGCCCGCGAGTGGTGGACGGGGCGGACCGGATTCGGGCCGCGCTGTTCCCCCGGCCTGGCCCGGACAGCCCCCGTTGGCTGCCGGAGACGTGAGGATCGTTGAGGCAGACGATCAGAGCGCGCTGGCTACCGCCCGCACGCTGTTTCAGGAGTATGCGGAAAGTCTGAAGATCGACCTCTGTTTCCAGGATTTCGCAACCGAGCTCGCCACGCTGCCGGGCGCGTATGCTCGCCCCGCTGGACGTCTCCTGCTCGCATCGGTGGAACAGCAGATCGCGGGCTGCGTTGCGCTGCGGCCTCTTGGCCCCGGCGTGGGTGAGATGAAGCGCCTCTACGTGCGACCGTCATTCAGAGGCTTCGGCGTCGGACGGATACTGGCCGAGGCGATCGTGGAGGAGAGTCGCCTGGCGGGTTACCGGCGGCTGCGACTCGACACCTTACCCTCGATGGGGCAGGCTCAATCGTTGTACCGACAGATGGGCTTTCGCCCGATCGCTCCCTACCGCGACAATCCGGTCGAAGGAGCGGTGTACCTCGAACTGGAATTGGACCCGCCTCCCCGTGAACCGTGACTCACTGGCTTTCCTGAAATCGTTGCTGGACACGCCGGGTCCATCGTCCTTCGAGGCGGCACCCGCCCGCGTGTGGCGGGCCGAGGCGGGGAAGTTCGCCGACTCGGTCCATGGGGATGTCAGCGGCAACTCTTTTGCCGCCATCAACGCGGACGCCGCACCCCGGCTGATGCTCGCCGGCCACATCGATGAGATCGGCGTGATGGTGACGCACATCGACGCGGAGGGCTACCTCAGCTTCGACACCATTGGCGGGTGGGACCACCAGGTCTTCGTCGGACAGCGGGTGATTCTGCTGGGCCGTACAGGGTCAGTGATCGGCGTGGTAGGCAAACGCGCGATTCACCTCATGGAACGAGAAGAGCGGGAGAAGGTATCGAAAGTCGAGGATCTCTGGATCGATATCGGAGCCGCTAACCGGGGGGAGGCGGAGGCGCGGGTGAGAATCGGTGATCCGGGCGTGCTGGCGGCCGGGGTCCTTGAATTCCCCAACGGCAGGCTGGTGAGCCGCTGCATTGACAACCGCATCGGGGCTTTCGTGGTGCTGGAAGCGTTGCGGCTTCTCGCCGCCGACCGGCCGCAGGCATCCGTAACGGCAGTGGCCACGACGCGGGAAGAGATCGCGTCTTCGGGAGGTGGGGCGCGCTCATCTGCCCACCGGCTCGAGCCGGATGTGGCCATCGTGGTGGATGTCACCCACGCCACCGACTATCCCGGTATTGAGAAGAGGAAGCACGGCGACTACCGACTGGGAGGAGGCCCCACGCTGGCGCGGGGCGCATCCGTCAGCGAGGTGGTATTCGAGCTGCTGGTGGAGACGGCCGAAGCAGAGAAGATTCCCTACACCATCGAGGCAGCGTCCCGCGACACTCACACCGATGCTGAAGCCATCTTCAATGCACATCGGGGCGTAGCCACGGCGCTGGTCTCCGTTCCCAATCGATACATGCACAGTCCCAATGAAATGGTGGCGCTGGAGGACCTCGATCGAACCGCGCAGCTGCTCGCGGCCTTCGCCCGACGGCTTACCCCAGAGACCAACCTGGTGCCGCAGTGACACGCTGAGCCTATATTCCCCGATCCTATGTGGCGTACCGTTCTGCTCGGCGTTTCGCTAGGCCTCTTCCCCGCCGCTCACCGGCTCCAGGCTCAGCACTCTCCCGAACCACCCCGACTGCTCGATGACATCCGCTTCCTGAGCGATGACCGGCTGCAGGGCCGCATGACAGGATCGCGGGGGGCGGATTCAGCCGCCGCGTATCTGGCCCGTCGCTTTTCCCAGGTCGGGCTGCAGCCCGCGGCCGGAGGGTGGTTCCAGTCGTTTAGCGTCGGCCGGGACGCTCCCGCTGCCCGACAGACAGACACCGGCGCACTCGTGGGCCGGAATGTGATCGGCATCTTGCCGGGCCGCGACCCAGTTCTGCGGAATCAGACCGTGGTACTCGGCGCCCACTACGATCATCTGGGACATGGTGGATTCGGGAGTCTGGACCCCGACAGCACGGGGCTGGTTCACAATGGGGCCGATGACAACGCCTCCGGCATCGCTGCGCTGATCCAGGTGGCCGCCCGCCTCGCCGCTTCCCCCCCGGCACGGACAGTCGTGTTCATCGCGTTCAGCGGTGAAGAGCTAGGGCTGCTCGGTTCCGCGTATTACGTGAAGCAGCCGATCTATCCGCTGGCGCAAACGCTGGCGATGGTGAACCTGGATATGGTGGGGCGGCTCCGCAACGGACGGCTGATTGTCTACGGCGCGCGCAGCGCTAAGGAGTTTCCAGCCCTGCTGGATTCGCTCAACTGGTATGCCGGTTTCGACCTCAAGGCTCAGGGAGACGGCTACGGGCCCAGCGACCACTCATCCTTCTACGCCGTCAAGCGTCCGGTTCTGCATCTCTTCACCGACCTGCACGAGGACTACCATCGCACCACGGACGACTGGCAGAAGGTGAACTATGACGGCCTGAAGCGGGTGGCCGATTTCAGCCTCGGCCTGGTGACGGCGCTGGCTGATCGCACCAGGCCGCTGACATTTGTCGATCCCCCGGCCGAGACGGCGCCGCAGACGGCAGCGCGGACTGGCTCGGGCCCGCCGGGCTATGGCGCCTATCTTGGCACGGTTCCGGACATGACCGGCGCACCGGGAGGAGTACGACTCGTCGGCGTTCGCGCGGGGAGTCCCGCGGAGAAGGCGGGCCTCAGGGGTGACGACATTATCACACGGATCGGCAGTACCGAGACGCCCGACCTTCAGGCGATGACCGACGCACTCCGAAGTCACAAGCCGGGCGACACCGTGGAGATCCTGGTCCGGCGGGGCGCCGCCGTCACGACGCTGCGCGCCACTCTCGGGGCGCGAGGGGGCTGAGCGTGGCTGCTCTCGACGCCGGCCGGGTCGTGGCTGCTCTTCGGGGAGCGTTCGCGCGCGATGTGTCACGGGCGGAGCTGCTTCGGACCGCCGCCGAAAAGATCCGCGCCGCCGGCCCTCCCTATACCTCCGTCTACCTGTACATGCTGCACGGCAGCGAGCTGCTGCTGGAGGCATACGCCGGCCGGGAGACGGAGCACACCCGGATTCCCGTGGGGACTGGGGTATGTGGGACTGCCGTCCAGACCGGCCGGGATCAGAACGTGCCAGATGTGACCGCGGTCGGCAATTACCTGGCGTGCAACACCTGGACCCGGTCCGAGCTGGTGGTGCTGATCCGGCGTGGTAGCACCATCCTGGGACAGATCGATATCGATAGCGACGTGCCGGACCCGTTCACTCCCGAGGAGGAGGCTCAGGTGAAGCAGGTAGCGGACGCGCTCGCAGTGCTGCTTTAGGGATCCATCATCACCTCGCTCGCGGCGGCCCGGTAACTGCCTGCCACGGATGAACACGAATCAACAGCCCGGATCGCGCCGGCGCGGCATGCAGCTCCTTTCCCTTTACGAGCCTCTTGTTTGATGGATAACAGCACACCAACGGAGCTCCTTCCCCACGGCCCAAGAGCCGCGAAGGGAGCGCCTCTTGCGGAGCTCGATTATTACTCGATGCCCGGGCAGCGCTAGTTGGCCAGCACCGGTTTTCGGGATGTGCGCGGTATCCGCATCTTCGAGCGCCGAATCGGCCATGGACCGCCAACCGTGGTCCTGCACGGGGGCCCCGGCGCCCACCATGATTACCTGCTCCCCGGCTTCGACACACTGGCGACAGGGCGCGAGCTGATCTACTACGATCAGCGCGGTGGGGGCCGCTCACCGGTCTCGCGAGACACTCCGGTGGGCTGGCAGGAGCAAGTCGCCGACCTCGAGCAGCTGCGTGAGACCTGGGAGCTCGAGCAGCTGGTGCTGGCGGGATACTCCTGGGGTGGGCTCCTCGCCTTGCTGTACGCCATCCAACATCCGACCCGGGTCAGCCGCCTGGCACTGGTGTCCCCCGCCCCGGCATGGCGCGCGGCGCGAGAGCAGTTCGAGCGACGGTTCAGCGAACGCAACCTGGCTCCCGAGCTTCAGCGCCGCAGGTCCGAGCTCCGGGAAAGCGGGTTGCGCGAGCGCGACCCCAATCTCTATGCCCAACGTCTGTTTGAGCTGTCGGTCGCGGCCTACTTTCACGACCCGGAGCGGGCCCGGGACCTCACCCCATTTCGTGTAACCGGGCGTACCCAGCAGGAGGTGTGGAGCAGCCTGGGAGACTATGACCTCCGACCGTCACTCTCGGAGCTGGACCTGGCTGCGCTGGTGCTGCATGGGGAGAGTGATGTCATTCCAGTAGAAGCTTCTCGCGAGCTGGCCCAGCTTCTGGGAGCCGGATTTTACGCTCTGCCGCGCTGTGGCCATGTGCCATATGTCGAAGCACTCGACGAGTTTCGAGAATTGCTGGATGGCTTTCTGCCGCGGGAGTGATCGGGAGCTAGATTTCAGCAATGCGCCCCAGCCCATTCGATCTCGTTTTTCGCGAATTTGCCGACGAGGTTTTTCCCCGGATTCGCAGTGCCCTCGCCCAAGCCGGCCATGATCCCCGCGATAGAGACCGATTCCTGATGGTGCGGGAGGTAGTCACCCTGCTGCGAGAGCTCCGGCCGGAAGAGGGTATGGGTGAGGGGATCGACCAGCTGGCGGCGCTGCTGCACCACGCCTACCTGTATTGGAACTCCGGAGAACACAACCTGGAGGTTGGGCTCGAAGGGCTCCCCCGGCTGATGGGCGCGGCTGACATCCCCGCCGCAGCTGATTCGACTGCGGCTTACTACGTGGCCATGCCCGAGCATCGGATTTGGGCTCAGGTGATACCCGGGCAACCGCCGGAGCCTCTCGACGGCTGTTTCGTGGATGGGGGACCGCAGGGAAGCCTGAGAGTGCTGGGCGTATTCGGAATCCACCCTGAGCGGCAGGGGTTCAGCGTGGTGGAAGCCACCGGGGAGCGGCCGCCACTGCTGGGGCGGGCCGATGGGTCGGAGCTTTTTGCGCCCACTCTCCCAGGAGGCAAGGCGGCTGGGCTCTTCTCCGTGACCGGTGAGGAGGAGCTGCTCGAGCTGGGCTGGCGTATTCAGCTTGGAGCTAGGAGCTGGGGGCTAGGAGCCAGAGGCTTAGACCTCCAGGTGGCCGTTTCCAGTCCCCAGCTCCCAGCTCCCAGCTCCTAGCTGCTATGGAAAGTGTAAAGGACTACATGGACAAGAAGGCGGTGGCGCAGGTGCTGGAGCAGATCGCCGCCTTCCTCGAACTAAAGAGCGAGAACCCATTCCGGATCCGCGCCTTCAGGACTGCCGCGCGTGCCCTGGTGGGCTTCCCCGGCGATCTCCGGCAGTCGCTGGAGGATGGCACCCTGGCTTCCACCAAGGGAATCGGTCCAGCCACACTCCAGATCGTCACCGAGCTGGTCGGCACCGGCCAGGCCAGGATGCTGGAAGAGCTGCGCGAACAGATTCCCCCGGGCCTGGTTGAGATGCTGGAGATCTCGGGGCTGGGTGTCGCCAAGATCCGGCAGATACACGATGTCCTGGGGATCGATTCTCTCCCCGACCTGGAGGCGGCAGCCCAGGATGGCCGCCTGGCCAAGCTGCCCCGATTCGGCGCCCGGACCTCAGAGAACATCCTCAAGGGCATCGCCTACCTTCGTCAGGCCAGCTCTTACCGATTGCTCCATCATGCGGGAGATGAGGCCGAAGGCTTGAGAGCGGCACTGGAGCGGCTGCCGGGGGTCCGGAGGGCCATAACCGCCGGGGATGTTCGGCGCCGCTCCGAAGTGGTCAAAGATCTGATCTTCGTGCTCGTGGCCGAATCGTCTCCGGCAGACCTGTTCAAGAAGCTGAGCCAGCTGCCTGGCGTCCAGGAGTATGCCGGTCAGGATGAGCGCCGGCTAACACTGCGATTTGCCGGCGGATCCAGTGCGCAGATTGTGGCGACCACGCCGGTCAACGCCGGGACGGTTCTGGTGCAAGCCACCGGCAACGAAGAGCATCTTCGAGAATTGGCAGCGCACGCGCGGGCAAAGGGGTTTGCGCTGAACGGGGCGGCGCTGTGGCGCGGCAGTGAGTTCGTTCCGACTCCCGATGAGGCGACCTTTTATCGCGCGCTGGGCCTGAGCTTCATCCCACCCGAGCTCCGAGAAGGGACGGGAGAGGTAGCCGCGGCGAGCGGACAGGAGCTTCCTCGCCTTCTCGAGGCGCAGGACCTCAAGGGATTTCTGCATTGCCACACCCGGTACTCGGACGGTTCCGCCACGGTCGAGGAGCTGGCCCGGGCGTGCCAGGCCGCCGGCTACGAGTACCTCGGTGTCACGGACCACAGCCAGGCCGCAGCCTATGCCGGAGGCCTCAGCGCAGACGAACTGGCGCGACAGGCCGACGAGATCGACGAGGTCAACAGCAGGCTGGGTGGATTCCGGGTCCTTAAGGGGATTGAAGCCGACATCCTCCAGGATGGCAGGGTGGACTATGAGGAGGCCGTACTGGAGCGACTCGATTTCGTGATCGCCTCCATACACAGCCGCTTCAATCTGGACAAGAAAGAGATGACTGCCCGCATGCTGGCGGCCATGGACAATCCCTATCTGACGATCATCGGGCACCCCACCGGGCGACTGCTGCTGTCACGGGATCCGTATCCGATCGACCTGGATGCGGTGATCGACAAAGCCGCGGCAACCGGTGTGGCGCTGGAAATCAATGCCGACCCCCACCGACTGGATCTGGACTGGCGCGTCCTGCGTCAGGCCCGCCGCCGAGGTGCGATGATTTCGATCGGCGCGGACGCCCATAACGTGGCCGGGCTCAGCTATGTGCAGTACGGCGTCGGAATGGCCCGCAAAGGCTGGCTGGCACGTGAGGACATTCTCAATTCGAGGCCGGTCGATGGGTTCGTCGGCTTCGCTCGACGGAGGCGGGGGTGAAGGACAGGCGGGCAGGCGGACGGGTGGACGGGCGGACAGGCGGGCGGCCGGCGCCGTCGAAGGACCGGCGCACCAATAAAGCGGCAGCAAAGCCTTCCCTTGTCAAACGGGCTATTCGGAAAGTGCTTGGTGAAGACGACCAGGTACGTTCGAGAAAGTCTACCCGTCCGCCTGCCCCCGAGATCATCTCCCTCCTCAAGGAGACCTACCCCGACGCCCGTTGCGCGCTGGACTACCGAAACGCCTACGAGCTGCTCTGCGCGACGATTCTGTCGGCCCAGTGCACCGATGCCAGGGTGAACATGGTTACACCGGCCCTGTTTGCCCGGTACCCCACAGCCTTCGAGCTGGCGCGGGCGAAGCCTCAGGATGTCGAGGAGATCATCAAGTCCACCGGCTTCTTTCGAAACAAGACCAAGAGTCTTATTGGGATGGCGCAGGCGGTCGTGGCGGAACATGGCGGCGAGGTCCCGCGCACCATGGAGGAGCTTCGGAAGCTGCCGGGGGTAGGCCGCAAAACGGCCAACGTCGTGCTCAGCAATGCGTACGAAACCAACGAAGGGGTCACCGTCGACACCCACGTCACACGGTTGAGTGGATTGCTGGGGTTGAGCGGGGGTGCCGATGCGGTCAAGATCGAGGAGGAGCTCATGCGGCTCTATCCCCGGGAGGATTGGGGCATCCTGTCACATCTGATGATCTTTCACGGGCGGCAGGTTTGTATCGCCCGGCGGCCGCGCTGCGGCGATTGCGTGCTGGCTCGTCTCTGTCCTTCGTCTCTCGTCTGACTCCTGCCCTGGACACCATGATGCAGATGCGGCTCTCCGTCCCTATACTCGCTGCCTGTCTGTTCGCCGGTGACCTCGCGGCTCAGCAGTCCAGCGCACCCGCGGGCACCGCGGCGTCCCGGGTGGCTGCCGCGGTCGACTCCAATAGCCTGCGCGCGCATCTCGACTTCCTGGCAGACGATGCCCTGGAGGGTCGGCGGCCGGGTACCAGGGGCGCCGAGCTTGCCGCCAAGTACATCGCGGCTCAGTTCCGCCGTCTCGGGCTGAAGCCTGCTGGAGACAGCGGCACCTACTACCATCAGGTCCGAATCATCACCCTGACTCCAACCCCCACCCTGAAGCTGCTCGGCGCGTCGGCTCCTGATCTGGAGTATCGCAAGGACTATGTCCTCTGGTCGATGCGGAACGAACCGGTCACTGCGGCCAAGGGCGACCTGGTATTCGTGGGTTATGGAATCGTGGCCCCCGAACAGGGATGGAACGATTACGAAGGCGTGGACGTCAAGAACAAGATCGTCGTGGCGCTGGTGAACGACCCCGGGCTCCGCGATTCCACGATCTTTCGCGGGCCGATCCTGACCTATTACGGCCGCTGGACTTACAAGATCGAGGAAGCTCGGCGGCAGGGCGCTGCCGGAATTCTGCTGATCCACACGACGGAGAGCGCTACCTATCCCTGGACCACGGTACAATCGGGTTGGACCGGGCCGCAGGTTCGTATCGAGGAACCACCAACGTCTCTGATAGTGGCCGGCTGGCTCAGCACCGAGGCAGCATCCCGGCTCTTTCAAGCAGGCGGAAAGAACCTGGACCAGCTCATGAGCCAGGCGGCAACCCGGCAATTCCGCGCCGTGCCGCTCGGGGTCCAGGTCGACGCCAACGTTCGCAGCACGATCACCCGGTCGCAGACCAGCAACGTGCTCGGCCGATGGCCTGGCAAAGGGCCTTTGGCCGGCGAGGCCGTGCTGATCACCGGCCACTATGACCACTTCGGGATCGGCACAGCCATCGACGGCGACTCCATCTACAACGGCGCTGAAGACAACGCGTCCGGAACCGCCGCGGTGCTGGCAGCGGCGGAGGCGTTCGCCCGAAGCGGAGTCCGAACCGGCCGCTCCATGGTGTTCGTGGCCTTCACCGCTGAAGAAGCCGGTCTGCTCGGTTCGCAGGCGCTCGTCGCCCGGCCTACGATCCCGCTCGGCCGAGTCGCAGCGATTCTCAATCTCGACGTGATGAATCTGTATGGGCGAACCCGGGATGTTTCTGCCCTGGGGCTCGACCAGTCCTCGCTCGGTCCGGTATTCCGGAAGGCTGCAGCGGCCGAGGGCCTTCAGGTCAGCGTCAACCAGGACGCTCTGCTCCACGGGTCGTACTTCCGTTCCGACCATTTCCCCTTTGCTCGCGCTGGCGTCCCCGGCACCTCAATCGAGAATGGGGAGCAGTACGTAGGAAAGCCAGCCAGCTACGGCCATGACCAGAAGAGCGAGTACACGGACAAGCGCTACCATCAACCCAGCGATGAAGTGCTGCCGTGGTTCACCTATGACGGAGCAATTCAGCAGCTTCGCGTCATCGTCCGTACAGCAGTTGCCGTGGGCAATGGCGCGAGCCAGCCCGTCTGGAACAAGAACTCGGAGTTTCGGGAAGCCGGGGAGAAAAGGCGGGAAGGGCGGGAATGACGGAGGCGCGAAGGGCGGCCTGACAAGGATTCTCCTGCCTGACCGTCCTTCCCGTCTTTCGCGTCCTCCGCTATCTTTGCCGCCGCCCCGGCAGGCCCCTCCCACCCTCGTGGAGCGATTCTGGAACTTCCTACAGAGCACCGGATCCCGCTCACCTGGCTGCTCGAGAATGCTGGGGCCTCCATCCGCTACCGCACGTATCGCGAGCTGGCTCCCGAGGGCTACGCCCCCCCGGAGGTCATTGAGGCGGCCCACCAGGGTGTCACCGAATCCAAATCCGCGGTAGCGGTTGCCAAGAAGCAAAAGGACAACGGTATTTGGGGCGGAAACCTGCTCGGCCTTGCCACTTCGGTGGCTCAGGGGGTCAAGGACGTGGGCACGATCCCCCAGTATCGCCGGCTGCTTCAGCTGGAATGGCCCAGGTCTACACGATCGTTCAAGCTGGCTGACCGGGTGCTGTTCCGGCTGCTGTCGCGGGACGAGGATCCGACACTTCTGTTCGAGTTCCAAAAAGCGGTCAAGGCCGACCCGGAGGCTGAGGCCTGGGCCAGGGGGATCATGCGGGAAGCGGCCTCGGCGGCTCTGGCGGAGGCCGGGTATGCCGAAGATCCGAGACTGCGGGGGGCCGGCCACAAAATCGCCAGTGCTATTTCCCAATTCCTGCGTAGTCCGCTCGCTGAGAAGCCGTTTCTCAAGTCCGGCACACAGATGGTGCTCCACCCCGAAGCTCACCCTCCCAGCTGGTATTCTGTCGCGATGCTGGCGTCTATGCCAAACCTTCAGCGCGAGCGTGCCGGCTTCACCGAGCGGCTGGGTCGCTACCTGGCGGAGCCAGCGCCCAAGAAAGCCTTTGTCATCCAGGTGGGGAAGAAGACGGTTCGGCCTCAGCATCTGATTCTGGGGGACCCCATCGATGCCGATGCCAAGGGGGTGCCCAAGGATATCCCCTTGGCGTTGCACTATATCGAGCTCATGGCCCGGATGGGCGCTTTGGAGTGGGCGCCAGTGGCTACCCGAGTACTGGCTCGTTTGGTCAAGGACCTGGATGACAACGGCGTCTGGAGCCCCAAGAACCTTCGGTCGCTTCCCAAGGCGGGGAACAAGATCACGTATCATTACTACCCGCTCCATGGCGACTCCAAGACTACCGAGAGCCGGGAAGTGGATATCACGTTCAGGCTTGCGCTGATTGGGAAGTCGCTGGGTTGGAACGCGACCTATGCCTGAGGTAGTTGCGGCAGAAGTGGTAGCACGTGATACTACTGCATGGCCCATCTAGATCTAACCCGCTTCGGTTTTACCCCCACTGAAGGCCTGGTGTACGAAGTGCTGCTGAGTAACGGTCCCGGCACCGGCTACGCATTGGCGCGGGCGGCAGGCTTGGCGCGGGCCAATGCGTACAGCGCATTGGCCGGCCTGGTGTCGAAAGGCGCCGCGCGAGTGGACGGCGGCCGACCCCGGCAATACCGCCCTGAGCCTCCAGCCACCTTGATCGCTCGGATCTCCAACGATCATGGCCATGCGCTGGAGCGGCTCAGCGCCGAGCTTGCCGCGGCAGCGGTGCCCGGGACCCCAACCGTGGTCGAGCTCGACTCCGCTCGAGCCGTGCTTCAGCTCATCACTCACAACGTGGCCCGCGCTGCCCGCCGCGTGGCTCTACTGGCTCCGGCCGACGCGTACCCTCTGCTCGCCCCTGCCCTCCGACGGCCGGTGTCAGCCGGAGTGTCGGTCGACCTGTACTCCACCACCGCCATCGAGATCGACTTCGCTCGGGTGGAGGTCATTCCCGACCCGGCGGACCGTTGGCCGGGCATGCCGGTCATCTCCGTGGTAGACGACACAAGTGCACTCATCGCGTCGCGCACCGCCTCGGAGGTGCACGGCCACTGGAGCACCGCCGCCGCCTTCGTTGCCGCGGCTCGACTGGCGCTGGAGCAGCTCAGGGTCGGGCCGTGAGCGATTCGGTGGACGAGGCGTTTCAGCAGCTTCGCCTGGAGTATCTCGCTACGCTGCCGGCCCGACTGGACGAGCTGCGCTCGGACGTGGCTTCGTGGCGGGCAGGAGATCCCGACGCGCTCGCGTCGCTCAAGGTCCGGCTTCACCGCCTGGCCGGGTCAGGAGGATCCTACGGATTTGTCGGCCTGAGCTCCCTCGCGCGGGAAGCGGAACGCTGGATCACGGGTCATCCTGGCGGGAGCGGGGATGGATCAGTTGGATGCGACAATGAACCGTATGGTCCAGGCGGCGGCGGATTTGAGGCGGGGCAGCGGGGCAGCGGGGCAGCGGGGCGGCGCTGCAGATGGTACCGGTGGGAAGTGAATGGGCCCGGAAAACAAAAACCCCCGGAATTCTCATCCGAGGGTCTTGCTCTGGACCGCCCCGCTGCCCCGCTGCCCCGCTGTTAGTGCCTGAACCCCGGCGACAACGGAATCACGTCCCGCGGGTTCTTCTCGTCTCCGAAGAGGAGGCGACCTTCGCGGAAGGTGGCTCCGCGAAGGGTCAGTGCGAGCACTTCACCCAGCTCCTGCACCACGAAGACCTCGATCTTCTCCCGGACTTCCTTGGGCAGGTCCTCGAGATCGGGCTCGTTCTCCTTCGGCAGGATGATGGTTGAGATCCCCGACCGCACCGCGCCCAGGATCTTCTCCTTTACTCCGCCGATCGGCATCACTCGTCCCCGGAGGGTGATCTCTCCGGTCATGGCGATGTCGTGCCGTACCGCACGGCCGGACAGGGCCGACACTACTGCCGAGGCCATCGTCACGCCGGCGGAAGGTCCATCCTTCGGGATGGCTCCAGCAGGTACGTGGATGTGGATGTCCCGGTCGAACATCTCGTCCGCGATCTGGAGCGCCGCCGCGTGGGACCGGGCGTAGGTCCACGCTGCGCGGGCGGATTCCTTCATGACGTCGCCCAGTTGGCCGGTGAGCACCAGCTCACCCTTGCCGCGCATGGTTGACGCCTCGACGAACATGATGTCGCCGCCGGTGGGTGTGTAGTACATCCCCGTCGCGACGCCGACCTCATCCTCCCGAGCCATCTTCTCCGGGTGGACCTTCGGCCGGCCGAGCAGGTCGTCCACCATTTCCCGGTCGATGGAAATGCTCTCCACCTCGCGGGCCGCGATCTTCCGGGCCACCTTTCGGGCCAGCCGGCCGATCTCCCGCTCCAGCTGACGCACCCCTGACTCCCGGGTGTAGCTGGTGATCACCTCCGACAGCGCCTCATCCGTGATGGTGAGTTGGTTCGGGCTCACCCCATTTTCGGTAAACTGACGGGGGATGAGATATTTCCGTGCGATCTCCTGCTTCTCCCGCTCGGTGTACCCGGCAAACTCCACCACTTCCATCCGGTCGAGGAGCGGACCGGGAATGTTCTGAATAAAGTTGGCGGTCGCAATGAACAGTACTTCGCTCAGGTCGAACGGAACCCCGAGGTAGTGGTCCACGAAGGTGTCGTTCTGCGCCGGATCGAGAACCTCCAGGAGCGCGCTGGCCGGGTCTCCCTGGAACGAAATACCCAGCTTGTCCACTTCGTCCAGCAGAAACACCGGATTCTTGGTGCCCGCCTGCTTCATGCCCTGAATGATTCTGCCGGCCATGGCACCCACGTAGGTGCGGCGGTGACCCCGAATGTCGGCCTCGTCGCGGGCGCCACCGAGCGAGATGCGGACGTATTTCCGTCCCATCGCGCGGGCGATCGACTTGGCCACTGAGGTCTTGCCCACGCCGGGAGGCCCGACGAACAGCAGGATCGGTCCCCGCGCGATCCGATCGTCTTCGTTCCCACGGACCGGTGTATTCGGGGCCGGCACGGTAGCAGTGGCCTGTGGAGCGTCGGTGGACTCACCGGCAGCGGCCTCCTCAGCCTTGTGCTCGGCCTTTGCCTCCGCGCCGTCCTTGGCTCGCTCCGTCTCATCCTGCTGAAGCCGGAGCTGTCGCACCGCCAGAAACTCGAGCACCCGGTCCTTTACGTCACCCAGAGCGTAATGGTCCTCGTCAAGAATGAGCTGAGCCTGGGGCAGCTCCAGGTGCTCCTTGCTGCGCTCGTTCCAGGGAAGCTCGGCGATGTTCTCGAGGAACGTCCGGATCACCTGAGATTCCATCGACTCCCGGCCGATGCGGCTGAGCCGGGCGAACTCCCGGTCGACCTCCTTCCGAGCCTCGGGCGGCAGGTCGAGCGCGGCGAGGGTCTCCTTGAGCTCCTGGAGGTCGTCCCGCTCGTCGCCCTCACCCAGCTCGCGCTGGATGGTCTTCATCTGCTCGCGCAGGAACATCTCCCGCTGACGCTCGCCCAGCTCCTCCTGGACCTGCGACTTGATGTCCTCCTGTGCGTCCACCACCCCGATCTGACGTTGCACGTGCACCAGCACCCGGCGGAGCCGCTCTTCGACGCCCAGCGTCTCCAGCAGCGCCTGCCGCTGGGGAGGCGTGATGTCGATGTAGCCGGCGACCAGGTCCGCGAATTTGCCCGGCTCATTGACACCGGCGAGGACCTGCTGCACGACTTCATCGGGCAGTCCCGACTTCTGGCCCAGCTCGGCTGCCCGAGCCCGGGCCTCGCGATGCAAGGCGACGAACGCGGGATCTTCAACGTTCAACGGCAGCATCTCTTCGGCCTCGCGCACCACTGCCTGGAGGTAGCCGTCCTTGTCGGTGTAATGGATGGCGATGCCGCGCCGCTCACCGTGCAGCAGCAACTGCATGCCGGAGAGCCCGCGCTGCAGCTGTCCAATGCGGGCAATGGTCCCGATGGTGTAGAGGACGTCCGAGCTCACGCTCTCGACGTTCTGTCGCTGAGAGACCGCGAAGACCAGGCGCTCGGGTCCCGCCAGTGCCGCCTCGATGGCGCGCAAGGTGGCGGGGCGCCCGGCACCAATAGGCGCGGTCACACCGGGAAAGAGAACGACCTCCCTCAAGGGAAGGACGGGCAAGTCCAATCGTTCGGCCATTCAGGGTACTCCTTACAAAGCCCCACAACGGGGCGAAATGACAGTCCCACAGGAATTCTGGTACTGTTTTGCACCGACCATGCCAGAGAAGGGGACGTCGAACACTCGGATTGCGGGTGATTACGGTAACAGAACCACTCGGAGTCCCTCGGGGTTCCCCCGCTCCTGCCAAATTGACTCCAAAACAGTGAATGCGTCAGTGACGATCTTCCCCCGTTCGGTTGCCGCCCGGGGTGAGCGGGTACAGATTGTTTGCCATGCCCGCCGACAGGCCTCTCGCCGCCCGTCTCGCCGAAGCCCTTGGAGATGCGTATACGATCGAGGGCGAGATCGGTCGCGGCGGCATGGGCGTGGTGTACCGGGCCCGCGATGAGCGACTCCAGCGCCGGGTAGCGATCAAGGTTCTTCCTCCCGAGTTCGCCTTCCAGCAGGACATTCGCGAGCGGTTCACCCGTGAGGCCCAGACCGCCGCGCGGCTCTCCCATCCACACATCGTGCCGATCCACAGCGTGGGTGAGGGTCAGGGCCTGGTGTACTTCGTCATGGGATATGTAGATGGGGAGTCGGTGGCGGCCCGGATCCGCCGCCGGGGCCATCTCCCGGTGGAGGAGGCCCGGCGGATCATGATGGAGACAGCCGACGCCCTGAGCGCCGCCCATGCCTTCTCGGTCATTCACCGCGACATCAAGCCCGACAATATTCTGCTGGAAGGAACCCGGGGACGGGTCATGGTGACGGACTTCGGCATCGCCAAGGCGCTGTCGGCCACCTCCGGCGCCACGCTCACCGGCGTCGGCGTCGCCATCGGGACGCCGGCCTTCATGAGCCCGGAGCAGGCCGCCGGCGAGCGGGAGATCGACGGCCGGTCCGATCTCTACAGCCTGGGAGTGGTGACCTACCAGATGCTGACTGGAGCATTGCCGTTCAGCGCGCCATCAGTGGCAGGCATCCTGATGAAGCAGATCACCGAGCCGGCGCCCGACCTCCGCACCAAGCGGCCGGACACGCCGGAAGATCTGGCCCTGGCGGTCACCCGCTGTCTGGAGAAGGACCCCGAGAACCGCTGGGCCAGTGCCGACGCACTGCGGCGGGCGCTGGAGAGCCGGTCGACGGTGGCGCAGCGGCTCAGCGGGACTGCCAGCCGGCTGGCCGGCGGGGTAGCGGGACAGCAGCGACGGACCGACTCCCGAAGCTCGCGAAATCTCCGCCGCAGCGACGAGCCACCCGCAGGACAGCGGTCCCCTCGAGCCCAGCTTCCTGCCCCGCTGCCCCGCCGGCCCGCTGCTCTTCCCCGCCGCTCGAGCAAAGACCGGGACGCCCTTCCTGACACCGGCGAGCCCAAGATCATCCAGAAGGTCCGGGGACAGTTCGCCAGCTGGGCCGCGGTATCGGCCGGCTGCGCCGGGATCAACATTGCCACGGGGATCGAGCAGCCCTGGTTTCTCTTCCCCATGTTCGGCATGGGTATCGGATTGCTCCGGAACTACGCCACGCTCTGGCAAAGCGGCTATAGCTGGCGCGACGTGCTGAGCCGGCCGCCGGCCCCGGACGCCATGGAAACCACCCGGCTCAAGGGTGGAAAGGGTGCCCGGGCCATGCCCGCGCCCACGGCCGACGAGTACGGCGCCCATCTCTCATCGGTGCTTCAGGTTCACGGCGACCGGCTGGCGATCATCAAGCTGATGTCGAAGCTGCCGGCAACGGAGCGGAAGATGCTGCCCGAGGTACAGCAGACGGCGGATGCGCTCTACGAGCGCGCCACCGATCTGGCCCGCACCCTCCAGGCCATGGACAGCAACCTGGACTCGGAAGGGCTGACCCAGATCGACGACCGGATCATGGCCCTGTCGCGGGAGCCGGATGACCCGGAGCGCAGCCGCCGGCTCAGCCTGCTACAGCGTCAGCGGCAGACGATCGCCGATCTTCGGGAGCGGCGCGGCCAGGTGGCGAGTCATCTGGAGTCGTGCGTCCTGGCGATGCAGAACGTGCGCTTCGACCTGCTGCGGCTACGTTCAGCGGGAGTCGCCGCGGTGCTGGGAGACCTGACCCAGGCTACCCAGCAAGCCAAGGCGCTGTCGCGGGACGTGGATAACGCGATTGCGGCGGCGGGGGAGATAAGGGAGGCCATGAAGT
>CAVUDL010000004.1:0-66929 GCA_963740175.1 uncultured Gemmatimonadales bacterium
AAGGACAAGTCTACGCCGGTACTGAACGGGAACACGGAATTCCAGTTCCAGGCGGGCAATCTGGATTTCCACAGTGAGAGCTATGAGTGGCTCCTTGTGAATCAGGCTGGCACGAACGGTCAGTACAAAGGTAACGGCCGCATCAATGGAGTTACCGGGTATAAGTTCATGCTCTGGGCCACCGATGGCGGGTACGACACGTTCAGAATCCGCATCTGGAGAGAAGTGGGAGGCTCCGAAGAAGTCGTGTATGACAATATGGGTAGCGGGGCTGGTGGATTCTCGACTACCCCAATCGGCGGTGGCTCGATCGTAGTGCATACCAATGGCAAGGTCGCTTCGAAGTAACTGCTGATTACTCTTCGCAACAGAGGCCCGAGATTTCTCGGGCCTCTACGTTTTTCGTGAATGACTTAACCACCGGTAGCCGGGTGAGGGATCGTCGGCGTTAATCGAGGATTGGCGGCTCGCTTCCGGGAACGTTCGGCTTCGTTTGATCCGACAGCCGTCGGTCCCGCTGACGTCCCTGCTCGTACCAGCGCCGGGTGATCTCACCGGCCAGCTCCCGGTTCCCCAGACCAAACGCGAGCCCCACAGCCAGTGCGGCGGCGCCGAGAATCAGGGTGAACGCCGCGGTGACGATCTCCTCGGCAACTCCCACCTGTTGCAGAGCCATGAAGAGCGAAATCAGGATCACCGCGCCCTTGGCGAGCTTCGCTATCGTTGGGACACCCGACAGCCCACCGGCCGACGCGACGATCAGCCCGCGGACGAACTCCCCGACGATGATGCCGAGAATCAGGATAACGATGGCCGCGATCAACGTGGGGATGAAGGCGAGCATGAGGCCGAACATCTCGTTGATGCTCTCGAGCCCCAGCGCGGTACTGGCCAGCAGGATGACGACGAGCATGATCAGCCAGAAGAGAAGCTTGGTCAGCGCGCGCACCGGATCCAGGCGTGACCCCGCCCGCTCCACCGCCTGATCCAGTCCGCCGGCGCTGGCCATACGGTTGAAGTCGACTCGCTTCAGGGTGTCGTCCGCCCAGCGCTGAATCTGCACCGCGAGGAAATAGCCGGTTAGCAGGATGACGGCGGCGCCGATCAGGGCCGGCAGCACACTCCCGATCTGTTCGGCACCGCCCCGAATTCGTTCCCAGAGTTCGTTCACTGTCCAACCTCGATGACGAGTTTGCCGGCTTGCTCCCCTCGCTGCAGCCGCTCGTAAGCGGCGGGACCCTCCTCCAGCGGGAATACCCGGTCGATCGCCGGCCACAGACGCCCTGCGGCCGCATGCTCCACTATCGTGGCATACTCCCGCCGATTACCCAGCGTGGATCCGAGAATACTCCACTGATGCCAGAACAATCGCCGGAGGTCCAGGGACACCGTGGGGCCGGTGGTGGCGCCGCAGACCACGAGCCGCCCTCCGCGGCGGAGTGCGCGTAGTGAGCCTGACCAGGTCGCCTCTCCTACGCTATCCACCACCACGTCTGCACCGCGGCCCTTCGTGAGCTCCCGCAGTTCCATCCGGATGTCCGCGCTCCCGTGGTTCAGGGCGACATCGGCACCGAGTTGCCGAGCCAACGCGAGCTTTCGGTCCGAGCCACTGGTAACGACGGTGCGGGCACCCAGGATTGAGGCGATCTGGAGTGCCGCAAGGGCAACTCCCCCGCCAATGCCCCAGATAAGCACCGTCTCCCCGGCCCGCAGCTGCGCTCGGGTCACCAGCATCCGCCACGCGGTGAGCGTGGCCAGCGAGAAGGCGGCGGCCTGGGGCCAGGGCATATGGGATGGAACCGGCGCCAGGTTCCGGGCCGGCACCACGACCAGCTCGGCTGTCGTTCCGCCGGCGTGCTCACCCAGGACCCTGAGATCGGCGCAGAGCGAGTCCTCACCTTCGCTGCAGGCGGGGCATTTGCCGCAGGACAGGGTGGGATTGATCATCACCCGGTCACCTGGCCGCCACGCCGATACCGCCGGGCCCACCTGCTCCACTACCCCAGCGCCGTCGGAGCCCACCACGTGTGGGTAGGTCAGGCGGGAGCCGGGCAAGCCCGCTGCAACGAATAAATCGAGACGGTTGAGGGCGGCGGCGCCCATTCGGATCAGGACGTCATCCGGCGACTGGATGGCCGGGTCAGGCAACTCCTGTACCCTGAGTTGCTCGATGCCACCGGCAGCGGCCAGGGCCAGCGCCTTCATCCGCTGGGACGGGTCAGAACGATGGGCTCAGGATCTGTTCGCCCGGGGTGAGCGGAACAGCGACAGCGGAGCCACCAGGCGCCGTAGATTGCAAGAAGAGACTGAATTCCACCCGGCCTTTGGCGGCGTCGGTGATCTTCCCGACGACGTAGGCAAGGCGATCTCCCTCGCGCGACACGGCGAGCGCGGGAGCGGGATCTTCGGTCTGTAGCAGCTGGATAGGGGCCGTGGTCCCCCATGGCAGCCGCATGACCCTGGACCCCTTGGACCGTCCGCCTCGTTCGGCGATATATGCGATATCCCCATTGCGGAAGAACCGTGGGCTCGATTCACGTACCGGGCTCTGCGTGAGTCGGCGCTGGTCGGTCCCGTCAACATTCATCGCATAGACCTCGGGGTTGCCTTCCCGAGCTGATATGAAAGCGATCGTCCGGCCGTCCGGTGAAACGGACGGAGAGTGATTCCCCCCCGACGCCGTGGTCAGCTGCCGCATCTCCCCGCCCTGGAGAGGAATTACGGCAATGTGGGTAGCAATGCCCCGCGTGGCCGTGTACACGATCTGGCGCCCATCCGGCGTCCAGGTTGGCTCCCCCTCGCTGGCGCCATCGCTCGTAAGCCGCCGGACGTTGGTTCCGTCGGCATCCATGACATACAGGTCGAAGTTGCCGCTCCGGTTCGAGCTGAAGGCGATCCGGGTCCGGTCGGGCGAGAGCGCCGGCTGGATGTTGCTGGCGCTGTCCTGAAGCACGGGGAGCAGGGCAGTCGGGCCACCGGATCGGAGCTGATAGATCCCGAAGTTTCCACCGCGATTCGAGGTCAGGAGCAGCTCTCCCACTACGTAGACATCCGCCTTGGCGGTCTTGCCCCACGGCGTCGTAGCCGTCACCACGGCGTGTCCGGGAACGAGGCCGTCCACGGTGCCTTCCCGCACCAGCGCGACATCAGGCCGGTCCGAGCTCCACCGCACGCCGGTGGCGCGGCTGCTCATGGTGCCCGGCTCATCCTTCAGGAGGGCCGTGAACGTGGTGCGCAGCCCAGCTGTAACGCCCGCGCGTGCGGGCTGGATATCGATCTCACCCACCACGATGTGCACGGTCCACACCGCGGGCTGGATTCCCGGAAGCCGGGCGGTCAACGTGGTGGTACCCAAGGCCTTGGGTGTCAGAACCCCGGTGCTGCGATCGAAGCTGGCAAGGGTGGTGTCGGCCAGCTCCCAAACGATCCGCGCCTCGGGTATGGGGGTCGAGTCCGCGGCTTCGGCGGTGGCCGTGAACCGGCGAGTGGATCGAACAGGGAGTTGCACCGGACCGCCGCTCTGGAGTGGAGACACCACCAGGGCCTCCGGGAGCCGGTGCACCGTCACCGTCGCCCGCCGCTCCAGCGAAAATCCACTGACAATGATTTCGGTCTTTCCCGGAGCGATGGCGCGTACGACTCCCGCCGGGGTGACCGTTGCAACGGCAGTATCGGCAGACCGCCATCGGATCAAACCGCGGATTTCACGATTTCCCTGTGACGGGACGATTGCCCGGAGGGTGTCCGTGTCACTGGGCCCCAAGGTGAGGCTATTGCGGGACAACGCGAAGTCCGGCTGAGAAACTTCCACCGACAGGGTTGCGAGCAGCCGGGTGTTGGTGGAAGCCTGAATGACCGTGCGCCCCGGCGACAGACCAGTCACGACACCGCTGCTGTCGACCGTGGCAATCTCAGGTTTGATGGACCTCCAGGACACTCGTCCCGCTGCACCCGGCGATCCGTCGTTCCGCATCGCAAGGGCGGTGATCCGGACGCTCTCGCCGGGATAGAGTGCCGCGGATGGGGGATCGAGGGTCAGCACCGATGCTGTACCCCCTCGCCCCCCGGCAGCCTCGGGTGGAGCGCTGCCGGTGATGAGCACGGCCATGGAGGCACGGCGGCCCTGCGACCGTGCCTCGATCTTGGCAAGACCGGGGGTGACGCCGAGCACGGTGCCGTCCTTCCGCACCCGCGCTATCATCGTGTCGGAGCTCCAGAAGGTGAACTTCGCCGCCGCGATCAGATTCCCCCGGGTATCGAAAGCCGCAGCGAAGAGCGCCTGCTTCTGACCCACACCCAGGGTCATGGTCTCGGGCGTAACCTGAATCTCCGAAACGTTTTGTGCTTGTGCGTCGAGAGCGCTGGCAGAGAATATCGCCGCCAGCCCTGCCAGCAGGGATGGGCGGAGCGATAACGACAAACCAGCACCCTTTCGGGCCTGGCGGGTGTCATTGAGTTTCACCGGATGATTGATTCCAGAACGAGGATATCGGGTAATTATAGCGCACGAGGGAGGTCACCGCATCGTGCTCGTGCCGGACCGGGGCCAGCAGCCGGGGCCGCGCTGTCCGAGTAACCGCATAGCGTCGAACGATTTCCAGTTCGGGTCCAGAGCTGATGGCAGATGGTGACGCGCCACGCCTTGCACAAGTTTTGAGGGCGTGCATGTTATATACGTGATTCACCGGTGGCGCAGGCGCGCCGCGATACCGGCGGCGGGTGGCGCCGCACATGCGATGGGAGGGAGCGAAGATGGCCGAGCTTCATTATATGGAGATGGGCTGGTCGGGCTCAGGATGGATGGATCCCCTACCTATGGACAACACGATGCCCTCAAGTTCCTCCTCCTCCTCATCCTCGTTCGGCGATGGTGACGAGACCGCGCGTCCCCGCCGAAAGGCGGCCAAGAAGTCCGGCAAGAGAACGGCGAAGAAGGCCGCCAGGAAGGCGGGAAGATCGGCGAGGCGTTCGGCTCGCAAGAGCGCCCGGAAGGGCAGGAAGGCTGCTCGTAGGGCCGGTCGGTCAGCCAAGCGTTCAGCACGCAAGAGCGTCCGAAAGGTCAAGAAGGCTGTTCGTAAGGTCGGTCGGTTAGCCAAGCGCTCGGTCCGCAAGAGCGCTCGAAAGGGTAAGAAGGCTGCGCGTAAGGCCGGTCGGTCAGCCAAGCGCTCGGCTCGCAAGAGCGCCCGGAAGGGCCGCAAGTCGTCTTAGCCGCGAGCCTCCAGTCGGGCCATGGCCGCGGCGCAGTTGATCAACGCAATGTGGGTGAAGGCCTGAGGGAAGTTGCCCAGGAACGCGCCGGTCGCGGGGTCGATCTCTTCGGAATAGAGTCCGACATGGTTCGCGTGGCGGAGCATGCGCCGGAAAATCCTGTCGGCCCGCTCGCGGTCGCCGATTGACGCCAGCGCCTGCGCTAACCAGAAGGTACAGATCGAGAAGGCGCCTTCTTCTCCCTCGAGGCCGTCGGGCTGCCGGTAGCGATAGACCAGCTCGCCATCCACAGTCGTCAGCTCCCGTGCGATAGCCTTCACGGTGCTGTGGACCCGGGGGTCGTTCCAGGGCAGGAACCGGAACATCGGAATGGCCAGCGCCGCGGCGTCAAGCACGTCGCTGTCATAAGATTGCACGAATGACTGCCGCGGCTCGCTCCAGCCCCGCTCCATGATCTCTGCGTGCAGCGCGTCACGCGCTGCCCGCCATGCCTCGGTGTCCCCCTCGAGGCTCAGCTCCTCGGCCATCCGGACACCGCGGTCCAGCGCCACCCAGCTCATCACCTTGCTGAACACGTAATGACGCACTTCGCCTCTGACTTCCCAGATGCTGGAGTCGGGCAGGTGCCAGTTCTTGCTGACCCAGTCGACCAGGCCCCGCAGGACGCGCCAGGTACCCTCGGTCATCTCGTGGTTCCGGCGCCAGATGTCGGCGGTCTCCATGACCTCGCCATACACATCCAGCTGAAGCTGGCCCACCGCGCCGTTCCCTACTCGGACCGGGCGGGATCCGAGATATCCGGTGAGATGGTCGAGCTGCCGCTCGATGAGGTCCCGCCTCCCATCGATTCCATACATGATCTGAAGATGCCCACCGCCCTCGTGGCGGCAGACTTTCTTCAGAAACCGCATGAACTGGTCGGCTTCCCGGTAGTGTCCCACTGCATCCAGCGCGGCCAGCGTGAAGGCCGCGTCCCGGAGCCAGACGAAACGGTAGTCCCAGTTGCGTACGCCGCCGATGGTCTCGGGGAGTGAGGTCGTGGGTGCCGCGATGAGGGCGCCGGTCTCCGCGTGGGTGAGCAGCTTCAAGGCCAGGGCGGAGCGCTTTACCATGCCGCGGAACGGGCCCTTGTAGCGAACCTTGGATGACCACTTCTGCCAGAATGCCGCGGTGATATCGAGCTTCCGGGAGCTTTCGTAGCGGTCGACCGGGTGGATATCGTCGTCGTCATACCGCAGCACCAGCCAACGCTCCTCCCCCTTTTCCATGTCGAACTGGGTGGTCGCGGTGGACTGTTCGATGAGCCAGTTGAACGCTTTGGCGCTCGACAGGGTGAGCACCTGGTCGGTCCGGTCGGTAGCGAACAACCCCGCTCGCAGCAGCTCCAGGCGGGTGGTCCGGGCGCCATACTCGAAGCGGGGCATGAAGATCATCGACATCCGGGCCCGGCCCCGGGTGCAGCGAAGCTGCCGGTGGATTTCCGGATGCTCGCCCGAGGGCTGGCCGTCCTCGGCCACCGGCATGAAATCGGTGACCGTCACCATGCCGTGCTCGGTACGGAACGTGGTCTCGAGGATGTTGGTGCGCGGAAGGTAGCGTTGGCCGGAGGTCCACTGCCCCTCAGGCCGGATTGCCCAGCAGCCCCCCCGCTCGGAGTCCAGCAGCGAGGCGAAGACGCTGCCGCTGTCGAAGCGGGGAAGACAGCACCAGTCGATCGAGCCGTTGACTCCGACGAGCGCGGCCGTGCGCATGTCGCCGATGAGGCCGTAATCGGAAATGAGCTGTTGCCGAACGGTGCCGGAGCGCCGGTCGGCGTCATCGGCCGGCGACAGCAGCTTGACGTCGGTCATCGCCCAATAATAAGCCGACAGAGACGGATCTTGCATCGCAGGGAGGAATCGTCCACCTTCCGGTACCATTTCCACCGACATTTCATGCGTTCCTCCTTGCTCCTCGTGGCCACACTTCTCGCGGCCTGCCGTGGGAGTGCCCAGCCTGAAACGGCACCATCTCCAGGCTCTGGCCCTGCCGCACTCAAGCCTCTGATCACCGCGCAGCTGGACCGCTCAGCCGCGGATTGGAACCGGGGAGACCTGGATGGATTCATGTCGGATTACGCTCCCGAAAGCACCACCACCTACGTGGATGGCCGCCGCTCCCGTGCCGGCTTCGACTTCATCCGCGGCGTCTATGCGCCGCGGTTTGCTGCGGGTGCCCAGCGGGACAGCCTCCACTTCGAGGAGATCGAGGTCCGACCCCTCAGCCCATCGCTTGCCCTGGTGACAGCCCGCTTCATCCTCCAGCGCGGATCGGAGATCACCGCCAGCGGCCCTTTCACGCTGGTAATGGAACAGCGGCCCCAGGGCTGGAAGATTCTCCACGATCACTCCTCCAGTGATCCGCGCTAACCAGGGCTGCAGCCTTGCCCTGGCCGGTCTGCTGTTTCTCGGCTGCAAGGGTGTGGCCAGCGACGGAATTGCACTGGTCGGCGCCACGCTGATCGATGGCAACGACGGCCCCCCTATGCGGGACGCCGTGGTCGTGGTGCGCCGCGGCCGCATCGAATCGGTGAGCGAGCGGGGCGGGTTCGAGTTGCCGCGGAGGACCCGGGAGGTGGACGTCTCCGGTCGTTGGATCATCCCGGGACTGATCGACGCCCACGCCCATCTGAGCCCGGCCGCAACCTGGGCTCCTCCCCGGTATCTCGCCTGGGGTGTCACCACCGTACGCGACGTACACGGTGGAACCGCTTCCATCCCCCAGCTCCGCAAGATCGCAGATGGCAGTCCGCCCCGAAGCCCCAGGGTCTACGCCGCCGGCGCCATGATTGACGGGCTCCCCACCACCTATCCCGATGCCATCGGCGTCAACGGCGAGAAAGATGCCCGCCAGGGCGTCGATCGACTGGTCACGGCGGGAGCGGATCTGATCAAGGTGTACACCCGGGTCGATGCGCCCCTGCTTCGCGCCATTGTGGATGAGGCAAAGGCGTTCAACCTGAAGGTCACCGCCCACCTGGGCATGACCGACGCGGTCACCGCCGCGAAGATCGGTATCGCTGCGATCGAGCACATGAGCGGGGTGCCCGAGGCAGCGTCCCGCAGCCCCTCGGCTCTGATCACGGCACACTACCGCGGCTTCTATCCGGGGTGGACCGCCTCGGAACGAAGCTGGGCCGACCTCGACTCCGCCGCTCTTACTCGGGTGGCCCAGCGTCTGGCCGAGGCCGGGATCACCATCATCCCGACGCTCGTGTTGCATGAAACGTTGAGCCGGCTCAGAGAGAGGAGCCTGTTGAGAGACCCCGCCCTGGAGGATGTCCCGGAGGAGCAGCAAAGGGACTGGGATGTGCCCGGGATGATCAACCGCGCGGGCTGGGCCGACACCGATTTCGACGCCTTTCGCCGCTCCCGGCCGATGCAGGATCTGTTTGTGCGAGCCTTCGCCGCCGCCGGTGGGCGGATCGCGGCCGGTACCGATGCTTCGAACCAGATGCTGGTGCCGGGCTACAGCGAGCACCGGGAAATGGAGCTGCTGGTTCGAGCCGGCCTGACCCCGCGCGAGGCGCTCCGGGCCGCGACGCGAAATGCCGCGGTGCTCCTGGGCGCTGACTCGCTCGGGCTCATCGCACCCGGAAATGCGGCGGATTTGTTGGTGCTGTCCCAGGATCCCCTGGCCGATATCCGGAACACCCGGGCCATTCAGGCCATCATGGCGCGCGGTCATCTGCTCGACGCGGACTCGATTCGCGCCACCTGGTAGCGATGCGATCGGTCGACCGTTCTCTGCCCGGTGACCAGACGGGACCCGACAGCGTACGCGACGGCATCGAGCGGCTGCGCCTGTTTTTTGCCGAGGGCACCACCCGTCAGGCGGTCCTGGCGCGGCAGGCACTGGAGCAGCCGGCACCCGGTGACGAGCTGCTGGCGCGCAGCCTGGTGGATGACATGCGCGCGGAAACACGTATGGACGGCAGCATCGCCGGCGATGCCATGGCTACGATATGGCGGGCCCACGAGCTGCTGGACCTGGGATCCGCTGCCGATCACGCCGGCACCGTACGAGTGCTGGGCTGGGTACTCGACCTGCAGACCAAGCCAGGTGCGTTCAGCGAGGGGTGCAGTCCGCCTCGCCACGCCCAACGCACATGCGAGCACTTCATCTCCGGTTTCTTTTCGCCCGCGCCCGCGGAGCAGCGGTTTGCACCGGTGATGCTGCCCAATGGGAAGGTGTTCCGCGCCGAGCCGGGGGCGCGTTTTGCCGTCAGCTGCCTGGCGCTGCGGGCGGCGCTTCGGGGAAGGCTGGACCATCGTCCGCAGGTGCGCCAGCACGTTCTGAGTCTGATCCAGCTCCAGGAGCACTGGCACGATTGGAGCGGATACTTCTCGGCCGATGCGATCATCGCCGGCATCCATGCACTAGCGTTTGCGCCTCCCGAGCACCGCGAGATCCTCCCCCGGCTCGCTACCGTCGTCGCGGCCCATCAATCGGACGACGGCGACTGGAAGCAGGCCGACCTGTTCCATACACTGGATGCGCTGCACGCGCTGCATACGCCCGACGCTCAGGCGGCGGTCCGCCGGGCGGTTCCCGCACTCCTCGCTCGTCAGAGGATCGATGGCAGCTTCGGCTCGACCGCCCAGCAGGAACGCGCCCTCATTGCCCTGCGCTCATTGATCTGGGTGGGGAAGGAGATGTAGTGTGGCCGACGATCCGTTGGACCAGAAGCCGCGTATCCGACTGACCGCTCTGTCTCATGGAGCCGGCTGAGCCTGCAAGCTCGGCCCAGCCGACCTGGCGCAGGTCCTGCGCCATCTGCCCACCATCGCGGACCCCAGAGTCCTCATCGACGCCGCCACCCGGGACGACGCCGCGGTCTTCCTGCTGTCGCCCGACCGCGCGTTGGTAGCGACGGTAGACTTCTTTACCCCCATCGTGGACAATCCCGCCGCCTGGGGGGCCATCGCCGTCGCCAACGCTCTCAGCGATATCTACGCGATGGGAGCTACCCCGCTCTTTGGCCTCAACCTCGTGGGCTGGCCCCGCGATCGGGCGCCTTTCGAGATGCTGGGTGAGGTTCTCCGAGGTGCGGCGGAAGTGACCGAACGGGCCCGGTGCCTCGTCCTCGGCGGACACTCCATTGATGCGGTTGAGCCTACCTTTGGCATGGCGGTCATTGGTGAGGTGCACCCGGACCGGATGCTGACCAACGCTGGGGCATGCGCGGGAGACATTCTCATTCTGACCAAGCCGCTCGGCACCGGGATCCTCGCCACAGCGCTCAAGCGCGATGCCCTGTTGGAGGGCGGCATGGCCGACGCCGTTCGGTCGATGACTACGCTCAACGATGGTGCCGCGCGGGCGGCGCTTCGGATAGGGGTGAGCGCCGTGACGGACGTGACCGGCTTCGGGCTGCTGGGCCATCTCGGCAACATGCTCGAGGCGAGCAGTGTCGCCGCGGAGATTGCCTTCGAGGCACTGCCCATCCTGCCCCACGCCCGCAACCTGGCCGCCCGGGGGGTCGTTCCCGGGGGCACCGAGCGCAACCTTGCGGCGGCCGAGCGGGTGGAGTGGGACCAGGACCTCAACGCCGCGGATCGTTATCTCTGCGTGGATGCACAAACATCCGGCGGCCTTCTGCTGGCCGTCCCGCCGGAAAACGAGGCCGCCCTGGTTGCCGCGCTGCAGGAGGAACAGACGCCCGCCGCGGCCGTCGTCGGCCGAATCGTCGCCGGGCCTGCGGGGCGGGTTCGGGTCACTCGGCAGCCCAGAAAGTAAGAGCATTCCGGATGGCTTCCCTCCGCTGGACAGCCGAGCGCATGGATCAGCTGGAACACGCCGCCCGCAAAGGTCTGCGAGTCGCACTCTCACGCAGAGGCACGGAGTACATCGTCGTAGCACTCCGGGTCACCACCGACGGGCGGGACGAGGTCCTGATCGGCCGACTGCCGATGACCGGCGAGGATCTGACATTCCGGCTCCAGGATATCGACAGCTTCCAGGTCATCGAGTGAGCAGTATCGCGGTGGTGCACCTGGACGAGAGCTGCCTGGGCAACGGACGCGAAGGGGAGAATCAGGGAGGATACGGGGGTCTGATCGAAGCCCGGACCCGCTCAGGCATCCAGCGCCGGGACTTCTACGGACACGCCGGCGGAACCACGAACAATCGGATGGCCCTGGTTGGTGCCACGGCGGCGCTGGAGCTTCTCGGCGCGAAGGGTGCCCGGCTGCGAGTCCTGATGGTCTCGGACTCGGAGTATCTGGTCAAAGGCATGCGGCTCTGGGCTCCCGGCTGGGAGGCCAGAGGCTGGAAACGCACCGCAGGCCCGATCGAGAACCTCCCGCTGTGGCAATCACTGGTGCGAGCGGGACGACGACATGACGTACAGTGGACCTGGGTCCGGGGACACGCCGGACATCCGAAGAACGAGTACGCCGACAACCTGGCCCTGTCAGCAGCGCGGGAACAGGAATCCTCCTCCGGCGCGGTGGAGTCGGGCTTCGACCACTGGCTGGCGGCGAAGCAGGGGAAAGGAAAGTTTCCCGGCTACGACCCCGACGCCGATTTCGAGACGCTCCAGGCTCGTTTGGCCGCGGGCGAGGAGTTCCCACTGGCGGGGTAGGATAGGATTATTCTCACTTCTCACCCGAGGGTGATCCGGCTGACCGACCTGAAGCGCTTCTTTCACCAGCTGGTGCGAAACCTGGCCGCGACCGACCCGGCCCGGCTGCGACGCCCGCTACCCCTCACCGACATACGCGACACCATCCTGCCCTACCGCGCCAACCGCCGGGCGCTTCAACTGGAGAGCAGTGAGGATTACGAGCTGGTCCTCATGCAGCTCTGCGCCGGCGAGGGAGGGTTCGCCACGACCCAGCCACCCGACGTCAGGGCGCTGTTCGCCGCAGAGCTTCGGAGCGCCAATCCCGACTTGGCCATCCTGCATCTTCACGAGAACGCGGTGATCACGCTGGAGCCAAAGCGCCTGGCGGATGCTCTGGATTCAAAGCCGGAGCTCGCGTTCGCGCCGCCGGGCCATCTGCCGGATCTACTGGTAGACGAGTCACCGGTCTCCACGCTGGCCGACCTGCAGCCCCGGGATCCCTTGGAGAGCGGCCCTGCTTCGAAACCCCACCCTGACACTTCCGCAATCCACTGTAGCACCTGCGGTGAGGTGCTGCCCGGACATCGCATGGTAAACTTCTGTCCCCAGTGCGGCAGCAGTCAGATTCGGACCGGTTGCCCCGCTTGCGGCAGCGAGGTGGAGACCGGGTGGCGTCACTGCGTAACGTGCGGAGCCGCCGTGAGCGGCTGACGACCAGCCACCCGGAGCCGGGCCCTCGCTTGAAGTGCCTCTGAGCCCCGACCATATTTCACCGTTCAATGTCCTCCTCCAGTGGTACCAGGCGGAATCCCTCCTCAGCTCGACCTGGCGTCGTCTTCCTGTCCGGCGTGCGCACCGGCTTCGGCACCTTCGGTGGCACGCTCAAGGATCTCTCGGCCACGGACTTGGGCGTGGTTGCGGCGAAGGCGGCGGTGCAGCGCGGGGGCGTGGACCCCGGTTCTATCGGCCACGTGGTCTTCGGAAACGTGCTCCAGACCTCGCCGGACGCGATCTATCTCGCCCGGCACATCGGTATCCGTGCCGGCTTGCCGATCGAAACGCCTGCCGTGACGGTCAACCGCCTGTGCGGCTCGGGCTTCGAGGCCGTCGCGCAGGCTGCGCAGCAGATCGTGCTGGGCGAGGCCGACGCCGTGCTGGCGGGCGGCACCGAATCGATGAGTCAGGCGCCCCACGTCGTGCGGGGGGCTCGCTGGGGGCTTCGGCTCGGCCCCGCGGCTGCATTGGAAGACACCCTATGGGAAGCGTTGCGGGATCCGAGCTGCGGCCTCTCGATGGCGGAGACGGCCGAAAATCTGGCGACCAAGTACCAGATCAGCCGCTCAGCGGTTGACTGCTATGCCGCCCGCAGCCAGGCTGCCGCCGCAGCTGCCTGGGAGTCGAAGTCCTTCACTGATGAAGTTGTTCCGCTGCCCATTCAGAACCGCAAGACGAAGCAGAATGAAGACTGGGCCGCGGACGAGCACATGCGTCCCGGAACCACGCTCGAGGCCCTCGCCAAGCTGCCACCGTACTTCAAGAAGGACGGCGTAGTGACCGCCGGCAACGCCTCCGGAATTTCCGATGGCGCCGCTGCGCTGGTGATGGCGAGCGAGAGCTTTGCGGCCGAGCGCGGTCTCAAGCCGATCGGACGGCTCCTCTCCTGGGCCAGCGTAGGGGTAGAACCCGCCTACATGGGCATCGGACCGGCACCGGCGGCGCGGAAGGCGCTTGCCCGGGCCGGGCTCACGCTCGATGAGATGGACCTGGTTGAAGTGAATGAGGCCTTTGCCGCCCAGTACCTGGCTGTGGAACAGGAGCTCGGGCTTGATCGGGAGCGAACCAACGTTGAGGGCGGCGCCATCGCCCTGGGCCATCCACTCGGCGCGAGCGGGGCCCGCATCACCCTCCACCTCCTGCACGCGCTCCGGCGCCGTGGCGGACGCTATGGGCTGGGCAGTGCGTGTATCGGCGGCGGGCAGGGCGCGGCGGTTGTGGTAGAAGCCTTCTCCGGCTGAGGGCATATGGACATCCTGATTCCCGCCGTCGTCGTCGCGGTCTATTCCTTCCTCAGCCTTCGGGTGCTGCGCCAGTACGAGCGGGGCGTGACGTTCTTCCTGGGAAAGTTTTGGGGGACCAAGGGCCCGGGAGTGATTTTTCTGCCGGCGGGATTCGCGAGCCAGAAACGCGTCTCGCTGCGGATCGTCGCCATGGACATACCGCCCCAGGACGTGATTACCCGCGACAACGTCTCGGTCAAGGTGAACGCGGTGCTGTACATGAGGGTTACCGACCCGGAGAGGGCGGTGATCGTCATCGAAGACTATCTCTACGCCACCAGCCAGCTGGCCCAGACCACCCTCCGTTCGGTGCTGGGAGAGGTCGAGCTCGATGAGCTGCTGTCGGACCGCGAGAAGATCAATGCGGTGCTGAAGAAGATCATCGACGAGCGGACCGATGCCTGGGGCATCGAGGTGTCCGCGGTCGAGGTGAAGGACGTCGACCTTCCCGACCAGATGAAGCGGGCCATGGCTCGCCAGGCCGAAGCCGAGCGGGAGCGGCGCGCCAAGGTGATCGCGGCGCAAGGCGAGCTGCAGGCGTCCGAGACGTTGACCCAGGCCGCCAAGAACCTGGCCGCCGAGCCAACCGCCCTTCAGCTCCGCTATCTCCAGACGGTCACGGAGATCGCGGCGGAGAATAATTCCACCACCATCTTCCCGATTCCGATCGACCTGTTCCGGCCCTTCCTCACCGCCGGGGCTGGCGCCACGCCGCGCCCCGAAAGCTCGGCCGAGGCACCCGGCACCGCCCTGCCCGCGTCCGACATCTCCTCCCTGATGTCCCAGCTCCGCCTACAGGCCGCTCGGACCCCCAAGCAGGAGTAGCATGGCCGAGGGTTCAGTCGCTCGCATTGACCGCGCTGCGCTGGAGCGAATCATCCAGCGCGCCGCAGAGCTGCAGACCGCCGAACGAGACATGGGCGACAGTCTCACGTCCGACGAGCTGATCGCGCTGGGCCGGGAGGTCGGCATACCGGGCCGCTACCTCCAGCAGGCATTGCTGGAGGAGAGGACCCGCCTGGTCAACGTGGGTGCCGCCGGCCTCTTCGAGCGGGTCACAGGGCCCGGACAGATCAGCGCTCAGCGTGTGGTGCGAGGCGACCCCGATTCGGTCGAGGCCGCGCTGCTGCAGTGGATGGAGCGGAATGAGCTGCTCTGCGTCCAGCGGCAACAGACCGGCCGGATTACATGGGAGCCGCTCGGTGGAATCCAGGCAGCCTTCCGGCGATCCACCGCGGCGATCGGAGGCGGCAAGCGTCCGTTCATGCTCTCGCGCGCGGCGACAGTCTCCGCGACGGTCGTGGCCCTGGAGCCCGGATACGCGCACGTCTCCCTGATGGCGGACACCCGCAAAGCGCGGGGCGAGTATGTGGGGGTGGGAGCCGCCCTGGCCGGGGCCGGCATCGCGGGGACGGCCGCGATGGTTGCCCTGGGTGCTCTCCTGCCGGTCGCGCTGCTCCCGCTCCCGGTGGCTCTCGGCATGGGGTACGGCGTGTTACGGCGTTACGGCCCGGCGCTCGCGAGAGTCCAGCTGGGCCTGGAACGGGCGCTCGACTTTCTGGAACAGGGCGCCGCCACCCCACGGCACCAGCTCCCCGACCGGAACTCAGGCATGCTCGGCTTGCTGGCGGATGAACTGAGAAAGGCGCTGAAACAGTGAAAGTGGGGGTCCTCGGCTGCGGGCTCATGGGCAGCGGCATAGCGCAGGCGGCTGCCATCGCGGGCTTCGACACAGTGGTACGCGATGTTTCTCAGCCACTGCTCGAGCGAGGCCGCGCCGGAATCCTGAAGTCTCTGGGGCGCATGGTGGAACGAGGCAAGTTGACGGGCGAAGCTCGCGATGCCGCCCTCTCCAAGCTTCGCTTTGTCACCGAGCTCCAGCAGCTGCGCGATCGCGACATCATTGTGGAGGCCGTTACCGAAGACCTGGACCTGAAAAATGGCCTCTGGCGCGAGCTGGACTCGACTTGCCCGGCGGGGACGATATTCGCGTCCAACACCTCCAGCCTGACCATCGCGTCGATGGCAGGAGCCACTACCCGGCCGGACCGATTCGTGGGGCTGCATTTCTTCAACCCGGTTCCCATGATGCCGCTGGTCGAGGTGATCCGGAGTTCCGCGACGAGCCGGGAGACGTTCGACCGGGCATACGGTTTTGCCCGGGCCCTGGGGAAGGAGCCGGTCGCGGCAACCGACAGCCCCGGCTTCATCGTCAACTTGCTCCTGGTCCCCTTCCTGCTCGACGCGGCCCGGGCACTCGAGCGCGGCACCGCCTCCATCGCTGACATCGATCGGGCGATGCAACTGGGCTGTGGCCACCCCATGGGCCCGCTTTCACTGATGGACTTCATCGGGCTCGACACCGTAGTGCGAATCGCCGACATCATGATGGATGCGTATGGCGAGGACCGCTACCAGGCCCCGGATCTGCTCCGGCGCATGGTCATCGAGGGGAGCCACGGCCGGAAAAGCGGGAAGGGGTTTTATGATTACTCGGTTGATCCGCCAGTTCCGATGGCATTGCAGGAAGGCGTGAACAGTAAACGGTGAACGGTAAACAGGCCCCACCCTCCCCGTTCACTGTTCACTGTTCACCGTTCACGCTTTTTGGGAGATTGACATGCTCGGCTACGACTGGCCTCGCCTTCACGCAGCCCTAAACGACCTGCCCATTGCTCTGCTTCTCGGGGCCGTTCTGTTCGACGTCCTGGCGCTGGCCACTCGACGTGAGTCTTTCCGACTGGTCAGCTTTTGGACCCTAGTACTGGGCGCGGTCGGTGGCGTGGCAGCGGTGATTTCGGGCCTCCAGGCGGAGGAGCATATCTCCCATGGAGACGCGGTGCACCGGGTCATGGAGACACACGAGACGCTGGGGCTCGTGACGCTGGGGATATTCGGACTCCTGGCGCTGTGGCGGATCGTGCGAGAGCGACGCATGGGCAACGGGGAGCGAGCCGCTGGAGTGCTCCTGGCGCTCGCCGGCGCCGGGGTGCTGTTCACCACGGGGCTGTACGGGGGCAGGCTGGTGTTCGAACATGCCGCGGGGGTTCCCACCACCGTGCTGGAAGCGGAGCTCAAGGAGCGAGGCAGGGACCATCATCATGCAGCGGGCGTAGACGATCAAGCTCCCGCGGCAGACTCCTCGATGGTGCCCGGCGCGCCTGCCCATGTGGATTCCCCCGGAACACCACCCCACTCGCACTCCCCCGGCACCCCGGCCCACGGGCACTGATCGTGGGTAACCGGTCGCGCGCGCTCCTTCTCTTCGTAGCGGCTGGCTGCCAGCCCAATACGACGCGTCCTTCCTTTACCCCGTTGCCCGAGGCGCCGGGCAGCGAGATCCGGCTTTCGGTTCCGGAGGCAACCCGCCGCCTTGCCGAGGCTCTGAAAGCGGATTCAATACCGGCCCAAACGGTCAGGGTCAAGGATGGATATTTGGAGACCCAGTGGTTCAATGCCCGGACGGGACACCGGGCAAGTCAGCGAAGATCGATGGGACCGGGAGTGGTGCGGGTGCGAGCCTGGGTGGATCCGGCTCGTCCCGGCAGCAGTCAGCTGACCGTGGAGACCCTGTATCGTCCGGTGGCGGATCCCTCGCTACCGCCGCGCGAGCTGGAGCGCCAGGTCTCGGCGGATCACCGCGTGGCCCGAAAGGTCCAGGCTGTGCTGGTTCGTCTGGGTGAGCGATACGGAACTCCGCCACCGCCGGCAGCGGCACCGGCGGAGCCGGAACAATCCTATTAGCGGAGGCAGCGGGCAGGCACTCTCACTTTCTCACTTACACCACGTAGGCCCGGACCCACTCTTCCAGCTGCCCCAGGTTGATCGCTGCGTCCTTGCAGGGACCCGAGGGCAACGTCATCGTGAGGCCCAGCACCGGGATCTTTCCCGCCACATCGTGTAATCCGCTGACCATGTCGCGCTCGCAGGCCACCGCTACCACCGCCCGGGGCCGGCGCTCCCGGATCACCCGGCGGGCCAGCTGCCCTCTCGTGGCGACGAAGACCGGCACTCCGTACTGCCCGGCTATCCCAAGCACGCCATCGAGGGTCGCCTTCGAAAGGCAGCGGGGGATGAGAACCAGCAGCTCGCCCTGGCCTACCTTACGACCCCGCCTCAGCGCCAGGCCGTTGTAGACCTTCACCGCCGCATTTTCTACCCAGTCCCGCCGGCCGAAGCGCCCGGCGACCCGAGAGGTCAGCCGCATCAAGCGAAGGAAGGGTCCGCGCTCCGCCAGACGCTCCGGTAGTAGCGGACGCCCGAGCTCGTAGGAGAGAAAGAGCACGCCCCACCATGCCCACAGCACAGAGCCGATGACCAGCAGACCGCTCCATAGGGTGGTGGGGATGGCTGAATGGACATCGGCCAGACGCGGGGCCAACAGAAAGAGCAGAAGACTCACCCCACCCAGGGCCACCCCGAGTGTGAGTGCCGACCAGGCGAAGAAGAGTGCTGGAGAGGAGTCGTAGTTGCCTTCGTTGGGCAGCGGCCTGCCGTCCCACTCGTCCCACTCGTGTCCCAGGCGGCGATCTACATCTATATGTATGAGTTGTGCCCGGGGACCGTCAGCCATAGATGGAGAACATAATTAGCTTTGGCCGATGCTGCCTCATCCGGCGCTCCGAGGTGCTTTCCGCACCGACCCCAGGGCGCGCGCCGCGTATTCCGAGGGTGCCGGGATTTACCGCATCATTCCCGCGGCCGTGGCCCGGCCCGAGGACGTCGAGGACCTGAAGGGGCTGGTCGCCTGGGCCGCAGAGCGGCGGATCGGCCTGGTTCCCCGAGGGGCAGGCAGCGCCATGGCCGGGGGAAATGTGGGCGACGGGGTCGTCGTCGATCTCACCCGTCTGAGCCATCCTTTCCAAATAGATTCTGCCAGTCGCCGGGCCACTACGGGAGCCGCGGTGACCCTGGCGCAGCTGAACACCGCGGCTGCGGGGCATGGACTGAGGCTGCCGCCTGACCCTTCGAGCGGCCGGTGGGCCACGCTCGGAGGGATGGTTTCTACCAACGCCGCGGGCGCCAGATCGGTCCGCTACGGCAGCGTACGGCGATGGGTCCAGGCGCTTCGACTTGTCTGCGCCGATGGCGAGGAGCTGGTGCTCCGCAGGGGACAGCCTGCGCCTGACTCAGACGGCGCGGCCCTTTCCCGTTTGAACCGGGACGTCGCCCCACGGATCCGGGCTGCCGCTACCCTCATCGCCAGCCGTTATCCGAAGACCCGCAAGAATTCCTCGGGCTACGCCCTCGACGCTTATCTCGCTTCGGGTGACGTCCTCGATCTGGTGATTGGGGCCGAGGGGACGCTCGGTATCGTCACCGAGATCGAATGGCGGTTGGAGCCCATTCCGCCGTTTCGTGCGGGGCTCCGGGTGCATCTGGCATCGCTGGACCGCCTCAGCGACGTGGTCAGTGCGTTGAATCCATGGGAGCCTTCCGCCCTCGAGCTGCTGGACCGGACATTCCTCGACCTGATTGGCGCGGGGACGTCGCGAGGATTCAGCGAGGGCTTCGTTCCCGAAGCCATCCTGCTGGTCGAGCTGGAGCGGAGTGATCCTGAAGAGCTGCGGCAGGTCCTAGCCGGGGTGTCGGCAGCGATTGAGCGCTGGACCGTCTCGATCGAAACGGCCTACTCGCCGCCAGAAGCGGAGCGGCTGTGGGCCATTCGGCATGCCGCGAGTCCCATACTCGCCGCGCTCCCCGAGGATCGCCGCTCGCTTCAGGTCATCGAGGATGCCTGTGTCCCCCTGTCACACATGGGTGAGTACATCAGAGCCGTGCGCCGGATGGCGGCGGAGCGGGAGCTGCCGGTGGTGATGTTCGGCCACGCAGGTGACGGCCATATTCACGTGAATCTCCTCCCCGAGCTCGCGGCTGCCGATTGGCAGCAGGAGATAGCCGGCTTGCTCGAGGATGTTACGTCGGTTGTCATCGATCTGGGCGGCACTCCCTCGGGTGAGCATGGCGACGGCCGGCTGCGGGCGGGAACTCTTCCCAAACTGTACGGACCCGAGATCATGAAGCTGTTCGCTGAGGTTAAGCGGGCATTTGACCCCCTCGGAATATTCAATCCGGGAATTATCCTTCCCTCCGGCGAGCCGCCGATCAGCCGGCTGAAGGTCGGTGAGCGCGCCGCGAAGATTCCGGAGGACGTCCAGCAGGGGCTCCGCCAGATCGAGCAGACGGGCGGGTATGCGCGCGATCGGATGGAATTGGCGGGTGATCTGGGAGCTGAGGGCTAGGAGCTGGGGGTGGGACTTAGTCCGCTATGTCGCTTTGTTTTGAATGGGAGTACAATTGCGCTCGTTTCGGCTTCTAACTCTTGACTCCTAGCTCCCAGCTCCCAGCTCCCATGGAAATCCTTCGCTCTCCCCGCGTCACCCTCATCGCCCGGCCGGAGTTTCTCGAGCCGGCCCATCTGCCGGTCCAGTGGAAGGGCGACTCCAGCGATGGAGAGAAGATCGCCGAGTTTGCCGGGCGGCTGTGCTATATGAGCCAGCACAACCCGGCAGGACGCACCACCGCCGAATACCTCCGCAACATCCTGAAGCAGGGGCACGGGTCGGTGTTCGAGCATTCCTCCTACGTCATGCTGATCGAGGGTATCTCCCGCTCCTGCAGCCACGAGCTGGTGCGTCACCGGGCCGGTTGGGGCTACTCCCAGCTCTCCCAGCGGTACGTCGACGAGTCTCACGCCGCCTTCGTCATGCCTCCCGCCATCATGGGCGCCGCCGAGCTGGAGGCGGAGTGGACCAACCAGGTGAAGGCGGCGCAGGCGGCTTATGTGGCCTCGGTCGAGCGGCTGATGACGCGCTACGAGTGGGTCGAGGACAAGGTCCACCGCCGGAAAATGGCTCGCGAGGCGGCCCGCAGCGTCCTACCCAACGCCACCGAGGTCAAGATCGTGGTGAGCGCAAACGTTCGGGCCTGGCGCACCATGCTGGAGCTGCGACTGGGTGAGGGGGCCGAGCTGGAGATCCGCCGCATGGCCGTCGCCTGTCTCCGGGTGCTACAGCAGGAGGCGCCCGCGCTCTTCGACGACTTCGAGATCTATGCAACGACAGAGGGGAGTGAGGCGGGGCGGGTGGGGTTTCATAAGGTCTAGTCGCCAGTCACGAGTCGCGAGTCACCAGCAACAGCACCTCATCCCGAGCTCCGCGAAGGACCCACTCCCTCGGCCTCCGAGCCCAGTAACTGGCAACTGGCGACTCGTGACTCGCGACTCCCTCCAAAAACTCATTCCCACTTTTCCCCAAAAAACTATTGTGTGACCAAACGCTTTTTCTTACCTTAGTTACGTCAATCGTCGCACTCGTCTCGGCTCGTCTCTCGCGGACGGCCTTTTTTGTAGAGGAAGCCTTTGGCAGTTCGGATCGGACTCGCCTTCAATCTCAAACCTGCGGCGCCGGCTAGTCCAGCCGGGGCGAAATCCGAATCCCCTTCTTCCGACGATCCCCCGAGTCGGGGTCTCCGCCCTGACCTTCATCAACCAGATCTGTACGCCGAGTGGGATGAGCCCGCAACCATCGATGCGGTGGAGCGGGCGCTCAGCACCGTCGGCCAGGTGTACCGACTCGAGGCGAACGCCAGCTTCCCCTCGCGGCTCTCCCTGCTGCGTCCCGACTTCGTCTTCAACATCGCCGAGGGGCTCTATGGCCCCAACCGCGAGTCGCATGTCCCGGCCATCTGCGAGTTCCTCGGCGTGCCGTGTCACGCCTCGGATCCTCTGACGCTGAGCCTCGCGCTGCATAAGGCCCGAGCCAAGGAGATTCTTGCGCACCGGGGCGTTCCCACTGCCCCCTTCGTGCTGGCGCGGTCGCCTGACGAAGCCCGGCATGTGGCGCTCCCGTTCCCGCTCTTCGTGAAGCCCGCCTTCGAAGG
The DNA here is from genome assembly GCA_963740175.1 of uncultured Gemmatimonadales bacterium. GTDB lineage: Bacteria > Gemmatimonadota > Gemmatimonadetes > Gemmatimonadales > GWC2-71-9 > CAVVWJ01. The sequence goes on from CAVUDL010000004.1 coordinate 21,754, forward strand.
ATCCGGCAAGGGCGTCACGGTGAAGAGCCTGTGTCGGAACCGCTCTCAGCTGGTCCGTCAGGTCTCTCATCTCCTGGCGACTTACGCCGAGCCGGTGCTGATCGAGACCTATCTGCCCGGTCAGGAGTTCACGGTCGCCATCCTCGGCAACGGTGACGAAGCCCGCTGCCTGCCGATTATCGGCATGCGATTTGATATGCTCCCGCGCGGTGCCCCGCCCATCTATGGCTATGAAGCCAAGTGGATCTGGGACACTCCGAGCAAACCGCTCGAGATCTATGATTGTCCGGCGAGCATCCCGGAGTCTCTGGCCGAGGAAGTTCGCGCCGCCGCACTGGCGGCCTACCACGCCTTGGAATGCCGCGACTGGTGCCGCGTCGATATTCGCTGTGACGCCACTGGCCGCCCGCTGGTCGTCGAGCTCAACCCGCTGCCGGGCGTTTTGCCTGACCCGCGGGACCACTCCTGCTTTCCGAAGGCCGCCGCGGCGGCCGGTATGAGCTACGACGATCTCATCCGCACCGTCGCCGACATCGCCTGGCGCCGGATCAGCGGCCGTTCACTCCTGGCGGAGGTTGCCTGATGAAAGTTGCGATCCTCTTCGATGCGGGCAGCGACGAGTGGAGTCCCCAGGACGTGGCCGCCGTGGTGGCCAACGTCCATGAGGTGCGAGACGTGCTGCGGCGCCGCGGCCATGAGGTCGAGCTGCTGCCGGTGCGGTTCGGGGACTTCCGCTGGCTCTCGCGCGCCCGGCGGGCGGACCTGGTCTTCAATCTCTGCGAGGGGATCAACGGCCACGCCCGCTTCGAAGACTTCGTCGTCGGCACCCTGGAGCTCACTGGCGTCCCGTTCACCGGCTGCCGCACCTGGCCCACCAGCGTCTGCCACCGGAAGCACGTCGCCAACACCCTTCTCTCATCCGCCGGCCTCCCGGTTCCGACGTACATGCTGGCCCAGGCCAACAAGACCCCGTCCGAGTTCCCGCTCCCGGCCATCGTGAAGCCTGCCGCCGAAGACGCCAGCGTCGGGATCGACAATGGGGCGGTCTGCACCAGCAAGCGGGCCCTGAAGAAGCGGGTGGCTCAGATGCTGGAGCAGTTCGAGGAGGTGCTGGTCCAGGAATACATCGCCGGCCGGGAGTTCAACGTCGGCTTCGTGGGTAAGCGGATGCTCCCTATCGCCGAGATCCGATTCGACACGCTGCCGGACGGTACCTGGCCCATCGTGAGCTACGCCGCCAAATGGATTCCGGGCAGCCCCGAGGACGAAGGCACCATCCCCATCTGTCCCGCCGAGCTCGAGCCCGAGCTAGCCGGCCGCATCGCTCAGGTGGCCCGTTCGGCCTGGGAACACCTCTCTGAAGGTGAGGGCTATGGGCGGGTGGACATGCGGCTGGGCGAGGACGGCCAGCCCTATGTCCTGGAGGTGAACCCGTCGCCCGACCTCTCCAGCAACGCCGGGCTGGCCCGTATGGGCCGCGCCTTCGGGTGGAACTACGACGACCTGGTCATGCAGATCGTCGACGAGGCTCTCACCCGCTCGCAGAGCCATCGTGCCGCGGCCGCCCTCGTCAGCGGGGTGTCCGCCGCTTGAGCGGCACCCTCGTCTCACCCCTTCTTCGCCACCTCAGCGTCGCCGACCGGGCCCGCATCGAGGAGATCACCCGTGCCGTTGGGCTCTTCCGCGAGGATGAGATCCCGGTGGCGCTCGAGGTCTTCGATGAGGCCATGGCGGCCGGGCCCGGCGGTTCCTATAACGTGCTGGGCGCCGAGGCTGATGGCCGGCTCGCCGGGTGGATCTGCTGGGGCCCCACGCCCTGCACCCTCGGCACCTATGATCTCTACTGGATGGCAGTGGACCCGGCGCTTCAGGGCTCCGGTCTCGGCACCGCCCTGATCGCCGAGATGGAGCGCCGCCTGCATGGTGCGGCGCGTCTCATCCTGGTGGAGACCGCGGGGCGGGCCGACTATCAGGCCACTCGCCGCTTCTACGAGGCGCGAGGCTACCGCGCGGTGGCCACGATCCCGGATTTCTACGCGCCGGGGGACGATCAGGTGGTGTTTGTGAAGGACGTGAGCGGGACTAGGACAAGCGCGAGCGGTAAGCAGTAAGCGGAAAACCGAACGTGTCACCCTGAGCGAAGCGAAGGGGCCAAAGCTCCACCGCCCTTCGATGCGAGGAGACCCATGGAAAACTGGCAAGAGGTCCTCAGAAAGAACTCGATCGCCTCGCTCGACGCGCTGGCGCTGAAGTTCGGGCCCGAGAACTTTCCCGAGCTCGACCGCCTCAGGCAGGCGGCTGACAACTTCGAGTTCCGCATCTCGCCGGCCATGGTCGACCTCATCAAGTCGCCCGACGACCCGATGTGGCGGCAGTACGTGCCGTCGGTGGAGGAGCTGGACGTGGTGGACGGGATCGTGGACTCGCTCAACGAGGACGCGGACAGCCCGGTTCCGAACATCACCCACCGCTACCCGGACCGGGCCCTGTTCCTGGTCTCGCCCGTCTGCGCCACCTACTGCCGCTTCTGCACCCGGCGCCGGAAGGTGGGCGACCCCGAGAAGATCCCCATGTCCCAGTTCGAGAGCGCCTTCCGCTATCTGGAGGAGCACACCGAGATCCGGGACGTGATCATGTCCGGCGGCGATCCGCTGCTGCTGAACGATCGGCGCCTGGAAGCGATACTGACCCGGCTTCGGTCCATCCCGCATATCCAGATCATCCGGATCGGCAGCCGGATACCATGTCACCTTCCCGAGCGGATCACGCCCGAGCTCTGCGCACTGCTGAAGCGGTTCCACCCGCTCTTCATCAACACCCACTTCAACCACCCGGACGAGCTCACTCCCGCGGCCGTGGCGGGGCTCGGCATGCTGGCCGATGCGGGTATTCCGCTGGGCTGTCAGACGGTGCTGCTCCGGGGCGTCAACGACACCCCCGCCGTCATGATGGAGCTGATGCACCGGCTGCTGATGGCCCGGGTCCGGCCCTACTACATCTATATGGCCGACCAGGTCGCCGGGGCCGAGCACTTCCGCACCTCGGTTCAGACCGGCATCGAGATCATGCGGGCACTTCGGGGCTGGACCAGCGGGCTGGCCATCCCGTACTTCGTGATCGACGCGCCCGGCGGTGGGGGTAAGATCCCGATCCTGCCGGAGTACGTCGAGAGCATGAACGAAGAAGAGGTGGTACTGAAGAACTTCCGGGGCGAGCGGTACGTCTATCGCCAGCCCCGCGAGGAGGCCGGGGTCATCGAGCTGAAGAAGCCGCGGAGGCGGGGATCGAAGTCGCCGAAGCGGAAGACCGCTTAGTAGTCATTGCGAGGGTGCGCAGCACTCGAAGCAATCCAGGCGACTATCTGTCCCGATCAACTCGCCACCGGGCCAGCCCGCTGGCCCACGAGTACGGATCCAGCTCGACCCCCTCCAGTCTGCGACTTACCGCCGCCACGTTGGCCAGCGAGTAGAGAAAGATCGCTGGCGCATCGGCGTTGAGCGTGTCCATCGCTTCGCGCCAGAGGCGTCTGGCTCCGCCCACATCGGCTCGGCTGGAGGCCGCCTGTACCAGCGAATCAAAAACCGGATTGGCGTAGCGCCCGTGGTTGGCCACCCCCCAGCCCGCGCGAGTCCACTGGTCGATCAGGCCTCGTGGGCTGGGCTCGTCCAGATAGGCGCCGATATAGCTGTCAAATCGCCCCTGAGCGAGCCGCTCCTGGAACACCGGAAAATCCACTGCGGTCACCGTCGCCTTCACTCCCGCCCTCCGCCACGCCTCCTGGATTGCGAGCGCCAGCTGCCGCCGAGTGGAACTGGTCGAGGGAACCAGAATGTCGATGCTGGCTGGGGTGTGACGCCGTTTCACTCGGCTCATCGACTCCCTTGTCTGCGCGGAGTCGAAGGGCAAGGTTTTCGTCTCGTCATCCCAGATCCAGAGCAGCTGTGACATGGGGCCGGGAGGCACCTTGGTTTCCTCGCCGAAGAGCGCGCGTGCGAGGGCTGGGCGGTCCACCGCCTGCGTCAGCGCCCGCCTCAGCTCCACGTCCCCAAGCACCGGATGCGGCCGCCCGGCCTTGTCAGCCACCCGGAAGGCCAGAAAGCCATACACGGCGGCCGGATAAGGCTCGGTCCGAAGACTCGTGTCACGCGCCACGCGCTGAACCCGGTCGGGCGACCCTACCGTCTCCATCACGTCGGCCTCGTGGCTCAACAGCAGGTTCAGCGCCGCCTCGGGATCGGGGGCGAACCGCCAGACGGCGCGGCGAATGGTGGGAAGATCGTCGTTTCTCCGAGCCGCACCGGTATCGGCCACCAGGGTGAGGAAGCGGCCTCGATCCCAGCTCTGTACTCGATAAGGACCGCTTCCAACCAGGTGCGCCAGGCTCGTATCGGCAGCCCAGCGAGCGCGGGGGATCGAATCCCAGACGTGACGGGGCAGGATGCGTACGTGGTAGGTGGCATCGTACAACTGCTCGGGCGATGGCTCCGAGAAACTGATCCGGACCGTCGTCGAATCCTCCGCCGCCGCCCGCACCTTGCCGGCGAGATACCCCCGGGCCACGGCATCGAGCGTCGAATCAGTGAAGGCGTCGAATGAGAAGACCACGTCATCGGCGGTCACCGGGCGGCCATCGTGCCAGCGCGCCCCGGGCCGTAGCCGAAAGCGCCAGCTCAGGGAATCGATCCGTTCCCACTCCTCCGCGAGGCCGGGCCGAAACGATTTTGGATCGATGGGTGAGGCGCGCGGCGCCAGATAGGCCAATCGCTCGAACACCTGGTCGCTGACGTCGCGGCCCACGGTTTCGCCGATCAGAGGCGGAAGAAGGCTGGACGGCTCACTGGTGGCGGAAACGACAACCGTTCCGCACTGGTCACAGTCGGAACGGCGATCCTGGCAGCCCACTATCAAGCTCAGCGCCAGGAGAGATAGCCCCGGCCTCAGACCCACGGTCATGGTAGCCTCTGTTAGGCTGCCTCGGCGATCCGGGTGGCCGAGCGCAGAAACGCCTGATACACGTCTGGTCGCCACCAGCTACGGACCTCCGCGATCTTCACCAGCGCGTCCCGGAATGATAGGGCCGGACGATAGCTGCGTGTAGTCGTGAGCGCGTCGAAAACGTCCGCGATGCAGATGATCTGCGCGTTGACCGGGATCTCATCGCCCCGGAGCCGGTCGGGATAGCCGGTGCCGTCATACCGCTCGTGGTGCCAGCGGATGATCGGCTTGATGTCCCAGGGGAAATCGACTGTGGCCAATAGCTCCAGGCCCCAGGCCGGATGCATCTGGATCACCCGCAATTCGTCGGGGGTGAGGGGCCCCGCCTTGTTGAGGATCTCGTGCGGGACCCGCACCTTGCCCAGGTCGTGCAGATAGGCGCCGATCCGGATGGTGGTTTGCTGCGCATCATCTAGACCCAGCTCCCGGGCCAGGGCCACGGCATAGCCGGCGACCCTCTCACAGTGCCCGTGGGTGTAGCTGTCGGACGATTCGATCGATTGACCCCAGTCCCGCACCACCGCAAGGTAGGTCTCTTCCAGCCGGCCGACCTTGGTCGAGACATCCACCAGGTCCACCCGCGCATCCAGCCGGCCGAACAGACGGTGGGCCGCGTTCAGCAGCCGCAGCGCCTCCTGGTTACGCCCCATACTCTGATACAGCAGCGCCATCTCGCGGTCGGCTTCGGCTTCGCTCAGGATCGACCCGGTGCTCACCGCCAGCTCGATGGCTGAGCGCAGGCGTGACTCGGCCAGCGCGTGGCGGCCGGTCTCCCGATAGACGCGGCCGATCACCTTATAGGCATCGGCCTTGTCGAGCTTGGCCCCGAGCTGGTCGAAAATTCCCAACGCGGTCTCGGCGTTCTGCCGCGCCTGGTCGTAGCGCTGCCGAGCCAGGTGCACCTCGGAGTGGTTCAGCAGGCCCAGCCCCTGGAGATGGATGTCCCCAATCCGCTCGGCGATCTCGAAGCTCAGGCTAAAGTAGCGGTCGGCGTCGTCCCACAGGTCCCGGTCGGCACTCACCATGCCCAGGTTGTGGTAAGCGATGGCGCAGCCCCGGTCGTCGCCGGCGCTCTCGAACGCCTGAAGCGAGCGCTGGTAGTGGGTGAGCGCCTCGGCCAGGGACCCCTGGATGTTGGCCAGGATGCCCAGGTTCTGCTCGGTCCGTCCCCGGAGCTCGGCGCTGGCTCCGCCCAGCTCCAGCGCCCGGTAGAACTTTTCCCGGGCTGCTTGGATGGCGCCGCTCTCGAAATCGAAGCCCGCCAGAGCATTGAGGGCCTCGGCGGCAAGAAGGGTATCGCCGATTTCGTTGGCGGTGCGTTGGCTGCGCTCGCAGAGCTCGCGGGCTCGCACTCGCTCGTCCCGGTGGTGACAGACCACGCCCAGGCGGCGCAATGCCTCCGCCAACACTTTCCGCTCCCCGTCCCGTTCGGCGGCCTCGATGGCAGCGGTGTAACACTGGAGGGCCTCGGCCATGCAGCCGGTACGCTCATGGGCCCGGGCATCGCGCAAAAAATCCCCGGCACGGTGGGGCCCGCTGTCCTGGGCCCACCGTGCCTGGGGGAGAGTGCTTCGATCGGGTATCACGAGCTCAGTACGCGACCGCGTAGCGGGAAAAGTGGTCGATCGGGGCGGTGACGGTCTTGCCTCTGAACAGATCGAGCGATCGCAGCACCTCGAGGATCTTTAGGTTCTCGTCGGTGTATACGATGCGCTTCTGCACCAGCACCAGCAGACAGTTCTTGTAGTCCATGACCAGACCGGCCGGCTGCTCGAACTGCAGCCCTTCCGGACTGAAGCGCACCGAGTTGGTCCTGCCCGGAATCTGCTCGGCGGTAATGAGCGTGTTCTGCCGCAAGGCGCCACGCGGAATGACCAGAACGTGGTTGCCCACCGCGATGGTGCCACCCTGATAGCCGATCGTCTTACTGGTCACCTGATACGGTTGCGGGGCACAGGTCAGCAGATCGGTAACCTGGAGCACCGAGCCTACGACGCCGGTGACAGCATCACCGAGCAGGCCGTCACCTGACAGGAGCCCATCACCCTCGAACAGATTGCCCAGCAGATAAGCCTGCTGATCGTCCGCCTGGGTGGCTGAGGGTGAGGTGGGGCTGTCGCCGGCCGAGCAGCTCACCGTAGCGGAGAGTGCCAGGACCAGCGCGAGAGAGAACAACCTCTGCGTCCATTTCATGTCGGCGGCTCCAGTTGCAGGGTGAGCGACGGGCGACGATACCGCGACCGCTGATACGGTCGCCGGAAGGCAGCGCGAGATCGGGCTGCATCCGGTACGCGGAAAACTGCTGACTTCGGCCCCTTGGGTTCGCAAGCGGTGTGCCCTGGGTATCCGGGGCTGTCGAGAAATTGGGCAGCGAATTGTTGCGCTAGGCAGGGAGTGCTGAATGGTGGGGTTGGCTTCGCCAAGTCGGTTCAGGCTGTACGGAAACGACTCAGGTGCAACTCCTGAAAGTTGAGGGAACCAGGCAGCGGTGAGGGACCGGCGCCTCGCCTCGGGGCCACACTGGATGGTTATGGGGGCAAGGAATTAGACGATAACTGCAACTGAAGACACGAAGCTAAATGAGGTTGGGTTGGGCGGTTCGTCTCCGCATCACATACGTGTAGACGGCAACATTGAGGGCGATCACCAACGCGCCAAGCAGCACCTGAACGCTGCGGGTCAACGCTGACGGATAGAGAACAGGCAGAATGTAGTGCTCGATGAAGCCCGTCGAGTAGCCAGCATCGCCGGCCATGCGGCGCAGCGACTTCTCCAGCGGGGTGAGCGGGCACACCCAGCCGGCGAACTCGATCGCGGCACCCCATACGGCGGCCGGGATGTGCAGGTAGGCCACCTTCGCCCATCGCAGCACCAGGAGCCCACCAGCTACGACGAACACGACGAAGACAAAATGCAGCCCAACAACGAGGTCAGCGAGGATTCGGTACATCATCTTCCAAGAAGAAAGCGTGAGCGGGGCTAGAACAAGCGTGAGCGGGACCCTAGACTCGCAGCCCCGCTCACCGCTCACGTTCTAGTCCCGCTTACGTTTTAGCGGCTCACGCTGTCTGCAGCTGTTCTTTCTGGTTCTCCTCCGCCACCTTTGTCGCGATCTCGGGAGGCGCTTCGGCATACCCGTGTCGCTTCTGCCGGTGCGTGCCCCTCCCGTGGGTGATCGAATGCAGCGTCGTCGAATACTTGTAGAGCTCGGCCTCCGGCACGATGGCCCGCACTTTGGTCAATCGCCCGTCCGGCTCGGTGCCGAGGATGTGCCCCCGCCGAGCGCTGAGGTCGCCCATGACGTCGCCCAGTACGTCGTCCGGCGCCCAGGTCTCCACCTCCATCAGCGGCTCCAGCAACACCGGCCGGGCCTTGGGAGCCACGTTCCTGAAGGCGAGAATTCCGGCCATCTTGAACGACATCTCGTTGGAATCCACGTCGTGATAGGACCCGTCGAAGCACTCGACCTTGAAGTCCACCAGCGGATATCCTGCGATCACACCCCGAACGGCCGCTTCCTGAATGCCGCGGTCCACCGCGGGCACGTACTTGCCCGGGATCACCCCGCCCACAATCTCGTCCTCGAACTGGTACCCTGACCCGCGCGCCAGCGGTGCGATCCGGATCCAGCAGTCGCCATACTGACCCCGCCCGCCGGACTGCTTCTTGTGCTTGCCTTGCCCCTCGGCCTTTCCCTTGATCGTCTCACGGTACGCGATCCGCGGACGCACCAGCTCGGCGTGGACCCCGAACTTGCGCTCCAGGCGATTGAGGATGGTGTCGAAGTGGCGCTCGCCCATCCCATGAATCAGGGTCTGGCCCAGCTCCGAGCTGTACTCGAAGTGGAAGGTCGGGTCTTCCTCGTGCAGCTTGTGGAGGCCGGCGGCCAGCTTGTCCTCCTCGCCCCGCTGCTTCACCACCACCGCCGAGGTGGCGACGGCCTCGGGGAACGGGATCGGCGGTAGCCGCACCGGATCCTCGCGCCAGCAGAAGGTGTCGCCCGTGTGGGTGTCCTTGAGTTTGGCGACGGAGCCGATGTCTCCCGCGGACAGCCTCTCGACCTCGAAACGCTCCTTTCCCTGCTGCACCGACAGGTGATTCAGCTTCTCGATGGTCTCGTGCTCGGCATTGAAGACCTCGCCTCCGTTCCTGACCTCTCCGGTGTAGAGCCTGAACAGGGTCACATCGCCTACGTGCGACTCGGACAGAGTCTTGAAGACCCGCCCAACCAGGGGGGCGTCGGCCGGCGGCGTGACTTCTGCGGGTGAGGGGAACAGCTCCACCATCTTCTTGAGCAGCGTGCGGGTGCCGTAGGTCAGCTCGCCACTGCCGCAGAACAGGGGGACGATCTCGCCGTTGATGATGGCCTTCTTCACCGCACGGATGAAGGCATCGCGCGTGATTTCCCCGCCACCCAGATATCGCTCGATCAGCTCGTCGTCGGTGGACGCGACCGCCTCGGTGAGCTGTTCGCTGTACTGCTTGAAGAGCGACTCGTACTCAGGGGGGATGGGCACCACGTCGTATTCGCCGGTCTTGGTGCCCTTCTTATAGAAGTGGCAGTGGCCGGAGAACAGGTTGATGATGCCATGGAAGTCGTGCCCGTCGCCCACGGGGATCTCTACCGGAACCACCTTGGGGGTCAGATGGGCCTTCACGTCATCGAAGACCCGCTCGAAGTCGGCGTGCTCCTTGTCCATCAACGAAACGAAGAGGATCCGGGGCAGATGCAGCTGGTCGCAGACTTCCCAGACTTTCTCGGTGCCCACCTCCACCCCGCCCGTGCCGCTGAGGACCACGACGGCGGCATCGGCCGCGTGCAGGCCGCTGACGACCTCGCCGAAGTAGTCGAGATATCCGGGAGTGTCGATGAGGTTGATCTTGGTGTCGAGCCATTCGGCGTAGCCGAGGCCCAGGTTGATGGAATGCTTGCGGTTGATTTCGTCGGGAGAGTAGTCGGTGAGCGTGGTACCGTCTTTGATCGAGCCGTGGCGCCGGCTGGCGGCGGAAACGAAGGCGAGCGCGTCAACCAGGGATGTCTTACCGCTGGCGCCGTGCCCGACGAACGCCACGTTTCTTATGGCGCTGGAGCCATAGACCTTCATGGCCTCCACCTCCTAGGATGGGTTGGATTTTGAAGGTGGGGTCGGAACGCGGAGATGTCAAATGGGGAAGGCTGGCTATTAGCTATTGGCTATTGGCTATTGGCTACGCCGGTGACTTACGAAGCTCCCCCTCGAAGCTGGAGATCCGCGCGGCCAAGGTGCCAGCCAATAGCCAATAGCCAATAGCCTTCTCGACCTACTTCACCTCTCTACCCACGGCCTGCACGTCGCCGCCGGTCACTTCCCGCTGCTTTCCGATGTTCGGGGGCGTGCCGGTCACCATGCCCTTGACCAGCTCGAACAGCACCAGCGGCTTGGGCTTGTCCACCTTCAGGTAGGTGACCGAGTGGACCTCTACCAGGATCAGGGCGAGTCTGGGATCGTCCGGCCCGCCATCGCGCTGGCCGCCCTCGTCACCGAACCATGCCTTCCAATCGGGGCGATACAACTCGTGGATCGCCATGCGGTCCTGCGATATCATGGCGGTGCCGCTCACCGAGACCCACTCCCGGCTGCCGTCCCGGTAGTACGAGAGGTTGACGTGGGGATCGAAGCTCAGCTCATCCAGCTTGTTGGACTCGATGTCGGTCACGAACCAGAGATCGGTGCCCTCCGCCTGAGTCTGGGTCGCCATCGCACGGGAAACCAGGTGGCCGTCCGGGCGGCGGGTGGTGAACATGGCGATCTCGATCCCCTCGATGAGGTTATAGAGGTCCTCGATCTTCTTGCCGAGTGGGGCGTTGTCGCGGTTAACGTCGCTGGCTTTGCTCATGCTGGACGGCTCGGCGTTGAGATGGTTCATAAGAGTTGCTGCACATGGCACCTATTTAAGGTCACTCGGTGACCGGGCGAAAGGCCGTCCGTCACATCCGAGCTTCCCATCAACCCGAACCCGCTGCCCCGCTTACTTCAGCCAGTTCACGAAAAAGGTGATGATGATCGCATTCGTGAAATCGATGAAGAACGCCCCTACCAGCGGGACTATAAGGAAAGCCCGGGGCGCGGCTCCGAATCGAGCCACCAGGGCCCGCATGTTGGCCACCGCATTCGCCGTGGTGCCGAGCACGAAGCCGATGAACCCGCTCGCCATCACCGCCGACTCGTAGTCCTTTCCCATGACCCGGAACGAGACGGTCAGCGCGAACAGCAGCACCAGAATCACCTGGGCCACCAGGATCACGAAGAGTGGCAACGCCAATCCCGCCAGCTCCCACAGCTTCAGGCTCATGAGAGCGACAACCAGGAAGATGTTCAGCGCCAGATTGCCCATGAACTCCATGGCCCGCTGGTCGATCCGAAGCCACCGGGTGCCGTCATCCAGATTTCGGAGCACTGAGGCCACCAGCATCGCGCCGATGTACCCCGGCATGGTGATCCCCCGCGACTGGATGAAGGAGCTGACCAGGCTACCCAGCCCCATGGCCAGGGCCAGCACCGCCATGTTGCGCATGAGTGAGGTGTCTTCCCGATCAACCTCCACCACCAGCGTCTCCGACGGAGATTCCAGCTCCGATTCCCTTTCCTGCGCCGCCATGGCTCCGGAGCCGGTGGGCTTGAGATTGAAACGGCGGATCAGGTAGGTACCGACCGGCCCCCCAACTAACCCGCCACATACGATGCCGGCGGTCGCCGCTGTGAGCGCCAGCGGCCCTGCGCCTCTCAGCCCCGCCTGCTCGAACACCGGCGCAAAGGCGAGCCCGGTAGCGGGGCCACCCACCAGCGTCACCGAGCCCGCCATGACGCCGAGCAACGGGTTCTCGCCGAACCCAAGCGCGATCGCGATGCCGGTGAAGTTCTGCACGAAGCAGAAGATGGTTGCGAGCACCAGGAAGATCAGCACCTGGATGCCACCGACCCGGAGCAGCGCCAGGCTCGCGCTCATTCCGATGGAGGTGAAGAAGGCGACGCTGAGCGTGGACTGAAGCGCGGTGTCGAGCTGGACGGCGACACCCCGCTCACGCAGCAGGATCACCAGCAGCGTGAAGCCGAGCCCACCCACCACGGCCGCCGGAATGTTGAGCCGGTCCAGCCAGCGGACCCGCTTCTTGAGCTGGATGCCGCCGAAGTAGACCAAGGCGGCCAGGCTCAGCGTCTGGAGCAAGTCGAGCTTGATGTCGGTCATCGAGAGAAGGTTCGGGGTTGGTGGCCCGGGCGATTACGGGGTCAGGACCCCGCGCGCGATCGAGAGGCAGTCGCCACCCGAGCTGAAGAGGTAAAACGTCTTGCCGTCGGCGCTCATGTACTTGGTCGGAATGTCCGCCCGCTCGCCCGAGCCCCAGCCGGTGGAACGGCACCCGGTGGTGCTGGTGCCGCCCGGCCAGGTGCCGTTGCTCCAGAACACCGTCTCCCACGGACCCCACGGATTGGAGGACAGCAGCACGGCCAGGCCTCCGTAGAAGCGCATCCCTTCGTCGGGCGTCTCCGGAGTCGGATCCACGATCAGCGAAAGCATGAACTTCCGGAGACCCGGGTTCCAGCTCATGCCGGCGCGCGGGTTGAACTTGGTGCCGGCCCGGAACAGGATCGGCTTCGCCGCGCTCGCCAGCGAGCACCAAGCCGGTGTGCTCGAACTGCCGCAGAAGAATTTCCAGTTGGCTCGGCCATTCAGATTGACGCGCGAGCCGCGTATCAGTCCGAACGCGGGCACCAGAGTGTACGCGCTGTTGCTCACGCTCCCGGTCGTGCCGGACCCCATCGGCACCACGGCATACACGTAATCGGCCGGGCCGCCGGCATACCCCTGCCCGTACTGCACGAACGACGCGTAGCCGACTTCGGGTAGGGTAAAGTTGGCCCAGATGAAGTCGGGCGACGCGGTGTTGTAGTTGCCGGAGGACTTGAGCCTGACCCCCGTCCCTCCGGCGTTGATGTTGCGAATCCATTGCCAGAGCCTGCCGCCGGCGTGCAGCATTCCTGCGGCCTTCTCGCTGGCCGGCCCCTCGCCCATCGCATCCACTCCGGCCCCGACTCTGGTGTCGTCCCAATTAAGTGGATCGCCGGTCGGCACCGCGGTGAACGATACTCCATACGCCGAGGTGCCGGAGATTCTTCCGAACCCCATGCCGATTTTCTGCGGTACGCCCGCCGGACGGCAGTCGCCAAACGCCGTGTAGAGATTTCCGTTCGGAGCCCAGGTGGGAGTCCACGAGTCGCAGCCGCGGGTGCTGGCGATCTGTTTCATCTGTGACTGTGGATCCCAGGTGATCGTGCTCGCCACCGCCTGCGCCAGCTCCAGAAGTGTCTCGTCCGCCGAGCCGCTGCAGGCCACCAGACAAACTATCGGGCCATATAGCAGCACATGCCTCGGTGTCATCTATCCTCGTCGATGCAGGGCGACCCCTTCGGGCGCCCTCGGGTCCAATACGCAAGGGGACCAAGTCTCGCCTTGACCTGCGGGTACCCGGTCCGTACCCTATGCTCACCCGGAACGCCCGGTCCCGCCCGTCTCACGGAACGCAGGGAGAGTGCAGTGGCACACATAAGATGGCTCATCGTCCCCGCACTCGCCTCCGGCTGCATGAACGCCGAGCCCACCACCGGTCCACCCCACGAAGTTGCCGTCACCAGCGTCGCCGCCACCGATCCCACCGTCCCCTTCCGCTGGGGCACCGCCACTCCCGAAAGCCAGGGGATGTGTGGCAGCACCAAGCGGCTCGGCTGCACCCGGACCCTGCTGAGCATCTGGAACACCATCAGCAACCCGATCCACAACACCAAAAAGTTCCTGGTCATCCGGAACGACAAGATCATCTACGATAAGGGCGGCACACTGCCCTATGCCGTGTACTCCGCCTCCAAGGGGCTCCTGGGAGCGCCGACGCTGGTGCACGCCATGAGCAAGTGTGGTGTCGGCCTCACCGATCCGGCCGCTCACTGGCTGGCCCACGGCGAGGGAGCCAAGTGGGGCACGACCTATCCGTGGAACGCCATCACGGTGGAACAGCTGGCCACGCACACCAGCGGCGTGTGCGACTATGGTAACACCAGCACAGTCTGCCGCAATGAGTACCCGGGCTGGCAGCTGGCCTACGATCGGGCCGATCTCGGTGGAACTAAGTACCTCTACCCCGGCGACGCGTTCACCATCGCGCGCGCGAAGGCCGAGCAAAACCGGGAGCCTGCTGCTCCCGGCAGCGTCCACGAGTACAGCAACGTTGGACACGGACTGATGAACTATGTGGTGCAGCGGGCCTGCGGCCAGAAGCTCACCGACATCTTTGACCTCTACATCAAGCAGCTGGGTATGGGATCAGCGGCCTTTCCGGCCGTGATCTACACCGATGAGGGCCAGGTGTTCAACCAGAGCACCGGGGTCGCCAAGTGGAAGGGGTTGGATGGGGCGGCGGTTCTGCGCCTGGCGGGGCGACTGGGGATCTGGGAGAACCAGAACGTGGAGCCGGTCAAGTACTGGCACGCTGTCACCAAGATTGCCGGCAACATCCCCGCGGCTGCCGCCGCCGGGTGGGGCGTAGTCTACGAAAACAACTCGGCCAACAGGTGGACCAAGACCTCGGGCCACCGGCGGCTCTCGAACGAGACGTTCGGCCACGGCGGCAACTACAGCACCGTCTTCCTCAACGATCCGCTCAGCAGCACCATCATCGTGCGCCAGGGCGAGAACAACGCCACCAGCGCCTCGTATCTCACCAAGAATGGCTGCGTGGCGGGATGGACCGGAACCGCACCGACCTGCACCACGGGAAAGGATTGGAACAACAACTGGGGTATTTCCACCAGCGTGCAGGGCTGGCCCGAAGTCGGACCCCGAATCAAGCTGGTTGATCCACTGCAGGAGGCCTTCTTCTTCCCGCCGCCATTCTGCCGGATGACGGCGGCAGCCGGCGCGGCCGTGGACAACGCCACCGACGTCTACGACGTGGCGCCGGACGCCACCACAGTGGATCTCACGGCGTCCATCCAGGTGAACCCCCGGGAAGGTGCCGGCTCATCGGTGGTGAGCAAGGTCGAGTTCTATAAGGAAAGCGGCGGCGCTCCGGCGGAATACATCGGAGACGGAACGCCGGTGCCCGGGACCAGTCCGGCGCAGTATCAGCTGGCGTATGACGCGGAAGCCCATGGGCCGCCGGACGAGGTGAGGACCTACTTCGCCAACTGCATCGCCCAGTCAACGATAGATCCCACCCGCAAGGTTCCGTCCTACTCTCGGCCGGTGCGGGTGCGGCGGCTGGGGACGGGAGAGACGGCGGTAAGGCGGTAAGGCTGTAAGGCGGTAAACTTTCGGCTCCTCACAGGGGTGGGGTCTTCCACGGGCAGGCTCCAGCCGGAGCACTGCGTTCTTTTGTGCGAAGGCGGGAGTCCTGCCCGCAATTATCAGGGCGGGGCGAGGCAGGTTCCTACCACGGGGAACTCCAATGAAAACTCAACGCCTTCTCATTGTCTTAACCGTCTTCAATGTTCTGGCCCTGGCCGTATCTCTTAGTCAGACACGAACCGCCCTGGCAGGTGGCCCCGCACCGGTACTGCGCGGCCGGGCGCTCGAGATCGTGGACGACCGCGGTCGAGTGCGCGCGAGTATCTCGGTCCTGCCGGCGGATCCCGACTTCGAGATGCCGGACGGCAAGCGGGGATATCCGGAGACGGTGCTGCTCCGGCTGATAACTGCCGAGGGGCGGCCCAATGTGAAGCTGGGAACCACCCAGCGCGGAGCAGGCCTGCTGGTGGGCGGCGAAGCCGATCCGACCTACGTGCAGGTGCTAGCGGAAGGTCCCTCCACCACAGTGAAGCTCAGCGAGCGGAACGGGGTGCGAGTGATCCAGCCTTAGCTCCACCCCAGATCACTGAGGTACAATCTTGTACACTCCGCCCTGCCTGGTAGTCAGGTACAGCTCGCCGGCGTCGTCTTTTCCGAAGCTGGTGATTTGTCCGCCCGGCGCGAGCGCGGGCCAATCGGTCTGATCGACGGCCACGCCGGCTTCCACACGAAAACTGTGGACCCAGCCGAGGCAGAAGTCGGCGTAGAAGTATTTCCCCTCGTGTCCGGTCAGCGCGGCACCGCGATACACGTACCCGCCGGTGACCGAGCATCCCTCGTCGTGGCTGTACTCCACCACCGGCAAGCTGATCCCCGTCTCATCGCATCCCGCCCGGGAGCAATGCCTTCCCTCCATCAGGCTCCAGCCGAAGTTGACCCCTCGGCCCGCCCCCTCGCCGGCGCTGGAGTAGTTCACCTCTTCCCACTGACTCTCGCCGACTTCCCCGATATAGAGATCCCCGTTGGCCGGATCGAAGCTGAAGCGCCACGGGTTTCGGAGCCCGTAGCTCCAGACCTCCGGCCGCGCACCGGCGGTGGTCACGAAGGGGTTGTCGGCCGGCACAGCATAGGGGCTGGCCGAGGAAACGTCGATCCTGAGGATCGAGCCGAGCAGATCAGCAAGCGATTGGCCCCGGCCGCCGTCGCTGTCGTCGCCGTCGCCCAGGCCGATGTAGAGCATGCCGTCCGGCCCGAAGACGAGCTGGCCGCCGAAGTGGGCCTGCCCCGGACGAGTGACTTCGAGCACGAGCGACTCGGTCGGATCGGCGCGGTCGGGGTCGGCGGACGCGCGGAACAGCGAGATACGGCTGGCGCCGGAGAAATCGGAATAGTGGACCAGGAACCGTCCGCTGGTGGCGTAGTCGGGGAAGAAGGCGAGCCCCAGCAGTCCCGACTCGCCCGCGGTGGACATCACCTTGCTGGTAATATCGAGGAACGGCGCGTCCAGTACGGCCCCGTCCTTGATCACGCGGATGACGCCGCCCTTCTGCACCACGAACAGCCGGCTGTCACCCGGCGGCGAGGCCACGTAGAGCGGAAAGGTCAGGCCGGTGGCGACTTCCTGCAGTGCCGGCGTAACGGTGGCAGGAGGTGGGACGGGGGTGGAGGTCACCGTGATCGTCAGGCTCCCCGCAACCTCATCGGCGGTGGCGCTGATCTGGACCGGCCCCGCCGCCAGACCGCTGACCAGTCCGGACGAGGACACCGATGCCAGCGTGCCGTCGCTGGTCGCCCAGTTGAAAGTGCGGCCATCGAGCACGTTACCAGCTGCGTCCCGGGCGGATGCCGTAAGCTGAAGCGTCTGGCCCACCTCGACCGTGGTCACCGGCGCCGTGACCGTCACCTGCGCCACCGGCGCGGGGTCGGGCGGGGGCGTAATGTCAGTACCCCCCTCGTCACCGCAGGACGCGAGCAATGGGATCAAGGCAAGAACGGCTGCGAAGACGCGGAGCGTCCCGGGCCGATTGGTGAAGGGGTTTGGCACAGCGCCTCCGGGGGTGGGGCTATTGGGACTCGCGACTGGTTTCCTGCTGCTGATAACTTACAGGCCAAATGCGGTTCGGGCGATGAAGCAGGCTTAACCGGGATATCGCATGTCTTACATGCATGGCCGCACCTATCTGTGGGCAGACGACAGCCACGTCCACCTCTGGTCGGCCGAAGGGTACGACGGCTGGGACGAATCCACCTGGGTCAAGGAGTTCGAGGCGCCCAACGACCGGAAGTCGGCCGCGTTCGGGCGCCCCAGTGGAGTCTCCGTGCGCCAGAAGGTCGCCGACGAGTACGTCGCCATGCGCATGGCGGAGCTGGTGGCGACCGGCCAGTTCGCCGCCGTCATGGACCGGGCGCTGGCGAATCATCGGGAGAACCCCGGCTGCCAGGCGCTGGCCAAGCAGGCCTCATTCCTCCGGTCCGCGCTGAAGTAAGCGGGGCAGCGGGCCCACCATGTCTTGCTCAACCGCGGACATTCGTCATATATGTAGGAACCCCCTAGCACGGCACGTTCGTCTGGCGGCCTGGCCATGCGCCCTACCCTCGTCGAGTCCGGCAGGAACTTCTTTCAAAGCGCCGAGTGTGCCTTCGGCAGTATGCTGGCCCACCTGGTCGTGGTGTGGTTTGCCGTCAGCCTGACCTCGGATGGCCGGCAGCTGCCGGCTGACGAGCGCGAGGCCCGGGTGTTCTTCCTGCTGCCGCCCGACCGGGTGGACGTGCGCGACCGGCAGTCCGAGATCCTCCAGTACGGCAAGCTGGGCGGGGACCTGGAAGATGGGAGGTATCTCCTGAGGCCCGACGGAGGCTGGCTGAGCCTGGGTCCGGCGCATGGGGCAAGGGGGAAGCGGCGGAAGACCGGCGCCCGGGGCGAGCTCCCGGCCGGTCCGCCCTCGCCCTACCTCCCGGACACCGCGTTCAGCGTGCTGGAGGTGGACCAGATCGTGGAGCGGTACGAGTCCAGCGCGGCGCCGGTATATCCCGCGGAGCTGATGGCGATCGGCCTCGAGGGCCTGGTGCAGGCGAGCTACGTGGTGGATACCGCAGGACGGGTGGACACCACCACCATCCGGGTGGTGAAGAGCGACGATCCCCGGTTTACCCAGTCGGTGCGTGATGCGCTGGGGCTCAGCCGGTTCCGGCCGGCGAAGCGGGCCGGGAAAACCGTGCGGCAGCTGGTAGAGCAGAAATTCCGCTTCAAGATTGTCCCGCCCGAGGAGTTCGCCAAGCAGGTGAGTTAGTCGCGAGTTCGCCAGGCAAAAAAGTCGCCAGTCGCGAGCAACAGCACCTCATCGCGAGCAACACGAGGGACCGACCCCTCTAGTATTCCCAATCCGGCGAGCTGGCGGGTCGTGATACGCGACTCGGCCTTATTTATGACCCCGAATTCGCAGCGGTGGTGGCGTTGATTTGCACCGATACCGAGGCCGTATTCGAGCAGACGGTGGTACGCTTCTCACACACCTTGGCTCGATAGGTAGCGGCTGTGGTGGAATTGTTTATCAACGTACGTTGACCGGTGTTGGGCGCGATTCTCCGGAAGCGATCGTTCAAGTAGATGTCCACCGAGTCGGCCTGTGCCCCAGTCCAGGTGAGATCCAGGTAGTGCTGGGTGGCGGTTGCCCTGCCTGTGATGCTGAGCTGGATCCCCGCCGGTGTGGGCGCTGGGAACGAAATAGTGGCTTCATTCGAGCAAACCGAGCTGCGCTTCTGACACACCTTGGCTCGATAGGTGGCGGCACCAGTGGAGTTGTTTATCAATGTACGTTGACCAGTGTTCGGCGCGATTCTCCGGAAGCGATCGTTCAGGTAGATGTCCACCGAGTCGCCCTGCGCTCCGGTCCACGTGAGATCCAGGTAGTGCTGGGTGGCGGTTGCCCTGCCGGCGGCGCTGAGCTGGATCGACGTGGGGGGTGGCGGTGGCGGCGGCGGATCCGGGTCGTCCGGCACCAGGCCATTTCCGATCTGAACGATTCTACCGACCGACGGCACGTTGTTGCCATTCAGAATAAACAGCAGGTAATGACCCGGTGGCGTCCGGTTGCGGCTGGCAGGTACATCGATCGACAATGCGCCGGCCTGTCGTTCGAACGAGAGCCACTGAAACCGGGCGTTCATGTCGAAGGCGTGAGTCGTGGACCCCAGACGGATCAGACTCACCTTCGTAATACTACCAGCATCCGGGGTCGTGATTGTGAAGGAAGCGCCATACCCCACCTGAGTGGGGGACCCGGCGATAGTGGGTCGTCCACCCCGGAACAGATAGGGCGGTGAGAAGAGCTCGGCACTGCGTTGGTCCGGCCCCGCGTCGCCGCTTCCGGCGTGGAGGACGCGGCCGTCCGGAAGCAGCAGAGAGGTCGAGTGGTACACCCGATTCACCCTGTTGCTTGCCAGCGTGGTCCAGATGCCGGTCGCCGGATCCCACAGCTCCGCCGAGTGCACCGCCAACTGGTCATCATTGAACCCGGTCCCGCTGGTTCCGCCGGTAACCAGCACCTCTCCGGTCGGCAGCACCGTCGCGTTCAGATGCCGCCGGCGAACGGCCAGAGATCCGGTCCACCTCCAGGTTGGTGCCACTGAATTCAAGTCGATGATCTCCGCGGTATTGGTGGTCCTGCCGCCGCCCACGTACAGGATTTTCCCGTCCTCGTACCACACTGCGGCTCCATAGTCGCGAACACCGTAGAGCCGGCTCGGTCCCGGTGTCCACGCACCGGTCCCGCTGGGATCCAGGTATCGGGTCCCCTTGGTCTCACCCGCCAGGTAGACCTTCCCGTCCGCGGTCAGGAATGCTCGAGGGTACAGGGGCAGTGCGAGCTGGGCCGTGCTCAGTCTCCGTAGGGCACCGTTGGACCAGACCTCGTGCTCCCGGACGTTGGCCCCGGCCAGATCTCTCCCCGCCAGGATCAGGACATCGCCGTTCGCCAAGGTCGTGTTGGTGGGGTACCAGCGGGCATAGCGCATCGGTGGGGCCCGGCTCCATGTCTGGGTGACGGGATCAAAGATGGTGTTGTCCGGAATGCCGGTGGCGCCGACGTCGGGATCGCTGTTGCCGCCAGATGCCAGCACCCGGCCATCGGCCAGGAGCGAGTGGCCGGAGCAGAAGATCACGGACGGGCTGGGCGCCGAGGTAAAGCTTCCGCTCGCCGGGTTCCACACCTGGGGGACACCCGACAAGCCGAAGGAAAGCACTTTTCCGGTCGGCAGCAGCGTCAGGTGCACGGCGATGTTGGGCCAGGCGAAAGGAGCGGTCCACGTCCCTGCCTCCGCGCTGGCGACGCCGGCGACGGCGAACGACACGGCGGAGGCGCCGCAGGGTAGACCCTGGTTTCGCCTCCGTGTCACCCGCTCGTTCTCGATATAGAGCTCGACCGTGCCCCGCCGCGTAGTCTCGACCTCGGTCTCGCTGAACCAGGGATCTCCATCAGCCGGCCGTTCCGGCAGGGTGAGGCTGCCGCTCTCCCCGGTGCCCGACACCCGATAGGTCACCTGAACGGCAGACCCGGAGTTGGTGGCGAGGAACCTGTTGCCGCAGACGTAGACCAGATCGACGGGGGCAAGGTTGCTGGCTTCGGGGGTGTCCTCGTCCGCCGCTCCGGATCGCTGCGGCGGCGACTGCTGATCATCGCCACAAGCGGCCAGAATCCCCGTCATGCAGGAAAGCATGAGGTGCGTAAACCACCGGGTTCTCAAGAAGCCTGTGGTAGAGGCTGAACGAGGGACCATATGAGCCCGGGCGAGGAAGAATTCGGAAAGGGAAACTCACCCTACGATGCAGCCCGGCGGCGGGCTCGTCAAGCTCAGTCGAGCGCCAGTGCATTGTGCTCCAGGCGTTTGCACGCAGCTGCCAGGCGCGAGTCTCAGTCGCAGCAGCAGCACCTCATCATGAACACCGCTGGTGTAAGACCCCTCCCCAAGCCAATGCACGACACTGCTACCCCCTTGTGATCAGACCGTGGCGAAGCGGCCCTAGAATCCGGGAAGTCCCCCGTTTTCTGGAGACGCAGGATGAAGGCATGCACGTTCGAAGCCCCAGTCGTGGCTGCCGCCTACGGCACCGAGCTTGGAATTGAGGCTCGGCTGAGTGTGCCGGCTGCTGAGGTGGCAAATGTCGACGCGGGAGCCTGGTCGTCCATATTGCAGACGATTGAGGCCTTGTTCTGCCGAGCATCCCCCTCTCTGTCGAGCTACTTCTATCACGTGCTGGGAGAGGATGCCGACAACGAGTTGGATGATTGACCTTGCTCGCGACTGGCGGCTCGCGACTCAAAAACTGTGACATAGGATGTTTCTATTCGCGACATTTTCGGGTTGCCTGCCGACGTCCCGAGTCAGATATTGGCGCAGGCATTTATCACTGGTCCCTCGTCACTAGTCACTATCCTGGCGACTGGCGACTGGCGACTAGCGACTAGCGACTAGCGACTAGCGACTGATTCATCACGGAGGCTTATCATGGCGAAGAACACGCAGGCGATACCGAAGGGCTATCACACCGTCACCCCCAGCCTCTTCGTGGCTGGAGCGGCCAAGGCAATCGACTTCTACAAGAAGGCGTTGGGAGCCGAAGAGCGGATGCGGTTTCCGGCCCCGGATGGGACCATCATGCACGCCGAGATCCGGATCGGCGACTCGATCATCATGCTGGGCGATGAGATGCCGGACCATGGCGGCAAGAGCCCCAAGACCCTCGGCGGCACGCCGGTCGGCTTCTTTGTCTATCGCGAGAACGTAGATGCGGCCTGGAAGCAGGCGCTTGACGCCGGTGGCAAGGAGGTCATGCCGCTGGAGGACCAGTTCTGGGGCGACCGCGCCGGATGCTTCGTGGATCCCTTCGGGCACCAGTGGTGGCTGGCCCAGCACATTCGGGACATGACGCCGGAAGAGCTTACCAAGGCCTCAGAGTCGTTCTTCTCGCAGCAGGCGCAGCCGACCGCATAGCACGCCTGAACGATTGAGAGCCTGGGAGCGGACCTGGTCACCGGGTCCGCTCTTTCGTGCCCGGGTAGCTCCCTCGGCGCCATTGGACTGGTGTCCAATCCATAGCATTTCCCGGTACTACACAGTAGGTTGAGGAGCCCCCCAAGTAGCTTTCCTGCCAGAGCCGGCCGTTTCCGCCGGACCTAAGGCCTCACATGACGACCGAGCGTATCGCCCCCTCAGCCGAGGGGCGGCGAATCGTCATTTGTGACTACAACGCCTTGCTGCTGTCAGTGACGGGGCTCCTGCGTATGAGCGGCTATGCCGTGTTCCAGGCCCACGACGGATGGGCCGCGCGGGAGCTGTGCATCCTGCTACCCAATATCGAGTTGCTGGTGCTGAACACCTACGGGACGGGGATCGATGTCGCCGAGCTCTGCGGGAGCATCCGAACCGTCAAGCCGGGCCTGCCGGTGCTCCACATCGGCTCGAGCATACCAGAGGGACTGCCCCCCGATGTGCCGACGCTGTCCGAGAACTTCAATGCGGATAGTCTCTTGCTGGCGGTGGGGGCGCTGATCAAACCGGGGCTGATGCGCCAAGTCCCGGTCGTGCTGCAGTCCAAGGGCAGAACCATGAGCTATCCCAACGGGCGACGCCGGGAAGACACCGGCTCGCGGCCCCCGGTGCCCCGGATTGCGATCGTCCCGCTACGGGTCGAGCCTGTCGAATCGTCTGAGAAGTAACGCTACTCGGCGTCCTGCTCCAGCTCCACCCCGGCTGCCCTCGCCTGCGCCCGCAGGAGCTCTATCTCGTCCCCGACGCCGGCATAGGCCTCGGCGATGAGCTCCGACTGCTGCCGCAGCACCTCGCGCTGCCGCAGCAGATGCAACAGCTTTTGAGCCATCTCCTCGCCGTCCTCCATACCTGAGAAGCTGCGTTTCGCCTGGTAGGACGTCAAGATCGGCACTCCTCACAACTCGCCCGGTCGATCGTCATCCAGCCACCGGGGACAGGTGTGTCAGGTCCTTCATTCCGGCGCTACCACGGTCGTCGCCCGTTGAACCGGCGCATCGGTGAGAAGGCCGCGATGCTCCAGGGTATGGCTCGCCACGTCGGCGAGAAGCTTGAGCACCACCATCACCACGGCGAATGCCGCCTCCGGGGCAAGCGCGGGCAGGAGACTGGCTGCCGCGATCCCGGCCAGCAGCACGACGCCCACCAGCGACATGCGCGCGTAGGGCCAGAAGACCAGGCTGGCGATGTTGAGCCGGTCGTACTCCCGGCCCACCAGGAAGTTTCGCACGAAGGAGACGCCATGGCTCAGGCAGAGCGCGCCGATTGCCAGCAGGAGACCGGGCCCAGCGGCCGAGAGGGCCCGAGGAATGCTGGTCCCGGCTCCGCCGTCGAGCCGGAGCATTGCCGGCAGCAGCAGCACGAACAGGCCTATGGCCAGCGCGAACGCGCCGAACTTGAAGGCGAAGAAGCCCACGCCTATCACGGTGAAGAAGAAGCGATTGAGCCCGCTCCCCAGATCCACCCACCGGGCCGCCCAGCTCCCCAGCGGCGCGGCGCCGAACACGCCGACCACCATCATGCGCGCCACGTTGTACGCTCCGAGGATCACCACCTCGCTCCAGTAGACCAGCAGGGTCTCGTAGTAGCCCCACTCATGCCGCAGCGCCTGGAAGGCCACGAACAGGTTGGCGATGACCAGGGCGGCGAGGCCGGTGCGGCTCACGCGCTGCGCTCGTCCAGCCGCGAGAGGTGAGTGAGCACGCACCGCCACTGTCCCTTCTGCCGCACGAAGACGCAGGAGACCCGCTCGACTTCCCGGAACGGTTGCCCCTGGTACTTCCCGCCGGAGACCCCGCGCGCCAGAGTCACCGCGGTATCGCCATAGACTCGCACGCTCAGGTCGTGCGTCTCCATCACATCGTGACTCAGCGCGCCCGACCGCACCAGCTCCAGAAAGGTCGCCTTGTCACCCACCTGTCCGTCCGAGCCGACGATCGCCCAGTCGTCCGACATGAACTGTCCGATCGCGTCGGCGTCGTTGGAGACCATCGCCTCATCCCACTCGCGCGCCAGCGTAATCAGCTGGTCCGTGGTGCCGCCGGCCATGCCCGTTCCTTTCACAATCCGCAAACTTCGGTAAAGGTGGCAACAGCCGACCGGACGCCGGGCTCGTCGTGACTCCATAGCCGCGATAGCGGGAGAACACCGCCGTAGCGCAAGCGCACGGCGGGGCGCCACACCTTGCCGCCGTCGCTGTCCTCGCTCTCTTCCACCACCGCGCTCTCGAGCTGGTCGAACGGGAGCTGTCGCACCTCGCGGCCGAGTATGCCCCAGCGTACCAGGCGGAGGGAGCGGCGGGTCAGGTCGAGCTCGACTCTTGAGGTTGGGTTTTGCGCCAGCCACCACAGCCCTCCGGCGCACACCCCGAGCCCCACCGCGGCGCTGGCGAGTCGCTCCCACGGTTTCAGCTGGTCTGCGTTCTGGGCCAGACCGAGCGACATCGCGATAGCCAGCGCGCCCCCGGCGAAGAGAAAGAGCCCCAGTACCCAGAAGAGGGCCGGCCGGTCACGGAGTGAGACTCGTCCGCCTTCGCGTGTGATGCGCACTGGCTACGTGATCCTGGTCCGTGGCTTGGGCGGTGGGTGCAGCGTTTCCCCCGCCTTCAGCATGCGGACGAACTCCTGCAAGCGTCGCGCACGGGTCTCGGGTTTCCGCGCGTCGTGCAACCGGTACAGGATGGCGTACCGGTTGGTGCTGTCCAGCTGCTCGAAGAATCGCTTGGCCTTTGGGTGCGCATCCAGCGCCGCCTGAAGATCTTCGGGCGGCCTGATCTTGCCGGGCGACGGATACGCCGCCGCCCAGCGTCCGTCCCGCTGGGCGGCCTCCATATCGCGAATCCCCGCTCCCGACAACCGGCCTTCGGCATGGAGACGCTCGACCGACGCCCGGTTTATCTGCGACCACTTGCTTCTCGGCCGCCGCGGTGTGAAGCGCTGCCGGTACCATTCGGCATCCACCGATTTGGTCTGCCCGTCGATCCACCCGTAGCACAGCGCCACCTCCAGCGCCTGCGCATAGGTCACCGACGCGAGCCCGCTGCTCTTCTTGGCGAACTCGAGCCAGATACCCGGCGACTTCTGGTGTTGCCGTTCGAGCCAGGCGGCCCACGCAGCCTGGCTGCGGAAGCGTTTGACAGTGAGGTCAGGTTTCATACTGTTCGTCCATGAATGTAACCGCCGTCCAGCGCCGGACACTGCGTCTGCTCTTCGTCACCCAGATCATCAGCGGCGTGGGCGTCGCGGTGGGCGCGTCGGTGGGAGCGCTGCTGGCTGCGGACATCGCGGGTGTGGGAATGTCGGGCCTGGCGCAGAGCGCCGCGGTGATCGGGACTGCGCTCTTTGCCGTCCCGGCAACGGCCATCGTGAACCGGCGCGGGCGGCGGCCCAGCCTGGCGCTGCTGTATCTCATCGCGGCGACTGGCGCGATCGTCGTCCTGCTCGCGGCGACGCGGGGATCCATCCCCCTCCTCTTCCCGGGATTCTTTCTGTTCGGCGCCGCGACCGCTGCCAACTTCCAGGCCCGCTACGCCGCGGTGGACCTGGCGCCGCCGGCGCTTCGTGGCCGCCACCTTTCCTTAATAGTGTGGGCCACCACGCTGGGCGCGGTGCTGGGCCCAAGCCTGGCGCCGGTGGCGGGCACCTCCGTGGCCCGGTTCGGCATCCCCACCCTGGCAGGACCGTACCTCTTCTCGGCACTCCTGTTCACCCTGGCGATCGCGCTGCTGCTGGTGTTCCTGCGCCCCGACCCGGCGGTAGTTGCGCGGGCATCGATCCCGACGACCCCAGACGCGCCGCGGCTCGGGATGCGGGCGGCGCTCCGGTTCGTGCTGTCGCACCCTGCGGCCCGACTGGGCGTCAGCGCCATGGCCGTCGGCAACGTGGTGATGATCGGGGTGATGGCGATGACGCCGGTGCACATCAAGAGCGCCGGTCACGACGCGGCCCACACCCTTGGCATCGTCGGGATCGTGCTCAGCTTTCATATCGCGGGGATGTACGCGTTCTCGCCGGTGTTTGGATGGCTGACCGACCGGCTCGGCCGGCGCCCCGTGATCATTGTTGGGATCGCCCTGCTACTGGCCGCGTGCGCGCTGGCGGGGACGGCGCGGCACGATACCACACGTCTCGCGGCCGCATTGATGACACTCGGGCTCGGCTGGTCGGCTGCGATGGTGGCCGGCTCCACGCTGCTGAGCGAGTCGATTCCGGTGGAGCTGCGCGCGTCAGCGCAGGGGCTGTCCGATCTGGTGATGGGACTGGCCGGAGCCACGGCCGGCGCGATCTCGGGCGTGATCGTGGCCGGGTGGGGCTATCCGACGCTGACTCTGCTGGCCGCGCTCGCGACGGCGCCGCTGATATTGCTCGTGTCGTTTTACGTCGCCCGCACTGACGCCGAGGCCACCGCCTCATCCCGAGCGTCTACCACCTCATCCCGAGCGTAGCGAGGCGAGTCACGCGACTAAAGTCGCTGCTCGGCAGACCGTGGCTTCGCCACGGCGATAGCGGGAGTCGGCCGATTGCAGCGCAGATCTAGCTTCGCAATGGCGTGCGTGGAATAGGTCTCGTCAGAAGCATTTCGGGACTCGAGGGCTCTGGAATTCGGAGCATCTTCGGGGCCCATGCGCCATCGCCTGTATATCCATCTGGTTTGGACCACCCGTGGCAGAGAACGATTAATCGATCGCGATCTAGCGCGATTCCTCTGCCGGTTCCTCAGGGCCATGGCCCGCAAGGAGAGAGCCTACATTCTGGAAATCGGCCTGGTCCAAACTCACGTTCATGTTCTGGCCCGCGTGCACCCAACGAACTCGATTTCTTCGCTAGTCAAACGGCTGAAGGGGGCGAGCTCGGCAGTCGCAGCCGACGCAGGACTGGGCAAGACGGCCAAGCTCTATTGGGCGAAGGGGTACTCGGTACAAAGTGTAAGCAGTCGATCCTTGGACACTGTCCGAGGATACCTCCGCAGTCAGCCGGCCCACCACGGATCCGAGGCGATCGTGGGTTGGGAGGGTGACAGGCCAGAATACGACACTGCTAGTGTGACGTAACAACGACAGCGCTGATGTCCGTGGCGCAGCCACGGCGAGCCGAGCAGCGACTTTAGTCGCGAATCGTCCCTCGGGCGATCGACAGGCAGTCCCCGCCGGAGCTGAAGAGATAGAAGGTCCTGCCGTCCGCGCTCATGTACTTGGTGGGAATGTCGGCCCGCTCACCAGAGCCCCAGTCCGTGGACCCGCACGCTGCGGTGCTGGTGCCTCCGGGCCAGGTTGCGCCTTCGCTGGAGAACACCGTCTGCCACGGGCCCCACGGCTGAGCCGACACCAGGACCACGAGTCCGCCATTGAACCGGCTGCCCGGGCTCGGCGACGCTGCGGCGGGATCGAATACCAGCGACAACATGAAGCGCTCCGATCCCGGGGTTCCAACTCATGCCGGCGCGGGGAGTGAAGCTGATCCCTGGCGCATGAAAGACCGGGGTAGCGGCACTCGGCGCCGAGCACCACGCCGGGCTTTCCGCGCTGCCGCAGAAGTACTCCCAGCTGCCCTGCTGCATCAGATCGATGCGAGAGCCGCGCAGCAGGCCGAACGCCGGCACCAGCTCATAGGCGCTGCTGCTGATGCCGCCGGCGGCGCTCGAGCTCATCGGGATGACGGCATACACGTAGTCGGCCGGACCGCCAGTGTATCCCCGTCCGTACTGCACGAACGAGGCGTAGCCCACCCCGGGCAGGCTCCAGTCCACCCAGGTGAACGCCGGGTTGGGCGAGTCGTAGTTGTCGGAAAATTTCAGGCGCACTCCGGTGCCGGAGGAGCTGATGTTCCGGATCCAGTACCAGAAGCGGGAGCCATCGTGCAGCATGCCGGCCGCCTTGTGACTGGCCGAGTCATCGCCCACGGCTTCCACGCCGGCGCCGAGCGCCGCGTCGTCCCAGTCGTTAGGATCGCCGGTGGCAACCACCGTGAAGGAAACGCTCTCCGCGGTGGGGCCGGAGATTCGACCGAAGCCCATCCCGATCTTCCCGGGCACGCCGTCTGGCCGGCAGTCGCCGAACGCGGTGTAGAGGTTGTCGTCGGGGGCCCAGGTCGGGGTCCACGAGTCGCAGCCGGCGGTACTGGCGACTTGCATCATTGCGGATTGAGGGTCCCACTGTATGGTGGTGAGAGGTGCCGGCTCCTCCGCCGGTGGCAGCTCGTCGTCCGGCACCTCCGGGGCAGGGTCCACGGTGTCACCACAGCCGGTGCCCAGCAGGAACGCCAGGACGGCCACCACCCGTAGGGCGCTGGTGAGGTTGCTCACCGAGGTTGCGCGGGCTTTCGAGGTACCGTCACAGGATGCCAATTCCCCGTCTTTCACGCTGGCCGGGCGCCATATCGCTCCTGACACTCGCGCTGAGTTGTACCGCCGATCCGCCAACCTCATTACCTGAGACGTCCTTTCCCGACAGCGTGCCGGCAACCGATAGCGTGCCGGCGGTCCCGATCGACGGCTTCCAGTGGGGCTCCGCCACCCCGGAGAGCCAGGGGATGTGCGGGGCCTCGATCCAGCTGGGCTGCACCAAGACTCTGGAGCAGATCTGGACCGGTATCAGTGAGCCCAAGCACAATACCAAGCGGCTCATAGTGATCCGGAACGATCGGGTGATCTACGACCGGGGCGAGCCGGGACCGCACCCCTCGTATTCCGCCTCCAAGGGCCTCCTCGGCGCACCCGCGCTGGTGTATGCCATGAGCAAATGCGGAGTGGGACTGGGAAGCCGGGTCTCGGGCTGGCTGGGCCATGGCAGCGGCGCCCGCTGGGCGACCCAGTATCCCTGGACCGACATCACGGTCGAGCACCTCGCCACCCATACCAGCGGCGTGTGCGACTACGCCAACCCCAGCGCCGCCTGTCAGGATGGGACTCCCGAGTGGCAGCGGGCCTACGATGTCGCCGAACGGGGAGGCGAAGAACATGAGTATCCCGACGATGCCTTCACCATCGCCCGGCTGCACTCCGAGCTGAACAGCGAGCCCGCGCTGCCTCCGGGAACCGTCTACGAGTACAGCAACGTCGGGCACGCCCTGCTGAACTACTCGGTCCAGCGAGCCTGCGGTGAGAGTCTGGCCGACATCTTCGATCTGCACATCAAACAGCCCGGCATGGGCTCGCCGGTCGGTCCGGCGCTGATCCAGACCGATGAAGGCCAACAGTTCAATCAGAGCGCCGGCATCGCGAGGTGGGAGGGCCTCGATGGCGCCGCGGTGCTGCGGCTGGCCGGCCGGCTCGGTATCTGGAATAACAGGAATGTGGAGCCGGTGAGGTACTGGCATGAACTGACCAAAGTGGAAGGGAATCTCCCGGCCGCATCGTACGCGAGTCGAGGCGTGATATACGAGAACAACTCGTTGGACACCTGGACCCAGTCGCCCGGCCACAAGCGGCTCTCGCCGGAGACGTTTGGACACGGCGGCAACTACAGCACCGTTTTTCTAACCGATCCTTTGACCGCTACGATCGTGGTGCGGCAGGGCGAGAACAACGCGACCGGCGCGTCGTACCTCACGACCAATGGGTGCGAGCCGGGCTGGACCGGGACGGCGCCGGACTGTCAGGAAGGGACCGACTGGAGCAACAACTGGAACGTGGCCGGCGGCGAGCTCGGCTCCTCCCGGGTTGGACCCCGAGTACTGATAGTGGAGCCGCTGCAGGAAGCGTTCTTCTTTCCACCGCCGTTCTGCCGCATCACGGCCGCAGCCGGGCAGCCGGTCGACCGCACCAGCGACTCCTACGCTACGCCCTCAGGCGCCACGACTGTCGACCTGGTAGCAGAGATCATTCCCAACCCGCGTGAGGGCGAGGGCTCGTCGGTGGCCGACCGGGTCGAGTTCTACAAGGAGAGCGAAGGCTTCGCGCCGCAGCACGTCGGCAACGGGACATTGGTCCCTGGCAGCAGCCCGGCACAGTATCAGCTGTCCTACAGCGTGGATGCTCACGGTGCACCGGGCGAGACCAGGACCTATTTCGCCAGCTGCGTGGCCAGGTCGGCGCAGGACGGCACCAAGGAAGTTCCCTCCTATTCGCGGCCGGTTCGAGTTGGCCGGATGTGATCCTCCCGTAGCTGCTTTTCGCCGGCTCCCACCCCTGGCTCAGCCGAATGTGAACGCGAAGAGCTCCACGCCCGGATCGAGAAACTCGATCTCGAACTGCCGCTCGGCGATCGGCTTCGGCTGTCGAATCAGCTGGTAGAGCCGCTGGCCGGTCACAGTGCCCATGCCCTGCTCGTCCACGTCGAGCCCGTGAGCGGCGCCGGGCGGATGGCCATCGATGGTCACCCGAAACCGCACGGAGGTTCCCGCCGCCGCCGGTCCCATCACCAGATGCAGGTCCCGGGCGTGAAAGCGGTACACCAGTCGGCCGCTGGCCTGGTGGAGCACCGTGGCCTGCTTTCCTATCGTCCAGCTCCCGGCCAGCGCCCAATGATTCAGCTTCACTCGGGTGGGAACCGCATATCCGTGGCGCTGGTCGGCTATGCCTCCGGGAGAGGCGAAGTTCACCGTGCGCTCATGGCCGAGATAGTTTTCCGGAGACTGCAGGCTGGCCCAATCGGCTGCCGCCTCTATGCCCCGGCCCTCGACCGAAACGTTTTCCTTCCCGCGGCCGCCCGTCCGCGCCTCGGCCAGCAGCTCTCGAATCACCCGCTCTGATTGGGCGTATTCACCCTCGCCGAACTGATGGTGGCGGATGCGACCCTTACCGTTGATGAAATAGAGGGCGGGCCAATACTGGTTGTCGAACGCACGCCAGATGGCGTGCTCGTTGTCCACCGCCACGGCAAAGTCGATGCCCTCCCGCTTCAGCTCCCGCCGCACGTTCTCGAGGTCTTTCTCGAACTCGAACTCGGGTGCGTGCACCTGGATCACCACCAGTCCCTCATCCTTGTACTTCTCGGCCCAGGCGCGGACGTAGGGAAGGGTGCGGAGCCAGTTGATGCAGGTGTAGGTGCCGAACTCGATCAGGACGACCTTGCCGCGGAGGGCAGCGGAGGTAAGCGGCGGCGAGTTGATCCACTCCGTGGCGCTGCCGAGCGATGCCAGCTCGGGCTCGACGGGGGTCTGGACGGAGGTGCGCATCGGCGATCCGGTTGCGCCGGCCAGGACCGCGGCCAGCAGGAGCTGGTGTGGGTTCACGATAAAGCTCACATGGTCAGCACGACACGAAACTGTGCCTTGCCACTGATCATGCGGGCATAGGCCTCGTCGGCCTTTTCCAGGGGATAGGTCTCGATCAGGGCGCGCACGCCGCTCAGCTCGGCGAAGCGCAGCGTGTCCTCCGAGTCGGTGGGCGTCCCCGAGGACCACCCCTGGATCGACCGGCTTCCGGAAATGAGCTGGACCGGCGTCACTTCGATCGGATCGAAGGCCGCACCGACTACCATGAGCCGGCCGTTGGGCGCAAGCCCGTCGATCAGGGCGGACATGGCCTTCGAGCTGGGGGCGGTCGCCAGGATCACCTTGGCGCCGCCCAGCTTCTGCAGAGCCTGAGCCGGATCGGTCGCCGCGCTGTCGATGTATGCTGTGGCTCCCATCGCCCTGGCACGGCCCGCGTTGGCCGCGCCCCGCCCTATGGCCACCACCCGGTAGCCAAACTTGGCCGCGAACTGAATGCCGAGATGGCCCAGGCCGCCGATGCCCTGGACCGCGACCAGGTCGGCGGGCAACGCGCCACTGTGCCGCAGCGCATTGTAGGTGGTGATGCCGGCGCAGAGCAGCGGCGCGGCGTCCACGTCACTGAGTCCATCGGGCAGAGCGACCAGCGCGGTTGTGGGAGCCACCATGTATTCCTGGTAGCCGCCGTCGTAGCTGATGCCGGGAATCTGCAGATTTCGGCAATTGCGAAAATCGCCTCTCCTGCACTGGAGGCACGTCCCATCGTGGCCGCCGTGCCAACCCACCCCGACTCGCTGACCCTTCTTCCACCCGGAAACACCGTCACCGACCTCGTCGATAATGCCCGCCACTTCATGACCCGGGATGCGAGGATACTGGATCCCGGGCCAGTGCCCTTCCTTGGTGAACTCATCACTGTGGCAGACCCCACAGGCCTGCACCTTGATGCGCACCTCCCGGAAACCCGGGCTCGGAATCTCGCGCTCGACGATTGCGAACGCCGCTCCCGGGGCCGGAACCTGCGCCACCCTCATCGTTGCGGTTGCGACTGCCGTGGTTCCCATACGACCTCCTCTCAGTATCCGTCCTCTCCGTCCTCTCCGTCTTTTCTACCGCAGCGACCGGAAGCCCGCGCGGAGTTCTTCCGAAAAGGCTTTTGGCTGCTCCCAGGCCGCGAAGTGCCCGCCTTTAGGGAGCCGGTTGTAGTGAATGAGCTTCGGATACGCCTTCTCAGCCCAACTCTTCGGCGCCTGGTAGATCTCTTCGGCGAAAGCGCTCACGGCGACCGGGATCTCGATGCCCCTCACATCGAAGAAGCCGCCAGCCGGAAGATTATGCCGGGTGTCCCAGTAGAGGCGTGCAGAGGAGATGGCGGTGTTCGTCAGCCAGTAGAGCGTGACGTTGTCGAGGATGTCGTCCCGGGTAAGACCTTCCGGCTTGCCGTCGAAAGCGCGCGCGATCATTCGGTAGCTGCGGATGTCATGGTCGATCATCCACGCCGCAAGGCCAACCGGAGAATCGGCGATCCCGTACAAAGTCTGTGGGCGGTTGTTCATCTCGATGGCGTAGCCCAACCCGTTCTTGTAGAAATCGTCGAGTTGATCCCACGCGGTTTTTTCATCAGGCGAGAGGCCGGCCGGCGGCGGGCCGCCAACTGCGAGTGCCTTCGACACATCGGGGGGAACGGTGGAGGCCATGTTGGTGTGAATGCCGAGCAGTCCCGACGGCTGTTGCAGGGCCATCACCTCGGAAACGGCGTTGCCCCAATCGCCACCCTGCGCCACGTACTGTGTGTAGCCGAGGCGGTGCATCAGCTTCGCCCACGCCTTAGCGATGCTCACCGGGTTCCACCCGGGCGCCGTCGGCTTGGCGGAGAAGCCGTAGCCCGGCAGGGACGGAATCACGAGGTGGAAGGCATCCGCTGCACTCCCCCCATGGGCCGTGGGATTTGTCAGCGGCTCGATGATTTTGAGCTGCTCGATGATGGAGCCGGGCCATCCATGCGTAACGATCATCGGTAACGCATTCTCGTGCTTGGAGCGCACGTGGATGAAGTGAATGTCGAGCCCATCGATGTTAGTGATAAAGGCGGGCAGGGCGTCGAGCCGCGCTTCCACCTTGCGCCAGTCGTACTCTGTCTCCCAATAGCGCGCCAGCTTCTGAATCGTGTTGAGCTGCACACCCTGTGAGTCATTCGTCACCTGTTCTCGATCTGGCCACTTTGTCGCCTTGATGCGCCGGCGGAGATCGGCGAGCGCCTCATCGGACGCATGAAACTTGAACGGCCGGATTGCGGTGTCTTTGCTTGCTACGGGTGGCGCGGGCGCGACCTGGGCCATGGTGGCCTCCTTGTAGGTCTGGGCGTAGCCAGGGGCTGCGAGCAGGACGAGGCTCAAGGCGCCCCTGGCTGCCGAGGTGGCAACATCGAGTCTGGTCATGGCTCACCGTCCTTCGCGCAGCGATCTGAATGCAGCTCTGAGCTCCTCGCTGAAAATTGTCGGTTGCTCCCACGCCGCGAAGTGGCCGCCTTTTGCGACCCGGTTGTAATGGATGAGCTTGGGATAGGCCCGCTCGGTCCAGCTCCGCGGAGCCTCGTACTGCTCGCCGGGGAAGACGGTCACGGCCACCGGGATCTTGACGCCCTTGGCGTTGAAGAAGCCGCCCTTGTATTCCCAATAGAGACGCGAGGAAGAGACCCCTGTGTTCGTCAGCCAATACAGCGTGATGTTGTCGAGGATCTCGTCCCGTGTCAGCTCGCCGGTGGCGCTCGAGGTGCGGTTCAAGCCTGCCACGACCGCGGCGGCGGGCTGCCCGTGAGCGTCATTGTGATCGAGGAGCCAGGCCGCGAGGCCCACGGGCGAATCCGCCAGTCCGTACAGGGTCTGGGGGCGGGACCCCATGATCCGGGCGTAGTCCACCTGCTTGAACGTGCGGGCGAGCTGCTCGTAGGCGCGCTTTTCCTCGGCTGAGAGGCCGGATGGGGGCGGGGCGCCGATCCCGAGCGCCTTGTCGACATCTGCTGGAACCGTGGCCGGCATGTTGGTGTGGATGCCGAGCAATCCCGGTGGGGCCTGCAGACCCATCTGATCGACGACAAACGCACCCCAGTCGCCGCCCTGGGCGACGTACCGGGTGTAGCCGAGGCGCTTCATCAGCTCCGCCCAGGCTCGGCCCATTCGCTCGGGGCCCCAGCCGGTGCCCGTCGGCTTTCCGGAGAACCCGTAGCCCGGCATCGACGGGATAACGACGTCGAATGCGTCTTCGGTCTTCCCTCCATGAGCGACAGGATCCGTCAGCGGTCCAATGAGCTTGATCTGCTCGAGCACCGAGCCCGGCCAGCCGTGGCTGATGACCAGCGGAAGTGCATTCTTCTCCCGCGACCGGACGTGGATGAAGTGAATCTCGAGCCCGTCGATGTTGGTCACGAAGTGCGGCAGGGCCTTGAGTTTCGCTTCCCCCTTTCGCCAGTCGTACTCCGTCCCCCAATAGCTTACGAGCTCTCGAATCATCGAGAGCGGCACCCCCTGCGACTGATCCCCGACCGTCTCCTTTTCGGGCCAGCGCGTAGCAGCTATGCGCCGGCGAAGCTCCGCAAGATCCTGGTCCGGAACGTTGAACCGGAAGGATCGGATCGTGGTGTCCTCGGCCGCTGCGCGCGGCTGGGCGGAGGTCGCGACACTCTGGCCATAGCTGGGAGAAGCCGGAAAGGAGAAGGCCGAGGGCGGTCGCGGCCGCTAGGCTGCGCCGGACTTCTGCCGAGGTCATGGTGGAGTCCTGGTAAGGGCGGAGCGGATAGTCACGCCTGGGAACAACAAAAAACCGCCGCTCACCTTGATAGGGGGCTCGGCGGTCTTGAGACCATCACGGACGCCACGACGGCGCGGAGGAGGCGAGGACCTGGGCCACTAATGTGATTGCGGCAGACGCTACCCTAGCGGTCGGAACCTCTCCAGTCCATATGCACTTCGGCTAGGTGATGCCTCACTTGGCAAGGACGAGGAGCGGTTTCCCCTTTTCCACTATGTACGTGGCGAGCTCCGCGGCGTTACCCTTGCCGGTGTTCTTCACCGCATGGATCGCTCCGGCCGGGATGAACAGGACCTCGCCGGCCTTGAGCGTCGCGGGCGGGTTGTCCCCGAGCTGATACTCCATCGTGCCTTCGATGGCATAGACAATCTCTTCGCCCGGATGGCTGTGCCTGGGAAATGCTGCCCCCGGAGCGAAATCGACCCGCACCTGGACCACCTCGCGGCCGGGCACGCTTAGATCGTGCCGCTGGAGGTCGGTCCGCGTGATCCCCGGCTGCTGCGCCTGCACTACCCGCGGCACCACGCCGATGGCGATGATCAACGCCAGCACGCCGCCCTTCAAAGCGGTAGCTCTTCGCCCGACTGCTCCTTCACCATGTACTCGGCGTACCAGGACGGCCAGTCCGCGTCCCGCTCGCCGGTCCGCTTCTCGTGCTCGCCGTGCGCGGTTTCGGCACGCTTGAGCGCCTGGGCCAGGTTGGCCACTGACGGGTAGGTGGTGTCACCGGCGACACGTCCGGGGAACCGGCTCGTCACCTCCTGTAACACCCAGCCGTTGCCGTCCGGGTCCATGAAGGTCGCGTAGGAGCCGTAGCTCTGGTGGTCAGGCGCGGAACCGCCGACCACGCCGCCGAAAGGTCCGGGACCCTTGGCGAAGTGAAACACCTCGCTCACCTCGACCCCGCGCCGCACCAGGTCGTCTCGTGCTGCCTGGATGTCGGAGACGACCAGGAACAACCCCTGGGCCGGTCCGGCTCCCTTCTTTCCCAGGTGAATCGAGCACTGGGAGCCCGGGGGCGTGAACTGGACCGCGCGGTCATCGCCGTCCTTGAAGTCGGCGTCGAGCCGCCAGCCGAGGCTCTCGTAGAATTTCTTGGCGCGGTCAACGTCCGAGACGGAGATGGTGACCACCTCGAGCTTCAGGTCGACCGTTCCGACGCGTGCGTCGGTGGTCGCGTTCTCACTGCGGACTGCGGCGGTGCTCATGGCTGCCTCCTGGGTTGTCGAAGGGAGGTTGCTCGAAGGCTTAGACTTGCAGCGCAGAGCAGCGCTCGTCAATAGGGGTACACGCGACTAAAGTCGCTGCTCGGCAGGGCGTGGCTACACCACGCACGCTCTGCCGAAGGTATCAAGAAGCCCAGTCGAAGGAGGTCGCGGCGGACTATGTGAGGTCATAACCCGTGGCGCAGCCACGGTGTGCCGAGCAGCGACTTTAGTCGCGAGACCGCGAATTCGACCGCAAGAAGCTGGACGCGCAATCCGCCCACGGATGTTACCCTGGTGCACCTCATTCCGACGCGGACATCATGCGCAGCTACAGAATTCAAGGTATTCCCGACGCGCTCGCCAGCGCCGCCAGGCAGTCCATGAGATCGCCCCAGTACGGCCACCCTGCCCATGCCGAGTTGGCGACAGGGTATGGGCCGTGCCGCTTGTGCCTGCAAACTTTCCAGGTGGGCACCGACGAACGCTTGCTCTTCACCTATCAGCCTTTCACCGATCCGGCGGCGTTGCCGGCCCCTGGTCCCGTGTTCATCCATCAAGCGGCCTGCGAGCGTTACGACGGCGCCGAGCTACCGGACGCGCTGCGGCCTCTGCCGCTCGTGGTGGAGGGTTACGGCGCCGGCGGAGCGCTCCTCGCCCAGCGCCGAGTGGGTAGCGCACTCTTTGAGGAAGTCCTGGAGACCGTGTTGGGGGAGGAGCATGTCGCTTATGCGCATCTCCGGAATGCGGAAGCCGGCTGCTTCATCGCCCGAGTCGATAGGGAGGGTGACGGAGGTGAGAGCGGGTAAGCGGGTAAGCGGGTAAGCGGGTAAGCGGGTAAGCGGGTAAGCTAATTCGCCAAAACCGATTTCACGGAGTCGAGCGATCCATCGTTCGGCGCCGGCCTGACGCCGAGTAGATGTGCCAGCAGGGCGTAGACATGGATGTTCTGAAACGGCGGAACCACCACGCCCTTCTGGAACGCCGGCCCGCGGGCCAGGAAGATCGCCTGCATCGAGGGTGTCTCCGGCGGATAGCCGTGCGCCCCGCGAGCGAGGCGGCTCCGGATCGCGGCGACACCGCGAGTCGTCACCAGCCAGCCCTCGTCGGCTATGGCGACGAATTTCGGAACACGAGGATGGCCGCCGTAGTGATACCTCGCCAGGTCCTGCTTCCGGTAGACCCGGAGATGGGGCACCCGCGCCAGCGCCCGAGACACCGAGTCGGCTCCCGAGCGGGGTGAGAGCAACAGCACCGCGCCGAGATCTACGACGTCCACGATCGAAAGGTCCACAGAGTCGTCCAGATAGATGAGGCGGCCAGGCTCGACCCTCGCCATGCCGTGATCCGACACCACTACCAGGTTCACCCGCTGCTCCAGTCCCCGCTGCTTCAGTCCATCCATGATCGCGCCAACCGCGCTGTCCACCCGCGCGATCGCGGCGTCCGTCTCCGGGGCCTGGGGGCCGAACTGGTGCCCGGCGTCGTCCACGTCGCCGAAGTAGACGGTGATCAGCGCCGGCGCCTGATCGGCGGGAAGGGAGAGCCAGTCGAGTACCTGGGTGACCCGAACCGCGTTGGGGACCGCGGCATCGAACAGCTTGTACCAGGTCGGGCGGACGCCTCCGATGGCCACGTCGGAGCCGGGCCAGAAGAACGTCGCCGCCCGCTTCCCCTGCCGGACCGCGGTGGCCCAGATCGGCTCGCCGCCCCACCAGCGCGGGTCGCGCACCGCGGCGGTGTCGCCCAGCTTGAAGCGGCCGAGGGTCGAGTCCAGCATGGTGTTGGAGACGATGCCGTGGTGTTCAGGGTAGAGGCCGGTGGCCATGGTGTAGAAGTTGGGAAAGGTGAGGGTGGGAAAGACCGGGATGAGCCAGCGGGCTCGCACTCCTGCCCCGGCCAGCTCGCGCAAATGCCGGCTGCCGGGGCGCTCGAGGTAGCTGGGGTGAAAGCCGTCGAGTCCGATAAGGACGACGGTGGAGCCCGCGCTCTGAGCTGAGACGCCGGTCTCGCCGCACGCAGCCGCAACGATCAGGCAGGTCAGCGCCGTCCATCGCCTTATTCGCCGCACGAAGGCCGGGCGCTGGTGCTCGCCGCGATCGCTCAGGGAGTTCTCACGGCCTCAGCCCCCTCGGGCCACGAGCCGCCTAGGAACGTCTGAACCGCACCGAAGAAGCGCTCGGGCGCTTCGACATAGGGAAAGTGGCCGACCCCCTGAAGGAGCAGAAACCTGGCACCGGGAATAGCAGCCGCCCACTCCCGGCCACTCTCGACCGGCAGCGGATCGGCGCTCCCGTGGATGATGAGAGCGGGAGCCTTCACTCGGCCCACGACCGGCCGCCAGTCCCACTGGCCCAAAGACGCAGCCACGAACCGGTCGACGCTGACGATCTTGTTGCGCCGGGATTCTGGCGTGCCCGCGCACATGTCTCCCTTGCTTCGCTTCATGTCGGACGGATCGGCGAAGAAGGGCTCGAACCAGAGCTCGTAGTAGGCGTGACACGCGCGGGTGTCTCCCGGATCGGCTCGACGTGCCTCCATCCACCTCTCCATCTCGCTCCGGGTGGCGCTGTCCCGGCCGGCTGCGAGCTGCTGAAACGCGTCCACTAGCCCCTGTCGTCGCAGCGGAATTCCATCCACGATGAGCAACCGCTCGATGCGGTCCGGGAAGCGCGACGCGTACAGGGCCGCGACTCCGGCGCCCCACGAGTGCCCGAGCAGCGTCACGCGCTCGAGCCGGAAGTGCCTGCGCACCGCCTCCAGATCGTCGGCGAATCGCCCGCCGTCGAGTGCGGCGGAATCGGTGACGAGAGTCGAACGGCCGGCGCCACGCTGATCGTAGAAGATCAGGCTATGGTGCGCTGCCAGCGGAGTCAGGTCTTCGACGAGGTATTCCATGGTTAAGCCGGGGCCACCATGCAGCACGATGACGGTGTCGGATTTAACGCCGACCGAACGGGCAAAGAGCCTCACGCCGCCGTCGGCCTCGACATAGCTCTCCCGCGGCTCGAGTTGCCCGGTGGCTGCGCTCGGACTGGGAGCGGCTCCCCGGGTAGAGCAACTGCCGAGTAGCACGGCGAGTGCCGAGAGTAGCCTGAAAAGAGAGGGTCTCATAGGCAGCGGCAGGGCTTGGCGCTATTCGATGGTCAGGTTCGCGAAAATGAGAACTTTCCGCTCCAGGTCGAACGTTGCACTCTTGCTGCGCGCGAGCAACTTCACCAGGACGTCGGTGTCCTCAGCACTGGGGCGGAGCACATACTCATCGGCACCGTGGTCCAGCACCAGCTGCAGGGTGAAGGCGCCCGGCGCGCCGCGCTCCTGCTCGGTCCAGGAAGCCTGCGCGTGGGTCACCTGTCGCACCTGGATCTGGCGTTCGGCAGGGGTTTCTCGGGGGGACATAGATCGCTCCGGTTAATGGTGAGCCGTCCGCGCCTTCGGTCGCGGGATACCCCAAGCTAGCCGAATTGTTTGCTACCGGACCTCGCGAGACAGTGATGATGCAGGTACGCCTAGCTGTGCCGCGACGAACGCCCATACATCAGTCCACTCAGCGACCGCCCCGGATGTCGATGCGTAACTGTGGCTCGCGTCGCTGGCCACCCGCAGCAGGATCGGGCGCTTGCACCCCTGCGCCGCCTGCAGTGTGGCGGCGAACTTGTAGGCATGACTCGGCACCACCCGATCGTCGTGGTCCCCGGTGAGGAGCAGCGTCGCGGGGTAGCAGGTCCCCGGCCGGACGCGGTGCAGCGGCGAGTAGGCGTGGAGCCATCGAAACGCGGTGCTGTCGTCGGGCGAGCCGTACTCGGGGATCCAGCCCGCGCCCACCGTGAACTTGTGGAAGCGCAGCATGTCGTAGTGGCCGGCATTGGCCACCGCGGCGGCGAACAGATCGGGCCGCTGGGTCAGCACCGCGCCCACGAGCAGGCCGCCATTGGAGTGGCCGTAGATCGCCAGCCGTTGTGGTGCGGTGTACCGTTCGCGCACCAGGTACTTTGCCGCCGCAATGAAGTCATCGAAGCTCTGCTGCTTGTGCTCCCGGCTGCCGCCCAGGTGCCAGGGCTCACCGTACTCGCCCCCGCCCCGGATGTTCGCCACGGCATACACCCCGCCTGCCTCGAGCCACGCCGGAACCTGCGGCTCATAGCTCGGCTCCCGCACCGAGCCGTACCCGCCATATGCGGTGAGCATCACCGGATTGGTCCCATCGAGACGGAGCCCCTTCCGTGCCGTGATGAACATCGGGACCCGCGTGCCATCATTCGATCGGTAGAAAATCTGGCGCGTCTCGTACGCCGAGGTATCGAACGGAACTTGCGGCGGCTGGAGAGGAGTGGTCACATCGCGGGTGAGGTCGCGATGGAAGACGGTCGCCGGCCGGAGGAACGATGTGAAGGAGTAGAGTAGCTCCGGCGCGGAGGCCCGGCCGTTGAGCGGCCACTCCAATGCGCCGAGTCCGGGAAGCGGCACCTCGCCCGCTGGCTTCCCCTCGAGGGTAAACCGCCGCAGGCGGCTGGTGACGTCCACGAGGTAGTTGAGCGCCAGGCTGTGTCCGGCGACTGTGGCCGTCTCGATCACATCCGCGGCTTCGGGAATGACCGGGCGAGCCCGCGCCTTTTCCCCATCGGTCAGGGTGAGCGCGACGACGCGGCGGCGGGGCGCGTCCAGGTCAGTGAGCACATACAGCGTGTCGCCTACCGTGCCGAGTGGCGTGTGACCGGCGGGGCGATCGCCCAGCAGCGGCACGAGCGGCGCGGAAGGTTGGGCGACCTGGCTCGGCCGAGATCCATCGCATACATCCACGAGGTAGCGCCACGCTCGGCCACGGCGAAGGCCCACCGTCCGTCATCGCTCAGCATGCAGTAGAGCCATTGGTAGTTATCGGTCCAGCGGGCCAGCAGTGTGTCCGCCGACTGAGGGCGGCCGAGCCGGTGGTACCAGAGCTGCTTCTCGATGCTCGCGGATCCGGGCGCCGCCCCCGGTTTCTTCGGCGGCGGCCTGATGTAGAAGAAACCGCCGCCGTCGAAGGTCCAGCATGAAGTGCTCAGGGTTCCGCGAACCACGTCCGCGCGATCACGCCTGGTGGCGAGGTCGCGCACGTGCGTCTCCGCGGCGTCGGCTCCGCCGCGGGAGGTCGAGTAGGTCAGCCAGCGGCCATCGGGCGAGACGGCGAAGTCGCCCACGGCGATGGATCCATCCGGAGAGATCGTCTGTGGATCGAGCACCAGGGCCGGCGGGCTGCCGATGCCGCGTCGGGCGTACAGCAGCGGCTGCGGCAGGCCACCCGGGTTCTCCAGGTAGAAGAGCTGGCCCGCTTCCCGCCACGGCACCTCGGTGCGGCCGGAGCTCCAGAGCTTGGTCAACCGGCCCCGTAAGGCGTCACGGCCGGGAAGCTTGTCGAGATGATCGAGCGTGAGGCGACGCTGCGAGTCGAGCCATGCGATGGTGGCGCGATCATCGAGGCGCTCCAGCCACCGGTACGGATCGACCACTCGAACACCGTGGTAGTTGTCGACCACGCTGTCTCGGCGAGTGGCGGGATACACCGGTGCCTGGGCGTCCACCGAGAACGGCGGCATGGCTGCGAGGAGAAGCAGCACGAACGCAGGTGTGACTCGCATCTGCCGGTTACCGCCCTGCTCCTGCCAACGGGATCCTCTCCTGTTTCAAGGCCTCACTCCGGTAGCTGTAGTCCCGCGCGTTCGTCGACCTCACGCGCTAATATCGCAGAGATCCAGGTCTGCACCAGATCGCGGAGGCTTGATTCGTGACTTCGGTTGCCGAACCGCGGCCATCCAGATCGGCTCGCCTCCCGTTTACACTCGTCACACGCACACTGCTCCGTGTAAGCCTCACGCTGCACTCGGCAGGCGGAGGCTGCAGGCTGCTCCGGCAGCACTTGCCGATGGAAGGCGCACGCTGCTGGATGTATGGCTCGCGCTGCTGGTTGCTCCCATCACGCTGCACCTCGTCACCCTTCCGCTGCACCCGGTCCGGTCCACGCTGCAGGCTGCTCCGGGCGCAAATAATTCGGCAGCCGCCCGCTGCACTCCGTCAGGTCCAGGCTGCAGGCTGCTACGGAACACTTGCGGATGTAAGTCGCACGCAGCCAGTTGCTCCGCGCACGCTGTACCTCGTCAGCTGCCCGATGCACTCGGTACGGTGCACGCTGCACCTCGTCGGGAGCCGCAGCTCGTTGTCAGGTCCTCGCAGCTCGTTGTCAGGAGTCCGCAGCACGATGTGAGGAGCCCGCAGCTCGTCGTCAGGTGCCCGCTGCACGGCGTCAGGTTCGCGCTGCACGGCGTCCTTCCCGTCTTTCCCGTCATTCCCCGTCCTTCCCGTCGTGTTCAACTTTTCGCACTTTGTTACAAAAGTTTGGCACGAAATATCCGATGATCCTTCCCGCCGAGAGAGAACCGGAATCGCTCGGGCAGTCACTCATTATTTACGCCGGTGCAGGTGTTCCGGTGGTGGGCCGGCCAAACGTAGTATGAGGGTCCGTTGTATGAATGCCAGGACCCGTAGCCGGCTGGAGATGGCTCGGCGTGCGCTGGAGTTTGCTCAGGCGCACCCGGACACCAGCGAGGGCTACACCGCGGCCGTTCGCGAGTTGGAGGAGCTGCTGGCCCGATTCCAAGCAGCTGGCCGACTTGCAGCGGCAGGGGATCGCGGAGGTTCGGGCCGCGACCCAGCGGAAGACGAACCTTCGCCGCTCGATCAGCCAGGGCCAGATGCTGCATGTGGCCACGGCGGCGCAGCGGGCGGCGAAGGAGGAGCCGGAGCTGGCGCAGGAAGTTCGCGCTGGCGCGGCAGCCCACCGCGTACCTTGCGTTCCAGAGTCTCGCGCGGACGGTAGCCGCGGAGGCCGAGGGGCGGAAGGCGCTCCTGGTCAAGCATGGTCTGGTGGATTCGGTGCTGGTTGAGTCTGACCGAGTCGCTGGGCCAGTTCGATCAGGCCCAGGCCCGGGGCGGAGGGGAGCAGGATCCACATCGCTGCTCGGGGTCGAGCTGGAGGTGTGGTGTCGGGCGAGGGCGGTCCAGATTGTGAGGGTCATGGACAGCCTCAACCGGGTCCGCTTTGCCGGGGATCCGGACCTGCTGGCGGCATGGAAAAGCGCCAGCAATGTGATCGGGCCCAGGCGGGCCGGCGGTCAGGCGGACGGGGGAACGGAGTCCCCGTCCCCGACGCCTCCGTCTGAAGGTGCCGTGAAGCCGGCGGCGTGACCTATGGATCGGTCATGTCGTGGGTCGGAACACTGAGCCGCCGCCGAGAGTGCACCTCGGCGGCGGTTTCACATCTGGCGCAGCTCAGTTCAGAATCTCGGGCCGCCAGTTGCTCTTCAAATGG
Source organism: uncultured Gemmatimonadales bacterium (assembly GCA_963740175.1). Lineage (GTDB taxonomy): Bacteria > Gemmatimonadota > Gemmatimonadetes > Gemmatimonadales > GWC2-71-9 > CAVVWJ01. Next base: position 65,616 of record CAVUDL010000004.1, read on the forward strand.
AAGGCCTTGAACAGTGGCTTGTGTGCGACTGCCCTGATGATCTCGAAGGTCCGCTTCTTGTTGGACACGTACTCGAAGTTGCCGGAGCCAAGGTCGGCGATCTTGACGACAGACTCATTCATCGTGGGAGTCAGGACGACTTCGTTCTTGGACTCCTCGGAGTAAATCAACGTGCCTGAGGCCGCGGTAACGACATCGAAGACGAAGATGTATTCCTTCCAGAACTTAGAGTAGCCCTTATCGGACCATATTTGCTTGAGCTGAGGGAGAATATTCCTCGTATCGCAGAGTATCGACTTCGGCATCCTGGATGACGCCAGCCACCGAGCGGGACTTTTTAGAATGTGATTTTGACCTCGGACTTACCCAGTCCTGTCTTCGCGCTGGCCCCTACCGCTATCGCTACTTCCTTGGACTGGTTGAAGCGGATGACGCCCTTACTGCCCGCGTTCGAATCCACTTTCTTGAGGTCAATTGCTGGGTAGGCGTAGCGAAATGCATGGCCGGGATGAATTGATCATCATCCATGCGGAAGATCATGCCAGAGACGGACGGGGGCATCGACAAAGTTGGCCACATACTTGTGGCCGGGCAGAATCTTGTTTAGCGCGGGCATGGCTCAGTCTCCACTCAGAGGTGCACATACCGAGGAAGCCCAAGAGCCCTGCCTGAAATCGTTCGTAGCATCTCTTAGGGGAACTGGGGAGGAAAGCGTTCTTGTACTCCTGCCGTAAGCGTGAGCGGAACGTCTTCAGGGGCGCTATCGCTTGGCGGAGCGATGAGACGCGCAGATATCGGTAGAGGCTCTCGTCTTCAGGTTCATGTGCGTGGCATACTTATCTTCGATGCAGGCAGTGAGCCGCTCCATCGCATTTCTGGCTGTGGCCCATGTTGTATCGACCGTAGAATCGCCATCGAAGGCGAGCACTAACCCCATCTGTGCGTTTTCTCGCTTGAGACGCCATCCCTGCTGGATGTCATTGGTGGCTCGGACGATCGCGGTCTGCTGCTCAAGCATCAGTGCGGTCATTTGCTTGGTGACGACGAGGAAGCGCTTCTCATTGGCCTTGAGCATACTCGCGAGCGCGTCGTTGGCATCAAGGGCTGCCTTGCGAATACGGTCAACGCGGGAGCCTCCACCCTCTCCTTCTCCATTTCCCGGTCCTTGAGCAAGTAGCTCCCGCCGAAGGCGATGACAGCTCCTGCCACGGCGCTGAGCATTGCGGTGACGCCGCTGGATTCCCACCAATGGCTTGGCCTACCGCGTTGCCGTATGGCCAGAATTCTCGCGACCTGCTCCTCGTGAGCTAATTC
>CAVUDL010000005.1:0-190000 GCA_963740175.1 uncultured Gemmatimonadales bacterium
AGAGCCCCGCTCCCGACTTGCTGGGATCAACTTCGACCTCCCCCGCCGCTCAGCTGGATGGCAGCGAGATGCTTTGGGCGCAGGCCGCGCAGATGCCGTGACTGGTGCGGGACTGATGCTGCTGCTCTAGGAAGTGTTCTACTGTCAGCCATTCCTCTCCCGAACGCACCCGCCGGCACCAGGCGCACATCACGATCAGCGATTCCAGATACTCTATCCGCCGGAACGCTTGGAGGCTGATGGCGACGATGGCTGTGCCCACCAGGATCGTGAGCGCCGACTCGATCATGCCCTCCCCCCACCGGACCGGCGTTCGGGCGGCTCCAAACAGCAGATGAGGGAGATCGAAGAGCTCGTCCACCCATATGATGGCGACGATGAGAAAGAAGCCGACCGCCTCGAGCAGCAACATGCGGCGGGACACGTCACGACGAGTAGTCACCAAAGCCCCCCGGGGCATCATCCCTCCTTGGCGTGGCTCCGGCGCTCGTGTCGCAGCTCGAGCCCGCGGACCACGACATAGGCGATCAACGCAAAGACGAAAAAGACCAGGAGCAGCCACGCCAGGCTCTGCAGGGTTCCGATGACCGTGCGAAAGACTTCGAAGGTCCACCGGTCGCTCGTGAGCACCAGTGCGGGCTCGTCCCGTCCCCTCGGCAGGATGTATTGCTCCAGCGACCAGATCCGCACCCCGCCGGAGATCCCCACCACGTAGATGGCAAAGGTCAGATAGCGGTGCCAGGCGCCAGTCAGATCCTCCGGCACCAGGCGGGCCAGTATCTGCCCGATGGGCCGCTGAAACAGGCGCGACACCAGGAACGAAACCAGCAGCGCGATCAGGAAGGTGACCAGCAGGAGCGTCAGGAACACGATAACCCAGCCTTTCATCGGATCCGGAAACAATAAGGCCCTTCCGCGACACCAGCGTCAAGATGACCTTGGAGACACGTCCACATGCTGGGTGACGAATGAAACGCTATCTAGTTCAGCCGGGACAAAAGGTGGATCTGGGTTCGTTCGACCCCGACGACACCAGCCTCCTCCCGGGGGGCAAATCGGAGGCGAAGGTACAGCTCGCGGCTATCGTGGAGCGCCTGGCCGAAGTCCAGGAGCTGCTGTACGCGGGTCACGAACGGAAGCTGCTCATCGTGCTCCAGGGAATGGACACGTCGGGAAAGGACGGGACCATCCGGCACGTCATGCGCGGGTTCAACCCCCAGGGTGTCCGGGTAGTCTCGTTCAAGAAGCCGTCGGATGAGGAGCTGGATCACGACTTCCTCTGGCGGGTGCACGCCAAGGTGCCGGCCAGAGGCGAAACCGTGGTGTTCAACCGGAGCCACTACGAGGACGTGTTGGTCGTCCGGGTGCACGATCTGGTGTCCAAGGCGGTCTGGAAGGCCCGCTACGATCAGATCGTCGCCTTCGAGCGCATACTCCGGGAGACGGGGACAACGATCATCAAGTTCTTCCTCCACATCAGCCAGGACGAGCAGCGGAAACGGCTGCAGGCGCGGGTAGACGACCCCAAGAAGTGCTGGAAGTTCCAGCTCGGCGATCTGGAGGAACGCAAGTACTGGAAGGATTACATACGGGCGTACGAGGATGCGCTCTCGAAGACCTCGACCGACTGGGCGCCGTGGTACATCGTGCCCGCCAACCAGAAGTGGTATCGGAACCATCTGGTCGGCTCCATCGTGGCGGAGACGCTGGACAAACTGAACCTCAAGTACCCGAAGTGCGACCTCTCGAATGTCGTGGTGGAGTGAGGGAGACGGGAAGGACGGGAAAGGCGGGAAGGGGCCCTAGAGTGGTTTGTCATCCGAATCTTTCGACTTCGCTCAGCATGACAACTCTCCGTGACACCGGACGGCTTTTCCGTCCTTCCGTCCTTCCCGCCTTCCTGTCCTTCCCGAGCTAGAAGTGACTGATGTCGGTCAGCTCGACGCGGGTGTGATGCTCTTTTGGGTGCACCTCCAGCGCCAGCCCGACGCCGGGGCAGTAGAACTTGTGCTCGTGTACCCCGAGCTCCACCAGTGACGACTCCAGGGTGCGGAGACAGCCGTCGAACGTGCCGTAGGGAACGTCGACCTTGGCCTTGAGGCTGAGCACTCTGGCCACGTCCTCAGCGACGTCGGGGGCGATCTCCTGGTGGTAGAAGAGGCCCGTCTTCGGATGGGCCAACATGATGATGCCGGGACGGTTGTCACCGACCCCCGCCTCCCAGGAGCCCTCCGTGCTCACGACCTCGCCGTTCTCGAGCTCCTTGGTGTCCTCGCCCAAGTACCAGACATTGCCGTCCTTGTCCTGGGCGTACCAGTCGAAGGTGTCCTCGGTCAACTCGTCATCGACGAACACCTGGTCGTGCACCACGGTCACGTCCACGCCGAGGATCTGCTTGCTGTCGCGGGTGACGCTGACGTCGTTCAGCTCCAGGCCATCCGGCGTCTCGCTGCGGTAGTGGAATGTGGTCCCAGGCGTGAGCGTGAGGTAGGGGTTGGTGATACCGGAGACGAAGTTGTCGGGATCGAAATCGGGGTTGGCCGTTTTGACCGAGGCGGGATCCCCGGCTCCTTGGTCCTTGACGCTGGTGGGCGATGGGGTGTCGCATCCCATGGTAACCAGAGCCGCGATGGCGACCAGGAGGACGAGTCGGCTAGGGTAGCGTGTCATGGGTCTCCTCCGTGATGCGGTGGGTGCCCGAATGCAAGAGCCTGGAAATAGGTCTCACGCCGGGCCACCCAGTGCACAGTAGGAGCAGTCGAGGGAGGATTCTGTGACGCGGCCCCCTCTGGGCCACCCCTCCAGTCGCCCGCTTATTCATCGTCCTGGGGTATCACGGTCACCGCGAGGCGTGATGGGCGTGCCGGGGTGTGCCAGATCCGGTGCGTCTGCGCCTTGAAGTCCGACCCCTTCGCCTGAAAGATGTTCGGCACCCAGGTCTGCGGATTCCGATCGTAAATGGGAAACCAGGTACTCTGGATCTGCACCATGATTCGGTGGCCCTTCCGGAACTGATGGCTCTGCTGGTGCAGATCCACCGTAAAGACCAGCGGCGTGTTGGGCGCAAGCGGCTCGGGCTTCGAGAAGCTCCGGCGATAGCGGCCCCGCATGATCTCGTGGGCAACCATTAACTGGTAGCCGCCGAGGTCCCAGGCCTCGGGGACGCTGTCGGGGAAGACGTCGATCAGCTTGACCGCCCAGTCCGCGTCGCGGCCGGTGGTGGACGCGATCAGGCGGGCGGTGACGTCTCCGGCGATGAGCACGTCTTCGGTCAGCGGCTCCGAGACCCAGCTCACCACGTCGGGACGTCCGGTTACGAACCGCTGGTCTATCGTCTCCCAGGTCCGCCAGCGGGAGCCACGGGGATCGTAGGTTTGCTCGATGGGGCGGGGGCGATAGGGAACCGGGTGGGCGGGGTCGGAGACATACTGATCGAACTCCGACTCGCCGGCCGCCGGGGGATCGAACGAGAGCTTGCCACCGGCCCGGAGGTAGAGATTCTTCGGCGTGGCCCCCTCCTTCGGCGGCCAGGTGTCAAAGGAGCGCCAGCGCTTGGCGCCGGCATCGAAGAGCATCGCTTCCGGCTGAGTCAGGCTCCCTTTGTCCTTCAGATAGTACGCGAACCACGGTGCCTCAACGTCTTTGAGATAGGCATCTTGCGTCCCCGGGTCCACCACCGGCATCCGCCGCGCGGGGTTGCGCCACCCGCCGTGATTCCAGGGCCCCATCACCAGGAAATTCCGGCTGGCAGTGTCGCCCCGCTCCAGCGCCTCGTAGGTGGCGAGCGGACCGAATCGATCCTCCTGATCCCACCAGCCACCGACCGTGAGCGTGGGGACCGCCGGGGCCTTCAGCACCGGCTGCACCGCGCGCCTTTGCCAGAGAGTGTCGTACGCCGGGTGGGCGACGAAGGCATTCCAGGTAGGGACTTTTCCGCGGAAGTACTTCGCGTTGACGTTGGAGAGCGGTCCCAGCGCGAGATACCACTCGTAGGTATCCCACTTGTCGATCGGCAGCGGGACCGACTGATCGTTGCTCAGCTCCATGCCGCCGGCGTACTCGAAGCCGTAGGAAAGCCGGAAGGCGCCCTGGTGAAAGAAGTCATCGCCCATCCAGGTGTCGGTCATCGGCGCCTGGGGCGAGATCGCCTTGACGGCCGGATGCGGGTTGATGCCGGCCATGGTGGCCAGAAAGCCCGGATAGGACACCCCCAGGACTCCGGCTCGCCCGTTGTTGGTCGGCACATTCTTCAAGAGCCACGCAATCGTGTCGTACGTGTCGGTGCTCTCGTCGACGCCGTTGGAGTCGGCGGGCTCGTGCAGGGGACGCTGCATGATGAACTTCCCCTCGCTGCCGTAGCGCCCTCGAATGTCCTGGAAGACGAAGATGTATCCGTCCGCCGCGAGGAACCGGTAGTCGTTGCGGACCACGGTGTCGCCCGCAATGCCGTAGGGGGTGCGCGTGATCAGAAATGGCAGCGGCTCATGCGGGTAGGCCGGCTGGCACACGCTGGTGTTGAGCAGGACGCCGTCCCGCATGGGAATCTTCACGAAGCCGCAGCCGCGGGCGACGGGGGGATCCTGTGCGACCGCGGCCTGGGAGGTCACCGCGAGAGCGAGTGTAAGGCGGGTCATCAATGAGCGCATCGGTACGGCTCTCCGAAAGAGATTCACCACGGAGGACACAGAGGGATCTTGGAACGCAAGTGACGGCCGCCCCCGCGATGTCGTGAGCTCCGGATGTCGAGAATCCCTCTGTGTCCTCATTGCCTCTGTGGTGAATTCTGGGCGCTCAATGAAGGACTCCTACAGCCGGAGTCGTTTCGCACTCACGAGATTGTGTCATCGCCGCCTGCGATCCGTCTGTAACAGGAAAACTACCGGAGGCTGTGAGGGACGGCCATGCTACGCAACTGGAGCACACCCGCCGCTGCGGCCCAGGATATCCATGCGACGTCAGCCGCTGATCCTCGTGCTGGCTGGCGGCATAACCGCGGGGACGCTCGACATCGTCTATGCCTGCGTGTTCTGGGCGCTGAGGGCCGGCGTGTCGGCGGAGCGCATATTCCAGTCGGTCGCGGCGGGGTTGCTGGGTCCTGCCAGCTTCCAGGGCGGCGGCAGAACGGCCGCGCTGGGACTCGGGCTGCATTACCTGATCGCTCTCTCGATGTCCCTGGTGTACTACTTGGTCGCGCGGCGGCAGCCCCTGCTCTGGCAGCGGCCGATGCTATCCGGCGCAGCGTACGGCACGCTGCTCTACGCCATCATGAATTACGTCGTAGTACCGCTGTCGGCTGCGGGGGCCGGGTCGAAGGATCCACTCTGGGTGATCCTCACCATTGTGGTTCATGCGTTGCTGATCGGCATCCCAATCGCACTCTTTGCGGCCGGGAGCTTCACACCGGAGAAGAAACTCGCCCCTCCACCTGGCCGTAGATAGCTCTAGCGCTATTTTTTCTGGTCAGCAGTCCCCTGGTCCGTCTCCACACAATCCGGTGATCCGTGCTTGCGCTCCTGCTGCTCCTTCCGGCTCAGGACCCTGGCCCCGCCCTCGTGGTGCAGGGCAAGGGCTCGCCCACGGCGGAGATTCCGCGGCTGGAAAGCGAGATCCAGATCGACGGGAAGCTCGACGAACCGGTCTGGTCCCGTGCAACCCGGCTTACCGGCTTCTGGCAGTACCAGCCGGTAGACGGCCGGCCCGCCGAGGAGGAGACCGAGATTCTGGCGTGGTACGCGCCCGACGCAATCTACTTCGGCATCATCGCGCATGACCGCAATCCAGCCTCGATTCGCGCCACGGTGGCCGACCGAGACAACATCGACAACGACGACTACGTGGTGCTGGATCTCGACACCTTCCACGACCGGCGTCGCGCCTTCTTCTTCGCGGTGAATCCGCTCGGCGTTCAATCGGATGGCGTACGTAGCGAGGGATCGGGGCAGGTGAGCAGCCTGATTCCCGGCAGCACCGACGTAAATCCGGATTACACCTGGGACTCGAAAGGCCGCATCACCGATCGAGGGTATGAAGTCGAGATCCGCATTCCGTTCCGGAACCTCCGCTACCGCGGCAGCGGGCCCCAGACCTGGGGCTTCAACGCCACCCGGATGGTCCAGCGCACCGGCTACACCAACACCTGGACGGACGTACGCCGTGCCAGCGCCAGCTTTCTGGGGCAGGAGGGTGCGCTGGGCGGGTTGCACGATTTGAGGCACGGCGTGACAGTCGAGGCCCAGCCGTTCGTTACTGCCACCGCGAACGGGAGCCTGGATGCCACCAGCGGGGAGTTCCTGCGCGACGACGTGACGCCGGATGCCGGCCTGAACTTCCGCCTGGGGTTCAGTAGCTTCGCGCTCGATGCCACCATCAACCCCGACTTCAGCCAGGTGGAGAGCGACGAGGGGCAGGTGACGGTGAACGAGCGCTTCGCCCTCTTCTTCCCCGAGAAGCGGCCCTTCTTTCTCGAGGGGATCGAGCTGTTCGGCTCACCCCAGACCCTGGTGTACACCCGCCGCATCGTGGATCCCAAGGCCGGCGCCAAGCTCACTGGCAAGTTCGGCCAGCTGGGCGTGGCGCACCTGACGGCGGTGGATGACACCGAGGCCGGTGACGCCTGGTTCAACATCACCCGGCTGAGGCGCGACTTCGGCGCCAACTCCATCGCCGGTGTGACCTTTACCAATCGCGACGCGACCGGCACCTACAATCGGGTTCTCGCGGCCGACTTTCGCTACGTCTGGAGTCTCTATTACACCCAATTCCAGTACGGGCGCTCCTGGACCGGAGACGCGGCGGGAAGCCGCGATGCCCCCATCTGGCAGGCGGAGTTCGATCGGACCGGGCGAACGTGGGGGTTCAACTATCTGCTGAAGGGATTGGGCGAAGGGTTCGATGCCCAAGCCGGATTCGTGAACCGGCTCCGAAGCAATGTGGTCTTCGGCCAGGCCTTCAACCGCCTGACTCATTACGGCAGCCGGGGCGCACTCCTGGAGAACCTCACCGTCTTCTTCGGCCCCGAACGGACCTGGTTATACCAGGACTTCGGCGCCGAGCCGGGGCTCGAGGGACGCGACCAGCTGGACGCCACCTTCCAGCTGCGCGGTGGGTGGGAGCTGAACGGTCACCTCGACCGGAACTTCGTGCACTTCCAGGACAGCAGCTTTGCCGACTATACCGTGGGGAGCCCCACCGGAGCAGCGTATCAGGCCGAGGAGAAGTTCTCCGGCCTCGTGTGGCAGACGAGGGTGACCACGCCGACCTGGCAGCAGCTCGGAGCCGTGCTGCTATATCAGACAGGCGAGGCGGCGATCTTCGAGGAGGGGACCACGGGCTCGGGTTGGTTCCTGAACGGCACGCTCAACCTGCGTCCCGCCTCCACGGTGCGGGTAGCCGCGAGCGCAACGGTGTTCCGGCTGGACCGCCTGGACGGCAGCGAGTTCGCCCGCGCCACCATACCCCGGCTCAAGCTGGAGTATCAGCCGAACCGGTCGCTCTTCTTCCGGGTCATTGGCGAATACCGCTCGGAGCACCGCGCGGCGCTGCAGGATCCAGCCACGGGCGACTCGCTTTACGTGGGCGGGCTCCCGCAGCCGGCCACCCACTTCGACGGATTGCGGGTGGATCTGCTCGGCTCCTACGAGCCGACTCCGGGCACGGTGGTGTTCCTGGGATACGGCAGCTCGCTGGAGACGGACCAGGAGTTCAACTGGTCCAGCCTGGAACGGGTGAACGACGGGTTCTTCCTGAAGCTGGCGTATCAGATAAGGCGGTGAGTAGAAAGTGAGAAGTGAGAGGTGAGAAGTGAGAGGTCAGCGGTGAGCGACGTACCTCATCCCGAGCAATGCGAGGGACCTAATCCATTCATTCGAGATGTCTGAAGTCGAAGCGAGCGTGACCGCCTTCGCGCCTACGAACACCCCTTGTCGAAGATGATCAGCCACTTGCCGCTCGGCTCCCGCCGCCAGATGGAGCTGAACGATGCGATCCGCTTACCGGTGGGGTCGAAGACCGGCCCGCTGCTTAATGCCAGAGTACCGGAGGGGAGCACCTCGATGACGCCAGGCTTCCAGGCGAACGGCGGCTTGGGTCCTTCGTAGAATTTCCGCCAGGCCTGCACGACTTCTGCCTTCCCTCGGAAAACCGCAGTGTCGCCGAAGAAGACCGCCTCCGGCGACAGGAACTGGGCGAATCCGTCGAGATCTCGGCGCGCCATCGTTGCGGCGAAGCTGCTCTCTGCGACGAAGACCTGGCGCGACAAGGATGCAGACGAATCCTGGCCGAGCACCGAGTCGAGGCAGAGGAGTGTGAGAAGGGGCAGTGACAGGGCGAGGCGACACATTCTGAGGCTCCCATGCGGTGGTTGGAAGCCTTACGACATTTCACCTCCTCCGGTGTCAGCGGATCGCTCCAGGTTATCTGGTAGTGTTGCGCTCGATGATTACCGAGGAGATCTAGAAAGATCCAGACCACGAGAGCGGCGCGCATGTGGCTCTCCACGGCAGGTGTAACTAGTGGGGGCGGGCGGTCAGTCCCAGCGGCACACTCCGCGTACCGGGCCAGCTCCGCACCGTGCCATCACCGTGGCGCAGCATGAGCTGACCGGATATGCCGCCATCGAGCATGAGTGCCTGGCGGCAGCCGAGCGCGCCCATCACTGCGGCCATTTCCGGTGTGGTCAGTCCGAAGGGGATTCGTCCGAGGGCTGGACCGAGCGCGTCGAAACGGGTCAGGGCGACCACGACTCGGCCGTCAGGCAGGGTGCCGAGCGCCAGGCGCGTGTCACGGTGGGTGAGATCGACCCCCGAGCTCGGTGTCCTCAAAAGCTCAGGAACTACGCCGTCCGTAAGCAACATCGGGTAGCTCTGAAACGCTTCACGAGCGGTGCCGCGGTCGCGCTCGGCGGAGACCTTGTCCGGTGACACGACCCGCGCCGTGCCCATGCGATCCAGGACCACAGCGCCGGCCAAGGGGGCATATTCAGGAGCCAGGACTTCCTTGCCTCCACTCACCACCCAGCCCCATGGCAGCCGGCCGCGGAACTGGCCTGCGTCGATCGCCATAACCACCGTGCTGTCAACGTTATCTATGGTCCAGCTCTGGTTCCGTGTGAAGGCGGCTACCAGTGATAGATGGACCCTGCGCGGGTCGAGCCGCACCACAATGACTCGAGTGCGCCAGGCCTCGCTCGAGCCCCTGAGCTGGAGCTCGCCCCAGTCCATACCAGCCGCGCCGGGACGCCAGACAACTCGGTGCCCGAGCGGGGCGTCTCCATTCCAGGCCGACGGCGCCGCGTCGCTCCGCCACCAGGTAGTCCAGCCGGCAGCGTCCCGGACGGCGAGGCTGGATTCTCCGGTCTCGGCCCGGAAGGCGGCCGCAACGACGGCGACCCCGGTGATGACGGTCGCGAGTGCGAGCCGCACGCCCAACCGCCGTGAAGGCTTCATGCTCTCAGCGGCAGCCCGCCATCTGGATCCGCTGCAGTGTATCGGCGATGGCTATCAACTTCTGCTGGTTGCCGGCCTGCTGCGCCGCCTCCGCCCGCTTGCCCAGCGCCTCGATCTCCGCTTCGTGCTTCTGCATGTTCTTCACCATGCAATCGCTCATACTCGAGGCGTAGGCCGACATCTCGGGTGAAGGCTGCGTCGCCGCCGGTTGAGGAGCAGGGGTCGGCTGGGGAGCCGGTTTCGCGGCCTGCACCGGGGCCGGCTCGCGCATGCCGAGCAGCGGCTTCAGCTCTGACGACTTGGCGGCAACGGCCGACTTCTCGGTGGCCGACGCGCCGCCCGGAGGGGTCGAATTCGAGAGGATGGCGATAGCGCGCTCCTTCAGCAGTGCCATGTCGTTCCGGCTGAAACCCGAGGCTTCGATCTCCTTCGCCTCCGCGCGAGCCTCCGCCGCGCGCTCTGCCTCGTAGTAGTCCTTGGGCTGCTCCGGCTTTTTCACGATACAGCTCGGGTCGATCATGGCCATCGCCGAGTCCTGGTAGATGCCCATCAGCTTCATGTCGCCCTTGCCCTGGGCCGCGACCATTTTCTCGGTGAGGGCCTGGTACTTGTCCAGCATCTTCGGGTTGGCCGCCCCCCGCTGGTAAAAGCCGGGTTGGGCCGCCTCGCACTTGGGCTTTGCTGCCTCGTACGCTGCATCGGCTTTCTTGAAGCGGCCGTAGGGGGTGTCTTCCTTCATCGCGGCATCACGCTCGGCCTGGCCTGCTTTGAGCCCGGTGAGGAGCTGGTTCACGACGTCATCGGTCAGGACGATCATCCCGCCCTGGTCGGCGGGCGCCGCCGCCTCCTGAGTGACCGCCGGCTTGATCTTCTTCTTGAGTCCGCCGAACTGGGCGGACGCCGGCGTGGCGATGGTGAGGGAGGCGAAAACGGCGACGGCAAGCGAGACGATGGCGGCGAACCGCCGGTGTGGGCTCCGCATAGACTGATTCTCAGGCTCCATGAGCGAGGTGGCAGTTAAGGAGTCCCAAATGTGGGGCGTGCCCTGCAAGAGCGCCAGCGGAGAATCTGGCTGTGTGTCAGGAAGCGTACGGCCCGGGCCCATGTTGCCTGCGGGATGAGCGTCAGAGTAGGGTTGAGACTGCCTACGATCAACCTGCCGACCGGAGTGCTCATGCTCGCCAACTGGATCACGCTGTCCCGCTTTCCGCTCCTGCTGGTAACGGTCCTGATCCTGTACTTCGGATCGCCCGGGGCTCGTCTCGCCGGCGTGGGGCTCCTTTTCTTCGGACTGATGCTCGATACCGTGGACGGGGTCGTGGCTCGCAGCCGAGGCGAGACCAGCCTCTTCGGCAGCGTGCTCGACATTGCGGCGGACCGCACCTACGAGCTGATCCTGTGGGTCTGCTTCGCTGACTTGCGAATGATACCGGTGGCGATTCCCCTGATCATCATCGCGCGCACCACCCTCACCGACGCGTTCAGAAGCATCGGCGTGGCCCAGGGAATTGCCCCGTTCGCGCAGCATCGCACCGCGCTGAGCCGTTTTCTGGTGGGATCGTTCTGGATGCGCACTGGCTACGCCGTAACGAAGGTGACGACCTTCTGCGGTCTGGCGCTGACCCAGGCTTTCAGCGGTCTGCCACCGGAGACAGCTTCGGCCCGCATGGTGCCGATGTTGATGGACCTGTTCCGCGTAACCGCCTGGCTGGCGGTGGTGTTCTGCGTCTTCCGTGGTCTGCCGGTGATCATCAGCTCGCTGCGGCGGTACTGGGGAATTCCTTCATCGGCTGGGGTGAGCTGAAGGGGCGGCAAACCGCCGAAGTTCCCGGAACGCCTCTGCCAGTTCGGGGAGCTGATGGTTGGCGTTGAGTCCGCTGGGGTTGGGCAACACCCAGACGGTCGCCGTGTCCAGTAGTTCCGGTTGCCGGCCGATCCCCGCCCGGGGCCGGACGAATGCCACCCGGTACGCGCCGATGCCGACCACGGCGACGCAGCGCGGGCGGTAGCGGCCAACCTTCCGTGCCAGCCTGCGCCGCCCCTCGCGCAGCTCGTGATCCGTGAGTTCGGCCGCCGTGGCGGTGGCCCGGGAGACCAGGTTGGTGATGCCCGCCCCACTGTGGAGCAGGAGCTCCTCCTCCCAGGGCTTGAGCAGTCGCTCGGTGAAGCCAGCCCCGTACAGCGCCGGCCAGAACCGGTTGCCGGGGCGGGCAAAGTGATGTCCCGTAGCCGCGGAGTAGAGGCTGGGATTGATGCCACAGAAGAGGACTTCGAGTCCTGGCGCGATCAGATCGGGTACTCGGCGGCCGTAGGCAGCAGCGAGCTCGTCCTTGGTTGGGCGGCGTCGATTCATGCTCCCGTTTCCTCTCGCCAAAACGCCATTGCGCGGTAGCTTTGCAGCAATCTTCTCCCCGCCGGAGCTCGCATGCGCTGCGTCCTGGTGTTCGCCTTCGTCATATTCGTGAGTCGGCCGCTCGAGGCCCAGGACCTCCGGGCCCTTCTGTCCGACCTCTTCATCTTCGGCGCCGGTGAAGACCAGCTCACCCTGGGCGGCACCAGCGATCCCGACAACCCCGATTCGATCCGGATCCACGGCAATCATTTCGTGCCTGCCGCCGTCGCCAGCAACGGCACCGTCATTTCATTCCTGACCAACTCCATCGGCAGCAATGTGGCCAACGTGCCGGTGAGCGCCACCAGCGGCGGCTCGACCTTCAGCTTCCAGGGTGGCGTGCCCACTCGCACGTCGATCTCCGCCGGCCCGATCTTCGGAGAGCGGGCCCAGACCCTGGGGAAGGGCCGGGTGCTGGCAGGCCTCTCCCGCACCGGACTGAACTTCAAGGCGCTGCGGGGAGTGGATCTCGACAACGTCGGCTTCACCTTCACCCATGCGAACTCGGACTTTCCGGGCTGCGACTCGGTGGCCGGCGGCGACTGCTCGCTCCTGGGCGTTCCCACGCTGGAGAACGAGACCATCGACCTCAACCTGTCGCTGGATGTCCGCCTGGCCGTCACCGGCTTCCTGCTGACCTACGGGGTAACCGACAGGATAGACCTAGGCGTGGCGGTTCCGCTGGTGTCGGTGTCGCTCCAAGGCACCAGCACGGCGCAGATTACCCCGTTCGGGCCGCCACCCGCGGTGCACTTCTTCGGCGGCACACCGGACGACCCAATACTCGCCGCCTCCCGCTCCATCGACGGGTCCAGCACCGGTCTGGGCGACGTGGACGCGAGATTAAAGGTGAATCTGCGCCGGGGAGTGCCGCTGTCGGTGAGCGTCCTGGCCGACGTGCGGTTTCCCACCGGGAGCGAGAGCAACATGCTCGGCTCGGGTGCGTTCGCGGCACGGGGGCTGGCGATCATGTCGGCCCAGTTCGGCAACTTCTCTCCCCACGTGAACGCGGGTTACCTCTATCGCGGAGGCGAGTTCGAGACCGACGCCGTGCTCGCCACACTCGGCTTCGATCATCTGCTCGCCCCCTGGGCGACCCTCGCCGTCGACTTGATCTCACAGCTCCAAGTGGGCGACAGCCCGCTCGAGATATCCGGGCCCGTCCATATCGAGAGCCCATACCATCGCACCATCATTCCTACGGTGATTCCTGACATACGGGACGATGTGGTGAGCGGGTCGCTGGGGATGAAGTTCGCTGCGGCGCCGGGGCTGACGCTGCTGGGGAACGGGGGCTGGTCGCTCAATCGCGGGGGGCTCCGCGCCGACGTAGTGTGGACCGTAGGGCTGGAGTACAACTTCTGAACTAGCGCACCTGGCTCATGCGCCAGAGGCCGGCGTCCCGCTTGAAGGTCGCATGGAACGCCACCGGCTGGTGCTCGACCCGCCCGGTGCTGGTATTGAGGTAGGTGTAGGTACCCACCACTTGTGTCTCCGCTGCATCACCGGAGACGTCCAGCTGGGACACCGAAAGCTCCGCCTTCACATCGCGCACCAGCTGGAAGAACTGCTCCCATCCCCGCTGCTGCAACGGCGTCATCCCGGGATACACCCGCCTGAGATCGCCCAGACTGCGCGACTGGATCGCTCCGGCATACTGAGCCAGCACTCCTCGAACCGCCTGCCGTGGATCTACCGGCGCCGGCTCGGGGGCGCGCCGGGGCTGCGGTGGGTTCACTACAGGTGGGGGAGTGGGCCTCGCGCTTTCCGCCGGTGCGAGGATCGGTGCGGGCAGCGTGACCGCGGCCGGCAACGAGTCGCCGGCAACGGAGTCTGCTCGGGGCCCGAGGGTATCAGCCGGAATCTTCGCAGCCGCTGGCGCCGCGGCGCGTGGCCGCGGCCTCTGTGCTGACGGCTTCCGGGGTCCGCGTTCTGGCGGCGGCGGTGTCTCTGGCGGAGCAGGAGCCGTCAGTGCCGGCGTGACGGCCGCCCCAGCGACGGGCCCGGTCGGCTGTGATTGAGTCGCCACCGCGGCCGAGGTATCCGGCCGACGATTCCGGCGCACCAGAAGCGCGGCTCCTGCGAGGAGCACCCCCAGGACCAGTGCGGCAACCAGCGCCCATCGCCGCCGCGGGGCCCTAGCAGCGGGCGCGGATGGCATCCGCACCGCGGTCGTTGCCGCCGTGCCGCCACTCGGTGTGACGATTGCATCGAGAACATTCATGATTTGCGCGGCCGACTGGGGCCGGTCTGCGGGACGCTTGCAGAGACATTCCTTTACCAGCGTCGCCAGCATCGGGGGCACCGCGGGACGGCGGCGCTCGACCGGCTCGGGATCTTCCACCACCTGCGCGGCCAGCACCGCCTGTGGCGACCGGCCGGAGAAGGGCGGGGAGCCGGTCAGCATCTCGTAGGCCATGATGCCCAGCGAGTAGATGTCGGCTCGGTGATCGGTCTGGGGGCTGGCGGTGGCCTGTTCCGGCGCCATGTAAGCCGGTGTACCGAGTGCCACGCCGTGGGAAGTGAGACTGCCGGAGCCGCCCGATCCCGAGGAGGCGCTCACTGCTTTGGCAACGCCGAAATCAGTGACCACCGCGACACCGTGCGACAGCAGGACGTTGTCGGGCTTGATGTCGCGGTGCACCACGCCGAAGCCGTGGGCGTACGCGAGCGCCGACACCACGTCGCGCAGTGTGCGAACTGTGTCTGCGACCGGGAATTCACCCTCCCGGGTCAGCCGGGTTCTCAGCGACTCGCCGGTGACGAACGGCATGACGAAATAGGGAAGCCCGTCGGCTTCTCCGGCAGAGAGCAGCGGCACGATGTGCGGATGCTGAAGCTGGGCGGCGAGCTGAATCTCCCGGCGGAAGCGCTCGACGTTGACGCCGGCCGCGAGCTCGGGGAGGAGAACCTTCACCACCACCCGCCGGCCCAGGGCAAGCTCCTGGGCCACGAAGACGCGTGACATGCCTCCGCCGCCCAGCTCCCGCTCGAGCTGGTAGGTCTTACCGAGGGCGAGCTGAAGTTGCTCCTGGAAGCTGCCGCTCACGGATGTCGCTGTTGGGAGGAGGTTGGAATTTAGGGAAGCGGAAAGCGGTTAGCCACCCTCGGGAAACGCTGTCGCTCGGGGCAACTGCCCGCTTCGGCTCGGCTCCAGAGCAGCGATGGCAGCGGACCCGCGACCGAGGTCTGCGCCGCCGCGGGAAGATTCCCAATGGCCAGGCTCACGAGGAGCATGGCACCTCGCATGGATGCTCTCACCGCGGGGCTCCGAGCTCGGGTATCGCCGGATGCAACGCGAGCCGGGTCGTCAGATGCCGCTTGATGTCAGGCCATTCGCCGGCCAGGATGCTGTACATCACGCTGTCGCGCACGCTGCCGTCGCGCCGCGCGTGGTGATGGCGAATCACGCCGTCCTTGCGGGCCCCCAGCGCGGCAATGGCCTTCTGGGACGCAAAGTTGAAGTTATCGGTGCGAAAGCCGACCACCTGACAGCCCAGCTCCTCAAACGCATGGGTCAGGAGCAGGAGCTTGCACGCGGTGTTGACGTGGGTGCGCTGCCATGTGCCGGCGTACCAGGTGTAGCCGATCTCCACTCGATCTATCGGTGCAATGATGTCGTGAAACCGGGTGCTGCCGGCGACCGCGCCGGTCGCCAGCTCCCGGACCGTCCAGGGCAGCATGTGGCCGGCTCGCTGGCCGTCCAGCGCCTCGGCTATGTACGCCGCGGTCCTGGCCGGCTCGGGAACCGAAGTAAACCAGAGCTTCCAGAGTTGCCCATCCGATGCTGCGGCGACCAGACCCTCTCGATGACTGTCGCTGAGCGGCTCGAGGCGAATCCCGTGGCCTTCCAGTTGGACCGGGGCGGGAGCGATCACGAGGCCCCGGTTTTACGCTTGGAAGCCGGCTTGCGCCTGGACGTTGTTTTGCGCTTGGTGCTCGGCTTCTTGGCCGGCTTCTTCACCCGTTCGGGAAGTTTGGCGCTCGCAGTCTCGCGGTTCCACTCCTCGAAGGTTTCCTCCGAGATCTCGCCTTTCACCAACAGCTCGGCGAACTTGCGGCGCTGGGCTTTGCTCTTGAACGGCATCTTCAGCGGGCTCCCGGTCCCAGAAGGACCAGCACGATGGCGAGAACGAGGAATGCCAGGTAGCTCCAGAGCGCCCGCCGGCGGAACTCCAGGCCGCGCGCCGTGAGGCTCCGGGCCGGCCACACCATCGAGAGGCTGGGCACGCCCGGCTGGCGGTGACGAACCATCTGCACGTAGCAGTACACCCCGTAGGCCCATGTCGCCAGCGCGAGACCAAGCACCACGGCGGCTGCGGCCGGAAGGTCAGCCTTCATGCCTCCAAGCTACCGTGGCCGCGGCGCGGACATCCAGAGCAGCCCATCCGGTCCCGTTGCCGTCGGGACCGCGCCCCGTATACCTTGGAACCCGCGTAAGTCCTTTGAGGTCTACCATCAAGCCTCCGTCATCCCCTATGCCGTTTGAGACCGCCGTCGTACAGGCGCAGCCCGCCAATTACGAGACCCCGCTGCTCGCGGTGGCGTTGCCCAGCGGGCCGCTGCCGCCCTCTCTCACTGGGCTAGACAAGCAGACCGGAGGCGCCATCGCGCGGGTGTTATCCTCCGGCGATTTCAGCGGGAAGCGCGATGAGACCGCCATCCTCTACCCATCCGGCCCCGCCTCGCGAATTCTGCTCGTCGGATTCGGCAAGCCCGAGGAAATCGATCGGACCGCCATTCGCCGCGCGGCCGCCATCGCCGCGAAACGGGCCCGTTCCCTGGGCATCCCCCGCGCCGCGTTCTATCTGCCGCCCGAAGCGCGTGGCAAAGTCAAGCCGGCGGCCGTGGGGCAGGCGATGGCAGAGGGGTTGAATCAGGGCGCATGGCAGTTCAACGAGATGAAGAAGCCGTCCGAGGAGAAGAAGCCCCCGCTCGAGCGGACGGAGATCCTGGCGCACGACGGTCCCGCGGAACTGCTCCAGGGGCACAAGACCGGCGAAGCGATTGGAGCGGGGCAGACGTTCGCCCGCAGCATCCAGGTGCTGCCCGGCAACGTATGCACCCCCAGCTATGTCGCCGAGCAGGCCCGGAAGCTGGCTCAGCGCCACGGCTTTCAGGTTACGGTGCTCGACAAGGCTGCCATAATAAAGGAAAAGATGGGGGCCCTGCTGTCGGTAGCGCAGGGGAGCGCGGAGGAGCCGCGTTTCATCGCCATCGAGTACCGGGGGTCGGACGCGGCGCCGGTGGTGTTGATAGGAAAAGGCGTCACCTTCGATAGCGGTGGTATCTCGATCAAGCCGGCGCAGAACATGGAGGACATGAAGTACGACATGTCTGGCGCCGCGGCGGTGCTGGGCACCTTCGAAATGCTGGGCCGGCTGAAGCCCAAGGCTCATGTCGTGGGACTGATTCCGAGCACCGAGAATATGCCGTCGGGCACGGCGGTGAAGCCGGGTGACGTCGTGACCAGCCACCTGGGCAAGACGATCGAGATCATCAACACCGACGCGGAAGGCCGGCTGATCCTGGCCGACGCGCTCTCCTATGCCCGGCGCTACGATCCGGCCGCGGTGGTGGACATTGCCACCCTCACCGGCGCCATCGTCGTGGCGCTGGGCCACATGGCATCGGGTGTCATGGGGAGCGACGAGAAGCTGGTCGAGGAGCTGCGCGAGGCCGGTGACCGGGCCGACGAGCGGATCTGGCCCCTGCCACTCTGGGACGATTATCGTGACCTGATGAAATCGGATATCGCCGACGTGAAGAACAGCGGTGGACGGCCGGCGGGGAGCATTTCCGCCGGCTGGTTTCTGCGCGAGTTCGTGGACGGATTCCCCTGGGCCCACCTCGATATCGCGGGCACGGCGTACTCCGACCGCGAGGACGCGGGTCGGGTGAAAGGGCCCACTGGCGTCGGTGTCCGATTGTTCTCCGAATTCGTGCTGTCTCGCTCCGCAAGTGAGACGAAGGCGTGAGCGAGGAACGGCCGCCCGTTTGAGCCCTGGGTTCCGACGCTTCTTCAAGCGATCCCTCGCATCCGCTCGGAATGACTCGGGTGGTCGGATCAGCGCGTACCGCTTACCTCTCACGCTCGTCCTAGTCCCGCTCACGCTTGTTGCGCTGCCGTTGCACGCCCAGATCGCCGCCGACGACACGACAACGATCGACACTTCGTCAGTCGACACCGTCAACACCACCGAGCGATATCTCAAGGAACAGCTGCAGGTCAACGTCCGCGTCCCGGTGCTCCCCATGCTCGGCGTGGAAGGGCCGCGGCCGCCACTCACCCGTATCGTGTTCACCCGCGATTCCATCGAGTGGGGCCACGCCGAGACTGTGAGCGATCTGCTGACACAGGTGCCGGGTGTGTATCTCTGGCGCGGCGGGTACATCGGGCGACCGGAGCCGGTGAACTTTCAGGGACGTGGTGGAGCATCGGCCGAGTACTATGTGGACGGGGTGCCGTATGTGGCCGCCGGCGTGGACAGCGTGGTGGTGGACCCTGCGCTCTTCTCGATCAGCCTGCTGGAGCGGATCGAGGTAGAACGGTGGCCCGGCCAGCTCCGGGTGCATCTCTTCACCAAGCGGCACGATCGTATTGCCCCCCGCTCGCGCATCGCGATCGCGCGCGGCGACGACGACCTGGCCCGCTATGAGGCATCGATCGAACGTCGTTATGCCTCTGGGCTGGGTTTTGGGCTGGCCGGCGACTACCTGAACTCGCCGACTGTCACCGGCCTCAGCAGCGAGTACTCCAACACCCAGGTCTGGGCCCAGGGCAGCTACATCCCATCGGAGCAGTTCGGGGTGCAGTACCGGCTGCTTCGTTCGGGCCCTAAGCGGGACCCGTACGTCGCGAGCGTCGACGGGGCAGCAGATACCATCGGTGTTGGGTACGAGGCCAAGCGCACCGACGCGATGATCCGCATGACGCTGAGGGGACGAAGCAAGGAGGCGCTGGGCCCTCGCGCCGACCTGATTTACGAACGAACCGCGTGGAATGGAGAAGGCATCGATCAGCAGATCAATCAGCTTGGCGGGTATCTCACCTATCGAGCCACGACGTTCTCAGTGGGCGGGTCAGTCTTTTCCCGGACCACGTGGACCCGGCTCGACGCCCGCGCCAACTTCGGGTGGAACCCGGTGGCTCCGTTCACGGCTCGGGGAGAAGTCGTGCATCAGCGGCACTTCGGCGGGCGCAACAGCGACTACGCCAACCTCTCTGCCGGTCTCGAGCTGGTGCGGGGGCTGGCACTCACCGGCTCGGCGCGGATCGGCAAGGTGGTAGCGGCGCCGTCCATCCTGGAGAGCTCCGAGCAGGACGTACGCGACTATCAGGCGGCGCTCGGCTGGAGCAGGGCCCGGCTAGGCTTCGAAGTGGCGTACGCCCGGGTATCCGCCTTTTCCCCGCCGGCGTATGCCGAGTTTCCCCGGATTGCCGCGCTCGGCCCGGCGCCACAAACCGAGTGGATCACCGCATCGGCCCGGGTGGCTCCGCTTCAGTGGATAACATTCGAGGGGTGGTATAGCGATCCACGGGGCGCGGCACCCGAGGGAATTCCGCCCACGCACTCGGTGGTGGCGGGGACCATACGGTCGAAGTTCCTTCGCACGTTCCCCAGCGGGATCTTCGACCTGAAGCTCAGGCTCGCGATGGAGAACTGGGGCACCGGCATCATAGGACGCGATGCTCTGGGGGCTCCAGTGCAACTCCGGGGCGCCAGCTTCATCCGCAGCCTGATCCAGTTCCAGCTTGGTAGCTTCTCGGTCTACTGGGACCGAGTCAATCTCACTTCCAGCCACCTCGGATACGTGCCTGGGTTTCAGATCCCGGAGTTGGGGCAACACTTCGGGGTGCGGTGGGGATTTCTGAACTAGTCGCTAGTCGCTAGCTGCTAGTCGCCAGACGCCAGTCGCCAAACGCCAGCCAACCTATTGATGCGCGAGCGCTTAAAAGTAGGAGTTAAACCACTTTCATATGTATTTAGCGACTAGCGACTAGCGACTAGCGCCTGGCCTACAACCGGTACCCCACCAGTGTCCCCGGTGCCGTCCTCAGAAACAGCATCCCCGCGATATCGTCCACCGCATAGACCGGCTCCTTCTCCTTGCCCAAATCGACCCGGGCTCGAGGCTGGGCGCTGTCCTTGTCGATCTGAAGCAGGACGTTGCCCTTACCCTCCGGCGCCTTGGTCAGCATGAAGACCGATCCGGGTACCGCGAGTGACGCCTTGAAGCGCTTGGTGGCGAGCGCTGCCGCTTGGCGCGAGTAGCCCTGGAGCTGGGCACCCCCCTGGGAGAACGCCGTCGCCAATTCACTGGTGATCTGCTGCGCGGCGGGATCCTTGGTGCGGCGGGAAGCCTGCGCGAATTGATCGCCGTAAGCGGAGGCCGCAGCGCCGCGTAGACCCGCGCGCACGGCATCGACGGCATACAGCGCCCGCAGCAGCCCCGGCAGCTGCGGCGCGGGATAGTATGCCTGCTGCTTCACTTGTCCATCTCGTCCGAGCAGCACGAGGTTCTGGGACGAAATCAGCACGATGCCTTCCGGCCGGATCTCCATGTCGACGGGATCCTCTCCCCCCTGAAGCTTGACCTCGCCTCCCAACGTCTTCCAACTCCCGTCCTCACGATCCACCGCATACAGCTGATGGCCGCGGTTGGAAAAGACGTACATCGTGCGGCCCTCGAGTGCGTACAGCAGACGGCCGCTCTCGATGGCATCCTTGAGTCGGGGTTTCCCGCTCTCCAGGTCTATGATGTTCACCTCGGCACTACCCGAGGCGTCAGAGCGGGACACATATAGCAGGCCGGCGGGCGTGAGCTCTGCGTACGCCAGCTGACCCTTGATCTTCACGTCCTTTTTGAGCCGAACGGCAGCAGCCGCGACATCCAGCACGTTGACGAAAGTCTTGGACTCGGCATCAACGGCAAGCACCGCCGCCTCCCCCGTGACCATGGCCTCCATGACGCGGCCCCGCATCTTGATCGGTTTGGATGCGAGCGTGGTACCGTCGTCGTAGCGTGCGATATTGAGCCCCGTCTGTACCACTCCGTTGATTACGGTCCGGCTGCCGGTGCCCTCTCCCTCGGGTTGCCCCTCAGGCAGCATGATGATGCCGGCCGGATGCTGCACGATGTCCCGGATGCGTCCATGCACGGTGGCCGGCTTGTTCCAGAGCGGCTGACCGTCCGCCAGGCGGTAGGGCATCAGGCGCTCGTCAAAGCTGACGTAAATCCGATCGTTCTTGTCGATGGAGGGATAGAGCCGCACGTAGCGGGCAACGGAGCCCGATCTGGCGACCGGGAGGCTCGCTGTCCAACGTACATCCCCGGTTCGCGCATCGATCGCCCGCAGCCCCATCAGGGTGTGGACCACGATCATCTCCGCGCCCGCCTGCAACACCTCCAATTCGGTGGCTTCGGAGGCCCGCCGCACCAGTCCCTGAACCAGACCGCCCAGCCCCTTCTTCTTGGCCTCGGTCTGCTCGAAGAGCTTTTCGCTGATCCACCGCTGGTTGCCGGTGACGAGGTCGTACAGCCCCACGACTGGGGGCCCTGAAGCGCGACGGCCATGAATGAGAATCGTGCCGCTCTGTGGCAGAACGCGACGGGTAACGATTTCCGCAAGGCCGAGCTGACGGGAGTCGAACACGGGAGTGCCGGTAACCGGATCGAAGATCAGGAGCAGTCCCGGCCGGGCTGCCTCCATGAGGATGGACCCCTCCACAGGTCGAACACTATCGGCAAGCACTCCGCTGAGTTCGGGCCGTTCCCATGTGACCTGGCCCCGTTCGATGTCGACCCCCATCAGGGCAGCATCGGTTGAGAGCAGGAGAGTGCCGGCGGGCGTGATCTGCTGCCAGCGGATGTCCTGTCGGGTCTTGAGGGTCCATGCCACCGTGGCTCGACCGCTTAAGGCCGGACTCGCGGCCCGGGTTGAAGCGGGCGAGACGCTCTGGGCCATCGCCGCCGGGCTCATGCCGGTCAGGACGGCCAGGACCAGGCAGGCCCCAAGTGCGGGCCAAGCGCGCGTAGAGATCGGCCGAGGAACCATGGGACTCTCCATTGCAGCGGACCATAGGGGGAATCTGCTGGACGGAGGCAGATGCCATGCCAGTCGGACGATTCCGTACCTATCTAATCGGCCATTCCAGGATAAATTCCGCGGCTATTCCGGTTCTGGGAGGTCGGCTTGCCGTACAGCATGACCGGGAGGGTGCGGTGCCGGCCATACGTTCCAACCCTTGGGGTCCCCGTGCGGCTCCGCGGCGCCAGGTTCATCCGCAGTCTGATCCAGTTCAAGCCCCGGCATATGGGAGGCACTTCGAGGTGCGGTGGGGGTTCTTGAATTGATGAGGCCTACCGCGCGTGTCCGCAGCAATCCGGTGCTCCGAACGGCCGCCAAGCTCAGCCGGCAGTATCTCAGATGGTTTGGGAACGCGAGCCATAAGCCTCATAAGAATGGGGAGCGCTGGCTACTCGACATGCTTAGAGACGAGAAAATCCTCACGGTGGTCGATGTTGGGGCCAACGTGGGGAAGTGGTCACTCCTCGCGGTCGAGAGATTTCCCCAGGCGCGGATCCTGGCACTGGAGATTGTACCGCCCACTGCAGCTGTGCTTCGCGAACGCACCGCGGGGCAGGAACGCATCAGGGTCTTCAACCTTGGGCTGGCGGATCACACGGGCACCCTCACAGTCCGCTACAATCCAGCGGTGAGCGCCCACTCGACAGTCACCGACTTCCCTTATAGGTGGGAGGGGGAGAAGCTGGAATGCCCCGTGATGCGAGGTGACGAGTTCCTCGCTCGGGAGGGAGTGGACCACGTCGATTTTCTGAAGATTGACGTCGAAGGCGCCGAGCACTTGGTGTTGAGGGGATTGGAAGCGCTACTACGAAGCGGCGCCGCTCGCTTCGTGCAATTCGAGTACGGCCGGATGAACATCCTCACCCGCTTCTTGCTCAAAGACTTCCACGAGCTATTCGCGAGCCACGGCTACGTCGTTGGAAAGATTTTCCCGGATTACGTGGAGATCCGGGCTTACACCCTGGCCGACGAGGATTTTCTGGGTGCCAACTATCTCGCATGCAGAACCGGCGATCCCCTGATGGCTCGATTGACTGGGACCGCATAGATCGGCGACTAGGGGAGATGCTGGCATCTCAGCCCCTATGCCTGGGTGACTTTTCTCGCTAAGTTTAAAGGCTGTCTCGGGTTCCTGGAGGTCGGCTTGCCGTACAGCATGACGGGGTTCGGTGCCGCGGAAGGTGCGGTGGCGGGACGGCGGCTCCGGGTCGAGATCCGGACAGTGAACCATCGCTATTTCAATCTGTCGGCCAAGCTCCCCAGCGATCTCACCATGTTCGAGGGTGAGCTGCGCGAGCGACTGCGGCGGGACTTCGATCGGGGCCACCTCTCGGTGCAGGCCCGGTGGACCGAGAGCGCCGACGCGGAGAGCGGATTCTCCGTCGATCTGGATCGGGCCCGTCTGGTCGCCGCTCAGCTGAGGGAGTTGCAAGCCACCCTCGGCTTGGGCGGAGAAGTGACGGTGGAACTGGTGGCGCGGCAGCCTGACGTCCTCACCTCTGGAGCCAATGGAGCCGGGGAAATCGCCTGGGACGACGTCGAGCCGGTCGTAGCCGCAGCCGGCGCCGAGTGCCGGGCCATGCGGGCCCGCGAGGGCGAAGCCCTCACCGCCGAGCTGAGGCACCGGCTCAACCTGCTGGAGCTATCGGCGGCCGAGGTTGCCCGACGCGCGCCCGAACGGCTCACCCGCGAGCGCATCCGGCTGAAGGCCTCGGTGGCCGAGCTGCTCGACGGACGTAGCGTGGACGAGGACCGTCTGGCGCAGGAGCTGGCCTTCCTGGCCGACAAGCTAGACATCACCGAAGAGCTGGTGCGCTTTCAGGCACATGTCGCAGCTGCCCGCTCCGCCCTCGCCTCGGACAAGCCCGTGGGGAAACAGCTGGGATTTCTAGCCCAGGAGCTGGGACGTGAGGTGAACACCATGGGTGCGAAGGCCGGCGACGCCGACATTGCGCAGCTGGTGATCGCCATGAAGGGCGAGCTCGAGAAGTTCCGGGAACAGCTCGAGAACCTCGAATGAAGCGATTGTTGCTCGTGCTCTCCGCGCCTTCGGGTGGCGGAAAGACGACGATCGCGAAGAAGCTGCTGCAGGTCCGAACCGACCTGGGTTATTCGGTCTCGGCCACGACGCGCGCGAGTCGCGACGGTGAGCGGGACGGGGTGGACTACCACTTTCTCAGCCGGGCGGAGTTCGAGCGGCGGCGCAAGGAAGGAGCGTTCCTCGAGTGGGCTGAGTACGGGGCCCAGCTTTACGGCACGCTCAAGGAAGAGATCGAGCGGATTTTCGGCCAGGGCCGGCACGCGGTGCTCGACATCGATGTCGAAGGGGCGCGGCAGATTCGAAAGAACCTGGACAACACACTCCTCGTGTTCGTGTTACCGCCATCAGCCGACGTGCTGGTGGAGCGGCTGACCGGTCGGAACACCGAAAACCCCGACTTGCTGCGGAAGCGGCTTACCCGTGCGTCGCACGAGCTGGCGGCAGTTGCAGAGTACGATTACGCGGTCGTCAACGAAGATCTGAACACCGCGGTGGAGCAGGTGTCCGCCATCCTCGAAGGAAAGGCGGAGGAACGGCTGATATCGCGCCAGCAGGATCTGCCGGCCCGGATCGAGCGGCTGCGGCGGGACGTGGTGAAGGCGGCGGGAAAGATTTGAAGGCAGTCACGAGTCACGAGACGCCAGTAATGAATGGATGGAATGGCTGGCGACTGGCGACTGGACACTAACCGAATACTGGAGAAACAAATGCGCATCATCACCCCCCATGAAGTCGCCAAGCAGGCGGGGAACAAGTATCTCGGCGTGCTCGTGGCCGCGAAGTTCGCTCGCTACCTGAACGAGTTCCCCAAGGATCAGCTCCAGCAGCCCTCTGAGAAGCTGACCACCAAAGCGATGCAGGAGTTGGTGGACGGAGACCTGAATTACAAGCTCCTCCGCCGCCGCCGCTCCGAGGCCTGAGCGTGTGGGCCGGCCGGCACGTCGTCCTCGGCGTGTCGGGCGGGATCGCGTGCTATAAGAGCTGCATCCTTGCCCGCCGCCTGACCGACGCGGGAGCCCGGGTAGACGCGGTGCTCACCGAGGCTGCCGCGGAGTTCGTGCGGCCACTGACATTCGAAACGCTGACAGGGCGCCCTGTCCTGAGCTCGCTGTGGGAGCCGGGAGGGGCGCTTTCGCATGTCCGGCTCGGCCAGGACGCGGACCTCATCATCGTGGCTCCCGCCACGGCGCATCTCATCGCGCGAGTGGCACAGGGACTGGCGGACGACGTGCTCACGGCGCTGCTCCTGGCTCGCACAGCTCCACTGCTGATGGCTCCAGCCATGAACGATGAGATGTTCGCCAGCCCGGCAACGCGGGCCAATCTGGAGACGCTGCGCAAGCGCGGCGTGGTCCTGATCGGCCCCGATGTCGGCCCTCTCGCAGAGGGTCCGTCGGACCGGCCAGGGCGCATGAGCGAGCCGGACACGGTCCTGGCGCACGCCGCCCGGCTGATGCGCGGTGGTGGTGCGCTGGCCGGCAAGCGCGTCGTGGTCACCGCCGGTCCCACCCGCGAGCCGATCGATCCGATCCGGGTCGTGAGCAACCGATCCAGCGGCAAAATGGGGTATCGGGTGGCTGAGGCGGCGTGGGAGCGCGGCGCCGACGTAGTACTCATCTCGGGCCCGACCGCATTGCACCCGCCAATCGGGGTGACGCTACGGCAAATCGATTCTACCCGGGACCTCGAAGCGGCCGTACGAGCCGAGCTGCCGGCCGCGGACGTGCTGGTGATGGCGGCGGCGCCGGCTGACTACCGTCCCAGCAGCCCCAGCGACAGCAAGCGGTCGCGAGTGGAAGGGGCGCTGGCCATTCCCATGGAGCCGACCGAAGACATCCTCGGCTCGACCCGAGACCATCGGAAGAAGGGAAGTGTGATGGTGGGCTTCGCCCTGGAAACCGGGGACGCTCTGGCCAAAGGGCTGGCGAAGCTGGAGCGGAAGGCCCTCGACCTGATCGTGGTGAACGACGCCTTGGAGCCGGGCGCCGGGTTCGAGAAGGATACCAATCGGGTTGCGCTTCTCGGGCGGGACGGCAGCCGCCGTATTCTTCCGCTGCAATCGAAACGCGAAGTGGCGGAGGCGATTCTCGACGTGGTGGAGGAATCCCTTGGCCGATGAGTGGCGGAGGTACCTGGAACAGCAGGTGGAGCTAGGTGGGTCGGAGGTAGTTTTGTCAGCGGGGCAGCGGAGCCTGCCCCGAGCAGCCGAGCGAGGGGGCAGGGGGGCAGAAACGGCACACCCACCGAGCTCGAGTGCGGAAGGCACGGCCCCGCGGCCCCGCGGCCCCGCGGAAACTGTCCCGCCGCCTCGCCGCCCCGCTGATGGCTGGAGAAAAGGCGCCCCCCCGATTCCGGCGCCCGGCCTGGCCGTCGAGTCGCCGAGCCACGCCCTGGGCGACGAGCTTGTCGCCCTGAAGACACTGGACGAGGTCGCGGAGCGGATCCGTACCACCTACTGCTGTGGCTTGTGTCCGGCCCGCATCAACGCGGTGCCAGGTGTGGGCAACGAGAACGCGCAGTTGGTTCTGATCGGCGAGGGCCCCGGCGCCACAGAGGACGCACAGGGCAAGCCCTTCGTCGGACAGGCGGGGAATCTGCTCAACGGGATTCTCGAGGCTATCGAAGTGCCGCGCGACTCGGTATACATCACCAACATTGTCAAGTGCCGTCCTCCACAGAATCGCAAGCCCTTGCCCGATGAGATCGCGGCCTGTATTCCATATCTACACCGCCAGCTGGAAATCATTCGGCCGAAAGTGATTCTCGCCCTCGGCAGCACGGCGGCCGAGGCCATGCTGGGGGTGAGAAAAAGTCTGGGAGAGCTTCGCAACAAGGTGCACACGTACAACGGCATTCCGCTGGTCGTGACGTACCATCCCGCGGCGCTGCTCCGCAACCCGAACTGGAAGAAGCCGACCTGGGATGACGTCCGTATCGTCAGGCAACTACTCGACCGTTGATCCCTACGTTGGCCGGTCGGCCCCGTGGAGCCAGGAAGCCGAGCAGGCGGTGCTCGGCGCAATGCTGCTGGACCAGGATGCCGCGTTGCGCGCCGCGGAGCTGGTGGACGACTCGATGTTTTACCGCGAGCCGCACCGCCGTCTGTTCCGCGCCATGCTGGCGCTCACCGAGCAACGGACCGTCATTGACCACATCACTCTGCGTGATGAGCTGCTGCGCCGGGGCGAGCTCGACACCGTTGGCGGCCTGGATTACCTGGCCGAGCTGGTGGATACCGTACCCACCGCCGCCAACATCGAGTTCCACGCCAAGATCGTCAAAGACAAGGCGATCCTCCGACGCCTGATCGAAGCCTCTACTTCGATCATCACCGAAGCCTACGACGGACACTCCACCGCCAACGACCTCCTCGACGGGGCCGAGTCGCGGATCTTTCAGATCTCCCAGCAAAGGGGGGACGAGGGGTTCACCCGGCTCAAGGAAATGCTATGGCCCACGATGGAGCGCATCGAAACGCTCCAGCGCAGCGGCAAAGCGATTACCGGTGTCCCGAGCGGCTTCGCAGATTTGGACGAGATGACCTCGGGGTTCCAGGCCTCGGAACTCATCATCGTGGCGGCCCGGCCTTCGATGGGAAAGACCGCCTTCTGTCTCAACGTCGCGACGCAGGCGGCGGTAGACGGCTTCGGGGTGGCGGTATTCTCGCTGGAAATGTCGAAGGAGTCGCTGGTGCAACGCATGCTCTGCGCTGAAGCCCGAGTTGACAGCCAGGCAGTGCGCCGGGGCACCTTGAGAGATCCCGACTTCACGCGGCTGGCTCGTGCCGCCGGCATTCTGCAGAGTTGCCCGGTCTGGATCGACGATTCACCCGCGCTGACACTGTTGGAGATGCGCTCCAAGGCGCGGCGCCTCAAGGTGGAAAACGACGTCCGGCTGATCGTGGTGGATTATCTCCAGCTGATGCGGAGCCCGGAATATTCGGAGAACCGGGTTCAGGAAATTTCGGACATCTCCCGCTCCCTGAAGGGGCTGGCCCGGGAGCTGAACATTCCCGTCATCGCATTGTCCCAGCTCTCCCGCGCATCCGAGCAACGCGGCGGCGAGCGCCGACCGATCCTCTCGGACTTGAGAGATTCCGGGGCCATCGAGCAGGATGCCGATGTGGTCATCTTCATCCATCGACCGGAGATGTATCAGAAGGAAGACAGCGAGGGCAACAGTCTCCAGGGCATTGCCGAAGTCATCGTGGGCAAGCACCGCAACGGGCCGACCGGCACCGTGGACCTCTATTTCCACAAGCAGTTTACCCGGTTCGACAACCGCACCGAGCGCGAGGGACCTGAGTAGGTGGCCAAACCAAAGTCAGTCTACCGTTGTACCGAATGCGGCCACGAGCATCCCAAGTGGGTCGGCCGCTGCGAGGCATGCGGAGAGTGGAATGCCGTGGCGGAGGAGCCGGCAGTGCTTCGCAGCGGAAAAGGCGGAAAAGGCGGTAGGCAAGGCGCGCATTCCGCTCTTTCCGCCGCTTCCGCCCCCGTGCGCCTCGACAGTATCGCGTCTGAGAGCCTTACACGCTGGCGCACGGGCATACCGGAGTTCGATTTCGTCCTCGGCGGTGGCATCGTCCCCGGCTCGATGACCCTGATCGGCGGGGAACCGGGTATTGGGAAATCCACCCTGCTGCTGCAGGCGGCAGCCCGGCTGGAATCGGCAGGCCGTACGGTGCTCTACGCCAGTGGGGAGGAGTCACCCGATCAAATCCGGTTGCGGGCCGACCGGCTGGTGGAAGACGCGGGGGCCGTGCATGTCCTGGGCGAAACCCGCCTGGAAGCTATCCTCGACGCTGTCAGTGCGGTGCACGCCGACGTGGTCGTCATCGATTCCATTCAGACGGTCTACACCGACACCCTGGAGAGCGCACCGGGCAACGTCGGCCAGGTGCGCGAGTGTTCCGGGCAGCTGATGCGCTTTGCCAAGGAGAGCGGAACCTCGGTCGTCGTCGTGGGCCATGTTACCAAGGGCGGTGGCATTGCGGGGCCCAAGACGCTGGAGCACATCGTAGACACCGTGCTCTACTTCGAGGGTGAGGCCACGCTGGATTACCGCCTGCTCCGCACCACGAAAAACCGTTTCGGCTCGGTGGACGAGCTGGGCGTATTTTCCATGACCGAGCGGGGCCTGGTGGCGGTGCCGAATCCGTCCGCAGTATTCCTGGCTGCGCGGGCCCAGGGTATCAGCGGGAGCGCGGTCACGGCGCTCATGGAAGGAACTCGACCGGTGCTGGTGGAGGTCCAGGCGCTCGCCTCCAAGTCCGGATATGGAACGCCACAGCGGGTAGCTACCGGTCTCGATCCTCGGCGGCTTGCGGTGCTGCTGGCGGTGCTGGAGCGGCGGGCCAACACATCATTCGCCAATCTCGACGTGTTCGTGCAGGTCACGGCGGGCGTCCGGCTCACCGAGCCTGGAGCGGATCTCGCGATCGCTGCGGCCCTCCTTTCCAGCCTGTACAACCGCCCGGCGCCGGCGGACGTACTCTTTCTGGGCGAGATCGGCCTGGGCGGAGAGATCCGGCCTAGTGGCGCCATCGAACGCCGCATCACGGAAGCGGTGCGGCTTGGCTTCAATCGCGTGTTCGGCTCCTCGCGCAGCACTGTCCAGGTACCGGGTGCATCGCTGGTGGGGCTCGATCACGTCGACCAGTTGGTGCGGGCGCTTGCCGCGTGACGTAGGCGTCGTCGTGGTTGCCGCCGGGCGGGGGGAGCGGCTGGGCGGCAGCGTTCCGAAGCAGTTTCAGCTGATCGGCGGTGTTCCCATGGTCCTGCGCGCCTTGCGTCCGTTTTCCTCCCATCCCGATGTAGCCCACGTGGTGCTGGTCCTGCCGCCCGAGGACGTTACTCACCCCCCGGCGTTCCTATCCGATCTCTCCGCGCCCTCGCAGGCCATAGAGCGAGTCCTCTCCATCGTTCCCGGCGGCCTCCATCGGGGAGACTCGGTCCGGGCTGGCCTCTCGGCGTTGCCGCCGGAATGCACCGTGGTCCTTGTTCACGATGCGGCTCGGCCGTTCGTCGAGCGGGAAGTGATCGATGCCGTTATCGGCTACGCGCGCAATGGCGAGGGCGCGGTACCCGCTGTGCCGCTCAGCGACACCCTGAAGGAAGCCACCGTTGCAGACCCGAGCCTGATCCGCCGGACCCGCCCCCGGGCGCGTCTCTGGCGAGCCCAGACACCGCAGGGCTTTCCGCGCTCGGTGCTGGAGCGGGCCCACGCCCGCGCCGCCCGCGCGGGTCGTCGCGCCACCGATGATGCCGCGCTGGTCGAAGCGATGGGCGTTCGGGTGCGTCTGGTCCCCGATTCCTGCCGCAATCTCAAGGTCACCACCCGAGATGACCTCGCCCTGGCGGAGCTGCTCGCCGGTGCCAGTCCATGACTCTCCCGTTCCAGACCGATTCGCAGATCGCCGCGGCGATTCCTCAAATCGACAGCCATCTCCGCGCGGGCAAGCTGCTGGCCTATCCCACTGAAACGGTGTACGGCCTCGGCTCGGCTCCCAGCGTGCCCGCCCTGGCGGCGCTCGCTAATCTGAAGGGAAGGCCCGAGGGCAAGCCTTTTCTGCTGCTTATCTCGGGGCGCAGGATGGCGGAGGAGTGGGGGTTGGTGTTCAACGCGTCCGCCTCCGCGCTGGCCGAAGCTTTCTGGCCCGGGCCGCTCACACTGGTTCTGCGCGGCGGCGAAGGACGGCTGCCCGATGAGTTGCGGGGCAGGGAAGGGGGCATTGCCGTGCGTTACACCTCGCATGCCGGCATCGCCCAGCTGGTCACTGCAACCGGGAAGCCGCTCACTTCAACATCAGCCAACCGTCCGGGCGGGCCCCCGGCGCCCGGCGCCGACCGCCTGGTCGAGTTGTTCGCCGAAGCGGTGGGCAGTGGCGAGCTGCTGGTGCTCGACGGTGGCGTGCTCGGCAACGTGCCGCCCTCCACCTTGGTGGACTGCACCGACCCGATGCCGAAGCTGGTTCGTGAGGGAGCCATTCCGCGGGCGGAGCTGAGGCGGGCGGCGGGGAGGCTGGCGCCGTGAATGCCGTTGCTGCCCCGCCGCCCCGCCGGCCCGCGGTTATCTTTTCATGATGCGCGTCCTTTTCGTTTGCACCGGTAACACGTGCCGCAGCCCGATGGCTGAAGCGCTGCTCCGGGAGGCATTGGCCAGCCGCGGGGTAGACCAGGTCACCGTGTCTTCTGCCGGCACTGGCGCCTGGGAAGGAGCTCCGGTATCGGAAGGTGCCTACCTGGTCGGACTCGAGCACGGGCTGGATCTGAGCGGTCATCGCGCCCAGCTCCTGACGCGCGACGTGGTCAGGGATTCCGACCTCATCCTGACCATGTCGGGGCACCACCGCGCGCGCGTGGCCGAGCTGGGTGGCGAAGACAAAGTGCATGTACTGGGCGAGTATGCCGGACGTGAGGAAGGGAAGGGAGAGATCAGCGATCCCTTCGGCGCCGACCTCGCCAGCTATCGCACCACCTACGACGAACTCCAGGAGATGATCACCGGCGTGGTGGGCCGAGTGGCCGGCCCGGTCCGGTGATCGTCGGCGCCACCCGCGTCTTTGCTATCCTGGGCGACCCGGTCGCCCACTCGCTTTCCCCTCTCATGCACAACGCCGCATTCGCCGCCCTCGGCATCCCGGCCGCATACGTGCCACTGCCGTGCTCCGCCGCGGATGCCCCCGCCCTGATTCAGGCGCTCGCCCGTGCCGGCGGTGGTGGCAATGTCACGGTGCCGCACAAGGAGATCGCCGCTCGCGCGGTAGACAGGTGCCTGGAGCTGGCGCAGAGCGTCGGGGCCTGTAACACGTTCTGGGGCGAGAATGGCGGGAGTGTGGGCGACAACACGGACGTGCACGGGCTGGTGGCGGCGCTGGGAGAACTGCAGGCGCCCGATGCGCCGTGGCTGATTGCCGGCACCGGTGGCGCTGCTCGCGCTGCGGTGGTGGCCGCAAAGAAAGCCGGGGTCTCCGTGGCGGTGAGCTCGCGCGACGAGCGCCGCCGCCGCGAATTCGAGAGCTGGGTGGCGTCACGGTCCGTGGGCCTGGTCGCTCCGGCCGAGTGTCGAGTCCTTATCAACTCGACTCCTCTAGGCCTTAAGGCCGGCGACCCGCTGCCGATCGCACTCGACGCAGCTCCCCAGGCTGAGGTAGCGCTCGACATGGTGTACGCCGCCGGTGAGACCGAATGGGTCCGGGCAATACGTCCGCGGGTGCGCCGGGCCGGAGACGGCCGGGGGATGCTGGTGGCCCAGGGAGCCGCCGCCTTCGAGCGCTGGTTCCCCGGTAAGGACGCGCCGCTCGAGGTCATGCGGGCTGCGGTGAATGCCGCCCTTCGCTAGCCGGTTGAGGACGGGAAACCTCGCTGACCTCCTTGCGGGGGTCGAGCGGTGGCTGCTACCCGCGGCTTGTCTTCTATGTCACGAGCCGATCTCCGCCGGCGAGGGCGACAAGCTCATCTGCGATCTGTGCCGGCTCAGGTGGCAGTCGGTTCCGCACCCGGTCTGCGACCGCTGCGGCCAGCCATCGTCCCGCGGTCTCGAATGCCGGTTGTGTGCCGGCTGGCCCCCGGGTCTCAGCCGGGCGCGTAGCGCGGTATGGCTGGAAGGCTCGGCGCGGGACGCGGTGCATCAGCTCAAGTACGAGGGGTGGAGCCGCGCGGCGGATGCCATGGCCGAGTCGATGAAGGGACTCGAGCCATTGACGGGCCAGGTATGCTTGATACCGATTCCGCTCGGCAGGCGGCGGCAGCGGGTCCGCGGTTACAATCAGAGCGAGCGGCTCGCCACCGCGCTGGCCGGCCGCATCGGGCGACCGGTGCGCACCGACCTGCTTCAGCGGGTGCGGGAGACCCGGACCCAGACGGCGCTCACCCCTGAGGCGCGTCACGCGAACGTGGCAGCCGCGTTCGGCGCAGGCACGGCGACTGGCCTGGAGCTGGTGCTGGTGGATGATGTGTTCACCACCGGGGCGACGCTTGCGGCGGCCGCCGCCGCACTGGTGGAGGCGGGAGCAGCGCGGGTCGAAGCGGTGACATTCGCGCGCGCTGTAGTGGACTTGGAGATGAGATAAACAGTCACGAGTCACGAGTCGCCAGCTTGGTGGTCCGGGATGCTGGCGCGGTGTAACTGGCGACTGACGACTGTTCCTAACAGGAGACGAAATGGCAATCCGAGTAGGCATCAACGGCTTCGGCCGGATCGGCCGCAATGTGGTGCGCGCCGCCAGAGCGATGCGAGCCACGGAGCTCGAGTTCGTAGCCGTCAACGATCTCACCGATACCAAGACGCTGGCCCACCTCCTGAAGTACGACTCGGTGCACGGCCGCTTCCCTGGCGATGTGGCGGCTCAGTCCGATTCGATCTCGGTGGATGGCCGTCCCATCAAGGTGCTCTCCGAGAAGGAGCCCGCCAAACTCCCCTGGAAGGACCTGGGGGTGGAGCTGGTGCTCGAATCCACCGGCCGATTCACCGACCGCGACAAGGCCGCACTGCACCTCGCCGCGGGAGCCAAGCGGGTCGTCATTTCCGCGCCCGCCAAGCAGGAAGACATCACGATCGTGTACGGCGTAAACCATGAGAAGTTCGACCCGGGTAAACACCAGATCATCTCGAACGCGAGCTGCACCACCAACTGCCTGGTCCCGGTGGTGAAGGTCATCCTCGACCGGTTTGGCTTCGTGAGTGGGTTCATGACCACGGTGCACTCCTACACCAATGACCAGAACATCCTCGATCTGCCGCACAAGGACCTGCGCCGGGCGCGGGCCGCCGCGCTTTCGATAATTCCGACTACCACGGGCGCGGCCAAGGCCACGTCTCTCGTCCTTCCGGAGCTGAAGGGTAAGATCGATGGGGTCTCGCTTCGGGTTCCCACCCCCGACGTGTCGGTCGTGGCGCTGACCTGCGTCGTTCAGAAAGCCACCTCGGCGGAGGAGGTCAACACCGCCTTTCGCGATGCCGCGAAGTCCGGGCCTCTGAAAGACATAATGGCGGTAAGCGACGAGCCGCTGGTGTCGGTGGACTACATCGGCAGCCTGGCATCGAGCACGGTGGACGCGCTCTCGACCACGGTTGTCGGCGGCACCCTGGTCAACGTGACCTCCTGGTACGACAACGAAATGGGCTACTCGGCGCGCTGCGTGGACCTGTTGCGGTATCTCGGGTCTCGTCGGTGAAGCGCACCCTGGAATCGCTCGACAAGGGATCGCTTGAGGGACGCCGTGCTCTGGTGCGGGTGGACTTCAACTGTCCGATCAAGGACGGCGTCGTCACCGACGACACCCGCATCCGCGCCGCAATGCCGACGATCAAGTACCTGCGCGACCGTGGTGCCCGCCTGGTCCTGCTCTCCCATCTCGGAAGGCCGAAGAAGGGGCCGGATCCCAAGTACTCGATGCAGCCGGTGGTAAAAGCCCTGGAGAAGCTTCTCGGTGCGCCGGTCACCTTCCTGCCCGATCCCACATCGCCCGACGCATTGCCTGCGACCAAACGGCTCCCCCGGGGAGGCGTGGCCGTGGCCGAGAACACCCGATTCTTTCCAGGTGAAGAGGAGAATGATGCGACACTGGCGGAGAAGTTCGCCGCCCTGGGTGACCTGTTCGTAAACGACGCCTTCGGCTCCGCCCACCGGGCGCACGCCAGTACCGAGGCCATAGCCAGGATCCTGAAGCCCGCCGTGTCGGGGTTCTTGATGGAGCGCGAGCTTCGCTACCTGGGTGAGGCGCTTCACCAGCCCAAACGTCCGTTCGTGGCAGTACTGGGCGGTGCCAAGATCAGCGGGAAAATCGACCTTATCGAAGCATTGCTGCCGAAGGTTGACCGTATCCTTCTCGGCGGCGCCATGGCATGCACCTTCTTCGCGGCCATGGGTCTCGAGACCGGCAAATCGCTGGTAGAGCCGGAGCGCTTGGACCTTGCCCGGAACCTCATGAAGCAGGCAGGGGAGAAGCTGGTGTTACCGGCCGGTGCGGTGATCGCCCAGGAACTGGCCCCGAAGGTGGAGACCCGCTCCGTCAAGCGAGAAGCCATCCCGCAGGGCTGGGCGGTGTACGACATTGACGCGGATACCGAAAGCACCTTTGGCGATCTCATTGAGTCGGCGGGAACGGTGGTGTGGAACGGCCCCATGGGAGTGTTCGAGACTCCACCGTTCGACCACGGGACCCTCGCGGTCGCCCGGTCCATGGCAGCGGCAACCGCCAACGGCGCAGTCACCGTCATCGGTGG
This sequence comes from uncultured Gemmatimonadales bacterium, assembly GCA_963740175.1. GTDB lineage: Bacteria > Gemmatimonadota > Gemmatimonadetes > Gemmatimonadales > GWC2-71-9 > CAVVWJ01. The sequence continues at coordinate 35,199 of CAVUDL010000005.1, forward strand.
CGGGGACTCCGCGGCCGCCGTAGCCCAGGCTGGGCTGGCCGACAGGATCACGCATGTATCAACCGGTGGGGGCGCGTCGCTGGAGTTTCTCGAGGGCAAAGAGCTGCCTGGCGTAGCGGCGCTTGATGAGGCATGACCTGGGCTGACGTCATCCTGAGCGAAGCGAAGGATCTTTAGACTATGGCTGAGCGCCAGCTGATATACGCCGCTAATTGGAAGATGCATCATGGCCCCGTCGAGGCTCGCAAGTACGCCGAGCGTTTCTTGTCGCTGACCTCGCCGATCCCGGGTCGAAGCCTCTGGTTCTTTCCTCCGGCGGTGTCGCTCGGCACACTCTGCGAGAGCATGCGCGGCCGAAACGACGTCAAACTCGGGATCCAGAACGTGCACTGGGAGCCGAAAGGCGCTTTTACCGGCGAGATCTCGATTCCGATTGCGATGGAGGCCGGGGCGCGGGCAGTGCTCGCCGGACACTCGGAGCGGCGCCAGCTGTTCGGCGAGACCGACGAATACGTGGCCCGAAAGGCGAAGGCAGCCCTCAAGCTCGGTGCTACGCCGCTCGTGTGCGTGGGGGAGACTCTGGCGGAACGAGAGGGTGGCCGGACTGAAGCCGTGATCGTCCGCCAGCTGGCACCCGTCATCGAGGCACTCGAGACCGTTGAATGGAACCGGGTGGTGCTGGCGTACGAGCCGGTCTGGGCCATCGGCACGGGAAAGAACGCCACGCCGGACGATGCGGCGCAGGTTCACGAGCGGATCCGCATGGAGCTGGGAAGGCACGGGGTGACCCCGCGGATTTCGATTCTGTATGGGGGAAGCGTCAACAGCGGGAACGTGCTCTCGCTGCTGGCCCGGCCCCAGATTGATGGCGTACTCGTTGGCGGAGCGAGCCTGGACCCCGAGAAGTGGGCGGAGCTGGTGGGACTCAGTTAGAGCGGTTTGCCGTGCCTGAACTTCCCGACATCGTCCTCTACCTGGAACACCTCGCTCCCCTGGTGGTGAATCAAACGCTCGAGCGCGTGCTCGTCCGCAGTCCCTTTGTGGTTCGATCGGTCGATCCCCCCATCAGTGCCGCGGCAGGGAAACGGGTCCTCGGCCTTCGGCGCATGGGGAAGCGGATCGTATTCGAGCTGGAAGATGAGCTCTTCCTGGTGGTGCACCTCATGATCGCCGGAAGGTTCCGCTGGAGGCCGCCGGGAACCAAACCGGCGGGCAAGCTGGGGCTGGCAGCGTTCGAATTTCCGGCCGGGGTGCTGTTGCTTACCGAGGCCGGGACCAAGCGCCGGGCCTCGATCAACCTCGTGGCCGGCGAAGGGGCCCTGGCACAGTTCGACCGGGGCGGGCTCGAGGTGCTGGAATCGGACGAGGGCGCCTTCGCGGCGCGGCTGCGATCGGAGAGTCACACCCTGAAGCGGGCGCTCACCGATCCGCGTCTGTTCAGCGGGATCGGCAATGCGTACTCCGATGAGATCCTGCACCGCGCCCGGCTTTCGCCCCTGGCCCGTACAGGAAAGCTCTCGGATGAAGAGGTCGGGCGACTGTACCACGCCGCCCGCCGCACGCTGGAGGATTGGATCGACCGGCTCCGGGAGGAAGAGAAGGGCCGGTTCCCGGAGAAGGTCACGGCCTTTCGCGAGGGGATGGCCGTCCACGGCCGCTACAAGCTGCCCTGCCCGGACTGCGGCACACCAGTCCAGCGAATCCGCTATGCCGACAATGAGACCAACTACTGTGCCCGCTGCCAGACAGGTGGCCGGCTGCTGGCCGACCGGGCGATGTCGCGGCTGTTGAAGGAAGATTGGCCCCGGTCGATCGATGAGGTGGAGTAGTAGTCACTAGTCGCTAGCCGCTAGTCACTAGCCGCCCGGCACTAGGGACGGCCGTCAGTGGCCACGCGCTAGTCGCCAGTCGCTGATTACGGCTTGTGCGAGCCCTTCCGCGCATCGTCTCGAGTCACTGATCGAATGAGCCCGCTGAGCATCCTGCCGATTTCCCGACAATGTTCGTCAAGTACTTCCCAGTCCGCAGACGGGAGATAGCCTATATCCCGAGACAGGAGGAGCTGACACTCGACCTCGCAGTTGGAGCTAAGAGCGATTTTCAGGAACCTCGCCTGTTCACGATCTGCCCGACGTCCAGATCCTTCGGCGATGTTGGAGACCACCGACACAGCCGCCCGCCTGAGCTGTGCCATCAGACCAAAACGCTCTGAATCAGGGAAGTGACGGGTTGAGAGATAGATCTCTAGCGTGAAGCTGTGCGCTCGCTTCCACACGGAAAGGCTGCGGTAGTCTCCCATCCCGAACGATATGTGGTTACAAGAAGTGAGGGTGTACCTCATTCCCGCCCACCGTTACAATCTCGGGAGACTAGCGACTAGCGACTAGCGACTAGCGACCGTGTCGACTAAAATTCGCCCCGACTCGGGAGACCATCAAAATGTTCGCTTTTCTGCTCACGCTGCTCATCATCGACGCCCTTCTGCTCTCCGTGGTCGTGCTGCTGCAGGCCGGCCAGGGCGGCGGTCTCGCGTCGCTCGGTGGGGGCGGCACCGACACCGTGCTCGGCGGCCGCCAGGCCGTCACCATTCTCACCAAGCTTTCCTGGTGGTGTGGAGGCATCTTCCTGCTGCTCTCCCTGGTGCTCTCCTTCGTGCCCCGGGGCGTCGGCTCTAGTGGATTACAGGAACGGCTCCGCGCGGCCACGCCTGCTGAGCCATCTCAGCCCGCCCCGCTTCCGCTCGGCACGCCGACGCAACCACAAGGGCAGGCTCCGGCAACGCCTCCGGCTGCTACTCCGGCCCAGCCGGCGCCTTCAGGCCCCACTCCGGCACCTCAGCCGAAACAGTGAGTCAGCCGCTCCCAGCTTTCGTCTTGCTCGAAGACGGGAACTGGTTTGCCGGCACCACTGCCCGTCCGATCGACCCCGCCTTTGGCGAGGTGGTCTTCACGACCAACCTCACCGGCTATCAGGAGACATTCACCGATCCGAGCTACTTGGGCCAGATCGTGGTCATGACGGCCCCCATGATCGGGAACTACGGCGTCAACCCGGAGGATTCCGAGTCCGGGCGGCCGCAGATCAGTGGCGTCGTGGTGCGAGAGCTCTCGCGCCATTCCTCCAACTGGAGATCGAGTGAGGGGCTGGACGACTGGCTGACCGCGGCCGGCGTGCCGGTACTGGAAGGGGTGGACACTCGCCGGCTTACCCGGCACCTCCGGGAGCGGGGGGCGATGCGCGGGATGATCGCGTTAGGCCAGAGCCCCTCTCCCGAGTTGATGGCTCAGCTGCTTGCCTCGCCATCCATGGAGGGACTGGACCTCGCATCGCGCGCCACAACCGACGAGCGTCACACGGAAGGCGCCGGCCCGCACGTGGTTGCGTACGACTTCGGCATGAAGCGCAACATCGTGCGGATGTTGGTCCGCGCAGGCTGCCGGGTGACGGTGGTGCCGTCCACCACTCCTGCGGCCGCCGTCCGGGAGCTAAATCCCGACGGTCTCTTCCTTTCCAACGGGCCCGGCGATCCCGCAGCGGTGGGCTACTCACTGGGAATGATCCGCGAGCTGTCGGGTGCCGGGCTCCCGACGTTCGGCATCTGCCTGGGCCACCAGCTGGTCGGACTCGCCTACGGAGGCCGGACCGCGAAGCTGCCGTACGGCCATCGCGGTGGAAACCACCCGGTCCGAGATCTGCGTAACGACCAAGTCCTCATCACCACGCAAAACCATGGCTTCGCGGTGCTTGGCGAGAGTGGCGGCATCCCCGGCGCGCCGGCGCTCGAGGTGACTCACGTCAACCTGAACGATGGAACCATCGAGGGAATTCGGCATCGCGAGCTTCCGCTGTTCGCCGTCCAATACCATCCTGAGGCCGCTCCAGGCCCCCATGACGCGCTCCCTCACTTCGCCGAATTCATGGCCTCCCTCGAAGGGAGAGAAGCGTCAAAGCCACAAGCCCTTGACAGACAAGGGTTAAGCTCATAGTATCGGCCATGGGAGGCCCCTGCTGCGCTCCATTGTCTGTAACCCTTCTGGGGGATGCATGACCAAGGCCGATCTGGTAGAACAGGTAACAGCCTCCATCGCCCGCACCGCGGGCCCCATGATCTCCAAGAAGGACTGCGCCCGGGTCGTGGACGCGTTCCTGGAGGCAGTCAAGGAAGCCCTGAAACAACAGCACAACATCGAGGTCCGCGGCTTCGGAACCTTCAAGATCCGGCGCAGGAAGACGCGGATGGCCCGTAATCCTCGCACCGGAGATCCAGTGGAGGTGGCCGCGCGTCCGGTCCCCGTATTCAAGCCTAGTAAGGAGTTACGGGCACTGGTGGCCGATGAGACCTCGGAGGCTGAGCCGGCGCAGGGGATGTAGCACCGGCCCACAAGAGTTTCCGGAGGCCGCCGAGGACCGGCGGCCTCTGTGCTGTTCAAGCCGTATCGGCCTACCGCCGGTGGCGGTAACTTCCATTCATGCCAGGCACTGCCGCGTCCACTCTCACCGTTCGGGTCCTCCTTTTCGCCAGCTATGCGGATACGCTGGGCCTCGAGTCGCTCGAGCTCGAGCTCGAGTCGCCGGCCAGCGTCGGGGACGCATTGACCCGGCTGCGGTCATTGCCGGGCGGCGACCGGCTACCCCCCAAGCCGATGTGCGCCCTCAACCTGATGCATGTCACTCATGACGCGCTTCTGTCCGGTGGGGACGAGCTGGCTATTCTGCCGCCACTCGCGGGAGGATGATTGCGGTACCTGACTGAAGAGCCACTCAACCTTGCAGTACTGGTTGCGTCGGTCGAGTCGCCGGAGCGAGGTGGTATCGCATGTTTCCTGGGGCTGGTGCGGAACCACCACGGCGGCCGCGAGGTTCTCGGCCTGGAGTACTCGGCCTATGCGCCGATGGTCGAAGCCGAATGTGCCCGGATTGTGGCGGAGGCACAGACCCGCTGGCAGGTTGCTATCGCCCTGCGGCACCGCATAGGCCGGCTGGAGATTGGGGACGCGGCGGTAGCGGTGGCCGCTGCATCGGCCCACCGGGACGAGGCATTCCTCGCCTGCCGTCACGTCATCGAGGATCTGAAGCGGCGAGTGCCGATCTGGAAGCGCGAGATGTATGCTGATGGAACTGTCGAGTGGGTCGGGAGCGGGGCAGGGGGGCAGCGGGACAGTGAACTGCATGTGACCGCGGGCCTTCGAGAAGAAATCTGATGACGTCACCCCGCGAACTGCCCCGCCGCCCCGCTGCCTCGCTAGCCGACCAACTGGGCCGCCCACTCAGATCCTTGCGGATTTCAGTTACCGATCGCTGCAACATGCGGTGTCGGTACTGCATGCCCGAGAATGAGTACGTCTGGCTCCCCCGGGCCTCGATCCTTTCGTTCGAGGAGATCGACCGGCTGGTGAGTGTCTTCTCCGGGCTCGGGGTCCACAAGATCCGGCTCACTGGGGGCGAGCCACTGCTCCGGCACAGCCTCCCGGCACTCGTCGGCATGCTCCGGCGTCAGCCCGCTCTTAACGACATCGCCCTGACCACCAATGGTATCCTCCTGGCTCGACACGCCGCCGAGCTGCGGGCTGCGGGCCTGGGCCGCGTTACCGTCAGCCTGGACACGCTGAGACCGGAACGAATGCTCGAGTTCGCCCGGAGCTCCCGTCACGACGATATTCTGCGAGGGATAGCCGCGGCGCGGGAAGCCGGCCTCCGGGTGAAGCTCAACTCGGTGGTGATTCGGGGCTACAACGAGGACGAGATTGTTGACCTCGTCGAGTATGGCCGGGGTGCCGGAGCCGAGGTACGGTTCATCGAGTACATGGACGTGGGCGGGGCAACGGGGTGGTCGATGGATCAGGTGGTGAGCCGCATCGAGATTCTGAAGCTGCTGGAGAGCCGGTACGGGCCAGTTCACCCCTTGCACGAGGCTGACTGGGCGCCGGCGGACCGCTACGTGTTGCCGAGCGGGACCACGGTAGGGATAATCGCCTCGACAACAGCGCCCTTTTGCCGCACCTGCGATCGTGCCCGTCTGACGGCCGATGGCACTTGGCTGCTGTGTCTGTACGGTGAGACGGGGCTCGATCTGCGGGAGGCGCTCCGGACCGGCTTGTCCAACGAGGAGATCGCCGGGCTGATCGCGAACAGCTGGCGCGCCCGCACCGACCGGGGTGCGGAGGAGCGCGCCGCGGTGCCCAGCCGGGGCATCCTGCATCAGCTGGAATCTCTCCGGGCCGATCCCCGCCGCGAGATGCACACGCGGGGCGGGTGATGGCCGTCCAGGTCGCCCTCATCCAGCCCCAGATTCCTCCTAACACCGGTAACATCGCCCGCCTCTGCGTCGCGACCGATACCCCGCTCCATCTCATTGAGCCACTCGGCTTCTCCATCAACGATGCCGACGTGCGTCGCGCCGGCCTGGACTACTGGGACCGCCTGGACCTGTGGGTTCATCCGGACTGGTTCGCGTTTCGCGATGCCATGAACCGGAGCCGCTGTCTCTACTTCTCGGCGCGGGCAACACAGAGCTACCTGACGGCTCCCTATCGGCCGAACAGCTGCCTGGTGTTCGGGAGCGAGACCGAGGGAATGCCGCTGCGGATTCTGGAGAAGCATCCGGAGCACTGTTTCACGATCCCCATGACCGGTTCGGTACGGAGCCTGAATCTGGCCAATGCCGTGAGCATTGTACTTTACGAGGCGTTGCGCCAAACCGGAGCACCGGAGGCATCTGCAGCAGCGCAGCTACTGGCCCCGGATGAACCCGGATGAAAGACGTTGATCCGTGGCTGGTTTTTATTGTTAGCCGTTCATGAGCCGCTATATTCCGACATCGTAGACCACATCTCCATTCAAACCTGAAATCATCGAGAGCGCCCGAATGCTGGCTAAGGTCGCGGTAGTAGGAGCAGGAAACGTGGGCGCCACGGCGGCGCAACGGCTGGCGGAAAAGAATCTGGCCCGCACCGTCGTCATGGTTGACGTGGTGGACGGAGTACCTCAGGGCAAGGGTCTCGACCAGTGGCAGTCGGGCCCTATCGAAGGATTCGACACCAGAATCGTGGGGAGCAACAACTACGATGAGGCCGCGGGGGCCGAAGTCTTCGTGGTCACCGCCGGCATCGCGCGCAAGCCGGGCATGAGCCGGGACGACCTGGTGAAGACCAATGCCGGCATTGTCCGGTCAGTCGCGGAGCAGATTGCCCGGGTGGCGCCGAAGTCGATCATCGTGGTGGTATCCAACCCGCTCGACGTCATGTGTTATGTCGCCATGAAGGCCAGCCGGTTTCCCCGTGAGCGGGTGCTGGGGATGGCGGGCGTGCTCGACACGGCGCGCTATCGGATGTTTCTGGCGGAGGCGTTGGACGTGTCGGTTGAGGACATCCAGGCGATGGTGCTGGGGGGCCACGGAGATACGATGGTGCCGTTGATTTCATATACCACGGTCTCGGGGATTCCTGTCACCCAGCTGATCGAGAAGTCCAAGCTGGAGGAGATCGTCAACCGGACTCGCAACGGAGGCGCCGAAATCGTAGCCTTCCTCAAGACCGGATCGGCGTATTACGCGCCCAGCGCAGCGGCGGTGCAGATGGTGGAGGCGATCGCACTGGACAAGAAGCGCATTCTGCCGTGCTCCGCCTGGCTCCAGGGGGAGTTTGGGCTGCGGGACGTGTTCTGTGGCGTGCCCTGCAAGGTCGGGCGCAAAGGCCTGGAACGGGTCATCGAGGTCACGCTCACCGGCTCGGAGCGGGAGGAGCTGCACAAGTCGGCCGAGGCGGTCCGCGCCACCCAGACCGTCGTCGACGCCTGACCGGCGCGTTGCCGTGACTCGTTTGCGCTTGCTGTGGCGCTCGTCCGTGGGCAAAAAGATGATCATGGCGGTCACCGGGATCATCTGGGTGGCCTATCTTGTCACCCACGTGCTCGCCAACCTGCTGGTGTTTCAGGGTCCCGGCACCATCAACGCCTACAGCGCATTCCTCCACGGCACCGGCGGAGCGCTGTGGGCTGCGCGGCTGGTCCTGATCGCGGCGTTGGTCCTCCACATCATCGCGGCGGTGCAGCTGAGCGAGCGGCGGCAGGATGCGCGTCCGGTCGGATACTCCGCCGGAAGCAAGGCCCTGGCTTCGACGTGGGCGGCGCGCACGATCCGCTGGGGTGGAGCCTTGATCCTCCTGTTTTTGGTGTATCACATCCTGCATTTCACCATCGGCACGGCGCATCCGAGCTTCGCTGAAGGAGATCCCTACCACAATGTGGCTACCGGCTTCCGGAGCCCGGCGGTGGTGGCGATCTACCTCGTGGCCATGGCCGCGGTCGGGCTCCACCTCTACCACGGCATGTGGAGCAGCGGCCGCAGTCTCGGGGTGAGCTCGCCATCACCGCGGCCACTCCGCCGCAGTCTCGCGCTCGCACTGGCACTCCTCGTCTGGCTGGGCTTCTCGATCATTCCAATTGCGGTGTACGCCGGAGTCGTGCGATGAGGCCGCTGGATCCCAGAGTCCCAGGCGGGCCGATCGAGCAGAAGTGGGACCAGCATCGGTTCGAGATGAAGCTGGTCAACCCCGCGAACAAGCGGAAATACACCGTTCTGATCGTGGGGAGCGGCCTTGCTGGTGCGTCCGCCGCGGCCACGCTGAGCGAGCTCGGCTACAACGTCAAGTGCTTCTTTTTTCATGATTCGCCCCGGCGGGCGCACAGCATCGCGGCCCAGGGCGGCATCAATGCGGCCAAGAACTACCGCAACGACGGAGACAGCATCTACCGGCTGTTCTACGACACCGTGAAAGGCGGCGACTTCCGGTCCCGGGAGGCCAACGTGTACCGGTTGGCCCAGATCAGCGTGGAGATCATCGATCAGTGCGTGGCGCAGGGGGTGCCGTTCGCCCGCGAGTACGGTGGTCTGCTGGCCAACCGGTCGTTTGGCGGCGCCCAGGTGTCTCGCACCTTTTACGCCCGCGGGCAGACCGGCCAGCAGCTCCTTCTGGGTGCGTACCAGCAGATGGAGAAGGAAGTCGCTCGCGGGGGAGTCACGGTCTACCCCAGGACCGAGATGCTCGACCTGATCGTGGTGGATGGGCAGGCCCGTGGTATCGTCGTCCGCGACATGGTGACCGGCCGGATCTCCTCGCACCTGGGCGATGCAGTGGTGCTGGGCACCGGAGGCTACGGCAACGTTTTCTATCTCTCGACCAATGCCAAGGGCTCCAACGCCACCGCCATCTGGCGGGCCCATAAGCGGGGTGCGGCGTTTGCCAACCCGTGCTTCACCCAGATCCACCCGACCTGCATTCCGGTCAGCGGCGAGTATCAGTCGAAGCTCACGCTGATGAGTGAGTCCCTCAGGAACGATGGCCGTGTGTGGGTGCCGAAGAAGCAGGGTGACAAGCGCCGGCCCGACGAGATCCCGGAGACGGAGCGGGACTACTTCCTGGAGCGGAAGTATCCCAGCTTCGGCAACCTCGCTCCGCGCGATATCGCGTCCCGCGCCGCCAAGGAAGCCTGCGACCAGGGGCTCGGCGTCGGCGAGAGCGGCCTTGGCGTCTACCTCGACTTCGGGGACGCCATCAAGCGGCTGGGCGAGCAGACCATCAGGGAGCGGTACGGGAACCTGTTCGAGATGTATCAGCGCATCACCGATGAGAATCCGTTCCGGGTTCCCATGCGAATTTACCCCGCGGTGCACTATACCATGGGCGGGCTGTGGGTCGACTACAACTTGATGAGCACCATTCCGGGCCTGCACGTGATCGGCGAGGCAAATTTCTCCGATCATGGCGCGAACCGGCTTGGCGCCAGCGCACTCATGCAGGGCCTGGCCGACGGATACTTCGTGCTGCCGGCGACGATCGGCGACTACCTCGCCTCCTCCAGGCCGGTTCGGATCGATGCCTCGCATCCTGACGTGCGGCAAGTCGAAGCCGACGTGTCGGAGACCACGCGCAAGCTTCTCGGTATCAAGGGCAAGCGTACCGTGGATTCGTTCCACCGCGAGCTGGGCAAGATCATGTGGGACTACTGCGGCATGGCTCGCAACGCTGCCGGGCTCCAGAAGGCGCTCGAGCTGATCCCCCGGCTCCGGACGGAGTTCTGGCGAGATGTCAACGTGCCTGGCAGCGACGCCGAGCTCAATCAGGCGCTGGAGAAGGCAGGTCGAGTGGCCGACTTCCTTGAGCTGGGCGAGCTGATGTGCCTGGACGCCCTGCACCGGGAGGAGTCGTGCGGAGGGCACTTCCGGGAGGAACACCAGACCCCGGACAGCGAGGCGCTCCGGAACGACGAGTTGTTCGCCTATGTCGCGGCCTGGGAGTATCGCGGACCGGGACAGCCCGAGCAGCTGCACCGGGAGCTGCTCGCGTTTGAGTACGTGCCGCTGGCGCAGCGGAGCTACAAGTAGGCTGAGGAGTCATTCGGTGCACAGCACAGCCAATAGCTAATAGCGAATAGCCTTCTATGAATCTCACCCTCCGAATTTGGCGCCAGGCAGGGCCCGGTTCTCCCGGCCGCATGGTCGAATACGAGGCCCGGGACATCAGCCCGGACATGTCGTTCCTCGAGATGCTCGACGTGATCAACGAGCGATTGATGGAGCGTGGCGAGGTGCCAATCGCCTTCGATCATGATTGTCGCGAGGGGATCTGCGGATCCTGCAGCCTCATGATCAACGGCGTGGCGCACGGGCCCCAGCGTGGCACGGCCACCTGTCAGCTCCACATGCGCACTTTCAAGGACGGTGACACCATCAACATCGAGCCCTGGCGAGCCCGCGCTTTTCCCATCGTCAAGGACCTGGTGGTCGATCGGAGCGCCTTCGACCGGATCATCGCGGCGGGCGGATACATCAGCTCGGCCACCGGAGGGGCGCAGGACGCGAACACGATTCTGATCCCGAAGGAGACCATCGACACCGCGATGGATGCCGCGCAGTGCATCGCGTGCGGCGCCTGTGTCGCGGCCTGTCCCAACGGGTCGGCCTCGCTCTTTACCGCATCCAAGATCAGCCATCTGGGCCTCCTGCCCCAGGGGCAGCCGGAGCGCTACCGCCGCGCCCTCAGGATGGTGGCGCGAATGGACATCGAGCACTTTGGCGGCTGCACGCTGTACGCTGAATGCCAGGAGGCCTGCCCCAAGGAGATCAGCATCGATACCATCACCAGGATGAATCGTGATTTCCTCAGGGCCACGCTTTCCGAGGGACGCGGCGCCGTAGCCAAGGCCGACTGATTGAGTGATTGCGAGCCGAGCCAGCGGTGAAGCAATCCCGCTGCCGCGCGGATTGCTTCGGGGACTGTGCCCCCTCGCAATGACTGCAGGCCTCCTGTTTCCCTCACTCGTCAGCGCGCAATCATCCCCCTGGATCCGTGCCGGCGCCCACGGTGTGCTCCTGGCCACCTACGCCGATCCAATCCCCCACGACCGTTCACTTGCCGAGCTGCGGCTGGTGCAGCCCATGCTCATGGCTCACGCCGGAGTGTTCTCCAACCGGGTTCGGTTCGTGGGCAGCGTGAATCTGGAAGGTCTGACCCTCCCGAATGGTGAGCTCGCCCCGGGCGACTGGGGCGAGGGGTTCATCGACCGGCGACACCCCCATACCTATGTGCACGAGCTGATGCTTACGGGCTCGGAACGGATCTCCGGCTGGGTGGGAGGGATCCAGGCATCCGTCTCGGTCGGGAAGGGGTTCGTGCCCTTCGGGACCGACGACCCGATGGTGCGGCCGGTCGTCCGCTACCCCGTTAACCACCATCTGGCGCAGATCCTGGAGCGGGCGACCGCCATTGGCGAGATCCGGGCCGGGCTGGTCGGCCTCGAGGCGGCGCTGTTCAACGGAGACGAGCCGGAGCATCCGGGGCAGGGGCCCAACCTGAGCCGGTTTGGAGATTCCTGGTCCGGCCGCATCACCATCCTTCCGGTCAGAATGCTGGAGCTCCAGGGATCGTACGCCGACGTGCACTCGCCCGAGCACCGGCTGGGCTCCGGAACCGATCAGCAGAAGTGGAGCCTGTCGGCCCGTTGGGAGGGACCAGTGCAAGGCAGGCCAGTGTACGGAATGGTCGAGTGGGCCCGTACCTCGGAGGCGGAGGGGAGCTTCGTTTTCCATAGCTTCCTGGCCGAAGGTGCATGGACCACCGGTCCCAGCCGTCTCCATTACCGCTTCGAGCGCACCGAGCGCCCGGAAGAGGAGCGGACCCTGGACCCGTTCAGGTCAGTGCGGCCCCACTTCGAGAATTCGATCCAGGGGATCACCCGGTGGACCATCCACACCGCCGGCTACGGATTTCGAATGGGGATCCCTGAGCCAAGGTTTACCGCCATGCCGTTCCTGGAGCTTTCCTATGGCCGGATGGCTGATGTGGGTGGAGGGCTTTTCGATGTGGAGTCCTTCTACGGCGGGACATCGTTTTGGTCGGCCAGTGTGGGGGTTCGCCTGAGCCTCGGAATGCCGATGCATCGAATGGGTCGATACGGAGTGCTGGAGGATAGGGCGACATCACGGCCAGCCAAAGGGCACGGGCACAAATGAACACTAGACCAGCGATTCTACCCCTCCTGCTGTGTGCCCTCGTCGGCTGTGGCGACGATGGTGGGACCTCTCCCGTCCTCGTTCCTGCCCGGATTGAGGCGTCTGGCGGTACAGGGCAGAGCGCAGCGGTCGGCAATCCATTGCCGACTCCGCTGACGGTCCTGATCACTGATGACGCAGGCCGTCCGGTCCCGGACGTCACGGTTACCTGGTCGGTGCTCGATGGCGGCGGAACGGTCACACCGACCTCGAGGACCAATGCAGCGGGGACGGCATCGGCGACTTTCACACTCGGCCCTGCGGTGGACGCTCAGCAGGTCCAGGCCGAGGTTGACGGTCTGCCGGCGGTGGTGTTCACCGCCACCGGATTCGAGGTGGATGGTGACCTGAACGCCGTAGGTGGCGGAAACAACGTGCCTGAGCGGTTCAGCTCCGATTTGTGGGTACACGGTAACTATGCCTATACCGGGACCTGGGGCTTCCGTGCGGAGGAGGGAAACGCCCTCAAAGTCTGGTCTCTGGGCGGGAATGGTGCGCCGACTCTGGTTGGATCCATTACCGTCCCCGGCATCGGCACCGTCAGCGATGTCCAGGTCAGTGAGGATGGGCAGCTGCTCGTCCTGAGCGGAGAGCGGGGAGAACTGGGTTCCAGGGGCGGGATCTACCTCTACAGCCTGAGCAACCCTGCGGCCCCGTCGTTCCTCAGCTCCGCGCTGGCCGGCGACGCAGGGGTGCATACCGTCACCCTCGCCACAATCAACAGCCGCCTCTATGCCTTCGCCGCCCGCAACCCGGGCGAGGACGCACCAGCTCTCCTGATCTACGATATCACGGATCCGGAGGCGCCGAACCTGGTGGCCACGGAGGAGTACCCGGAGCGGAACTACGGCATCCACGACACCTTCGTGCGGGACGGCATCGCGTTCGCCTTCGTATGGAACGACCCCGGTCTCGTCATCTACGACGTGGGGAACGGTATTGCTGGTGGCTCACCATCGGCACCGGTCGAGCTCAGCCGGCTGCAAACCGCTACCAATAGTGTGTGCTGTGGACCCTCGGTGCATAACGGCTGGTGGTTCCACAACCCGGTGACCAGCGAGCGGCGCTATCTGTTCATCGGACAGGAGGGCGCCTCGAACCTCGGCACCACCTCCAGCGGGGACATCCACGTGGTGGACGTGTCCGATCTTGCCAATCCGCATGAGGTAGCATTTTTCCACCTGAACGGGGCCGGCACTCACAACTTCTGGATGGATGAGGAGCGACAGATCCTCTATGCGGCCTATTACAACGGCGGGGTGGTGGCGATCGACGTGTCCGGCACGCTGACCGGCAATCTTGCAGGACGGATGCTGGACCAGGTGAGGCCGGGCGGTGCGGGGAACACCTTCACCTGGGGGGTGCAGCTCGCCAACGGGTTCCTCTATGTGATCGATATGGTGAGCGGGCTGTGGCAGCTGACAACGGAGTGAACCGAACAGCTGTCATCCCGCGGGAGCCCTGCGGGCGACCGAAGGATCTCAGCGCTGTTGCGCTTTGGACCCCTCAGTGCCGACCCCTCCCGTCTTCGCCGTTTTTCCCGTCATTCCCGTCCTTCCCGCCTCCCAGACGTTGTTCTCCCGCCGCACATCCGGATACAGCTTCTTCGGGTCGATCGTCACCTTGACCACCTTCTTCGCCTCTGGCACCAAAAAGTTGTAACGGGGCCCGCCGTACCAGACCTCCACCGGCAGGCTCATCCGCTGAACGGTGCCATCATCCATCACCAGCTCCAGCTCCACCGGCATCGGCATCGCTCCGGCGTTTCGCAGATATACCCGGGAGGCAATGCTACCGGAATCGGAGGCCACGGAGTCTACCGCCTGATCCAGCGTTTCGGTCGTGTAGAACCAGGAACGCCAGAACCAGCTGAGATCTTCGCCCACACCGTCTTCCATGCTGCGGAAGAAGTCCGCCGGTGTCGGATGCTTGTAGGCCCAGCGTCCGATGTACTGCTTGAACGCCGGGTCGAAACGGGCAGGACCAATGATGTGATCCCGCAGCAGTATCAGGCCCAGTCCGGGCTTGGTGTACGCTGTGACGCTCAGGCTGCCGTAAATCCGGTCGGCCGGAGTCATCACTGACTCCTCTTTCCCGGAGAGGGCGTGGGGAATGTAGAGACCGGGGTTGCCGCGCCGGTTGTACTGCCCCGGGTACTTCTTGTCCCAGTTATACCGGTTCATGAACGTGTTGAACCCTTCATCCATCCAGGCATAGCGCCGCTCGTTGTTCCCCACAACCATGGGAAACCAGGTGTGGCCGATCTCATGGTCGGTGACGCTGAAGAGGGCGGCGGCATCGGTGCGGTTGTGGCAGAAGACGATCATGGGATACTCCATCCCACCCTCGATCCCGTTGACGTTGATCGCCACGGGGTAGGGATACCGGTACCAGGAGGAGTAGTTGTCCACCGCGAATCGCACGTACTGGGTGGACTCTTTCCATATCGGCTGGGCCGACGGCGGATAGAAGCTCATCGCCAGCGTCTTGCCGCGGTTGGCCCGGGCCGCGTCCCACACGAAGTGGCGGGCGGCTGCCCAGGCGAAGTCGCGCACGCTGTCGGCCGTAAACCGCCAGGTGTGCGTGCCGCTGGCTGATGGAGGACGCGAGGCTGGGTCATCGATCTCGTCGAGCCCGCGAATCACCACGGTAGTGTCGCTGGCCCGCGCCAGGGCCAGGCGGGACCGCTGTCTCGCCGTGAGCACGTCTGTGGGATTCCGGAGTGTCCCGGTGGCCGCCACCAATATGTTGGCCGGGACGGTCAGGCTGACGTCGAAGCTGCCGTACTCCAGGTAGAACTCGCCCTGACCCAGATACTGATCGGTATTCCAACCCTTGACGTCGTCATAGACGGCAAGGCGGGGGTACCACTGCGCGACCTCGTAGACGTGGCTCCCGTCGATCAGCTCGATTCCCATCCGGTTGCTGTTGGGGCCGAAGGGAAACGACCAGGCGATATCCAGTAGCTGTCGCCCCCGCGGCGCCAGCGGACGCGGGAGGGTCACTTGCATCAACGTGCCGTTGATCAGGTAGTCGAGCTTCATCGCGACAGTTGCGGCCCGGCCTCTTACCCGCGGCATCGGCGGCTGCGCCACCCGGGTCAAGGTCACGCCCCCCTCGGCGCCGCGGGTGCCAAATCGTGAGTTCTGATCGAACAGGTGCGAACCCCGGCTGCGGCTGTTGAACAGGTTCTGGTCGAGCTGGATCCAGAGGTACCGCAACGTGTCGGGTGAATTGTTCGTGTAGGTGATGCGTTCTTCACCGGAAACCGTCTGGGCTACCGTATCCAGCGACGCCCGGATGACGTAATCCACTCTCTGCTGCCAATAGTCAGCGCCGGGCGAGCCGCTCGCCGTACGGAGGGTGTTGGGTGTGGGAAGCTCGATCCCTCGAAACGGAGAGACATCTCCCAGCGACCGGGTGCTGTCGTCCGGCGGCTGGATGACAGCGGGCTGTTGGGCCGCCAGCGAGGAGACGGAGAAACCAAGCAGGAGAGCAGAGACTCGTCGCATCATAGAGTCCATTAGTCAGGTGCCCTCTGCCGCTGAGGTTTTCGTCTGACTCCCCTCGGGGCGCTTCCAGGCATCGTTGGAAGGGATGGCATCGGGGAGTGTGCCATCGGGATTCACCGTCGCAGCCACGATCGTCTTGCCGGAGTGGTCTTCGTACCCGTATCGGTCTCCCAGGTACCAGATCTCCACCGGGAGCTTTACCAGCTCAGTGCTCCCGTCATCGTAAGTCAGCCGCAGCTCGACCGGCATCACCGCCTCGCCCAGGTTGGCAACCGTCACCTGGGTCGGACCCCCAGTCTCCTGCTTTACCAGCTCGACTGACTGATCGAGGGCCGCGGTGGTATAGAAGAACCCGCGCCAGAACCAGCTCAGGTCCCGGCCGGATATCTCCTCGATAGTGCGAAAGAAGTCAGCCGGCTGGGGATGCTTGAAGGCCCAGCGTCGGGTGTACTCGCGAAACGCACTGTCGAACACGGTCGGCAGCAGCACCTTGTTCCTGAGAGTCAGTAGCGCGATCGAGGGCTTTACGTACGCCAGACTCAAAAGGTTACCGCTGGTCTTATACCGGTTGGCGGGTGTCATGATCGGCTGGGCGGTGGGAGCCTGGTCGGTCCGGACCACCAGCTGCCGCTCCTGAACCCTCACCGCTGAATCGTCCCGCTGCCAGAAGCCTTCCTCGGCGAAGGTATTGATGAAGGTATTGAATCCCTCATCCATCCATGCGTAGCGCCGCTCGTCCGACCCCACGATCATCGGATACCAGCTGTGCCCGATCTCATGGGTGACCACGCGGAACAGGTCGGGGCCGCTTTGGCCTCGGGCCTCCATGGCGACCATGGGATACTCCATGCCCGAGACCGGACCCTCGACCGCGGAGATCTGGGGGTAGGGATAACGGAACCAGCGGGTACTGTATTCCTGGATGGAGTACAGGCTCATGCGGGCGGCGTCCTTCCAGGTCTCCAACGCCGATGGGCGGTAGTACGCCTGGGCCAGAATGCCTTCCCAGCTCGACGCGTCCCAGAGGTACTCGGGCGACGCTGCCCACGCTGCGTCGCGGACGTTCTCCGCCCGGAAGCGCCAGGTGAGGGAGCCTTGCCGGTCGGGACGGGCAACGCCGGAGCGAAGCTCGGGCTCGGTGAGGATGTGAATCGTGGTGTCGGACTTGGCGGCCGCCGCCAGCCTCACGCGCTGAGCCTCCGTCAGCACCTCGGCTGGGTTCTGGAGCACCCCGGTGCCGGCAACGATGTAACCAGCCGGCAGAGTGACTTCGTACTCGATGGTCCCATACTCGAGGTAGAACTCTCCCTGGCCCAGATATGGGTCGGTGTTCCAGCCGTTCACGTCGTCGTAAACCGCCAGCCGAGGATACCACTGGGCGATCTGATACAGACTTCCATCCCGCCCCATCCGGTCGGCCCCGTGTTCCGGCACGTTAAAGGCGTAGGTCAGCTCCAACAGCGCGGAACCGCCGGGCACGATGGGCCGGACCAGATCCGCATACATCATGGTGTCATCCACCCGCGTCTTGAGAGACACGGGTGGGCAGGCGGGCGGCGGGGCGGCAGTGGACCGCCGGGACCTGGTGCGTCTGCGCGTCGCCGCGGCCCCGCGGCCCCGCGGCCCCGCGCTGTCCACGCACTGCGTCACCCGATCGATCTCAAACCCACCCTTGAACCCGGCCCCTCCGAACCGGCTCTCGGAGGCAAAGAGCAGCGAGCCGGTGCTACCCGGCCGGAAGAGGTTTTGATCCAGCTGGAGCCACACATATCGCAGGGTGTCGGGGGAGTTGTTGCTATACCGTATCGTCGCGGTACCGCTGATCCGTTTCTCGGTTGTGTCCAGCGTGACCTTGATCGTGTAGTCGGCACGCTGCTGCCAATACGCTCTGCCCGGGGCCCCATCGGCGCGGCGCAGGTCGTTGGCGGGAGGGAAGGGAGGGGGACTGAAGATCCCGGTGTCAGCGATCGCCGGCTGAAAGGCTGGGAGCGCCAGCGGCCGTGTCGGTTGGACCGGCCGGGGGCCGGCGGGCTCCTGCGCTGCTGGCACCGAGGGATACCAGAAGAAGGTCGCGGTCAGCGCGAGCGCCGTCAGTCCGACGTGAGACATGAGGTCCATCACTCCTAAAGCTTCGGCAGAGTCACCCCGGTTTGCTTCTGGTACTTCCCCTTCTTGTCGGCGTAACTCGTCTGGCACACGTCGTCAGCGTCCGCCTCGAAGAAGAGCACCTGGCAGATACCCTCGTTCGCGTAGATTTTGGCGGGCAGCGGCGTGGTATTGCTGATCTCCAGCGTCACGAATCCTTCCCACTCGGGCTCGAATGGCGTGACGTTGGTAATGATCCCGCAACGGGCGTAGGTGGACTTCCCCAGGCATATGGTCAGGACGTTTCGGGGAATGCGGAAATATTCCACCGATCGCGCCAGGGCAAAGCTGTTGGGTGGGACGATGCAGACGTCCCCATCGAACTCGACGAAGCTCCGGGCGTCGAAGTGCTTCGGGTCGACGATGACGGAGAGAACGTTGGTGAAGACCCGGAACTCCGGCGCCACCCGCATGTCGTAGCCGTAGGACGAGACTCCGTACGAGATGGCCCCCTCTCGCACTTGCCCATCCACGAACGGTTCGATCATGCCGTGCTCACGGGCCATGCGACGGATCCAGCGGTCGGATTTAATGGCCATGGTTCTCAGAAGGCAGCAGGGCGGGTACCCGCCTACGGGTGGGTGGGCAGCGGGGCAGGGGTGCGCCGCCGGCCGGTCCGGGGCGGAATATAGTAGGGTAGGAAGGTCTTAGGTCTACTAAGCGGCTCCCACGCGTGCGAGTTCTTGGGCCGCCGGAACTGCTGGGAGAGGTCAGGCTCGGCGGATCGGTTACAGGCACCGCCGGAGCTCCAGCACCTGGATCAAGTTGGCCCATATTGTCCGGAAGTTATTGACTTTCGAATGGCCAGCGAACCGCGGGCGGACTCCTGTCGGAATGCTGGTTACCCGGTAGCCGCCACGGGACGTGCGAATGATGAGCTCCATCAACACAGCCCAGCCTCGCCCCCGAGACTTCAATTCGATTTCTTCGAGTAACATTCGCCGGAACATCAGCACTCCCTGGAACGTGGGCAGCGAGCCGAACAGGGCTCGATAGAGAAGGCGCTCGAGCAGCGACAGCATTCGGGAGACGACCATTCCCGGCCGCCTCGGGATGTACCCCAATACCATATCCTGGTTGGGCATGACTGCTAACAACTGCTGGATGGAGGACGCCGGAAATTGACCGTCCGCCGGAAAGAAGGTGAGATAAAGTCCCCGCGCTTCAGCAAACCCGGTGCGATAAACCGCGCCGAGGCCACCATTGGGCGCATGGTGAACGACGCGCACCAGCCCACTCTGTTGGGCCAACTGGTCAGCAATCTCGCCAGTGCCGTCGGTGCTGCCGTCATCAACGATCAGCAACTCGTAGGAAATTCCGAGTCGCTGCACTGCCGCCCTGATCTCATCGGCGACCATCTTCAAGGAAGCGGCCTCATTGTACGCCATGACGACGACAGAAACCTTCGGGCCCGGTTCTGGCAACCTCGCCTCAGCGTTCAACCGCGCTCCCGCGTAGCACGCGTGCCGGGTTACCAACGACCACCGTGCGAGGGGGGACGTCTCGAATCACCACACTCCCCATACCTACCAGCGAGCCGTCCCCAACGACGGCGCGTTGAATGAGGTGACTCCCTGCGCCGATATAACAGCACGTTCCGATGCGCACACCGCCGGAGAGACTGGCGGCGCTGGCAACTATGGAGTAGTCCCCTATAACAGTGTCGTGGTTCACAACCACGTTGGCGAGAATCGTGACGTGACTGCCAATCCGGACGCCGGACGATACAGCCACGTGAGGGTACACCAGGGAACCAGAGCCGATCTGGACCGTCCGGGAGAGGTGAGCCCGAGGATGGACCAGAGTCAGAAAGCGATCCTCAGGGATGCCCGAGAGCAGGTCCGGACGGCGGGCAAAGTTGGAGGGGCTGCCGAGCGCGTCGACAAACCTGGCGTTAGGATACTTCACCGCCGAGCCCAAGGGGCCAAGGACCGGTAAGCCCCTCACCTCGGTTCCCCACTTCCGTTTATCATCATCGAGGAAGCCCTTGGGGCAATAACTCAGACCTTGAGCCCCGAGCTCTGCAAACCAGTCAAGGACGTCTCCTCCAGTGCCTGCCGCCCCCAGGATGATGACATCCTGCTGGAGGTGCGGAGCTGCTGTCACGTGGCCTTTGCCAAGTCAGAGGGAATTGACGCCTCCTCCAGGAGCGCCGCTACTACTCGCCGCTGTTCGTCTACGGTGATTTTGGAGTGCATCGGTAAGGCTATCGCCCGCCCAGCCACGTCATCAGTGACAGGGAACTCGCCTTTGGTATGGCCGCCCTGTCGGGCCCAAAATCGTGTCAGCGGTATGTGGTGCGTACCGATTCCGACCTCGATTGATCGGCTGCGAAGCCGGGATATGATCTGCGGCTGCCGGTCTGCCGCAGCATGGGGCAGCATGACGACATATGCCTGGTATGTGTGCGCCGAGGGTTCCAGGGCCAATGGCTTCCTTATCCCAGTCCCCTCCAGCAGGCGATCATATTCCTCGGCTGCACGGCGCCTGTGGCCGACCAGCTCGGAGAGTCGTTTCATCTGGACAAGGCCCATGGCGGCTTGAAATTCAGTGAGTCGGTAGTTGAAACCGGGCGTGACGAACTCCGGGGTGGGGGAGAGCGGATCAAGGCCATGGTTGCGCAGAGTTCGAAGGCGACGAGCGAGCTCTGGTTGGCTGGTCGTCACTGCTCCTCCCTCTCCGGTCGTGATCACTTTTCGGGGGTGGAAGCTGAAACATCCCAGCCTTCCCCACGCTCCAGCTGGCCGGCCTTGAAGCGACGCACCCAACGCGCACGCCGCATCCTCGATGACGTAGGAATCGTGGCGGGTAGCCACGTCCAAAATCCCAGGCATATCGGCCATTCCGCCAAACGCGTGCACCGGCAGGATGGCCTTCACCCGCCCAAGTGGCCGCATTGCATCGGCGAGACGCTCAGGGTCCATGTTGAAGGTCCGCTGATCTATGTCGACGAACAGCGGTTGCGCCCCGCACAGCCCGACCGCATTGGCGGTCGCCGGCCAGGAGTACGTCGGCACGGCGACCAAATCACCAGGCCGGACGCCCAGCGCCAGAAGAGCCAGGTGCAATGCCGCCGTGCCGCTACTCACAACAACGGCATCCGAGCTCCTCGCCGCCGCGGCGATTTGACCCTCGAAGGCCCGAACCCGCTCCCCCTGCACCAGGAACCCGGTCTGCAGTACCTGTGATATTGCCTCCGCCTCCTCGGCCCCAACCGAGGGCGAGCCCAGGCGAATCAGGCTTTCGTCTCGTCCGCTGCCTGGTTCCGATACCATTGGATCGTCCGTTGAAGGCCATCTTCGAGGTCGACGTGCGGCTCATACCCGAGCAGTCGTCGAGCCTTCTCGATGTTGGGAATCCGCAACTCAACGTCGGCCTGGTCCCACGGTACAAATGAAAGCTTCGACCGGGAACCGGCGAGACGCACAATCTGCAGTGCCAAGTTGTAGATGGTAACGACGCTGCGCGGATTTCCAATGTTGAATGCCTGACCCACGGCCTCGTCCCGTTCGAGACAGGCCAGGAGCCCAGCGGCCATGTCATCCACGTAGCACCATGCTCGAATTTGACTCCCGTCGTTGTGAATCGTGATATCCTCACCGCGGAGCGCCTGAACGATGAAGCGGTGAATGGCTCCCTCGCCGATCTGGCCCGGACCATAGATGTTGAACGGCCGAACCGAGACGGTGGGTATGCCGAATTGCTTGTGGTAGTTGTGAGCGAGGTGCTCAGTCGCGAGCTTACTGACCGCGTAGGTCCAGCGAGCTTCACCAACAGCTCCCAGGCTGGTCAGATCGGCTTCCCGCACGTTGTATGCGTAGGCCCCGAACACCTCACTGGTAGAGAAGTCGACGAATCGCTCGAGGCGAGGCTGTTGGCGGGCAGCCTCCAGCATGTTATATGTGCCGAGGATCGCCACCTTCATGGTGTCGACAGGCATCCGAAGCACCGTATCAACTCCGGCGATCGCCGCCAGATGAACAATAATCTCGCAGCCTTCCGCTGCCGCGTGGGCTGCTTCTGGATCGGTGACGTCCCCGCGGATGACCTTCACATTCGGATGATCCGAGAGACGTGTATGACGCAGCGTGTTCCGGTGAAAATTGTCCAGAATGACGATTTCGTTCTTGTCCACCAACCGCCCCGCCAGCGTGGTGCCGATGAAGCCTGCGCCTCCTGTGAGAAGAATCTTTTTCCCTTGAATCACTGGCCCTCCGGCCGCTGGGGATCAGCATTGTCGACCCGGGAAGAATTACCGCCCTGTGATGCGAGAATATTGGAGGCGGCTCAAAGATGATGCCCAGCCTGGAACAGGCAAGGTCGTGGCTCTCCAGGTTGCCGGGAGACGCCAAGCAGAGTCCGGCAGCCTTCGGTCTGGCGACGATCCTGGCAGTTGGGATCGCGTTGACGGCGATCATATATCTGCCGTTTGCTGCCAGGCCCTTCGACGTTGAGGACTTCGGGGAATTCCTGCCCCTGCTCCGCAACCACCCGACATTCCTGACTCAGCTAGAAGCGCTATTCCGGTACTATGTCGAGGATCAGGGCCGGCTTAACGTGATACCGTACTTCTTTATCGTCACAAAATGGCTCTTCTTCGGGTGGGACGTGCCTCTCTGGCAAACCGCGCGCTTCCTCGAAATGTGGCTGATCGTCACCGGCGCCTACGTTGTACTTCGAGACCTCGGTGTCGCCCGTTTTGGCGCTCTCTGCGGTGCCGCACTGTTTGTGGTCGCCCCGCCAGGCATGGCAGCCTGGGTAAGACTGACTCTGGGGGAGCCACTCGGTACTCTCCTGCTTCTCCTGGCGACGCATCTGGCGACCGGATATCAGCAGGACGATCGCTGGCGCTTGCGGGCCACCGGCATTGTCTTGCTGCTCCTGGCAATTGCATTCACCAAGGAGATGCTGCTGGTTGCGGTGCCTTTCGTGCTCGCGGTGGCGTGCAGTCGCGGCCCAGACGGACGTTTCGGGCCGTTCAGAGCCAGTCCCCGCAATCGCTACCTGGTCGGTCTTTCCGGCGCGGTGCTCTCCGTGGCAGCAATGGCCATCGTGTGGGTTGCACTCCATGCGAAAGCAGATGCCCTGGCGGGGCAATATGGTAAAGCCGCGGTGTCAGCTGAACAATTTCTCGCCCCGCTCATTCTGTTCCTGCTGCCGGGGTATTCCCTTATCGGTTCCGTTTTTCCCAGGGCCCTCATCATTGCTGACGAGGTGTTTCTCGCTATCATTGCGGGCGGCTGGTGGCTCGCGTTCAGAAGCGCAGTCGACAAATCGGAGATGCGAAGGCGCCTTGTAATACCGCTCCTCCTCCTACTCACGGGTGCATTGGCATATGTCCCGTGGAATGGCATACTAGTCGCGTATGGTTTGCCTTTCCTCCTCGCCCCCGCTTTTCTACTCGGGTATGGACTGACGACGATCGAAAGTTACTACCAACGTCGCGTCGTCCTCATGCGAGCTCTCACCATTCTGGTCCTGGTACCGGCCGCGATTAGCGCGCACCATTTCTCCCGCCGCACCTTGGCCTTACAGCACATCAACGCTGGAGTCGCCGCGAGAATCGCAGCATCGACTGCACAGGACTCGACTCTCGTTACCGTGGCCACGGCGCCGAGGCTTGCGTGGATGGGCGCTGGGCCTGCGTTGGGCCGCTACGTGCTGGCGACGACGGGCCGGCCAGTCGTGAATCCCGTTCGAGACATCCTCTGCGCCGAGCTCGAGCCTGCCCTGCACGCGAGCTCAAAGTTGCTCATCGTAAGCTATCATTCTCGCTGTGGCAGCATCTCCCATCCAGATGTGAGCCTTCGGCGCTACTTCCGATATCTCGACCTTTCAACCTTCACGATCAGCGTCGACTCTGTTCGAGCCGACTTGCTGTTCCACAATCTGCGAGGTGGGCCGGAACGTCAGTGAACCTCACCACCCGCCCTTCACCGCCTTCATCTCTTACCGTTCGCGTAGCTCAGCCACCAGCACCCCGGGACATCCCGCAGCCATGGATCCGTTCCCTGACCGCCAGGCTGTCGCTTCGGGCCCTGAACACCTCGAACGGCGGTATTCCGGGAAGCTTCTCGTATTGCCTCTTCAGAACGCCGGCGATGCGAACGGAAGCGGGAGTATTGTACTTATCCGTGGGATCGTAAAACACGAGCTTGGGCGGGTGACAACGGATCACCTGCAGCACCGAGTCGAGATCCGCGCTCGACCTGATCCCGACCGCCGTGTTGTAGAACCTGAACGGGTTGGTGCGGCGCCCCAGAAAATACAGTTCGGTGTTCATGGGAAGTGCGAAGATCGTGTCGCCCGGCTCAGTCTCTCGGTCGATCAGCCGAATCAGTGAGTGATAGACCCGTGCCTCCGCCGTGTCGACGTAGATCCCGGCAACAGGAGAGGGGAGCGGTGTAGCTGGAAAGTGCCGTTCACCCGCGACCATGCCCTGTAGGTGGCGAGTCAGCGGCATTCCCCCCTGATAGTACAGCGCCGCGACGGCGATCAGGGTTGAGACAGCCAGCGTGAACCGCCGGACGGCGGAGTTCGACGCGGCGGTGAGGAACAAGACGCCAGCCAAACTCAGTCCCACGGTATAGAACAGGTAGATCGGCAGCTGATAGTGCAGTGACACCAGGGCGTAGAACGTGGCAATCACCGGCAATGGGTGATTGCTCGAAGGGCTGCCACGCACGAGCCCGCGGAACAGGAGGACCCCCAGCAGCGCCGATATCAGGAGCAGGCAGGTGTACAAGCCGGCATTGATGACTTTGTCCAGCTCACCCGACTGAAAGCCACGCCAGGACAAGATTCCCAGCATCAGGTATCCAGGTCTTTTCATAAAGTCGAGCGCTGGGATCGACATCGCTGCGACGAAAGTGTCTCGGAACCAGCCGCCCAAGGCACCATGAGCGAGGTGGTAGCTGAGCAGCGGGAAAGCGGAGATGAGGCCCCCCGCGGTAAGGTCACGCACCAGTACGAGCACCTCCCCGTCCGATCGCCTCGTTCGACCCCAGGCCCACAGCACCACCGCGAGAGGCCACACGCCAAAAAGCACCCAACCTACCAGATCGGTGACCCGCAGGATGTACCAGGAGTGGCCCGCCGCGATCAAGGCGAGCAGCGCACGCGCCAGTCGCGGCGCGCCGGTCGTTCCAGCAGCTGGTTTCTGGAGGAGCAGAAACACCAGTACCCCCGAGGCCAGGAAGACGCCGGAGAGCTGGCGAAAAAGGAAGGTGGTGCCGACCAGAAAGCCCGTAACAATCTGTAGCCACCGTGGACCGACCGGATTCCAGGCCAGCCAGGCGATGGTCGCCACCGCAAGAAACAAGGTATACCAGTTGGGGGTTGGGTTCAGAAACTGAACGAAAGACAGCGAGGTGAGCGCCAGGCCGCCGATCAGGGCCGTCGCCGTTCCGGTACGCTTCAGAACCAGAAACATCAGGCCGGCTTGGATCACGGTCAGCAAAGCCAGCGGATAACGCATGCTCACCATGCGCACCCCAAACAGCGAGAACGTGGCCGCGTTTACGAAGTTGATATATCCGGCGTGCAGATCCTGCACGTCTCGGTGGAGTGCCTCACCGGCCAGGATCCGCTCGGCCACATGGGCGAACTTGCCCTCGTCGGCTGGTGCCCAGAATCGATTATGATAGGTGACCATGACAACGGTGCTGACCAGCACCACCAGGATGAACGCGATCACAGAGCGGAGATCCCAACGGCCGCGTCTCCAGCCCGCGCCGTTGTCCGGATCCCTGGCGATGACCCCTGAGGGGTCCTCCCGCGGTGTGCTACGGACCTCTGTCATTGTCGGGTGCGGCCGCTAACGAGCGGCGAATCTCGGTGGGAAAGTCACCGGCCAGACGATCCAGGCAGGCGTCATGGCCTGACAGCTTACCGCTGAGACGGGGCTTTTTTTTCTGACCCGGTTATCGGTGGGGTGGAGTCAGCGCCACCCGGCTCTTGAGGATCCGGAGTTTCGACTCGGTTCTCGGGTGGGTCCGGCATGGTAAGAGTGCTTTGTCCTCTGGCATCCACTCCCATGCCCACCTTTGCACTGCCGCTTCGGTCAGCGAAGACCAGGGTGGAGGCACCGCCACGTACAAGGCTCAAGACAGTTCGTGTGGTGCCGTTCTCGTCGGCAAAGAGCATGCTTACGGTCTGATCGGGAAGGAGGCCGAGCACGGCGCGGGAACGCCCGGCGCTGTCTCGAACCGTTATGCCCGAGGCACCGCCAGGAAGCACGGAAAGGCTCAGACCCGCTTTGGTCCCGGGTGCCTGCAGCTGGAGGCGCATTGAGCCGTCGTCGGCGGCGGCCCAGGAGCCGCGGATTGTTCCATCTCTTATCCCGAAGCATGAATTGCCGGGCTTCGATCACGTCTAGCGACGGTGCCGGGTAGGCCATGACGGGCTGCGACAATGACCAGCGCGGTGGCCAGGCCCAGGAGCAGGGCAACGCTGACGAGCGTACCCATCCAGATTCTGCGTAACCGCCGATTCTCCCGCTCCAGCTCACCGGTCCGGATCGTGAGCCCGCGTTCCAGCTCCCGCATTTGCCGCAGGAGCGGGTCGGGTGCGGCCTCAGGCCGGACGTCGGTCATGCTACGCCCTCCTGGAGGAAGTACGATTGACAGGCCTCGTCGATAAGAGCGGTAGTTAGCTCCGGGGCCATTTCCCTGTACTTGGCGATGTCTACCACATGGGCGAGCAAGTCGCGTGGGTGACATCCGCGGGGCCGGATACCGCGCTTGCTATAGAACTGCTCGAACACGTGATCGACCGCGTCAGCGGAGTAGCCGATACCTGCACTGTTGCAGCAACGGCGAAAGATCTCTTCGTACTGTGAGCGGGATGGATCGACCACGGGAACCTTGTAATGGATCCGCCGCAGAAAGGCTTCCTCGACCAGCTCGGCTGGGTCAAGGTTTGTGGCGAAAATAATCAGGCAGTCGAACGGCACTGGAAACTTGCCGCCAGTGTGCAAAGTCAAATAATCGACCCGCTTTTCGAGTGGGACTATCCAGCGATTGAGGAGATCGCGAGGCGGCACCCGCTGCCTGCCGAAATCGTCCACGATCAACACGCCGCCGTTCGCTTTCACCTGAAAGGGGGCCTGATAGAGCTTGGTGAAGTGGTCATACCGGAGATCGAGCTGGTCAAGTGTCAGCTCACCGCCGGTGAGAACCACGGGGCGCTTTACCCGCGCGTACCGCCGATCATGTCCGGGGCCGGTTCGAAGCCAGAGCTCATCGCGTTCGAGTGCGTCACTCTCGCTCTCGACTGATTCATGGTGTACCGGGTCGTAGAGCAACATGATCTGACCGTCGATATCCACGGCATAGGGCAGGTACAGTGTCCCACCTAGCATCTGGGAGATGGCTTCCGCTATCGCCGTCTTGCCATTTCCGGGATGTCCATACAGGAACAATGACTTCGAAGAGTTCACTGCTGGTCCCAGAGAGTCCACGAGAGAATCATTCAGCACAAGATGGCTAAACCCAGATCGTAGAGTGTCCTGGGTTATATGGGCGTTCTGGATCGACTGGGCCACGATCCACTTGCGGTACTGCGCCAACGGTACTGGTACTGGTCCAACGTACTGGCTTGCCTCAAGAGCCTCCTTGGCACGATCCCGTCCAGCGCCGGCAAGATCAAACATGTAGCTGACCCGGTTTGGTCCGGTTGTTCCCCGAACCTCGACGAATCTGCGCTGCTGCAAGGTGAGCAGCTCCTCGTCTATCAATGCGAATGGGAGCCGCAAAAATTCGCTGAGGTAATGCCCAGTACGTGCTCCCTGCGCATAGAACACCTTCAGGATGAGATCACGCACCACGTCGGCAGACACGCCGGTATCGGCCAGCGTATCCGGAACGGGAGGCGTTGACTCGTTGAGAGCCAGTGAGGGCTCTTCGAGTGTCAGGGGGGGAACGCTCACAGCATGGCCTCAGTTCTCCGGGAACTCTCCGCCGCGGATCGGAGGGTGAGCTGCCATCCGAGGACGTCATCCACGCCGGTGCCGGTTCTTTCGAGAGTACCGGCCGGGAGTTCCAAGGCATGAACCGCGTTTCGATGCCAGCGGCTGCGCGCGGAAGGCGGCAGCGAGGGGTAGGCCGCTACCACGGTTCCCGCGGCGTCGAGAAAAACGACATCCAGCGGGAACCGCATACCGTACATGTGCACTGACCGGCAGGGTGTCAAAAACAGTCCTTCGCCGGGGCTGAGTGCTGGCCTGCCCAGCATGCCCCGCAGCCGAGAGAGCCATGTATCAGCCACTGCCACACGGCTGCCGAGCTCACAATTTCGAGCTGAGTTCACGACCCGTAGCACCTTCATTTCAGGGTGCTGAAGGTCCGGTAGATGGCGAGCGCGGACGGACCGATCACCACAACAAACATCGCTGGGAAGACGAACAGGACCAGAGGAAACACCAGCTTGATCGTTGTCTTGGCAGCCGCCTCCTCAGCCCGCTGACGACGCTTGGTCCGCATGGTGTCCGAATGGACGCGAAGGGCGTCAGCAACGGAGGTTCCAAATCGGTCAGTTTGGATCATCATGCTCACCAGCGACTTGATGTCCGCCAGCCCGGTCCGATCGGCAAAGTTTTGCAATGCCTCATCTCTGGGGGTGCCGGCTCGCATCTCGAGGTTGACCATTGCCAACTGTTCGCTCATCACCGGGCTCACGTGATCGATCTCGTCGGCGACCCGCACCAACGCCTGATTTAGACCCAGACCGGCCTCGACACAGACCACCAGCATGTCCAGCATGTCAGCCAGAGCGAGCTGGACTTCCTTCTGGCGTGCTTTGAGTCTATTTCGCACATAAAAGGAGGGAGCAATCCATCCCATAATTCCGAAGTACAGCACTGCCAAAAACACCTTGCCCGATGAGATCCCCAACAGCGGCAGGCTGAAGAGCGCCAGCAGCGGAAGTCCCAAAGCCAGGCTGACGCGGAATGCCCAGTAGATCGAGACTGCGCGAGGGTCGGAGAACCCGGCTTGGAGCAGGAACAGACGGACAGCGGTAGCATCTTTGCGGCTGCTGCCCACCTGCTGGCCGAGAGTCTGCAGAACTTTGAGCAGCCGCTCGGACTTCGCCTGCCGCCGACGGCGGGCCGTTTGGTCCTGGGCTTGGTCCAGGGACTGCATTTCGTCCAGCCGCCCAACGACAGCACCGCCGCCTGGCCGGAGCTGGAATAGAGTCAGCGCAAACAAAGCCACCGTCAGCGCCGTCAGGATGAGGATGATAATAAGCATGAGAGATCAGATCTCGATTTTGATGATCTTCCGGATCCAGATGAAGCCGATCAACTGCATGGAGATCGCGGTTCCCACCAGGATCTTGCCCACAGGATCGGTGAAGAGAATGGACATGTACTGGCCATTCAGGGCGTAGAGAAGCAGGAAGATGATCAGTGGCAGTGCTGAAAGGAGGTATCCGGTCATCCTGCCTTGTGCAGTGTAAACCCTGACTTGGCGCCGAATGGTGAAGCGTGCCCGAACTACAGCGGACAGGTTATCGAGAATCTCGGCGAGATTGCCGCCCACTTCGCGCTGAATCAGGATCGCGGTAACCAGAATCCGCACATCCACCAGGTTCACCCGGTCCGCCATCCCGAGAAGCGAGTCTTGCAGCGGGAGTCCGAATCGTTGCTCCTCGAAGATCCGGCGGAACTCTCCGGCTACGGGTTCGGGACCATCATCGGCTGCCATCTTGAGTCCCGAAGAGAGGGGGTGGCCGGCCCGAAGCGCGCGGCCCACCAGATCGATGGATTCCGGCAGGAACTCCTCGAAGGCGTTCAAGCGAGCAGTCCGTTTCCGCCGAACATACATGTTCGGGAGCAGGGCGCCTATCAGCGTTGCTACAATGGAACTGATGATTGACTGGGTAACGGTGAGGGTCATGATTCCCAGGGCCATTGCCATCCCGACCGACAGGATAAGCAAAGTCTGCAAGCTCCAGGAGAGTCCAGACTGCTGGAGCAGGAACTCGGCGTCCCGGAGCTGGGGAATGCGCGATACGATAGGACGGAGCCACGGCGACTGCATGACCGCCGACCGGAATACGCTGGCGCCCTGGGCACCGGCGATGCTGTCGTTCGCGAGGGAGCGAAGGTGATCAACCATGCCGCGCTTGCGTCGATTCTCCTGAAGCCACTCCCAAAGGAAAACCAACGAAACGGTGCCGAGCGCGACGGCGAGAAAGGCGACTAATGCCGGCACCCATACGCTGGAAGGCAATCCTACCATCGGGGAGTCCCTCCCCGCCCATTCTCCGTCGTGACCGGATTGGAGAACAGAAGGGATGAAAGATCGATGCCATAGCTCTTCAGGCGTTCGGAGAAGCGTGGTCGGATACCGGTTGCCTTGAAGTGTCCTAAAACTTTATCGTTCTCCCCTACACCCTCACGCTCGTACACGAAGATGTCCTGCATGGTGATGATATCACCCTCCATACCGACGATCTCCGAGACCTGAAGCAGCTTGCGTGAACCATCAGGGAGTCGGCTCACCTGGATTACCACGTTGATGGCGCTGGCGATCTGCTGCCGCATCGCGCGCTCCGGCAGTTCCAGGTTGGCCATGGAGATCATCGTCTCTAATCGGCTCAGCGCATCCCGCGGAGTGTTGGCGTGTAGGGTGGTGATCGATCCATCGTGCCCTGTGTTCATGGCCTGGAGCATGTCTATGGCCTCCGCTCCACGACACTCACCCATGATGATGCGATCTGGCCTCATACGCAGCGCGTTGATGAGTAGCATCCGCTGCGCGACCTCACCACTTCCTTCGATGTTGGCCGGCCGGGTCTCGAGGCGGACGACATGAGGCTGCTTCAGCTGAAGCTCGGCCGAATCTTCGATGGTGACGATTCGCTCCGTTACCGGAATGAACGAAGAAAGAATGTTGAGCAGGGTCGTCTTGCCGGCGCCGGTTCCGCCGGATATCAGCACGTTCAAGCGGGCCTTTACGATCGCCGTGAGCAGCGACAGCATCGGCTGCGTCAGGCTCTCGGTCCGCAGGAGATCCTCTCCCGAAAGCGCATCGCGTTTGAACTTACGGATCGAGAGGTGGGGACCATCCAGTGCCAACGGCTTGATGATGGCGTTCACACGGGAGCCGTCGGGCAGCCGAGCATCCACCATCGGCGAGGAGTCGTCGATTCGCCGCCCTACCGCCGAGACGATGCGATCGATGACCTGGAGCAAGTGCCGGTCATCCTGAAACATCACTTCGGTGCGCTCCAGCCGGCCGTGGCGCTCGATGTACACCTGTTTATAGGTGTTGACCAGGATATCCGAAACTTCCGGGTCCTTGATGAGCGGTTCCAGGGGGCCCAATCCGAAGATCTCGTCGAGCACCTGTACGACAACGGCGTCGCGTTCCTCGAAGTTGAGCGGCACCGACTCCTGGGTGATCAGGTCCTGCACGACTCGGCGAACCGCATCTGCCACCTGCTGTCGCTCGAGACGATCGAGATTCGAGAGATTCAGGCGCTCCAGGAGTTTCCGGTGCACCCGACCCTTGACCTGCTGCAGGGCGTGTACCCCGTGAGCCCCGTCGGTCAGGACCGACCCCTTGACCGGCGCAGCTGCTCCATTGGAATCCGACGGAGCCGAAGTCGCTGTGCGTGGGGCCTCCCATGGTAGAGCAGGGCGTTGGCCATTGGGGACAGGGGGGACGCCTGCCGGGATCTTCGCGTCAGCCATCTTCTATTTTCCTCCCTCTCGGCGCCTGGTAACCTTGCCCATGATGCCTTGGAACGGAGCCGTGAGTACGCGATGCAAACGTGAATTGTGTGATCCGCCCACTTTCACGCCGGTCAGCTCTGCGGCGAGTCCTGTGAGATCACGGGTATAGGGAGAACCGCCGTTCAATACGATCGGCTTTCCCGCCGCGACTGAGCTCGTCACGGCATCATAGTCGTTGCTGATCTTCCAGAATACCTTGAGGCCCAGGCTTCGCTCGACATCTTCGACCGAAACGGTATCATCCGGATCGTAGCGGTTGAGGATGAGACGAACCTGTTCCTGGCCCTTGGTCAGAACCTTTTTGAAGAGCGGGATCCCCCGCTGGAGATTTCTGAGTGAGGACAGATCCGCCACGCTGATCACAAACAGCAGATCGGCGTGCTCAAAAACAGCGAGCGTGGTCGGGGCAAACGATCGAGGGGTATCTACGACGACGTAGTCATAATGCTGGCGTACGAAGGCCAGGATGCGGCGTACCTGTTCAGCGGTTACCGACTCCGCCTTTCCTGGCTCAACCGGCGCGGCGAGAAGATCGATTCCGGAGGGGTGATGATCGATATAGGAAGCCAACAGTCCGGCGTCCATCCGGCGGAAATTCTCGACAAAGTCGATGAAGCTGAACCGGGGCTTGATTCCGAGTACGAGTGCGCTCTCCCCCAGTTCAAGATCCAAATCCACCAACAAAGTCCTCTGCTTCGTGGCTCGATGGATCAGGATGGCAAGGTTCGTGGCAAGGGTGGTGGCTCCGCTTCCCCCTTTGACACTGAAAAACGCGAAGATCTTACCAGGCTGGCGCTGTTTGTCGCCCTCGGATTTCCGAAGCTTGTTTGCCAAACGGATCACTGCAGGCCCGAGATCTTCGACAGCAACGGGTTTGGGCAGGTACTCCGAAACGCCCGCCCGCATGGCCAGCATCAATTGTTCGCTGGTGAGTACCGGGCCCACGGCGATGAAGAGTTGAGCCGGATTTAGATCAACCAGGTACTGGGCCAGTTGGATACCCAGCTCCGGGCTTTCCTCGAGGTCCAGGATGATCAGCTCGGGCGACACAGCCCGTAGTGCCTGTACCTGCTGCTCGCCGAACTGATACAGCGGCGATGTAACCTCGAGCTCGAGAGTGACCGGCCGCTCGGGACCGCTCAGCAGCTGCTTGACTTGCGCCACGAAGCTCGAGTCACTGGAAATGAGCGCCGCGCGCCCTAACTGAAGAGAGCTCATCGTACCAGTGCCAACCTATTTGATGAGGACAAGGCGGAAGACCAATGAGCCGGCAACAGCCCCACCGGCGCCACCCTGGACATAGCCGAGGAACCTCGCGGTGATAGGGTTCTTGCAGGCTCCCGGTCCCGCGCAGGGCCGCTGATCTATCCACAGCTTTGCGAAGTTTGAAAATGTGATTGGGTTATCCTGAGGCAAGCTGGCTTGTTCCGGCGAATAGAGCCCCACAGTAATCACACGAGGACTGTCATCCAGCCACGACTTCGGGTATGGCTCGGACCTCACCACGGTATTGGTGGCATCGTCCCAGTAGGCAGTTGGGTCCTGGTTGATCAGGTACTCCCAGGCGGTACCCAGCGGTACCTTGGCACCGTTACCCTGCCTGTACTCGGTACCGATGGTACCCGAGGTGCAGCGCTCTCCCCGAATCGATGCCGCCATGGAATCGGTGCCGAGCGTAGTGCTGTTTTCGCCCCAGGTCCGAAAGTACGACTCAACGAGGGCATCCTTGGGGTCGAAGGTCTGCAGCAGTACCTGCCTGCCGTAATCCTCAGTCTTGGTGCCGTATTCATCGCGAAAGTCGGTGCCGTAGCCGGTCGTTGGTGGATCGTACACGTCTCCCTCGTTGAACGTCCACGGCTCGATCTCGCCAGGATCGATTATGCCATTCCCATTATCATCGGTGTAGTCCCAAAGATTGTTGCCATTCCGATCCTCTGGGACGGGTTTATTGCCCTGACCTAGCGTCGTATTGTTGTTGTTGTCCCACATATCGGGAAGCGCAACCGGTTTGAGGCATTGGACGGTCCCCGATTGTGACGCCCTCGCCGTGGCACTGGCACGCACGCCCATCGTCTGCGATCCGAACATGTTGGCGAACCAGAGCGGCAAGTTGCTTCGGAACCAGTCGACCTTTACGGTCCTCGCCGCCACGTTAACCGTCACACTGTCTTCACCGTCGACGATCGGCAAAGTGCGTACAGCGTGCATATGAGCGAACTCATGGGCCCGCTCTGTCGCGACCGCTGCATAGTCAGTCTCGGGGTCGGGGATGAGAAAGGCGCTCGCTCCTGCCAGGGCTGCAGCGTCCACCGCTCGCTGTGCCTCTGCTTTTGACGCCTTGATCATCCCATAATCCACTACTAAAGCGCTCATTCCTAATATCAGGAACAGCATCAGCGCCATCATCACCAGGGTGACGCCGCGCTCACCGTGCCGAACCGATCGTGTCGAGCTCATACCACCTCCTAGTGC
Organism: uncultured Gemmatimonadales bacterium; assembly: GCA_963740175.1. GTDB lineage: Bacteria > Gemmatimonadota > Gemmatimonadetes > Gemmatimonadales > GWC2-71-9 > CAVVWJ01. Next base: position 69,616 of record CAVUDL010000005.1, read on the forward strand.
AGCAGATAGCCGCCTCTTGTCGCCGTATCTGCGGGCTCTTTGGCCTTCATATCTCCCTTCCACTTCCAGGTTTCAGGCTCCCCAGTCGGCAGCGCCGCCGCCGTGTCGCTCGGGAGCACAAGCCTCGGGGAGATTAGTACCAGCAGCTCCGAGCGCCGTTGCCGGGCATCTTTGGAGCGAAAAAATTGACCGAGAATTGGGATATCGCCAAGGAGGGGAATCTTGGTGGCGTTCTCAGTCATGGTATTGTCCACCAGCCCCGCGATAGCGAGATACTGGCCACTCTTCATCTCGACCTCAGTCTCGGTCCGCCGACTGAGGATGCTGGGAATCGTGAAACCACCAAATACCAGCGGGTTGGAGAAGTCGAGCGCCGAGACCTCGGGCGCTACCTTCAATCGAATGCTGCCCCCTCGTGTTATCGTCGGCGTAAATTTCAGTCGGATGCCGAACTCCTTGAACACGATAGACACGGCATTGCCAGCCCCACCGCCCTGAACCGACGGGTAGGGGAACTCGCCTCCTGCAAGAAAGCTGGCCTCTTTCCCGGGGAGCGTGATCAGGTTCGGCTCTGCCAGGCTCTTCAAGAGACCCTTGGACGAGAGCATGCGAAGGAGCATCTCGATACTGGCGTTCGGGTTGAAAAGACCCAGGTTCACCACGCCGTCGGCAAACTGGCCGAAATCTTCGCTATTCTGATTTGGGTTCGTGTTGGTGGACCCAATCCAGTCACCCCTGCTGTTCAGTTGGTGAGGGTTCAACGTTGCGAGTTGTGCGCGAAACTCATCAATGGCGCTCTTGTTCACCTCGGCAAAGCGCACCTTGAGCATCACCTGCACCGCCTCAGGCGTGGAGAGGTTGTCAACTATGATAGCACCTGAGCCCTTAGCGATCTCCACCGCGCGGTTAGCTACGCTGGCATCGCGCACCAGCCCCGAGAGGGTTACCACGTTACCGCTCGCGATGACATCGATCTTTTCGCCCTGAAGCACGGAACTCAGATAACGCTGAAGGCCGGGTGCGTCAGCGGTGACCTCCACCGAATACAGCTTGATCCCTCCACTGTTGTCCCACAGAAAGAGGCTTGTGGTCCCCAGCGTCTTGCCGTTGACTAGGATCTCGGTGGGGGAGACCACAACAGCTTCGGCCACGGTAGGATCACCAATCGAGAACCGTTGAATCGGCGTGGTATTGACCACGAGCGCCGATGCCCCTTTCGAGACGGAGACGACCTGCTCGGGTGCCCGAACAACGCGCTGCGCCTCCAGTCCCGGGGCCGCAAGCAAGAGCGCGAGCAGCGGAACAGCGCAGGCGAAGCACCACCGCCAGACGTGCAAGGAAACAGTCCAACCGTGGCGAGAGATGCGCACGAGTTTTCCACGAGTGAAGGTCAGGGTTTCTGGAACGTGGTCAGAGTCCGCTCGCCACCTTGGTAGCCTTCTACGACGGTGGGGTTCGCTCGAGGTGTGGGCGCCGCGGAACGGGTTCGCTGCGGGCGGTTGGAGGACGCAGGTTCGCTGGGAGTCAACTTGTCGGCACGGGCACCGCTCGTTGCAACCGCAACCGTGTCAAGGGTGTTCCGGAGGGCTAGTTGAAGCCTTCCCTCCTTGACGGCCAGGGCGAGCAGTTCGGCATTATTGGGGCTAACCAGCAGCGTGACGACGCTGACAGTTTGTGGCTTGCCCTCCTTGTCCCGCGTGACCGATTGGCCCGCGGCAAGAATCTGCACATTCTGGAGCAGAGTCTTCGTAATGGCCTGCGGACGACCATCTTTCTTGTCCAGCGTCAACATGACATCTACCCGGGTGCCAGGCAGCACAAAGCCGGCAACCCCGATTACCTCATCCACCTTTACACTGATCGCGCGCATGCCATCACGGATGATGATGGGGAGCCCGCCCCCGGCATCCTTGGTGGATACCTTGGCTTCCAGCAGAGGCTCGTTCTCGGCGACGGAAGTAATAACACCCCGGCCCACGGCGTCTTTCACCGACCGGATATACCCACTGGGAACTGCCTCGCCTGGCCAGCTGACGACTTTAACATCCCGCTCGGTCACCACCGACCCTACTGGTAGATGGCGCGCGGAGAGGACGATGGTGGCGGTGCGTGGCTCGGAAGCCATGAGAGGCGTGGTGCGTGCCCTGAGGTACTGCAACGCAAGGAGAGCCGCCACGACTCCCGAAGTAAGAGCCAGGAGCAGCATGAACCAGGGCCGAGTTTTCTTTCTCATGGTCCTACTGCCCCCTCCCACTCGTTACGCATGGTAGCCTGAGTCGAAATTGTCACCACCGCTGGTCCACCAGCCCAACCCAGCAAGGTTCCGATGAGCCCCATCCGGTGGTCGGCGGAGACTGTGACTGTCGTCTCACTTCCCGCCACGTGGAAGTCTCCCGAAAACTGGATATCGGCAGAGTCGATCGCAGCCAGCAAAAGCCGCTCTTCGATTTTGGCCTTCACGTCATCGGTTGTCGCGATGTCGTCGTCCTGTACCACGGCGTAGCGAGCACCCTCGCGCGCCGCATCGGTCACGGCCTGCTTGATGTTCCAGGCACGACCCATCTCGACAATGCCTGCTATGAACAGCAGGATCAAAGGCAGCACGAGGGCGAACTCGGCCAAGGCTTGCCCTCGCCTGTTTCTCCAGGGAAGCCGTGTAGCGACCTTCATAGACGAATACCCCTTCCGAACCACCAGAGGAGCGTCCCCATGGCAATTGGGATGCCGTACGGTATGGTGAGCCCAGCGGACGTTTCCAGCTTCCTTCTCTCGCCGCCGCTGCCTAGTGAAAGCCAGGACTTGACGAGGTCGAGCGTGTTCAAGGCGAGCAGTGGCAGTAGCCCTCTCGCGCTGATACTCAGCACAGCGTATCCTGCTCCGAGCACGGCGATTAGCCCCAGGGCTCCCATGATGTGAAAGGAGCCCATGAATGCTCCCACAGCAGCCAACAACTTCACATCCCCACCGCCAATTGCTCGAAGAGCAAACAGCGGAACCGAGACTATGAGAGCGAGACCGAATCCTCCCACACCTTGTAGGAGCGACTCAACACCAAGCGGGGCTCTCAGTATGAGAGCGGCTGCGAGCCCCGTGACCGTGATCGAGTTGGGAATCCGGTTTACAGAGGCATCCCACCAGGCAGCGGCGCAAACGAATACGACAAGCACGGCGCTGGCCGCTGCCTGCGTCATTACCCGCTAGCTCAGGTGGCCGCCGCGGCCGCCGTCCCAAGATCGGCATTGGCCTTCGTAAAGATCGTTTTGATGGAAGTACCCATGCCCTGAATGAGCACTACCACGCCAATAACGATTAAACCGAGTAGCAGCGCGTATTCGGCCAAGCCCTGTCCCGACTCGTCATTCCAGAGATTCTTCGCCAGTGACATCATACAGTACGTCCCTCCGGTGCTGGTTGATGTTGTACAACGGGATTCGACACTCCCACGTGCTTTCTCATGCAGGCCGACTATCTCAGGTAGCGGCCGCGGCCGCTGTCCCGAGATCGGCATTCGCCTTGGTGAAGATGGTCTTGATAGAGGTACCCATACCCTGGATAAGTACTACGACGCCAATGACGATCAGGCCCAGCAGCAGGGCGTACTCGGCGAGGCCCTGGCCTGATTCTTCTTCCCACAACTTCTTTGCGAAATGTCTCATTGTGCCGCTCCTTCAAAATGACTCAGGGGTAAGAACACGCAATGAAAATTGCGGGACCGCAACATGCCCCCGGCGTGCGACGTAGTGAACAGGTTAAATACCGACGATGGGCAGCATTTTGCCGTGCGGGGGTATGTTACGTCAAGCATCAGTTATAGCCATTATGCCGCGTGGCCGCCAGTCCCGTATTTCCAGGATGGCGCGTTGCTTGAGGTATGCCCCGGCCATGATATACAGCAGATCTCGCGACTCCGCTAGTGCCACCATCGCGCCACTAGGCCGCACCAGCCGAAACTGTTTCAGGCGTGACCATGGAAGAGAGCTCACTCTGCGCACTGCGGCCTTCCCCGGGCGAGCCCCTATGTACTGCTCAACAAACACCTTATGAATTGCCACGGAGGTTGGCTGTGGATTCCCGCGTGGTAGTCCCGGAGAGCCCGTCGGCTACTTTTCCACAACGCCTTTTCTCGTCTTGGCATTTCGCGCCGCCATCCATACCAGCACTGGTCTTCGGAATTCTGGCACTGGGAGTACCGATCCTGTTACAGAAGCCGATGCTGAACTCAGACGGGGATCTCGCTCGGCATCTGCGTCATGGCCACTACATGCTGGAGCATGGCGAGCTCATCCGAGCGGACCCGTTCTCGTTCACTCGTCCTGGCGCACCATTTACCGGCTTCGAGTACGGAAGCCAGCTGCTTTACGCTCTCGCAGAAGAAGTCGGGGGCCTGGCAGGGGTTGCAGTACTTGCGGGTCTACTCATCGCAGTCACCTACGCCTTGTTGGCGAAATTCCTGCTTACTCGAGGAGTGGATCCGCTCCTTGCCTGCGTCATCACCGCTTTGGCCATTGCGCTGGGGGTAAACCATTGGACTGCTCGGCCGCACCTCTTTTCGTTCGTAGCCGTCATGGTCTTGATGAGCCTGCTGGAAGGAGCACCCGCGCCGACGCCGGCCCCGATGCTGGCCTGTGCGGTGCTCTTCGGAGTCTGGGCGAACCTCCACGGTGGCTTCGTGTATGGATGGATTCTGATCGGGCTGTATTTGGCAGGGAGCCTGGGTGAGCTCGTGTGGGGTAATGACAGAGTCGCGTGGAGAGAGCGGGTGAAGTACTACGGCGCAATCCTGGCCACATCTGTGCCCGTCACCCTGATCAACCCGCATGGCCTCGGATTGCACCGCCATCTTATCGGGTTTTTCAGCAAACCCTTTATACGGGACAATACTGCCGAGTTTGCCTCGCCGAATTTTCACGAAGGTGACGGCAAGGCATTTCTCGCCGTTCTATTGCTCGGACTCGTCTCCCTTGTTCTTCATCGCCGGCGTCCCACACTGCCTCGCCTTCTGGTGATCTGCGTAGGCGTGGCGTTTGCCCTCATCGCCCATCGCAACATTCCACTGTTTGGACTGACCGCGCTCCCAGTCCTCGCACTTCACCTGGATCATCTCTGGCGCCGCTTACCTGACCCCGGTGGTGTCCGCGGCCGCTTCGAGAGTACCGCTGGAAATACGGTTACCTTGGCTTGGACGCTCCCGGTTGGTGCGCTCCTCGCGGTTTTGGTGATGACTGGAGGCAGGCTCGGCTCACTTCAGCTGATACGTGGCGAGTTTGACCGCACGGTCTTCCCAGTGGACGCCGTAGCGCACGCCAGGAGAGAACAACTCGAAGGACGCGTGTTCAGTGAGTTTACCTGGGGAGGTTACCTCGTCTACGCCTGGCCGGAACAGAAAATCTTCATAGATGGAGGTACCGACTTTTTCGGGGAGGAGCTGTTCCGGGAGTTCTCAAAAATCAAGCAGATGGCACCAGGCTGGCGAGATCTTCTGAACAAATGGGACATCTCGCTGATGCTTCTTCAGCGACAAAGCGCCCTGGCACACGAGAGTGCGAGAGACCCGAGGTGGACCCTACAATACTGTGACTCTCTCGCCGCTCTATTTCACCGCTCTCCAGCTATCCTGCCGGTGACTGCTGCGAGGGCCGACTCGGCCGAGCATGTGCTGGATTCCTGTGGCAGCCGGTAGCCCTTACATCTGGCAACACCGAGGAGTGAGATAAGGGGTTTTATTGGCGAACGATCTCCGCTCAACTCAGGGGATGTTCGATCCGGCCTTGAGTTGTTGGCTCCAAGGAGCTGACTGAGGAGTTTTGTACTCGCCCCGCCAGCAATGCATTCGAATCCGCACCAGATCCGCGGCCATCCTGAGCGAATCAAGAGTCAGGCGAACTTTCGACCCTGGCTGATGCGCCCAGTTTACGGGAACTTCCGCCACCCGGTATCCCCGCTGACGTGCCATCAGCAGCACTTCGACGTCGAAGCTGAACCCGTTCATCCGCATGCCCGAAAACAGGTCCTGGGCGACGCGGGATTGAAACAGCTTAAACCCGCACTGTGTGTCCTTGACCCCGACATCGGCAAGACATTCAACCAGAAAGTGGAAGCTGCGCCCTATCAAACGCCGGTACAACTTGGCGTGGACCAGAACACCCATGGCGTGGACAGCCCGTGATCCGATTGCCATATCCGCGCCCGACGCCAGTGCGGCTTCCAGTCGCTCGAGCTCGCAAATCGGCGTTGCGCCGTCGGCGTCCGCAAAGAGTATGGTCCGCCCAACGGCGTTCATGACACCGGTGCGGACCGCATAACCCTTGCCGTGATTCGTTGCTAACCTGACGAGTCTGACTTCTGGGAGGTCTGCGGCTAACAACCTGCCTAACGCGCTGGTCCCGTCTAGGCTGCCATCATCCACCAGGATCAGCTCAAAATGGAGGAGGCGGGCTCGACAATAGCCGACGATATCCCGAATCGTTGGGGCGATTCGGAATTCTTCGTTGTAGGCTGGAATGACTATGGATAGGTCGGGCGTCTGCCCCATGCTGCCTTTGTGAAAACCTGTGCAACGAGTGTAGGGGGAGTCCATGGCTCTACCCGTCATCCCGATAAGGCCCAAGCCGGAGCGCGTGAAGACAACATGCATCAAATGTGAGCAAGCCGCCAGTTCTGCGGACTTCCTGTAGTGGCGGCGAGGCCTCGCGGACCACGAGCGCTGCTCGTCGGGAGCCACGTGACGATAAAGTTATGACGGGTCGTTCTTTACGTCCTCCGCTCGGCGCGCTTTTGGTTCAGCCTTTTCCTTCGACAGGCGGGGCAGGGACCAGATGAAGACGCTAAAGATGTTCGAGAAGTCGTCGGTCCAAAGAGCTACGTCCTCTCGGACCCGGAGCGGGCGCCACTCTGGCGTGCTCCGCAACGGACCGAGGTGAGATGGGTCCGATGCTATGGCGGCCCAGATGGATGGATCACCGCTGGCCTCTAGCTCTGGAGTCCTGTCGGTATTCGCCCGAATCAGCCCAGCCGCCTTGGTTGCTCCCACGAGTCTGCCGACAACGGGTTCCAGATCCAGGTACCGATTGCTCAAGTGCAAGACGAGCACGCCGTCATCTGCAAGCTTGCTCCGATAGAGGGAGAGGGCCTCGAGTGTCAGGAGGTGTGTTGGGATGGCATCCGAGCTGAAGGCGTCGAGCACGAGCAAGTCGTAATACCGGTCCGGTGCCTGGGCCAGGGCAAGGCGTCCGTCTCCAAGTACAACGTTCGCCTTCGCTGGAGTATCCCTCAGATACGTGAAGTAATTCGTGTCGGTGGCTACCCGGGCAATGTCCGGGTCGATTTCATAGAAGGTCCACTCCTCTCCGGCGCCTGCATATGACGCCAATCCGCCGGCCCCCAGCCCGATGACCCCCACTTTCCGCCCAGGGCTCGGTGGAAGTGCCCGGAACACGTCACCAACCGGTCCCGGCTTGTGGTAATAGCTCACCGGCTCCAACCGCCGGCTGGGGTCCGTGCTTTGGGCTCCATGGCTCGTAGTGCCATGCATGAGCATCCGGAGTCGCTTCTCGGAATCCTCACGCACTTCCCGTACACCAAAGAAATTTCTTTCCTGCAGCAGGATGCCCGGCCGCGCCTGCTCCGTGATGATAGCGGCGACCATCAGCAGACCGATGGCTACGGTGAAGCGCAAGGGATCACGGCTCACCCGTAGGCAAGCCATTCCCACCACGGCTGAGGAGATGATCGCGGCCGCTGTCGCCGGGCGATCTGCATCACCTAGGCGCGTCCAGACCAGGACCGTACACGCGACCGCAATGACCGCGAGATCCCACCCCCAGCGGCGAGAAGAGTGCTCTTCAGAAGACCTCGGGCGTGCCGCGCAAGCGATGAGGATGGTCAGTGGATACTCGAGTACCGAGTGGAACAACGCCGGCGCTAGCAGCGCATTGAAGATCCCGCCCAGGACGCCGCCGACGGCTAGGCAGAGGTAGAAGTCAGTCAGCCGTGATGGATGGGGCTTCGTGGCTGCCAGCTCGCCGTGGCAAACAAGGGCCGTAACAAAGAAAACGATCAGGTGAAGTGGCAGAAACCAGGGACCGGAGGCGGAGGGTCCCCAAAACTGTATGACCGCGAGCGCAATCAGACCCACCGGCTGCCAGCGAAGCAGAGCGGTGTGCGACACCACGCTTCGGCGACCGAACACGATCGTGAACGATAGGAGGTAGAGGACAAGTGGAATGATCCACAGCAGGGGCACCGCGGCCACATCGGTTGTTACATACGTCGTCAGCGCAAGGAAGAAACTGGACGGGACAAAAGCGAGCACGGTCCAGCGAAGCATCGTCCGGCGCTCAATTTTGACGGTTGCAGACCGACCCATGGCTGCAATGTCGTCCTGTGCCTTGGCGCCGATTTTCAGGTGGAAGGCAGAGAGGGCCACCATCGCGATCAGTATCAGGAAACCCACGCTCCAAAGCCGCGACTGCCCCTGCAAGGGAATAAGTGGTTCGATCAGGAAAGGATAGCTCACCAGCGCGATCAAGCTGCCTGTGTTGCTGGCTGCATACAGGAAGTACGGGCGGCCAGCCTCGGGATGCGAGGTCTTTGAGAACCACACTTGAAGCAGCGGGCCGGTGCTCGATAGTAGAACAAATGGAGCACCCAGAGACAGTGTAAGCACCCAGAGAAGCCAGAGGCTCGGATGCTCCAGGCGAAACGTTCCCGTGGTTGCCGCTACGGTGATAGGGAGGACGGCAACACAGAGGGCGAGCAGACCGATGTGGATGAAGGTGTGCCGACGTAGTCCCAACCAGCGTGGCCCGAGGTGGGCGTACAAGTAGCCCAACAGGAGTGCACCCTGGAAGAACAGCATGCAGGTGGTCCACACAGCAGGGCTGCCCCCAAGCAGCGGAAGCACCATCTTGCCGAACATCGGTTCAACCACAAACAACAGGGCAGCGCTCAGAAAAACAGCCACCGAAAACGCCAGAGCACTATATCTGCGTCGTGCCTTGGCCTCCGAGACGGGCGGCTGGTTTACATGGAGCGGGGCAGCGTTGATGTCCATTCACCATCTACTCAATCGAGGTGATGGAAAGCTGTGGCTTGTTTGGCCTGGTAGTCCGCGCACTAGGTCAGACCAGATGACGCGAAGCATTCAGCCGCGCCGCAGTTAGATGTGGACACGCAGCAGATCGCAGAAGAACAGGTTGTGAAGTTGGATGCCGGTGATTCGGGTTCTATCTCCCGAGTCTCCAGACTTTAACGAACTTCAATGCGGCTAAAATCAGGAACACGAGCGCACCTAGCCAGAGGATCGTGGCGAACCAGCCCTCCACGACGAAGGATAGGCCAGCAAGGAGTAGCGCGAGGGCGGCGAGGCGGAGCGGAGGCGTGAGGTGCCACTGCGGAGCCTGTTGACCTGTCATCACGAATCACTCCATCCAAGGGTGAACGGGCCGTCGGGTACACGACGGAAATGAAGCTGGGCCGGATTAAAGCCCGCCTGACTGTGACGCTACCGCCATATGCGAGTTGAAGGGTCTAAGTGCTCCCGAGCAGTAAGACCAGAATGAGATGCCAGCCGAAACATTATAGCCAACCACCTGCGTACTAGCCACCGATACTCTAAAGTAGCTCGGGTGTGTTGCCTGACACGGCATCCCCGAAGTCAGTGTATATCTTGAGAAGGTACGTCTGTGGTGGCCTGTCCCATACACGAGCATCATGTCTACGCACTGGTTCTTCGTAGCAACCTTAGTTCCAGGACTGCTCCTTTTGATCGCCTCATCCCAGGCGTTCTGTCAGCTTCCCGCTACTGACAGCACCTCAGTCAAAAGCGACAGCGGGCGTGTTCCTACTGATAGGGTGGGAACTTCGCGTCCGGACAGCTCTTTGCGCGACAGCGCCGCCACAGCCGATACCGCCAAGATCAAGTCGGATACGCTTCGCCCCCCGAGCAACCCCGCCCCTATGAAGGCCGACACCGTGGCCCGGGTCAAGGGGCCTAGGGACAGCATTCTAGATGTGGCGTGTAGTGGAGCGGCTGGGCCAAGGACCATCGCCCGTGACCTGCTCGTTGTAGTCTTTGCACCTGATGCGACGGCGGAGGAACGTGCCACGGCGTTCGCCACGGTCAGAGGAAAGGTGGTAGGCTCCCCGGAGCCGGGGACGTTCTACCTGCGAGTACCCGCCAAGGGCGATGAATACCGGCTACGGGCTGCGGCCGATCAGCTGAGCCTGCTGCCGCAGGTACGCCAGGTCGGGAATCGCGCTTGTCCGGCGATTGGACCTGATCGTCCCCGCTAACCCCTTGGACTTTAGACGGCAAGACCGCTCTTTCGATGTTTCCTCTACACCGCAATGTCTTTTCAGCGCTGTCGTTTATTCCGCGAAGCTTCTCTACTGAAGGCGAAGCCTCTTCGCCCCTGCTGGAGTACTCTCCCCGGCGACCGCCGCCACATCCTCGGTGACCAGGGCTCCCGCTCTGGCCCGCAGCCGTATTCCGGCCCCAACTAACATTAGCGCGTTAGTCTCGTACCCGAGCACAACGTGCAGACTGCCTGCGTCGTGGTCGATTACGATTGAATCCACCTGAGCGTGCTGGCCCCCGATCCGGTTGCGATCTACATATTGGTTAATCCTTGCAATCACGAGTTCACCGCCCTCATCACCGTCAATAAGACCACTACCACCCGCTAACGCCGCTGCGTCAGCTGCCAGCTGCATCTCAGCCCGGAACACATAGACTCTGCCTAGATCCGCAAACAAGGATGCAAGAACCATCAACGGAAGCAGCAAGACCCCCATCAATGCCAGCGTAGTTCCGCGCCGGTTGCTTTCCACGTAGCCCCCTTCATGTGGGCTCCTGGGAGACCATCCTCAAAGCGCAGCAGCTGCTGCACCAGGGGCGCCACTATGATCTGCAGGGTTCTGAGTCAGGGGGGATTGCATGATAACCACAATTGGAGAGCTTGCATAGTACGTCTTAAGATCCGGCGTTTCTTCGGGACGCTTAGAGTCGTCAGAGAGGGGCTATCCTTTTCTGATGTAGTCTAGAAGGTGGGCAATGCCAGCTCCGGCATAGGCCGGAGCAGCGATGGCGCCGAGGATAGCAAATTCAAACGGCATGAGATTGTGACTCGTTGGGTCTTGCTGGTAGTCGGCAACGATTACGAGCACATGGGCGAGGCAGACGCCCAGCAACACGAAGCCCGCCGTCCGGTATCGCCTCGTGGTCGCGCCCAGGGTTACAACAAAGCCAATCACCAGCGCTACGGCGGCAAAGGTCAGGTACACGTCACCCGGCAGCTTGTTGCGTTCCGAGTAGGACAGAAAACGAAAAAGGATGAGGACGTAGGCGACCGAGCCGGCTACGAACGCTACGATGTTGCGGTGCCTCGCTATTGCACTCACTCCTTTTTCATCGGCTTTCTGCTCCCCTTCCATTCACCGCGTTACCACCCTTCGAAGCTCCATGTCCCTTCAGTCGTTCGTGCCATCGCCCTCGTTCATAGCGGTAAAGCCACCACTCCCCTTTCCTCCGAGCTCCACGTGAGTAGTCCGGATCTCGGTATCGAGAATCTACGCGTGCGGAGATGTAGGTAAACCGGATAGATCCACCGTGCTGGGCAACAAGGGCACGAGGCTCAGCCCCTGATCAGGCAGACTGGAATTAAACACCATGATGTACTGGTCCGGAATCGTACTCGAGCTGAACTAAGGAGAGCTCAGCCGGGCACGAGCATCGCACCCAGAATCGTGGCCAGCACAAAGCCGAGGCTCCATGGGGTGGGCAGCATAAACCCCTCCTTCGGTTCGTTCGGCAACCCGACTGGCGTGACCCCGCGCATCAGTGCGCAGCGGGCTTTAGCCTCGTGGCTTTGCGTCCCCGCCTTTCGACGGGTTTGCCTTTGTCGCGACCCTCACAGGGAGGGGTGCGATCCTGCCGATCAGTCATGCATGTGTTTGCGGGGGGCGCCGGTGTGCGCCCTGACTACAAGTATCGGTACAGGAGGGGAAAGTTTGATGGCCAGGGAAGGGGAGTCAGGCAATGGCTAGTCATCACATACGGGGACTCCCGATCGATCCGCCGCCTTGCGCTGCGCATCGGTCCTGGGCCGCTGAGACACGTCCCCGAACCAGATCACGCAGCTCTTGCCCGGGTGCCTAGCATGCCTGGCCCGGGCCGCCCAGGATTGAGCATCGGCCTCCAGAATGTCCACTCTGACGTCCCGGTGCCAGAGATATTGTAGCGCCAGAGTTGGGGTCCGCCGGGCATAGAACCCCTGCATGGCATGGTAGGTCTCCTGCGAGTGCGCCAGGTTCCGGAGATCGACCTTCATGACGACTCGCGGGTCCAGGAGATCCAGAGCGTTGGCAGTATCGGGCGGCGACGGGGAAGGAGCAGCGGGCCGCGGCGCAGCAGCCACGGCCTTTGGGGGAGCGGATCGGTCGTCACACACCGGCACACCTAGCCTGCCGGCCCGCACGTATTTCAGTGTGGTAGGCGGCGCCTTAGCCTTGCCAACGAAGATGACGCAGTCCTTGTCCGGCAGGGCAGTGTGGGTCCCGCTCGCCGCCCAGCCATCCCGAGACAACCACAGAAACCGTATCTCAACGTTCTTGCCGGTGGTAGCCCGGATAACTGATAACTCCTCGGTATATGTGCCGTTCTCCGCGAAGAACGTCTCCTCCGCAGCCACTAACCGCCGGAGGGTCCCCCGGATTTCGGCGAAACTTTTGGCATCAACTTCCGCGGCGTTCGGATCCGGCGCACTCCTGCGCTCGGGAGAACGTCTCTGCGGCGGCTTAGTGGTATCGGCCAGGGCGCCGTCAGTACTCCGTCGCAAGGAAAAATCACTGCACGCCGCCAACAACGTTAGTGCCGTCAAGAACAAGCCCTTTTCGTAGAAACCTGGAAACATCAGAGCTCCTAAACGGCAAGGTGCGAAGCTCGCGCTTCTACGCGAGCTGCTCCGGACCTACCCGTGTGCTTTGGTTGTAGCTACTGGTACTCCTCCGCGGCCACGTTGCCCGGCGGGCCAAGTATGATGTCCTGCTCCGACAGGCCCATAGCCACCTTGGCGTTTTCCTTGAGTGCCATGAGGAGCACCGCCACTACTGCAGTCGCAAAAATGCCGATGTACCAGGTAGTGAGCTCAGTAAAAAGAGGGATCCTGTCGATCCTCGCGGTCTGGAGCACCTCCCGACGAAGAGCGACCGAGTCCACCACCCTAGCCGTGTCCGGAGAGATTTTCCTGGCGGCTCCAGCTCGCGTCTTTCCCCGGGACTTCTGCGGTGGAACTGAGTCGTTGGGGGCGAGTGGCTGTGGAATGCTTGGCGATTGAGCCAACGTCGCAGCGATTTCCACTGACGCCGTAAAGCGAGCGGTGTAGCGGGTAAAGCAGTAGAAGGATAGGGCCACGAGGGCCACAGGTAATATTGCGAGCAGGCTGATCCTGAGTGCTCGGAAGATACGCAGGAGCCTTCCTCGTGCACTCGGGCCAGAGTACGGGTCGAAGTCAGGCAGGGGGTTCAGGATAGTCGCGAACATCCACCTGCCGAGAGTGTCCCGAACGTATAACAAATAAGCCAAGGCCAGCAGGCACACGAGAGGGGTGTAAAAAATCAGAAAATGCGCGTGGACCTGGTAAACGGGCAGGAGCCGAAGCGCCGTTACGGGGATCGGCAGCAGTGCCAATAGGACGGCAGAGGCAATCAATCCATTGATGAGAGCGGCTGAAAAGCTTCGACCACCCGTTTCCGGGTCCGGGGCGGATGGACGCGTCGCCCGGCTAGTCATTCTTGGGGGTCCACGTCGAGCGGGTGCATCAATCCAACTTACTCCGCTGGAACGGTCCGCACTACCTCAGCATAGCGCAGTCGTCTCACGGGTTAGTCCAATCCGTGCTTGCATTTCTCTAGCGCAGGAAGCCTATGTTGGTGAAGGTCGCCGAGTCGACGTAGTGACAGGCGTAGATGGCCGGAAAATGCTGAAAGATCTCGGGGAGACGGTTGCGCAGTGGGGAAAGAGCGTTTCGAACTCCGAGGTGATGTATCGAAGGTATGAAGGCTGTCCGGAGAAGACATCGACTGAGCTTGACTGGAGCACCCAGTCACGCGTGTGCCGAGAGATTCCTTCCTGAACAAGGTTTTCAGGTCAAGTACTCATTGCTGCCATTATCTGAGCATCAGCCGCTGGATCTCGGAATTCCCGTACTCCATCGTAGCCTACCTTGGTGTGCCACCAAACCCTCAGACCGGCCTCACCGCCGTCAGAATGATCTCGCGTGGTTTCGAGAGACTCCCTTGTTGAATCGTATCCTGAATGCAGTTAATTTCAGCCTCTAAGTGAAAAATTTCACTAAAGCGGATAGTCAACCGTGACGCTTCAGCCTTATGTGCCGCTCCTGCTGCTGATCGTGTTCGTTGTCGCCAACGCGATAATGATGCTGGGCGTCTCCCATATTTTTTCCACCTATCGCCGGACCCCCACCAAAATCGCGCCCTATGAGTCCGGCATGCCCGTGCTGGGGGACGCTCGAGAGCGCTTTTCGATCAAGTTCTACCTGGTGGCCATGCTGTTCATCGTCTTCGACATCGAAACCGTGTTCATGATCCCCTGGGCCGTCGCCTTCAACCAGCTCACCGAGATCTCCGGATTCCTGATCGTCGAGATGTTCGTCTTTATTCTCATCCTCGCGGTGGGATACGTCTATATCTGGAAGCGTGGAGCCTTGCAATGGGATTGACCAATCCCGCCGCCGGCAGCCCCGATGACGAGGTCACCAGCGTTGCGGCCGTCTCACCTAACTGGGTGACCACCCGGCTCGACTTTCTCACCAACTGGGCCCGCTCGAACTCCCTGTGGCCCATGCCGTTCGGGACCGCCTGCTGCGCCATCGAATTCATGGCCACGGCGGCCAGCCGCTTCGACCTGGCCCGGTTCGGTATGGAACGCATGAGCTTCTCCCCGCGTCAGGCTGACGTCCTGATTTGCGCCGGCCGTCTTCCGTTTAAGCTGGCCCCGGTGATCCGCCGGATCTGGGATCAGATGCCTCAGCCCAAGTGGTCGATCTCCATGGGAGCCTGTGCCTCCACCGGCGGTATCTTCGACAACTACTCGATGGTGCAGGGCATCGACACCATCATACCGGTGGACGTTTACGTACCGGGGTGTCCGCCGCGGCCGGAAGGGCTGATGTACGGGATTCTGCTCCTCCAGAAGAAGATCCGGGGTGAGACGATCGCCGATGACATGTTGCGGGAGGAGAAGCTGGTCGGTCCCTCGGGGCTCTTCCTGCGGCCTGAACGGGTGGACGAACTGAGCGAACCTTTCGGGAACTCGGTTCAGCAAACCCGATCAAGCTGATGCCTGCCCCTTCCGCGCCTGTCATCCTGAGGGAGTGGAACGACCGAAGGATCGAGTCGTTCCGATGACCGCGCCCTCGCCATCCGTCGCCGCCCTCCGCTCCCAGTTCGGCTCGGCCGTCGACCGCCACCTGGTATCCAGCGGGCAGACGATCGTGTACGTGCAGCGGGACCGCTCGCACGACATTCTCGCGTGGCTCAAGGACGCGCCTGGTCAGGAGTACAACTACCTCACCGATGTGACCGCGGTGGACTATCGCGATCCGGAGCGTCCGCTGGAGGTCGTGTACCAGCTCCGATCGCTGGGCCGGAAAGCCGATCTGCGTATCAAGGTGGCCCTCGACAAGCGCGCGGCGCTCGAGGTTCGCTCCGTGTACGATCTCTGGCGGGGCGCGGACTGGTTGGAGCGCGAGGTGTTCGACATGTTCGGCATAACGTTCAGCGGGCATCCCGATCTCCGTCGCATCCTGATGTGGGAGACCTACGCCGAAGGGTATCCCCTGCGGAAAGACTTTCCGCTGCGCGGTCATTTCAGCCGGGCGGAGCAGACCCGTCAGGCGCTTGCCGCCAATCCTGAAGCCCACTATTCGCTGGAAGAGCTGTCGCTGGCCGAAGCCTACGGTGAGCTCCCTCCGGACATGCAGGAGCGGCTGGCCCGGGGTGAGCGAGGATTCTTGAAATGACCCTTCGTACAGTCGAGATGGCCCTGGCGACCCCAGGGGTGGATGCGGCCGGCACGCCGGTCCGGGTCCCTCTGGGCATCGCGGATGAGAACGGCGGCTACCGGGAAGACCTCGGTGCCGAGCACATGCTGGTCAACATCGGTCCTCAGCATCCGGCCACGCACGGCGTGCTCCGCCTGGTGCTGGAGCTCGAAGGCGAAACCGTCAAGCGCTGCATCCCGCACATCGGCTACCTGCATTCCGGCTTTGAAAAGCTGGGTGAGTACCGGCAGTACAACCAGATCATCCCGCTCACCGACCGCACCGATTACCTGTCGCCCATGGCCAACAATGTCGCTCTGGCGCTGGCGGTCGAGGCGTTGATGGGGCTGGAGCTCACCGAGCGCTGTAAGGTGCTGCGGGTCATCGCCTGCGAAATGAGCCGGATCATCTCCCATCTCGTCTGGCTGGGCACCACCGGCATCGATCTGGGGGCGTTTACTCCGTTTCTCTGGTCGTTCCAGGAACGGGAGCGCATCTACAATCTTCAGGAGGCCTGGACCGGTGCCCGCCTCACCACCAGCCTGACGCGGGTGGGAGGGCTGATGGCCGATATCCCTGACGGGTGGGAGGCCGGTCTTCGGGAGTTCACCAACACCTTTCCCAAGACGCTGAAGGAAGTCGACACCATGTTCACCCGGAACGCCATTTGGATCGGGCGGACCCAGGGTGTTGGCGCGCTGACCGCGGAGGAAGCGATCAACTACTCGCTGTCGGGTCCCATGCTGCGCGCCAGTGGGGTCGACTACGACGTGCGCAAGGATCGGCCCTACCTGGATTACGAGACCTACGACTTCGACGTGCCCGTGGGCGAGTACGGCGACATCTACGACCGCTACCGGGTGCGGCTGGAGGAGATGACCCAGTCGAACCGAATCCTGGAGCAGGCGCTGGACCGGTTGAGCGGACTGCAGGGCGCCCCGATCAACGTCTCCGATCCGCGCGTGGTCCTGCCGCCAAAGTCCCGCGCCATGAGCGACATGGAGGCGATGATCTTTCACTTCAAGCAGGTCATGGAGGGTGTCAAGCCTCCGGCCGGCGAGGTGTACATGGGAGTGGAGAACCCCAAAGGCGAGCTCGGGTATTACATGGTCTCCGACGGCACCAGCAAGCCGGTGCGCTGGAGAATCCGGCCTCCCTCCTTCATCAACCTCGCCAGCCTCCCGACGATGTGTGAGGGCTCCTTGCTCTCCGACGTCATCGCCATCAACGCCAGCGTGGACATCGTCATGGGAGAGGTGGACCGATGAGTGTTGGGCAGCGGGGCAGCGGGGCAGGGGGGCAGGATCGACCCGCCTCGGTTTCCGAAGGGGCCCACCGCGGTGTGCCGGAGCATGGATCGGCCCATGGAGGCCATGGCACCGAGACGGCGCCCTACGAGCCGGTGTTCAAGGGGGAACGGCTGGCCCGGCTCGAGTGGCTCTTCAGCAAGTATCCCACAAAACAGGCCTGCCTCCTGCCGGCGCTGTGGCTGGTGCAGGAAGCACGCGGGTGGATCTCGGAGCCCGCCATCGGTGAGGTAGCCCAGGTCCTCGATCTCACGCCCGCATACGTCAAGGGCGTGGTGACGTTCTACACCATGTACCACACCCACCCGGTGGGCCGCCACTTCATCCAGGTGTGTACCACCTCGCCCTGCAACATCTGCGGCGCCGAGGATGTGACCCGGGCCCTGCTGCGCGAGACCGGCTGCGGAGAGCTGGGCGCCACCAGCCCGGACGGGAGGTTCACGGTCATCGAGGTCGAATGTCTCGGCGCGTGCGGCTTTGCCACGCCCATCATGATTGGCGACGACTTCATCGAGAGTGTCACACCCGAGAAGGTCCCCGGCATCCTCCAGAGGTACAAGTAATGGGCTACCCCCATCCCAGCCATCCGAAGGAGAATCCTGTTCTGTCCAAGCACTTCGGCGACCCCGAGGCTCGCACCTACGACGGGTGGGTCAAGCGGGGCGGCTACGAAGGGCTGAAGAAGGTGCTGGGCATGACGCCTGAGGCCGTGGTCGAGGAGATCAAGACCTCCGGCCTCCGAGGGAGGGGTGGGGCAGGGTTCCCCACCGGTCTCAAGTGGTCGCTGATGCCCAAGGCGGATGGGCGGCCTCACTACCTGGTCTGCAATGCCGATGAATCGGAGCCCGGCACCTTCAAGGACCGCGAGATCATGCGGTGGACGCCTCACCAGCTGCTGGAGGGGTGCGCCATTGCCTCGTACGCCATCGGGGCCGAGCGCTGCTACATCTATGTCCGCGGCGAATTCACCGACCCCTACAAGATCATGGACCGGGCCGTCGAAGAGGCCACCGCTCGGGGCGCCCTGGGGAACAATGTGTTCGGCAGCGGCAAGCGGATCGAGGTGATTCTGCACCGCGGAGCGGGGGCGTATATCTGCGGCGAAGAGACCGCCATGCTGAACTCGCTAGAGGGGAAGCGCGGGAATCCCCGGATCAAGCCGCCCTACCCGGCGCAGGCGGGGCTGTTCGGCATGCCCACCACGATCAACAACGTGGAAACACTGGCAGCGGTCCCGCACATCGTCACGCGGGGCGGCGAATGGTACAAGGGCTTGTCGCTCAACAATCCCAAGAGCACCGGCACCAAGCTGATCTCCGTGTGCGGCCACATCCAGCGGCCGGGGAACTACGAAGTGACGATGGGCACGCCGATGAAGGAGCTCATCTACGAAATGTGCGGCGGCATGCGGCCGGGGCGCACACTGAAGGCCGTGATCCCTGGTGGCTCCTCCGTGCCGATCATGAGCGCTGCGGAAGCGGAGGACTGTCTCCTCGATTACGAGGGCGTGGTGGCCAAGGGCTCGATGCTCGGCTCGGCCGGCATGATCGTCATGGACGACACCACCGACATGGTGTACCAGATCTGGCGGCTGGCCCGGTTCTATGCGCACGAGTCGTGTGCCCAGTGCACCCAGTGCCGCGAAGGGACAGCCTGGAGCACCCGAATTCTGGAGCGGATCCTGGCCGGGAAGGGCAAGCAGGAGCACTTCCAGCTGCTCCTCGATCTCTCGGACAACATGACGGGCAAGACCATCTGCGTGCTCAGTGATTCCTGCGCCGCCCCGATCGTGAGCGGGATTCAGAAATTCCGGCAGGAGTTCGAGGCGTACATTCAGGGTGCGCGCGAGCCCGCGTTGGCCGCGGTGTAACTGGCCATTGGCTATTGGGCTAGTGGCTATGGGCTATTCCGGTTCGACCCACGGCCCATAGCCGATAGCCAATAGCCCTCAAGCTGAGAGTGTAATGACTGACGAACTCGTCACCGTAACAATTGACGGCGCGCAGGTGAGCGTCCCCAAAGGGACGACCATCATCGAGGCCGCCAAGCAGGCCGGCATCCTGGTGCCGCATTACTGCTACCATCCGTCCCTGCCGTCACCTGCCGTATGCCGCATGTGCCTGGTCGAGGTGGAGAAGGCGCCCAAGCTGATGCCGGCGTGTGTTACCGCCGTGGCGGAGGGCCAGGTGGTGCACGTAGAAAGCGACAAGGCCAAGAAGGCACGCGAGGGCGTGCTCGAGCTGTTGCTCATCAATCACCCCCTCGACTGCCCCATCTGCGATCAGGCGGGGGAGTGCGAGCTCCAGGATTACGTATTCCAGGAAGGTCGCGCGGGCACCCGCTACGCCGAGTATGCCAAACGGTACAGCCCGGTCGAGGACTTTGGTCCCGACGTCCTCTACGTTCCGAACCGATGTATCCTGTGCACCCGGTGCGTGCGATTCATGGAGGATGTGGCGGAAGAACCGGTGCTCAACGTCTCGGAGCGAGGCGATCGGGCCTACATCGGCATCTCACCTGAGCAGCTGCTGGACCATCCCTGGGCCGGCAACGTCGTGGACCTGTGTCCGGTGGGGTCGCTCATCTCCAAGGACTTCCTCCACAAGGCCCGCGCCTGGGACCTGGACAAGACTGCCAGTGTCTGTCCCGGCTGTACCCAGGGGTGCAACATCAGCATCGATACCCGCGACGAAAATGTGGTCCGGTTCCGGCCCCGGCCCAATCTGGAGGTGAACCGCCACTTCATGTGTGACTATGGGCGGATGAACTACCGCTGGCTGAACCGGGGCGATCGCATCGAAGCGCCCCTGGTACGCGAGGGCGGCCGGCATGTGGCCACGGATTGGGATACCGCGCTCGACCGTCTGGGACAGCTCGTGCGCGGGACCTCCGGCTCGGCGGTCATCCTGGCGACGGGGCGAGCTTCGACGGAGTCGCTGGGCCTCGTACGGCGGATGCTCGACCGGATCACCGTGGCGGCGGTGGTGCAGGTCCCGGTCGGCGAGGAGGCGCCGCTGGCGGGAGTGCCGAACCTGGCGCTTCGGGCCGAACGGGCGCCCAACGTGGTCGGGGCGGCTCTGGTGGGGTACGGACAGGACTGGGCCGCGGGATTGCTGGAGCTGGCCAGCGCCGGTCTGGTGATCGTGCTGGATGCCGAGCTCTCGGTCTCCGACCTGGACCTGATCGGACGGTCGCCGGCCAGCGTGGTGGTCATGGGAACCATTCTTCCCGAGGGCCTCCGCAATGCCGAGTTGATCCTGCCGGTCACCACCATGGCGGAAGAGAACGGGACCTACGTGAACCGCGACCGCCGGATCCAGCGCTACACCCAGGCCAAGTCCCAGCCCGGCATGGCTCGGCCGGCATGGTGGGTTGCCGGCGAAGTCCTCGCCGGCCCGGGTCCCAGCGCGGCCGCACCGGCCACTGCCGCCGAGGCGTTCGAGCTGCTGGGTGAAAGGTGGCCGGTGTTCGCTACCACCAGCTACGACGACATGGGATTTACCGGCCGGGTGCTGACGGAGCCGGTAGCCGCCAGCGGCGCCGTTTACGGATCCCGCACGGGGGTCCTGTGACACCGGAGATGAAGGGCTTCCTGCTGCTTAGCGTCATCAAGATGCTGGCGGTTTTCACGGTGACCATGGTGGGCGTGGCCCTCCTGACGCTGATGGAGCGGAAGGTGAGCGCCTGGATGCAGAACCGGCGCGGTCCCAACCGGGTGGGACCGGCGGGGCTGCTCCAGCCCGCCGCGGACGGCCTCAAGAATATCCTCAAGGAAGAGACCTTCCCCGCGCTCGCGAATCGGGGCCTGTTCCTGCTGGCGCCGGCCATCTCGTTCATCCCGGCCCTGCTTCTCTTCGCCGTGATTCCGTTCGGCGCCCCGCTGCCGGTGGACTTCGACTTCAGGCTGGGCCCCCTCGGACGCTTCGTGCACCATGGCCTCATGCCGATGGTTGTAGCCGACCTGCCGATCGGCTTCCTCTTTGTGCTGGCCATCAGCTCGATGGGCGTATACGGGATCGCTCTGGCGGGCTGGTCGTCCAACAGCAAGTACGCACTGCTCGGCGGCCTTCGCGCCAGCGCCCAGATGGTCTCCTATGAAGTGGCCATGGGCCTCAGTCTCATTCCAGTGCTGCTCTTGTCGGGCAGCGTGAGCCTGTCGGAGATCGTCCGCGACCAGCAGCTCGGTCTCTGGTACGTACTGCCGCTGTTCCTCTCCTTCTTCATTTTCCTCATCGCAGGGTTCGCCGAGACCAATCGCCTTCCGTTCGACATGCCGGAAGCCGAGTCGGAGCTGATAGCGGGATATCACACCGAGTACAGCGCGATGAAGTTCTCCTTTTTCTTCATCGCCGAGTACTCCAACGTGGTGACCGTGTGCGCCATGGTGACGACCCTGTTCTTTGGTGGCTGGGATATCCCCTTCACCCATTGGGATGAGGCCGGCGGGACGCTGCAGACCATCGCGACCTCGGGGTTCTTCTTCCTGAAGGTGATGTTCTGGATCTTCTTCGTCATGTGGATCCGGTGGACCCTGCCGCGCTTCCGCTACGACCAGCTGATGGCGCTCGGCTGGAAGGTGCTGATGCCGCTGGCGCTGGCCTACATCATGGTGGTCTGCGTGGCTATCTACGTCATCCGGCGGCTGCTCGGCATCACCGACCCGATTTACGAAGGGCTGGTGCTGTTCGGCTTGAGCCTGGTCATCGCGGTGCTCGTCTTCGGGCTGCTCGACAGCGGCATCTTTATCAGAGGCTCCGCGCGGCAGCGGCATTCTCTCAATGCGCGTGCACGGCGCGCTCCGGTGACCTCCTAATGGCGATCGGTGTAAAGGTTCTGAAGCGTCCCGAGCGCGAGGTGAGCTACGTGCGCGCCACGCTCAAGGGAATGGCCCTCACCTTCAAGCACATGTTCGAGAAGAAGGTGACGATGCAGTACCCGGAGGAGAAGAGCACCGATAGCGAGCACGGCATGGGGCAGTGGAGCATTTCGCAGCGCTGGCGTGGCACCCACCGGATGCTGACCGACGAGCAGGGCCGTTCCAAGTGTGTAGCGTGCGGGCTCTGTCCCCAGATCTGCCCCGCCAACTGCATCAAGCTGGTGCCGGGCGAGGACGAGCGGGGCGACCGCTACCCGCTCATCTACGAAATCGATGAATTCCGGTGCGTCTTCTGCGGATATTGCCAGGAAGTCTGCCCCGAGGAGGCCATTCACGTCGGCGTGCACTACGAAAACGCGGAGTATAGCCGGGACCGGTTCGTGTACGACCTCGAGCGCCTCTCGTCCCAGACCCACGCGGTCTCCACGCTGTGGGACCCCACCGATCCCCGGGGTGAATAGATGACCGAGGTGGTGTTCTACATCTTTGCCGCCATCGCGGTGTTGTCGGCCGCGCTCTGCATCCTGCAGCGAAGCCCGATGGCTTCGGCGCTCTGGCTGGTCTCCACCATGTTCTCGCTAGCGGCCATCTATGTTCTTCTGAACGCGCAATTCATCGCCGCCATTCAGGTGCTGGTGTACGCCGGGGCCATCATGGTGCTCTTTCTTTTCGTCATCATGCTGCTGAACCTCGGGCACGCGGACTCCGACCTGCGGGGACCGTCTACTGTGGCCGCCACGCTGGTCATCGTCGGGCTCCTGGCGATCGAGCTGCTGGCGCTGACCCGTTACACCCCGCGCCGGCTGGCCAACGAACTGTCGCAGTGGCCCACCTTCACCGATCCGGCGACGGTGTTCGTTGCGGGACAGGTTACCCAGCAGGAAGGCGCTTCGCGCGGGGTGGTCGGGGCGGTGGCCGCCCCGCTGTTTCAGATCTACCTCGTTCCTTTCGAGATCACCTCGATCCTGCTGCTTGCGGCGATTGTCGGCGCCGTAGTCCTCGCCAAGCGGAACGTCTGATGCTGCTCGGACCCGCACTCGCGCTCTCGGCCATTCTCTTCAGTCTCGGCGTGGCGGGCGTGCTGCTCCGCCGCAACGCCATCGTCCTCTTCATGTGCATCGAGCTGATGCTCAATGCCGTGAACCTGAGCTTCGTGGCGCTGGCCCAGCTGCACGGCGCCAGCGGCTACGTCATGGTGTTCTTCGTCATGACCGTGGCGGCCGCAGAGGCGGCGGTCGGTCTCGCCATCATCATCGGCATCTTCCGCCATAAGCAGTCAGTGGATCTTCGCAACATCAACCTCCTGCGCGGCTGACGATGATCTCTCACTGGGTCTGGCTCACCGTCGCCTTCCCACTCCTGGGCTTCCTGGTCAACGGCGCCATCGCCCTCCGAAAGCCCGGGGCCAAGAATCTGGTCAGCGTCGTCGGGGCAGGAGTTCTGCTCAGCGCGTTCGTGGTGGCTCTCGCGATGTTTGTCGAGCTGCGGCTCCACCCGCCGCACGCCCCCATTATCGTGAGCCTCTGGCGCTGGCTGCCCGTGGGCCCGCTGCAGCTGGACCTCGCATTCCAGGTGGACCAGTTGTCTGCCGTGATGCTGCTCGTCGTCACGGGGGTCGGCAGCCTGATCCACCTGTTCAGCATCGGCTATATGAAGGAAGACCCGGGGTATGCGCGCTACTTCGCGTACCTCAACCTCTTCGTGGTGTTCATGCTGGTGCTGGTACTGGGATCGAGCTTCCCGGTCATGTTCATCGGGTGGGAAGGGGTGGGGCTCTGCTCCTACCTGCTGATCGGGTTCTGGTTCAACGACAAGGTGAACGCCGACGCCGGGAAGAAGGCCTTCATCGTGAACCGCATCGGCGACTTTGGATTCATGGTCGCCATGTTCCTCATCTGGCATCATCTCGGCACTCTGACATTCACCGGCCTGGTGGAGCGTGCTCCGGCGGTGCTGGCGGCCGGTGGCGGGCTGGTCACGGCCATCACCTTGTTCCTGTTTCTCGGCTGTACCGGCAAGTCGGCGCAGATCCCGCTCTACACCTGGCTCCCTGATGCCATGGCCGGGCCCACTCCGGTCTCCGCCCTGATCCACGCGGCCACGATGGTGACGGCCGGCGTCTATCTCGTGGCCCGGACCAACGTGTTATTTGGGCTGGCACCGCTCTCCAGCACCATCGTGGCGGGCATCGGAGCGCTCACGGCCCTCTTTGCCGCCACTATCGGCCTGCGCCAGTACGACATTAAAAAGGTTCTGGCCTACTCCACTGTGTCCCAGCTGGGCTTCATGTTCGTGGCTGTGGGCACCGGCGCCTACACGGCCGGCATGTTCCACCTCGTCGCCCATGCTTTCTTCAAGGCCCTGCTGTTTCTTGGCGCCGGAAGCGTGATCTACGCCATGCATCACGCGTATCACGCCACCCACTCACATGCTGACCCGCAGGACATGCGCAACATGGGTGGCCTCAAGCAGCATATGCCGGTCACCTTCTGGCTGATGCTGATCGCCACCCTCGCGATTGCCGGCATACCACCCTTTGCCGGCTTCTTCTCCAAAGACGAGATCCTGGCCGCGGCCTATGCCCGAGGCGAGACGATCCCGATCTACTACGTCTTCTACGCCATGAGCGTGGTCGCTGCGCTCCTGACCTCGTTCTACATGGCCCGGCTGATGGCCAAGACCTTCCTGGGAGAGAATCGGACCGGCGAGCGGGAACGGGCGCACCTGCACGACGCCCCCCTGATCATGACGGGCCCGCTGGTGGTGCTTGGTGTGTTCAGTGCTCTCGGCGGGTTGCTCAACCTGCCCCGCTTCCTGGGCGGTGGCGGAGCGATGGAGCACTGGCTCGAGCCTGTCATGGCTCCGGCCGCTCGCACCTTCGGTCTCGAGATGCCTCACGGTACTACTGAGTTTGTCCTGATCGGTTCCGCGGTGGTCATCGGAGCCGTCGGTCTTGTGTTGGGGTGGTGGCTCACGATGCGCGGGCCCCAGCTCTCTGCCGCCGAGTCACCCCCGGATAGCGGGTTTGCCAGGGTGCTCTACCGCAAGTACTACGTGGACGAGCTGTACGATGCTGTGATCGTCCGGCCGCTCATCTGGGTCTCCCGCGTCATTCTGTGGCGCGGGGTGGACCAGGGCGTGGTGGATGGAGCGGCAGTGAATGGAACAGCCAAGTTCTCCCGCGGCTTAGGATGGCTGGGAAGCCGGCTCCAGACGGGTCAGGTGGGGGTGTACGTGGTGCTCTTCCTGGTTGGAGCGCTCTGGATCCTCCACGCCATGGTGAGGTAGCTGTCCATGAGTGAGCTGCTCGACTCCATCTACTTCGACCGGTGGATCCTTCACGCGCTCATCCTGCTGCCACTCGCGGGCGTGGTGCCGGTGCTGCTGGGAGACGAGCGGAGCGCCAAGCGGATGGCGCTGGCGGTCACCTCACTGGTGTTCCTCCTCTCCGTGGGTCTGTGGTGGGCAGTCGACAGCACCGATGGCGGCTTGCAGCTGGTCTCCAGCGCCCCGTGGATTCCACGTTGGGGGATCAGCTACCGGGTCGGCATCGATGGTATATCGCTGTTCATGGTGCTCCTGACCACCGCGATCATGCCGCTCAGCGTCCTCGCCAGCTGGCGTCAGGTGGAGCGGAAGGAGCGCGCCTTTTATGCCTTGCTGCTGACCCTGCTCACCGGTCTGATCGGGGTCTTCATCGCCCTCGATCTCTTTGTCTTCTACGTGTTCTTCGAGATCATGTTGATTCCGATGTACTTCATCATCGGAATCTGGGGTGGGGCCAACCGGCTCTACGCGGCCATCAAGTTCTTCATCTACACCATGGCCGGCTCGCTGTTGATGCTGGTGGCGATTGTGGTGATGGTCTGGAAGATCGCCGCGACCACGGGGACGCTGTCGTTCTCTTACGAGCACCTGCTGGAGAATGCGGGCACTCTGGGCCCCGAGGCCCCATGGTTGTTCGCTGCCTTCGCCCTGGCCTTTGCCATCAAGGTCCCGATCTTTCCGCTGCACACCTGGCTGCCGGACGCGCACGTCGAGGCACCCACCGCCGGCAGTGTTCTGCTGGCCGCCGTGATGCTCAAGATCGGAACCTACGGTTTCCTCCGCTTTGCCGTCCCGTTCTTTCCCGAGGTCGCGTTCTCGCCGTTCGTTACCAACCTCATGGTGACTCTGGCCGTGGTCGGCATCATCTACGGCGCGCTGGTGGCGATGGTGCAGCCCGACATCAAGAAGCTGGTGGCCTATTCCTCCGTGAGCCATCTCGGGTTCGTGATGCTGGGCATTTGGGGCGCCACGGTGATAAGCGTCCAGGGCGCGCTGATGGTGATGATCAGCCATGGCATCTCGACCGGGGCGCTGTTCCTCCTCATCGGTATGATCTACGAACGGCGGCATACCCGCATGATCGATGCGTACGGCGGCATTGCCCGGGTGGTGCCGATCTTTAGCCTGGTGCTCACGGTCGTCGCGCTGTCCTCGATTGGTCTGCCTGGATTGAACGGCTTCGTGGGCGAATTCCTGGTGCTGCTGGGGAGCTTCGGACGCTATCCCTGGGCTACGGGACTCGCGACTACGGGTGTCATCTTTGCCGCCGCCTATCTGTTGTGGGCCCTTCAGCGCATGATCTTTAATCCGCTCGACAAGCCGGATAACGAGAATCTGACAGATCTCAGCCGGCGCGAGTTGGCGGTGCTGGTACCGCTGCTCATCGGGATTGTTTGGCTGGGACTGTTCCCGGGTCCGGTGCTTCGGCGAATGGAGCCGGCTACGCGGCGATATGTCGATGCGGTACAGCCTCACGCCGACGGCACCGCGGCCAGCCTCGGCGCGGCTCCGGCTGGTGGAAAGGCTCGGCCATGAATCAGCTCGATATGAGCACGCCGATCGGGGTCACGCTCGGGCTGCTGCCGGAAGTGCTGCTGACGGGCTGGACGCTGCTCGTTCTCCTGGTGGCCAGCTGGAGGCATGGAACCCTGGAGGACAGCCGCCTCGCCGGCTGGCTCAGTTTTGCCGGGATCGTGGTGAGCGCCGCCGGAGTCGCCTGGCTCTGGCTCAACGATGTGGAGCCTCTGGGCCTGGCCCAGATGATCGCACTGGATCCGTTTCGGTATGCCGCCCTGGCCATCATGCTGCTCTCGGCGGGTGGCACGATCCTGCTCTCGTTGGGGTACCTGGAGCGGGAGCGACTCCTGGCGCCGGAGTACTACCCGCTCATTCTTCTGGCCACATCGGGCATGATGTTTCTGAGCGGGGCCGAAGACCTGATCGTTCTGTTTCTCGGGCTGGAAGTCATGTCCGTCGCGGTATACGTCCTGGCCGGATACAACCGGACCAATGCGTCCTCCGCGGAGGCGGCGCTGAAGTATTTCCTGATCGGCGCCTTCGCCTCGGGGTTTCTGCTCTATGGCATCGCGCTCATCTACGGCGCCACCGGCACCACCAATCTCTCCCTGATCGGCGCCCAGCTGGTGGGCGGACCGCTCTCGCTCATGGCGGGACTCGGGCTCGGGATGCTGCTGATCGGCTTCGGCTTCAAGGTGGCGGCCGTGCCGTTTCACATGTGGGCTCCGGACGTGTATGACGGCGCGCCGACCCCGGTTACCGGCTTCATGGCGACCGGGGTGAAGGCGGCGGCGTTCGTCGCCCTGGTGCGACTCCTGGTGGAAGCGTTCCCTTCGGCCGAGCACCTCTGGCGGCCCGTGATCTTCTGGATCGCTATTGCTTCCATGGTGGGTGGCAACCTGGTGGCGCTGGCGCAGCCCACGATCAAGCGGATGCTGGCATACAGCTCCATCGCGCACGCCGGCTACCTCCTTGCCGCGGTGTGGCCCGGCAGCCGAATGTCAGCCGGAGCGGTCCTGTTCTACCTGGTGGCCTACGTCGTTACCACGCTGGCCAGCTTCGGCTTCCTGGCCGCGCTGGGGCGGGATGGAGAACGGAGCGTCACCTACGATGACATTGCCGGGCTGGCCGTGCGCCGCCCCTGGCTTGCCCTGGGTCTCAGCATCTGCATGCTCTCGCTGCTGGGATTCCCCGGTACGTTCGGCTTCATGGGGAAATGGTATATCCTGTCCGCTGTCATCGCTGAGGGTCAGACCATCCTCGCCATCGCACTCGTGGTCACCAGCGTCATCTCGGCAGGCTACTACCTGCCCGTGATCATGGCGATGTATATGAAACCTCCCGCCAGCGAGGACGCGCACGAGACGGCCCGACTCTGGCCCACAGCAGTGGGTGCCGTCGCCGTGTCCGTCGTGGCCGTGGTCCTCTTCGGCCTCTGGCCCAGCGGGGTGTTGGATCTGGCGGGTCGCAGCGCCGCTACGCTGACGCAGACCGCGGCTCCGGTTACCGGACAACGGCTGAACAGTCCACGGTAAACGTCGAGGGATCATGAACGTCCCCAAGTCGATATTCCGGCAGTATGATGTGCGCGGCCTCGTGGACAAGGAGCTCACCCCCGAGTTCGCGCGGGCACTGGGGCGCGCATTCGGTACCGTGGCCGCTCAGCGGCTGGGCCGGGTGCCAACCATCGCCGTAGGGCGGGACAACCGCCCCAGCGGGGACGCCTTGGCCCGGGGCGTACGGCAGGGCATTACCGAGGCGGGCGGGACGGCCATCGACGTGGGGATGCTCCCGACCCCGGCCCTCTACTTCGCCGTCTCGGCGTTGCGGACCGATGGCGGAGTGCAGGTAACGGGATCGCATAATCCGCCCGAGTTCAATGGCTTCAAGATGGTGCTCGCCGGGGAAGCATTTCACGGGGACGATATCCTCGGGCTGTGGGAAATCATTGTGGCCGAGCGTTGGACCTCGGGCTCGGGCAAGGAGGCTTCCGACGGGTCGGTGCTGCAGCGTTACCGCGACGCCATCATCAGCCATCACAAGCTCGAGCGGCCGGTGACGGTCGTAGTAGACTGCGGCAACGGCGTGGGCAGCGTGATCGCCGTAGCTACCCTGCGCGGCCTGGGCGCCGAAGTGACGCCGCTGTTCTGCGAATCCGACGGAAGCTTTCCCAATCACCATCCCGATCCCACCGTCCCCGAGAACCTGCGCGACCTCCAGGCCGCGGTGCGGCGGACCGGTGCGGAGCTGGGCATTGCCTTCGACGGCGATGCCGACCGGATCGGAGCGGTCGATGAGACGGGCGAGATCATTTACGGCGACCAGCTCCTGGTCATCTTTGGCCGCGACGCCGTGCACCGGTTCGGGCCCGGTACCTCGGTCATCTTCGACGTGAAATGCTCCGAGGTTCTGCCGGCGGCGCTGCGAGAGGCCGGGGCGAATCCCGTCATGTGGAAGACCGGACATTCCCTGATCAAGGCCAAGATGAAGGAGCTTGAAGCGCCATTGGCCGGCGAGATGAGCGGCCACATGTTCTTCGGCGGAGATTATCTTGGCTTCGACGATGCGCTATTCGGCGCCGCCCGGTTGCTTGAGATCGTCAGCCGCAAGCCCTTCGGGCTCGCCACACACCTCGCCGATCTGCCCCGCACCTTTGCCACACCCGAGATCCGGGTCGACTGCCCGGAAGAAGAGAAGTTCGCGCTGGTCGAACGCGCCGCCGTGCACTTCGCGCTCCACTATCCGGTAAACACCATCGACGGCGTGCGCATCACCTTTCCGAAGGGCTGGGGCCTCCTGAGAGCGTCCAATACCCAGCCGGTACTGGTGATGCGCTTTGAAGCCACCGACGCAGCCGCACGCGACGCCTACCGGGCCGAGGTCGAAGAGTTCATCGAGAAACAGAAGAGCGTGAGCGAGGTTTAGAGCTTGTCCCGTCGCGGGCGGCGGCTCACCGGTATCCTTGCCGCGGTTGTATCCCTGCTGTTCGTGGGCCGCTGGACTGCCATTCTGCTCACCGACCGGTGGTGGGCCGCCGAGCTTTCCCCAGCTGCCGGCGCCTATCTCACCGACTGGCACATCCTCAGACTGATACTCGATCTCGCCGGCATCCTGATCGCTGCCGCGTGGTTCATCGGCCATCTGCTGCTGGTATACCGAGCGGTGGGCACGGTCCAGGTCCGGCGGAACGTGGCCAATCTGGAGTTCCGGGAAGCCCTCACTCCGGGAACCCTCCTGACCATCGCGGTAGCCACGGGCGCCCTGCTCGGGCTCCTGATCGGGGTGGGGGCCTCGGGTTGGTGGCGAGAGGCAACGCTGGCATGGCACGGCGTCTCCTACGGGGTGACCGAGCCACTGATGGGCCGGGATGTCGGTGTATACGTGGCGCAGCTTCCCATCTGGCGGGGCGCCCACGCCTTCTTCCTGCTCCTGGTTCTCCTTGCGCTAACCGGCGTCGCCGCACTCTACATGCTGGTCGGGGCCATCCGCTGGATCGAGCGCCGCCCGGCCATCAACAATCACGCCCGGACTCATCTGGGATGGCTTCTCGCCGCACTCGCGGTTGCGCTGGGCTGGGGGTACCTCCTGGAGCGCTACGAGGCGATCGCCGGTTCACTGACTGTGCTGGATGAGCCGGCCTGGCGGGCGAGTCTGCTGGTCTCACCGCTGCTGGCCGGGGTCGCGTTAGCCACCGGTGTGCTGTCGATAATTTGGGCCCAGCGAGGACGACACGCCCTGGTCCTGGCCGGATGGATCGTGCTGGCAGCAGCATCACTCGCCGGCCACTGGCTGCTCCCCGCGGTCGTCGGTCGAACGTCCGCGCGTGGTGTAGAGGCAGCGACCATCGAGCAACTCGAGCGTCTGGCCTACGGCCTCGAGGCCCTGCGTGACCATCGGCTGGAGCCGAGCGGTCAGCCGACACCTCCCGCGGTTCCTTCGCTCTGGAACCCGGTTGTAGTAGCGCGGGCCCACGCCGCCGATTCGGCGCATCTGGTATCGGTCGATCCGGCGGTGCTCACGCGCCAGGGAAAGCGGCGGGCGGTGTGGCTGATCGTACGCTCCGATCCGGGTCAGAGGGTTCTGGTCTCCGCCATCGCCGACAATCGGATGAGCCGCAGCGGCGAGCCCCTGTTCTACCGTCTCAGCGACACGCTTTCGCACACCGCCCCGACTTCACTCCTCGATCTCCCTCCCGATCTGCTTCAGCCCGAGGCACCCGATTTCCGGTTGTATCAGAGCAACGCACCGGGCGTGGCGGTCGACTCCTGGTTCCGCCGCGGGGCCCTGGCATGGGCGCTCCAGGCCGGTGAGTTGCTGGGAAACCTTCCGCCCGGCACTCGCATCGACTGGCGGCTTTCGCCGGAAGAGCGGCTGGCGCGCCTGGCGCCCTTCGCCGACTGGAGCGCGCCGACTCCCAGGGTCATCAACGGGCAGCTGATCTGGCTCCTGGACGGTTACCTGGCTTCGAGCACCTTCCCATTGACCGGTAGAGTGTTCTGGAAGAATCGTCGGGTCGGCTCAGTTCGCGCGGCGTTCATGGCAACGGTCAATGCCGAAACCGGTGGAGTCCGCGTTTATCTCCAACCCGGGGCCGGTCCGCTGGCCGAGACCTGGGCTCGACTGTCCGGCGGGGTGGTGGAGCCGGGGTCGGCAATACCGGAATTGATCCTGCGGGCCGCACCCTATCCCGAAGAACTGTTTCGGATCCAGGCGCAGGAGCTGGAGCACGCTCCATGGAATGCCGGCCGCCTCAGTGGGTCGCCCAAGCCGTCCCCGATGGAGCCGCCGTTGCCGCAGATTGGCTGGAGTCCGGACAGCTCGGGGCCGGAGCTCATATTCGCCTTCGAAGCGCCGGGGGAACGACGTCTCAGCTCAGTGCTGATCGGATCCCGGGACGAGGGTCGGATGCAGCTCCGGCTGGTTCGGTTGGACTCGGCGAGCACGCTGCCGATCAGCGGCGTCCTGGAGAACCGCTGGTCGAACTTTCCTTCCTACGATGCGCTCACCGATTCCATCAATGAGGACGGGGGCAAGCTCGAGCCGGGCCCGGTTCGGCTGGACATCGGTCCCGGCGGCCCTGTGGCATATCAGGCGTACTTCGCCTTGCGCCCCGCCGGGGGGCTCGTACTCGCGTGGGTGACGGTGGCGGCGCGCGACCGCCTGGGCGCCGGTCGGACCCTGGCCGAAGCCTGGAGCAATCTCCTGGGTAACACCGCTCCCGCGCCGCCCGGCACCGCGCCATCGGGGCGCCTGGAGGAGGCCCGGCGATGGATGGAGCTGGCAGATTCCGCGCTCAAGGTGGGCGACTGGCCCGAGTTTGGCCGGGCCTGGAACACCCTGCGCAGCGTGCTCGGCTTACCGCTCGACACCATGAGGTTCTGAGCTTGCTCGCCTTGGAGCCCCGGAGTAGGTTGGGGGGCTTTTGACCCGGGACACGGCGTCCAGCGCCCGACGCACGGCGGTGCTCGCCCTTGGTGGTAACGCGCTGGCGCGGTCAGATGAGCCACCGACGATTACGAATCAGTTCCGGCATGCCCGCGAGAGCGTAGCCCCCATCGTCGAACTGGCGCGGCAAGGGTGGCGAATTGTCATCGTTCACGGCAACGGTCCCCAGGTCGGGGACGAGCTGGTCCGGAACGAGGCCGCGAGAAAAGTGGTGCAGCCGCTTCCACTCGGCGTCCTGGTGGCGGAGACGGCCGGCTGGATCGGGTACATGCTCCAGCAGACCCTTCAGAACGCCCTCGCAGCCGCGCGGGTAGAGCGCGAGGTCGTCACCGTCATCACCCAGACTCTCGTCGATCGGTACGATCCAGCCTTGAATGAGCCGACCAAACCGATCGGTCACCCTGTAACACCGCAGGAAGCCGCCCGCATCCGCGACGCGGGACGATCGGTGGGCAAGGACGGCGCCGGGCAGTGGCGCCGCATGGCCACCAGCCCGATGCCGCTCGGCGTGGTCGAGTTTCCCGTGATCAAACGGCTGCTTGACCTCGGCATGCTGGTCGTCGCTGCAGGTGGGGGAGGTCCGCCGGTTTATCAGGATCCAATCCTGGGCCTCGAAGGGCTCGACGCGGTCGTCGATAAGGATCGGGTCTCGGCCATCCTTGGCAGTCAGCTCGATGCGGAAGTCCTGATGATCCTGACCAACGTAGACGCCGTGTTCGAGGGCTGGGGCACACCCCGGGCTCGGCCGATCCGCAGAATGACCGTGGAACAGGCTGAACAGATGATCGCGGCAGGATCGCTGGACGCGGGCGGAATGAGGCCGAAGATCGAAGCCGCCGTCGGCTTCGTTCGGCGCGGAGGCGCCCGTGCCATCATCGCCAGACTATCGGAAGGACCTGCCGCCCTGCGGGGTGAGACGGGAACCACAATTACGAGGACGCCGTGAATCTGCACGAGTATCAGGCCCGCGCGTTGCTCAAGGCTGCCGGAATCCCGGTGTTGGACGGAGATGTCGCCTCCACGCCGACGGAGGCGGAATCGATCGCGCGCCGGCTCGGCAGTGCCGTCGTGATCAAGGCCCAGGTGCACGCGGGAGGGCGGGGAAAGGCCGGCGGTGTGAAGTTGGCTCGTAACCCGGGCGAGGCGCTCGACCATGCCGCCGAGATCCTGGGCATGAGCATCAAGGGGCTGGTGGTGCACAAGGTGCTCGTCGTCCCCGCCGCGGATATCGCCACAGAGAGCTACCTGGGACTCATCATGGACCGCGAATCCCAGCGTCCAGTATTCATGGTGAGCTCCGCCGGCGGTATCGACATCGAGGAGGTCGCCGCGAAGACCCCCGACAAGATCCTTCGCCTCCCCGTGGATCCAACCTATGGCTTGCTGCCGCACCAGGCCCTGACCCTGGCGTTTGCCTTGTACCAGGACTTCAACCAGGTCAAAGCCGCGGCGCGGATCATGGACCAGCTGTATACCGTCTTTACAGCAAACGGCTGCTCGCTGGCGGAAATCAACCCGTTGGTGACTACTCCGGCAGGGCAGGTGCTCGCGCTCGACGCCAAGATCGTGGTGGATGACAACGAGCTGTTCTGGCGGCCGGATCTGGGTCTCCTGCGCGACGATACCGCGGAGGAGCCGAGTGAGGCAGCTGCCCGGCGGGCCAACCTGTCGTTTATCAAGCTGGAAGGCAATGTCGGCTGTGTAGTGAACGGCGCCGGCCTGGCCATGGCGACGATGGACCTGGTGAAATACTACGGGGGGGAGCCGGCCAACTTTCTCGACATCGGCGGCAGCTCGAATCCGGAGAAGGTGATCAGCGCCCTCAAGATCATCACCAGCGACCCGAATGTGAAAGCCATTCTGTTCAACATCTTCGGCGGAATCACCCGAACCGACGATGTCGCCAACGGCATCGTCGCCGCCACTCGTCAGTTCAAGGTGAAAGTTCCCATCGTCATCCGGCTCACCGGCACCAACGAGACCGAGGCCATCCGGATTCTCGAGGCCGTGGGAATGCGGGCGCTGAGCGACATGGACCAGGCAGTGGAACAGGTGGTCCGACTCGCGCGGGAGGCGGCGTGAGCGTCTTCATCGACCGGAACACCCGGCTGGTGGTGCAGGGCATCACCGGACGCGAGGGCGCATTCCACAGCCGCCAGATGCTGGAGTATGGCACCAACGTCGTCGCGGGTGTCACCCCCGGCAAGGGCGGCCAGCGCTTCGAGGACCGGGTGCCCATCTTCAACACGGTGGCCGACGCGGTCCGCTCCACCGGGGCCAACTGCTCCGTGATCTATGTGCCCCCGATGGCTGCGGCCGGCGCCATCTTCGAGGCGGTCGACGCCGACGTTCCACTGGTCGTCTGTATCACGGAGGGCATCCCGGTGCTGCACATGAGCCGCGTCATGCCCTTCGTGCGATCCCGAGGTGCGCGGCTCATTGGCCCGAACTGCCCCGGCCTGATCACCCCGGGAGAGAGCAAGGTCGGGATCATTCCGGGCAACATCTGCAGCGCCGGACGAGTGGGTCTGGTATCGCGCAGTGGAACGCTCACCTATGAGGTGGTAAACCATCTCACCCGGAACGGAATCGGCCAGAGCACCTGCGTAGGTATCGGCGGTGACCCGATCATCGGCACCGATTTCATTGACTGCCTCGGCGCGTTTCAGGAGGACGCAGGTACCGACGCGATCGTCATGATCGGTGAGATCGGCGGCACCGACGAGCAGAACGCGGCGGCATTCGTGAAGGAGAAGGTGACCAAGCCGGTCGTGGGGTTCATCGCGGGCCAGACCGCACCGAAGGGCAGGCGGATGGGGCACGCGGGCGCGATTATCTCCGGATCCTCCGGAACGGCTGAGGAAAAGCTTTCCGCGTTCGAGGCTGCTGGTATCTCCATCATGCGGCGTCCGGTTGACGTCGTCTCGCTGCTTCAGTCCCGGCTCTGAGCTCGAAAACCATCAGGAGACATCGTGGCATCGACACTGACACTCGGCATCGTCAAGCCCGACGCTGTCGCTAGCGGCAAAACAGGCGCCATCGTAGCCCACCTCCAGAAGGCGGGGTTCACCATTCGGGCCGCGCGGCTGATGCGGTTGACTCGTTCGCAGGCCGAGACATTCTACGCCGTGCACGCAGGCCGTCCCTTCTACGCGGAATTGGTCGAGTTCATGACCAGCGGACCCTGCCTTCCGATGGCCCTGGAACGGGATGATGCCGTGGCCCAGATGCGAAACACCATCGGGTCGACCGACCCGGCGGAGGCGGCCCCGGGCACCATTCGAAAGCTCTTCGCCGAATCCAAGGGCCGGAACGCCATCCACGCTTCAGATAGTCCGGAGAACGCCACACGCGAAGTGGCCTTCTTCTTTACCGAGGCGGAGCTGGCCCAACTCTGGGGCAAAGGGTCAGCGTCGTAGTTGTCTTATCTCGTTGTCGCCGCTACTTTAAGCGGCTATGCTCAGAGTGGATATTCGGGATCTTCAGCGGGGTCCCGTCAAGACGGTTGGTGAGCTTCAGCCAGACGATCCGGCGTTTACGGGGCTCGACCTCGACCTCGTAGGGCCGGTCTCGGTGACGGGTCAGCTGCAGGCTACCGGTTCCGGCGAGTACCTGTGGAGGGGCCGGTTTCGCGGGGTCTTCCACACGGAGTGCCGGCGTTGTTTGGCCGAGTTCGAGACCGATCTGGACATCAACGTCGAGGCTGCGATTTTCAGCACGGATCCCGAGGCGGCTGACGATCCGGATGCGTATCCCCTGCTGGAGCGCGCCACGCACATCGATGTCCGCGATGTAGCGCGGGAAGAACTGGCACTGTCGGTGCCTACCCGCTTGTTGCTCTGTCGGGAAGACTGTGCCGGCCTCTGTGTCGACTGTGGGGCCGATCTGAACGCGGGCCCCTGCGCCTGTTCCGCGCCCGCCGAACCTGTTCGAGGGTCTAATGGCAGTTCCTAAGCGTCGAATGTCGAAGTCCCGCAAGCGGCTCCGCCGCGGCCACGATGCCGCCGCGAGTGTTCGCCCCCAGGCATGCCCCCGGTGCGGCTCCCCCAAGCTCTCGCATCGCGTGTGCGATTCGTGTGGCTACTATCGGGGTAAGAAGCAGATCGAGGTCGAGGACGCCTGAGCGTGATCCGCGTGGCGGTGGACGCTATGGGGGGCGATACCGCCCCGCAGGCGGAGATCGCCGGGGTGGTTCAAGCGCTCAGTACCTTGCCTCACAAGTTCATCGTGCAGCTGGTAGGCCGGCCCGAGGTTATCAAGGCCGAGCTGGATAAGTACCCCGATGCGGATCACAGCCGCATCGAGCTGCACGAGGCCGCTGAGGTGATCGGCATGGCCGAGAAGCCTCTCTCCGCCGTCCGCAAAAAACCCAAATCCAGCATCGTCATCGCACTCGGCCTGCAGAAAGCCGGGCGCTCCGACGCCTTTGTTTCCGCCGGCAATACCGGCGCTATCCTGGCCGCGTCCACCATTCTTCTCGAGCTGCACGACGGCGTCGAGCGCGCCACTGTGGCCACGCTCTTTCCCACGCTGAACCAGCCGGTGCTGGTTCTGGACGGCGGCGCCAACGTCGATTGTTCCGCCCGGGAGTTGGTGAACTTCGCCTACCTCGGCAGCGTCTACATGCGCGACGTGCTTCGCCGCGCCAGTCCCACGGTCGGTCTCCTGAACGTGGGCGAAGAGGAGGAGAAGGGGAACGCCATCACGCGAGAGGCCCACGGCCTTTTGAAGCGCAGTCCGCGGCTCCACTACATCGGAAGCATCGAGGGCCGTGACATCGTCGCCGGACACCACAAGTTCGGGGTGGTGGACGTGGTGGTGTGCGACGGGTTCGTAGGGAACGTGGTCCTCAAGTTCTATGAATCCGTCGGCCGTATGTTTGTGGGTCTGCTTAAACAGCAGCTCCCCGAGATGCTGAGCCGGCCCGAGATGAAGGAGCTCTTCCGCATTCTGGACTACTCCGAGTACGGCGGCGCACCGCTGCTCGGGGTGAAGGGGGTCTCGATCATCTGCCACGGCGCTTCCCCCGCCAATGCGATCAAGAACGCCATCCGTGTCGCGGTGCAATCGGTCCAGGCCGATTTGAGCAAGCACATTGGCGCTGAGTTCGCCCAGCGTGAAGCCGGCGCGCCGGCATGACCCGGCGGCCCATCGCGGAAATGGCGAGCATCGGCGTTGCGGTCCCTCCCGGCGTCCTGACGAACGCCCAGCTCACCACCATGCTGGACACCTCCGACGAATGGATCGTCGAGCGTACCGGGATTCGCGAGCGGCGGATAGCGAGACCCGAGCAGTCGGTAGCCATGCTGAGCCGGGAAGCGAGCGAGCAGGCCCTGCAGCGGGCCGGGCTGGCCGCGGGAGACCTCGATGCCATCGTGCTTGCCACCGCGACGCCGGACCGTCTGCTGCCGTCCACCGCCTGCGATCTCCAGGCGCTGCTGGGCGCCAACCGGGCCGCCGCCTTCGACATCTCCGCAGCCTGCCCGGGCTTCGTCTTCGCGACCACAGTGGCTGAAGGGCTGATCGCCTCCGGCCAGAGCGAGAACGTCCTGGTGGTCGGGGCCGAGAAGCTCTCCACGATCACAGACTTCCAGGATCGCTCAACGGCAATCCTGTTCGGGGACGGCGCCGGGGCGGCGATCATCCGCCGGGCCTCGGGCCAGAACGGGCGGGGAATTCTTTCGACCTTCCTCAAATCCGACGGCAAGCTGGCCCCGCTCCTGTATCGCCCTGGCGGCGGGGCGGCCGATCCCATCAGCGAAAAGGTGGTATGCGACCGGTCGCATTACATGAAGATGGCTGGCCGCGAGGTGTTCAAGGCCGCGGTGCTGGCCATGTCGGAGGCCTGTGACGAGGCGCTACAGCGCGCCGGCGTCAGCGCCGATGAGGTGGACCTCCTGATACCCCACCAGGCGAACGTCCGTATCATCGAAGCCACCGCCAAGCACGCGGGCATGTCCATGGAGAAGGTCATGGTCAACGTGGACCGATACGGCAACACCTCGTCGGCATCCATTCCGCTGGCGCTGGACCAGGCCATTACGGAGGGGCGGGTGAAGTCCGGATCGCTGCTGCTGCTGGTGGCCTTCGGCGCGGGGTTCACCTGGGGTAGCACCGTCGTCCGGTGGTGACCGTGCTGATGTGCCCCGGCCAGGGAGCACAGAAGGTCGGCATGGGTAAGGACCTGGCCGAGCGGTTTCCCGCCGCCCGAGACACCTTCCTGGCGATCGACGAAGCTCTGGGCACGGCGCTTTCCCGCCTGATGTGGACCGGCCCGGAGGATGAGCTCACCCTGACCCACAACGCACAACCGGCTATCCTGGCCCACTCGGCCGCCGTGCTTGCGGTGGTTCGGGAGCGCCTGGGCACCCCGGGTGCCGCCGCTGGTCACAGCCTGGGCGAGTACAGCGCGCACGTCGCGGCAGCGACGCTGAGCCCGGTCGAGGCCGCACGCCTGGTTCGCCGCCGGGGTGAGCTCATGCTGGACGCCGGCCGCCGCCGTCCGGGCACCATGGCCGCGGTCCTCGGCCTGGCGACGGTCGAAGTCGAGGCAGCGTGCGACGAGGCATCCGGGCCCGACGGCCTGGCAGTGGCCGCCAATCTGAATGCTCCCGATCAGACCGTCATCTCCGGCGATCCCGCCGGCGTCTCCCGGGCCGGCGAGGGCTGCAAGAGCCGGGGGGCCAAGCGGGTCCTCCCCCTCAACGTGAGCGGAGCCTT
The DNA here is from genome assembly GCA_963740175.1 of uncultured Gemmatimonadales bacterium. Classification (GTDB taxonomy): domain Bacteria; phylum Gemmatimonadota; class Gemmatimonadetes; order Gemmatimonadales; family GWC2-71-9; genus CAVVWJ01. Next base: position 108,870 of record CAVUDL010000005.1, read on the forward strand.
TCACTCGCCCGCTCATGGCGCCCGCCGTGGACGGGCTGCGCGCCGCGCTGACCGACGCCACCTTTGGCGATCCGGCGTTTCCAGTGATCGCAAATGCAAGCGGCGAGGCGATCCGGACGGGTGTGGATGCCAAGCGGTTGCTGGCGGACCAGCTCACGGCGCCGGTGCGCTGGGTGGCCTGCATGCAAGCGGCGGCCGCGCTCTGTCCCGGCGCTACGTTTGTCGAGCTGGGTCCCGGAGCGGTGCTGTCCGGCCTCCTCAAGCGCATCGTCCCGGGCTCGAAAGCCATGACGCTGGGAACCGCGGATGAAGTGGAGCGGTTCCTCCAGTGACCGCGATCGACCTCACCGGCAAGACCGCATTCATCACCGGCAGCACCCGGGGGATCGGGCTCGCCATCGCCCGCGCGCTCCACGGAGCCGGAGCCAAGGTCGCGATCGTGGGCCGGGATCTGGAGCGGGCCCGATCCGTGGCAGGCGGAGTTCGGTGAGCGGGGCTACGGCGTTGCCTGTGACGTCGCGCAAGCATCCCAGGTGGAGGAGGCGCTTCTCCAAGCCGAAAAGGCGCTGGGTCCGACCGACATTCTGGTGAACAACGCCGGACTCACGAGGGACAACATCATCCTGCGCCTGAGCGAGGAGGACTGGAACACGGTGCTGGATGCGAACCTCAAGGGGGCCTTCCACACCATTCGCGCCGCCATCAAGGGCATGATGAAGCGCCGCTCGGGCCGCATTATCAATATCACCAGCATCGTTGGACTGACCGGCAACAAGGGTCAGGCGAACTACGCCGCGAGCAAGGCCGGACTGATCGGCCTGACAAAATCGGTTGCCAAGGAGTACGCCAGCCGGAATATTCTGGCTAACTGCGTGGCCCCGGGGTTCATCGAGACCGACATGACCGACGCCTTGCCCGAAGAAGCGCGCGCCACATTATTAGAGGATATCGCGCTCGGCCGACTGGGCCGGCCCGAGGACGTCGCAGGGACCGTGCTGTTTCTCGCTTCCGACCTGGCAGGATACATCACCGGTCAGGTGCTGGTGGTAGACGGTGGAATGGTGATCTGAGACGGACCGGCAATCTTCAATCGAGGACGACATGAGCAACGTGGAAGAGAAGGTCAAGGATATCATTGTCGAAGAGCTCGGCGTCGAGCGCGAGAAGCTGACGAACGACGCGAGCTTCATGGAGGATCTCGGCGCGGACAGCCTCGATACCGTGGAGCTCGTCATGGCGTTCGAGAAGGAGTTCGACATCGATATCCCCGACGAAGAAGCGGAGAAGCTTCGCACCGTCGGCGATGCCATGTCCTACCTGCACGAAAAGATCGGAAAGTAGCTTGCCGCGTCGAGTCGTCGTCACCGGCCTCGGGCTGGTGACGCCAGTCGGGAACGATGTCGAATCCACCTGGCAGGGGCTGCTCGCTGGAAAGTCCGGCGCCGGTCCGATCACCAAGTTCGATCCCGCCAATCAGCGGGTCCGCTTCGCCTGCGAGGTGAAGGGGTTCGATCCCCTTCTCTATATCGATCGCAAGGAAGCCCGCCGGTACGATCTCTTCGCCCAGCTGGCGCTCGCCGCGGCTCACCAGGCCGTCACTCAGGCCGGCCTGGAGGGCAAGTTTCCCAATCCCGCGCGCACCGGCGTCGTGATCGGCAGCGGCATCGGCGGCATGCAGACGTACGAGGAGAACTGCTCGCTCTTCCTGACCAAGGGTCCGGACCGGGTCTCTCCATTCTTCGTGCCGATGTTCATCCCCGATATCGCCGCCGGACTGGTGTCGATCCGCTACGGCCTGAAGGGCCCCAACTTCGCCACCGTCTCCGCCTGCGCATCGTCGGCGCATGCTATCGGTGAATCATTCAACATGATCAGGAACGGGGCCGCCGACGCGATGGTGACGGGGGGGGCCGAAGGTGCGATCACCGGCCTCACGGTGGCCGCCTTCGCTAACATGAAGGCGCTCTCGGCCCGGAACGATTCCCCCGAGACCGCCAGCCGCCCCTTCGACCAGGACCGTGATGGATTCGTCCTGGGGGACGGTGGCGCCGTCATAGTCCTCGAAAGCCTCGAGCACGCCGAGCGCAGGGGCGCGCAGATCCTGGGAGAGGTGCTCGGCTACGGCGCGTCCGGGGACGCATACCACATCACGTCACCACCGGAAAACGGCGAGGGCGCGCAGCAGGCCATGCGCAGCTGCCTCGAAGACGGCCGCATCGACCTCAAGGACGTGGGCTACATCAACGCCCACGGGACCTCGACGCCCCAGGGCGACATCGCCGAAACGGAAGCGGTGAAAGCCGTGTTCGGTGATCAGGCCCGCAAGCTGGTGTTCGGCTCTACCAAGTCCATGACCGGACATCTGCTCGGCGGCGCCGGTGCACTGGAATTCGCGGTCTCGCTCCTCTCCACCACCTGCGGGGTCATCCCTCCTACGATCAACCAGTTCACGCCCGATCCACGGTGCGATCTCGACTCGGCTCCCAACCGAAAAGTCGAGCGCAAGGTCAACGTGGCCCTCTCAAACTCATTCGGGTTTGGCGGGCACAACGTGACCCTCGCCGTCCGCGCCTGGGAGAGCTAAGCGCCACTCCGCTCCTCCTACCATGCCGCATCCCGCCGGGTATAGATTTTAGGTCTGGTTACCGCCTGTACTTCAAGGAGATACGATGCCTGGTGGGATCGACCTGGCACGCCTGCGTGACCCGGCGCTGCGCCCCATTGCCGACACGGTAAATAGAGGCCAGCGCCTCAGTCCTCAGGACGCGCTCAGCCTGTATGCCACGTCCGACCTGCTCGGCCTGGGGATGATTGCGGATCATGCCAACCAGGTCCGCAATGGAGATCGGGTCTTCTTCTCCGCCAATCAGCACATCAACCCCACCAACGTCTGCATTCTTCGGAATACCTGCACCTTCTGCTCATTCGCTCGTATGCCGAAGGAGGACGGGGCGTACACCCGATCCCTGGAGGAGGTGTTCCACGAGGCCGCGCAGGCCAGTACCATGCCTACCCGAGAGTTCCACATCGTGGGGGGACTGCACCCCAAGCTGCGCCTCAGCTACTACACCGACATGATCCGGGGGCTCAAGGAACGTCACCCGAACGTGCATATCAAGGCGCTGACCGCGGTGGAAATCGCCCACCTGGCGCGAATCGAGAAGAGCTCCGAGCGTGATGTGCTGCTGGCTATGAAGGAGGCAGGCCTCACCAGCCTGCCGGGCGGAGGCGCGGAAGTGTTCAGCACCGCCGTCCGTGCCACCATCGCGGAGCGGAAGCTCACCGGTGAAGAGTGGCTCCGGGTTCACCGGGTGGCCCATGAGCTCGGCATTCCCACCAACTGCACCATGCTCTACGGTCACGTCGAAACCGCCGAAGATCGGGTTGACCATCTGAGCATGCTGCGGCAGCTGCAGGACGAGACCGGCGGATTCCTGACCTATATCCCGCTCGCATATCACCCCGATCACAATGAGCTGGGCCAGGAAATGGGCAGGGTAGGGACTGCCACAACCGGCTTCGAGGATCTCAAGAACATCGCCATCGGCCGGCTGTTTCTCGACAACATTCCCCACGTAAAGACCCACTGGCCCATGGTGACTCCGTTCCTGTCCCAGATCGCCCTCAGCTTCGGCTGTGATGACGTGGAGGGGACGGTGGTCTACGAGCGGATTTACCATGAGGCCGGTGCGCACACCGACATGCTCCTTCCCTATGCCGATCTGGTCCGCCTGATCCGCGGGGCGGGGAAGCAACCAGTCGAGCGGGACAGTCTGTACCAGACCGTGCGCTCCAGCTTCGATGATTTGCCGCCAACGGGCCCCAACGGCGGCATCGGGTCGGGACACGGGCGACTCGCCGCGGTGCACGCCGCATGAAGCTCGGACGCATACCCTGGATCAACTGCTATCCGATTTACGGAGCAGTAGACCGCGGACTGGTCACGGTGCCGGCGGAGCTGGTCTCAGGCACCGCCTCCGAGCTCAACGATCTTCTGGCTGCTGGCGCCCTCCAGGTGAGTGTCGTGTCCGCAGTGGAGTACGCGCGCAATGCCGCTGCGTATCACCTGCTACCCGACCTCGCGATTACCTGCGACGGGCCGGTGCACAGCGTGGCGCTCTTCTCCAAGCGGCCGGTGGAGGAGCTTTCCGGCGCTACCGTACTGTTGAGCGCGTCCTCTCGAACCTCAGTCCTTCTCCTGGAGCTTCTCTGCCGGCACCGGTGGGGGATTCGGCCCCAGTTCGCGGAGGTTCGGGCAGAGGCGCCGGACCTGGGCGGGCTGGCGGGACTACCTCACGAGGCCGTGCTGGTGATTGGAGACGCCGCCCTGCACCTCTCGACCCGATCAACCTATCCCGTAAGGGTTGACCTGGGATCGGAGTGGAAGGCCTGGACCGGCTTGCCGTTTGTATTCGCGGTCTGGGCGGCCCGCCGTGAGGTGCCATCCGGACGGGTGAGGGCGGTGCACGAGCGGCTCTTGGAATCCCGAGCCTGGGGGCTGGCTCACCTGGACCTCCTGGCGGCGAGCGCCGCCCGCAATACCGGGGTGGAGGAATGGTGTGCCGCGCCTACCTCGGCGATCTGGACTACGCCCTCTCCTACCGGCATCTGGCCGGCCTCACGGACTTTTTCCGGCGACTGGCCCAGGACGGTCTGGTGCCGGATGGATCGTTGTCCTTCATCTCCGCGGCGTGAAGATGATGTCCGCCGTGAACGTGAACCCCAGCCAAGATGTGTAAGTGGGTGTTACCATGAGCTTTGTGGACCGCACTTCAAGTGAGTTCCAGGACTACCTTCAGCTCTACGAGCGGGCGACGCTGCTGGAGTTGGGGCACCTCGCGGATGCCGAGCGGTGGCGGCAGCACCCGGAGAACGTGGTCACCTACATCATCGACCGAAACATCAACTACACCAACGTCTGCGTCGCAGACTGTAAGTTCTGCGCCTTCTATCGGAGACCGAAGCACCGCGAGGGATACGTCCTGAGCTTCGAGCAGATCGGGGCCAAGATCGATGAGTGCAAGGCGATCGGCGGCGTCCAGATCCTGCTCCAGGGTGGCCACAACCCCTACATACCGTTCGAGTGGTATCTGGAGCTGATGCGCTACATCAAGCAGCATCATCCCATCCACATCCATGGGTTCTCGCCATCCGAGGTCGTCTTTTTCAGCGAGCGCTTCGGCCTCTCCGTCGCCGACGTCGTACGTGAGCTTCGCGGGGCGGGGCTCGACAGTATTCCCGGGGGCGGTGGAGAGATCCTGGTCGACTCGGTGCGCGAGCGGGTAGCCAAGAAGAAGGCCCAGACCGAAGAGTGGCTCGGTGTTCAGGAGGAAGCACACCGGCAGGGGATGAAGACGTCCGTCACCATGATGTACGGCCTGGGTGAGAGTAACGCGGATCGGATTGAGCATCTCCTGCGAGTGCGCGAGCTGCAGGCGCGCACGGGCGGATTCACGGCCTTTATCTGCTGGCCGCTGCAGCCTGAAGGCACGGATATGGCGGACCAGGTGAAGACGGATGCGGTCACCTACCTCAGGACTCTCGCCATGGGCCGGATCATCTGCGACAATGTGCCCAACCTCCAGTCCTCATGGGTCACCATGGGACTCAAGGTCGGCCAGGTGGCTTTGCGGTTCGGAGCCAACGACTTCGGCAGCCTCATGATGGAGGAGAACGTGGTCTCGTCCGCCGGGACCACCCATCGGGCCACGATCGAGGAGATGGAACGCTCGATCCGGGACGCCGGGTATGAGGTCCGGCGGCGCCGGCAGGACTACTCCATCATCGACACACCGGCCTCCGTGGCTGCATGACCAGGGTCGGAATCGGCTACGACTCGCATCGCTTCGTGGACGGCCGTCCGTTGGTGCTCGGTGGAGTCACCATCCCGCACCCCCGCGGTCTGGCCGGCCACTCCGATGCCGATGCCGTCGCCCATGCGCTCACCGACGCCATCCTTGGCGCCGCGGCAGCGGGCGATATCGGCCAGCTCTTTCCCGATACCGATCCGCAGTGGAAGGATGCCGACTCGATGGAACTGCTGCGGAGCGCGCACGAGCTGGTGCGGGGGCGGGGATACGCGATGGTGCAGGCCGATCTCACGATAATCACCGAGCAACCCAAGCTGGGTCCTCACCTCGGCAGGATGGCCGCCGCTCTGGCCGCGCGCGTGGGCGCCGGACCAGGATCAGTGAGTCTCAAAGCGAAAACCAACGAGGGAATGGGATTCATCGGCCGGGGTGAAGGCATCGCGGTCATCGCGGTCGCCACCCTGGAGGCGCGCTGATAGAATCGCTGCTGGGGTGGCTGTCCCAGCTTCCTCCCGTCGCCGTATATGCCGTCCTCGCCGTGCTTGCCGCCGTCGAGAACGTCATCCCGCCGGTCCCCTCCGACGCTGCCGTCGCGCTCGGCGCCTTTCTGACCAATCGTGGGCTGACCACACCGGTGGGTGTTTTCTTCGTCACCTGGATCGCCAATCTCGCCGGTGCGGGTGCCGTGTACTTTGTGGCACGACGATACGGGCGCCGGCTCTTCGCCACCCGCACCGGCCGCCGCCTGCTTGCACCCCGGTCCCTCGCCATCATCGAGCGGGAGTACCTGCGCTTCGGCGTGGCAGGGATTTTCGTCAGCCGGTTTCTTCCCGGCCTGCGGGCGGTGGTTCCTCCGTTCGCCGGCCTGGTTGGGCTCAGCCCGGCTCGCACCTTCCTGCCGATGGCGCTGGCATCGGCCATCTGGTACGGAGGCCTGATCATCCTGGCGACACTGATCGGGTCGAACTGGGAGCGCATCAACGGAATCATCCTCGGCGTGAACCGCACCCTCGGGGTGGCTGCAGCCGTGATCATCATCGGCGGAATCGTCTGGTATCTCCTGCGGCGCCGTCGCCGGCAGAGAGAGCGGGTCTGGCACGCCACCGAAGACGCTCTGGACCCCGCTGCGCCCTCGTTCCTGATGGGCTCGGAAATCGTGGAAGGATCGGCCCGCCAGGCCGCAGCGCTGCTGGTGCTGGAGCTGGCGTATGCTGATCAGGCACTCACTCCCACAGACCGCGAGCTGGTGGTCTCCCACCTGCGGAACCGATGGGGACTCGATTCGGAGAGCCCCCCGCCACCCGAGGCTGAGGATGAGCGCCGCACCCGGTTCCGGGAATACGCTCAACGCCTGCGCAAACGGTTCGGACAGAACGAGCGCCTTGCCCTGGTCGAACGGATGTGGACGGTGGCGTTCAGTGACGGCGCTATCGGCCATCACGAGGACCGGCTCATGCACCTCGCGGGCGAGCTGCTGGGGATCGGCCAGAAGGAGCTCATCGAGATCCGCGCCCGGCTTCAGACTCCGGAAGGTCCATGACCGTACGCGAGCTGCGGCCTCAGATTGACCGGGACTTCTGGCTGGAGGGGTTCCGCGACTTTCTGGCGCTCGAATCGGGAAGTAGCGCCAACACCGTAGAGTCGTATCTGCGCGACCTCCGGCGCCTGGGCGAGTTCGCCACGTCCAGGGGTATTCGCGATCCCAATCGACTGACTCGGCCCCTGCTGCGCGACTTTGTGTATCTCCTCAAGGATCTCGGGCCTGAGCGCGGCATCGATACGACGCTCAGTCTCCGCCATCCGCACGTACTACGGCTTTCTCGTGGGTGAAGGACGAGTCAGCGACGATCCCAGCGAGCGGCTGGAAAGCCCGCGCCGGGGCAGGGTGCTTCCCGAAACACTGAGCGTGCCGGAGGTGGAGGCGCTGCTGCTGTCACCCTCGCTCGAGCACCCACTGGCCTGGCGGGACCGCGCTCTGCTCGAGCTCGCTTACGGCGCCGGGCTCCGGGTTTCGGAGCTCTGCGGCCTGGCGCTCACCGACCTGCTGCTGGCGGACAACCTGGTGCGCATCTTCGGCAAAGGCGGGAAAGAACGGCTGGTGCCGATTGGGCGGAGCGTCATCGGTGCGGCATCGGTGTACCTCCACCAGATGCGACCAGCGCTCGACCGGGGCCGCAGCAAGAATCGCGTCCTGCTGAACGCACGCGGCGAGCCGCTCTCCCGGGTGGGGGCATGGGGCGTCGTCCGCCGGGCCACCGAGCGGGCGGGCATAAAGAAGCGGGTCACCCCGCACACCTTGCGACACAGCTTCGCCACCCATCTACTCGAAGGCGGCGCCGATCTACGCGCGGTGCAGGAGATGTTGGGTCACGCGGACCTGTCCACTACGCAGATCTACACCCACGTCGATCGCGAGTATCTCCGGTCGGTACACAAACAGTTTCATCCTCGCGGCTGACGTCACCGCTGGTAACAGCAGCCCTATGGTGAGCCACCTCACGTCCTGGTTTCTAGCCGGGCGCTATTGTGCGGGGCACTCCAACCACAGCCAATGCTCGGGAGGAATGGACATGAGGCAAATCACTTGCGCCAGCCTGGCAGTACTCATGGCGACTGCACTCGCTTGCAGCCCTCGGGATCGCCAGGAAACAGCCAATCGTACAGAAGAGGCGGCTCAGGACGTTCGCGACGCGGCTCGCGAGGGTGCTGAGGAAGTCCGCGACGAGGCCCGGGACGCCCGTGACTACGCCTACGCGCAAAGGACTGACTTTCGGCGTGACATCGATCTGCGACTTAAGGGACTTGACCAGGAGATCGCGCGAGCTGGAGCGCGACACCAAGCGTGGTGTAGATAAGGCGCGTGACAGCGCGCTCGCCGAGATTCGCACTGCGCGGAAGGCAGTGAGCCGCGATCTGGATCGCCTCAGCGCTGCCACCGAGAACAGCTGGGATGAGCTGAAGCGCACGGTGAATGGGTCGGTCTACACCCTTCAGGAAGCAGTTCGCCGGCAGCGGCCGGACGCCCGCCCGATGGGCGGCACGGGACCGAGCTGATCGCTTAACCAATCCCCGCGGTGACCGGGTCGGTTCGCTCGAAGACCCGGCCCAGCCATTCAACGAGCAGGGCGGTTTCGAACGCCATGGTGCCCAGGATCAGCGCCGTGGCAGGGAGGGCCGCCCACTCATTTATCGTCCCACGCAACAAGAGATACCCCCCGCCCCCGATCGCTACCGGCAGCGCCAGCATGACGGACAGCAGTGCGAGATACACCACCATCATCAGCATGTTCTGTCCCAGCGCCTCGACACCGCCCGGGCGGCCCGATCCCAGCCGCACCCAGCCAGGGTAGAGCAGGGCGGTGCCGTTCTGGATCAGCATGCCCAGTCCATTCACGCCAGGCAGAAAGACCAGTGCGGCGAGCAGCAGCAGCGTGCGGTCCTGCAGCCCCGGCTCCATGTGCTCGTCTCCCAGAAAGGCGAGATACCCGATCAGCAGCAGGGAGATCTGGATCGCCGTCAGCACCAGGGCGGATGCGGCCACTTCCGCTGCAATCACCGACCAGCCGCGCAGGGGATAGCTGCGCAGCAAGTCCAGTTTGAGCAGGTCGCCCCGCAGATCATTCCGCACCCATTGGGGCCCGATCACAACCATGGCGCCGGCCCACGTGATCGCGAACCACCCGGCGATCCCGGCCAGCATCCTTTGCGGCTGAAACGAAAGCAGGGCGACGAGGCCTCCCCCAACCAGAAGAGTCAGAGCCACCTTCCTGACCCGCCGCGTGCGCGCCACCGCCACCAGGTTTTTCCAGAGGATGGCGCCGGCGGGCCAGCCTGCCGGTGCCAGTGGGAACAGCGGCGGCGTGACACGAGCCGGCGCAGCGCCTGTCGACGCTCGTCCCCGCGAAAGCGCCTGCGCTCGCTGGAGCGAGACCGCTGCCGCGGTTTCCTCGAAGGCGGTGTCGGAACGCACCACCCAGACATAGTGCACCACCAGCAGGATGAGCGCCGGCCACAGCGCGCTCAGCCACTCGGCGAGGTCTCGCGCGATCAGGGGACGAACCATCACACGAAACGGGTAGGTCAGCGCTGCAGGCAGCGGCCTCGCCGCTGCCTCGCCCAGCGCCGGAAGGAACGCGAATGGAGTCTCCCCGCTGCCTTCCGCCAGCTGCGGGAGTGCTTCGGCAATACTCCAGGCCAAGGCGATAAGCACGATCCCCAGGATCACCAGGGATACCACTCGATGCCGCACGCCCAGGCGCCCGTGTTCGGCGAGGCTGGTGCGGACGAACGAGGCTCCGAGCCGGTGGAAGGAGAGGGTGGTGAGCAGCACCCAGATCGAGATCACCCGAAGCCAGGGGGATACTCCGAACCGCTCTCGCGAGAGGATCAGGGTCCAGAGCAGCGCGTTGAAAAGAATGAACAGCTGGCTGTGCAGCAGCTTGAACTGGATCAGGCCGCGGCGTGAGACTGGTGCGGAAAAGAGGAACGTGACTTCCGCCGGTGTGAACCTCAGTACCCGGCGTTCCACGCCGAAGATCCACCCCCATGCCACGGCGCCGAGCAGGGCGAGCGCACCCACGAGCTCCACCCACCGGCTGTCCACCAGCTCGCTGGTGGCCGTGCCCGGCCGTTGCGCCACCACCATGAACCACAGGTAAGCCAGACCGAACAGGAGCGCTGCGACGTATCGGGGGCTGCGGAGATGGCGAAGCTGGCGGGCGATTCGGTTGTACGCGGATCGGCCGGCGAGGTATCCGAAGATCCGGATCACGCCTCCGCAACCTCGTCTTGCCCGATCAGCGCGAGAAACACGTCTTCCAGGGTCCGGCTCTGAAGTCCGGGCCGGCTCGCAATGATCTCCGCCATGGTGCCGAGCGCGACCACCCGGCCGTGTTGCAGAACCAGCAGCCTGGTACAGATCTCCTCCACCAGGTGAAGCAGGTGGGAGCTCAGAATGACTGCCGACCCGCCTGCGGCCCGGCGCATGATCGTCGCCTTCATCCGGCGGATGCCGACCGGATCGAGCCCGGTGAGAGGCTCGTCGAGAAGCAGCGCTTTGGGCTCGTGCAGCAGCCCGCACGCGATCGCCAGCTTCTGCTTCATGCCGCGGGACAACTCCCCCGGCAGGGCGCCGCGCTTATCATCAATATCCAGTTCGGCGAGCAGGCCCGGAATGCGAGCGTCCACATCGGCGACTCCATAGAGCCGTCCGATGAATCGCAGATGCTCCTCCACCGTGAGATACTCGAACAGGTGCGGCTCGTCGGGAATGAAGGCCAGCTGAGCCTTGGCGGCCACTGGATCCTTCGCCAGGTCATGACCTGCGATCCGAATGCGTCCGCCACTGGGGATAATGATCCCGGCCAGGCTCCGAATCGTGGTGGTCTTGCCCGCGCCATTGGGCCCGACCAGCCCGAGGACCTCGCCTGCCCCCACCGCAAAGGAGAGCCCCTGGACGGCAGGGAAGTCGCCATACAGCTTCTGCAGTCCCTCGACTTCGATCACAGGCCTCCCGGAGTCGCACTGAAACTTTCCCGATTTCGGGGTCGTCACGTAGGGCGAAACATATCACCCGTATACCGGAGGGCGGAGTACATGCGAAACTACTGGATGCGGATCGCTCTCGGGGCGGCTGGCCATCTTTATCGTCGGAATGATCGGAGTCACCCTGGTGCGCCGAGGCCTCGGTACGGTGAAAGGCGTGGTCCACGGCAGCGGCCCCATCAGTATCCCCCTCGCCTTCATTCCCTTCAAGCTCAATGGGGACAAACTCGGCACGCTTCAGCGGGTAACCCTGGAGCGAGAGACGCCTAACCGGGTAACCGGCGTCGAGCTGGAGGTAAAGCTGGGCGATTCGCTGCTGGCTCGAGGCCTCGAGGGTTGCCGCCTGGCCGCGAACCTCGAGAGCGACAAGCCAGGCCGGCCGGGAGTAACCATCCACGGCGGTTCGTTCTCGGAAGGAAGCTTCTGGTGCGCCAAGAACGATTCGACCAGTGAGGGCTTGGTCGAGTACGGTCACGCCATCTTCCATCCCGGCGAGGTGAAGGTTCCGCTCCTGCTTACGGAGGGGTTGGTAGACGAGCTCCAGGATCTGGATTTTGACGAGGATTCCACCGACGCCATCGCGCAGGCAGCAGCTGAGGCCGCGATAGATTCGACCGTCCAAGCTGTGGTGGACTCGACCGTGGCGGCCGAACAAGCCAGGGCCCGGATAGGTCCGGTCGTGAAAGCGCAAATGATGGATTCGCTGCGCGCCGAGGGACTGCGTCGGGCGGATTCCGCGCGCCGGGAGCTGAGCAGAATGGCGGATTCAACACGGCGGAAATAGCATTCCTCATGCTCCTAGTTCTTGATAACTACGACAGCTTCACGTACAACCTGGTCCAATACGCCGGCGAGCTCGGCGCGGAACCAGTGGTCTACCGGAACGATGCCCTGACACCGGAAGAGGCGCTGGCCCTGCGGCCCGAGGCGATTGTGATCTCGCCCGGTCCTGGCACGCCGAGCGATGCCGGGATTTCCGTTCCCCTGGTTCGCGCCGCTGCCGGACGGATCCCGCTGCTGGGCGTATGCCTGGGCCATCAAGCGATTGGTGAAGCTTTCGGCGGCAGGGTAGTCCGGGCCGACCGCCTCATGCACGGTAAGACCACCCTGGTTGCGCACAACGGGCACCCCCTGTTTCAGGGCATACCCAGCCCGGTAGAGGTGATGCGCTATCACTCGCTGGTCGTCTCACCGCAACAACTACCCTCGGATCTGGAGCCGGTGGCCTGGTCCAGTGACCGGCCCGATGGCCAGGAGATCATGGCCCTTTGTCACCGGCGGATGCCGGTGTACGGGGTCCAGTTTCATCCCGAGTCCATCGCAACTCTGCAGGGAAAACGCCTGCTCGCCAACTTTCTGACCCTGGCCGGAATCGCCCGGGGGTCGGCTCCGTGTGCCACTGTCTAACTCTTTGACGTACAATATTCTAGCTCAACAGTCGTAGCTCCCGGTCTGCACGGCACAACTTTTGACTCGGGGCACCCGCCTTATTAGCTTCCGTGATGCGCGTCCTGGGCGTGATTCCGGCTCGACTCGGCTCCACCCGCCTCCCCAACAAACCGCTGCAGCAGCTGGCAGGTGAGCCGCTCATCACCCGGGTCATTCAGCGTGTGTTGGAGCACGGGTTGACGGACGAACTGGTGGTGGCCACGGACTCACCCCGAGTACTAACGGTCGCCGAACAGGCCGGTGTCCGGGCGGTGCTGACCGCCGGCTCACATCAAACGGGGACCGACCGCGTTGCCGAAGTCGCTGGCCGCCGGGAGTACGCCGCCTTCGACGTCATCGTGAACATCCAGGGAGACGAGCCGTTCGTGTCCCGGGAGGCACTAGCGGGGGCGCTGGGCCGGCTGGAGTTGGGCGATGAGGTGGGTACCGCAGCCGCGCCGCTCGACGTGGCGTTCGCGGACGATCCCAGCCGGGTGAAGGTGGTGACTGATGCGCGCGGCCGGGCGCTTTACTTCTCCCGCTCCGTCATCCCGCACCGCCGTGACCCGGGTGACCCGAGCGACGGGCTCTACTGGCAGCATCTGGGGATCTACGCCTTTACCCGCGCAGCGCTGGCCCGCTGGGTCACCTTGCCGCCGACGGCGGCGGAGCAGGCCGAGCGCCTGGAGCAGCTCCGCGCGTTGCAGTCACGGTATGACGATTGGTGTCGCGCTTCTTCTGCATCCGGCGCTGCCGGGCATAGACACCGCCGACGACCTCCGACGGGCGGAAGCCCACTGGCACACTTTCCAAGGGCAGGTCTCATGACCACGGGTCCCAACGCGACCAAGTACATCTTCGTCACCGGCGGCGTAGTGTCCTCTCTGGGAAAGGGCATCGCCGCCGCTTCTCTTGGAAGACTGCTCGTCGAGCGTGGACTGAGCGTGACGATGCAGAAATTCGATCCCTACATCAACGTCGATCCGGGCACGATGTCCCCGTTCCAGCACGGCGAGGTCTTCGTGACCGATGACGGGGCCGAGACCGATCTGGACCTGGGACACTACGAACGATTCATCGACCGATCACTCTCCCGGCAGAACAACATTACCACCGGGCGGATCTATCAGGCGGTGATCAACAAGGAGCGTCGAGGCGAGTACCTCGGGTCCACGGTGCAGGTCATTCCGCACATCACCGACGAGATCAAGGGGGCCATTCGCCGAACCGCCCCTGGCCACGACGTGGTGATCACGGAAATCGGCGGCACCGTCGGTGACATCGAGTCGTTGCCGTTTCTGGAGGCGATCCGACAGTTCCGCCAGGAGGTCGGGCGCGACAACGTCTTGTTCATCCATCTCACGCTGGTCCCGTACATCGCCGCGGCGGGGGAGCTGAAGACCAAGCCGACCCAGCATTCGGTGCGAGAGCTGATGCAGATCGGAATTCAGCCCGACATCCTGATCTGCCGGAGTGAGCAGCCGCTGGCGGCCGAGATCAAGCGCAAGATCGCATTGTTCTGCAACGTAGACTTCGGCTGCGTCATCGAGAGTCCGGACGTCAAATCGATCTACGAGATCCCGGTACGCTTCTTCGAGCAGGGCCTCGATCGCGAGGTGTGCCAGCGCCTCCGGCTGGAGACCAAGGAGCCGGACCTGCAGGCCTGGAGGATCATGACGGAGCGGATTCTCCATCCGTCTCACCGGGTGCGGATCGCGGTGGTGGGGAAATACACCAACCTCCAGGACGCTTACAAATCGGTGCAGGAGGCCTTGATTCACGGAGGCATCCCGAGTGAGGCCAAAGTCGAGATCGAATGGCTCGCCAGTGATCAGTTCACCGATCAGGCGTCCGCCAAACGTCTGCTCGGCGGCTGTGACGGTCTGCTCATTCCCGGTGGTTTCGGGGAGCGCGGCGTCGGCGGGATGGTCGAAGCGGTGCGCTGGGCGCGAGAGAACGATTTACCGTTCTTCGGCATCTGCCTCGGACTGCAGGTGGCGATCATCGAGTTCGCCCGCAACGTCTGCCATCTGCCCGACACCAACAGCACCGAGTTCGAGCCCAACTGTGAGACCCCGGTCATTTCACTGATGCAGTCTCAGCGCGAGGTGTCCGACCTGGGAGGCACGATGCGACTCGGCGCGTACACGGCGCGGCTGCGGCCCGGATCGCGGGCGGCCCAGGCGTACGGCTCCGGCGAGATCAGCGAGCGGCATCGTCACCGGTGGGAGGTCAGTAATGCCTACCGGGATGTGCTTGCAGAATTCGGGCTTCGACTCTCGGGGCAGTCACCGGACGGCGGGTTGGTGGAAGTCATCGAGCTGCCGGACCACGCCTGGTTCATCGGATGTCAGTTCCACCCGGAGCTCAAGTCGCGGCCCACGCGTCCCCATCCGCTGTTTTGCGGGATTCATCGCCGCGGCGATGCGCCGCCGCGCCGGTGCGTCCGCCCGCGCGGCAGCCGAGGAGTTGGCAGAGAGCTCGCGCTGATGGGCTGGTCATTCGGACGCACGCCGTTTCTGATCGCAGGTCCCTGCGTCGTCGAAGGCGGAGACGTGCTGCCCCGGGTGGCGGAAACGCTGGCAGGCATCGAGCGTGACCTCGGCATACCGGTCTGCCTGAAAGCGAGCTTCGACAAGGCCAACCGGTCCCGGCTCGCGGCGGGACGTGGACCCGGGCTCGACGAGGGTCTTCGGATGCTGGAGCGCGTGAGGGCGTCCAGCGGTCTACCGGTGCTGACCGACATTCACGAGGCCCAGCACGCCGCCGCTGTTGCTGAGGTCGTCGATGTGGTTCAGATCCCGGCCTTTCTCTGCCGGCAGACCGACCTCCTCATTGCGGCCGGCCGGACCGGCAAGCCGGTCAACATCAAGAAAGGCCAGTGGCTGCAGGCTGAAGCGATGGGCGGAGCGGTGGAGAAGGTTCGGAGTGGGGGGGCATCCGAGGTGGCCGTGACGGAGCGGGGGACCTTCTTCGGGTATGGAGACCTGGTCGTCGACATGCGCAACTTCGCCCGTCTGCGCCAGTCCACCGGGGTCTCGGTGATCTTCGATGCCACCCACTCGGTGCAACAGCCGGGGCGGGGTGAGGCAGGCGCCAGTGGTGGTCAGCGAGAGTTCATCCCGCCCCTCCTGGCCGCGGCCGCGGCCGCGGGAGCAGATGGCTTCTTCATCGAGACCCACCCTGACCCTGCGCGGGCCGTGAGTGACGCCGCTACTCAATGGCCGCTCGATCGCATGGCAGAGCTGGTGGCACAAACGCTGGAGATCTGGGGCCGCGCCCGGGTATGAACGCGCTCACCCCTGCCGCCGCCCGCCGAGTCCGGCTCCTTGGGCTCGACGTCGATGGCGTGCTGACCGACAATGGCGTGTTCATCGGTCCGGTGGCGGGAGAGCGGGTGGAACTGAAGCGGTTCGATATACAGGACGGCCTGGGACTCATCCTGCTGCGGACCGCGGGGCTCCCTGTCGTATGGCTCAGCGGCCGCAGCTCCGAGGCCACGGCCCTCCGGGCAGCCGAACTGAGGGTGGAGGAGGTGCTGCAGGTCTCCGGCCCACGCAAGGCCGCAGCCTTCGCGGCGCTGCTGGACAGGCGCGGTATCGAGTGGGCGGATGCGGCGTTCGTCGGCGACGATCTGGCCGACCTGCCGGTCCTTCGCAGAGTTGGGCTCCCGATAGCCGTCGCCAATGCAGTACCCGAGGTCAAAGCAGTCGCGGCGCACGTGACTCAGGCCGCTGGAGGCCACGGTGCCGTGCGGGAAATTGTCGAGGCGATCCTCAAGGCGCGGGGAGATTGGGGCGAGATTCTGAACCGGTACTTTGCCCACCAGGAAGCAGGCGTGGTGGCATGAGCAGCGCCACAGGTCTCCGTTCCGTCCTCCCCGTCCTCTCCGTCCTCCTCGCCCTTGCCTGTGAAGACACGGGCGTGCGGCCGACCACCACTGTGCAGGCTGCCGACAGCGCCGATCAGGTCCTGGAAGGCTTTTCGCACTATGTCACCAACGAGGGCGTCAGACGGAGCCGGGTCGAAGCCGACACCGCGTTCTATTACGAGCCCACCCAAGTCACGGAGCTGCGGAAGATCAAGGTGGTCTTCTTCGACCTCAAGGGCGAGGAAGGTTCGACGCTGACCGCGGAACGTGGCACCTACCGCTGGCAGGACGGGTCCATGGAAGCCACCGGGAACGTGCGCGTCGTGTCGCCGGACGGACGCAGGCTCGCCACCGAGTCGCTGCGCTACGACAATGCAGCCAACCAGATCATGACCGACAAGCAGTTCACGTTCGACCGCGGCGCAGAGCATCTGGAGGGGAACAGCTTCCGCTCCGACCCCGATTTCAAGAACGTCGTGACGGATCGCCCGCGCGGCGTCTCGGGTGAGGGTCTCCTGCTGCCGGGGCAGCAATGAGGCGGGGCAGCAGCGCATGGGCGCACCCGCGCAGCGGGGCAACGGGGCAGCGGGGCAGTTTGCTCCGCAGGCACGAAGCCCTCTGGTGTGCTTTCGCAGTGTTACTGCCCCGCCGCCCCGCTGCCCCGCCGTTTTGGGTGGCTCTCGTGATGTCGGTCTTGGTGCTTCAGAGTTCGCTTGCCGCCCAAAACGACCGCTGCGTCTTCCAGATCGACAACGTGGACCGCCAGGGCAGCGTGAACGAGACCACCAAGGGCACGAACTATTTCGCGGGTGGGAACGTCCGCCTGAGCTGCCGGGGCCAGCAGCTCACCATGCGGAGCGACAGCGTCGCGGCCTACGGAGGCGACGTGGTCCAGTTCATCGGCAACGTCAAATACCGGGACTCAACCCTGACCATGGATGCCGACCGCGGCACGTACTACAAGAAGGGGGAGAAGTGGGAGGCGCGGGGCCGAGTGGTCACCAGGAATCTCAAAAGCGGCTCCACTCTGACCGGGCCCGCGCTGGACTATTTCCGGGTGGTCAAAGGCGTGCGAGACACCATGGAAATGTTCTCGACCGGCCGCCCCCGCATCGAATACACCACGATGACGCCGGGAGTCAAACCGGGTGAGCCCTACATCATCGTGGCCGACCGGGTGCGAATGAAGGGCAGCGACCGCATTTGGGGTGGAGGCAAGGTGACCATCGACCGCAGCGACTTTGCTGCCAAGGGCGATTCGCTGCGGCTGGATACAGGGAAGGGAAGCGACGGGACGCTGATCGGGGGAAACCCCCTCATGCGCGGATTAGGGCGGGACAGCTTCAACCTCACCGGCCGCCGGCTGGATCTAAAGCTCGACCAGCGGGAACTCACCTACGTGATGGCGAAAGGCAGCGGGCACGCCATCAGCAAGGAGTGGGATCTGGTTGCCGATACCATCGGACTCGATCTGAACAACCGGAAACTGGACCAGACACTTGCCTGGGGCGATTCGATCCGGCCCTATGCCAACTCGCCGGCCTACGCCATGCGCGCCGATTCCCTGGCGTTGGACACCCCCGGGCAGCAGCTGAAGGAGGTCCGCGGGTTCGGCGCGGCGTGGCTCGGTGGAACCATTGATTCCGCCAGCAAGCAGCGCGACTGGATGCGGGGCGACACCGTAGTCGCCACGTTCGTGCAGCGGGATTCCGCCGGGACCAAACGTGCCGCACTCAATCGTATTGTCGCCCGGAAGGGCGCCCAGTCGTACCACCTCGAGGCCAATACCCGGCGCCCGGACCGACCCTCGATCAACTATGCCCGTGGTGACGTGATCGTGATGACCATGAGCCGGGCTCCCCGCAGCGGTGTGGATCGGGTGGACGTTCGGGGCCAGGTAGAAGGAATTCAACTCGAGGCCGCGGAGGCTCCTGCCCGGCCTGATTCGACCGCCGGACGGCGGGACTCGGTCCCGCGCAGGCGAGCCGGCCGGTGACCGCCGCTCCCGAGTGGGTCGCGGCCCTCGGTGATCGGGACCCGTCAGTGCCCATTGGACTGGCGGCGATCGTCCGCGCGGCGGGCCCCACCGAAACGATCGCTTTCTCGGATTTGGTGCATAGCTACCGCGAGGCGTATCTGGCGTGTTACCAGCCAACCGGCGACGCCGATCAGGAGGTCTCCGGGGACGAGGTGCGGCACCACCTCAAAGGGTCGGTGCTGCCACGCCTCGCCACTGAGGGCTGGATACTGGATACCAGCGCCGGCTACTGGCAGACCGTCCGGCCCCGGGTGGCTTGGTGGGGACCCGCCCCTGAGGAACGCCAGGCGGTCTATGACGCGCTGCTCGGTTCGGCGCGGCGGGCGGCCCAGCGCGCCAAGGTCTATCGACCGCACGGGGCGGAGACCAGCGTGCTCGAGGGCCTTGATCTGAGCAAGAGCTTCAAGGGCCGCCGCGTGGTGGACGACGTGTCGGTGCGCGTGGCGCAGGGCGAGATCGTCGGGCTGCTGGGGCCGAACGGGGCGGGAAAGACTACGACCTTCTACCTTATTACGGGCCTGATCCGGCCCGATGAAGGCCGGGTGCGGCTCGACGGCGTCGAGCTTACCGATTCACCGATGTACCAGCGGGCCCGCAATGGCATCGGGTATCTCGCCCAGGAACCCTCGGTCTTCCGCAAGATGACGGTCGAGGAGAACATTCTAGCCATCCTGGAGACCCGGGGATTGAGCCGGGACGAGCGCTACAGTCGGCTCGACCGGATGCTGGACGAGCTGTCGATCAAGCATTTGCGCAAGAGCAAGGCCTACACCCTGAGCGGCGGGGAGCGGCGGCGGCTTGAGATCACCCGCGCCCTGGTGTCCGACCCCAAGTTCATGCTGCTGGACGAGCCGTTCGCCGGAGTCGATCCTATTGCCGTTCATGACATCCAGACCATCGTCGCGGGCCTCAGGCATCGCGGCATCGGCGTGCTGATCACGGATCATAACGTGGAGCAAACCCTCGACATCGTAGATCGGGCCTACATCATGTTCGAAGGAAAAGTGCAGGCAGCCGGGACAGTGCGTGACCTGGTGTACGATGACAAGGTCGCCCAGCTGTACCTCGGGCCAACGCTCACGGCGCGCCTTCGCGCCCGCCTCGAGGCCGCCGCATGAGAACCGGCCTGTCCCAGCATACCAGCCTCCGCCAGGAGCTGCGGGTCAACCCGCGGCTCTACCAGGCCATGGACATGTTGTACATGCCCATGATGGATCTCCAGCAGCATCTCAAGCAGGAGCTGCTCGCCAACCCCTTCCTCGAGCTGTTGGAGCCCGAGGAAGAAACCCCGGAGCAGGCCACCTCCGAGAAGGAGAAGGAACAGAAGGAGAAGCAGGAAGAGGTGGACTGGGAGGAGATCCTGCTGAACGGATTCGAGGTGGGCGGCACCCGGGAGCAGTACGAGCAGCTGGAGTACACCGAGCCGGTCACCGTAGAGTCACGCGACCTGATTGACCATCTGCGGGAACAGCTGCAGATGCTCATCCTGACCCCGCGCCAGCTACTCCTGGCCGAGGAGTTTCTCGGCAACATCAACGAGGAGGGCTACCTCGCGGCATCGCTCGAGGACATCCTCAACTCGGTGAATCTGCTGATTCAGGGACACGTTCAGAGGAGCGGAGAGGACGGAGAGGGCGGAGAAGACGAAGAGGCTGGAGATGACGGAGACGGCGGGTCAAATGGGCCGGGTCGTATGTCTGCGGAGGCCAGTGCACCGTCAGTCTCGGGCAGTTCGTCGTCCGCGGTTTCTCCGTCCTCTCCAGCTTCTCCGTCCTCGCCGCCGTTCTACACCATGCAGGAAGCCGAGGAGATGCTGACCGTCATTCAGCGGCTGGATCCTTCCGGTACTGGGGCAAGAGATTTACGGGAATGCTTGCTGATCCAGCTGGTAGAGCTGGCCGATACCTCATCGCTGACCTACCGGCTGGTCTCCGAGGCGTTTCCCGATCTGATCGCCCACCGCTGGAACGATCTGGCCAAGCGCTTCGGTGTGGAGCCCGCCGCGGTGCAGACCGCGGCCGACCAGCTCTCACGGCTGGATCCCAAGCCGGGGCTCAAGCATTCCAAGCAGAGCGATGGCTACATCATTCCGGATCTGATCGTCGAGAAGATCGGCGGCCGGTACCAGGTCTTTCTGAACGACACCGGGATGCCACGGCTGCGGCTGAGCCGCTCCTATCAGGAGATCGCGCGCGACAAGAAGAAAATGACACCGGAGAACCGCGAGTTCATCGCCTCCAAGATGAACAGCGCCAACTGGATGATCCAGGCCATCGAGCAGCGGCGGCAGACCATGCTCAAGGTCATGAACTTCATCGTTGACCGCCAGCGCGATTTTTTTGAGAAGGGCATCGAGTATCTGAAGCCCCTCACGCTTCGTGAAGTCGCGGAAGTGATCAACATGCACGAATCCACCGTGAGCCGGGTAACCAACGAGAAATACGTCCAGACGCCCCGCGGAGTGCTGCCACTCAAGTTCTTCTTTTCCAGCGCCCTCTCGACCGCGTCGGGGGAGGATGCGAGCGCCCGCTCCATCCGGGCCAAGCTGGAGAAGATGGTCAGCGAGGAGAACAGCGGCAAACCGCTCACCGACCAGCAGATCGTTCACCTTTTCCAGGAGCAGGGAATTCAGATCGCCCGCCGCACGGTCGCGAAATACCGCGACCAGTTGGGCATCCTTCCGGCGCGCATGCGGAAACGGGTATGACCGTCGCCCAGGTCGAGACGCTGGATGTGAGCGTGCTCGTCCCGGCCAAGGACGAGGCAGACAACCTTCCTGAATTCGTGCGGCGCTGCGCCGAGGCGTTGGCGCCGGCCGGCTTTTCCTTCGAAGTCATCGTGGTGAACGACGGCTCGCGCGACGCCAGTGACCGGGTGCTGCGCGAGCTCGAGCGCCAGCATCCGTTTCTTCGGGTGGTGAGCCACCGCCGCCAGCGCGGGATTGCCGACAGTCTGAGATCGGCCGGCGACGTCGCCCGGGGAGATGTGTTCGTCTTCTATCCCGCCGATCTTCAGTATCTGCCCGAGGATATCCCCGGCCTGGTCGCCCCGATTCTCGACGGTCGGGCCGACATCGTCACCGGCACCAAACAGGGCCGCTACGAGAAGGCGTTCGTCTCGCATGTGTATAACGGACTCTGCCGCTGGCTCTTCGGGGTCCGGGTCACCGA
Organism: uncultured Gemmatimonadales bacterium; assembly: GCA_963740175.1. Classification (GTDB taxonomy): domain Bacteria; phylum Gemmatimonadota; class Gemmatimonadetes; order Gemmatimonadales; family GWC2-71-9; genus CAVVWJ01. The sequence goes on from CAVUDL010000005.1 coordinate 130,731, forward strand.
TCTCAATTCGGTCAAGGCCTATCGTCGTGAAGTAATGGCCGGAGTGCCGTTGCGGCCCGACTGGCATCGCTACATGGTCGTGATCGCCGCTGCCGACGGCTACCGCCTGACCTCGCTGCCGGTGCCTCTGTATCCGCGGCGGGCCGGCGTCTCCAAGTTCAACTGGAAACGCATTCCCGTCGGCCTCTTCGATCTGGTCTCGGTCTGGTTCCAGCTGCGCTTTGGCCGGAAGCCGATGCTCTTCTTCGGTGTCGGCGGTGCCATCCTGTTCATCATCGGATTTCTGGCCGGCATCGTGGCGCTGGTGCTGCGCTTCGGGTACGGCATCGGCCTCCGTCCACTCCTGAATCTCGTGGAGATGATGGTGATCAGCGGGATCGTCCTGTTCGGGTTCGGTTTTCTCGGCGAGATCATCGCCGGGATGCGGGAGGAGAACCGCGAGGTCGCGCGGGTTCTTGCTCGGCTCGAGAAACCCGACGTCCGGGACTGACCGGTGCGGGTCGTTTTCCTGACCCACAACTACCTCAGCAAGGCAGGCGACACTTCCGGCGCCCCGCTCGGAGCGCTGGCGCGGGCGCTGCTGCGCCGGGGGCTGTTGGTGCGGATCATCGCGCCGGCCGACGAGGGTGGGGAGGCGGTGGTCGATGGCGTTCCGGTGGTGCGGGTTCGAGTGCCGCGATCGATACGAGAGATGGTCTCCAGCAACGAGAGGGTGGCCGCCACTCTCCGGACCCCGCTGGGGTGGCTTTCACTCCGCCGCCTCCGGCGGGCACTTCGGGCGGCGGCCCACCAGGAGATCGCGGCCGGCGCCGACCTGCTCCACGCCCACTGGTGGCTGCCCGCCGGGCTGGCCGCGCCGCCGGGGGTTCCACTGGTGGTGACCGTCTATGGCACCGATGCCGCGCTGCTGAAGCGGTCCCGTATCGCCCGGTCTCTGGCGAGGCCGATCCTCCAGCGTGCCACCGCCGTGACCGCCGTTTCGAGGGAAGTGGGAAACTGGGTCCAGGCGGCGGCGGGGCGGTTCGTGGACCCGGCACACATTCACCCCATGCCGGCCGACACACGCGGGATACCCATGGACCCGGGGAGGCGGCGGCGCGGTCGTGATCTCCCGTCTGGTGCCGGCGAAGCGGGTCGAGCTGGCCCTCGAAACCGTTGCTATGCTCGCCTCCTACGGTCACGATCTGCCGCTCACGATCGTGGGAGACGGCCCGGAACGCGCCTCGCTGGAGCAGCGAGTGATCCGGCTGGGAATCTCAGCCCTGGTACGCTTCGTCGGTGCGCGGTCGGGACCCGAGGCCCGCGGCTATCTTCGAGCGGGCCGATATCATGCTTTTCACCGCGCGGGGTGAGGGGGTAGCCCTCGCGGCGATCGAGGCGCTGGCGTGCGGCGTTCCGGTCGTTGCCTGCTGGGACAGCGGCGCCGCCGTAGACATCGTGCCGGAGTCCGGCCCGGGGCGGCTCACGCTCCCCTCGCCAGAGGCGATAGCTGACAGCGTAATGGATCTCCAGGCGGATCCCGACCGGCTCGCGATGGGGCGACTGGTGGGAGAGTCATGGCGGGCCCGCATCGCGCCGGACCACGTGGCCGAACTGTGCGAGGGATGGTACCGGAATGCCCTCGCCGGCTAGACCTCTCCGGATCTTGACCGTCACCCACAACTACCCCCGCTTTTCGGGTGATCCTGCCGGGGCATTCGTGGCCCGGCTGGCGCAGGGCGCCGCGGCCCAGGGGCACGACGTGGAAGTGGTTGCACCCCACGCGGTGGACGCTCCGGTGGACGAGCATTCCGCCGGAGTCCGCGTGCATCGGTTTCGCTATGCTCCTGAAGCCCTCGAACGGGTCGCCTACACCGGCAGTCTCCACGGAAAAACTCTGCGCTCGCCTCTGGCCGCCCTCGCATTCCCCGGCTTTCTCCTGGCCTTTGCTCACGCGGTCCGGACCGCAGCCCGCCGATTTACACCCGATGTGGTTCACGCCCACTGGTGGTTACCGGCTGGCTGGTTCGCCAGCCGCGGCTCTGCGCCCTATCTCATCACCTGCCATGGATCAGATGTCCGCCTCCTCGAACGCGCGCCACTGTTGCGAGCGATGGCCCTTCCGGCCTTCCGCCGCGCGGCTCGGATTACCGCCGTCTCCCGGTTCCTCGCCGACGACATTCGGCGGCTGCTTCCGGCGCTCGAAGCCGAGGTGCAGGTCACTCCGATGCCGGTGGACGTTGCCTCGTTCAGCGGGGCAGGGACCTCCCACACAGTTCCGCCCCGAATTCTCTTCGCCGGGAATCTGGTGCCGAGCAAGGGTGTGGACGTGCTGCTGCGGGCAGGCGGCGAGCTGCAGCGACGGGGGGTGCAGTTCGAGCTCAAGATTTTGGGTGAGGGACCGCTGAAGCCACAACTCCAGGCTCTGGCCAATGAGCTCGGCATCGCCGGACGAGTGACATGGTCGCCCTTCGTGCCGCAGACGCAGATGCCGGCGGAATACGCCGCCGCCGCCGTGACCGTGCTTCCCAGCCGGGGGCACGCGGAAGGTCTCGGGCTGACGCTGGTGGAGGCGCTGCTCGCCGGCTCAGCCGTGGTCGGCACCGCCGCGGGAGGTATCCCCGAGGTGGTCATTCACGAGCGCACCGGTCTGGTGGCCAGGGACGGTGATCCGGTCGACCTCGCCGATCAGCTCCAGCGACTTCTGGGCAATCCGGACCTGCGCGATCAGCTGGCGCGCAGCGGCAGAGACCATGTACTGGGCACCTATGCCCCGGACGTGGCGATTGGGCGATTCCTCGATATCTACCATGCCGCCGCTGACGCTCACACGCACCGCTGAAGCGCCCCCCGATTGGGGCCCATTCGCCGAAGCCTACGGGACGTTCTACCATCGCCCCGAATGGGTTCGCTGTCTGGCCGACGTGTACCGGTTCCGGATCGATTATTACTCGGCGCGCGCCGGCGCCGAGCTACGCGGTATGCTGGCCGTGGCGGAGATCCCGGCGCTGCTGGGGCCGCGCCGATTGGTCAGCCTTCCGTTCAGTTACGCCGCCGGTCCGTTGGCCCGGGACGCCGCGGCTGCCGCAGAGCTGGGTGAAGCGGTACGAGAGCGCGCCCGGGAACGGGGCATTTCCCGGGTGGAGATCAAGACCCGGGGCGAGCATCCACCTGCGCCGGGCTATCAGCGCGTCTGCCGCTACTCCACCTACGAGATTCCAGTGGATGGCGGAGAATCGCTGGTGTGGAGTCGACTCCACGCCGGCAGCACCCAACGCAGCATCAAGAAAGGCCGAAAAGCCGGAGTGCAGGTTCGGCGGGGAGAAAGCGCGGACGACTGGCGAGGCATGGCCGAGCTGGAGGAGCGCACCGCGCACGGCCACGGTCTGCCGGCACCGCCGCGGCGGTTTTTCGTGGAAGGCTGCCGCGAGCTGCAGCGTGCCGGTCTGGCCGACCTGTATCTCGCTTTCACCAGTACCGGGGAGCGCGCCGCGGCAATCACCGTGTGGAAGGGCCCGCGCTCCTGGATCTATGCCTTTGGCGCATCTGACCCGGTGCATCTCGAACATCGGCCCAATCACGTGCTACTGTGGACCGCCATTCAGGACGCCATCGCAGCCGGCCGCCACTTCGACATGGGACGTGCGGCTCCGGAGCAGGAAGGTCTGGTGGAGTTCAAGCGACGCTGGGGTGGACAGGCCCTACCCTTGGCCTATGATTACTGGCCGGCCCCTGCCGGCTTGAACCTCGCTCCGCGTGATCGCGGCTCGATGCGCGCGGTAGGCGCCATCTGGTCCCGCCTGCCGGCCGGGGTTGCCCGCCTGGGGTCAGGCCTCTACCGCTATCTGGGATAAGTTCGTGAGCTTCGCGTGGCGGCTTCGTAAGAAGATCCTGAAGCGCTGGGCTCGGAATGCGTTTTTCCCGGCCTGGCGGATCACCCTGCTGCGGTGGTGCGGCTTCAGCATCGGCCGGGAAGTCTACATCGCCGATGATTTCCTGGTCGTCGAAGAGCTGGCGGAGCGGGGCAACGTCACTATCGGCGACCGGGTCAGCATTGCGCCGCGGGTCACCCTGGTGACGTCTTCTCATCCCAATCACTCTCGCATCCGCGGATTCGCCCCCTTGGCCGAGGGTCCCATCGTGATCGAGGACGATGCCTGGCTCGGGTTAGGATGCGTCGTGCTTCCCGGCGTTCGCATCGGGCGTGGAGCGGTGATCGGCGCCAACAGCGTCGTGCTGTCGGATGTGCCGGCGCTGCACGTCGTCGCCGGGCAGCCGGCGCGCACCGTCCGAGAGCTGGCTCCGAAAGCGGGCTGGCAGTGATACTGGTTGACGTTCCGCGGCGATCGGCTTGGGCCGGCCGAGAAGTTCGGGTTGGACGTGATACTCGACCTCTCCCGGCTGTTGGTGGCCGAACGGGCCGAATGCGATCTGGTTCGACTCACCGTGTCCGATCGTGGATCGGCCGGCTCCGCCGCGGCCGATCTGAGCTCCCGGGCAGCCCTCGAGCCGGCGGATGGTGAGGTGCGCGTGACCAGCGCCGCGCTGCGAGCCATCGCGGAGATCGCAGGCGGGGCCATCGAGCAACGCTCGACCGCCAGCGATCGCCACGGCCGGGTCCCCGCGTCGGAGAATCCCCTCGTGGCGGCCGGACAGAGCCGGCGGCCGGTCGTCTCCCTTCTTGCCAACGAGCTCCGGCGAGCCGTGCTCGCGGTCGCCGGGCGGCGTCCGGTGCGGTCACTGGCTCCGTGGCCGGAGGGACACCGCTGGGCCGCGCTGGTGACTCACGACCTCGACGTAGTGGATTGGTGGGGACTCTTTCCGATGTTGCGCATGGCCCAGTTGGGCGTGAAGGGAGACTGGAACCTCCTCGCCCGGGTCGCGGCGGCCGCACGCCGCAGCCTGGGCCGGGACCCGGTCACTCGGGGAGTGCACTCCCTGCTTCAGCTCGAGGCACACCATGGGATCCGCGCGACCTGGTTCGTGATCTGCGCCCAGCCAACGCTCCGGTCGATGCTGGCCGGGGACTCCACCTATCGCCCCGACGGCCCGGCCGCGCGCCGTATTCTGACCGCGCTCACCCACGCCGGCCATGAGGTTGGGCTGCACGGCAGCTTCGCTACCGCCGGCAACGCCAAGTCGATGGTGAAACAGCGCCGCATGCTGGCCCGCATCGCCGACGCTCCGGTCGACGGAAATCGCCAGCATTTCCTGCGCATGCGCCCCGGGCCGTACCCAGCGACTCATGGTGGAAGCCGGCTTCGAGTACGACGCCACCTGGGGCTTTGCCGACCGCAACGGTTTTCGACTGGGAGTCGCGGACGTGGTACCCGCATGGGATGCCGGCCGCGAGACACCGCTGCCATTGGACCTGCTCCCGCTGATCTGGATGGATCGAGCTCTCAGCAAGTATGCGGGCATCGAGGAGCCAGGGCGCTGGATCGAAGACGCTCGGGAGCTGGCGCGCGAGTGCAAGGCCGCCGAAGGCGTCTGGGTCGGATTGTGGCATCCCAACACCATGGAAGCCCTGGGCTTTCCCGGCGGGGAGCCGGCGTTCGTCAGCCTGCTGCAGGCCCTGGCCGATGATCGTCCCTACTTTGCCACGGCCCACAAAATCGTGCAGTGGCGGCGGTTTCGCCGCTCGGTGCGGGCTGCCCGCGTCTCGGCCGACGGACGGGTGCTGTTGAGCACGCTCGGGGGACAGCGTGCGGTGATCGCCATCGAGGACGAAGCAGGGGAGACGGTTCAGGTTCAGGTGAAAGCGAATCGGTCCAGTGGCGTCGCGTAGAATCTGGCGCGCCCTGCAGTTCATCGCTGGTGCGCTGGTGGTCGGTCTCGCCGTGCGAGCGGTGGTGTTGAACTGGCAAAGCCTGCGCACCCAGTCCATCGATTGGCAGTTGTCTCCCCCCTGGATCCTGGCGAGCGTCGTGGTGGTATTCGCGTGCTACGCTGTCCTGATCGAAGCATGGCGCCGGGTGGTGCTCAGCATGGGCGAACGCCTCCCCTTCCTCACGGCAACCCGCATCTGGTTTCTTGCCAGCCTGGGAAAGTACGTGCCCGGCAAGGTGTGGGCGCTGGCCGGCGCCGCGGTGCTGGCGAAGCGGGCGGGAGTAGATCCGTCGGTGGCCGTTGCGGGAGCGATGATCCTGCAGGTGCTGGCACTGGCGAGCGGCGCGGCGGTGGTGGCCGCTGACGGCGCGGGACGCATTCCAGTCGCTAGGGCAGGGGGCGGAGCCGATTCTCGGGGCTGTTATTCTCCTCTCAGTGCTCGGGGTTGCGACGCTCACCTCGCAACCGTTGCTCGACCGCATCGGCCGCCTGCTGCCCGCCTCCTGGCCCCGGCTTCGAGCCATCCGGCCGGTCGTGGTGGCGGGCGCATTCATCGCCAACGTGGCTGCCTGGTCCGGCTACGGTGTGGCGCTGCTGCTGCTGGCTCGAGGTCTGCTACCCGGTGTCGGCTTGAGCCTTTCCCAGGCGATCGGCGTATTCACCTGCTCCTATCTGCTCGGCTTCCTGGCTTTGTTCGCCCCCGGTGGACTGGGCCCGCGGGAGTCGGTTTTTCTCCTGATGTTGGCGGGCGAGATCGGTCTCAAGCCCGCAGCTGCGCTCGCGCTTGCCAGCCGCCTGCTGCTCACCGGAACTGAAGTACTGCCCGCCATTCCTCTATTGTTTCGGCGCGAGGCCTGAGTGGAACAGCCGCCATCGTCTGACCTCGATCGGATTCCCCGGTGGGCTCCGTTCGTGGTCATGGCCGTACTCACCCTGCTCGTGTTCCGCGAGTATCTGCTCAGCGGCGAGGGCTCCATGCTGCTGGGCCAGGACACCATCGCGGCCGGCATCATGTTCCGAAAGTTCTTCGTGGAGCACATCCGCGCGCTGGGGCGCTTGCCGCTCTGGAACCCCTACCTCTTCGGTGGCGTGCCGACGATCGAGGCCGGTAGCGGAGACATCCTCTATCCGGCATCGATCCTGCATTTTGTGCTGCCCCTGACCAGCGCCCTGGCCTGGAAGCTCATACTCCACGTGTATCTGGCCGGCGTGTTCATGTACCTCGCGGCGCGGGCATTCGGCACCCGGCGCCTGGTAGCGCTCTTTGCCGGCTCGGCCTACCTGCTGTCGGCCAATCTTGTGAGCCTGGTCTGGGGAGGGCAGGACGGGAAGATGTATGTCACCGCGCTCTTTCCCGCGGCACTGTGGCTGCTGGTCACCGCCCTGGACCGCCACTCCTGGCTGCGGTTTATGTGGCTGGGAGTGGTGGCCGGGCTGATGGTGGTGGCGCACCCTCAGCTGGCCTACTACGCCTACCTGGCGCTGGCGCTGTACGCGCTGGCCAGCCTCTGGAGCCGCCGACATGCAGGGAGGGGCATTTCTGGCCCACGGCCTTGCCGGAGGCATGGTGGCGATGGTCACGGCGGCGGGAATCGCCGCGGTGGTGCTGCTGCCCATGTACCGCTATCTCCGCGAGGACTCTCCCCGGGCCGGGCCCGGCCGCGGCTTCGAGTACTCGGCCAGCTGGTCGCTCCACGCGGAGGAGGCCGCTTTCGCTGTTCATTCCCGAATTCTCCGGAACCGACGTGCAGTCGCAGACGTACTGGGGGAAGAACCCGTTCAAGCACAACTCCGAGTACGGCGGTGCGCTGGTGTTCGTGCTGGGCATTGCGGCCGTGGCAGGGCTGAAGGGTGATCGGCGGCGGTGGGGTCTGGCCGCTCTCGCGGGCGTGGCGCTCCTCTACGCGCTGGGTGCGGGAACCCCCGTCTTCCGACTGCTCTACTCGGTGGTGCCTGGCCTGAAGAATTTCCGGGCTCCCAGCCTGGCCGCGTACCTGGCCATCGTGGCCCTTACGCTTCTCGCGGCCCTGCTGATCGAGCGGGTATTGGCAGAGGGCGACACTCGTGCCCGCCGAGCGATGTCGGTAGGGCTGGCAGCGGGTGCGGCGGTCGCCCTGCTGGTCGCGGTGATGGCGCTGGCAACCGGCACCGGCTTCTACGCCGGCTGGACCTCGATCTTCGGCGCCGCGGAGGCCGACCGGGCCGTGGCCTTTGCCGCCAACACCGCGCGGCTCACGGCAGGTGCCCTGATCGTAGCCCTGATGTGCGCGGCGGCGTGGGGTGCCGTGTATCTGTGGAGCCGGGGCACGCTCCGCGCATCGCACGTGGTGATCGCCCTGACGGTCCTCACCGCCGTCGATCTCATGCGGGTGGACAGCCGGTATATCCAGGTGGTCCGCTACGACGAGTTCTTTCCCCCGGACCCCGGAATCGAGGCGCTGCGCGCCCGCCTGGTACCCGGAGAACGGGTGTTGACCGTCGGCAATGTCTATTCGGACGGGTTTCTGGCGAGCTACGGCGTTCCCGAAGTCTTCGGGTACCACGGCAACCAGCTGCGGTGGTACAACGATCTCACCCGCTACCCCGTACGGCAGTCGGCCCGCACCACGACCGAGCTGGAGCAGTACTGGCTCAGCTTCCTGAGCAGCGGCGCGCTCCGCGCGCTCGCCGCCCGGTACGTGCTTCTGCCGGGCCAGGTCGAGCTGCCCGGGCTCCGACTGCTCGGCGCCGATCAGCGCGTGGCGGTGTACGCCAATGACGCCGCGATGCCAGGCGCCGCGGTGGTGCCCGAAGTGCAGGTCGAGCCGGATTCGGCCCGCAGGATGGCCAGCCTCTGGTCGCCGACGTTCGATCCGGCCAAGACCACTATCGTGGAGGAGCCCGTTCTGGCGCTGGGCCAGGGAGGCGGCACCGGTACCGCCACCATCGAGGGCAACGGCGACGATACGCTGGCGGTCCGGGCGCGCACCAGCGGCCCGGCACTCCTGCACATGAGCCGCACGCTATCATCAGTCCTGGACGGCGGAAGTCGACGGTGTGCCCGCTCAGGTCATCCGCGTCAACCACGCCCTCATGGGTGTGCCGCTGACCCGGAGCGGCGAGCACCGGGTAGTTATGCGGTACCAACCAGCGATCGTCCGGCTCGCCGCCGGAATCAGCCTGGTCACCTGGGCGGCCGTGGTTCTGCTCACAGTGTTTGCCGCCGTCCTGCACCTCCGCGGTGCTCGTGGCTGAGCAGTTCCTGGTTGTGGTTCCCACCTACAACGAGCGGGTCAACCTCCCGCTCGTCGTGCCTGCCATCCTGCAGCAGGATCCGCGGCTCGAAGTGCTGGTGGTGGACGACAACTCGCCCGATGGGACCGGGCAGCTGGCCGACGAGCTGGCGGCCTCCACGGGCCGGGTTCACGTGCTGCATCGTCCCGCCAAATCCGGGCTGGGGAAGGCATACCTGGCCGGGTTCCGCTGGGCGCTGGAGCAGAAGTACGATCTCATCTTCGAGATGGATGCCGACTTCTCGCACGATCCGAAGTTCCTGGGGGACTTCGTGCGGGCCACCGATGAGGCCGACGTCGTGATCGGATCCCGGTACCGAACCGGCGTCAACGTGATCAACTGGCCGATCTCGCGGCTGCTGCTGTCGATCGGCGCCAACCAATACGCCCGCTGGATTACCGGGCTGCCGCTGGCGGACTCGACCGGAGGCTTCAAGTGCTTCCGCCGCGAAGTCCTCGAGGCCATCGATTTCGAGAAGGTGCGATCCAACGGCTACTCCTTCCAGATCGAGATGAGCTTTCGGGCCTGGAAGAAGGGGTTCCGGCTGAAAGAAATCCCCATCGTGTTCACCGATCGGGTCGAAGGGCAGAGCAAGATGAACAAGCGCATCGTTCGGGAGGCGATCTGGATGGTCTGGTGGCTGCGGCTCCAGTCGCTCATAGGCCGGCTGTGAGGGGAACACTCTTCTACAAGATGACCGGCTCGGGCAACGATTTCGTCATGCTCGATGGCCGGGCCACCAGCCCCGACCGCTGGCCACCGGACCGGGTTCGAGCCATCTGCGACCGCCGGAACGGCATCGGAGCCGATGGCCTCGTCATTCTTACCCCGGAGACAGCCGGCACAGTACGAATGTCGTACTGGAACTCGGACGGGTCCCACGGGGCCATGTGCGGCAATGCGGCGCTGTGTAGCGGGCGGCTGTCAGTGGAGCTGGAGCTGGTGCAGCCGGGCGAGTTCTGCCTTCTCACCGACGCCGGGATGGTCCGGGTGATCTCACGCGCCCAGGCCGACCGAGCGGAGATCCAGCTGCCGGACGTTGACCTGCCACGGGAACTGTCGACTCGAAAGCTCCCCGGGGGAGCATTGGCACGCGCTCGGAACCGTAGGCGTGCCGCATCTGGTCGTCCGAGTCGAGGACATCGAAGCGGTTGATGTGCTGGACCGGGGAAAGCAGCTTCGATCGGATCGACGGCTGGGCCCGGTCGGGGCCAACGTGAACTTCATTGCGCCGCCGTCGACGCCGGGCCAGCCCTGGCTGATCAGGACCTTCGAGCGCGGGGTCGAGGGGGAGACCCTGGCGTGCGGCACCGGAACAGTGGCGGCCGCGTTGGCCCTGGCCGCCCGGAGAGAAGCCGCGCTGCCGCTGTCCCTCCTGAGCAGGGGAGGGCTCGAGCTGACAGTGAGAGCCAGCCTGGAGGGCTCCCGCGCCAGGGAGATCTGGCTGGGCGGACAGGGCCGACTGGTGTTTCGGGGGGTATGGGAGGGCTTGGACGACTAGGACGCTGCCGCCGGAATACCGCCGTGGAAAACCTCACAAACAGTTGCAAACACATCAGTTGAGCTGCATCGGGATGCACTGATCCACACTTCTCCACAGTTTTCCCCAGGCTTACTTAACATAATCTATCTTATACGTCATTCGGTTGAGGCCAAAAAAAGCGGGCCCCACCGAGAACCTGGAGCCCTGCCGATCACTGCTGACCGCCTACCCGCCTACCGCTACATCTTCCCGTCGGTAATCTCAGCCAGCCGGACCTGCGCCTCCGTAACGCTGGCCGACTTGGGATATTTCTCAAGCACCGTCCGGTAGGCTCGCGCGGCGTCCTCGATCTTGCCGCCCTCACGAAACGCCCGGCCGGCGTCGACCAGATACTTCGCCTTGAGGTACTCCACTTCGGCCCCGTTGGATGCCTGGGTGTACGCGTTCCCGGCCTCGACCCAGCGCTTGGAGTTCTCCAGCGCGGCTGCCAGCAGTCCGGAGGCGGGCGTTCGGTACTGCTCTGGTGGCTTGCTGGCGAGAAACTCCCGCAATCCGACCACGGCGAGCTCGTTCTGGCCGTTGATCATCCGGACCTGGTTGAGGGTGATGACCGCCTCGTTGGCCGCATCGGTGCCCTTGTACGCCGAGATGAGCTTCTGTAGCTCACTCGAGGCCAGCGGGAGATTCCCCGCCTCCGCGGCCACCCGGGCCTGGTTGAGGCTTCGGGCGGCAAATTCCTCCTTGCGCTTCCCGCTTGCAATCACGAACCAGGCGACCAAGGCCAGCACCGCCAGGATCCCGACGCCGGCGATGAGGTGCCGCTGGCGGTTCTGGTACCACGGCGTGGCTGGAGCAGGAACGGCGGCGGGCTGGGTACGCGTGGGTTCCACTGTCGTTGCCATGTGGGTCCGGCAAAAAGGTTGAGATTGACCGGCGGCCTGGGCCGGCGCGGCAGTGCCCCCGGCGTGACTCGAACACGCGGCCAACAGTTTAGGAAACTGCTGCTCTATCCATCTGAGCTACGGGGGCCGGCTAACTCTCTATCCGTTATTGTCATGGAGCGGCTCATCTCAGGCACGTTCTCGAAGCGGCCCGGCATGGCTCCCCGGCAAGCTCGATGAAATGGCCCGAACCGTCCGGAACTCGGAAAAATGGCACTGCCGGACCGGCCGATGCAACCCCGCCCTGCCGCCGCTTTCCGCGGCACTATCGGCGTGCGATCACCTGACAGGGTGCTCCCTCGAGGCGTGCCCGGCCGCCCAGCCCTTGGATCTCGAGCAGAAAGCTCCAACCTACCAGCTCGGCGCCCAGGCCCCGGGCCAGCTGCGCGGCGGCACGAGCCGTCCCTCCGGTGGCCAGCACGTCGTCCACCACGAGAACCCGGCTGCCTCGGGTCCAGGAGTCCCGGTGAGCCTCGAGCGCGTCGCTTCCATATTCGAGGTCGTACGATTCGCTGGCACGCTCCCAGGGCAGCTTGCCGGGCTTCCTCGCCGGCACGAAGCCGGCACCGAGGGCCATCGCCGCCGCTCCACCGAGAATGAATCCCCGGGCTTCGATTCCCAGCACATGGGTGACGTCATGGTCGCCGAAACGGACGAACCATTTCGTCGATTACGTCATGCAGTAACGGTCCGTTGCCGAGGACCGGAGTGATGTCCTGAAACAGAATTCCGGGCTTCGGGTAGTCCGGTATGGCGCGCAGGCTCTGTTCGACGCGCTCGGCCACGCTGGTCATAGAGGCTCGGGGTTTCGGGTCAGGACCCTACAGGACATCGAAGCTCTTCCCCGCAACGGCGCCATCCGGCTGCGGCGTCCGGTCCAGGCGCTCGACGCTGGCGTTGGCGGGTCCCTCACGCAGCAGACGCTCCAGCTCCGGCAGCGCCTCGTCCTGGCCGGTCACGACGACTTCGACGCTGCCGTCAGGAAGGTTTCTGGCGTGGCCGTGAAACCCGAGCGCCCTGGCATGGCGGGCGACGAACCAACGGAACCCCACGCCCTGTACCATGCCGAACACCACGAACCTCACCGTCACGCAGGGCGGCTCCGCCAGGCGCGCAGCGCCTCGACCGCGATGGGCAGCACCGAGATGGCGATGATGGCGAGGATGACGAGGGTAAAGTTTTCTCGCACCACGGTGATGTTACCGAAGAAGTATCCACCCAAGACGAAGAGCCCGACCCACAGCACCGCCCCCACCACGTTATAAGTGAGGAATCGGCCGTAGCTCATGGCGCCGACCCCCGCGACGAACGGAGCAAAGGTGCGAATGATGGGGATGAAGCGCGCCAGGATGATGGTCTTGCCGCCATGCTTCTCGTAAAAGGCATGGGTCCGGTCGAGATACTCCTTCCGCAGGAATCGAATGTCGCCCCGGAACGCCCGGGGTCCGATGTAGGAGCCCACCCAGTAGTTGACGGTGTCACCGATGATGGCGGCGATGATCAGCAGCACCACGATCAACCAGAGGTCCAGCGCTCCGAGCGCCGCGAACGTTCCCGCGGCAAACAGCAGCGAATCACCCGGAAGAAAGGGGGTGACCACCAGACCCGTTTCACAGAACACGACCAGAAACAGGATCAGGTGAGTCCAGGTACCGTACTGCGAGATCAGCTGCCCCAGGTGCTGGTCCAGGTGCAGGAAGAGATCAACGATGCGGTGCAGCAGATCCATGCGCGGTCTCCAGAGAGCTATTCTTGGCGGAACCCGAATTCACCGACCAGCGGTACGAAGCGAACGTCGGCGATGGTGCTGGTCCGGACCCCATCCGGCCGACGTTCAACCAGGGTCAGCACCTGGGATGCGCGATCGCCCAGCGGAATGACCATGCGGCCGCCTGGCGCCAGCTGATCGACGAGTGGCGCGGGCACCTCAGGCGACGCGGCTGAGACCAGAATGGCGTCGTACGGGGCGAACGGGCGCCAACCCAGCGTGCCGTCGCCCACCAGGACCGTGACATTCCGGATGCCGGCGGCAGCAAGTGCGGCCCGGGCGCTCTGAGCGAGCCCCGATACCCGTTCCACGCTGAAGACCATGCTGGCTACCAGCGACAGCAGCGCCGTCTGATAGCCGGAGCCGGTCCCGATCTCCAGCACCTTCTCCTGGCCCGTCAGACCGATCAGCTCGAGATACTTGGCCTGGACATACGGCTGAGAGATCGTCTGCCCACTGCCGATGGGGAGTGCGGCATCGTCGTAGGCGCGGTGGCGCACGCTTTCCGGGACGAAGAGGTGCCGGGGGACCATTCGGATGGCGCGCAGCACCGCGAGGTCCCGGATTCCCTTGCGCTGGAGTGTCTCCACCAGCCGGGCGCGGTAGCCGCCGTAGCTGTCGCCCTCCCCTACCCCTCCAGCGACCATCCCCGAACCGTTTCCAGCAAAGAGTAATTGGTCAGATCCATGTGCAGCGGCGTCACCGAAACGAACCCCTCCGCCACCGCAAGATGGTCGGAGTTCTCTCCCCCGGTCCAGGTGATGGTTCCGCCGCCGATCCAGAAGATCTCCCGTCCCCACGGGTCCTTCATCCGGGTGAGCGACTCGGAGAAGTAGCGGCTCCCGAGCTTGGTCACCTGAATTCCCTTGACCTCGGAGGCCGGGATTCGTGGGAGATTGATGTTGAGCAGCATCTGCTCGGGGAAATCGTGGACCCGGGTGATCCGCTCAACCAGCTCCAGCAGCAGGGCGCGGTAGGTCGCCATCGTCTCGGGCTGATTTCCGGCAAACGAGATGGCGATTCCCGGAACCCCGAGCGTCACCGCCTCCATCGCCGCGGCCACGGTGCCGGAGTACAGCACGTCCTCGCCCATGTTGGGCCCATGGTTCACGCCGGAAAAAACGAAGTCCGGCCGCTCCGGCATGAGCGCCTGGATGGCGAGCATGGCGCAGTCGGTGGGAGTGCCGTCGATCTGCCAGCCACCGTCGGGGCGACGCATGGGGCGCAGCGGCCGGTGCAGGGTGAGGGAGTGCGAGGTACCGCTCTGCTCCCGGTCGGGAGCGACCACCGTCACGTTCCCGACCTCCCGGCACACGTCCGCCAGGAGGGCGATGCCGGGAGCCAGGACGCCATCATCGTTGCTGACGAGGATGTTCAAAGCGGGGCCGCGGGGCCGCGGGAGCCATGCACGGAGCAATCGAACGAGGGGCGGCGGGGCAGTCAGCACTTACGCCTTTGGCTCAGGGCGTGTGCTGTTCTGCCCTGCTGCCCCCCTGCCCCGCTGTCCCGCTTTGTGGCGTCTTCCCCTCCAGAATTCCGACCACTTCCTCGACCGTGGTGCGGATCTCCTGTGCCATCTCCGCCTCGAAGGCCCGGCGGGCCGAGACCTTGAGCTCGCCGGTGCGGCGGTAGTGGTCGATCCGCTGGCGCGCGCCGTCGATGGTGAATTTCTCGGTGTAGAGGAGATGCTTCACCAGCATGATCAGCTCGACCTCGCGCCCCTTGTAGACCCGGTTGCCGGACCGGTTCTTGGCCGGATTCAGAAAGCGGAACTGGCTTTCCCAGTACCGCAGCACATGGGGCTTGAGGTCGGTCAGCGAGCAGACCTCGCCGATCGAATAGAATTCCTGGACTGGTCGGGTGGTGGTCATCTCCACTGCTCCGACTTGAGTTCCCGTGCCATGAGCTCGCCTATCCCCTCCCGCACCGGCTTTCCGCTGAACAGAACTTCACAGACTTTCTCGATGATGGGAAGCTCTACACCCATCTTGCTCCCGAGGGCGGCGCCGGCCTTCGACGTGTTGGCCCCTTCCGCCACGCTGCGATGCGCGGCGCGGTACGTCTCCAGCGTCTGGCCCTCCGCGAGCGCCATCCCGAGCGCGCGGTTCCGGCTGAGACTTCCGGTCGTGGTCAGGATGAGATCCCCCATGCCGGCCAGGCCGGCGAAGGTGAGTGGGCTTGCACCGAGTGCCACGCCCAGGCGGGTGATCTCGGCCAGGCCGCGGGTGATCAGTGCGGCCCTCGGATTGTGACCCATTCCCAGTCCCTCGAGAATCCCCGCGGCGATGGCGATGACATTCTTGAGCGCGCCGGCAAGTTCGACTCCGATGACATCGTCGTGCGAATACACCCTGAACCGCGGCGTCGCGAAGGTGCTCTGCGCCTCGCGCGCGGTCTGCTCGTCCCGCGACGCCGCCACCACCAGCGTCGGCTGGCCCTGGCACACCTCGGCCGCGAAGCTGGGGCCGGACAGGGCGGCGAAGCGCACTTCCGGCAGGCACTCGTCGAACACCCCGGACATCAGCGCCAGGGTATCGGTCTCGATACCCTTGGTGGCGCTCACCACGAGGGCTCCCTCCTTCACCCTGCCCCGTAGTCCGCTGATGACTGATCGCACCGCGTGGCTCGGCGCGGCGGACACGATGATCGGGGCGCCGGCCACCGCCTCCCGGCATCGTCATACGCGCGGAGTCCCGGCGCGAGTGCCACGCCGGGGAGAAACAGCGTGTTCTCGTGTTGCCGATTGATGGACTCGACCGCTTCGCGCTCGTAGGCCCAGAGGCGCACCGTTTCTCCCTTCGCGCAAGCAGGTTTGCCAGAGTCGTGCCCCAGCTCCCCGCCCCAAGCACCGCGATGGGACTCATGGCTGCGGCGTACTCGCCGCCCTCCGGCCGAAGCGGTTCTCCGTCCCCTTCAGAAGACGCTGAATGTTGCGCCGATGCAGGATGATCACCGCCGCCGCGATCGCGGCCGCGATCCAGAACAAGGCTGGCGTGCCGGAATCTTCCAGCGTGTACACCGCCAGCGGGAGCACGGCAGCAGCCGCGATGCTTCCGAGCGAGACGTAGCCGGTGAACCGGACGAGCACCGCCCACACCACAGCCGACACCGCCAGCGCAACCGGCGCCAGCCCGAGCATGACGCCCGCGGCGGTGGCGACCCCTTTCCCCCCCTTGAATCCGACGAACACCGAGAACACGTGTCCGACGATGGCGGCGACGCCGCAGGCGAGCGCAAAGAGCTGGGAATCGGACACCCGGGGAGCGAACACGAGCACGGGGATGAAGCCCTTGGCGATATCCACGACAGCGGCCGGAATCGCGTACTTCCAGCCCAGCACACGATAGAGATTGGTGGCGCCGAGATTGCCGCTGCCGTGCTGTCGAAGATCGATTCCCGCGAAGAAGCGACTGAGCAGATAGCTCGTCGGTATGGCCCCGACGAGATACGAGGCGAGCAGCCAGAGAACGGCTGAAGGCATCAGCGGCGAGATCCTCGTCGGGTGAACTTGAGCCGCAGTGGCGACCCGGTGAAAGGCCACGCTTCCCGGAATCCGTGCGCCAGGTATCGCTGATACGACTCCGGCACCTCCTCGGGGCGGTTGCTCACGATGGCCAGGGTCGGCGGCGCCGTGGCGATCTGGGAGGCGTAGAGCAGCTTGACCTCCTCACCCGGCTTCTGGGGTGGCGCATTACGTTCGACCAGCGAGGCCAGGACCTTGTTGACTTCCGCCGTCGGGACCCGGCGTTCCCGGCCTTCGGCCACCTCCACGATCAGGTCGAGCAGCTTGCGCACCCGTTGCCCGGTCTGCGCCGAGACGTAGAGGAAAGGCACATAGCGGAGAAACGGCGCCTTGGCAATCAGCGCTTCCTGGCCCTGCCGCGCCGTGTTGGCGTCCTTCTCCTCCACCAGGTCCCACTTGTTCACCAGCACGATCAGCCCGGCGCCCTCATCCCAGGCCTGGGTCGCGATGCGGAGATCCTGGTTGTGGAGCCCCAGCGCGGCATCCACCACCAGCACCGCCACGTGGGCCCGCTCGATGGCGCGCTCGGTCCGCAGCGAGGAGTAGAATTCCAGATCATCTTCTACTTTAGCTCTGCGGCGTAACCCGGCGGTGTCAATGAAGTTCAGTGTTTTACCCTGAAACCGCAAGACCGAGTCGATCGCATCGCGAGTGGTACCCGCCTGGGGAGCCACCACGTGCCGCTCCTCTCCCAGGAGCCGGTTCACGATGGAGGACTTGCCCACGTTGGGCCGGCCGACCACGGCCACGTTGATCATCTCCTCGGATTCCGCCGGATCGAAGGGAGGAAGGCGCTCAACCACGGCATCCAGCAGGTCGCCACTTCCCTTCCCCACTGCCGCGCTCACCCCCACCGGATCCCCGAAGCCAAGCGAGTAGAAGGCGTACTGCTCGGTGCTCTGTTCCAGGTTGTCCAGCTTGTTGACCGCCAGCAGCACCGGGCGGCCCGCCTTGCGCAGCCGCTCGGCGATGGCGCGGTCGACCGGATTGAGACCCTCCCGCCCGTCCACGACGAACAGCACCACATCGGACTCGTCCAGCGCGAACTCGACCTGGGCGCGGATGGCGCGATCCATCGAGTCCTGAGAGTCCGGCAGCAGTCCCCCCGTGTCTACCACCCAGAAACTGCCGCCCCTGCCATTCGGCGTCTCCAAAGTGCCGGTCGCGGGTGGTGCCCGGCTGATCCGAGACGATGGCGGGACGGCCGCCCAGAATGCGGTTGAAGAGCGTGGACTTCCCGACATTGGGCCGACCTACGATCGCCACGGTCGGCTTGCTCATGCCGCCACCGGGACCTGAAGCACGTCGGTGAAATCGTGGGAGAGCCGGATCTCGACCGGGATCGAGCGACTCAGCAGGTCCAGGCTCATGCTGTCGATGAACAGCGCGTCGTCGTTGACGCACTCGCCGGGAAGCAGCACGAGATCGAGATCCCGGCGGCCTTTCAGTGCCTGCTGCAGCGCCATGCCCGGCAGCAGTCCGGCGGTCGTGACCCGCGGGCCGAAGAGCGTGTTGACGACTGGGATCAGCTCGAATGTGGCGCCGGTTGCCTGCGCCAGCGGCTCGAGCACCATCGGCATCAGCTGGGCCATCGCGGTACCCGTCACTACGCCGATCCTGCGTCCCGCCCAACCGTGCACCTCACCCAGCGACTCGATGCGTTGCTGGAGCCAGCGCACCGAGCCGACCCCGTTCTCCACCTGATCGAACCCATCGTAGATCTCGGCCTCCGGCAGCTCCACGCCGGCGCGCACGTACAGCTCGTCCGCGCCAAAGGCCCAATGAATTCCCCGCTCTGCCCGCGCAATGGCGGCCCGCTCCTCCAGCAGCACGATGGCGGCGCGGCACTCGTCGGCTGTGGGCTCCCGGACCAGATGGTGCTTGGAATACTCGGTCAGGCCCACCGGCACCACCGAGCAGCCCAGGATGGCCGGCCCGAATTGGTACAGATCGGTCAGCGTCTGCCGCAGGATCGTCCCCGTCGTTGACGCCGGGAGACATTACGATCTGGGTGTGGAATTCGATTCCGTGCTGGGCGAACTCTCCGAGCTGCGGGATGATTTCAGGTGCCGTTGGATTCCGCAGGAGATAGCGGCGCACCACCGGGTCGGTGGCGTGCACCGAGACATACAGCGGTGACAGGCGGTATTCGATGATGCGCTGAACGTCGTGAGGCTTGAGGTTGGTCAGCGTCGCAAAGTTGCCATAGCGGAAGGAGAGCCGGTAGTCGTCATCCCGGATGTAGAGGACATCGCGAAGGCCATCGGGCAGTCCGTCGACAAAGCAGAAGTCGCAGCGATTGGCACAGCGTCGAATCCGGGCCGGCTCGAGGGAGACCCCCATGGACTCTCCCAGCGGCCGCTCGATCTCGAACTCGATCTCCTCGCCACCCGGCTGACGAACATGAAGCGTGAACGCCTCCTCGGCGGTAAGGAACTCCCAGTCGAGAAAGTCCTCCAGGTCGCGGCCGTCCACCGAGACAAGCTCGGTGCCGGGCTGGAGCCCCAGCTCCGCCGCAATCGAATCGGGCTGTACTGCGGTTACTCGGATCATCCTGCACCAGGTAGGGGCCGCTGCGGGACCGTGCGCTCCTGAGAAAGCCCGGAAAGATCTATGCGTCAGGGGCTAAATTCAAGAGTCACATCACTTCACCTGCGGAGGCCAAAGTAGCTTCTGAGGCGGTCACACCGCTCTCTTGGGTTCTCGAACGCTCTCTCGCATCTTGAGGGAGAGACCTCCAGGTGCTGCATCAACAGGAGCCATACTATGGGCATCAAGCTGAAGCGGGTAGAGGATCAAGTCATGGTGATCACGGGCGGCACCAGCGGCATCGGATTGGCAACCGCGAAGCGGGCGGCCATGCGGGGTGCCCGGGTCGTGCTCTGCTCGCGGAACGAGCCGGAGCTTCGAGAAACGGTGGCGGCCATCGAGAAGGCCGGCGGACATGCGCGGTCTGTCGTCGCCGACGTGGCCAACCAGCAAGACGTCGAACGCCTGGCGGCCACGGCCATCGAGGCGTTCGGTACCATCGACACGTGGGTCAACAATGCCGGCGTGTCGTTCTATGGCAAGCTGACCGAGGTTGCCGTGGAAGACATGCGGCGGCTGTTCGAGGTCAACTTCTGGGGAACAGTCTACGGGGCGCGTGCGGCGGTCCCTCACCTCCGCGGCAGCGGAGGCGCGCTGATCAACATCGGCAGTATCGTGTCGGACCGCGCCATTCCGCTGCAGGGCACGTACTCGGCGTCGAAGCACGCCGTCAAGGGATTCACCGACGCGCTCAGAATGGAGCTGGAGAAGGAGGGGGCCCCGATCGCGGTGACCCTCATCAAGCCGTCGACCATCGACACGCCCTACTTTCAGCACGCGAAGAATTACATGGCGACGGAGCCGAAACCGCCGGCCCCCGTGTATGCCCCCGAGCTGGTGGCGAACGCCATCCTGCGCGCAGCGGAGCATCCGGTCCGGGATATCACCATCGGCGGCGGAGGCCGGCTCTTGACCGCGGTGGGCGCGGCGATGCCGCGGCTGACCGACCTTTACATGGAGCGTGCCATGTTCGACTCGCAGCGCTCGGACATCCCGGCGGGTGAGCGGCCAGACAACCTGTACGTGCACGCTCCGGAGGAGGGACAGGAGCGGGGTCACTACAGCGGCCACGTAATGCAATCCAGCGCCTATACCCGGGTGACACTTTCTCCGGGTAAGGCGCTGTTGGCGGCAGGGCTGGGGCTTGCGGTGTTTGCCGGCTTGCGTTCGCTGACGGACTCCGACGACTGATCGATCGTTACTGCACCCGCACTATGGAGCCGGTAGAGGGCACGCCGTTCCGGTTCAGGATGAAGAGCATGTAGTAGCCCGGTGGGGCCACGTTCGGACTGTCCGGGACGTCGACCTCCAGCCCCGTCTCAGTACGGGTAAATGAGAGCGTGTTCGCCCGCTGCCCCATGTCGAACGCATGCGTGACCGAGCCGAGACGGATCCAGCGCGCCTCGGTGATCTGCGCGGCATAGGGGGTCGCCACCGTAATCGTCCCGGTGTAGGAGACGTTAGCCGAGGCGGAGGTGATGGTCGGCCGGTTGCCCTTGAACAGGTACGGCGGCGAGAAGATCTCGTGATTTCTCTCGGGCGGCACCGGCACGATCCCGCCGCCTGGCTGTATCGCCATCGCGTCGCCGCTGGCACCGTGGAGAACCGTGCCGTCCGGCAGGAGCATGGATACCGAGTGGTACACCCGCATCTTCTGGTTGGCGGCCAGCGTGGTCCACTGATCAGTGTCCGGATTCCACAGCTCGGCCTGCTTCGTAGCCAATCCCGGATCGATGTTGACGAAGCCGCTGCCGCGGGTTCCGCCCGTGATCAGCACCTGTCCGTCGGGCAGAACTGTAGAGTTCAGATGCCGCCTGGCGACGGACATCGACCCGGCACTCTGCCAGGCGGGTGCCGTCTGATTCAGATCGATCTTCTCAGCCGTCGCGGTTGGCGTGGCTGACTTGGCGTCCGGAGTTGGCCAGCCGGTGTGTCCGCCGCCACCGGCATACAGGATCTTCCCGGTGTCGTACATGACAGCGGTGCCGTAGTCACGATTGTTCGGCCAGATGTGGGACGGTCCGGCGGCCCAGCTGCCCGTGCCGGCGCACGTTGAACCAGCGAGACATGATCCGCTCGCCGGCGTAGAACACCAGGCCGTTCTTGGGGTCCACGAAGTTCCGGGGGTAGTACGGAATCTCCAGCGTGCCGGCACCAGTAAGCTGGGACCAGGCAGAGCCGTTCCAGAGCTCCGGGGTTGTGACGACGTTGCCCGCCTCATTGCGCCCGGCCATAGTCAATACATTGCCGTTCGGAAGAACAGTCAGTGTCGGATACCAGCGGCCGTTGGCCATGTCGGGACCCTTGGTCGGCGCCCCGTCCTGCGAGAAGAAGTACGTCGTCTTGATGCCGGCGTCATCCATGTGGTGGCCACCGTTCACCATCAAGCGGCCATCGGGCATGAGGGTGTGCCCGGCACAGAACAACATGTCCATGCCCGTGTCTATCTCTGGCAGACCGGTGGGCGAGGGTTGTGTTGCTGGATCCCAGATCCGCGGTCTGCCCAAGGTGTCCGTTTGCTCCGTCTTGCCCCACGCGAAAATCTTTCCGTTGGGCAGAAGATTCATGTGCAGCGGCACGATGTCCCAATCAACAACGGGACCCCAACTTCCTGTGGTCGCCGCGGTGGGCAGCGGCGAGAGCGCCACCGGTGACGCTGTCACGGTAGCGGTGCCCGAGGTGAACTCGATCGTCTGCTCGCCGGTCCCGCTGATCCCGAGGTCGCCGAAGGTGGCAACGCCGTCGGTTCCGGTCATCGCCGTGGCAGTTCCCTCCAGCGTACCGCCGCCGCTGGCAATGCTGGCGGTCACCGTCGCATCGGCCACAGGGTTGCCGCCGCCGTCCCGCAGGACCACCACCGGCTGGGCCTCGGGAGCGAACACTTCGCCCGTCAGCGCCGATGTTGGAGGGTTCCTGGTAATAGCGAGGCCGCTAGCCTGTTCTTCGGTCGCCGTCGAGGTGAACGTCACCGGTGACCCCTCGAGTCCGCTCACCGACGCGGTTGTCGTCTGCTCACCGGGGTCAGGGCCAAGAACCCGCTGAATCGAGGCCCGGCCGTTGGAACCGGTGGTGGACGCCGCCGCCGAGACGCTCCCTCCGCCCTGGGCGCTCCAGGACACGCTCACGTTTTCAACTGGGTTACCGGCATCATCGGTGACCAGAACGACGAGCGGGTTGAGGAGCGGAGTTCCCACCGGGCCGGTCTGCTGATCGCCGTCCAACATCTCGATGGCGGTGGCCACCGGGGTGGTCGGTCGGAGGGTCGCTGCAGCGCAGCGAGCCAAGCGCAAGAAGGGCCATCAAAGCCGGCAGTCGGAGTTGCTGGAGTCGCGATCATGTCCACGCCAAAGAAGGATCGAGGGGTTGCTCCGAGCCTGCCCCGGATGCACTTACCGCGCCGTGCGCCCGGTGGGAAGGAGCAGCCTAAGTTATTGTTCCATCAACAGTTGAACAGACGCAGCCGGTTTCATATCCGGTTCGTTGCGTTGGCGCCACGGGGAAGCCTAATCGAGCCGTGGCCCGCCTGCCCAAAGTACGCCGCGCAAGATCAGCAACCCGAGGGAATCGTGCTGTGTCATCAGACACCAGCCGGAACAGACTTGGGGCTCAGTCCCAAACTACCCTGAGCTCCATGAATCGGTGGTGAAATGAGAATGAAGACCGGAGGGAACAACGAGAGCGGGCGACCGGACTCGAACCGGCGACGTCCAGCTTGGGAAGCTGGCATTCTACCACTGAATTACGCCCGCGGGTGAAGGCCGGAATGTAAGGCGGAATAGGCGGGAGGTGAAGAGGCGGTCATCCACCTCCTTTTCCGGTTATTTAGACGCCGACGCATCCAGAAAGCTGCGAAGATCCGGCTCGCTGATGGCCGGCTCCCCAGGGGCAACGTTGTCCAGCCGACCTTCACGCATCCAGCGCTCCAGCTGGCCGACCAGTTCAAAGAGATGGTCGAACGAATCGACGATGAAGAGCAGCGGCTGGTAGCGGTCGATCTCGAAGTACTGGTTGATCACCCACTCGAGCTGCATGGGATACCGCTGGACCTCTGGCGAATCGATCGAATGTGCGATCTCGCCGTACGAGCTAAGAAGACCGCTGCCGTAAACCCGCAGCTCACCACCCTGCCGCATTAGACCGAACTCGATCGTGAACCAGAAGAACCGCGCCATCGCCTTGAAGATGCTGGTGACGCGTCGGATCTTTTCCTTTTCGTCCCGGATCCCGCTGACAATCTCCGCCGCGGTATGGGCACAATCCCCGAACCGGACCAGGGTGTCGGCAAAGGCTCGATCGGTGTGCATCGGGACATGGCCCGCGATGTCGTGAAAGATGTCCGGCTCGGGCAGGTAGTCGAGCGTGGCGCCGTCACGGATCGTGATGGTAGTAGGAAACTCCCGATTTCGAAGGCAGTCGAAGAAAAGGAACGATGGGATATAGCCGCTCACCGGCTTGGCTTTGAAGCCGGTGAGCGGGCTGAGGAAGCGGTTGACATCTTCCAGCCGAGGCATGCGGTTGGGGTCCAGGCACAGGCTGTCGATGCCCTGGATGAACCGGGGATTGGCATAGCGGCGCCAGCGCTCCTCCATCCGGGAGAACAGCCTTTGCCAGGCATCGTGGTTGGCCTCGGAGTAGAGCTCGTACGGCTGGTGGATATACAGCCGCCCTTCCTCCTGGGCCTGCTCGATGAACGGCGCTTTTGTTGTGGTCAGGCCGCTCCCCGCCACCTGCTGCGCTCGGACTGCCGCCATTGGGTCCCCCCGTTACTTCTGTTTATATCTCCACGCTGCAATGCCGGGTGCCTGAGCCTTCACCTCAATTGGGTGTGATTCCCCGGCCTTGAGCGCCGGCACCTGTACTTCCTGGTTTCCGACCACCGTGCCTTTGGCATCCAGAAATTCGAACACCAGGACCAGTGGCTTCGCCACGAGGGGCTTGCCCTGGGCCGTTTCGCCCTCGCGTCCGGTGGCGGCTGCGGTGATGGTGGCTCCCTCCGCCGTCGGCGCGAACTGGGACACCTTCACGGTCGTCGGCATGGCCAGGAGCGCCACCGCCGTCTTGTTAGCCAGGGTTTCCTTCTTCGCCATACGCTGGCCGTTCGCCAGCAGCCGCACGGCTTCTTCGTTGACCGGTTCGATAGCGACGAGGCGTCCGGCAGCATCTGCCAGCTTCGGGCTCTTGAGTCCGACGTAGGCGTTGGCGAGACCGTAGAGCGCGTCACGGTTGTACGGCTCGGTTGCCAGAACTTCCTCGAACGCCTTTGCCGCTTCCGCGTACTTCTTCTCGTTATACAGCGCCACTGCGGCGCCCATCTTATCGGCCGCTGCGCCGGCCGCCGCCTGACCCGCAGCAGGTGGAGCCACGCCGACCTCGTCCTCGATAACCTTGGCCTTGTCGTTCTGCCCGGTCGAGCGATAGGAGGTCGCCAGTGCCCGCTTCACCTCTACGTCCTTCGGCACCCAGCCGACGTACTTCTCCAGTACCGGAATCGCCTCCTGGTGCCGGCCGGCCCGCTGCAGCAGTGCCCCCCAGTTGCGGGTGGCGGCGTTGCGGTCCTCGATGGCATTGGTCTGCTCCGCCAGCTGCGACGCCTGCTGGAAGTAGACGATGGCGCTGTCCGGCTGGTTCGCGTTGGCGAAGATGACGCCGGTGTTGAGGTAGGCGAGCGGCTTGTCGCGATAGATTGTGTTGGCCTGCCGATACAGCGCAAGGGCCGAATCGTTCTTTTCTTCCTTGTTGAACGCGATCCCCGCATTCACCAGCGGGACCCAGGCCATGTAGCGCACTTCGCTGATGTGCTTCTTGCATGCCGGGAACAGGGCCGCCGACTTGGTAAAGGCGCTGTCGGCCCCCACGATATCTCCCTCCTGCAGATAAATCCGCCCCAGGTAATACCAAAGCGCCGGGTTCTTTTCCTGTTGGTTTTGCTCCAGCGCCTCCATCAGAACCTTCGTCCCACTTTTGAGGGCGCGGGTCTTGTTCTCCGGAACCGGGGTCTCGATGCCGGTCTTGAGGTACGTGGCGCCGCTCTGGACCTTGAAGTGGCCTGTCTTGAGTCCGCAGTCCGGCGGCGTGAACCGGGTCGGCATCCCTTTCGCCACGCGGTCATTGACGACGGTCTGAGCCATTCCCGGCGCGGCGTGGACGATGCCGAGCAAAGTGACGGCGGACACAATTCGCGTTCTCACTATTTAAGACTCCTTTTTCGGGGCCGGAGGCCCGGAGTTTTCGGTGCTCACCAGACGGAGAGCCCGGGATTGCAAGTCCCTTGCCACCTCGTAGGCCGGCCTGCCAGTTCGGCGGGCCAGCGCAGTCACGTCATCGTACTCCGGTTTTACTCTCGGCCCATCCGGGCCGTCCAGAACCTTGACCCGCACTGCTGACCCATCCGCCGTCGTCACTTCCACCTCGCGCCGGGCGAGCGTCACACGTTCGGCACTATATCGCCGAATCCCGGCCGTTGTGCTGTGACGGAAGAGCGCTTCGGCCACCTGGTCCGCCTCGGCCGGAGCCACAGTGATCTCGACCCTGAAGCCACTGCGTCCTTTCTTCATCTGTGTCGGCCACAGCTGTACATCCAGCGCGCCTGCCAAAAAGACGGCCTCGCGCATCGGGTCCAGATACTCGGGACTTAAATCGTCCAGATCCGTGGACAGTAGTACCACCTCGCCGGCTTCGAGGGCCGCTGTGGCCACGACCAGTCGCAACGCGTTGGGATAGTCCGTCGGGTTACGGCCGCCAGCCCCCCACGCGCCTGCGCTGGACGCTCGCCACCGGGCGGGAGGCGTTCCGGCGGAGAGGACCCTCACCAGAACCGCTCCCGTGGGCGTGGTCGCTTCCCCGGTCACAGGGCCGTTGGGCCCAACCTCCAACCCCTCCAATAAGATCGCCGTGGCCGGCGCGGGGACCGGCATGACACCGTGAGCGGCACGGACCCAACCGCTTCCCACAGCGAGCGGACGAGTGTAGATGCGGTTGATCCCCAACTGTTCAAAGCCCTCGATGCCGCCCACTATGTCTATGAGGGCATCTACGGCCCCGACTTCATGCAAGGGTACTTGCTCTGCCGGCAGACCGTGAACTCGCCCTTCCGCTTCGCCCAGGAGCCGGAAAGCGCGAACCGCCCGCTCGCGCACCCAGGGAGACACGTCAGAGCGTTCTACCAGGTCGATCAGCTCACCGATGTGGCGGTGCGGCCCGGGGGCGTGGTCGTGCTGAGATCGAGGATGGTGAACCTGGTCACGGTCATGTCCGTGCGGATGCTCATGGACCGATTCCGAGGGCTCCTCCCGGGTGCCATCCGGAAGGCGGATATCGACCTTCACGGCTCTCACACCGCAGCGATCCACCGTGGAGATGCTCACGGTGACCTCGGGAAAGCCGAGGCGGGCCGGCAGCCCACGCAGCCAGCCGGGCGAGGCTCCTGCGGCAAGGAGAGCGCCCAGCAGCATGTCTCCACTGATACCGGAGACCGGATCGATGATGGCAAAGCGTCCATCGGGCATAGACTTAGAAATATGCCAGCGCGGCGGGACGGATGGAAGGAGCTTGGGCTTAGCGCCCGGCGCCCTGCTTGAGTCGGTCGAGGATCCGCTCGGCGAGCCGGGTCGAAACCCCTGGTACCGATGCCAGCTCGGCCACTGAGGCCGACTTTACGCCGGCCAGGCTGCCGAAGCGCTCCAGAAGCTGCCGGCGCTTCATGGGCCCCACGCCCGGAATGGTGAGCAGCTCGGAAGTGATAGTGCGCTCGGTACGCCGCTTTCGGTTGTATGCCAGCCCAAACCGGTGTGCCTCGTCGCGCGCGCGCTGCAGCAGCCGGAGCGAAGGACTGCGACGCGGGAGCCGGAGACTTTCCGAGCGTCCCGGCAGGAAGACCTCCTCCTCCCGCTTGGCCAGGCTGACGATCGGCAGATCCCCCACACCCAGTTGGGTCGCGGCCTCGACCGCGGCGCTGAGCTGACCCTTGCCGCCATCGATGACGATCAGATCGGGCAGCGACAGTTCCTCGTCGCGCCGGCGGGTCAGGTATCGGGTAAGGACCTCCTGGATGGCGGCATAGTCATCCTGCTGGCCCACTCCCTTGATCTTGAACTTGCGATATTCGCTCTTGCGCGGCCGACCCGCCTCGAACCACACCAGGGATCCCACGGTGTCCCGACCCTGGTTATGCGAGATGTCCACGCAGATGAAGCTCCTCGGCACGATGCTGAGCCCGAGGTCGCGGCCCAGTGCATACACCGGGTCCTCGGCGCGCTCTTCGGTCTCGAACGACTCGATGCGAAGGCTCTCCAGCAGGTGCCGGGCGTTCTGGTCGGCCAGCTCGAGCCACCGTTGCGCGGTTCCCCGCTGGGGAATGAGCCAATCCGTTGCCGGCAAAAGCTCGCGTAGCGTATCCCATTCGGACGGGGGCATCGGGACGACCAGGCGCCGTACCCTGCCCTCCACCGGCACGTAGTACCGCACTAAGAACGCGCTCAGAACGGAGCCATCCTCCTCCTCCTCGACCCCTTCCAGGAATCGGTGCTCCCGGCCCACCACCCGGCCATCGCGAACTCGCATGAGCACTCCGACCGCATCATCGCCATCACGCGCGTAGCCGACCACATCCGCGTCGCCCGTTCCCATCACCTCTACACTGGCCGGCTCGTCCAGCCGGTCCAGCCATCGCAGCGCGTCCCTCATCTCCCGGGCCCGCTCGAAGTCCTCCCGCCCGCTGGCTTCCAGCATCGCCTCGCGAACTCGGGCCCGAACGTCCTGGGTCCTTCCCTCGAGGAACTGCACCACATCGGTGACCATTCGCTGGTAGTCATCCAGATCCTGCCATCCCATGCAGGGGGCCCGGCAGCGCCCGATATGGAAGTCGAGACAGGGACGCTCCCGCCGCTCCTCGGGCAGCCGGTCCTGGCAGCTGCGGACCGTGTACAGTCGACGGATGATCGCGAGGGTGCGCCGCAGTTGGGCGACGTCGGTGTAAGGCCCGAAGTACCGCGCGCCGGGAATGTCCCGCTTCCGGGTCACGAGTACCCGGGGGAAGGCCTCGCCCAGGGTGATCGCGATGGACGGATAACTTTTGTCGTCCTTGAGCCGCACGTTGAACCGGGGTCGATACTCCTTGATGAAGTTGTTCTCCAGGATCAGCGACCCGGGCTCCGAGGGCACGACGATCGTCTCCACATCGGTGATGAGCTGTTGGAGCAATCGGTTCCGCGGACTGTCGGGGAAATCGGTGGAGAAGTAACTCCGAACCCGGCTGCGCAGGCGCTTCGCCTTGCCCACATACAGCACTTCGCCGTCACTCCCCCTCCAGAGGTACACACCGGGACCCTCCGGAAGCGTATCAAGCTTCCGCTGGAGTTCCTCTGGGATCGGTGGAGTGGTCACGATGAGCTCGTTGATACGAACAAGGAAGGAGGCGCGACGATCCCCTCGCAGTTGCGGACTCGATCAGTGCCTGCCTGATCTCCCGAGCCGGTCCAACAGACGTCGCGACTGGGGCACGCCGAGTGCGGCGGCGATGGCGAAGTAGGCGGCTCCGTACATACCCAGGGAAAATAATGCCACGACCAGCGGATGACGCTCTTCGACGGCGAGCCGAACGACCCACGCCACGGCGGCTGAGGCCCCAGCACTCACCCATAGCTTGGCGAGGAACTTGAAGGGCACCCCGGTGGGTCCCAGCCGCGGTATCAGTCCCCGGCGCAGCAGGAGGAACTCGACCCAGGCGGCCAGCCCCGAGGCCAGGGTGATCCCTGCGGCTCCCCATCCGGGATGCAGCCCGAGCTCCACTGGCAGATACATGGCGAAGAGATATCCCATCACCAGCGTCAGGGTGACGCGGATAAGGGCAAATCGCAGCGGCGTTCGCGTGTCCTGGAGAGCATAAAAGGTCGAGGCGTAGAGTCGACCCCAGGTGGATGCAAGCAGGCCGATGGCGGAGCCGGCCAGGATGGCCCAGACGTACACCGTCATCTGGCGGGTGAAGGCGCCGGTCTGGTAGAGAGCACCCACGACCACGTCACCCAGCGCGACAAAGACTACCGCAGAAGGAATCACGAGAAACGCGATCTGGCGCAGCGCTCCGTCGAGGCGGGTCCGCAGCCGATCGGCGCGTTCTTGCTCGTTCCCGGTGATTCCCGACATGGCCGGCAGCTCTGCGGCTGACACGGACATCCCAAAGAGGCTGACCGGCAAGGTGTAGAGCACCTGGGCATAGGAAATGGCAGCCACCGCCCCGGTCGGCAGCAGGCTGGCGATGACGGTGTCGATATAGGAGCTGATCTGGACTACACCCCGTCCGATGAAGACCGGGAGCGAATTCCGCAGCACGGTGCGGGCAGCATCGGCACCACGCCGCAGCGAGGGCGTTATCCCGCCTAGCAGCGCCACGACTGCAGGAAGCTGGACCCCAAACTGCAGCGCGCTGCCCGCGACTGATCCCAAAGCCGCGATCTGGGCCAGCCGGTAGCCGGCGGCATTGTCGCCGAAGGCTAGCAGTGTGCCGATGATCGCAAGGTTCCAGAAGACCGGAGCGGAGTAGGAGAGGAAAAAGCGGCCGTGACTGTTGAGGACTCCGAGGCACCACGCCGAGAGCACCAGGAGACCGGCACCGGGAAAGAAAATCCGAGCCAGGCGAATCGTTGCGTCGCGCTTCTCGCCATCGAAGCCCGGCGTGAAGATCGTGACCAGGACCGGCGCGAGGAGCACCCCGAGCAACACGATCGCTGAGACGGCCAGAGCCAGCAGACTGCCGACCGCCACCGCCACACGGCGGGCTTCTTCCCGATCCTGTTGGAGCAGCCGGACGTAGACCGGTATGAAGGAGGCCGAGAGCACCCCCTCCCCGAAGAGGTTCTGGAGAAAGTTCGGCAGCTTGAACGCGGCGTTAAACGCGTCCGCTGCCGCCGAGGTTCCGAAGTAATGGGCGAAGACCCGGTTTCGGACCAATCCCAGTATACGGCTCAGCAGAATGCCGGCCGCGACCATTGCCGCTGGGCGGGGCACCCGGGCCGGCGGCGGAGTCAGGGATTCTGGGTGGGTGGAAGGGTGGAACGCTGCGAGGGTTCGAGCAGGCGCTGCAGAAAGGCGTTTTCGTCCTGAAGGGTCTGCACGCTGCGCATCAGGTCGTCCACCTCTGCCTCCAGCAGCTCGACCTTTTTCGCTAGCTCGTTCAGAGCAGGTGGGATCGCCTGGGGCCCTTCCAGCCGCCGGGCCAGCGCCCGGCCGATCGGGGAATCGACCACGATTCCCATGATCGGGATCAGGAGCGCAACCAGCAGGATCAGGGCGATGATCGACATGTAGTCGAGTCTACGAAGGGTTGAGGGCGCCCTCAAGGGTCGCCGCGTACCAACCCTCGATCACCTCGCCAAGCTCCAGCAGGAGCGAGGGGCCGTAGCGGGCGATAAATGGAGCAATGTTCAAGATCCGCTCCTGGGGTTTGTTGTCAGGCAATACGACCGCGCGTGCTTTGGCAATCTGACCCAGCTCGATCTCCTGCCGCCGTTTGAGGTGTTGCATCAGCTTTCGTTCCACTTCCTGCACGCCCGACAGCGCCTGGTTCTTGGCGCCTTGAACCGGACGGGTGAGGGTGGGATCGATGTCGGCGGCACTCGTGGTAAGCACGTCGTATCCGGATGTGATGGCCGAGCGGAGCATCTCCAGGGTGCGAACGACTTCCTCCGGCAGCTGTGAGCGCACCAGCCTCCCCTCCAATGCACCAGACGGCTCCAGCAAGTCGTCGAGCTCGATCCCGAACTTCTGAAGCACGCGGTCGACCCGGGGCTCGACCAGGATGCCAGACCAGCGTGGCAGTGCCAACTGTCGGGGCACCCGCATCCGTTCGTACACCGGCGGTGTCAGCGCCAGGTACCGCAGCTCACCCGGGCCGGCGAGGTAGGCCGCGGTCGGCAGCAGGGCGCTCTCGATGACGGGCCTGAGCAACACATTGGGTGACAGACGCTCGGGCTCCGACGCGGCAATCCGCTGCAACGCCGCCAGATCGAATCGCTCGCGGCTCCGTCTGGTCGTGAACCCGCCGTCGTCGATCACCAGCCGGTCACGTCCCTGCGATCCCTCGAGCATTACCAGCGTGGCCCCATCACCCACGGCAACGCCCGGATCCGCGCCGGCCATTTTCAGCTCCTCGGCCCGATTTCCCAGATCGCGGTCGAGATCGCGGGCCAGGCCCAGAGCCCGCACCAGATGCCGGGCGGCCAAACGCTTCAACGCCGGATGGGTGCTGTCCAGAACCACGATTCCGAGAGGCGCCAGCAGTTCCGCCAGAGCTTCCGCGAAGCTGCCTGCGACGGTGGCATCAGGCCGATAGTGGCGCTGAAGCCACTGCAGGGTGGAGTCACGGAATTCGGAAGGCGGCAGATCGGCCGCAAGAGTCTCCAGCGCAGGCACCACCTCCCCCCCAAGCCGTTGGCGATACATCGGCGTGAGGGGGGCGTCCACCGCCCGCGGAGAGAGCGCGGCCCGCTTTACGGTCCCGTCTCCTGAAATCCAGCTCGCATGGCTGGCCTCGGCGAAGTCGTGATCGTCGCCGGCGGCCCAGAACACCGGCACCACCGGCCGCTGCCACTGGCGCTCGAGCACTCGCGCGAGAGAGGCGGTGGAGACGGCCTTGTAGATGGTGTAGAGTGGTCCGGTGAAGAGTCCTGGTTGCTGCCCGGTGGTAATGGCGAACGCGCCGGGCTCGCGCAGACGGGCCACCGCCGAATCGCGGGCCGGGCTGGGGACGATCGCCTCGCCCACAGCGGGGTCGAACTGCCCCTCCCTCGGCGTCGGAAGCTCGACCATGTGCGCCAGCGGGGTCGGCGCGAAGCGGAGCGTCATTGGGTCAGACCAGCGAGAATCGTCCGGGGCGAGTCCGACCCCAGGGGATTGGCGTCATAGTCACCGAATCGAAACTGCACGCTCACGCCGGCGGCTTCCAGCATGGAAGCCATCTGGTCCGGCTCGAACAGGCGAACCCGTTCACGGAACTGTCGCCCTTCGGCCGCACGGATGCTCTTGCAGACATAGCGGCCGTCGGGAGACACCGAGCGGGATATCTGGATGGCGGAGCCCGCCAGCTGCAATGTCTCCTCCGGCACGAGCTGGCGCCGGACCGCCGCCGCATTCAGGAAATCGATGACGAACCAGCCGCCGCGGCGCACCGTTCCGATCATCTCCTCGAGCGCCGCCGTGTGTTCCGCGTCGCGATCGAAGTAGCCAAAGCTGGTGAAGAGATTGACGGTGAGGTCCATGGAGCCGGGACGAATGGGAAGCTGGCGCATGTCGGCCCGCACCAACGGCGCTCGGGTCACCTGGCGAGCCAGCCGGAGCAACGTTTGGGAGAGATCGAGTCCGAAGCACCGGGCCCCCGCCGCTTCGAAGGCCCGGGCGTGGCGGCCGGCGCCACAGGCAACGTCCAGCACCCGCCACCCCGGTTGAAACGGCACCGTCCGGCAGATGAGGGCCACGGCCCGCTTGGCGTCGGTGTCATCGCGATGGGGGTAGAGCCTGAGATACTCCTCGCCGAACCATTCTTCGAACCATTCCATGGAGGCTAGGGGCTATGGGCTATTGGTCATTGGCTACCAGACGCCTTGCTGGAAAGATGTACTGGGAGACGAATAGCCAATAGCCGATAGCCAATAGCCAATAGCTCACGACCCCTTGTGGTATGGCTCTCCCCCCAGAATCGTAAACCCCCGATACAACTGCTCTGCGACAACCACCCGGGCCAATTCGTGCGGCAACGTGAGCGGCCCGAGGCTCCAGGTTGCCGCGGCGCGGGAAATCAGGGACCGATCCAGCCCGTGCGAGCCGCCAATGACGAAAGCCAGCGGCCGTGCCGCAAGGCGCCACCGGTCCAGCTGTTGGGCCAGATCTTCACTGGTCCAGCCGGCGCCGACGCGCGCCAGCGCGACCACGGTAGCGGCCTCGGGCACCTGGCGGGCAAGCCGGCCGGCCTCCTCCACCCGCTGGGCCGCCACGTTGGGCGCCCGGCTCGCCTCCCGCACCTCGTGCTCTCGGAAAGTGCTATAGCGGTTCAGGCGCCGCGCGTAATCGTCGAAGGCGTCCCGATAGTAGGGCCTGAGCTTGCCCACTGCGACTACGCTGATGTCCACTCAGCGGGACAGCGGGGCAGCGGGGCAGTCGCCTGCGACCTTAGGTTTCTTTGCCGTTGCAGTTTCTGCCACCCTGCCCCGCTGTCCCGCCTTGCCGTCAGGCATACATCCCTCTGAGCCGGTGCACCGCCGCCACCCGCTCGATGGCCTGCATGTAGGCCCCGATCCGCATATTGATACCGTGCCGGCCGGCCATGGAGGCAACTTCGTCGAACGACTGCACCATGATCCGTTCCAGACGCTGGTTGACGGTCTCCTCGTCCCAGAAGTACCCACCGCGATCCTGGACCCATTCGAAATAGCTCACCGTGACGCCCCCGGCGTTCGCCAGGATGTCGGGGATAACGAACACGCCGTTCTCCTCCAGGATCTTGTCCGCCCCGGCGGTCGTCGGGCCGTTGGCGCCCTCGCAGATGATCCGCGCCTTGACGTCGGCGGCGTTGTGGCTGGTGATGACGTTCTCCATGGCCGCAGGCACCAGAACGTCGCAATCAAGGGTGAGGAGTTGGTCGTTGGTGATCTGCTCGGCCTCGGCATAGCCACTGAGAAACCGGTGCTGCCGGACATGCTGAATCACTTCCTTGATCCGGAGTCCCTTGGGATTGTAGATCCCGCCGGACTTGTCGCTCACCGCAATGACCTTCATGCCCTGCTGTTCCATGAGCGCGGCGGAGACCGATCCCACGTTGCCGAACCCCTGCACCGCTACCCTGCTGCCCTGCACCGGCATGCGCAGCCGGTTGAGCGCCTGGCGCGTGACCAGCATGCACCCGCGCCCCGTAGCTTCGCGCCGGCCCAGCGATCCACCCATTTCCACCGGCTTACCGGTGACCACGGCCGTGACCGTATGCCGCTTGTGCATGGAGTAGGTATCCATGATCCAGGCCATCATGCGCTCGTTGGTGTTCATGTCCGGAGCCGGTACATCCGAATCGGGACCCAGCGTTTCGATGATGGCCGATGTGTATCGCCGCGTCACCCGTTCCAGCTCAGGGTTGGACATTGTTGCGGGATCGCAGACCACCCCGCCCTTGGATCCCCCGAACGGAATGTTGACCACGGCACACTTCCACGTCATCCAGGCCGCCAGCGCTTTGACCTCGTCCAGCGTGACGTTCAGGTCGAACCTGATGCCGCCCTTGGCCGGTCCCCTCGACGTGTTGTACAGGACCCGGTAGCCCACGTACACATCGGTGTCCCCGTTGTCGCGCAGAATCGGCACGGAGACGATGATCTGCTTCTCGGGGCTGCGGAGCACTTTGTACAGCCCCGGATCGAGGCTGAGCCGCGTTGCCGCGTAGTCGAAGCGCGACATCATCGCCTCGAAGGGATTCTCCTCGCCCAGGAACTTGTCCTTGTCCGGACGAATGAGGTCTTGATTCGGACGGGGGATAGCGGTGGTCATAAGGTTCCGGTACGCTCCGAGAAGTTGATTTAGAGTCCATCTACCGGCGTCACAACGGCATCCAGCGCGGCGGCGATCCGTTCGCCGCCCTCTTCCCACTCCAGGTCCAGCATGGCGACGAGCGGCTCCGGCACCGAGGTGGGCCAGCGGTCCCGGAGCTTGACGGCATCCTTCTGTGTGATCACCACGTGATCGGCCCGCCGCGCCGCATGCGCCAGCCATGCCACATCCTCGTCCCGGTAGGCGTGGTGGTCCTTCCAGGTGGCCACCTGAACCGCGGCACCGGTGGCCTTGGTCTGGGCCACAAAGGCATCCGGGTCTGCAATGCCTGAGGCGGCGACCACCCGCTTCCCCGAAAGTGCGGAAGCGGGACTTCGGGTCCCGCTGACCATGCCTTCGAGATAGCGCAGTCCCAGGTGGGCGATGGCAACGGGCCCTTTCACCCGCTGCCGGAGATCAGCGGCAAGCGCCAGCGCGGCGTCAGCCGTGGCCCGCTTCCGGGTGACGATCACCGCGTCCGCCCGGTCGAGGGCTCGCAGGCCTTCACGCCAGGGTCCGGCCGGAAGCGGCCAGCGCACCGCGCGGGTAGTCTCGGCACTGACCACCGCGATATTGAGATCGCGCCGGACATCCAGCCGCTGGTAGGCATCGTCGAGCACCAGCACTTCGGCCCCGCGGGCCAGCGCTCGCTCGGCGCCCGCAGCGCGATCGGCATCGGCCACCACTTGAGCCTCGGGAACCGCGTGCTGGTGCACCAGCACTTCGTCGCCACCATAGCCGCGGAGCAGAATGCCCGGGACCAGGCCGCGAGACACGTAGTGGCGCGCGATCCAGATGGCGATGGGCGTCTTGCCGGAGCCTCCCACCGTGAGGTTGCCCACGGCCACCGATGGCAGCGGCAGATCGTGTATGCCGAACCACCCTCGGGCATAGCCCGCTTCGCGAACGGCCATGCCACCGCGCCACAGCGCGGACGCGGGGAGCAGCGCCAGACGCACCAGCCGGGCATCGGGCCGGCGGCTGGTCCATAGCCATCGGACCAGCCGGTGAGTGTCGCCCCTCCGTGTCATGAGACCATCCTTGAGACCTCATGGAGACCGTCGACCGCGCGGGTCACTCCCTCCGCCAGGCCCGCCTCGCCTTCGGCGACCTCGAAGGGGCGGCCATACGTGATCCGCACGCGTGCGAGCGGCTTGGGGATCATGAACCGGTCCCATGAATGTAATCGCCAGGCACGGTCCGCCTCCGCGTAGAACCGGCACGATCACACCGCCCCCCCGCTGCGCCGCTGCCACCACGCCGGGCTTGAGCTCACGCCTGGGCCCGCGCGGACCGTCAGGAGTAAACGCGACCGAACGCCCCGCCTGGAGCTGGCGAACGGCGCCCAGCAGCGCTCGAGCTCCACCGCGGGTGCTGGACCCTCGGACGGCATTGTAGCCGAGCGCGGCTCCAAGATCCGAGAGGTACTGCCCATCTCGCGCCTCGCTGATAAGGAGTGTGACTCCCTGGTACCGATGGTGCCAGAGCAGCGGGAGCAGGGTCTCGTGCCAGAGCAGAAACACGCATGGCCGCCCAGTCCGGGTTACGTCACGCCAGCGCTGCTCATGGGCGACCTTGATACGCCAGGAGGAAGCCAGCATTCGCACCGCAGCGCCGCTGACCAGCCGTGCTGCGGCCGGCGGAACCTTCAGTCGCACGGATCCAGCAGCTCGCCGGCCAGCTTCACCACGCGGGTCGCCGCGCCGGGCTCACCCAGACGCTCCCGCACCAGCGCCAGGCCCTCACGCTGGGCCAGTGTGCCTGGATCGGTGGGGCGGAGCAGCGGCCGTACCGCGCGGGCCAGCTCCTTGGCGGTGGCCTGATCCTGGAGCATCTCCGGCACTATCTCCCGTTCGGCGACGAGATTCACCAGACTGACCCAGCGAACGGTGCGGACCCGCTGAAACATCGCCCAGCTCAGTGGGTGGACTTTATATGCCACCACCATGGGGGTATCGGCGAGGGCGGCCTCCAGGGTGGTCGTCCCCGATTTCGCCAGGGCGGCGTTTGCCGCGGCAAAGATCGGGGCGGGATCCCCGCGCAGCACCTCGATCGGCCCGGGATTGGGGTAGACGCCGTCGGGTATACCCGCCACCAGCACCCGGTCGCAGCTGCCCTCGCTCAACAGTTGACATGCGGCATCACGAAACGGCTGCCACAGCCGGCGGATCTCTTGCGCTCGACTTCCGGGGAAGATGCCGAGCACCCGGGTGGGCGTCGGCGATATTCAGTTGCGCGCGAGCCGCATCGCGGGCCAAGGCAGGGCCGCGGTCGAGCAGCGGGTGGCCCACATACTCACTTCGAAGCCCCAGACCTTCGAAGAACTTCTGCTCGAACGGGAGGACGACGGCCAGTCGGTCTACGGCTGCGGCGAGGCGGCGTGCCCGGCCCGGACGCCAGGCCCAGAGCTGCGGCGCAATGTAGTAGAGCACCTTCGTCCCCACGCGATGCGCCGCTTCCGCCACTCGAAGGTGGAAGCCGGGATAGTCGACCAGGATGATGAGGTCATAGCGGCCCGCCGCGAAGTCCTTCTGGAGCGCCCGCAGTAGATCGTAGTGGGCCCGGATCTTGGTGACCACTTCCACCAGCCCGAAGGCCGCCAGCCCTTCCATGCGGTAGCGCAGGGTGGCACCGGCCTGCTCCATCCGGGGGCCGCCGAGGGCCTCGATCGTCGCGCGCGGGTAGCGTGCGCGCAGCGCCCGCACCACGCCGGCCCCGTGCAGATCGCCCGACGGCTCACCAGCGGAGAGGAAGATGCGAGGAGCGTCCTCCCGGCTCATCAGTGAGCGGCGACCGCCAGCGGCGGGGTGCGGACGGCGTCCGCCACCCGCAGGGCCAGCTCGAGCGCCGCGCGTCCCTGTTCGCCTCGTACCACCACCTCGCGCTGGCCCCGCACCGCGTGGACGAAGCTCTGCAGCTCCAGTGACAGGGCGTCGGCTTCCGGAGCTTCCAGCACAATGCGTTCTACCACATCCGCCAGCTCCCGCCCGGTGCCCGGCTGCCATCCATCTCGCAGCCGCATGAACTCGCCGGCGCCAGTGGCCATGTCGAGCGAGAAGTAGCCGTTGGGCTGGAACAGACGGAGACGGCGGACCCGGTCCCGGGCAACCCGGGACGCCGTCGCGAGCGCCACCGCGCCATTGGCGAACTCGACCCTCGCGTTGGCGATATCAAGGTGGGGAGACAGCACCGGCAGTCCCGAGGCGCGGACTTCCGTGGCTACGCTGCCGGTCAGATGCAAGCACCAGGTCGAGATCGTGAATCATCAGGTCGAGCACCACCGCGACGTCGGTTCCTCGCGGTTGAAACGGGGCCAGACGGAGACTCTCGATGTAGCGAGGTCCATCGAGGTATCTCTCCGCCGCGCGGAGCGCACGGTTATAGCGCTCGATGTGGCCTACCTGAAGCTGCACCTTCTGCCGCCGGGCACAGCTGATGAGGTCGTCAGCCTCAGCCAGGGTCGAGGCGAGCGGCTTCTCCATCAGGACCGGCACACCCCGGCTCAGGGCCTGGAGGCCAACGGCGGCGTGGGCCGGTGTGGGAACTGCGACGGTCACCGCTTCTACCTGGCCCAGCAACTCGTCCATGGCCCGAAAGGCCCTGGTTCCGAGGCCGGCGGCGATCTCGGAGGCGCGCCCAGTATCGAGATCGTACACGCCGACCAGCCGTACCTCCGGCAGGCTTGACAGATGTCTGGCATGATGCTGACCCAACGCGCCCACGCCGATTACTCCTACCGGCAGGCGTGCGCTCACGCCGGCACCCCTCGCTCGCTTGACTCGACGAAGGCGAGGAAGCGCTCGACTTCTGGAAAAGACGGCAGGTCGGTGCGGGCGCGCTCGAGGGCCTGAGACAGGTTCAGATCGGAGTTGAAGAAGAGCCGATAGGCCCGCTTGAGTGCCGCGACGGTCTCACCCGAAAAGCCCGCGCGCTGCAGCCCAAGGGAGTTCAGACCGTAGAGCTCCATGGGGTTGCCCACCGCCTTCACGTACGGTGGGATGTCCTGGTTCACCCGGGATCCGCCGCCCACGAACGAGTAGGTGCCGATGGTAACGAACTGGTGCACGGCGTTGAGGCCGCTGAGAATGGCCCGATCGTGGATGGTGACGTGGCCGGCGCACTGGGTGGCATTGGCGATCACGACGTCATCCCCCACGTGGCAGTCGTGCGCGAGGTGCACGTACGTCATGATGAAACATCGCGCACCCACGGTGGTCTTGAACGTCGCGGCCGTCCCCCGGTTAATCGTGGAGTACTCCCGGATGATGGTGCCTTGGCCGATCTCCACCCAAGTTTCCTCGCCATTGTACTTGAGGTCCTGGGGATCACCCCCGAGAATCGAGCCATCGCCGATCAACACGTCTTCGGCCAGGCGGACATTCTTCTGGAGCGTCGCTCGCGGTCCGATCCGGCACCGATCCCCGACTGTCACCCCGGGACCGATGATGGCATAGGGTCCAATGGAGACCCGTTCGCCCAGCTCGGCCGAGGGATCGATCAGTGCCGTCGGATGGATCACCGGTCCACCACCCGCGCCATCATCTCCGCCTCGGCAACCACCTGCCCGTCCACATACGCGACGCCTTTCATCCGGCAGGTGCGGCCCCGGTTCTGCAACATCTCCAACTCGCACCGCAGCTGGTCGCCTGGCAGGACCGGGCGCCGGAACTTGACGTTGTCCAGCGACATGAAGTAGACGACCTTCTGATCGGGATCCTCAATCGTGCCGAGGAGCAGCATCCCTCCAACCTGCGCCATCGCCTCGATGATCAGCACGCCGGGCATGATGGGATGACCCGGAAAATGGCCCTGGAAGAAGGGCTCGTTGATGGTGACGTTCTTGATCCCGACAATGCGCCGGGTACCCTCGACCTCGATGATGCGGTCCACCAGCAGGAAAGGGTAGCGGTGCGGGATCACGTCGAGAATCCGGCCGATGTCCATCACAACGCCTCCGTCTCGCTGTCCGGTACGGGTGAGCCAGCGGGCGAGGGCGATATTCCCCTGGTGGCTCGGCTTAGTCGCCACAATGTGGGCCTGGACCCGCCCTCCACTCAATGCCAGGTCGCCCAGGATGTCACCCGCCTTATGACGCACGAACTCGTCGGGCCAGCGCAGCGAGCCTCCGACCAGTCCGTCCTCCGACAGGACCAGTGTCGATTCGAGCGCGGCGCCGAGCGCCAGCCCCCGGGCCCGGAGCGCCTCCGCCTCGCGCAGAAAGCCGAACGTGCGCGCCTCGGCCAGCTCGCTCGCAAACTTGCCGGCGGTGATGTCGTACGATCCGGTCTGACGGCCAATCAGCGGGTGGGCCCATTCGATGGTGGTGGTGAGCCGCAGGGCCTTGGCCGGGGCGAGCACGTACGACGAATCGGCTTCGGAGATCTCCGAGGGGGTCGTCACCCGATAGACCACTGGATCTCCGGGCTGTTCCCGATGATGCCGGCCTGCTCCAGCGCGGTCAGGTAAGGCGAGAACGATCCGTCGCCGATGGGCGGCTCGGGGCCATCCAGATCGATGGTGAGATCGTCAATCTGGAGTGCAGCCGTGGCGGCGAGCAGGTGCTCGACCGTCTGCACCACCGTCTCACCCTGGCCCAGCACCGTCCGCCGCTCCGTGGACTGCACCTCGCTCAGGCGCGCCGGTATGACGGGCGCGCCGGGAAGGTCGGTACGGCGGAACACAATCCCCTGCCCTGACGGCGCCCCTCGGCAGACCGCAGACACGGAGGAGCCGGTGTGCAGGCCTACGCCGCTCACGCGGGCATCCTGTGCCAGCGTACGTCTAGGCACGAGGGATCCGCTCCGGAACCAGTCGCTCCAGCTCATCTACGATCGGAGCCAGCCGATACATGGCCGCCTGCGCCCGCAGAAACTGGCGGTGCGGACGGGCTGGATGACCGCTGAAGGAAGAGCCCGCCGGGACATCGCCGAAGATGGCGCTCTTGGCGGCAATGCGGGCCCGGTCTCCGATGACTAGGTGATCGGTGATGCCGACGTGGCCGGCGAGGATGACGTCGTTGCCGATCCGGGTGCTGCCCGCGATCCCGACACCTGCCATGATCAGGCAGCGCTCCCCGATCCGCACGTTGTGTCCCACCTGCACCAGGTTGTCGAGCTTGGTACCGCGCCCAATCACCGTGTCGTCGATGCTGCCGCGGTCGATGCAGGTATTCGATCCGACCTCGACCTCGTCTTCCAGGATGCAGCGGCCCACGTGGGGAATGCGGGTGTGCTTCTTTCCATCCCAGAGGTAACCGAAGCCCTCGCCGCCAATGACGGCCCCCGCCTTGATTACCACCCGGTGACCGATCCGGCTGCCGGCATAGCATACCACGCCCGGCCCAATCGTGACATCATCACCGATGACCACGCCGTCACCAATCGAAGCACCGTGGCCCAGCCGGCAACGAGCACCGAGACGGGCATTGCGTCCCAGCACTACGTGGGCGGCGATCGACACATCGGCACCCAGCTGGGTTCCGGTCCCAATGCGCACCGTGGGATCAACGCCGATATCGGGTGGTGTGGCCGGGTAGAGCGCGTGCAGCACCCGGACCAGGGCGCTGTACGGATCGGACACCACGATGCGGGTGGCGGGACCAGCGCGGGCCGCCAGGGCCTCGGGCACCAGCACCGCGCCGGCCCGCGAGCCGTCAAGCTCCGAGGCATACCGGCCGGACACCGCGAACGAGAGCGCATCGGGTCCAGCCCGGTCCAGCGGCTGCACCGCTCGTAAGCGGATCGCCCCATCGCCAAGCAGGCGGCCACCGACCAGATCGGCGACCGCCTGCGCGGTGAGGCTCCCGACTGTCACGAGTCAGCTGCCTGCTTTGAGCTGCTGAATCACACGTTGAGTCAGATCGATCCCCTTGTCTGCGGTTACGATGCCGTTGTTCGGCGAGCTCACATCGAAGATGATGGCGTAATTGCCCGCCGCCCGGATCCCCTCGATGACGCTGTTGACCTTGCTTTGAATGGGGTTCAGCAGCTCGCGCTCCCGGGTGGCTGCCCGCTGCTGCAGCTCCTGGGTCCGCTGCTCCAGCTTCTGCTGCTGCGCCTGCAGGTCCTTCCGCTTGGCGGCCCTTTGGGTCGGACTCAGCATGACCGACTGCTGATCGAAGTCCGATGCCGCGGAGTCGAGCGTCGCCTGAAGCTTCTGCACCTCCACCCGGTAGCCCTCGAGCTCCTTGGTGAAAGTCGATTCCGCCTTGACGTATCCTGGCGTCTGCTTGAGGATCGTCTGGGTGTTCACGTACGCGATCTTGCTGGCACCCTGCTGAGCAGAGACCAGCTCCGGCCCGGCCAGGGACACGGCGATCACACTGACCCAGACTCCCACGACGGCAAGCTTCATGCTTCACTCCAGTTGAAGGTGCGTGTCTGCCTAGAAGAAATTGCCCAGCTTGAAATGGAGCTGCCAGCCGGGGTTGGGTCGGCCGGCGGCGTCCACTCGATCAAAACCATAGCCCAGGTCCACCCCGATCGGACCCAGCGGCGAGATGACCGCTGCCCCGAACCCCGCGCCCCGAAACAGCCGCGTGGGGTCCCACTGGCGGGCGCTGCGGTACACATTACCGGCGTCGAAGAAGCTGCTAACGTACAGCGATTGACTGATTCTGGCGCCCGCCTCGACCGTAAACGCGGCAAACGACTCGCCGAACGCGTCCGGGCTGGTGGCGTTGCCGCCCCCGGCCGAAGGGTCGAACCCGTCGGGCGTGATCGAGAACTCCTCGTACCCGCGGAGCGGCACGCCGTACTGCACCCCGCCCAGCGAATAGAGCTCGGTGTAGAACGGCCCCGCATCGCCAAAGATAAAGCCGGTCTTGGCCGTCAGCCCCAGGACGAATTGTACCCCCGCGCCGAGCTGGCCGCCGCCGCCCAGGGTTCCGAGGGGCGCGTACCACCTGCCTTCAAGGTCGACCTTCCGGAAGTTGCCGGTGCCACCCAGGAGGCCGCCGTTCCACTCGCCACCGACGTTGGTCAGCGAGCCACCGGTGGCGAAGGGCAGCCCGACCCGGGTATCGCGCAGCACACTGGCGCCAAGGGTGGACAGGGTGCACGCGCTGCACTGGAACCGGGCCTGGATGTCGGCCGAGCCCTCACTATAGCGGATACGCTGGAACGAATACGTGGTGAACAGCCGGGTATACCGCGAGCCCAGAAACGGGAAGCCGAGCTGCAGCGATCCGCCGGTCTGTTTGCGCCGCCCCAGATCGCCGATCGTGTAGCGGGCCCGGGAGTCGAACAGCGAGATCGTAC
The DNA here is from genome assembly GCA_963740175.1 of uncultured Gemmatimonadales bacterium. Classification (GTDB taxonomy): domain Bacteria; phylum Gemmatimonadota; class Gemmatimonadetes; order Gemmatimonadales; family GWC2-71-9; genus CAVVWJ01. The sequence goes on from CAVUDL010000005.1 coordinate 173,935, forward strand.
CAGAGATGCGACTTTCCTTGATGGCCGGGTCGGTGTAGCTCAAGGTGAAGTCATTGATGTTCTGGCCGAACTGCCACTGGAGCTTGCCGCGCTTTCCCCGGCCGAAGAGGTTTGGCTCCTCCAGACCCAGGAAGCCGCCGACGCCGGTGCCCTGCCCCAGCGATGCGCCGAAGTTGATATTTCCGGTGCGCCGCTCCTCGACCCGGAAAATGATGTCGACATCCACTCCGTTGGCGGCCGGCCGCACGTCAGGTGACGGCAGCGGCTGCTGGAAGAATCCCAGGTTGGAGACATTCTGGTAGGACCGGATCAGCCGCTCTCGGCTGAAGAGATCGCCCGGCAGCATAACGATCGCCTCCCGGATGACCCGCTCATGGGTCACGTCGTTACCGACGATCTCGACTTTGTTGATGGTAGCCGGTGATCCCTCCCGGATGGTCCACCGGAGGTCTACCAGCGGGTTCCCCGCCGAGCCGGTGCGGCGCGACTCCTCGGGTTGCACCTGGGCGTAAATGTATCCGTTGTTAGCATAGAGGTTCTGCAGCTTTTCCGTCGCCGCGTCCCACTCCGACCGGCTGAACGATCGGGGCGGGCCAGTCGTCGCCCCGGTGGGCCCGACCGGCCCGAAGGGATAGAACGCCAACAGCTCCTCGGTGGAAAAGCGCCGGTTCCCCTGGATATCGAACGTTCCGACGTGGTAGATCGGGCCTTCATCTACGGTGAGACGCAGTACCGCCTTCCCGCCGGCGGGATCGGAGACGAGGGAGTCGTGAGTGACCTGAAAGTCGACGAAGCCATGGTCGGCGTACCAGCGCGGCAGCCCCTCCCGGACATCCTCTTCCACTTTGCGCTCGTCGTACTCGCCCTTTTGGAACCACCAGAAGCCCTCGGGGCGGCTCGACATGTGCTTCACGACCGACTTGTCCGAGAAGTACTTGTTGCTATCGACGACGACCTGGCTGATAGCGACGCGCTCGCCCTCTTTGACGTCGAAGACAACCCGAATTTTCCCGGATTCCTGCGGCAGGTGGAGCACCTTCACCTGCGAGGCGTAGTAGCCCTTGTCCTTGTAGAGCGAGTCGATGCCGGCACGGGCCTGCTCGACGGCGTTCCGGTCCAGGGGCCGGCCTTCCGTCAGCTTGACCCGTCCCTTCACGTCACCTTCAGACAGCCGCGCGACCCCTCGGACCGCCCATTTTTCGAGGACCGGGCGTTCTTTCACTCTGATGGCCAGAATCAGCCGCCGGCCGACGTTCCGCTGCTCCACCACCACATCGTCGAACTGTCCGGTGCGGAAGAGAGAAGTGATGGCACGCTGAATGTCGCGGTAGTTGACGGGCTGACGTACGATGATGCCGGAAGTGCCGATGATTTGAGAGGCGGTGAGCCGCCGGTTGCCTTCCACCGCCACGCTGTCCACCGCTGGAGGGGCCGGTTCCTGGGCCAGAAGCGCCGCCGGCAGCCCCCGAAGGAGCAAGCCGGCGGTAAGAAACGGAAGAAAACGACGCATCGGTACGGGGCGGAGGGTGGGCGGGCCGGACCCCGGAGGGGTCCGGCACCGGGTTACGCCTGGGTGCCGGTCAGCGCGCGGAACGCGAGCCGCTCGCCATCGGGCGCCACATCGACTTCGATTTCGTCCCCTCGCCCGAAGTCTCCCACCAGTATCTTCTCGCTGAGCGGATCCTCGATGTAGCGCTGGATCGAGCGCTTCAGCGGCCGGGCTCCATAGTTCTGGTCGTAGCCATGCTCGACCAGGAACTCGACCGCGGCGGGCGTGAGCTTGACCTCGTCGCCCAGACGGCGCTGAACCTCCTTGAGCAGGATCGTCACGATCTGCGCGATGTGGTCCTTGGCCAGTGGGTGGAACACGATGACGTCGTCCAACCGGTTGAGGAACTCGGGGTTGAAGACCTTGTTCATCTCCTCCTTCACCGTGTCCTGCATCTTCTCGAAGGTGCGCCGCGTATCACCGCCATGGAAGCCGAGCGTCTTGCCCTGCATGATGTCCCGGGCCCCCACGTTCGACGTCATGATCACGACGGTGTTCTTGAAGTCGATCACCCGACCGTAGTTGTCGGTCAGGTGCCCTTCATCCAGCACCTGCAGCAGGATGTTGAACACGTCGGGATGGGCCTTCTCGATTTCATCGAGCAGCACCACCGAGTACGGCTTGCGCCGCACCGCCTTCGTGAGCGTGCCCGAGTCCTCGTAGCCCACATAGCCGGGGGGCGCACCGATCAGGCGCGACACCGAGAATTTCTCCATGTACTCCGACATGTCCACCCGGATCAAGGCCGAGGAGTCGGCGAACAGGAAGCGGGCCAAGGCCCGGGCCAGCTCGGTCTTTCCTACCCCGGTCGGGCCGGAGAAGATAAACGAGCCGATCGGCCGATCCGGATCCTTGAGGCCGGCCCGGGACCGGCGGATGGCGCGGGACACCGCCTTGATGGCCTCGTCCTGGCCGACGACCCACTCGTGAAGCTCGTCCTCCATCCGCATCAGGCGCGCGGTTTCCGCCTCCTGGAGGCGGGTGACCGGAATGCCGGTCCAGCGCGACACGATGAACGCGATGGCCTCCTCGTCGATGACAGGACGACGGGTCTGCCGATCCTTCTCCCACTCCTCCTGCTTGAGACGGATCTGGTTCTGGAGGTCGCGCTCCTGATCCCGGAGCGACGCGGCGCGCTCGAAGTTCTGATCGCGGACCGCATCCTCCTTCTGCACGTTGACCTTTTCCAGGGCGGTCTTGAGCTCGGCGACTTCTGCCGGCGGCACCTGGGATGCGAGCCGCGCCCGCGCCCCGGCCTCGTCGATGACGTCGATGGCCTTATCCGGCAGAAAGCGATCGGTGATGTAGCGCTCCGAAAGCTCCGCCGCCGCGCTGAGGGTGGCGTCCGGAATGCTGATCCGGTGATGGTCTTCGTACTTCTTGCGCAGACCCTTCAGGATCTCAACCGTCTCGGGCACCGACGGCGGCTCCACCACCACGGTCTGGAAGCGCCGTTCCAGGGCGCCGTCCTTCTCGATGTACTTGCGGTATTCGTTGAGGGTCGAGGCGCCCACGCACTGGAGCTCGCCCCGGGCCAGTGCCGGTTTCAGCATGTTGGAGGCGTCGATGGCACCTTCCGCGGCGCCCGCGCCCACCAGGGTGTGCAGCTCATCGATGAAGAGAATAATCTGCTTGTTCTGGGCGATCTCGTTCATGACCGCCTTGAGCCGCTCCTCGAACTGGCCCCGATACTTGGTGCCGGCAATGACCGCTGCCATATCGAGCGAGAGCACGCGATGGTCGCGCAGCACGTCGGGGCAGAGCCCATTCGCAATGAGGAGCGCCAACCCCTCCACGATGGCGGTCTTTCCGACGCCCGGCTCTCCGATCAGCACCGGGTTGTTCTTCTTCCGGCGAGCCAGGATCTCCATGACCCGCTCGATTTCCTTGGCGCGGCCGATGGTCGGATCCAGCTGACCCTCCGCCGCAAGCTGCGTCAGATCGCGGCAGAAATGGTCGAGTGCGGGCGTCTTGGACTTCTTCTCCGACTTGGGCGCGGAGCTGGGCTGGGAGCTGCTGCCGCCGGCCGAGGCCTGGGGCATGTCGCTACCCAGAAGCCGGAGGGTCTCCGCCCGCGACTGCTCCAGGTTGACACCAGCGTCGGTCAGAACCTGCGCCGCGATCCCCTTCTCTTCCCGCAGGAGGCCCAGCAGCAGGTGCTCGGTCCCCACGTAGGAGTGGTTCAGCTCGCGCGCTTCGGTCATGGCCAGCTCGAGCACCTTCTTGGCTCGCGAGGTATACGGAAGGTCCGGGCCGGCCGCCGCGGCGGCTTTCCCTTTCTTGACCGTTTCCTCGATTTTCTGCTGGATGTCTTCCAGGTCGACGTTCAGGTTGGTGAGAACTGCCGCCGCCACCCCTTCGCCCTCACGGATGAGGCCGAGGAGGATGTGCTCCGTCCCCACGTATTCGTGATGCAGGCGTGCCGCCTCTTCGCGGGCCATCTGCAGGACTTTGCGGACACGATCGGTAAAGTTGTAGCCGTTCATCGCGGTATCCTACGTAGCTCCGAAACAAGGCATTCGTCGCGGCTCATCCGCGGCGTCCCACTTCGGATTCCAACACCTTGCGCACGAACTGTGCCCGTCGAACCGGCAGGTCCGGATCCGCCGGGGCCACCCCTTCTGCCACCGCCAGGTGAGCCGGCTGAGTGTAGACCAGCAACTTGTTCAGCGTGTACATACCCACATCGGGAATGAGACTGACCCCGACGCCCAGCCGGACTCCGCTCAGCAGGTTCATGGCCTCCTCGAAGGACAGAGCCCGGGCGTAGCGAAGCAGGCCATACGCCCGCCACACCTTGTCCTCGATGATGGCCGGTGCGTCACGTAGCAACACCTGACGCGCCTGCTCTTCGTAGTCCATGACCTGCCGGACCATTTTCCCGAGGTGATCGAGCAGCTCGAATTCGGAACTGCCGAGGGTCGTCTGATTGGACAGCTGGAAGAAGTTGCCGACGACCTCACTTCCCTCGCCGTACAGGCCCCGGAAGGTCAGTCCCACCTGCGCCAGCCCCTGGAGCACCTTGGAGATTTCCTTGGTGAGCACCAGACCGGGAAGGTGTATGAGAACCGAGGCCCTGAGCCCGGTGCCGACATTGGTCGGACAGGAGGTAAGGTAACCAAATTCAGAGTGAAATGCGAATGCAAGTCGTTGTCCTAATTCGGCGTCCAGCCGATCCACTTCGGCGTATGCGGCATCGAGCGCGAAGCCGGAATGAAGGCCCTGAAGCCGCAGATGATCCTCTTCGTTGAGCATGACGCCAAGCCGGTCCTGTACCAGCACCGAGGCGCCGGAACGCACCCGGCCGTCCGCGTCCAGGCCGGCTAACTCCTTGCTCACGAGGTGGCGCTCGTGCAGCAGCTGCCGATCGCTCCGGTCCATGTGGTCGAGCCGGAACTTGATAGCCCGCCGAAGCAGGACGGTGTCTCGGGCGGCGGACTCCACCGTCTGTATGATGTCCTCCCGCTCGGACTCGGAGTTTCTGCCCTGATAGACCCGTCCTGCCAGGTTTCGGGCCAGCCGAATACGAGTCGACAGCACCAGGTGGCTGGAAGGCCCGCTGGCGTCGAGCCAACCTACGCCACCGTCGGTAAGAAGGCTGAGATCGATCATTCCATCACCCGCAGCCGGTCTCGCAGCTCCGCGGCCAGCTCGAAATTCTCGGTCTCAACCGCCAGCCGCAGCTGCTCCCGCAGCTCGACCGCCTGAGGACGCTCTCGAGGCGCGCTCCCGCTGCCTTCCGCATACCGTTCGCCCATGTGGTGGGTCGAGCCATGAAGCCGACGTAGCAGGTCTCGCAGCGGGATCTCGAACGAGCGGTAGCATTCCGAACAACCCAAACGGCCGCTCTCGCGGAAATCCTGCAACGAGCCCCCGCAGCGGGAACAGTTCTCTCCGCTGCGGGCTGCAGGGGGCTGCTCGGGCAGCTCCTGGCCCATGGCGGCCAGAAAGGTGCCCAGCGGCGTCTTGGGAGCCGCGCCAGGGCTGTCCACCCCTTTCTCGGCGGCGCAACGCTCGCACAGGTGGAGCGTGGTCACCTGCTCATTGACGATCTGGGTGAGATGAATGACCGCCTCCCGCTCGCGACACTGCTCACAGGACATCAGGGCATCGCCTCCACCCCGGGGAGGGGTATGAGTCGTCCGCCCTCGAGTGACAGCACCCGGTCCGCCCGGGCCGCAAGGGATCGGTTGTGAGTGACTACGATGAGTGCGGTTTCGAATTCACGGGAGAGATGCGCGAAGAGCTGGTGGAGTCGCTCGCTGTTGGCGCTGTCCAGATTTCCGGATGGTTCATCGGCCAGCACCACCAGCGGATCGGCCGCCAGCGCCCGCGCCACGGCCGCCCGCTGCTGCTCCCCACCCGAGAGCTGGGAGGGTCGGTGCGACATCCGCCCGGCCAGTCCCACGTTGGCCAGCAGCTCCTCGGCTCGGGAATGTGCCCGAGTCTCGGGCTCGCCCGCGATCAGGAGCGGCATCATGACGTTCTCGAGCGCGGTAAATTCGCGAAGCAGGTGATGGAACTGGAAAACGAACCCCAGCTTTCGGTTGCGGATTGCGGCCAGACCCTCGGGAGATTCGTCGGCGTATGACTGGCCGCCCAGGAGAACGACCCCACTCGAGGGGGTGTCGAGCGCACCCAGCAGATGTAGCAGCGTGCTCTTGCCAGAGCCGCTCGCCCCCACGATCGCCACGAACTCACCCCGGCTGACCGTGAGATCAACACCCGACAGCACCTCGATCGGGTTGCCATCGCCCCCGCGGTAGACTTTGCGGAGTGCCCGGGCCTCGAGGATCTCAGTCATTCGTGCCGGATGGCCTCGACCGGCGTGAGCGCGGCAGCGGACCTCGAGGGATAGACCGTGGCGGCGACCGCGATTGCCAGGCTCGTAAGCACCACCACGATCACATCCTGCCACTCGATATGAACCGGGAGATGGTCTATGAAGTATACCGCAGGATTGATCCTCACCCAGCCGGAGCTGTCCACCACATAGGACACCGTCAGGCCGAGGATCAGCCCCAGCATGGTGCCCACCACCCCGATGAACGCCCCTTGGACCAGGAACACACGCGCCACCGCGGGTGCTGTGAGTCCCATGGCTCGCAGAATGCCGATCTCGCGGGTCTTGTCCGTTACCACCATGGTGAGGGTCCCGACAATGTTGAAGGCCGCGACGACCATGATAAAAAAGATAACCAGACCCATCGCCAGCTTCTCCAGCTGAAGCGCGCTGAACAAGCTCGAGTTCTGCGTCTGCCAGTCGAGGGTGCGGTAGGGATAGCCCAGCCGCTCTTGAATCGCGTCGCCGATGATCGGTGCCTGGTCCGGATCGTCCACCCGAACGGCTATACCCGAGACTGCATCGCCCAGCCCGGTAAACCGCTGCGCCAGCTCCCGGGACATGACCACAAACTGGTTGTCGTACTGGAACATTCCGGTATCGAACAGGCCGGTCACCTCAAACTTCCAGAACCGCGGCACGGCAACCCCTAGAGCCGGGTTGATTTTGGCCTGGGTAACAGGGACCAGCGTGACGATGTCCCCCGGATACACGGAAAGCCGGGAGGCGAGCCGTGAGCCGAGGAGGATCGCGCCATCCACGCCAGGCTTGGTGGCCTTGAAGGACAGGTCTCCCTTGGTGACTGCCTGGGGCAGCGAGGTGACGGACATCTTGCCCGTGTCGGGGTCGAACCCGACCAGGTTCACACCCTCCCCGTAGTCCTGCCCCGCTGTAATGCCAGCCTGACTGATTACCTCCGGACTCGCAGCCAGTACGCCGGGCTGCTTCCGCACCTCGGCGATTACGCTGCGCCAATCGTCGAGCCGCAAGCCGGATCCGAATGTGAGAATGCGGAGATGAGGGTTCGCCACGAGAATGCGCTCGCGGAGATCGTCCCGGAGACCGTTCATGACGCCGAGTACGACAATCAGGGCGGTCACCCCCACGGCCACGCCACCGATGGAGATGACCGTGTTCAGAGACGCGGTCCGGGCGGTGCGCCGGCTCCGGAGATACCGCCGCGCGATCCGCCACTCCAATCGAGCCCCTGCCCGCAGGCGCTGCCGGTCCTCGGGAGAGGGCCACCACTCGCGGGGATCGAGGCTTTTCAACGCTCGCATCAGTCGGCCCTGCATCCCTGCCCCGGTCTCTCCATGTCCCGCTGTCATGATTCCTCCGGCCGCATCGCGGGAAAGAGGATGACGTCCCGGATGGACGGCTGGTCGGCAACGAGCATCATCAGGCGGTCCACACCGAGGCCCAGCCCGCCGGCCGGCGGCATGCCGTACTCGAGAGCTCGGATGTAGTCGGCATCATAGCTGTGCGCGTCCGCATTACCGGCCGCGCGCTGTCCTACCTGGTCTTCGAAGCGCCGCCGCTGATCGTCGGGATCGTTCAGTTCACTGAATGCGTTGACCAGCTCGCGGCCACCCACGAACAGCTCGAACCGTTCGGTCAGGGCCGGGTCGAGCCGGTGTTCCTTGGCCAGGGGCGACAACGGCTTGGGGTAGTCAATGACGAAGGTCGGCTGGACCAGGTGTGGCTCGAGGAAGGTCTTGAACACCTCGTCCTGGAGCCGGCCGCCGGCGAGGGCCGCCACCGCGTCGGGATCGGCCTTCGCGGCGACCAACGCCGCGCGCATCTCCTGGTCCGATGCGGTCCGCAGGTCCAGCCCGGTCCGCTCGCGAATCCCCTCGAGGAAGGAAACCCGGCGAAATGGAGGCGTGAAATCCAGGGTCCTGCCATCGCGCTCCAGCACAACGCTCCCGAGGCAGTGCCGCACCACACCCGACATCAACTCTTCGGTCAGCGTCATCATATCGTTGTAATCGGCATAGGCCTGATACAGCTCGAGCATGGTGAACTCCGGATTATGGGTCCGGTCCATGCCCTCGTTCCGAAAGTCGTGACCGATCTCGTAGACCCGCTCCAGCCCGCCGACCAGCAGCCGCTTCAGGTATAGCTCGTCTGCAATGCGCAGATACAGCGGCATGTCGAGCGCATTGTGGTGGGTGACGAATGGCTGAGCCGCGGCACCCCCGTACAGCGGCTGGAGCACCGGAGTCTCCACCTCAAGAAAGCCCCGCTCGTCGAGAAACCGCCGGATGAACGCCGTGGCCTTGGCCCGCAGGACGAAGGTGTGGCGGACATCCGGGTGCACGGCCAGGTCGGCATAGCGCTGCCGGTAGCGCAGCTCAGGGTCCGCAAGGCCGCCGAACGTGACGCTTCCTTCCGGGCCGGTTTGCGTCTTGCCCCGCGGCAGCGGACGGAGCGATTTCGCCAGCAGGCTGATCTCCGAGGCCCGCACGGTGATTTCACCGGCTTTGGTTCGGAACAAGCGGCCTCTTACTCCGACGTGATCGTCGAGGTCGAGGAGACGAACCACTTCGTACAGCTCACCGAGATCGTCCTGCCGGAGGTATACCTGGATTCGGCCGCTGGGGTCTTCGATGTGACCGAACACCACCTTGCCCTTGGGGCGCCAGGACTCGATCCTCCCGGCGATCGATACTTCGGGGCCCTGCTCGCCCATATCATCGCGATAGGCAGCCATCGCCTGGGCCGCGGTATGGGTGCGCTCGTACCGATAGGCGAAGGGCTGAACCCCCAGCGCTTCCAGCGCTGATCGTTTCTCCCGCCGAGCCGCCTCGACGAACGATCGTTCCTCCACGGCACTCACGCGGCCTTGCCACCGAATCGCTTCAGGTAGGCCTGGATGAATGTGTCCAGATCTCCATCCATGACCCGCTGCACATCTCCGATCTTCACCTCAGTGCGATGATCGTTGACCATGGTGTAGGGCTGAAACACGTAGGAGCGGATCTGGTTGCCCCACGAATTGTCGGTCTTCGTGGCCTCCACCACCGCCCGCGCCGCCTCCTGCTCCTCCAGCTTTTTCTGGTAGATCGCCGCGCGGAGCATCTTCATGGCCGTCGCGCGGTTCTTGGTCTGGCTGCGCTCCTGCTGGCAGGAGACCACGGTGTTGGTCGGGACGTGCGTCAGCCGCACTGCCGAGGATGTCTTGTTGACGTGCTGGCCGCCCGCGCCGGAGGCGCGAAAGACATCCATGTTGATGTCTTCCTCACGCAAGTCCACTTCGATCGTGTCATCGATATCGGGATAGACGAAGACCGAGGCGAACGAGGTGTGCCGGCGCGACTGGGAGTCGTAGGGAGAGATCCGGACCAGGCGATGGACCCCCTTCTCCGCTTTCAGATAGCCGTAGGCATATTCGCCCTTGATCTCGATCGACACCGACTTGATGCCGGCTTCCTCGCCCGGCAGCAGGTCGAGAATCGCCACCTGGAAGCCGTGACGCTCGGCCCAGCGGACATACATCCGCATCAGCATCTCGGCCCAGTCCTGCGACTCCGTCCCACCCGCCCCGGGGTGGATCGTGAGGATCGCATCCCGCGCATCCTCGGGACCCTGCAGCATCGCCTGCAGCTCGAATGCCTCGGCCGCGGCGTCCAGCTCGTCCGCCTCGCGGGCAACATCGGCGATCATGGCTTGGTCCGGCTCGGCTTCGAGCAGCTCCGCCATTTCCAGAGCCCCATTCAGGCGGCCATTCAGACTGTCATAGGGAACGAGCCAGCTTCGCAGGCTCTTGATCTGCTGCACCGACGCGCGCGCCGCCTCCGGATCGGCCCAGAAACCCGGCAGCGACTGCTGATCCTCCAGGGCCTTCAGGCGGGCTGCCTTTTCCGACAAGTCAAAGAAAGTCTCGAAGTTCAGTTACCCGCCGCTGCAGGTCCCTGAGACGATCCACAAGGTCCGACATTGCCACCTGCTCCATAGCTTGGGATACGGAAAGCTAATCGGGGTGCGGGGCGAGAAGTGAGAAGTAAGAGCTAAGAAGTGATAAGGAAGCGGGAAGAACGAAGAGGTACGAAGCCGGAGGATATCCCTCCCACTTCTCACCTCTCACTTCTTACTTCTTACTTCTTACCCCTCAGAAGATTTGGCGCCCGCCGGCGAGTATTTCGTTCAGGGCCTCGCGGAAGTACGCCGTTGACTCGGCCACCTCGCGGCCGACCTGCTCGGCGTACTCCTCCCAGCTTTTCTTGATCTCTTCCTCAAACAGCTCCTTCAGATTGCCGTCGCGAAGCCCCTCCTGCCGTTTGCCGGGATGATAGACCACCATGTCCGAGATGAGTGCCCGAGCCAGCCGCCTCGCCTTCAGGGCAGGATCCTGCGACAGAAAAGGATTGGCCGGGCGAGGGCCCGCGGGTGATGGCGCGCGCGCCGGCGGAGCTGGGCTCGGAGCCGATGGTCTGGGAGCGGCAGCCGGTGCGGCCGGCGATGCTGGTGCCGATGGCCTGGGAGCGGCGGGCGGTGCGGCCGCCGGCGCGGGTGCCGCAGGCCGGACCGGCGCTGCCGGGGCGGCGGGAGTGGAGAATGGGACGCTCCCCGATGACGGAGGGCCGGCCGCAGGCCGCGCGAACGGGTTGGCCGGGCGCTGGGGCGCCGCCGGCCTCGGCGGCGGAGCACTGGGCGGCGCTGCCGGTGATGGCGCGGGCACCGGGGCTTTAGGCGGCTCCACCCGGACAGGTTCCGGCACGACCTTGGGAGGCTCGACTCGGAGGGGCGGCGCCTTAGGTGGCTCAGGGCGGGCCGGCTCGGCTCGCGGCGGCTCTGCTTTTGTCGGCTCGGCTCGGGGCGGTGTCGGCGGGGACACCGGGGCTGGTGCGGGTGGTGCGGCCGGGGCGGCAGCCGTCGGCCGCGGAGCATCCGGGCGGCCCGCTTCGCTCTCCCGCCGAACCGGAAAGACCGCGTTACATACCGTACAGCGCGCCCGAACACCGGCTTCGGGGACTTTGGCCGGATCGACGCGGTAGACGGTCGCGCAATTAGGGCAGGTGACGTTCATCTCATGATCCTTATCGGACGGGCACTCGCTACGTCTCCCTGGAGGTCGGACCGGACCGCTCTTCACCGGTCGCCCCCTGCCGGCGGTCTACCACAAATACAGAGCCAGGCAGTGTCTTGGCATAGCTCTTCATTTCGGTGGCAAGCTCGCTCACCTGAGCCGGATGGGCAAACCGCCGATGACGGTTGGTCACGATACCGATCGACAGCGTCATCAACGGCACCCGGTGCAGCTGGCCCCGCCGGTCCTTCCCGAAAAAGTAGCCGGCCCGCCGGTCCTGGTCGTTGTACTGCAGCGGGATCAGCGAATCGAAGACTTCCAGGATCTCACTGCACACCGGACTGATCTCGGTCGCGGGAATGATGAAGATGAAATCGTCGCCACCGATGTGTCCCACGAACCCGCGGGATCCCATCAATCCCTTCACTACATCATGCAGGATCCGCGACAGGATATAGATGACCCGGTCGCCATCGTAATAGCTGTAGCGGTCGTTGAACTCTTTGAAGTGGTCCAGGTCGGCATAGCAGACCGCGAACTCCTGGTTCGATTCGAGCCGGCGGCGGATCTCACGCTCGATCTCGGTGGTGCCGGGCAGCCGGGTAGACGGATGAACCGACACATCACGCTCGGTGCGCACCAGCATCGAGTCCATGCGGGACCGCTGTTCGGCGGGGGAAAAAAGGCCCGTCAGAACCTCGTCGGCCCCGGAGGTGAACCACCCCTGGACCTGCTCCGGATGGTGAGACCCCGCCAGGGTGGTTATCGGCACAATCGCGGTAAAAGCATCGCTTTTGAGGCGCCGGACCAGCCCGACCCCCACGTCGGCCGAGCTGTTACCGTCTACGAACAGGAGGCAGGGATGGCCCCGCAGGACGATCGACTCGACCTCATCTGGCTGAGTGAACACGAGGAGGGGAAACGCATGTGCCGCGGCCCACTGGCGAACCAGGGTCGGCACCGGACAGCCATCCGGCGAAAAGAAGAGAATCGTCGGACGAGTCCGCACCTGTTGCCTCTCGTAAGGAGTTACGTGCCGCTAACTTAGGCCCCTCACTTCCACAAGTCAAACGACGAAGGGGCCGGTGCCGACCGTGCCCTGAACCGGGGTCCGCCCAGCCTGGGGGCGGCGCAAACAGCAGGATCAGGGCCAGTGTTGCCTAGAGGGGCTTAGCCTCGTCGATCAGCATGATGGGAATACCGTCCTCTACCGGGTAGACCAGCCGGCAGGAGTGGCAGATCAGCGCTTCGGGGGTCTGACGATACTCCAGGTCGCCTTTGCATTTGGGGCAGACCAGAATCTGGAGCAGCTCCGGGGCCAGGGTCATGCGGGCTCCTTATGGGACGACGAAGGCGCAGTGCGGCGGGGATCAGCGCCGGACTCAGGGGACAGCGCCGGGAAACCGAACCGAGCGAGGGCACCCGAGCTCTTGCGCCAGTTGGGCAGCGCCTTGACCCATGAATCCAGGTAGACCGGAGCGCCGATCAACTCCTCGAGCCGCCGGCGGGCATGGCCGCCGATAGCCTTTATGGTCTCTCCCCGGCGTCCGATGACGATGGCCTTCTGCGATTCACGCTCGACGAAGAGAGTGACACGAATGTATATGGGCCGCTCGGATTCGCGAAACTCCTCCACCTCGGCGGTAAAGGAATAGGGAAGCTCGTCTTCGAGCAGCTCGAAGGCGGCCTCGCGGAGATACTCGACCACGAAGAAGCGGAGCGGTTGGGTGCCAACGTCTTCGGCATCGAACTCGAAGCTCTTCTCCGGCAGGAGCGGCCGGATCCGCTGAAGCAGTCGCACCAGGGCCGGCTCGTCGGTGGCGGTGACCACCGGCGCCTCGGCTTCAAGGGTCGACCGGCGGGAGGGCGAGACCAGGTCGGCTTTGGTGTAGACCGTCAGTGTGGGCACGGTGAAAGGGGTGGAAAGTCCCGCGAGCTGGGCGAAGCTGGGCGCCGGCGCTTCGGACGCGGGATGGAGATGAAGCACCAGATCCATTCGCTCCGCCGTATCCAGAGCGAGCTCACGCATGCGGACTTGGAGCAGGTACCCCGGGTCGAGAAGGCCGGGAAGGTCGTGAAAGATGTACTGGGTGTCGCCTTCGGTTCGGATACCGGTTACGGGAAGACGGGTGGCCTGGGCCTTGGGGCTGACCAGGGCCAGGTGCTGCCCGACCAGCGCGTTCAGGAGGGTCGACTTCCCCACGTTGGGGGCGCCGGCGAGGGCGATGTGGCCGGTCTTGGTTGGCATACTTCAAGATAGGGTGCCATCAGCTATTGGCTATTGGCTATGGGCCGATGGTCTTGCAGCAGGAGGTCTGGTCAACCCGGATGGGAGGTAGTCGCCCTCGAGGAACCGCCAATGGCTAATAGCCAAGAGCAGAAAACCCCACCGGGCAGAACCCGGTGGGGCTTTCAAGGAGAAGCTGGCGACGGCCTACTCTCCCACAACCTCGCGATTGCAGTACCATCGGCGCTGCAGGGCTTAACTGCCGTGTTCGGAATGGGAACGGGTGTGGCCCCTGCGCGCTAGTCGCCAGCCATTTTCAAGGCTATTCGCTACTGGCTATTGGCTGTTCCGGTGAAGGAGCAGCCAATAGCTAATAGCCAATAGCGACAAAAGACGATTGGATGGTTGTGATAAATGTGAAGATAGAAGAGATCAAACTTCACGGGCGATTAGTACCGCTCGACTAAAGCGCTTGCGCGCCGTACATCTGCGGCCTATCAACCTGGTAGTCTCCCAGGGCCCTTCAGGGACCTTAAGGTCCAGGAGTGTTCATCTTGGGAAGAGTTTCCCACTTAGATGCTTTCAGCGGTTATCTCCGCGCGACATCGCTACCGGGCGATACCCTTAGGCAGGATAGCCCGTACACGAGCGGTCGCTTCGTCTCGGTCCTCTCGTACTAGAGACGACGTCCCTCAACACTCCCACGCCCACGACGGATACAGACCGAACTGTCTCACGACGTTCTGAACCCAGCTCATGTACCACTTTAACCGGCGAACAGCCGGACCCTTGGGACCTTCTCCAGCCCCAGGATGTGATAAGCCGACATCGAGGTGCCAAACCGCGCCGTCGATGTGAACTCTCGGGCGCGATAAGCCTGTTATCCCCAGCGTACCTTTTATCCGATGAGCGATGACCCATCCACACGGGATCACCGGATCACTTAAGCCGACTTTCGTCCCTGCTCGCGCCGTCGCGCTCGCAGTCAGGCGGGCTTCTGCTTATACACTCATCGTGCGATTACCGACCGCACTGAGCCCACCATAGCGCGCCTCCGGTACTCTTTAGGAGGCGACCGCCCCAGTCAAACTACCCACCTGCCACGGTCCTCGACGGTGTTGCCGTCCGAGTGAGAACGTTAGTAAAACAAGGGTGGTATTTCACTGTTGCCTCCCTGATCCCCGAAAGGACCAGATCAACGGCTCCCACCTATGCTACGCAGGTCATACCGACGTTCAATGACAGGTTGTAGTAAAGGTGCACGGGGTCTTTTTGTCCTGTCGCGGGTAATCGGAATCCTCACCGATACTGCTATTTCGCCGAGCTTACGGAAGAGACAGCTCCCAAGTCGTTACTCCATTCGTGCAGGTCGGAACTTACCCGACAAGGAATTTCGCTACCTTAGGACCGTTATAGTTACGGCCGCCGTTTACCGGGGCTTCGGTTCGCAGCTTTGCCTTGCGGCTAACCGCTTGCCTTAACCTTCCGGCACCGGGCAGGAGTCAGAGCGTATACGTCGGCTTGGACAATGCCTTAGCACGCTCCTGTGTTTTTGCTAAACAGTCGCTTGGGACGATTCTCTGCGGCCGGCTTGGGCTCCCCCTGTACAGGGTCACCTACAACCGGCACCCCTTATCCCGAAGTTACGGGGTCATTTTGCCGAGTTCCTTTTCCGTAAATCACTCGAGCACCTTAGGCTTCTCGCCTCGCCCACCTGTGTCGGATTACGGTACGGTCAACTGCAGTCCTGGTCTGCGAAGCTTTTCTCGGCAGTGTGCGGCAGCTACCCTTGGCGGGGCCATACGGCCCCTTCGGCATCGGTTCTCGACTATCCCAGCGGATTTGCCTACCGGGAAACGTCTACCACCTTGCAGCGGAAAATCCACCACCCGCCGGTAACCTTGCTCCTGCGTCCCTCCTCAGACTCATAACGGCTTACAGTTGGTACGGGAATGTTGACCCGTTTCCCATCGTCTACGCCTCTCGGCCTCGACTTAGGGACCGACTGACCCTGAGCTGATCGACATGGCTCAGGAACCCTTAGGCTTACGGTGACAGGGGTTTTCACCCTGTTTCTCGCGTACTTAATCCGGCATCCTCACTTCCCACCGCTCCACCGGAAGGCTTCCGCCCCGGCTTCTCTGCTATGGGAACGCTCCCCTACCCCTCATGCTTGCGCATGAAGACCTAGCTTCGGCGGGCGGCTTGAAGTCCCGACCATTATCGGCGCGGCTACGCTGGACTGGTGAGCTATTACGCACTCTTTAAAGGAATGGCTGCTTCTAAGCCAACCTCCCAGTTGTCACAGCATACCCACATCCTTTGCTACACTGAGCCGCCACTCCGGGGCCTTAGCTGAGGTTCTGGGTTCTTTCCCTCTCGCCACGGTACATTAGCGCACCGCGACTGCCTCCTGGG
>CAVUDL010000005.1:192500-414688 GCA_963740175.1 uncultured Gemmatimonadales bacterium
ACCAACTAGCTGATAGGCCGCGAGGCACTCCATCGGCGCATTGCTGCTTTCACCATCCAGGGATGTCCCCGAAAGGTCGTACGCGGTATTACCCGGCCGTTGGGCCGGCTATCCCCCGCCGAAGGTCATGTTCCTCACGTGTTACGCACCCGTCCGCCACTGAACCAGAGTTGCCCCTGGTCCCGTTCGACTTGCATGTGTTAGGCACGCCGCCAGCGTTCGTCCTGAGCCAGGATCAAACTCTCCAATGAGTGCTTGAACAGCTCTAGCCGAACGACCTGGTATATCTGTCGTCCGAATCACTAATGATCAGAGTAAACCCTCTCCGAACGGCCTCTGTGTCCGTCCAGATCGTAGGGTCCGCACTCCATCACTACTAGCTCACATCACTTGTCAAAGAGCGTTGTTCGAAACGCCGGCAGCATTTAGCCGACAGCCCATAATGTTAACTACTTTTGGTTGCTGGGTCAAGGGTTAAGTTTCGGAGGGCGAACCATTTCGAGTGGCACTCCCAGCCCCTGAGCCCAACGCTCGTCTGGAGCCGCAAAGCCTATTGCGGAGTCCTGAAGCCCGATAATATGCCGAAACAGACGGGCCCTGTCAACCGTTCCCTGCTCCGATTCTTCCCACCCCATCCACCCCAACGGTCTCTCTAAGCACGATCACGCCGCAGTGGTTCCCGCTCGACTTCTGTCAGGTCTTACCAACATCTCTGCAGCGGTGTGATGACTTGGCTGACTGATTCCCCGCCCAGTACAGGCGGGAGGGCAACTCTAATCGCTCCAGCGGAGAGATGCAAGATCACGGAAGGGTTACTTCCCCCGCCCGCTCGAGGCCCCGGCGGAACAGAATCGGGCCTACCGATTCGTTGAAAGCAATCACCCCGATCGTCAGCGCCTGCATGGCCAGCCCGACCCCGGGTAACCGGTCCGCCACGATCGACGCCAGGCCCAACGCAACTCCGGCTTGCGACACCAGCCCGGTCCAGCCGTATTGCATCACCGCCGGCTCCGCCCTGGCCAGGCGTGCGGCATAGGTGGTAGAAGCATAGATCGCCCCCATCCGCGCCAAGGCGATCACCAGCACCAGGGGCCACAAGGCGGCGAACTCCTGGACGTGAAGCTCCGCCCCTGCCATGGCGAAGAAGATGACGAATACCGGCACGGCGGTCTGGTGCAGGACGCCCACCAGCGGCTCGGCCCGGACCGGGGCCACATTCTCCACCAGAAATCCCGCCACCAGCAGGCTCAGAAGAAACTCGAAGTGCAGTTCCTGCGCGGCCGCAGCCGTGGCGAACACGACGACCACCGCGAAGACGACCAGCTCCCGCTTAACGAACCGCAGATAGAGGGTTAGCACCCCGCCGATCACGGCGCCCGCCAGTATGGATCCCAGAACCTCTCGAAGCAGCCGGAGCAGGATCTCCAGAGCCCCTGCCGTGGCACCACCAAGACTCGCCTGCGCCAGGCTGAAAGCACCGGTGAAGAGGAGGATGATGATAACATCCGCCACCAGCACGACACCCAGAGTCGTCCTGGCCAGGGGGCCTGAGGCTCTGGTTTCGGTCAACAGCGCCAGCGTCACCATCGGAGAATTGACCGTCAGCACGACCGCGAACAGCAACGCCACGAAGAGGAGCCGGCTATCGGCCAACCCCTCCAGAAAGGGCATCCAGGGCCGGAGCAGGAGGGCCGCACTCAGCAGAACGACCAGAACCGCCACCGTCTGAAAGGCCAGCACCAGGAGGATCAGGCGGTATCTCTCCCGGAGGTCGGACAGCCGGAGCTCCGCTCCGGCCAGCAAGCCAATGAGGCCGACCGCCAGGCGCTTCATCATGCCCAGGTCCTGGAGAACCCCGCTGGGTACGACCCCAGCCACGGATGGACCCAGGGCCAGTCCGGCTACCAGATACCCCACCAGCCGGGGGAGCCGGAGATCGTGCGCGATGGCGCCGAAGGTATCGGCAGTGAGAAGCAGGATCCCGAACAGGAAGAGGGAGCGGGGCGCGATGACGCCTTCGGTGGGGGCGCGCAGCGGCTCGAGCAGCACGGCGCCGCCGATCAGCAGCATCAGCACCACGAGGCGGCGAATCACCGGGTGAGCGGCTCGGCGGCCGGGGCATCCTCCCGAGGCGAAATGCCGGGCAACTGTCCCCGACACGACCGCCCCGGCCTCGCGACTGGCGACGATGTCGAACAGCAGAACCGAGACCAGCGTGGCGGTCAGAATAAGATCAGGGTTCAGATCGGGCCGCACCTGGGTGTAGTTGACCGCCAGGGCCACAGCGATGCCGCCCTGGGCGAGCAGCGCACGGCCCAAACGGGGAGCCCTGAGCTCGGGAGGCGCCACCAGGCCGCCCGCGATCGATCCTCCGAGAAAGCGGGCTGCCAAGCGTATCAGCACGAAGACGGGAGCGATGAACAAGAGCTCCGGCGAGCTGGGGCTCCATGCGGCTCCGGCAAAGATGAGCAAGGCAAGGTAGACGGGCCGCTCGGTGTTCATGAGGAGGCGGGTGACGTCCCGGTGGGCGCTGCCGCTGTTGGCCAGGATGAATCCGAGCACGAGGTTGGTGTAGATGGGCGAGAGATTGAGATAGTAGCTGGCCCCGCTGGCCACGACGATCGCCCCCGCCAGCGCCACGAACAGCCGGCTGTTCTCGGCCGGTCCGTCAAGGCGCCCCCGCGGGCCCAGAAAGAGGTGGAACAGCACCCCACTCGCAACCCCGACCGCGAGGTTGATCACGGCCCATTCCGTCGCCGTCGGCGGGCGAACCTGGAGCGACACCTGGCCCTGGTGGAATACGGCCAGCAGGAGGCCGAACGCGGCGACGGCCACCAGCGCATCGATCCGAACCGTGAGCTGGAGAACCGGCACGATAGGGGTTGCCTGGCCCCGCCGGGAGACCGCATCGATGGCGGCGGTGGAGCTGAGGGTCGCTACCGCCGCCAGGGTCACCGCCTGGACGGTGGCTTCGGGCCAGGCGTATCCGGCCAGCGTAGTGAAACAGGAGCAGGAGCGCCGCCAGTGCGGTGCCGAAGGTGGTGAGGGCCTCGGTAAAGGCGATCCGCAGATGCGCCGACGCGATCGTTGCCATTGCCGGCAGGCGAAAGTACGTCCCCAGCCGCATCCCCAGCCACCCCAGCGCCAGGCTCACGATAGGCGTCAGGTCCTGTACCTGCTCGGCGCCGAGCAGGCCGGTCACTCGGGGGCCGAGCAAGAAACCGATGACAACGTACTCGGCGCCGCCGACATATCCGAAGCGATCTCGCAGCCGGTCGAAGACCAGGTAGGCGAGAATGTAGCCGACAGTGATGACTGCAAGCGCCGCGAGTGTGGTCTGCATGTGCTCTGATGCTAGTCCGGTCCCGATACGCTGACTAGATGGTGATGCACGACACTGAGGCGCCTTGTCGCCGATCCGTACGTTGTCCTCCACTGCTAAGCCACCAACTCATCGCCGGCTGCGCGCGGGTTCTCAATCAGAATTTGGCGCCTGCCCTCTTCAATACCGCGACGAAGGAGATCCCCATGGCAACGAAGCTGAAATCCCTGGATGATCTGCTCATTCACGAGCTGCAGGACATCTACCACGCCGAAGGCCAGATCGTGAAAGCGCTGCCGAAGATGATCAAGGCGGCGAACCACCCGGAGCTTCAGGCCGCGTTCGAAGAGCACCTCGAGCAGACGGAGGGCCAGATCGAGCGCCTGGACCAGGCCTTCAAGCTCCTGGGCATGCCGGCCAAGGGTAAGAAGTGCGAGGGAATGGCCGGACTGATCGAGGAAGGCAAGAAGATGATGGAGGAGGACGCCGAAGCCTTCGGTGATGGACGCGGCCCTCATCGCCGCGGCCCAGAAGATCGAGCACTACGAGATCGCAAGCTACGGCTGCGTGTGCACCTATGCCGAGATGCTGGGGTACGAGCAGGTGCACGACCTGCTGGGCCAGAACCTCGAGGAGGAAGAGACCACGGACGAGAAGCTGACGGTGCTCGCCGAAACCGTCATCAATATCGAGGCCGAGGAAGCGGACGATATCGAGGCCGAAGAAGAAGCGTCGAGGTAAGCCTCAGGCTCCCTGCCCGGTTGCCGGCAGCCCCGGAGCATCGATCAGCACCCGGGGCTGCTGCCGGGCGAGGCGAACCCGCACCCGGATGAGCAGTGAAGTGCCGACAAGGCCCAGTCCGAGTACGAGTCCCCACCAAAGCCCGGCCGGTCCCAAGCCGGTGTGGAAGCCGAGATATGAGCTCACTGGGATGCCCACCACCCAGTAGCCCAGCAGGTTGGCGATCATGGGGGCCCGGGTGTCACCCAGCCCTCGAAGTATCCCCCCGGCCACGACCTGGGTTCCATCGAAGATCTGAAATACCCCCGCGATCGGAATCAGGGTGGCAGCGACGGAAATCACCGCCATATCCTGGCTGTACAGGCGCGCCAGCTGTTCCGGCAGGGTCAGAAAGATGGCCCCGGTAACAGCCATGAAGCCGATCCCGCAGGCAAAGGCCGCCCGAGCCGCGCCCCGGGCGCCCTCGGGGTCTCGCCGACCAACGGCGTGACCCACGAGAACCGACGCCGCATCGCCGACGCCGAGTGGAACCATGAAGGTGAGCGCGGCCAGATTGATTGCCACCTGGTGTCCGGCCATCTCGCGGGTGCCGAGCCAGCCCATCATCAAGGCCACGAGCGCAAAGGCCCCGAACTCCAGGACATGCTGCGCGCCGATCGGGACTCCCAGCCGCAACATTCGGAGTAGCGGCGGCAACCGCCAGATCTCCCGGCGGACTGGCAGCAGCAACGGGCGGAGCTGTGCTCGAGCGGCAACCCAGAGCCAGAGCACGAGGAGGATACGACTCACAGTGGTGGCCCAGGCCGATCCGACTACTCCCATTGGCGGAACGCCGAAGTGCCCGAATATGAGGACCCAGTTGAGGGCCCCATTCACCAGGTTGGCTCCGATGATGGCGCCCACGATCGGCCGGGTCCGCCCCATGGCCTGGAGGCTCTGCCGAAAGACCACGAACAGCAGGAACGGGAAGGTTCCGGGTGCGGTGCGTACGGCGTAGGCGGCGGCGAGGGGTACTACCTCTGCCGGCTGCCCCAGCAGCCGGAATGCGGGTTCGGCGGCGATCAGAAGGGTTATGGCTGGAAGGGCAAGCAGCGCTGCGATCACGATGCCACGCTGCACCGCCCGGGCCACGGCAGGCAGATCGCCGGCTCCGACGGCTTGGGCCACCACTGGATCGAGCACCATCAGCGTCCCCATGGCGAAGACGGCGAGGGTAAAGAAGTAGAGATTCCCCAGGGCTACCGCGGCCAGCGCCTGCGCCGAGACGTGGCCGACCATGATCGTGTCCACCACGCCCATGGCCATCATACCGACCTGGATGGTGACCACCGGAACGGCCAGCCGCAGCATGGGCCGTAGCTCGGCTTTCCGGGGGAGCACCCGGCCGACGAAAGGCGATCGGATTGGCACTCAGGTAGGTTGGGTGAAGCGCGGGCGGTCTTCCGCGGGGCGGGGATTGGCCAGGAGCCGCTCCGCGAAGTCGAGCCGTTCGGCCAACTCCGCAACCTCCGAGCGGAGCGCGGAGAGCTCGTCCAGAACCTCGGCCGAAAGCGTGTCGGCCCGGCCGACTTCGGGATCCCAGCGGGATACCAGCCGGCCATCGACATCGCGGAACGAGCCGGCCGCGACGAGGATCAGGTCGTACAGATACCAGATGCCGAGCCCGCCCACTGTGCATAGCATGAGGAGGCCGGTGCCGGTCTTGCCGAGGTAGAACCGATGGGCGCCGAAGGGGCCCAACAGCGCGGCCAGAGCGGTGGCGACGCCGCGGGATTTTTCGGACGGGAGCTCCGACGAGGTTACGAGGTCGGTCATCGGGAAATAGTACGGTCAGGCGAGTCGAGGCACCAGTGAGCCTCTCCCAGCGATCACTTGAAACCGGACTTGTAGCGGAGGCCACCATGGACGAGGATCTTGCGACCCTGTCACGGGAGGAGCTGATCGACGAGGTTCGAAAGCTCCGCCAGGGCATTCGGGCGCACCGGGACAGCAGCGGTCAGGATCTCTGCTGGCATCACCCGGCGTTGTGGGGGCTGCTGCCCGAGAAGCAGGATCCCCTGCCTCAAGTGCCGGAGTGGCCGGAGTTCATGAAGGGGTGCGTGAGATATCGGCAATCGCTCGACCGGCAGGCGCCCAACGCACCGCGGTCCTGAAGAAAGGCCCCCGTCGCTGACGGCCGGGGTCTCAAGCCAGGGTGGCCCCGATCACGACACCTCCCACCAGCGGGGGGGCTGAGGTTAATGCGCCCGGCAGGACTCGAACCTGCGACCCACAGCTTAGAAGGCTGTTGCTCTATCCATCTGAGCTACGGGCGCGTGTTGCTCTTCAACAACTTAGAAGATGCTGCCTACCCCAAGTCACGCGGGGGGCTGGACACTCGAACCGTTACCCAAGATACTAGAGGCATCCCCCCTGACGATCGGCACGGAACTCGTGTCCCGATCGATGTGAAAGGATCTGTGTTTCGATGAATCGAGCCACCAGCCTCTCCCGTGCCGCTCGCGCCATTCTGGCTGAGCATTTCGAGCTTTTCATGACAATCGCGGGTGTGCTCATCGCCATCATGATCATACTCAGCGAGCTGACGCAGGGCGAGCAGGGTACCGCGATCATTTTCCTGGTGTGGCTTCAGGGGCTCATTGTGTGGGCGGTTCATCGCCACTGCCGGCTGCGCACCGAGGCCATGGTCGACAGACTCCGTATGATGGTGCAGGATCGGGTGAATAATCGGCTTACGCTTTGGCTAAGCCTGACAGACGTCCAGTCCCGCGTCGCGACCGAAGCCGGCCGCGAAGAGCGGGAGGCTGTATCGGTCGCCGCGGCACGGGCAGTGTCGCTGGAGCTCGAGAAAGTCTCTTGGGACTCACTGCGCACCTGGGAACGACGATATTCCCGCTTTATCACCAGCTGGGGCCAATGAGCTGATCCCGCTTCCCCTCCGCTAACATCTGCGCCCGCCATCCGACGATGCGGGCGCACGGGAAACCCACCTTTACACCACCTCGTACGGTCAGCACGAAGCTTCATACCATCGTATCCCTCAGGAGGGGTCATGTCTCGACTCTTGTTGTCGCTGTTCAGCCTAAGCCTCACCTTCGCCGCTTCGGCCGCAGCTACTCCGCCACCAAAGAACGGGGAGGAGCTCGTCGCTCGAATGCGCGACCGGTACGCCGGCAAGTGGTACCGTACCCTCACCTTTACGCAGAAGACGACCCTGCCCGATGGCAAGGTCGAGACCTGGTACGAAGCGCTGGAGCTCCCGGGCAAGCTCCGCATCGACATTGCGCCGCTCGATAGCGGGAAGACGCTGCTGTTCCGGAACGATTCGCTCTACGTGTTCGAGCAGAAGAAGCTCAAGGCGTCGCAGCCGCTGGTGCATCCGCTGATGGTCCTCGGCTTCGACGTCTACCAGGCTCCGGTGGCGGAGACGGTGCGCAAGCTCAAGGGACTCAAGTTCGATCTCACCAAGCTGCACCGAAGCACCTGGAAGGGCCGTCCCACGTATGTGGTCGGGGCAGAAGCCGGCGATACTACCAGCCCGCAATTCTGGATCGATGCCGAGCGGCTTTACTTCGTCCGGAGCCTCGAGCCCTCCAAGAAGGACCCGAAAGTCATCAATGAGACCGTCTTCGACAAATACATCCCGCTGGACGGCGGCTGGGTAGAGCTGGAGGTGCTGTTCTTCGCGAACGGCAAACAGCAGGTCAAGGAGGAGTACAGCGATACCCGCGCCAACGTGAAACTGGACCCGGCGATCTTCGATCCCAACGCCTGGACGGCTCCCGGATGGGTGGCGCAGCAGGGCAGTCAGACGCATTAAATGGAACGAATGCCAGGAGGGTGGGCCGAATCACAGCAGATCTGGCGGACGGAGACCAGCTTCTAAGTACTTACTATGGTCCCGACGCGCGGCTTTCCCGCCTGGCTGGCACTGACCGGCTCGCTGCTTCTCTATGGCAATAGCGAAGCGCAGGACGTCGTGCAACCGGCTTCACCGAAGCCACCGAGCTTCTGGCAGGCCGCCAGTGCCTTGGTAGCGATCAACGGGGGCCTCTGGTTCTACAACCGGCACCTTCAGGGTTCGGACTGGGCGGACGTCGGCACCAGAAGCTGGTGGGCCAACCTCCAGAGTGGTTTCAACTGGGACGATGACGTCTTCGGCGTGAACCAGGTGGCGCACCCGTATCACGGCAGCCTCTATTTCAATGCCGCACGGGGGAGCGGCTACGAATTCTGGGGGTCCGTACCGTTCGTAGCCGCAGGCAGTCTGAGTTGGGAGTTCTTTTCGGAGAATGTCCGTCCCTCCGCCAACGACTTGATCAACACCACGCTCGGCGGAATCGCACTTGGGGGAAGTGGCCCACCGGATAAGCTCCGTCTTACTCAGCAGCAAGCGTTTTCCTGCGGCGCGGCGCATGGGCGCCCTGGTGGTGAATCCCGTCGGTCGGACTCAGTCGCTGATTCACGGCGGCGGCCGCGCTGCTCTGGATTCCTCCCCATCGAGCTGGACGTCCCTGGCGGTGGGCCGGCAAAGCATGGGTGCCGGCGCCCAGGGGGTGAGCGACGACCGGCCATTCCTCGGACTCACGTTCCAGTACGGGAGCGCCTTCGACGCGCACGTCAAGCGTCCCTACGACGCCTTCGAATTCAGTCTGCACCTCAGCCCCAACGAGTACGTCGTCCTGACCCATGCAGCCGTCTCGGGGTTGCTGACTCGTCATAAGCTCGGCACCTCGCCCCGACGCCAGCTAATGTTGGGCCTGTACCAGCACTACGACTACGACGATGTCCCTCTGGCCAAGTCGAGCAGCCAGAGCCTCAGCGGGGCGCTGCTCTACCGGCAAGCCGCCGATATCCGGACCCAGATTGACATCGGACTACACCTCGAGGTAGTTCCCCTGGGAGCGATCTCCTCAGAGCACGATCGGGTGCGGCGGAGGGACTACGATTTTGGCCCTGGAGTGGGCGGGAGAGTTACCGCCGCGCTTCGGCGGGATGGCCGGGAGCTGATCCGGCTCGACGGCCGAACGGTCTGGATCCGCAGCCTCTATGGCTCCGATGCAGATCACCGGATGACCACGGCCCGGCTGAGCGCCACGCTGCCGGTGGTGCGGATGATCCGCGTGGGGGGAGACGTCTCGCTGACGTTACGCCAGAGCAACTACGGAAGGCAGCCGACGGTGTCGGCCCGGGTTCCCCACCTTAGGGCTTACCTGATATGGGCGCCTTCCTGAACAGCACGTCAGATACAGTCAGTCGGGGCGCCGGGATTCGAACCCGGGACCTCCTGCTCCCAAAGCTACCAGACGAACGCAGGGCAACACCACCCCTAGTGAATCTCAAAGACTTGGGTCGGCAAAGAGAACCTGGTTACCCACGCCCCGGATCTAGTCGCGTATGAGATGGCCCGCTGCTATGGCAAACCTCTCTCCGACACCCTGACCCGTCTCCAGCCGCGGTTACACTGCTCCCATTTTGACCGGGAAAATTTAGCGATGGCCGCCGAGACCGGCATGGGAACTCTTAAGAACTATGAGCGGCTGCGCGACAAGGTGAAGGCACTGAAGAGGCAGAGACGCCAGCGTGGCAGATGACGGCCAGGCTCTTCCAGTGGGGGGTCTGCGGCGATCAGGAAAGTGCCAGCACGGCCAGCCGATCCGCGAGTTGTCCCTGGTGCTGCTCGACCCGATACTCCACGACTCCTGAACGGTGCCGCATCGTCCCGAGGTGCGAGTACACCTCCCGCAACATCGTTTGCACAGATAGGGTCGCCAGAAGCAACGAATAATTCCGGATCTGCTCCCTCAAGAGGCGCGGCCAATACCTTTCTGGGCCAAACGTAAGGATCGTCCTCCTTGGGTTCGCTCCTTCGCGTGGCACCACGCACATAGGTCGAGCCCTTGCATAGCAGCTGCATCATCAGTAGCCACACCCCGCCATGACGGCAGGCTGGTTATGGATGCCTACATCGAGTCGCGACGAACGGAATCGGCGCCGGCTCCCAGGCCAGTCGTGTCCGGCGTCACGCCGCTGGTATTCGGCCGGCCGTCGGCGGCGGAGTCACCATAGGCTGCCGCGGCTCCCGCGGCGGAATCGCGGGCAGTACGGGAAGCCGCAGCGGCGGAGTCGCGGTAGGCCCCCTCTGCCGCAGCGGCGGAGTCGCGATAGGCACCTGCCGCAGCCACGGAGTCGCGATAGGCACCTTCTGCTGCCGTGGCGGAGTCGCGATAGGCACCCTCTGCTGCCGTGGCGGAGTCCTGAACCGCGCCCGCGGCTGCCCTCGCCGTATCAGGAGGCTGTCCAACAGCTTGCTCAGGAGTCGTTTGTTCGGGCTCCTTCTTGGAGCACCCCATGGCGAGCATTGCTGCTCCCACCATTCCAGCGCTCAATAATCCCCGTGTACGCATATGACCTCCGTTGTGGTATGGGTTTGGCTAGCTGGCTGTGTCGCTTGTCGGATACACTCATTCCATACGGACTGACTAAGTGTAGTCACAAGGGGACAACTGTGACCAGCCATTGAACTACTTGGATCGTACTTGCGCTGAGAATCTAGCAAGTCGAGGCTCTCAAGAGCTTCCCAGATCGCGGCAATAAGGGAGCGGGGTAGGTGGACCAGTTCGGCCTCGAAGGCAAGCATCTGGAATCGGTCTGAAAGGCTCAGGTGTGCGTAGGCATCTGGGTCAGGCATTCCACATCTTGTTGCTGCAGCATCAACTCCCATCAAATGCGAGGCGTGTACCGGGCTCGATCCGCAGCTGACATACCTCGAAGTCCCTGCTGCAATTTTAGGTCAAATCTGACACTTGTATTTTCTGGTCGCCAAGCGCAGGTTGCACCCTCCCCCATTACGATAGTAGGTGCTGAACCGTGAGCCGAACAACATGATCGGCCAACAGTTCACGACTACGCCTCAACGAGTGCACACCCTGACCAATTCCGGCCACGCACACACTCGCGTCCGGCTTCGACCGAGGCTGGCTGCACAGCACCCTAGCATCCCTCCTGGCACCTGGTACCCGGTGCTATCCCGCAATCCCGCTGCACTTTGTCCTGAAGCGGAGCCTGGTCATGTCTGGGTTGAGGTTGAGGGACGGCTACGGAAACTCCCCACTAACTACTTTGAGTTCACCGAAGCAGCGCAGTCGGCTTCCCTTGCTGGAGGCGCAATCAGGGGCGAACATTGCCAATCTTGACCATAGTCTCATCACGACGTAGCCTATGCGATGCGCCTTCGACTTCCCGAGCTGATGACACAACACAAGCCGCCGTTGACGGCCTACGCCGTGGCGAAAGCCTCGAAGGGGCGAATCAGCCTGACCACCATCTACCGCCTCAACCGGAACCGCGGACGGGTGGCCAGCTTCGACGGCGAGCTGCTGGAGGCGCTGTGCGACGTGTTCAAAGTGGGGCCAGGGGCATTGCTGGAGCGTGAGGGACACGGCAAGCCGGGCAGAAGCCGCGTAGGTCCCCGTGACAAAGAATGCATCTATGCAACTCCGGAGACTGGCCTTCGTTATAGGAGTTGCGTGTCCCACTACCCTGAGCTGCGGCGATACCGATATCGTAAATGGGTTCGCTACCTACGGGACCGCTAAGGTCCAGGGTTTTGTCAGCCGTCCCGACGGCTCACCTGTGACCGACATCCAAGTGGGCACGAGCTTCGGAGAAAACACGTTCGGATTGACCGTCCAAACCGATGCCCGTGGGCTCTACGAGTTCGAAGCGGTGTCCCATCAGCCTTTAAATGAACCTCCCTTCAATGAAGGAGTAATCCAATGCAGGATCTCTGTCGCTGGACCGCCGGGGGCATCGCCGGCGGCGGATACCCTCATTGCGGTTCGTTTCGTGCCTACTGGTGAAACAGCTACTCCAGTAACAGTGAACTTTGTCGTGGATGCCCCCCCTTGATGGCAACCGATGTTTATTCCATCCCTTGTTACGATTTTTGATACAATCCCCCGACCCGCGTCTAGAAACATGAAACCCCGGCAGCCATAACGGTTGACGGGGTTTGATGTTACCGGATCGGGGCGCCGGGATTCGAACCCGGGACCTCCTGCTCCCAAAGCAGGCGCGCTACCGGACTGCGCCACACCCCGCTGAATCGAAGCTGGAAGGTAATGTGGGAGAGGTGAGAAGTCAGACGTGAGGAGTGAGAAGTAAGAAGTGAGAAGTTAAGAAGTAGACGTGATTCTCGCGCGGAACGCAGCCCACCCACCTCTCACCTCTCACCTCTCACTTCTCACTTCTTACTTCGCACTTCTCAGCGTCTGCACCAGCGCTCTCAGGGCCCTGCCCCGGTGGCTGACCGAATCCTTCTCCTCGTCGGTGGCCTCGCCGAAGCTCTTTCCCAGCTCGTCGCTGAAGAAATACGGATCGTAGCCAAAGCCCGAGGTACCGCGCGGCTCCTCGAGGATCCGACCGCTGCAGTCGGCCTGGCAGATGGTGGGAACGGCGCCAAAGGATGGCAAGTAATAAAGGACGCACCGGTATCGCGCCACGCGGCTCGATGCCGGCGCACCGGCGAGCCGGCGCACCAGCTCGGCATTGTTGGCGGCGTCCACCTCCGCGTCGGTCCCGCTTGCTCCGGTCCACCGTTTGGAGCGCACTCCGGGAGCGCCACCAAGGGAGAAGACTTCGAGCCCTGAGTCGTCGGCAAATGTCGGCAGAGAGCTCAAGCGGACGAAGTACTCCGCCTTGAGGCGGGCGTTGACTTCGAAGCTTTCGCCGGCCTCCAGAGGATCTCCGGCCGACGACTCGTGGAGCCAGATGTCGTCCGGAAAAACTACCTCCAGCCCGGAGCCGCGCAGGACCCGGCGGATCTCGCGCTGTTTGCCGGCGCTGCGGGTGGCGGCCAGGAGCTTCACCAGCCGAGCGCCGCCCGCTGGGCCCGGAACAGCTGAGCGATGCCGCCTTCAGCCAGGCCGAGAATGGTATCCAGCTGAGCCCGGGAGAAGGTGCCGTGCTCGCCGGTCCCCTGCACCTCGACATACTGGGCCGGCTCGAGCATGACGATGTTCGAGTCCACCGCGGCGTCCTTGTCTTCCACGTAGGAGAGGTCGAGCTGCACCTCGCCTTTGATGACGCCAACCGAGACCGCGGAGACCAGCCGGCCAAACGGAGAAGGCTGCCCGGTCTTCTCCGCCAGCCACGCGCAGGCATCGGCCAGGGCCACGCACCCGCCGGTGATGCTCGCGGTCCGGGTTCCGCCATCGGCCTGAAGCACGTCGCAATCGATCCGGATGGTGAACTCTCCGAACGTCATGGTGGCCATCGCGGCCCGGAGTGAGCGGCCGATGAGCCGCTGAATTTCCTGAGTGCGACCGCCAGGACCGTTCCGCTCCCGCGAGGTACGTTCCAGAGTAGCTCGCGGCAACATGGCGTACTCGGCGGTGACCCAGCCTTCCCCCGAGCCCTTCTTGAAGCCGGGAACACCCTGCTCGACGCTGGCAGTGCAATGCACCAGCGTGCCGCCCATCCGGATCAGACAGGATCCCTCGGCATAGGGATTGGCACGCCGCTCCAGCACGAGCGGCCGGAGCTGGTCGTTGGCCCGATCATCAGGACGTGGCACGAAGACGCTCCACCAGCGAAGAAGTTGAAAAGCCCTGCACCACAGGAACCTGCACAACTCTGCCGCCACGCGACTCGACCCAGTCACCACCCACGATCTGGGCACGCTCATAGTCGGCACCCTTGACCAGCACGTCGGGGGCCAGCGCTTTGATCAACTCGAGCGGCGTGTCCTCGTCGAACACCGTGACACAATCTACGGCAGCGAAGCCGGCCAGAACTCGGGCCCGGGCCGCCTGCGGCACCAGCGGCCGGCCGGTTCCTTTTCTAAGGCGGCGGACCGAGGCATCGCTGTTGAGGCCAACCACCAGCACCGCCCCCTGTCCACGGGCCGCCTCCAGCAGTTCAACATGGCCCGGATGGACCAGATCAAAGACTCCGTTGGTGAAGACGACGGGGCCGATCTGCCCCGTTCGCCAGGTGATGGCCTCACCCAGCGTGCGCACCTTCGTGGCGCTCGCAATCACCGCGCCCCGGTCCGGTCGCGTGACGGGTTGAAAAGCAGTTTCAGTGCTGGCGGAGTCACGAAGGTTGTAGCCATCACCGTGAGCAGGATTGCTCCGAAGACGGTCTCGTTGAAGATGCCGCTACGCCGCCCGATGTCGGCAAAGATCAACCCGACTTCTCCTCGCGGGACCATGCCGACTCCCACAAGGAGCCGGCGGAATCGGACCCAGGGAGCGGCCCACCCGGCTGCCAGTTTCCCCACAACTGCCAGAACAGTAAGCACGGCAGCGACGCCCAAGATCGGCAAGGCACCTTCCCGAGCCGGATTCAGCAGGCCTAGGTTGACCGAGGACCCGACACTCACGAAGAAGATGGGGGTGAAGATCGAGGCGACCGGACGGACCTCACGCTCGATGGTATCGAACTGGTTCGTTCCAGACAGGATCACTCCCGCGGCGAAGGCCCCGATAATCAGCGCCGACCCCACCATCGCGGCCACTGCGGACAGTCCGAGCGCAAACCCAATGGCGAAGACGAGCAGAACGTAGCGGACCCGCATCCGCACCACGAGGTCGAAGAGCCGGGGGGCCGCAAACCGGCCCGCGAGCACGGCAATCACCAGAAACCCGACCGCCACCGCGAGCACGCGAAGGATTCCCAGAGTATCCACTGAAGCCCCCGCCGCCATGCCTGAAACGACAGTGAGGATAACGAGGCCGAGCACGTCGTCGATGATGGCCGCCCCGATAATAATTCTGGCCTCCTGCGTGTGCATCTGCCCAAGATCGGAGAGCACCCGCGCGGTGATGCCTACGGACGTAGCGGTAAGCGTTGCGCCCACGAAGATGGCCGCCATGGTGAGGTCCGTGCTTGCAGAGGCTCCCGCGTGGGGTAGGTAGACCCAGTATGCAAAGCCGAGCCCGAACGGCAGCACCACTCCCGTGGCAGCTACAGAGAGTGAGGCAGTACCGACCCGGAACATTTCCTTTAGATCGGTCTCCAGTCCGATCTCAAACAACAGGAGTACGACCCCTAACTCCGCGAGCACGTGGATGATTTCTGACCCGGTGCCTTCGGCCGGAATTACCCCCAGCAAGCTCCCACCAAGCAACACGCCAGCCAGGAGCTCTCCCAGTACCGCGGGCTGTCCGAACCGCTCGGCAAGCTCGCCGAGCAGCTTGGCGGCAGTCAGCATCGCCGCCAGCACGAGAAACAGGCTGGGAATCGAGAAGTCGTGCATGTCGGAGGGCTAGAGCGGTTCCTCTGCCCTCGGCCGGAGCACGAAGGTGTGCTTGAAGAGCGGCAGGTCGACCTGGTCGGTGTACTCGCTCTCGATCACGATACGTCTCGGCTGGCTGGTGCGGGTGATCTTGAAGTGTGGTTTGGGGGTCCGGGTAAAGAGAGAATCCGCCTGACCATTGAGGCGGCGGTAGATGACGTCATCCTGAAGACTGGGGGCCATCCGCGCCTGGGTCCGCATTCCGTCACGAATCTGATAGTAGCGGAGGTAGACCTGTCCGATATTGACACCGTAGTACAGGGCGGCCACGAAGAGCGCCAGCGAGACCAGGCAGCCGAAGGCACCAGCCCCGAGACGCGATCTGCGCCACCCGATCACCATTGGGACTGGGCACCTTCGACGATGTTCACGACCAGGTCATCGAGCGCTTTCTGGCGGCCCTCCCCTTCCCGTCCGGTTTCGTAGTCGCCCTTGACCACCAGTCCGCTCCGCTGCCAGAGCGGCTTGGCCTGCTTCTGGTCCAGAATCTCGACGTTCAGGGTGATCTGGACCTGCCTTCGGGTGACCGTCACCTCGCGGTCCTCACCGCCCTGATAAGCGACCGGCAGATCAGGCTCGTAGCGGGTGATGGAACCACGAACCACGGCGTCCGCCTGCAGCTCGGCCGATTGACGCAGGCCGAGGCGCTGCTCTACCGCTTCGCGCACGGCCCGCGAGATCTCCTGGGTCAGCGTTGGCTCGGGAGTCTGATTGTCGAACGGCAGCACCGCAACGGTCCGGATCCCGGGAGGAAGCCCACCCCCCGCGAATCCGTAGAGACAGCCGCCGAGGAGCAGAGTACTAAGGGATACGATGAAGCCAGATGTCAGGCGCAAAGGTGGCCCGGGTGGTGGAGAGAAACGTCAGATCGAGCTTGGCCGGCGGACTCGGAACGGTGAGCCGCGATTTCAAGGGAGCGCC
Source organism: uncultured Gemmatimonadales bacterium (assembly GCA_963740175.1). GTDB lineage: Bacteria > Gemmatimonadota > Gemmatimonadetes > Gemmatimonadales > GWC2-71-9 > CAVVWJ01. The sequence goes on from CAVUDL010000005.1 coordinate 208,787, forward strand.
GGTCGAATCCAGCGTGGTCTCGGCGCGCCCGATGAGCTCGCCCGCCCGACGCACCTCTGCAAAGAACCGGACCGGATTTCCCGCTGTTCGCGAGTACTGGATGGTATCGGTTGGGCCCGCATACTGCCAGGCGGTGAGCGAATCCTGCGTAAGTCCCCGCAAGGCAGCACCGTCTTCAGGCGGCATCGCCACGCCGAACATGGCCCACATAAGCGGATAGTTGGGAACGAGCTTGGCGATGGCGTCGGGTGGCTCAGTCCACACCGCTCGCTGGTCCACCACGACGGCCGAAGCAGCCCCGCTGCCAAAAGGACCGGCGACATCGAACCTGAGCGAGTCGGGAGGAGCCACCCGGGTACTTCCTCGACCCCCCGCGCTGCCCCGCTCGTCCACGAACAACCACTTGAATCGGTGCAGCCGGCTTTCGGCCGGAAGGGTTCGGCCCACCCATTCCTCGACCTGCTCCCGCGTTACCGGCCCAGCTGCGGCTGGAAGCACGGGCCCCGGCTCACTCCTGCAGGCGGTCACGGACAGGCCAAGATAGGCCAGCAGCACCGGCCCGTCAAGCCGAAGGTATTGTCGCATCAGTAGTTATAGCCGAAGAAGAAGCTGACGAAGTGAGACTTCCTCTGATCCCGGTCCAGGCTGTAGCCGACGTAATTGTCGTCGGTAAACCGCCAGCCCACATCCAAGCGTAAGGCGGCCAGAGGCGCAAGCGCCATACGGAAACTGACGCCGTAGCTGCCGAGCATGGCTCTGTCCAAGCCCTCCGTGGGAAACGTGGCCTTCCCCACGTCCACGAACAGGCCTGCCTGGGTCTCGGGGAAGTTCAGGTTCCCCAACGGGGTGCCCAGGCTAAGATGACTCAGCACCGGAACCCGGATTTCCTGATTCAGCATGAAGGCATGTGATCCCAGGATATAGCCGAACTCCGGGTATCCCCGAAGTCCCAGCGTGCCGCCGATGTTGATCCGTCGCGGCCGGTCTCCGCCACTATAGAAGCCGATCGCGCGGACGGCGTAGGCACTGCGCTGGCCCAGCCGGAAGTATTTGCGCCAGTCGGCGCTGATGAGATAATTGTCGAAGCGGCTGTTGGTGAAGTCGGTCGAGATTCCGCCGGTGAGGCTGAATCGAGTTCCGTCGATCGGACCGGTGGGGACCCAGAGCGAGTTGTCGTGCACGTAGCTCAAATAGTGCGACGCAATCCAGCCTACCCGGCGCGGCTCATCAACCGGGATCGTGAAGTCGATTCTGTCCGAGTGCTCCACCACCATGGTGCCCTCCACCCGGTTGAACCGGCTCAGAGGATACCGCAGGAGGCCCATGACGCCCATCGCAGTCTCATTGTACGACACGACCTGGTCGCCCTCGAAGTTTCGCCCCTTGGTACGGAAGGCACCGAAGCCCCAGTTGAGTCGCCGTTCCCGGTTCAGATACACCGCGCTGGCGTTGATGTTGGCCACCAGGCTTCCCAGCTGGCGTCCCTGAAAGGACCCGATCGATGCGAAGATCAGGTTGTCGCCCAGCAGATCGCTCATCAGAAAGGCGAACCCCTGGGCCCCACCCCAGCCGGGGACAAAGATGGCATCGCCCACGGCAACATCGAATGTCATGCGGCGGCGGTACGGCTCTGCTGAGGCAGCGCCCTTCGCCGTGTCGCCGGGAGAAGCCCAGGCCCACTTGGCCGCCGGCTTGCCGGAGTCCAGGGTGAATCGATCCTCCCGGGCCGCGGAGTCAACCGGATAGCGATAGAGGTTCCAGCTGAGATCATGGAATCCACCCAGCAGCAGGCCATCGGTCCCCCCCAAAGGGACCGCATCGAATGCTCCGCTCCAGGCCGAGGTCTCCCGGCGGCCATTGCCGAGGGTATCTACCGAAAAGACGTTAAGAACACTGTCGCGATTGGAAGTGAAGTAGACCCGACCGTCGGGTCCCCATGAGGGGCTCTCATCCACCCAGTCTCCCCGGGTCAGCTGGGACACCGCGCCACTTCTCATGTCGAGGGTGAAGAGGTTGACCGCCCCCTCCAGCCCGCCGGAGGTACGGTCCGAGGCAAAGACGAGTCGACGGCCATCCGGGTGAGGACTGGGATCCAGATCCTGAAAGCGGTCGCGGGTGAGTGGCTCGAGCGCGCCGTCGGGCAGCCGGACACGATACAGATCCGAGATTCCGCTCTCAGAGAGACCGCTGAACACGATGCTTCGGCGATCCGGTAGCCACATCGGGGACAGGATCGAGATGAGCCGGTCGAACTGATACCTGCCGGCCATTCGAGACCGCTTCAAGTCCCAGATCACGAGGGCGTCCCGGTCGCCGTAGCGGGCCGCGAAAAGCAGGAACCCTTTCCGCGAGGCGTCCATTCGCGAATCGAACGGGTGGAACGACTCGAGGTCGGCGGTCTGGCCACCGGCGACCACCTTGTGAGCCTTTCCTCCGTCCAGGTTCTGGCGATAGATCGTCACGTATCCCATGGCGGGAGACACGTACACAACCTCGCCTTGATCGCCCTCGGCGGGGACTCGCCCGGCCGTGTCGGGCAGGAAAGCGGGTTTGATGGCGAGCCGGGTGATCTCCCTAGCCAGCGCGGGTAGCGGCGCGAGGCTGCCTACCGAGGGATAGAAGTCGCGCCGCATCGCGAGCTGGAACTCTTCGCTCAACTGGTCGAGTGTGCGGCCATACGTGGCGTAGATGGCATCCTCGAACGTGTTGTAGCGATTAGCCTCCTTGTACATGAGAGCCACCCGCCAATCACCATACTTGTCCGCCAACCAGCGATGAATGCGACCGCCGATCGGATAGACGATTCCCCCGAGGACGTACGTCAGCTGTCGCAGCTGCGGCAGGCGGCCGGTGAGGGTGAGGTCTCTCAGCACCATCATATCGCGGGCATCTTCCCCACCGGACCACAGCTCTGCCAGCCCCTCACTCCACCACAGCGGGTAATTGAAGCGGCCCGAGCGCGGGGACTGGTTGTAGCTGTCGGCTTGGATGTCAAGCTGGAAGACGTGCACCATCTCATGGCGCAACGTGTGCCGGAACTCGGAGAAATTACCGCGGAACGGGAGGGCGACCCGTCGCTTCAGGAAATCGGTGACCCCGAGCAGACCCTCGGGTGGCGTGAAGGGCAGGATGTTCGTCTGCTCGAAGTCGGTGTGCGAGGCATAGACGATCAGGGGGATGCGGGCGGCGACTTCATGCCCGAACTGGATCGCCAGCGTGTCATAGCTCGCTTCGGCGTAGGCCAGCGCCGCGGGGGCAAGCTCGGCCTCGGCGCGGTAGTAGTACAGATCGACGTGAGGGCCGCGAATAATCCGCCAGTCGAGCTTCCGGTACTGGATCTTGTTCTGTCCGAAGGCGAAGAATTGGGCGGAGAGGACGGAGAAGGCGGAGAAGGCGGACAGCACGCTGACGACCAGCACAACCCTCGCGAAGAAGACGAATAGGTAGCCGGCGTTTCGCCGCACAAAGCCCACGAATCGCTCCGACTTCTCCGCCCTATTCGTCTTCTCCGCCTTCTTCGTCATCTCCTCACCGTCCGGATGATGTCGCCCTGGCTGATCCGGGTCAACGCGCTCGCGTCGCCCACTACCCGCCCGAACACGGTGTAGGTGCCGTCCAGGTGCGGCTGGGGGCTCAGGGTGATGAACCACTGGCTGGCTCCAGTGTCGGGGCCCGACAGCGCCATCCCCAGCATCGGCTTGATACCGTACCGTATGCGATTGATCTCGTCGCGGATGGCACCGCCGGGGCCACCGAAGCCATCGCCACGGGGATCTCCGTCCTGAATGACGAAGTTGGGGACCACCCGATGCCAGCGGTGTCCGTCAAAGAACCGCCGGTCCACGAGACGGAGAAAGTTCGCAACCGTAAGCGGTGCCTCCGGACCGTAGAGCTCGACTTCGAGATTGCCGCGCTGCTCCACTTCGATGAACACACGCGGGCGGGCGACAGAGTCGGGCGCGGCAATGAACCGCCGCACCAGGTCGCGGTAGTCCTGTAATGAGCGGCCGGTCTCGATCGGGTGCGCCGGCCCCCAGCGGGCCTCCGCTTCGACCCAGTTCTCCTCGGCCCAGCGCCGGAGCAGGTAATTTGCCGGCCGGGGAGTCTGCCGGAGGAAATCGTCCTCTACCCGCGAGGCTGCCGCCGCGCCGGTACCGCTAATGGCAAGGATGGCGTTGAGCGCGGCGATCGAAGCATCGGGGAATGAGTCGCGCGCCGCCCGGGTGTACATGGCGGTCAGGGCCGGCAGATCGCCCGGCTCCGCAGCGCGGGCGACGATGTCCCCGGCGACGCTGCGCACCCCGGCGTCGCGGTGAGTCAGCAGGCGCCGTCCGGCCTCGAGAAGCGGCCGCTGAGGACCTTCCACGGCAGCCGCCCATGCCTGGAGGCCGGCGGCCACAACTCTGCCGTCGGAGTCCGAAAGAAACCATTGGCCCCCGCGCGCGCCGGCGCGAGCCCAACCTTCCGCGGCCGCCGACCGTTCTCGCCAGTCCCGGCTTGCCCGCCAACTCGCGGCGGCACGATCGAACTCAGCGCCATCCACCGTGGCCAGGCCCAGGAGCGCCTCGCGTCGGAGCGCGAAGCCACCCTTCCCACTCAGCACACGCAGCAGGGTGGTTCTGGCTGCGGACCCGCCCAGCTCTCCCAGGGTAGCTGCTGCTTGAACCCGCACGTTGGCGACAGGATCGTCGACCCGCCATGCGACGGCCGGCGAGAGAGAGGAGTCCCGATAGGTGCCGAGGGAGCGGAGCGCATTGATGCGAACGCCGGGGTCCTTGTCCTCGACCGCACGCGTCAACACCGTGGCGACGGTGGCTGGCGCCAGCCTGGCCGACTGGGCGTACGCACGCACCAGTGCCCTTGCCGCCAGGGCCCGAGTCGCCGGATCCGGATCACGCAGCGATTCGAGTAACTGGGCGGCCGCCCCGGGGGCACGAAGCCGAGCCAGGGAGTATACCGCGCTCCAGCGAACGGTCTGCAATGTGTCTCGCGTAAACGGAAGCAAGGCATCCGCCGGAGCATCGGCCCCCAGCCGCCAGGCCTCCAGCAGGATCTGGCCGGTGGCCGGAGCGGCATCGGGCTGCGATAGCATCACCTTGCCCTGGAGCACCGACCCGAAGAAGTCAGCCACTTTCCGCCCCCCAATCTTGGCCAGGGCGGTCACCGCTTCGACGGCGGTAGGAGCGTCGAGCGGCTGTAATCCAGTCAGGCGCTGGATCAACGGCTGAACCGCGGCCGAGTCGCGCAGCAGTCCGAGAGCAAATGCCGCCGCGACCCGGACAGTAGAATCGGGTTGATCGAGGGTCCGAATCAGTAGCGGTGTGGCGCGAAGGTCGCCGATCCGCCCGGCGGCCATGGCTGCAAGCCGCTGGACGACGGAATCCGCAGCCAGGAGGCTCCGCTGAAACAGGTCCTGTCGCCACTCCCGCGCGTCCTCCGCGGCGAGCACGGGAGCCAACTCCTCGACCAGGGCTTGTTCCTGCGCGGCAAGCGCGACCGGGCTCAGCAGGCCCAGGGTGCAAAGGCAAAGAAACAGAAGCTTCATGATCCGATCTTCACGGGGTCGGGCACGACCTTCAGCGCCTGCCGGACGCCGTCCGGCAGGCGGCTCAGTGCCATGGTGGAGCCCAGCGCGATAAGACTGGTGGAAGCGGTGGCCAACAGGCGGTTGTCTTCGGCATGCTCGACGGCATACCCGAACTCGACTTTGCGGGAGGCCACTGCCCGGACCCAGCATCGGATCCGAATGGGATCATCATAGCGGGCCGGCAGACGGTACCGGATGATCACCTCGCTGACGGCAAGTCGAAGGCCCGTCGCCTCCAGCTCGCGGTAACTCATCCCCTGCCGGCGAAGGTGTTCGGTCCGGGCCACGTCGAGCCAGACCAGGTACCGGGCGTGGTACACCACGCCCATCTGGTCGGTTTCCGAGTAGTTGACCCGTACGAACGTCTCCGAGACCGAGGGCGACTCGGCGGGCATGCAGGCCTCATGGCGTTGTAGACGACTGGCAGGGTCACTTGACGCACGCTACCTTGCGGCCGTGCTGGGCCACAACCTCGTCGTCGTGTCCGATGCCCACCTAGGAGTGGCGCCGCCTGCCGTGGAGGAGGTGCTGCTCGAGTTCCTCCAGGTCTGTCCTACGCTGGGCGACTGCCTGCTGGTGAACGGCGATCTGTTCGACTTCTGGTTCACGTACTCCCGGGTCATTCCCCGCCGTGGTTTCCACGTTGCGGCGGCTCTGGCGCAGCTGCGCCGCCGAATGCCAATAGTAATGGTAGGGGGAAATCACGACCGCTGGGATCGCCACTTCTGGAAGCGAGATCTGGGTCTGGAGTTTCAGCCCCTCCGCGCCTCGTTCCGGGTGGGCAGCCGCATGGTGATGGCGGTTCACGGAGACGGTCTGACCGAGACCCGATGGCAGGCAAAACTGATCCATCGGCTGATCCAGCACCCGGCTACCGCGGCGATCTATCGGCTGCTGCATCCCGACATGGGCTTGAGACTCGTGGATCTTCTGAGTCCGGCCCTGGGCGACCACACCCATGATGAGGCCACATTAGCACTCGCCGCGAAGCGGCAGCGCGCCTGGGCCGAGCGTCTGCTGGCTCAGCACCCTGACGTCGGCCTGGTCATCATGGGTCACACCCACCATCAGGTGATCGCGGATCTGGATCAGGGCCGGCAGTACCTCAATCCCGGCGCCTGGTTCGATGGCTTTGGCTACGCGATTGCGACCGAGTCGGGGGCCGAGCTGCGCCATTTTAAAGCGTAAAGAGTGAAGAGAGTCGCCAGTCGCCAGCCTCCGGACTCCGGCTTCCCGACTACCCGAGGGCCACCACCTCAGCTTGCCCCAGCCGCTCGCCGATGAATCGGGATCCCACCTGACGAAATCTGGCCTCGTCGTCGCTCACAACGAAACGGTGGTGCGACTCTGAGTCGCGAGGGGCCTCCAGCGCCTGATCCACGAGTATGGTGTGGAGCGCCGCGGCGGTCGCCTGTCCGCTGTCGATGAGCCTTACATCGGGGCCCAATACTCGCTGGAGCAGAGGCTTCAGCAGCGGATAATGGGTGCAGCCCAAGACCAGGGAACGGACCCGCGCGTCCCGCAGCTCCCGAAGATAATCCGCGGCAACGAGCTCAGTCGCAGGATGTTCGAACCACCCTTCCTCCACCAGGGGCACGAAAAGTGGGCAGGCGCGCTGAATCACCGTCAGACCGGGGGACAGGGCCTGGATTGCCCGGTTATAGGCGTCGCTGGCGATGGTGCCCGCGGTACCGATCACCCCGATCGGACCTCCGCTCCCGGTTTCAATGGCCGCTCTCGCACCCGGCTTGATCACGCCCAGAACCGGCACCGGCGTCGCCTCTTGGAGTGTACGGAGGGCATGAGCGGTGCTGGTGTTGCACGCGATCACCACAGCTTTCACGCCCTGCGCCAGGAGCCAGTGCAGGATCTCCAGACTATAGCGGCGCACCGTCTCGGGAGACTTGGGGCCGTACGGAACCCGCGCCGTATCGCCGAAGTAGATGGTGGACTCGTGCGGCAGCCGCTCGTAAATCGCGCGGGCCACCGTCAGACCACCAATACCGGAGTCGAAGATCCCGATGGGAGCCCGGTTCATCTGATCAGGATCGGGAGGGACATGCCGGCGCCGACCCCACCGGGGACTGCTTCGACCTGAAGGTCGCCGGGAAAGTCCGTCAGGTGCGCCGAGACGTAGGCTTCGAGGCCGGAGAGGAGGTGGTTGAATGCCAGGAGCACCAGCCAGTCCTCGTGCTCCTGCCGCTTGGCGTCGCCGCGGGAGGAGTTATTCCGGCGGAGGTACTCCAGCTCTTGGCGCGTCTTGAGACTCATCCCCAGGGTGACACCTTCCCAGGCAACGAAGATCCCGCCGGTCAATTTCCGATTCAACCGCGCCTGACCCCACCCGGGGATCAGAAGCGAGCGCCATAACGCGCTCATTGGGCTGATGGATCGGCGCTGCGCGGTATCAGGCGGAGTAGCGGGGCGGCGGGACGGTGGGGTGGCCTGTTGAGCGCCGAGATTCACCGGGCTACCTAGAACCGTCAGCAATAGTAGCAGCGCAGTCGCGCAGTGCCACGCTCGGACAGCGAGGTGGCGGGAGCGTGTGGGAATCGAACCCACCGGAGCCGCCGGAGGCGCCTCCATCGCGGTTTTGAAGACCGGCCAGACCACCAGGCCCGATCCGCCCCCATCTCGAAAGTAAGAGGTAAGAGCTGAGAAGTGAGAGATATCTGGGGAGTGCCCTCTCACCTCTTACTTCTCACCTGTCACCGCGGCGATCACCTCGATCTCCACTCGCGCGCCCCTCGGTAACGCGGCCACGGCCACCGTCGAGCGTGCCGGACGATGTTCCCCGAAAGCACGGGCATAGATCTCGTTCATGGCGGTGAAGTCCGCCATGTCGACCAGGAACACCGTGGTCTTGACGACATGGGAGAAGTCGCTTCCCGCGGCGGTGAGGATGGCGCGCAGGTTGTCGAGCGCTCGGGTGGTCTGCTCACGGACTCCTCCGGCGACCAGTTCACCTTTGTCAGGGTCAAGGGCTACTTGCCCGGCGGTAAACAGAAAGCCGTTGGCCCGCACGGCCTGGCTGTAGGGACCGATTGCCTTGGGCGCGCCGGCGGTGGAGACGAAGTCCAGCATCAGAAGAGCCCCTCGATGGTGCCATCCGGCAGCACCCGGATGGATTCGGCGGCTGGGACCTTGGGTAGCCCGGGCATGGTCATGATGTCGCCCGCAAGAGCGACGACGAACCCGGCGCCCGCAGAAGGGTAGACGTCACGAATGGTAATCCGGAACCCGGTCGGGCGGCCCAGCTTGGCAGGATCGTCGGAGAAGGAGTATTGGGTCTTGGCGATACACACCGGCGTCTGGCCCAGACCCATGGCTTCGCACTGGGCAATGTTCTTCTCGGCCACGGCCGTGTAGTCGACGCCTCCCGCCCCATAGATCTCCCGGGCGATGGTCTCGATCTTCTCCTTGATCGGTTTGGCGGCGTCATAGAGGGGCTTGAAGGCGGCTTTCTTTTCGTCGAGCACGGCCAGGACCTCCCGGGCCACCGCTTCCCCGCCCTCTCCACCGTTGGCCCACACCTCGCTCAGCGCCGCACGCGCGCCCCAACCCTTGGCGGTATCGAGCACAGTACCCAACTCCTCGTCGGTATCAGAGGTGAAGCGATTGAGCGCGACTACTACCGGCACGCCGAACTTCTGGACGTTCTTTACGTGGGCCTCGAGGTTCACTATGCCGCGTTTGAGCGCGGCAACGTCCTCCTTCCCGAGGGCGTCCTTCTTGACACCCCCGTTCATCTTGAGGGCACGCACTGTGGCCACCACGATGGCCGCCTCGGGCTTGAGATTGCCGAAGCGCGCCTTGATGTCGAAGAACTTCTCCGCGCCGAGGTCGGCTCCGAACCCTGCCTCGGTCAGGACGATGTCCCCCAGAGAGAGGCCGAGCTTGGTGGCCACGATCGAATTGCACCCGTGGGCGATGTTGCCGAATGGTCCGCAGTGCACCAGAGCAGGACCGCCTTCCAGCGTCTGCACCAGGTTCGGCAGAATCGCGTCCTTCAGCAGCAGCGTCATGGCACCCGAGGCCTTCAGGTCGGCGGCGGTCACCGGTTTGCGGTCGCGAGTGAGCCCCACGATGATCCGGGCAATTCGCTGCTCCAGGTCAGCGAGGTCGGTGGCCAGGGCCAGAATCGCCATGATCTCGCTGCCGGGCACGATGACGAACCGCTCCTCCCGCACCGGCCCGGCGTTGATGCCACCCAGGCTGATCACCATCGATCGCAGGGCCCGGTCGTTCATGTCGAGCGTCCGAGGCCAGGTGATGCGGCGAGGGTCCAGGCCGAGCGCGTTCCCGTGATGCAGGTGATTGTCGAGCATGGCAGAGAGAAGATTGTGCGCCGAGGTGATCGCATGGAAGTCGCCGGTGAAGTGCAGATTGATCTCATCCATCGGCACTACCTGGGCATACCCGCCGCCTGCCGCTCCCCCCTTCACCCCGAACACGGGGCCCAGGCTCGGCTCCCGGATGCAGACAATCACCTTCTTGCCCAGCCGCCGTAGCGCCTGACTCACACCGACGGTCACGGTGCTCTTACCTTCACCGGCCGGGGTGGGATTGATGCCCGTCACGAGCACCAGCCGTCCCTTCGGCTTGCGCCGGGCGATAGCTTCGGCGCTGATCTTTGCCTTATGCCGGCCGTAGGGGAGGATCTCGTCCGGACCCAGCCCCACCTCGGCAGCGACTTCCGCGATGGGCCGGAGCTTGGCCGCTTGCGCAATCGCGATGTCGGACGGTACGGTGCTCACGGCTAGTCCCTAGGTGACAGGTGAGAAGAACACACGCTCGGCATTCCGGCCAGTTGCCTCGATCAACTCCTCCACCGGCAGTCCCCGAACAGCGGCAATGCGCTCCGCCACCTGCCGCACGAAGGCAGGCTCATTGCGCTTTCCCCGATATGGCACCGGCGCGAGATAAGGGGCGTCCGTTTCGAGAAGCAGTTGATCCAGCGGCGTCTCGCGGATGGCCTCGTCCAGGTGCCAGTTCTTGAAGGTGACCATCCCGCTGAACGACACATAGTGGCGGTGTACCAGCCCCGCTCGCAAGAGGCTCATCCCGCTGCTGAATGAATGCAGGATCGCGGTGACCGCCGGATGCTCGGCCAAAAGGGCGGCGACGTCGTCATCGGCGTCGCGCGCGTGGATCACCGCCGGCATGCGGGCCTGGGCCGCGATGACGAGCTGGGCTTCGAAGGCGCGGCGCTGCTCCGGACGGGGAGAGTGGTCGTAATGGTAATCGAGGCCGGTTTCACCGATGGCCACCACCCGTCGGTCCCGCACCAGGCTGCGAAGCCAGTTGTCTGCATCCGGGTCCCAGCCCCTCGCATCATGGGGGTGAACACCGGCGGTGACCGCGAGCCGCGGCTCCCTCGCGGCCAGCGCCAGGGCGCGCTCGGCGCTGGCCCGGGATTCGCCGATCACCACGACGCGAGCAACCCCGGCAGCCCAGGCACGCTCCAGGACAGCAGCACGATCCGAGTCGTAGGCTGAATCGGCGAGATGGCAGTGGGAGTCGATTAGCATGACGGACGGACGGGAAGGATGGGAAGGGCGGGCAGGATGGGAAGGCCGGGGAAAGTGGAGAGCAGGCGAACACGGAGTCCAACATTCCCCGTCTTTCCCGGCCTGCCCTTCCTTCCCGCTTACCTGCCCCGCTGCCCCGCTGCCCCGCTGCCCGACCCGACCGGCTGAGGCTTCCGGGCCGGAGTTGGGCTCGCCTTGGGTGCCATATGCCCGCGAGCCGTGGCGCCGGGCCAGCGCTTCTCGATTTCCAGGAGCGCCGGCGCCGCGATGAAGATCGAGGAGAACGTCCCCACGATGACGCCGAACAACATCAGCAGGGCAAAAGGCCGGACCACGTCTCCGCCCAGCACGGCCAGCGCGATGAGGCTTCCGAGCGCTGTGGTGCCGGTAAAGACCGTCCGCGGCAGAGTTTCATTGATGGACCGGTTGAGGATATCCTCGAAGCGATCCCGCTTGCGGATGTGCAGATTCTCGCGGATGCGGTCAAAGATGACGATGGTATCGTTCAGGGAGTACCCGATGATCGTCATGAGGCCGGCCACCACGAACAGGCTCACTTCCAGCCGGACCAGCCCGATGAAGGCAATGCTGGCCAGGATGTCGTGAGCGGTCGCGATGATTGCGGCCACACCGAAGCGCCACTCGAACCGGTACCACAGGTAGATGAGCACCGCTATGAATGAGAGGAGGATGGCCATGAGGGCCTTTTCCCGAAGCTCTCCGCCGACCTTCGGGCCAACCGCTTCGGTACGCAGCACGGTGTAGTTGCCAGCGCCGAGAACAGCATCCAGCGCCTGCTGCAACGCCGCTGCCGTGGCCTGAGTGTCGTTGGCGTCAGTTCCTTCCTTGGCCACGCGAGCCCGGATGACCAGCTCCCGGTCGGAGCCGAAGGTCTGGATCTCAGCCCCCTCGATGCCGCGCTCGGCCAGAGCGTTCCGGATGGACGCTACGTCCGCCGGCTTCGAGCTCTCGACCTGCATCAGCGTCCCCCCGGTGAACTCCACACTATAGTTCAGCCCGCGGAAGAGCACGATGAGGAGTCCAGGCACGGTCAGCAGCACCGTCATCAGATACGCGATGTGGCGGCGGCGAAGGAAGTCGTAGTTCGCGTTGGCGAAGAGTCTCATGTCAGATGCTCAAGGTGGCCATCCCCGGCTTACGATTCAGCCAGAGAATGAACAGGGTACGGGTCACGAAAATCGCGCTGACCATCGACGCAAGCACGCCGAGGACCAGCGTGACAGCGAATCCCTTCACCGGTCCGGTGCCGAACTGGAAGAGAAAGAGTCCGGTGAGGACGGTGGTGACGTTCGAATCGATGATCGCGCTCATGGCATGCCGGAATCCCTCGTCGACCGCCAGGGCCACTGTCTTCCCGGCCGCGAGCTCCTCCCGTATTCGCTCGAAGATGAGCACGTTGGCATCGACTGCGATGCCGATGGAGAGCACCAGTCCCGCGAGGCCAGGCAACGTGAGGGTTGCATCCAGCATGGCGAGGGCGCCCAGCGTAAAGAGCACGTACAGCACCAGCGCCAAGATGGCGAGCATCCCGGCGACGCGGTAATACAGCACCATGACCGCCACCACGAAGAGGGTCCCGATGAGCCCCGCGAGCACGCCGGACCGCACCGCGTCTTCTCCCAGGGACGGGCCGACCTGGCGCTCCTCGACGATCTTGAGCGGGACCGGCAATGCCCCCGCCTTGAGAGTGAGCGCCAGGTCCTGCGCCTCCTGCAGCGTCTTACCGGCCAGGGTGATCTGCCCGTTGCGGCCGATACGGCTTTGAATGACCGGCGGGCGGCCCTGTACCCGTCCGTCGAGCAGGATCGCCATGAAGTCGCCGACGTGTCGGCCGGTTTCCTCGCCGAACTTGCGTCCACCGGCACGGTCCAGCTCGAACGTGGCGATGGGTCCGTTGGTGAGTGGATCGAGCTGCGCCTGCGCGTCCACCAGGTTGCTGCCGGTCACGATGCTGCGCTCGTCCAGCGCGTACAGGAATCGGACCGGTTCCACGCCGACACTGGTGGGCGCCGAGCTCCAACGAAGCACGATACCGCGGGGAAGCTGACGGGCCACCGAAGGAATTCTCAGGAGACTGTCGACCCGCGGAAACGCGGTCTCGGCCACGGCATACTCTCCTGGCGTGCTGCCGGCACCGGTCTCGTTCGAAGGCCGGATGAGCCCGCTCAACACGCCGCCCACGACAGCGGAGGTGTCAGCGCGGGCGCTGTCCTTCGCCCCGGCACCCGGCTTCTTTGCGGCGCTGTCCTTGGCGCCTGCCCGGGCGGTGTCTCCTCCGAGCAGCTGCTGCACCGCCGAGGGCTGCGCGGGGGCGCCTTCCGCCTTGATGCCCAGGTTCTTCAGCGCCCGGTCCATTCCGGGCAGCGCCTTCTCAAGAGCCCGGGTCTCATCGGTGATCTTGAACTCCAGGAAGGCGCTGCGCTGCACGATCGCCTTGGCCCGGGCGGGCTCGGTGATGCCGGCCAGCTCGACCACGATGCGGTCGTCGCCCACCTGCTGAATCAGCGGCTCGGTTACCCCGAACTCATCGATGCGCTTCCGTAGCACCGTGAGAGCCAGCTGGAGGTCGCGCTTGGGGTCGGCGGAAACCTGGCGAGATTGGTCGAGCTCCAGGGCGAGGTGCATGCCACCTTGCAGATCGAGGCCCCGCTTCAGCGGAATGCGCCTGATGACGGTATCGCGCATGACACCGGTCACGGGATCGCGCTCCCGTAAGGGGACGTTGCGGGGCACGAGATAGAATATGCTCAAGGCGATGAGCCCGGCGATCACAAGAAGTCGCGTTCGAATGGACATCGTTCAGTCGATGCTCAGGCGTGAGTGATCCAACTAAGTAACCGTCCGTGATGACGCGAGCGCGGCAACGGCCTGGGTGCGATCGCGCTCCAGCTGCTGCCGCAGATCCTCGACCGAACCGAAGCGTTCGATATCTCGCAGCCGGGTGACCCACTCGATCCGCACCCACTCCCCATACAGATCGCCGTCGAAATCGAAGATGTGGGCCTCGAGGACCCGCCGTCCATCCTGAAAAGTAGGCCGGGGTCCCTGGTTCATCATCCCCCCCGAGCTGCCTCCGCGCCATTCCACTCGGACGGCGTACACTCCGTCGGGCGGCAGCAGCTTTCGGGGAGACAGCTCGCTCAGGTTGATGGTCGGCACTCCGAGCACCCGGCCCCGGCGCTCGCCCTGCCCCACCCGACCGACGACGCCATAGGGTCGGCCCAGCATGGCGGCCGCGCTCGCCAGGTCTCCGCCGGCGACAGCGCGCCGGATGCGGCTGCTGGACACGTGCTGGCCGCCGAAGTCCACCGGCGGCACCACGTCGACATCGAATCCCAGCGACTGCCCGAGCCGCCGCAACGTCTCTACGTCGCCGCTGCGTCCCCGGCCGAAACCGTGGTCGTGCCCTATCACCAGCTCCCGCAGCCCGCACCGCTCGACCAGAATCTGGCGGACGAACTCCTCGGGGCTGAGGCTGGCCAGATGCCGATCAAAGCGCACCAGCAGCACGTAGTCGAGCGGCGAGAGCGCCAGGATCTCGAGTCGCTCGGGCCCCGTCGTCAGCAGCGGTGGCGCGGCGGCGGGATTCACCACCTCCAGCGGATGGGGATCGAACGTCACCAGTACGCTGGACCGCATTGCCGCCCGGGCCCGCCGGTGGATCTCCTGCAGCACCGCCTGATGTCCCCGGTGCACTCCGTCGAACGAGCCGACGGTGACCGTGGTGCCGTGGGGGAGGAGAGGCAGCGGGGCAGCGGGGCCGCGGGGCCGCTTCGAGCTCATGCGACCTGCAGCACCACTGTCGGCCGAAGCAAGCCGCCCTCGGCCCGCGCAATTGCGATCAACTCCCCACCCATCATCAGCGCCACGTCTACCCCACTGCCCCGCTGCCCCGCTGCCCCGCCGGCATCAACGACCGCCCGTCCGTGTGACACCGCGTCGAGCGCCTCGGCGTCCAGATCCACAGTGGGCATGTCGCCCAGCACCATCCGAGGCGGGATCAGCGCGCCACGACTCAGCTGCTCGAGCGAAACCGCCTCTTCCACCCGCAACGATCCAATGGCTTCGCGCCGCAGACCGGACAGGTGGGCTCCCAGGCCCAGACGCTCACCCAGATCCCGGGCGATCGCACGGATGTACGTCCCGGCGCTGACCACGACGCGGAAGGTCACGTCCGGTGGTCGGCACTCCAGCACCTCCAGCCGGCTCACCGTCACGTTCACCGGCTCCAGCTGAACCACCTCGCCGCGCCGCGCCTTCTGGTAGCTTCGCTCGCCACCGACGTGTTTGGCCGAATATTCGGGCGGGCGTTGGGGCCTGGTACCGAGGAATTCCCCCAGCGCCTCCACGACCCGGGCGGGGTCCACCGACTCGCCGCCCTCGCTGGTCTGGATGATTCGGCCGGTCAGATCGTCGGTATCGGTCCTCACCCCCAGGCGAACCGTGGCCAGATAGGTCTTGGACCGGCGCTCCACGAACCGCGCCAGCCGGGTGGCCCTGCCCACCAGCACCACGAGCAACCCAGTGGCGAAGGGGTCCAGCGTTCCAGTGTGCCCGGCGGCTCTAGTGCCCAGTGCTCGCCGCACCCGCTCCACGACGTCGTGGGAAGTCATCGCGGGTGGCTTGTCCACCAGTACCGCTCCGATCAGTCCTGGCTCTCCCGACGGATATCGTTCAGGAGCTCGCTGATCCGGGCAGCGTGCTCCAAGCCTCGGTCCAGCTCGAAATGGAGCTCCGGTACCGACCGGGTGGTGAGCGCCCGGGCGGCGCGGGATCGAAGGAAACCGGCCGCGCTCTGCAGGCCTTCGAGGGCCCTGGTCTTGTCGCCTTCTTCCCCCGAGACACTCACCATCACGCGCGCGTGCGACAGGTCGTTGGTGACCAGGACGGCAGTCACGGTCACGAAACCAACCCGGGGATCCCGGACTTCGCGGGCGAGTGCATCGGCGATGACCTGCCGCAGGGTTTCACCCACCTGCTCGGGCCGACGCGAGGAGCCCTTCATCGGAACACCGTGGCCGTGTCGAGGATTCGCACTCCGTCGGTCTCCTCCACCATCCGGTCGGCAGCCCGGAGCGTTTCGTCCACCACCGAGCGAGCCGTGCCCACGACAGCGCAGCTGATTTCGGCCCGCTGCCAGAGATCCTGCTGGCCGGTTTCCGCCACCGACACGTTCAGCGTTCGTCGGAGCGCGGTCGTGAGCGGCTTGACCACGCTGCGCTTCTCCTTGAGGGAGTGGCAGGACGGGAGGTGGAGGTCCCAGGTGGCGATGGCGACGATCATGAAGGCTAATCGCTATTGGCTATTGGCTATTGGCCAGGAGCTATTCCTAGCTGGGAACAGCCAATAGCCCATGGCCAATAGCCCATTGCTTCCCGCTACCCAGCAGCTCCCGATGCCGCCGGCGCGAGCGTCCGCTTGATCTCCTCCATGCGGAACGACTCGATGCGATCGCCGGGCTTCAGATCGTTGAAGTTCTCGATCCCGATGCCGCACTCGAGACCCTCGCGAACCTCGCGCACATCATCCTTGAAGCGCTTGAGGCTCGACAGCGTGCCGGTATACACGGTGGTGCCGTCTCGCACGACGCGGGCCTTGGCGGTGCGCTGGATGGTGCCACTCCGCACGGTGCAGCCGGCAATCGTCCCCACCTTGCTCACCTTGAACAGCTGGAGCACTTCGGCCTCGCCCAGCACCGTCTCCCTCTCCTCTGGCTTGAGCAGCCCTTCGAGGGCATTCCGGACGTCCTCCACCGCCTCGTAGATGATGCGGTAGGTGCGCACGTCCACCTGCTCGCGCTCGGCGGCCGAGCGGGCGTTGGAATCGGGCCGGACGTGGAAGCCGAGCACGATCGCACCGGAGGCCTTGGCCAGCAGGATGTCGCTCTCGGTGATGGCGCCCACACCCCGGTGGACAACGTCCACCCGCACTTCGCTGGTGGTGAGCTGGGCCAGCGCGTCGGCCAGCGCTTCGGCCGGGCCGCCCTGGTCGGCCTTGATGATGATGCGGAGCATCGAGACCTCGCCCTCCTTGAGGGCGCGGCTGAAGTCTTCCAACGACGTCCCCTTGGCGCTCCGGCGGTTCTGCGCCTCGCGCTCCAGCCGCTGCCGCTTCTGGGCGATCTCGCGGGCCTCGACCGCATCGGTCACGACGGCGAAGGTGTCGCCTGCGGCCGGCACCCCTTCGAAACCGAGGATCTGCACTGGAATGGACGGACCGGCCGACTTGACCGTCTTGCCCCGCTCGTCGTACAGCGCTCGGACCCGGCCGGAGAAGCGGCCGCAGATGAAGTTGTCCCCGCCCACGAGGGTGCCGCGCTGAACCAGAATCGTGGCCAGAGGACCCTTGCCGGGATCGAGACTGGCCTCCAGCACGGTGCCGTGACCCTTCCCTTCCGGGTTCGCCTTGAGATCGAGAATCTCCGACTGCAGCAGAATCTGCTCCAACAGATGGTCGATCCCGGTGCCCTTCTTGGCGGAGATCTCGGCCGCGAGGACCGTTCCGCCGAACTCCTCCAGCACCACGTTGTGCTGCAGCAAGTCCTGCTTGACCTTCTGCACATTGGCGCTGGGAAGATCGATCTTATTGATGGCGACAATCATCGGCACGCCCGCGTTGCGAGCGTGGCTGATGGCTTCGACTGTCTGCGGCATGACCTGGTCGTCCGCCGCCACGACCAGCACGACGGTGTCGGTGACCTGCGCACCCCGCGCTCGCATAGCGGTGAAAGCCTGGTGGCCCGGCGTATCAAGGAAAGTGATGCGCTTTCCACCGGGCAGCTCGACGTGATACGCGCCGATGTGCTGGGTGATGCCGCCAGCTTCGCCGGCAACGATGTTGGCCTTCCGGATGTAGTCGAGCAGCGAGGTCTTGCCGTGGTCGACGTGGCCCATGATGGTGACCACGGGAGGCCGGGAGACCAGCTGCTCCGGGCTCTCCTCGACCTGGTCCGCCTCGGCTTCGGCAGCGTACTCGTCCTCGCGGACCGCCTGGAACCCGAAGGCGGACGCGATCAGCTCGATCTGATCGAAGTCGAGCCGCTGGTTCACCGTCACCATGAGGCCCAGCTCCTTGAAGGCGAACTGGACGATCTGGGTGGCGGGAACCTTCATCGCGGCGGCGAGCTCCGACACCGAGACGAACTCGTTCACCCGCACCAGGGTCTTCTCGCGCTCCTTCTCTTCCGCGAGCCGGCCCGCCTGGACGGCCTGGAACGAGGGTTCATCGGCGCGGCGACCCTTGCGCCCGGCCGGGCCCTTCATGCCTTGCAGCGTGCGCATGATGTTGGCCTGCACGGCGTCCTGGTCCACCGACGAGCGCTTCCCCTTCTTGCCCCGCTTTCGGCCCCCGCCCTTCTCAGCGTCCGGGCCAAAGGTGCGGACCGGTGGAGCGTTGCGATCACTGCCGGGCCGTGGCGGACCACCAGTGCCGCCGGGCCTCGATCCACCGCCGGGGCGGGCGGGGGAGCTCGGACGTGAGGGTGCCGCGGGGGCGCTGCTGCTGAAGACCGGCTTCGGGCCGCGGTTCGGCGCGGCTGCGGGGCGCTGCACGCGAGGAGGTATGAATGGAGCGCGGGGCGCACTCGACGGGGCCGGCGATGGACGAAACAGCGGGGTCTCGGGAGCGCCGCCGTTGCCGGGCTCCTCCGATACCACGATCTCGGTGTCTTCGGCTTCCGACGGCGCGGGCGGCAGGTCCTTGAACAGGGCGCGAGCGCGCTCTTCCAGGCTCTGGGCAGTGACCGTCTCTTCCGGCTCGGCGATAATCGGCCGCTCCAGCTCGAGTGCCGCCATCTCGGCCGCCTTCTCGGCCTGGACCTGTGCCTCGACCTGAGCCACTTCGGCCGCCGTGCGACGCCGCTTCGAAGGCTTTACTTCGGCCGCCACGGGGGTCGGCTCCGCCTTGGCGGCCTTGCGCCGCCCCTTCTTGGCCGCGGGCTCCTCGGAGCTCTTCCGCTTCTCGCGCTCCCAGCGCACCCGCACGGCCGAGACCTGGTCGCTTTCCAGGGCCGAGAGGTGACTGCGCACGAAGATGTTCATGTCCTTGAGCATATTGAGGAGCTGCTCAGGGGCGACGCCGAACTCCGCTGCCAGATCGTGAACTCGAGTTTTGACCACTCATGCCTCCATCAAGAGCGTACCGGCGCCAGCTGCACCATGCCGCTGGCCAACGCGCGGTCCCGTACGCCTACCGCCATGACAGGCGGCTTCCCCAACTGCGCGCCGATCGCTGCGGCGCTCGGTCCCGGCACCAGCGGCACACCCTTGGCCGCGGCCAGCCGGACCACTTTTTCGACGGCGCGCGGGCTGGCGTCTTCCGCCACGACCACGCACCAGCACTTCCCTGCCTGGACTTCTTTTCGGACGCCATCCACGCCCACGATGATCCGACCGCCCCGATATCCCAACCCGATCAGGCCCAGCAGACCGCTCATGCCTTCGGCCGGGACTCCTCACCGCCGTCTTCGTCGGTCAGCTCAGAGAGAAACGCCATGAGCTGGTCGGCGGTTTCCGGCGTCATCCCCGGAATCTTGGCGATGTCCTCACGCTCCAGGTCGAGGATATCGTTCAGCATCTTGTAGCCGCCACTCTCCAGAATGCCGGTGAGATCGGGCGACAGCCCCTTCAGCTCACTCAGCGGCACCTGGCCGGCCATCTCCTCTTCCGGCGGCAGCGGCGCGAACAGCGGGCCCTCGCCTCCGCGCTCCAGCCACTCGCGGCTGGAATAGAGGTCGATCTTCCAGCCGGTCAGCTCCGACGCGAGCCGGACGTTCTGGCCGTTGCGCCCGATCGCCAGCGAGAGCTGATCCTCGTCCACTACGGCCTGGATCGTCTTGGCCTCGGGGTCGGAGAACACCTTGGCCACGCGCGCCGGCGCCAGCGCCAGACGGGCGAAGCGCTCGGGATCGGGCGACCAGGGGACGATGTCGATGCGCTCGCCACCCAGCTCGTTGACCACGGCCTGGACCCGGGAGCCCTTCAGGCCGACACAGGCACCCACCGGATCGATGGCGTCATCCCGGGAGATGACCGCGACCTTGGTTCGACTTCCTACCTCACGAGCAATGGCGCGGATCTCCACCACCTGCTGCTGGATCTCAGGCACCTCCAGCTTGAAGAGCGCCTTGACGAAGAGCGGATCGCCCCGGGAGAGAATGAGCCGCGGGCCTTTGGGGGTCTCCTCCAGCCGCTTGAGCACGGCCCGGATGGTGTCCCCCTGGTGGAAGTGCTCCCGGTGGTTCTGCTCCCGGTACGGGACGATGGCCTCGGCCTCGCGGAACTTGTTCAGCATGATGACGAGCTTTCCGCGCTCGATCTGCTGGACTTCGCCCGACAGCAGCTCTCCGACCTTGGAGGTGAACTCCTCCCGGATGCGGGCCCGCTCGCCTTCCCGAACTCGCTGGATGATCCGTTGCTTGGCTGCCTGGACGGCGAGGCGGCCGAACTCCACGAACGGCACCTCCTCCTCCAGCATGTCGCCGATCTGAAAGTCGGGATCCTCGTACTGCGCTTCTTCCAGCGTGATCTGCCAGCTGGCGTCCTCGACCGTTTCGACCACCTGGCGCAGACGTACCACACGGATGGTGCCCTGGAGCTCATCGACGCTCAGCTCGAATCTCACGTTGGGACCGAACTTCCGGACCAGAGCCGCGTGGATGCCGTCGCGCAGCAGCTCCAGGAGGTCAGAGCGCTCGAGTTGTTTTGCGGTTGTCAGCTCGCGAAACGCGGCCAACATCTCAGCCGAACCAGCCATCACTCACCCCATTCATGGGCCCAAGGGGCGGGCGCACCCGATGCGCGCTACCGCCGTTTGCTCAGCGTTTCCCAGTCCACCACCAGCACCGCGTCCCGGATGTCCTCCAGAGCCAGTGTCAGCTCCGACCCGTCTTCTCGCCGTACCACCACGTGCTCGTCGTCAGGCACCGCCACGATCTCGACCCGCGACTTACCCCCGAGGGGGGCCGCGCGAACTCGCGCACGCTGCCCTATGAACCGGCGCCA
Organism: uncultured Gemmatimonadales bacterium; assembly: GCA_963740175.1. Taxonomy (GTDB): domain Bacteria; phylum Gemmatimonadota; class Gemmatimonadetes; order Gemmatimonadales; family GWC2-71-9; genus CAVVWJ01. Next base: position 229,927 of record CAVUDL010000005.1, read on the forward strand.
GTGCTCCGGAAGTCGGAGCGGGCGCTCGAGGCCAGGCGAGGAGACCTCCAGCACATAGCGCGGACCGACCATCGCCCTTGTTTCCAGGAAGCGTTCGAGGGACCGGCTGATCACCGCACAGTCATCGGCCGTCACTCCCTGGCCGGGTCGGCTGTCCGGGCGGTCCACCCGCACCTGCAGGATGGGACGCTCCAATGTTCCGGCGCGGCGGAGATCAACCAGCTCGAATCCGAGCCCGGCGATGTGATCGCGAATCGGAACGAAGAGCGCGTCGGCAGACATCGGCAGAGAGGAAAAAAAATGTGGGGGAACTCCCCCACATCGACAGTCGGCCACACGAGGCGCCTCCCGGGACAGCAGGTAAATATTACTCCGGGATCAGCTTGGAGGCAAGCCGCGGGGACAAGACTTACGCGGGTACTCCGAGGTACGCGACCATCCTCCCATCGGCGCCGCGGGAAGCGCGGTGACTATAGAAGGATCCGCTATCATGGGCCGAGCACCAGCCTGAGGTGGTGAGCCGGGTGAGACCCAGCTCGCGGGCCTGTCCGATCAGCCGCTCGCGCAGGTCCACGTGCCAGGGGCCAGGGCCGACCGCTTCCCCGCCACAGCCTTCCACAACTTCAGAACCAACTTCATAACAGGGACCACATATACCAACTCCGCAATGCATTACAACGTCAGATGCCAGACAGCCGGTTTCCCCGAGCAGGCGGCTGATGCCGCGGCCGAGAATGCCGCCGGCGGTGCCCCGCCAGCCGGCGTGAAGCAGGGCGATCCCCCGCCCCGGCGCGATCAGGTAGACCGGGATACAATCGGCGATGGTTACGGTGAGGAGGATACCCCGAGCGGTGGTAACCCAGCCGTCGATGCCCTCGACCTGGATCCAGCCGGTGCCGGCGTTCAGGCTCATGACCTCCACGCCATGGATCTGATTGCCAAGAGCGACAGCCTGAAATCCGCTCACGGCGCGGCGGAAGGCGAGCCAGCGGCTCATGACGTCGCCGACCGGCTCTTTGCTCCAGAGGCCGAGATCGAAGCCTCGGCCCGGCTCGATGCCGCGACCAGTGATCCCGGCAACTACACCATACTCTTTTCGCCAGGCCAGAATCTCGAATCGAGGAATCGATCCCTGAATCTGGGTTTCACTGATCTCAACCGGTTCCGGCTTGGCCTCCTGTTCTTCCCTACCGCCCCGCTGCCCCGCTGCCTCGCTGCTCCGCTTACCCATCCACCCGCTCGATCTCCGCGCCTAGCGCCCGAAGGCGTTCGTCGATCCGCTCGTATCCGCGCTCGATCTGTCCCACGTTATGAATGGTGCTGGGCCCTTCGGCGGCGAGCGCGGCCAGGAGCATCGCCATGCCGGCGCGGATGTCGGGCGACTCGACCGTGCCGCCCTTGAGCGGAGAGGGACCGGAGATGACGGCGCGGTGGGGATCACAGAGTACGATGCGCGCCCCCATGCCGATCAGCTTGTCCACGAAGAACAGCCGGGACTCGAACATCTTTTCAAAGACGAGCAGCATTCCGGAGCATTGGGTGGCCGTCACGATGGTCGTCGACATGACATCCGCCGGGAAGGCCGGCCAGGGTCCATCCTCCAACTTCGGAACGTGACCTCCGAGATCGGGACGAATGCGCCGCTCCTGCCCCGAACTCACGGTCAGGCGGCTCCCCTCGATCTTGGGTCGGATCCCCAGCCGCTCGAAACCGAGGATGGTGCTGCGGAGATCCTCCTGCCGGACCGGCTCGATGACGATGTCGCCGTTGGTTACCGCCGCAAGCCCGATGAAGCTCCCGATCTCGATATGGTCGGGTCCGATCGTGTACGTGGCACCGGTCAGGGGACGACCGCCTTCAATGGTGTAGATGTTGGAGCCGATCCCGCTGATCTCCGCCCCCATGGCCACGAGGCACCGAGCCAGGTCCTGGACGTGCGGCTCGCACGCGGCGTTGCGGAGCACGGTACGCCCCTTGGCCATGACCGCTGCCATGAGCGCGTTCTCGGTGCCGGTAACACTCGGCTCGTCGAGGAAAATGTCATCCCCCCGAAGCTCCTTCGCCTCCAGCTCGTACCGATCCCCCACCATGACCGACGCGCCCAGGTGCTCCAGCGCGAGGAAGTGGGTGTCGACCCTGCGGCGGCCGATGACGTCACCGCCCGGCGGAGGTAAAGTCACCTTTCCGAAGCGGGCCAACATCGGTCCCGCCAGCAGAATCGAGGCCCGGATCTTGGCGCAGAGCGCGGGATCGAGGGGTTTGGGCTTCAGGCTGCGGCAGTCGACCCGGACGGTATTGGTGCCGGTCCATTCGGCACTGCCACCCAGATCCATCAGGAGCGCCAGCATCGTCTCGACGTCGCGAATGCGCGGAATATTCTCGAGATCGACCGGCCCGTCGGCCAGGATAGTGGCGGCAAGGATGGGAAGCGCGGCGTTCTTGTTGCCCGCCGGCCGAACGGTTCCGCGGAGCGAACGTCCGCCTTGGACCAGAAAACGAGGAGGCATGGCCAAAGCTGACCCGGCCAATGAATCACGTCAAGACGAGCCAGGGGGTTGCGGTGGGGGTAAGACCGCTTTGTATTAGCGAGGGGGCGGGACCTATCCTTGGCGTCGAGTGGGAGGGAGCTCGGTATGCGAACACTGGCACTCATGCAATTCGGTACGACTCCCGATTGGGTGGGGCCGACCATGGCCATCTCACTGGCGGTCCTGGCGCTCTCCTTTCTGGGGATGGCGATCGCCGTCGCCGTGGCAGTGTTCCGGCTGACGGACCAGGTCAAGAAAATCGGGACCCTGGTCGATGGCCTCCAGGACGACATCGCCCGCACCCTCAAGGGCGTCCGCAATCTGTCGGAGCAGGCCGAGGATGTGATGGTCCTGGTCCGGCACGAGGCCGGCGCCTTTTCGCAGACGGCCCGCCGGCTCCGGCGCAAGATCGTGCGAGGCGCGGACCGGATCGAAGCGAAGCTCGAGGACCTGGAGACCCTCTACGACGTGGTGCACAGCGAGGTCGAAAGCACCGCGCTGGACCTGGCCGCGGGGCTGCGCTCGCTACGGCGCGGCAATGGAATGCTGGGGCGGGTGCGGCGGATTCTCGTTCCGAGTCGTTGATGAACCTCTTCCGTCTCGCGCTCGCGGTCCTGGGCGTGGGACTTGTCTGTCTCGCTCTTCCCGACCAGGCCCACGCCTGGACTCCCGGAACCCACATCTACCTTGGCGAGTCGGTGCTCGCCAACTTGTCCTACTTGCCGCCGGCGGTGGCCGACCTGCTCCGCGCGTACCCCTTCGATTTCCTGTACGGGAACATCGCGGCGGACTCCTCGATCGCGAAGCACTACGCCCCGCTGGGGCGGCACTGCCATTACTGGCATGTGGGGCAGGAGATCCACGACCTGGCCTCGAGCGATGCACTGCGCGCGTTCGGATTGGGCTATCTGAGTCATCTGGCCGCCGATACGATCGCCCACAACTATTTTGTGCCCCGGCAGCTCATGCTCACCAGCAGCACCGCCGCGGTCGGGCACTCGTACTGGGAAACGAGGATCGAAGCCCACCTGGGAGATGCCTATGCCAAGGTGGCTAAAGACGTGATTCTCCGGGATCACTCTCCGGCTGACGCGCACCTGGACCGCATCATCGCGCCGACCATCTTCAGCGTGCGCACCAATCGCCGCCTCTTCCGCGGTATGGTGCACCTCACGGAGACCACCAGCTGGCAGCGCGCCAGCCAGGTGGCGCGCGAGTACAGCCGCTGGCCGCTGAGCGACGTGGATGTGGAGCGTCATCTGGGTCTCTCGTTCGACTTCATGATCGAGCTGCTGGCCGACACAGTTCCCGCCGCGCGCCATCTCGACCCCTCCGGTGAGCGACCCCTCAAGGCGGCGAAGGAGATGCGCCGCCGCGTGCTTCAGGACGCCGGCCGGCGGGACACCGCCCAGCTCCAGAGCGCAGCCGACGAGCACTTTGGACTCCCACCCAAGCCTCTCAACTACTGGGCGAGGATCGTGCGCAAACTGCCGTGGCGGGCCCCAGAAGGCTCGGCACCCTCCCCGGCCCGGTTGGTCAGCGGAGACCGCTGATCTTACCTCGGCCACTCATTGCTTCTAGTCGTTTGAGATCACGAGCCCTTCTCGCGGTGGTGTCCGCGATGACAGGCGCCTGGGTACCCAATCCACTCGCGGGGCAGGACTCTCTTGCGCCGCGGGTTCACGTCAGAGTGGAGCCGGCACCGCTGACGCAGGGGACCATCCGGTGGCTGGTGGTGCAGTTGCCGAATGACAGTCTGCTTGGGGGAACAGCGGCCGCTGAACCCATCCACTTCGAGCGCGTCGCCGAAGGACGCTATCGCGGACTCGTCGGAGTTCCTCTCGTGGTGCCCGAGTCTTTGGCGGTGACTCTCATCGTCACGGATGGAGATGGGATCGACACGATCCATTCGGCCATGCCGGTGGTGGCGGGAGACTACCCGAGAGAAACGATCAGGGTAGCACCCGCCTTTGCCAAGCCGAATGCCGCGGCGGCCGCGCGCATCCAGCGCGAGAACGCGCGCAGCCGACTGGTCTCGCTGGCGTCACGCACGCGCACGCGACTGTGGAAAGGCCCCTTTCAGCTTCCCCGATCTGCGAGAATAACCAGCGGCTTCGGCGCCGCGCGGGTGTACAACGGCGAGGTAAAGAGCCGGCACACCGGGACCGACTTCGCGGGCGCGGTTGGGGCGCCCGTAGCGGCGGCGGGACGCGGCGTTGTGGCGCTGGTGGCCGATTTCTATCTCGCGGGACGGGCAGTGTACATCGATCACGGTGCCGGGCTGGTCACCGCATACTTTCACTTGAGCAGAGTGGAGGTGGCGGAGGGCGACACGGTCGTGGCGGGACAATCAATCGGCGGAGTGGGTCAGAGCGGCCGGGTTACAGGGCCGCATCTCCACTGGGTGGCGAGATACGGGATTATCTCGGCAGACCCGATGAGTTTGCTGGATCTCGAGAAGGAAGTGGTTCACCACGGAGACACAGAGGACACAAAAGGTTCCTCCAGTCATTGAGCTCAGGACATCGCTCGCAAGGATCCCCTCTGTGTCCTCTGTGCCTCTGTGGTGAAGTCTAAGCTGGCTGACCCAGCCGCTCCTGCAACACCGGCTGCACCCCCTTCGGATCCGCTTTCCCCTTGCTTCGCTTCATGACCTGGCCCACGAAGAACGACATGAGCTTGGTCTCACCCTGGCGAAACCGGACCACCTCGCCCGGATGGGCCGCGAGCACTTCGTCGACCCAGCCGCCAAGAGCGCTCTGATCGCTCACCTGCACCAGGCCCAGCCGCTCAGCCGCCGAGCGGGGAGTTTCCTCCGCTGAGTCGGCGAGCTCGGTGTAGAGCCGCTTTGCCGCCTGGTGGCTCACCACTCCCTCGCGGACCAATCCGATCAGCTCCGTGAGCCGCGCGGCAGAGAGAGGGAACGACCCGCGCTCGTTGTAGGTGGTCATAACGTCGCCCATGACCCAGTTGGCGGCGGTCTTGGGGTCGGCACCGGCCGTCACCACCGACTCGAAGTAATGCGCGAGTGCCGGCTCGGCCGTGAGCACCCGGGCATCCTGGGCAGTCAGGGCGTAGGCGTGCTGCAGCCGCTCCCGCTTGGCGTCGGGGAGCTCGGGCAGATCGGCACGCTGCTCCGTGATCCAGCCCGGGCTCAGCACCAGGGGCGGAAGATCGGGATCCGGGAAGTAGCGATAGTCGTGGCTCTCCTCCTTCGAACGGGTCGGCTTCACCTGCCCCGTAGCCGCATTGAAGAGGAGAGTGACCTGCTCGACCCGCCGGCCGGATTCCACCAGCGCCACCTGGCGCGCCCGCTCGGCTTCCAGCGCCCGCTCCACGTTGGCGAACGAATTCATGTTCTTGACTTCGGTCTTGGTGCCGAGCTTGGCGACGCCAGCAGGGCGAATCGACAGGTTGGCATCCACCCGGAGACTGCCCTGCTCCATGCTGCACTCACTAACGCCCGCGTATACCAGTATCTGCCGCAATGTGGTGAGATACGCGCGGGCTTCCGCCGGGGAGCGCAAGTCAGGCTCGCTCACGATCTCAGCCAGCGGAGTACCGGCCCGGTTCAGATCAACCGCCGTTTTCCCCGGAAATCGGTCATGCAGCAGCTTGCCGGCGTCTTCCTCGAGGTGCAGCCGGGTGATGCCGACCTCCATGCGTCCGCGCTCGGGTGAGTCGAAGCGCACCTGTCCCCCCGTCGCGAGTGGGCGGTCGAACTGGGAGATCTGGTATCCCTTGGGAAGGTCGGGATAGAAGTAGTTCTTGCGCGCGAACACGCTGGTCTCGTGGACGGTGCAACCCAGGGCCATGGCGCCGCGCACGGCGAGCCGCACCGCCTCCGCGTTGGGCACCGGCAAGGCGCCGGGAAGGCCGAGGCAGACCGGGCAGACGTTGGTATTGGGCGGATCGCCAAACGTGGTGCGATTGCCGCAAAACATCTTGGTTCGGGTACGAAGCTGAACGTGGACCTCCAGCCCGATCACTGTCTCCCACGCCATCAGCGCACCTCCTCGACGGCATCCATGTGCTGCTCCAGCACCCGGGCCGCCGCCAACATCCGCTCCTCCTCGAAGTGAGGCGCCACCAGCTGCGCCCCCACCGGCAGCCCTTCGCTCCGGCCCACGGGCAGGCTGAGGGCGGGTAGACCGGCCAGGCTCATGGAACAGACGAAGACATCCGCCAGGTACATCGCCACCGGGTCTTCGGTCTTCTCGCCGGCCTTGAACGCCGGTGTGGGGGTCGTCGGCGTGAGCAGCAGGTCGACGCCGCTGTCGAACACCAGCCGGAAGTCCTGGGCGATCAGGGCTCGCACCCGCTGGGCCTTCCGGTAATACGCATCGTAGTAGCCGGCGCTCAGCACATACGTCCCCACGAGAATGCGGCGGCGCACTTCGTCGCCGAACCCCTCCCCACGGGTGGTACGGTAGAGCCCGCGGATGTCTTTCTCGGGACCGATGGCCCGGCGGCCGTAGCGGACGCCGTCATAGCGGGCAAGATTGGCCGCGGCCTCCGCCGGAGCGATGATGTAGTACGTCGGCACGGCGTACGTCGAGTTGGGAAGCGACACCTCGCGGATAGTGCCGCCAAGCTCCCGGATCCGGTCGGTGGAGCGCTGCAGTGCGGCGGCCACGCCGGGGTCCAGGTCCGGTGGGAAATACTCCCGCGGAAGGCCGAACGTGAGCCCGCGGAGATCGGACCGCGCCGGGGGCATCCGGGTTGGAGGGCGATCGACGGTGGTGGCATCGAGGGGGTCGGGCCCGCTGATCGTACTCAGCACCCGGCTGGCGTCGTCCACGGTTCGCCCGAAGACCGATATACAGTCGAGCGAAGAGCCGAAGGCCACGAGTCCGTAACGGCTCACCCGTCCGTAGCTCGGCTTGACCCCCACCACTCCACAGAAACTGGCCGGCTGCCGGACCGATCCGCCGGTCTCCGAGCCGAGTGCTGCGGGAACGACTCCAGCGGCGACCAGAGCGGCAGAGCCGCCCGAGGATCCACCGGGCACGCGGGACGGATCGAGCGGGTGCTTGACTCTCCCGAATGCGGAGTGCTCGGTGGAGGACCCCATGGCGAACTCGTCCAGGTTGGTCTTCGCGGCAATCATGGCTCCCGCGACGCGGAGTCGCTCCACCGCCGTGGCATTGTAAGGCGAGACGTACCCCTCGAGAATCCGTGAGGCACACGTTGTGGGCTGCTCCACAGTCACGATATTGTCCTTCAGCGCCACCGGCATGCCGGCGAGTGGCCCTGGAGAAGACATCGCATCAACTCGTGCGCCTTCGGCGTCGAGCAGTTCCTGCGACCAGTGCAGCACTGCGTTGAGGTGCTCTGCACGAGCCAACTTCTTACCAGTCTCAGCCGCAGTCGCTGCCCCGCTGCCCCGCTGCCCCGCTGTCCCCGCGATCCCCGCCGTCACTGGTCCTCCATGGCGCCGTGCCGCGGGACGAGGAAGAACCCATCGGCAAACTCGGGAGCCACTTCGGCGGGCGGACGGGCGAGACCAACCGGTGCCTCCACATCCTCGCGGAGAGGGGTGGATGCCGGGCCCGCAAGAAACGGCTCGCCCAGCGGATCAGCCTTTACCTCATCCAACGTGGCGACGTAGTCGACGATCCGGTTCATCTGGTCCACCAGCCGGCGCAGCTCGTCCTCGCGGACAGCGAGCTCGGCCAGCCGCGCGACGTGCAGCACCTCATCCAGTCCGATGCTCATGCGCTCTCCCACTCTCGTTCGAGACCGGCGTATGCCACCAGCAACTGCTTGACACCGACTTCCTCATCGTCGAATGCGACCGACACCTTGAGGTCTCGTCCCGTTCCTATCAGTCCCTGGATGGTGCCTCCGCCAAAGCGGCGATGCCGCACCCGCTCGCCTTTGACGAACCGGGGCGTGTCTTGGGAGGGCTCGTCCTCGGCGGGGCCGCGGGGCAGCGAAGCAGCTGTTCCGAATGTTCCGGCGCTCCTGATTCCACGGCCGTACTGTCCCTGCCCCGTTGCCCCGCCACCCCGCTGATCACCCCAACTCGGCGCCCACAACGACGTCGTCCGCCGTTCCTCGATAATGCCGGGTGGGATCGCCTTGAGGAATCGCGAGGCGATGCCGGGTCGAAGCTCTCCACCGCGACGCCGGGCTCGCGCCCAGGTCAAGTACAGCTTGTCCTTGGCCCGAGTGAGCCCCACGTAGCAGAGGCGGCGTTCTTCCTCCAGACCCGAGGGTTGCTCCTCGGCGCGAGCCAGAGGAAAGAGGCCATGTTCCAGGCCGCTCATGACCACCACAGGCCACTCCAGGCCTTTCGCGGTATGCAGCGTCATCAGGGTGACGCCCTGCTCCTGTCCCTGTTCCTTGTCTACCGCGGACAGCAGTGCTGCCTCGGCGAGAAAGCGCTCCAGCGCGGTTTCGCCGCTTTCGGTGTCAACCTGGACGACCTCCGACCAGTTGGCCGCGCTCGCGACCAGCTCACGCACATTCTCCCAGCGGTCGGCCCCTTCGGGTCCTTCGGCGTGCAACAGGGCCTCGTAGTCTATGGCCCTGATCAGTTGCTCGAGAAGGTCGGCGGGCGCGCGGTCCCGATTGTGGACCGCAGCGTCGATCAGCGCCGCAAAGTTACGGAACGCCTGCCGGACGTTAGGACGCAAATCGGACACCCGGTCGGCGATCCGCGCGGTCTCGAGCAGGGGCTTTCCCCATTGGGTTGCGGCCTGCCCCAGGATGGCGAGGCTGGTTTCACCGAGACCACGTCGCGGCACGCTGACGGCCCGGAGAAACGCCTCGTCATCGGCGGGGTTGCTGACCAGACGGAGATACGCCAGCAAGTCCTTCACCTCGCGACGCTCGTAGAAGCTGATCGCGCCAATCAGCCGGTACGGCACCCCGGCTCGGCGAAACGCCTCCTCCATAGCGCGAGACTGAGAGTTGGTTCGGTAGAGCACCGCCATCTCCCGGAACTGCCAGTCCCCCGCGGCGCTGCGCTTCTGCAGCTCGCGGACGACCCACTCCGCCTCATCCCGTTCATCGGCCGCGGCCAGCAACGTCACCGTTTCCCCACCCCGGCGCCGAGTAGTAAGGGTCTTGCCGATGCGGCCGCTGTTCTCCGCAATCACGCCGTTGGCCGCGTCGAGCACCACCTGGGTGGAGCGGTAGTTCTCTTCCAGGCGCACCAGTTTCGCGCCGGGGAAATCCTTCAGGAACTCCTGCATGTTCCGCACATCGGCCCCGCGCCAGCCATAGATGGACTGATCGTCGTCGCCCACGGCCGCAACGTTGCCGTGGGAGCCCAGCAGCTTGATCAGCTCGTATTGGGCCCGGTTGGTATCCTGGAATTCGTCAACCAGGATGAACCGGAAGCGGTGCTGATACGCGCGCAGCCGGTCCGGGTGTTCGCGGAACAGTGTCAGCGGATGCAGGAGCAGATCGTCGAAATCCATCGCGTTTGCGGCCTTCAGGGCCGGTCCCAGCGCGGAGTACACCTCCGAGGCTACCTGGGTGAGGCGGTCGAATGACGCGCTGGCGACCAGCTGCGACGGACTCATCATGCGATTCTTGGCCGCGGAGACGACGACCTGCACGGCCTTGGGCGGATACTGCTTCACGGAATGCCCCTGCTGATCCATCAGGCGCCGGATGAGGCTGAGCCGGTCGTCCTCATCGTAGATCGTGAACTGCCGGTTGAAGCCCAGCAACGGCGCCTCTCGGCGGAGCAGCCGGGCTGAGAGGGAGTGGAATGTCCCGATCCACAGGCCCGACGGATCCCGGCTCAGGAGCTGACCGATCCGGTGTTTCATTTCGCCGGCGGCCTTGTTGGTAAAGGTCACGGCGAAGATCTGATCGGGCGGCACGCCGTGCCGGTCGATCAGCGCCGCGATACGCGTTGTCAGCACCCGGGTCTTGCCCGATCCAGCGCCGGCCAGCACCAGCAGCGGCCCATGGACGTGCTCGACCGCTTCCCGCTGGGCGGGATTCAAGGCGTGCTCCACTCCGCGCTCGGGCGTCTCGATCATGTCGCCCGCGCGGCCAACGGGATGCGCATCACGAAGCAGCTTCCCTTCTCGGTTGGCTCCAGCATCAGCGCGCCCCCATGGGCGTCCTCGACCACCCGGCGCGCGAGCGCGAGTCCGATCCCCCAACCTCCGCGCTTGGTGGTCGTGCCGGGCTCGAACAACGTGCGGCGAAGCTCCTTGGCCACACCGGGACCATCATCAATGACACGAAGTGCAGCCATGCTGTCCTCGGCCCCGATTCGCAGGATAATCGCGCCGGGTCGTCCCTGCAGGGCATCGATCGCGTTCTTCACCAGCGACTCCAGGGCCCACTCGAGCAACACTGGATCTCCCAGCACGGTGGGGCCGGCGCCGGCCGCCTCGACTCGCAGCTCGATCATATTGGCGTGACGAGGCAGTCGAGGGCGAAAGTACCCGGCCACCCGGTCGGCCAAGGCACCGAGCCCGATCGGCTCACGCTTGGCCGGGTTGCCGATTCGCTCGAACCGCTGAGCCACCCGATCCAGCCGCTCGGCGTCGGCGCTCAGGTGATCCGCCAGACCAGGTGGCGGTGTTGCCCGGCTGCGGACCCGCTCGATCCAACCCTGCAGACTGGTGAGCGGGGTGCCCATCTGATGCGCCGCCTCGCGGGCCATCGCCACCCACAGGCGGTCTCGCTGCGCCGACATCGCGCTCCGGTAGGCGAATACCGCGACGCCGACCATGACGGCGATCGTGAGTCCTTGGAGCACCGCCAGGGCGATCAGGTTTCGCTGGGCCGGCAGCGGCCCATAGTGGACCGTGCCGATGGCGGCGTCGGTAATCGGCGGGTTCTGCCGATCGAGTCGGCCGGCGTAAGCTTTCACCCTCGGATCATCGAGCGCGGCTTCGAAGGGCAGGTTCGCGGCCGCGGTCACCCGCCCCGCCGTGTCGGTCACAACCAGCGGCAGCCCCAGCGCCCGGACCTGCTCACCCAGCCGGAGCAGGGCTTCGGCCTCGGCGCCGGGGCGCGGGTTGTTCAGGCCGCCGAACACTCCGGAATACAGGCGGCTGGTGGCGGATGCGTCGGCCTTGAAGTGCCGGAAAATCAAAACGCCGGTGCCGAAGCTCAATCCGGCAAGCAGCGCGACGAGCGCCACCACCATGGTGGGCGCCAGGCGCTGGAGCCGCTCGCTACCCACGCGGCAGCAAGCGGTCGGTACCGAGATACGGCACCAGCGCCTCCGGCACTCGCACCGATCCGTCAGCCGCTTGGTTGTTCTCCAGAAGGGCGATGATAGTGCGCGGGAATGCGACGCCAGAGGCATTCAGGGTGTGCATGAACTCGGGTTTGGCCTTGGCCGCGGGGCGGTAACGCAGGTTCGCTCGACGCGCCTGGAAGTCGGTGAACGTGCTCGAGCTCGACACCTCCAGCCAGCCGCCCACCCCGGCGGCCCATACCTCGATATCATAGGTGCGGGCACTGGCGAAGCCCGTATCCCCCGCCGCCAGCTCGATGACCCGATAAGGGAGCTCCAGGCGCTGCAGGATTGCCTCGGCATGCGCGGTGATACGCTCATGCTCGGCCGCCGACTCCTCCGGGCGGACTATGCGTACCAGCTCCACCTTGTCGAACTGGTGGACCCGGATCAGTCCGCGGGTGTCCTTCCCATGGGAAAAGGCCTCCCGTCGAAAGCAGGGAGTGTACGAGACGTAGCTGACCGGTAGGGCCCGGGCCTCGAGAATGTCGTCGCGATGAATGTTCGTGACCGGCACCTCGGCGGTCGGAATCAGGAACAGATCATCGGACGGACAGGTGTATACCTCCTCCGCGAACTTCGGCAGCTGTCCAGTGCCAGTGAGGGTGGCGCGGTTGACGAGGTAGGGAGGCGCGATCTCCAGGTAGCCATGCTCCCGGGTGTGCAGATCGAGCATGAAACCGGCCAGTGCGCGACCGAGTCGTGCACCCATCCCGGTGAAGAGGGGAAATCCGGAGCCCGCCACCTTCACTCCGGCCGCCAGATCGAGCAGACCCAGCGAGACGCCCAGCTCCCAGTGCGGCTTGGCTACGAAGTCCAGTACCGGAAGCTGGCCCCAGCTCCGCACCAGGCGGTTGGCCGAAGCGTCCCCGTCCGGGACCCGTTCGTCGAGAAAATTCGGCAGGCTCAGCGCCAGCCCATCCAGCTCGGCCTCGATCTCGCGTAGCTGGACGTCAAGCACCTTCACTTCGTCACCTGACGCCTTGAGCCGCTCCATGAGGTCGGCCGCGGATTCCCCGGCACGCTTTCTCCGGGCCACTTCATCGCTGGCCGCGTTTCGTTCCGCCTTGAGGGTTTCGGTGCGGACCAGGAGATCGCGCCGCCGGCGGTCGAGCTCGAGAATGGCATCGATGACGGCCGCGACGCTGGGATCGCCGCGGCGCATGAGGCTGGCGCGGCTCCCGGCGGGGTCCTGCCGGAGACGTTTGAGGTCGATCACCTACTCGTCGGGGAGACCGGGTTCCAGGCTCCTGAACCCGCAGTTATCGTTGACGAGAACCCTGAAGGTGACGATACGGCTGGCGTCGTCGAATCCGAGAATCTCCAGCTTGGCGTACTTGGGGACGCCGGCGTTGCAGGTGACCCGGCTTCGGACCACGTAGCGCTGCCCGGGCGCGATCGGCACCGGGGTCTCGGTCACGTACCCGTCGCCCGGTGGGGTCGTGATCGCTTCGAAGCTCTCCGTCTGCGGCACAAACCCAGGATTTACCGAGTTGGCGGTGTCGATGCCGAGCCCGGCGCGAGGCAGGAAGACGTGCTGCCCGTCGGTCTGGATGTTGTAGGCGAAATCGAACTCGACGCTGAGATCGGTGCGGACCCGGCGGCTGCCTTCGATGGAAAAGCCACTCGGCGTCGACACGGGGGTTCCGATCAAGGCCCACAAGGTGTCGCTGCGCTCGACGTTCTCGATGGTGGCGTCGGGAAGGTCGTTCGAATCGTTACAGGCCGCCGAAGCGAGACTGAAAACCACGAGGAACAAGGAGAATGATCGCATGGAGCGGGAAGGTTAAGCCCCGGGAGAATAGGGGTCAACCTGAACGCGGCCGAAACGCCTCGGCGCGCCATTGTTGACTTCACTGGTGGCGACTCATACGTTGCGCTGACTTTTAACCCACGTCGGAGGCGATGCCGTGGCTGGCTTAGCAGAAGTCGTCCGCCGCCTCATTGATCGGGATGGCATCGAAGCGGTGCTGGTATTGAGTGCCGATGGTCTACCGATCGAGCATGCGTCCCGCGAACCTTTCGAGGCCGAGCCACTGGCGGCCCTCACCGCCACCTTGGCGCAGTACGCCAATCGGCTGGGATTGGGTTCGGGCCGAGGCGCCCTCCGCACCGCGGTGTTGGACTACGAGCGAGGACTCCTGGTCGTCGCGCAGATCGGCGCCGGAGACTGCCTCGCTATTCTGGCTCGGTCGGATGCCAACATCGGCGAACTGCTGTACGATCTGCGGCAGCACCGCCCGGCGCTCGCGGCGTTGTTGTAAGCGCGCAGCGGGGCGGCGGGGCGGCGCGACGGTACAACACTCTCTCTCCACTTTATACATTTCGCTCTCATTCCTGCCGAGCCGGCTTTCTTTGGAGCATCCATATTCGAATGCCTGAGGCCTCCCCCCTGCCCCGCTGCCCCGCCGCCCCGCTTTTATGAGATGGGCTGTCATCCTCGCGGGCGGCTCGGGCACCCGCTTCTGGCCGCTGAGCACACCCGAGAATCCGAAGCAGCTGTTGCCGCTGACCGGCTCGATGTCCACGGCCGAGGAGTCGGTAGAGCGGCTGGCGGGGCTGATTCCACGTGAGCGCATCCTGGTGGTCACCGGCGCGGCGCTGGCGGCCCGCCTGCAGCAGCGCCTCGGTCTGCCGGCAGCGAACATCCTGGTGGAGCCACGCGCCGCCTCCACCGCTCCCGCGCTCATCTGGGCCACCGCCGAAGCGCAGCGTCGCGATCCTGAGGCCGAGGTGCTGTCCCTCCACGCGGACTGGGCTGTCGGCGATGCAGCGGCCTTCCGCCGCACTGCCGAGTTGGCCCTCGTCACGGCGCGCGAGCACGACCGCCTGGTGACGGTCGGCGTGGTGCCGTCCCGGCCCGAGACTGGATTCGGTTATATCGTGCCCGGGGCTCCACTGGACGATGGCGCCCGGATGGTAGCGCGGTTCTCGGAAAAGCCGGACGCGGCAACCGCCCTTGACCTGATGGCGGCCGGCGCGCTCTGGAATAGCGGACTCTTTGCCTGGTCGGCAGACCGCGTGATGACCGAGGTTCAGACGCACACCCCGGAGGTGGCCCCCTTCATTCCCGCGCTGCGGGGGGAGACGTGAGCGGATTCTTTCGGGACGTGACCCCTATCTCCATCGACGTGGGCGTGCTGGAGCGGAGTTCTGCCGTGGCCGTCGTCAGTGGTGCGTTTGCCTGGGATGACATCGGCACCTGGCAGGCGCTCACCAGGGTCCGGCCCAAGGATCCCAACGGGAACGTGGTGGTGGGAACCGCATCGTTGCACGAGTCGGGAGACTGCATCGTGTGGGCGGATCGGGACGCCGTCGTGCTGAGCGGGGTGCAGGATCTGATCGTGGTTCAGGCTAACGGTCGGATCCTTATCATGCCCACCGAGCGCGCTGCCTCCATGAAACAGCTGCTCGACACGCTCCCACCCGACATTCGCGACGTCCACTCGTGAACTCGCTGTATGTGCTGGAGCCGGAATCGCCTGGCGCAGCCTGGGCTCCTTTCACGGGAGTCCGGCCAGTGGCAGAGCTGCGAGCCGGGATCTGGCGCGTGCGGGAGCGGTGGGAGGCGGCCGCCGGCAACGATGCCACTGCGGTCGTGGGAAGCCATGTGGCCGGCTTCAGCGAGGGGGAGGAGCCAGCGGTTCGGGCCCTGTCGGTGGTGGAAGGTCCAGCCATTATTGGTGCGGCGTGGTTTGCACCGACCGGCGGTCCCTTAACTCCGGATCGTCAGACCCGGCGTCTGACCCATGGGGAGGAAACCGTCGGCTGGGTCGTGCCGGCCGGTGAGCGGTGGAGTGAGCCTCACGAGCAGGGTCCCGCTCAGGTCATCGAAGGCGTACGGCTGCACGGCGCATACGACCTGCTCACCGCGCTGGAGACGTTTCTGATTGCCGACTGTGCCGATTTCATGGCTGCGCCCAGCGATGGGGTCCCCGAGGGCAGCATCGTGCTCGGAGACCCGAGCCACGTGGTGTGTTTGGGAGCGCTGGTGGAGCCCGGGGTCGTCTTCGACGTAAGGCAAGGCGCGGTGGTCGCCGACCAGGGCTCCGAGATCCGAAGCGGCACCCGGATCGAAGGTCCCACCTACGTCGGACCCGGCACGAAGATGCTCGGCGGATTCGTCCGGGGGTCGGTGTTTGGGCCGGAGTGCCGGGTACGGGGTGAGATCTCCGCCAGCGTCTTCCTGGGCTACAGCAACAAGAGCCACGACGGATTCGTGGGACATAGCGTCCTCGGCCACTGGGTCAATCTCGGCGCCGGCACCACGACGTCCAACCTGAAGAACACCTATGGACCGGTCCGGCTGGACGTGGAGGGCGAGCGGCTTGAAACGGGTCGGATCAACGTCGGCAGCCTCATCGGCGACCATGCGAAAACCGCAATTGGAACGATGCTCGGAACCGGGACCGTTGTTTCCGCTGGTGCCAACGTGTTTGGAGCTCCGATGCCCCCCAAGTACATCCCGCCATTTGCCTGGGGATGCATGGGAGAGCGTATGACTGAAGATGGATTTCTTCGGGTGGCCGAACGGGTGCTGGCGCGCCGCAACGTGGAGTTCTCGGCCGAACGGAGGGAATCGCTGCGGCTAACCTACCAGCGGAGCGCCCGGCGGTGATCACGCTCTACGTGCTCGGGTCCGGGTCTCGCGGCAACTGCTTCGCTGTTGAGTCCGACGGCAGAGCCCTCCTGATCGACGCCGGGTTCAGCGCGCGGGAGATCGAACGCCGAGCCGGGGCCGCCGGCCTGGACCTGGCGATGGTGGCCGGCATCGCGCTCACCCACGAGCACGGCGATCACGCCTGCGGGGCATTACGGCTGGCCCGCCGACTGCGGGTACCGGTTCTCACTGCGCCCGGCACCTGGGACCGGCTCGGCATCAGCAGCGGAGATGCCGAGCATCGCTCGCTGGGCCTCTGCGCCAAAGTGGAGTTGGGGCCCTTCCATATAGAGGCCTGCGCCACCAGTCACGATGCCGCGGAGCCGCTGGCCATCGTGGTACGGGGGTCTGACGGAACCAGCATCGGCGTGGCGTACGATTTCGGCCGGCCCACTACCGCGCTGCGATACCTGCTTCGGGGGGTGCACGCCATCGTACTGGAAGCGAATCACGATGAGTTTCAACTGCGGACCAGCGACTACCCGCCAGTGGTGCAGCGGCGGATCGCAGGCTCGACCGGCCACCTATCGAACCGCGCCGCGGCTGAGCTGTTGGCCGAGCTCCACCACCCAGGGCTCCGCGCGGTGGTGCTGGCTCATCTCAGCGAGCACTGCAACACTGCCGCCGATGCCAGAGCCACGGTGGCACGCCGCGCTCCGCAGAGCCGGGTTTCGGGGCGCCCTCCACGTGGCGGATCAGGATCGGCCGCTCGCCCCCATTCTGGTGATGCAGCGCGGCGGAGTCCAACTGGCGCTGGCGCTGTAACTCTTCCGCCTAGCTCAGTTCTCCGGCCCGGCAAACCACCGCATCCAGGACGGTCCGGCATCGGGTATCCGGCACTGCCAGCTCGCGCTGAGCGCCGCGTAGCCGGTGCGTGGCAATACCTCGCTCGATACCAGCAGGAACCCCCAGAAGAGCAAAAGAAGGGAGACGATGTGGGCCACCGGGCTGCGCAGCTGCCAGGCCATGATGGCGGTCCAGGCCCCGGCAGCGATAATGGCGAGGAGAGCTAACAGGTAGCCGAAGAGTGGGAGGCCACACTCGTGAAAATAGGGCCACCCCAGCATCATGGCTCCTGCCGTGACACCGAGCGCAACCCGGCCCCAGAGACCCCCCACTGTCGGTGAATCGGCGTGCCCGGTCGCTGTCACGTAGCGTATCGGGGTGGCGGTGACGTCACGAGTACGGGCGTAGTCGACGTCTGATGCGCCGTGGAGACCGGGCAGCTGCGCCAGCAGCCGATCCACTACGTGCGACATCGGGTCCGGCTGGCGTTTCGGAGGTGGCTTGGGCATGCAACTCCGTGCGCATGTTTGTGAGACGGCTGCGGGAATGTTGAACGAGCGGCATTTGTCGTACCAGCCTGCATGACCGCGTAAGTGGTTGGGAGCCCAGTTGGTGCCGTGTTCTGCAGTCCCGCGAACCACCTCAGCCGGCGAAATACGCCAGACAGTGACGATTTCTTCAGCGCACCGCGGTCGTGCTCAGGTCCGCGAAGCGCCCACCAAAGTAGCTGCTGTTCCAATACGCCTTGTGGGCAATCTCCTCGGCAACGACGCGAGCAACTTCCGGTGAATCGGCGAACACGATCACCCGAGTGCCCTTGTCTTTCTTGGGAAGGCGCCCATCCTCGTTCGCGCTTTCGGCCTCTCCCTTGCTGATGTTGACCGCCCCGGGCAAACTCCCGGCAGCGAAATCACGCGCTGCCCTGGCGTCCACCCACACAGCAGTGTGATCACCATGAAGTACGTAACGCACGCCCCTCAAGTCGGTCTGCACGGTGTTGCCCAAAGCCCGCCAAACCGGAAGACCGAGCTGATACCGGCGTACATTCGTGTATCCGTTCTTCTTCAACTCTTCCGACAGACGCTTTGATTTGCCGCAGTACGGCCCATTGCAATACAGAACCAGGGCCGCATCACGGGCCGGATAGGCCTTAAGTACATGCTCCAGCTCCTTTTCGTAGAAGTTGAGGCTGCCGGGGATATGAGCCAGGGCGTACTCCTCGGCGGATCGTACGTCGAGGATCGGGGTCTTGCCCGCGTGCAGGAGTTTACGGAGCTGCGCCGTGCTGATCTCGGGGGTGACCGGATCAGATTCTCCGATAATGGCTTCATCTATGGTGGGAAGCTGCGCGACGGACGAAGTGCCCAGGGTTAGCAGCGCAAGGCAGACTGCTAACAGCGCTCGCGTCAAGATGCTGGTCATGGAGGCCTCCGTGAGCGAGGGATGTTATAGCGGGGTTCCAAGCTAGCGCGTGGGCCTGAAAGAAGAAACGCCCCGGAAAAACCGGGGCGTTTGAGCTAGATCCTTCGCTACGCTCAGGATACAAGAGCGGCAGCTAACTTAGAGCGGAAACCGCCCCGCTCTAAGTTTGGCCGCTCTAGTACATTCCGCCCATGCCACCGCCCGGAGGTCCGGCCGGCGCGGGCTTGTCTTCCTTCTTCTCGACTACCACGCATTCGGTGGTGAGCAGGAGCCCCGCAATAGACGCCGCATTCTGGAGTGCGGTGCGAGTTACCTTGGTCGGGTCGATGACGCCGGCCTTGACCAGATCCTCGTAGGTATCGTTGGCGGCATTGTACCCGAAGTTTTTGTCCTTCGACTCCTTCACCCGCGCCACGACGATCGAGCCCTCGGCTCCGGCGTTCTGCGCGATCATCCGGATGGGCTCCTCGAGCGCACGACGGACGATGTCGACGCCGATCTTCTCGTCCTCGGTACCCTTGACCTTCTCCAGCGCCGCCTGCGCCCGCACCAGCGCTACGCCACCGCCGGGGACGATGCCCTCTTCGACTGCTGCGCGAGTGGCATGCAACGCATCCTCGACCCGGGCCTTCTTTTCCTTCAGCTCGGTCTCGGTGGCGGCACCTACGTTGATCACGGCTACGCCGCCGGAGAGCTTGGCCAGCCGCTCCTGCAGCTTCTCACGGTCGTAATCGCTCGTACTCTTCTCGATAGCACCGCGAATTTCGGCGATCCGGCCCTTGATGTCGTCGGGCTTGCCCCGGCCGTCCACCAGCGTGGTGTTGTCCTTGTCGACCACGATCCGCTTGGCGCGACCCAGATCGTTGAGCGTGGCGTTCTCCAGCTTGAAGCCCAGCTCTTCCGAGATCACCTGGCCACCGGTGAGGACGGCGATGTCGCGGAGCATTTCCTTGCGCCGATCACCGAAGCCCGGCGCTTTGACGGCGACGACCTTCAGCGTGCCACGGAGCTTATTGACGACCAGCGTCGCAAGCGCCTCACCCTCGACATCTTCGGCAATGATGAGCAGCGGCTTCCCACTTTGCGCCGACTTCTCGAGCAGCGGCAGCAGCTCCTTCATGGCCGAGATCTTCTTGTCATGGATCAGAATGTAAGGATCCTCGACAGCCGCCTCCATCTTCTCCGGATCGGTGACGAAGTAGGGCGACAGGTAACCCCGGTCGAACTGCATGCCCTCGACCGTCTCGAGCGTGGTCTCCAGACCCTTGGCCTCTTCCACCGTGATGACGCCGTCTTTGCCGACCTTCTCCATAGCCTCGGCGATCAGGTTCCCGATCTCTTTGTCATTGTTTGCCGATATGGTGCCGACCTGGGCAATCTCCTTCTTGCCCGCGGTGGGAACCGAGATGGACCGGAGCTGCTCGACCACAGCCTCGACGGCGCGATCGATACCGCGCTTCAGCTCCATCGGGTTGGCCCCGGCGGTGACGTTCTTCAAGCCTTCACGGAAGATGGCCTGGGCCAGAACCGTGGCCGTGGTGGTGCCGTCGCCCGCGAGATCGGAAGTCTTGGTGGCAACCTCCTTGACCATCTGCGCGCCCATGTTCTCGATCGGATCGCTCAGCTCGATCTCCTTCGCCACAGTCACACCGTCCTTGGTGACGGTGGGTGAGCCGAACTTCTTGTCGATGACGACGTTCCTGCCCTTGGGACCGAGGGTGACCTTCACCGCCTCGGCAAGCTGGTCCACGCCCCTCTTGAGCTTGGAGCGAGCGTCGGTGTTGAAGAGAAGCTCTTTAGCTGCCATGTCTTGATCTCCTGATGGATGTGGATTGAGCCGGCTGAGCCGGTCTCCTCCACGGGTTCGATTTAGCTGATCTTCGCCAGAACGTCGGAGGCCTTGATGATGATGACTTCATCGCCGCCGAGCTGAAACGGCGTGCCGCTGTATTTACCGTAGATCACGTTGTCGCCAACCTTGAGGTCCATCGCGATCCGCTGACCCTTTTCGACCCGGCCGGGGCCCACAGCGATCACTTCTCCCTGCGTCGGCTTTTCCTTGGCCGTGTCGGGGATGTACAGACCTCCGCGCATCGTCTCTGCCTCGTCCGATGGCATGATGACGACCCGGTCTTCCAGGGGCTGGAGCTTCAGGGTGGGCTTAGCCTTGGTAGCAGTTGCCATGTGTGCGACCTCCACGACGTGGGTGTTAAACGTTCTAAGTACTTGCGTTTGATTCATTTGGCACTCGGGCAGCGAGAGTGCTAAGACCGAAAAGATATAGGGTTGCCCCCGCCTGTCAAGGCGGGCTATCAGGAGGTCCAGGGCAACTCGGCTAGCCGGGAGAGGTTACAGAATGGGGCGACAGCCGCGGGGGATCATTTGACGATTCGCCGGACGCCGACCCAGCGCTTGTACCACCAGCGGCCATAGGGATCGTCCGGGCTCAACACGCTCACCTGCACTCCGCGGGTAGCGCTGTGGATGAAGCGCCCATCGCCGATGTACAATCCCACATGACTTACCCGGCCGCCGCGATTCGAGAACGTGAGGATATCGGCGGGGGCCAGTAGTTTGAGCTTCCGCTCGATCTTTCTTCCCTCTCTGGCCTGGTCCGTACTTCGCCGAGGCAGGGCGATTCCGTGCTTGGCATAGGAGTATTGGATCAGGCCCGAGCAATCGAAGCCCTCGCCATCCTCGCCGGTACCGCCGTAGGTGTAAGGCCGGCCCATCGCCTCGGTGGCCGTCGCGATGATGGAGTCGTTCAGATTCTGGGGCGGACGGGCCGGTGGAGCGTCCGCCGCCGGAGTGGTCGGTTTCGAGCTTTCGACACTGCCTGGTGGCACCCGGGGGCCAGGCTCGCCCCTGCCACCCAGATGCAACGCCAGCCCTAATGCGCCCTCGAAACCGCTTTGGCTTCCCAGCGATACTTGTCGCCAGCGTCCCTCCAGGCCGAGCGAGAGAAACGACAGCGGAGACACGTCGTACCCGGCTCCAGCCGACCAGGAGCCCCAGAAGTCGTTATAGCTGCTGGAATGCTCCGATCCCAGCCCACCGCTTACACCGGCCACCAGATACGGTCCTTCCGGACCGGTTCTGAATGCAGTCAGGTCCATCCCGGGACCCGCAAAGCCGCCGATTCCGTCTACGCCGCGCAGCACATCGGCGTGCACCTGATAGCGAAAGATCCCGCCCAGCGGACGCGTGACACCGAGCCGGTACGACGCCCAGCCGCCTCCATCGTAGAACCGCCCTATCCTGGCCTCGACATCCTGCGCATGAAGGGTAGTCGCGAGGTGCAGCAGCAGGTTCAGCGAGACGGAGGCAAGCAGCGCCCGAAGCCATGGCGCAATCATGAGGCCTGCTTCCCGTCGTCGCGCACCGGCTGACCACTGCGGAGGTTCACCAGATATGCGTCCCCAGGTTGACAGTGAGTCCAGAGGATGGCGCGCATGGTCGAATCGTTCACCAGTTCTGGAGGAACACGGGTGTACAAGAGTGGCACTGGGATTTTCCTCCCCTGGCCGCGGATTTCCAGCCCGCGTTCCACGCACGCCTGACCGCCGGCCCCGGTTGCGCTTCGGGCGAGCGTGAACCAGACCTGCGCACCGCCCGGGGTGGTGAGCACCAGCGAATCCGCCGTGCGCGCGGTGATCTCTGTGGCACCCCGGGGGGAGCGGTCTGCCGCCGGGGCAGTGCACGCCGGGAGGGCGATTGCCCCAGCCACAATGAGGAGCCAAGGGAAGCTCCGGCCGGTATTACGTGCCGGCACGCGAGGCTTCGGGATTCTGCGGCGCCGCCGCCGACAGCTCATCGACTGGTTCGATCTCCAATTCCGTGGTATCCGGCGTGCCGTCTTCCGTTACCGCCAGCACCTCCCGGATCTCCGGCGACCGACGGAGGAAGTGCAACCAGGCGATGAGGCAGGTGAATCCGGCGATGCCACCGCACACAGCCGTGACGGCCAGTCCCCGGACCGGGTCGTCCAGGTTCAGTGCAAGTAACGCACCCACTACAGCTCCGAAAAATGAAGCTGCCCACGCCAGGAAGGGCGTGAGCAGCCATCCGAAGATGCGGAAGAGGAGGCGGACCCAACGCATCGGCTTAGGCGCGGCGCGCCCCCACGGCAGTGAGGACAGTTGCCAGGATCAGCCCCGGAAGGAAGGCGATGGCAAAGGTGGGAAGGGTCCACCTCGCACCGGGAAACCCAATTACGACAGCGACGGCAGCCACTACAATGGCGGCCCCCACAGCGATGGCAAAGCCGATCAGCGGCGCGGGACGGCCAGCGCGGACCGTCTGGTTAGCCAGGATCCAGGCACCGAGCCACGGAAGGAATGTCCCAACCATCCACCACACCGGGTGATACCACCAGTTGCTGCCGCCACCGATCTCGTACCATCGATTGGTGTAGGTGCCGATGTTCTGGAGCAGCGTAACATCCACCAGAAGGAACACGCCTGTCGCTGCGAGACCGATGCCGGCGGCCCCCGCAATCCCTTCAATAGTACGGGCCCGGGTCCACAGTCCCGGAAGCAGGGTGACGGCCGCCAGGCCGGCTATCAGGACGACTCCACAGACGAAGAGCTCCGCGATGCCGGCCAGGAAACGGGAAGCCAGCGCGAAAAGCAGCACCAGGATGCTCTCCAGCAGCCCCAGCTTGACCGCGCCCTGCACAATCATGGGCACCCGAGTAAGGTCGTACTCGCCCTTCAGTTCCGCCGTCGAGCTCATGCCGTCTCCGGTGAGGGGGGAGGTTTCCAAAGTATACCGGGGCCGCCGTTGCCCGGCCAAGGGTCAGGTGGCCCAGGCAAGCACCACGGCAATGTCGGTCAGAGCCCAGACACCCAGCGCCCGGTACATCCCGCGTTGGTGCTCTCGTGCCGTCATCTGGCGGTGCTGCTGGAGCCACCGCAACAGCAGCACTCCCCAGGCCGCAGCGCTGACCGCCACCGCACCCCAGCGCCAGCTTTCGTCCGGTCCCCAACCGGCGAGCTTCCCCGCAGTGGCAAACAGCGCGAAGCTGAGCACCGCGCCCCCGATGGATACCAGCAAGCTGCGTTTGACTCCCAGAGTTCGGGCGAGGGTGCGGTCTCCGCGGCGGGCATCCTCCTCGAATTGGTAGATCTGTGTGAGAGGATACAGGGCGGCGAACAGGGGACCGAAGCCGATCAGGATGAATAACGCCGCGGGCCGCAACGGCAGACCGGTAGCCGCCCATCCAGCATAGGGAGTGAGCGTGCCGAACCCCCACATGTTGATGAGCCAATCGGCGCCCGGGACCGACTTCAAACGGAAAGGTGGGACGGAGTAGAGCACCGAGAGTACCATGCAGACCAGATAGGCGAGCCGGTAACCGATGGGGAGTGCAAGACTGCCCAACAGACCCGTGAGCATGAGAGCGACGGCAAAACCCGCCAGGTGCCGCGGGGGTGGAGGGGGCCGTCTCAGATACGCGATGTCATCCTCGTCGCGGTCGTACGCGCTGTTGAGCGCCAGGGTGCCACCGTTGAGACACACGACCCAGAGACCGAGTCCGAGCATGGCGGCCCCCAGCCGTTCCCCGTTCAGGCCGCCGTGCAGACCGACGGCCAGCAGGTATCCAACGAGGGTGTGTGCCGCCATGACCGGCCACTCGGCAGGCCGTGTATGCAGCAGGTAATCAAAGTTGGGGCCGAACAGGCGATAGCCTGCCCTGCGCGCGGGCGTTACCACTCCAGGCCAAGGTGCCCGGCCGCAATACGCAGTCCCCGCAGAGTGAGATCGGGATCGGTGAGCTCGATGGTCGTGGTCAGCGGAGCGATGACGGCGGCGAGACCTCCGGTAGCTACCACGCGGGGACGATGCCCCCCGGGCCACTCCGCGGTGATCCGGCGGACCATTCCATCCACGGCGTCGGCAGCGCCGAAGAGCACGCCGGCCTGAATACACTCCTCGGTACGCCGGCCTATGACGCGGCTTGGGGCCCGCAGCTCCGTGGCAGGCAGCTTGGCCGCACGGCGGGTGAGTTGATCGGCGGAGGTGCGAAGTCCCGGCATGATGGCGCCGCCGATGAACCGCGCATCGGCGGTGACGCAGTCAAATGTCGTCGCGGTGCCGAAGTCCACCACCACGCTGTCGGCGCGGAACAGTTCGACCGCCGCCAGAACGTTGACGATGCGATCGGCCCCGACCGTCATCGGCTCGTCCACGTCGAGGACCACTGGTAGTGGGGAGCGCGCGTCGACGGCCACCCCAGTGCAGCCGGTAGAAAGGGTCACTCCCTCCACCACACTCTGCGTCGTAGCCGGCGCGACCGACGCGAGACAGACGGCGCGAACCTCGTTGGGCGAGTGTCCGCTTTGAACCAGGAACCCCCCGATGGCGCTGCCCCACTCGTCCGGCGTGCGGTCGGGGTTGGTGGTCAGACGCCAGTGAGCTTCCAGATCGGTGCCCTGGAAAAGCCCGACCGTGATCTCAGTGTTGCCGATGTCGAGCGTGAGCAGCATGATCGGAGGTCCCGGCCGTGTAAGAGTCGGCGAGCTCCACAGAGCCACTGCGGAGCGAGATATCAGTCCCGGCTGTCGTGAACACGAGCAGGGCTCCGTCCTCGGAGAGTCCCCGGACCGTGCCGGCCACGGGCCCGCGGATGACCCGGCCTCGAAGCCAATCCCGAACGGCGAACTGCTTCAACTCCGGGCTCGAGAGTTGCCCGCGGCCGAGCTCGAGCTCGCGGAGAGCCGTCAGGACCCGGGGCGCCAGCATCTCCGGCGTCAGCTCCGGCTGGTCCGCGCCAAGCGAAGTGGCCACCGAGGTGAGCTCATCCGGGATACGATTGCGCACGTTCATTCCCACACCGACGGCGACCCAGCCGAGGCTGTCGCCCTGCCAGCGAGCCTCGCAGAGCACGCCACCGACCTTGCGACCCCGGAGCATGAGATCGTTCGGCCATTTCAATTGCAGCGTCTCGGGCACGACGGCATCGACGGCGCCGGCTACTGCCATACCGGCGCGAAGACTCATCACCTCCAGGCCCTCGAGTGTCGGCGGCCGGAACAGAACGCTCAGCCATAATCCGCCCGGTGGTGAATGCCACGAGCGGCCCCGGGACCCCCGCCCCTCCAGCTGTTCACCGGCGATGACCGCAGTTCCCGCTTCCGCGCCGTCCCCCGCCAGCTGGTGCACCAGATCCATGGTGGAGCTGACGCGCTCAAAGTAGTGGACCCTCGGGCTCATAGCGTGAACCACAGTAGAAGCCCGAAGATGATGCGATACCACGCGAATACCGCGAAGCTATGGCCGGAAACGTAGGCGAGGAACGCCTTGACCACGATCACGGCGGATACGAATGACACGATGAAGCCCACGGTGAACATGGGGATATCGCCGGGTGTGAGGACGGCCCAGCTTTTGGCCAGGTCATACGTCGTCGCAGCGAGCATCACCGGTATTGCCAGGAAGAAAGAGAACTCGGTCGCCGCGATGCGGGACAGCCCCAGGACATAGCCGCCCATGATCGTGGCGCCGGATCGGGATGTCCCGGGAACCAGCGACAGAACCTGGGCCAGGCCAATGCCGAGAGCGGTGCGCGACGGCACGTCGTTGACATCATTTATGGCCGGCGCCGGCGACCATCGCTCGATCAGGAGGATGATGACACCTCCCAGCACCAGTGCCACCGCCACCACAGCCGGGTTGAAGAGGCGGCTCTTGATCCAGTCGTGGGTCAAAAGGCCGACGATCGCCGCCGGCAGAAAGGCGATGACCAGGTTCACGACGAACCGGCGGCTGGCCCGATCCTGTCGAGCGCGCATCAGGGTTTGCGTGAGGCGAATCCGATAGATCCAGACGATCGCCAGAATCGCACCCAACTGAATGAAGATGTCGAATGTCTTCGCCCGTTCATCCACCAGGCCCAGCCAGTGGCTGGCGACGATGAGATGTCCCGTCGACGAAACCGGAATGAACTCGGTGGCCCCTTCGACGAGGCCCAGGAGGGCGGCCTTCAGCAACAACTCAGGCGACACTTGGCCGCCTCAACCGAGCACCTCGCGGTAGAAGGCCTCATACATTGGCACGATGTGGTTGGCTGAGAACTGCTCGGCCTTGGCCAACGCCGCGGTGCGCATCGCAGCGTGTTTCTCCGGATCTCGCAGCAGCTCCACCGCCCGCCGGCCCATCGCCTCCACCGACCCGACCGGCTCCAAGATGCCGTTGATCCCGTCGTCGATGACCTCGGGGAGGCCGCCGGCCCGGCTCGCCACCACGGGGGCGCCGCAGGCCATGGCCTCCAGTGCGGCCAGGCCGAATGACTCCGTCTGTGAGGGCAGAATGAAGAGATCGCTGGCCTGGAGCAGTGACGCCACCGAATCCAGCCGGCCGAGGAACCGCACGTCGTCGGTTACCAGGAGGTCACGCGCTTCGTTTTCCGCATCCACCCGCTCGGGCCCGTCTCCGATCATGACGAGCGTAGCCGGCATGGCCCGGCGGATACGGGCAAATACCCTGACCACGTCCTTGACCCGCTTCACCTCCCGAAAGTTCGAAACGTGGGTGACCACCTTGTGACCTTCAGGCGCCACCTTCCCCCGGCACCCCGGCTCTCCCGGGCGGTACTCCTGGAGGTTCACGAAGTTCGGCACCACCCTCACATCACAGGTGCCGCACCCGAACGCCCGGTAGGTCTCCTCCCGCAGGTAGTTGGAGACGGCGGTTACCCCATCGGATTGCTCGATGGAGAATTTCGTGATGGCGTAGAAGCTCGACTCCTGACCCACCAGCGTGATGTCGGTCCCGTGCAGCGTGGTGATGATCCGGAGGGATCGCTCGTTCTTCAACATCTCGCGGGCCAGGTACGCCGTGGTGGCATGCGGGATGGCGTAATGCACATGCAGCAACTCGAGCTCTTCGCGAAGCACGACTTCGTGCTGCTTGGAGGCCAGTGCCAGCGTGTAGGGGAAATGATCGAAGAGGGGGTAACGTCCCATGCGGGTCTCCACCTGATGGAAGAAGACCCGCTCGCTGTAGCCCCGCAGCCGGAATGGAGAATCGTAGGTGATGAAGTGCACCTCATGGCCCCGGCGTGCCAGCTCCAGACCAAGCTCGGTGGCGACGGCGCCAGATCCACCATAGGTGGGATAGCAGGTGATGCCGATCTTCATGGAGCTACGAGCTGCGAGTCAGGAGCCAGAACCGGGGAGCTAGGAACTGGGACGGCATGGTGCAGCATGGTCGTCATTCCTCAGGCATGGTACTCTACATCGCAACGGTCTCGTTTCCCCGCTCCAGCTCCCAGCTCCCAGCTCCTAATCTACTCTCACCTCTCCCCCACAGCGCCGCGATCTCAGCCGCGAGCTTTTCCGGCGGACGGGTAGCATCCAGCATCACGACGTTGCCGGCCAGCTGGTGACGGAACCAGGTCTGCTGTCGCTTGGCATACTGGCGCGTTCCGATGGCGATCGCCTCGGCCACCGAATCCCGAGCCCTCAGACCGTGCAGGTACTCGACCGCCTCACGAATGCCGATGCCATCGAGTCCGGGTGTGTGGGGGCCATGCCCCTCCGCCAGAACCGCCGCCACTTCCTCAATCAGCCCCCGGCGTACCATCTCCTCGGCCCGGCGGATGATGCGCTGGTGGAGCACCGGGCGAGGAGCAGTCAGAACAATGTACCACGGGTCGAGTGCTCCCCGAGCTCGCGCGGCTTGCTGCCAGTAGGAAAGCGGGTGTCCGGTCAACAGCGCCACTTCGATGGCCCGCGCCGCCCGCTGCCGGCCGCCACCGCGAAAGCCCGGGTCCAGCCGCGCGGCCCACCGGAGCAGCTCGATCGCCTCGAGCCGCGCCGTCCACGCATCGAGGGAGCGGCGCATACCGGAATCGAGTAGGGGCTCGGCGAAGAGGCCCTCCGCGAGCGCGCGCACGTAGAGGCCGGTGCCACCGACCACCACCGGTAGCTTGTCGCGCGCACGGATTTCATCTGAGCCAGCCGACGCCGTCACGGGCGAAGTGCCCGGCGCTGTAGCGGGTACCGGGTTCCACCAGGTCGATACCATGATGGGGCACCCGGGCTCGATCCTTCTTCGTGGGCTTTGCCGTGCCGATATCGAGCCGGCGATAGACCTGACGTGAGTCCGCCGAGATGACTTCCAGTGGCCAGTGCGCCCCCAGCGCCACAGCAACGGCGGTCTTGCCGACCGCTGTTGGCCCCACCAGCACCGGAACCCTACCGCCGGCCAAATCGGCGCTCCAACTCCTCGCGCGGGAGCTGGACGATCGTAGCGCGCCCGTGCACGTCGTGGGGCGGCAGGTCGGTGCTGAAGAGCCGCAGGAGCAGCTCGCGCATCTCCCTTTCCCCGAGCCGATCACCCGCTTTCACGGCTGCTCTGCAGGCGTAGGTGGCAGCAAAGCGCTCCAACCGGTTGGCCCAGCCGCCGAAGCGCCCGCGCGCCAGGTCGGCCACCATCTCGCGGAAGCACGCCCCCGCGTCGAAACGCGGGTGCGGTGTGGGCACCGCATGGACCACTACGGTGCGGCCCCCGAACGGCTCCGCCTCGAACCCGACGCACCGGAGCTCGGCGCCATGGGCCTCGAAGGCATCGAGCTCTTCGTCGGTCAGCTCCAGCGTGAGCGGCAGGAGCAGCCGCTGAGCGGGCGCGCCCACGCCGCGGAGCTGCAGCATCACGGCCTCGTAGAGCACCCGCTCGTGGGCGGAATGCTGGTCCACGATGATGACCCCGTCGGGTCCCTCGTACAGGATGTAACTGTCGAAGACCTGCACCAGCGGCACCTGAAAGCCGGCCCCGGGGTCAGGGGTTTCTCCGCGCGACAGGTCCTGATCATCGGAAGCGAACAAGGGCGCGGGATCGAGCAAGGCCCGCGCCTGGTCGGCCCACATCCCGCTCCCGCCCGCTACCGGCAGAGGCCGCCAGTCTCCGACCGATGCAGACGCGACCAGCGCACCCAGGGCGGAGCGAACCGCCTCCTCCACCACCCGCTCCACGCCGATCCGGTCACGAAAACGCACCTCCAGCTTGGCCGGGTGAACGTTCACATCGACATCCTCGGCCGCAACACCGATCTGGAGATACACACTGGGCCGGTCGCCGGGGTGAATGGCGGCGCGGTACCCCGCTTCAGCAGCGCGGATCAGAAACGGATCCCGGAACGGCCGCCCATTGACGAAAAGCTGGGTTCGGCGGCCGGTGGGCTGTGCGTCGCCAGGCCGCTGCACATACCCACGAACCTGGAAGGCTCCGGCGGCGTACTGTACCGGAATCAGCGTGCCCGCCAGCTCCCGCCCCCAGACGGCTGCCAGCCGTTCGGCAGATTCCTGGCTGGCCGGAACCGCCAGCCTGCAGGTGCCGTCCACGTGAAGCTCGAAGCCGGATTCCGGATGGGCGAGGGCCAGCGTGGCGACCGTCTCGTGCGCGGCGCGGGTCTCGCTGGCCGCCGAACGCAGGAATTTCCGGCGGGCGGGAGTGTTGAAGAAGAGACCACGAATGACGACCGTGGTTCCGCGCTGCCGGGCTGCGGCCGCGACTCGCTCCAGCCGGCCCGCCTACGACGCTGAGGTCGGATCCCTCACTCTCGCCGTCGCAGGTAGTGAGGGTCAGGCGGGAGACCGATGCGATGGCGGGAAGGGCTTCACCGCGGAATCCGAAGGTGGCGACTCCCACCAGATCGGCGGCGCTGCGGACCTTGCTCGTGGCGTGCCGGTCCAGGGCCAGGACGGCATCCTCACGACCCATCCCGGTTCCGTCATCGCTCACCGCAATCAGGACCTTGCCGCCGTTCTCCAGCTCGATCCGCACATGGCGAGCACCCGCATCGAGTGCATTCTCGACCAGCTCCTTCACCACCGAGGCGGGACGCTCCACCACCTCGCCCGCGGCGATCTGGTCGGCGACGGCATCAGGGAGGATTGCAATACGGCGAGCCATCGGAGAAATCTATCCGCCGATGGAGGCGATGGCGTCCGAAGCCACCCACCCTTCTCTGGAACCCGAGGCCTGCACCAGGGTCCAGCCCGGCCGGGTACGGAGAATTCGCACCGCGCCGCCTGAGTCGAGGGGCCCGATTGCGGGAGCGAGGCCATGAGGCGAGACCCGCAGCGTGGTCTGATCGAGGAGAATACCGAGGGGGCGCCGGTGCCAGGCGCGCAGGCCGAGACCAGCGGCCGTGCTCAGGCCGGCAAAGAGCAGCAGTACCGCCCACCGGTCCCTGAGCCGAGGCCGCAACACCCAGCCAATCCACCCGGCCAGCCAACCCAACGCACCGGCCAGGAGTAGCTCCTCGGGGCGAACCGGAGGCGCCCAGGTCCAGCGTGCCGATGCGACATCGGGCGGCGGCGTGAGCCTCAGCGCCCGCCGGATGGCAGGCTCTCGGGGATCGAGGCGGCGGGCCCGGTGCCACGCCGCGGCTGCGTGTCCTTTCAAACCGATCCGGTAATACGCCGCCCCGAGATCGTACCAGTGTGCAGCTACCTCCGGTTCGAGTTCGGCCCTGCGAGCAAATCCCTCCGCCGCGGCGCGAAGCGCGCCGCTTTCATACAGCCTCTCGGGCGGAGGCGATTGAGCGACCAACCGGCCCGCGAGACAGATTAGCGCAATGCCGGCGACAGCTCCGGGGCTGCGCCATCCTCGGAGAGAGGCGCCCAATCTTCCGATCACCTGGTGAACCTCCTCCGCCAGGGCGACGTCATCGGCGGAGCTGGTCGCGCGACCATACCGGCGGGCGAGAAGCTGTTCTCGAGCGGCGGCGAGTCTCCGCGCCGTATCGGCATCTGCGCCCGCGGCGCGAACGGCTGCCGCCAACCCGGCGCGCGAACGCTGATCGGGATCCGGCACCAGTCCCCTCACCACCGCGTCGAGCTCTTCCTCGGCTTCCCGCAGCCCACCCGTCTCAGGCAATACGCGCCTGGTTCGACGTCGGGGCCGCCAGCCGCGGCCGAACACCACCAGAGGCGGGAGTAGCATGACCACAACCCAGACCCAGTCCGGTAGCACTCCGGCGATCCGGTGCACCAGGGCGGGCCCGCCGGCCTGTAGAAGTTCCGGGCGGCAACGCCGCGGCCGCGGCCGACTCCCCGCCTTCAGCCACCGGGAGCGAGGCGGCGGCAACGCCCGGCCGAGCGATAGGAGCGGGTAGCGAGGTCGTAGTAGGAGTAGTTCACCGAGGGCAGCGTCAGCGGTCCGACCGAGTCGGGTACCACCAGGTAGCGGAACGTCTTCGCCCCTCCCACCCTGCCCTGCGCAGTCTCGACCTGTTCATCCACCCGATCGGAGTATGCTCGGGCGGTCCTGGGCCAGCGGATCTCCGGCGGCGGCCACAGCGCCGTATTGCCCAGGCCGGAGATGATGACCTCCACCGCCACACCTTCACCG
Source organism: uncultured Gemmatimonadales bacterium (assembly GCA_963740175.1). GTDB lineage: Bacteria > Gemmatimonadota > Gemmatimonadetes > Gemmatimonadales > GWC2-71-9 > CAVVWJ01. Next base: position 261,902 of record CAVUDL010000005.1, read on the forward strand.
CGGTGGGCCGACAGGAGGATCTATTCGCCGCTCGACGCGAAGCCCGGTCCCCACCGCGCCGCTGAAGTCGGCGGGACGGCCCGCGGTTGGCAGAGGCCGCACCACCAGCGTTTCGGCCTGGCTGGTGAGGGCGAACCGCTCCTCCTGACTGAAAAACTGCAGGGCCAACGGCGTGGTGTACTTCAGCATCGCGCGCGGAATAACGATGGTGCCGGGCAGGAGCGGAAATACCACCTGGTGGGCCACGAAGAGATCGTACGCGATTCCGTCGATCTCTCGTGTGACGGCGATGCCTGAGGGAGCCGCCTGAGGATAGCTCCAGACGTCGTCGATGACCGGTGGCTGAAGCGCCGGCGGCCGCCGCAGCTGGAGCCTCAGGTCGCGCGGAAACCAGGCGGCGGTGACCACGTCCACCTGCTCGCCGACTTGCACCGTGTCGGCCGAGACAATCAGGGCCACACCGGCCTTGCCTCGCGGCGGCGGCGGAGTTCGCTCCAGCAGGGATCGCAGCCGGGGGTTGAGCGCGGCGGCTGACACCGCGGCGTTCGGTTCCACATCCACCGTCACCGCCCCAGCCTCCGCCGTGGCGTTACCCTGCGCGACGCGCGCCGGCCCAACCTGCCAGCGGCCCGGCCTCACAGCACGGAGCCTGCATTTCCAGCAGCGTGGTGCGGGTGGGTCCACCGGAGAACGACACCTCGGTGCGCTCACTGCGAGCCACGATCTCGAAGCCGTTCAGCGGCGCCACCGTCACGCTCATCGGCTCGGACGAACGGCTCACCGCTCGCACGGTGTACACGATCTCCTCACCCACGCCGATCCGGTCCTGATCGACCGAGACGTGAAGCTCGGGCTCGGGTGCCTGCAACAGCGTGAACAGCAGGAAGGCAATCACCAATCCTTGATTCCTCCTCCGGCTCTGCCCTTGAGCCGCGCCTGCTGCTCCGCGCGGGTCTGCCGCTCCCTCCGTTCCATGGAGCTCAGGATCTGTTCCGCCTGGCTTCGGCTGAGACCCTGGTCACGAGGCTCGGGCCGGCTGGGCTCGGGTGACTGTGCGCCACCTCCGCCGCTCGGCGGTGGCGTGCCAGCGCCGCCACCTCCACCTCCCCCTCCGGAGGGTGGCGGCGGCTGTCGCCGCAGGGCGAGCTCCAGGTTCCATTTCGCCCGAGCTGAGGAGGGCTGGAGAAGCAGCGCCTCGCGCAGTCGCTCGGCCGCCTGCCCCAGCAGCTCATCACGCTTGGTGGTGTCCTGGTCCGCCGCCAGCAAGGCCCCCGTTCCGAGGTTGTAGAGCGCGCGATACCTCAGCTCGGGATCGAGTGATTTCGCGGCCTCACTCAGGGCGCCCCGGGCCACTTCGAACCGACCGGCATTCAACGCGGCAGTGCCGGCGTTGTAAAATCCGGTGTCACGCGAGTCGCCTCGAGCCTCCTTCAGGAATTCAGCGGCGGCCACGGCCGCGTCGCCCGCTGCCATGGCCTTCGAGCCGGAGCTCGGCCGCTGGGCCGCGGCCTGACTCGACAGGAGAAGGAGCCCGCCGAAGCCGACCAGCGCAGGACCGGGCCGGGCGAGCGTATAGCCGAGGAGAAGGAGGGCTGCGGCCAGAGCAGGAATCCAGGCCCGGGGCACGAGATCGGTGGTTCGGGTCTCCGAGGAGGGGCTACGCTTCATGGCCGCCACGACGTCGCGAACTGCTCCCGCCTGATCGGGCAGCTCGTTCGGCACCAGGGTACCTTCAGCCGCGTCCACCAGGGTGCGGAGAACATCGTCCCGCCGCTGGGTGCGGACCACATTGCCTTCCTCATCCTGCTTGTACTCCCGCAGGGTTCCGGCGGAGTCTCGCAGCGGGATTCGAGTCGGCAGTGCCCGCCCCTCGGCCACTACGACCAATCGCACTCCTTCTTCCTTCAACGACTCCGCTGCGCGCACCGCCTCCGGCAGGGTGTCGTGCGTCTCTCCATCGGTGAACAGAACCAGCACCCGATCTGCCGCGTCGGTAGCGGCGCCGAGGAGCTGGGCACCCTGAGTTCAGAACCGCCGCAAGGCTGGTTCCCCCCTCGCTGGCGAGATCCGGATCCAGGGCGTCGAGATACATGCGGATGGCGCTCCCATCGACGGTGAGCGGCGCCAGGATGTAACTGCGTCCGGCGAAGGCGATGAGGCCGAGCCGATCGCCCTCCAGATCCTGGATCAGGCGGCGCGCCTCTCGAGCTGATCTCTGAAGCCGGCTGGGCGCGACATCCTCCGCCAACATCGAACGGCTGATGTCGATGGCGAATACCAGGCTCAAGGCGCGGGTTTCGGCCTTCACCTCGCTGCGGCCGGAGCGGGGGCCGGCAAGGCCGACCACAGCCAGCAGCGCGGCCACTCCGAGCACCGCCGGCGCCCAGCGTCCCCGGGCCCGCGCCAGCCCGGCCAACGATGGCGACCATCGTCGAGCCAGCTGGATGCGTCGGCGTCGCGCCAGCCAGGCACCGCACCCGAATGCCACCGCCAATACCGGGGCGAGCAGCAGCACCAGCGGGGAGTCGAAGGTCATGGCACCCGCACCACGAGGGTGGTCGCGAGGAGGAGTTCCAGCGCGAGGGCACCCAACCCCAGGAGAATCAGCGGCCGGGTCGTCTCGTCGTACCGAGTGTAGCGGGTCACCTGGATCGGGGTCTTTTCCAGCGCGTCGATCTGGCGGAAGATGCGGCTCAGCGCCTCGCTGTCCTTGGCCCGGAAGTAACGTCCGCCGGTTTTCTGGGCGATCTCCTGAAGCAGAGGCTCGTCGATGCGCACCGGCAGCAGCTCGTATCGGAAGCCGCCCAGGCCGCGCCCGGTCGGGATCGGGGCCTCGCCGATCGTACCCACGCCGATGGTATATACCTTGATCCCGAACGCGGCGGCGGTGGCGGCGGCAGTGCGCGGATCGATCAGCCCCTTGTTGTTCTCGCCATCGGTCAGCAGCAGGATCACCTTGGACTTGTCCGGTGCTCGCCGCAGGCGGTTCACCGCGGTGGCCAACCCGCTGCCGATGGCCGTGCCGTCTTCCAGGCTGCCGATCTTGAGATCCATCACCGCCTGCTCGATCACCGGATAATCCAGCGTCACCGGCACCTGCGTGAGCGCTTCGCCGGCAAAGGCGACCAGGCCGATGCGGTCGGCCGTGCGCCCTCGGATGAACCCCACGGCCTGCCGCTTGGCGACTTCGAGGCGGTTGGACGGGGCGAAGTCCTCCGCCAGCATGCTGCTCGAAATGTCGATCGTGATAACGATTGCGATCCCCTCCTGCTTGACCTCCACCGTGTCACCGCCGATCCGGGGGCCCGCGGCCGCAAACACCAACGCGGCGAGGGCCAGTCCTCGAAGCGCCGGTGGCAGCTTCACCCACCAGGCGCGGCGGACGGCCGCGGCCGGGAGAGTGACGTCACTGTAGCGTGCGGCCGGTGCCGGCCGGCGTCGCCGGATCCACCACCACAGTGCAAAGGCGAGGAGCAGGAGCAGGAGCCAGGGACGGGCAAAGGTCATGCGGCGTCGCGCAACACGCGGTCCCGGAGCGCCAGGCTCGAGCGGGAGAGGCTGAGTGCCTCAGTCGGAGGCGTGGCCCCGAAGCGGATATCGTCGAGGCCGCGCAGTACTGAACCAAAGTCGTCCAGCGGCCAATCGGGACGGGCAGCCGCAAGCTCGGCGAGTACTCGCTCGGTGTCGAGCCCGGGGTGTGCCGCAGGGACCCGTTCGGCCAGCGCGGCCCGGAGCTGCGCCGTAGCAACGCTCGCCACAGCGCGGTGCTCGCCGGCGTCGGCCCAGCGCGCGAGCGGCGCCTCCAATGCTCCGGCTTTGAGCACCGCCGCGGAAGCGCGGGTGGGTTTACCTCGTCTTCGCCACCAGATGTGCAAGGGCAGCAGGAGTAGCAGCGTCACCAGCCACAGCGCCGCCAGCGGAATCAGGCTGACGGTGCTGCGCCGGACCCAGGCGGCGGGAGGCTGAGGCGATAGGGACGAGTCTCGTGGGACGGTCGGGAGAACGCTGCGCACGTCCAGCGACATCGGCTCGTCCCCCAGGGAATCCACCGTTCCGCCGGGCCCCAGAAGCAGGGGACCTGGCAGGCTTACGGTGTGTCGGCCCGGTCGCCAGAGAACCACCGGGTACGCAATCTCGGCCGAGTCCCCCGTCGCCATGACACGCGCGCGGCCGAGTAGCTGAACCGGGTCGGAGGGCTCCCACTCGGCGGCCCGCACGGTATGCCCAGCCGGGACGCGAACCGTCCGCCGGAGCCAGATAGTATCGCCCACGGTGGGTCCGGCACTTTGCAGCAACAGAACCATTCCGACCAGCACGCCCGTCATGCGCGATTGATCCGTCGCGCCCGGCGAGCAAAGGCGCGCCGCAACGGGATCGCGTAGTCACGTCCGGTCTCCAGTCGGACATGGTCGGCCCCGGCGGCCGCCAGGGTTCGCGCCCGCTCTTCCCGGCGGCGCTGGGCCTGCAGCGCGACCCGTGTCCGCACTTCCCGGCTACCGGTATCAACCAGGAGCCTGCGGTCAGACTCCGCATCCACGATCTCGATCCAGCCGGAGTCGGGCAGCTCGTACTCCCGGGGATCGTCCACGGTGATCGCTACGACTTCGTGGCGCGCCCCGAGCCGCCGCAGCGGACGCTCCCACCCTTCGGCGATGAAGTCGGAGAGCACCACCACGATGCTCCGGTGGCGCAGCACCTGGCTGGCATAGGACAGACTGGCGCCCAGGTTGGTGCGACGCCCAGCCGGCTGAAACGCAACCAGATCGCGAATCACCCTCAAGGCGTGGCGGCGGCCTTTGCGCGGCGGGATGACCCGCTCGACCGTGTCCGAGAACAGCAGCGCCCCAACGCGATCGTTGTGGTGCGCGGCTGCCAGCGCGAGCACCGCCGCGATTTCCACCGAGAGCCCCGCCTTGGTCACCGGCTCACCGAAGCGGGTGGATCCCGACTGGTCCACGATCAGCATGACGGTGAGCTCCCGCTCTTCGGTGAAAGTCTTGACGTAGGGGCTCGCGAGTCGGGCGGACACATTCCAATCGATGGACCGGAAGTCGTCGCCGTGCTCGTACGCGCGCACTTCGGCGAACTCCATTCCCTGGCCCCGGAAAACGGACCGATACTCACCGGCGAACAGCGAGGCAACGAGACCCCGGGTGCGGAGCTCGATCGATTTGACCTGCTTGAGAATCTCGGGGGAGACGGACATGATGGTTAACAGCGTGAACGGTTAACAGTAAACAGTGAACGGGGCATGGGTGGACGGGCCCGTTCACCGTTCACCGTTCTCTGTTCACCGCCTTCACGGAACCCGCAACGCGCCCAGCACCCGGGTCACCACGTCATCGGTGCTGACATCCTCGGCCTCGGCCTCGAACGTCAGGACGATTCGGTGCCGGAGCACGTCGGGAGCCAATGCCCGCACGTCCTCGGGAATGACGTACGCCCGCTCCCGCAGGAAGGCATGGGCCCGGGCAGCCTGGGCCAGCGCGATCGAAGCCCGAGGCGAGCCACCGAAAGCCACGAGCGCCTTGATATCGTTCAGACCCACCAGGCCGGGATCGCGAGTGGCCCGCACCAGGTCCACGATGTAATCGACCACCTTCTGGTCCATGTAGAGGCCGTTGATCGCTGCCCGCGCCGCCAGGATGTCCTTGGGATCGAGCAGCCGTTCGACCGTAATCTCCTGACCGCCGCTCATGCGGAGGACCACGTCTTTTTCCTCATCCCGCGTGGGATAGCCGACTCGCACCTTGAGCATGAACCGGTCGAGCTGGGCTTCGGGCAAAGGATAAGTGCCCTCGCTCTCGATGGGGTTCTGCGTTGCCAGCACGAGAAACGGTTCCTCCAGCGGATAGGTCGTTCCGCCGATCGTCACCTGGTGCTCCTGCATGCCTTCCAGCAGCGCGGCCTGCACTTTGGCGGGTGCCCGGTTGATCTCGTCTGCCAGGATGATCTGCGCAAAGAGCGGCCCCTTCTTGACGTGGAACTCCTGGCTCTTCTGGCTGAACACCATCGTGCCGATCACGTCGGCGGGCAGAAGGTCGGGCGTGAACTGAATGCGCGAGAAGGAGGCGTGGATGATCTCAGCGAGCGTCCGAACCGCCAGGGTCTTGGCCAGGCCCGGCACGCCCTCGAGCAGAATGTGTCCGCCGGTCAGCAGCCCAACCAGCAGGCGCTCGACCATGGCATCCTGTCCTACGATGCGCCGCGAGACTTCCTTCAGGATACGCTGAACCGGCAGCAGTTCAGCTGGCTTGGGGCTCAGCTTCGTGGCGCTCAACGCGAATGGCTCCTTGGTGATTGGCGGGACTGTCTTCCCGACGCCCGCCCCGGGTCTGCGGTTTCACCCCCTTCGGGCGCGAGCCGGACGGCCTTGTACAGGGCCGCCTCCTCCCGCGGGGTCAGTGGCCGGTACCGTCCGGGCGCCAGATCGGCCAGCCTGACCGGCCCGTAGGAGAGACGCGCGAGCCGCTCGACCTTGAGCCCCAAGGCTTCGCACCAGCGGCGCACAATCCGGTTGCGGCCCTCCTCGAGCGTCAGGTCGAGGATGCTGCGTCCGTCCTTGCCGGGACGAACCTTCACCTCGCTCGGGACGACCGCGCGTCCGTCGATCACGATCTTTTCGCGGGCCGCAGCCGCTATTTCCGCGGGCGGACGTCCATGCACCAGCGCGGTATAGCGGCGCGGAATGCGGTAACGGGGATGCGTCAACCGGTGCACCGCCTCCCCGTCGGTCGTGAGCAGGAGCAGACCGGTCGTCATCACGTCCAGGCGGCCAACGTAGGTGAGCGCGGAAGCATTGGGAATGAAGTCCATGACGGTGCGCCGCCCCTCTTCGTCCTTGGCGGTGGTGACGACGCCGAGCGGCTTGTGAAATGCCAGCCAGCGGCGCTCCTGCACCTTGACGGGCTTCCTGCCTACCGTGATGCGCTGCCGCTCGGGATCGACCTTCATGCCCAGCACCGCGGGTTTGCCGTCGACCCTGACCTGGCCCTCTTCGATCAGCTTCTCCGCCGCCCGGCGCGACGCGACTCCGGCCCGGGCCAGCGCCCGCTGGAGCCGCATCTCGCTCACGACTCCGCCTCCACGTACGCCGCGGCGTCGTCCGACCCCTCGGAGGTGGCGCGGTGCGGCCGGAGCGCGATCGTCAACTCTTCGGCTTTGGGCAAATCAGTCAGATCCCTGAGCCCCAGCAGCTCGAGAAACAGGGGGGTGGTCCCGTACAGGAGGGGACGGCCGAGCGCTTCACTGCGTCCTACCACCTCGATGAGGCCGCGCTCCTGCAGCGAGCGCAGCACACCCCCCGCCGACACGCCCCGGATCTCCTCGATTTCCTGCCGCCCGACGGGCTGGCGGTAGGCGATCACGGCCAGCGTTTCGAGCGTCGCCGCGGTGAGCTTGGGGGTGCGGACGGCAAACTGCGCCCGCTCGATGGCCGCTGCGTGGACCGGCCGGGTGAGGATCTGGTAGCCGCCGGCCATCTCCACCAGCTCGACGCCGTGCTGATTGAAGTCATAGTGCTCCCGCAATTGCTCCAGAGCGACCCGGACATCCGCCGGGCCGGCGTCGGGATCGAGCGTGGCCAGCTCGTCCGCGGTGAGAGGGCGGCACGCCGAAAACAGGGCCGCTTCAAGCAGCTGTGCGAGGGGACTCACGGGCAATTACCAGCGGAGAGAAAGGAGAGGGTTGGACCAACCGGAGACTGCCGCGCTTGGCCAGTTCCAGAAGTGCCAGCAATGTGGACAGCACATCGACGATAGTTCCGCCAGTGCCGAGCGCGTCCAGCCATTGAATCTGGTCATGGGTTGCGAGCAAGTCCTCGATTCGGCGGGTGGCCGACTCCACATCGAGGGGGCGTGCCACCACCTTGTGCAGTACGGGCGAGGGGATCGCGGCGATGACCCGGTCCACGGCGGTGAGCATATCCAGCAGGTTGAGCGTAAGCGGTGGCGGCGGGAGAGCCGGCGCCGGCGGCATGTATCCCCGAACCAGCTGCTCCGCCCGCCGCTCGGCCGCCCGTCCCAACCACACGGCGACCTCTCTGATCTGTTGATACTCCAGGAGTCGGCGCACCAGTTCGGCGCGGGGATCCTCCCAGCCATCGTCCTCCACGTTGCGCGGGAGCAGCATCTGCGCCTTGAGCCGCACCAGCCGGCTGGCCATGTCCAGGTAGTCCGCCGCCTGATTGAGACCCAGCTCGTGCACGGCCTGGAGGAACTGGTCCGCAATACGGGCAATCGGGATGTCGGCGATCTCCAGCTGCTCCTCTCGCAGCAGGTGCAGCAGCAGATCCAGCGGCCCGGAAAACGCCTCCAGCTCGACCACGAAGCCGGAGCCTCTGCCGAGCGCGCTCGTGGGGGCTTCGGGCAGGGTGATGGGCTCGATGGCGGTCATGACTGAAAGATGTTCCACCCTTGGCCCACTCGAAACGGGTAGATGACTTGAAGGAGGAGCATCATTCCCTTGTAAGCGGGAGTCAGGAGAAATGCCATCACTGGCCGGAACAGAAACATCAGCACGAATATGGGCAGGTACCCGAAGCGCTGCAGCCCGCGATACCAATTGCCCGCCTTGGGTGGCAGCAGGTGGTACAACAGATGCGAGCCATCCAGCGGTGGCACAGGAATCAAGTTGAAAAAGCAGAGAACCAGATTGAGCCAGATGCCGTAGACCAGCATCCGCTGGGCGGTGTCGACCACCGGCGCGGCGGCGGGAAACGACTGCCCGATCTGGCCAACCACGACGAACACTCCTGCCCACACGACAGCCAGGATCAGGTTGGTAACCACCCCGGCCGCCGAGACCAGAATGTCACCCTGGCGATAGTTGCGGAACTTCGCCGAGTTGACCGGCACCGGCTTCGCGCCGCCAAAGGTGAAGCTGCCACCCGAGCTGAACCATAGTAGCGCTGGCAGGAGGATGCTCATGAAAGGATCGATGTGCGGCAGCGGGTTGAGTGTGACCCGGCCGAGGCGGTATGCAGTGTCGTCTCCCTGCCGTAGGGCGATGGCCGCGTGGGCATATTCATGAGCGCACATGGCGAAAACCAGCATGGGAAAGGCCAAAACAAAATCGCCGAGCTGTCGATCCAGGGGAGACCGCCTCGTGTTGGTGGCGCCGAAGGTTAAACGTCCTATAAGGCCAAGTCAAAATGGCTTCGCGCTTGACCTTGCGTGCGTCGCCGTCTATTTTTTCGAGCTCACCTTCCGGAGCAGTTCCGGGGGCAACTTTTCCAATACCGAGGTAGCCGTGCCCCGTATTAAGTCCGCCGCCAAGCGCATGCGTCAAGGTCGTGCCCGCACGGTTCAGAACCGCACCCAGCGGAGCGCCCTCCGCACGGCACTCAGGAGAGTGCGGGCCGCCACCGGTGCGGAAGCCACTGCGGCCTACGCCGACGCCGTGAAGCTGCTCGACCGCGCGGCGCAGAAAAACATCGTGCACAAGAATGCCGCGGCGCGACAGAAGAGCCGACTGGCCAAGCTGGTCGCGACAAAGAAGTAGGCGGTAAGAAGTGAGAAGTGAGAGGTAAGAGTCGAGGTGAAGCGAGCATCCAGGTGGGCGCCCAGTTAGCGGCGCCCTTTGTTGTTCCCAGGAGCTGACCTGAGAAACCACTTTAATGTCATGGCATAATCATCTGTAACGTAAACGCTTGCGAGCAGTTGCTTCTCACTGGCTACTTCTCACCTCTCACTTCTAGACTCCGGCCAACTCCGCGCCGCACCGCTCACAATACCACTCGGTGGGACGGTTCAGCGTCCCGCACTCGCCGCACTTTAGAGTTTTGGCCACTCCCGAAGCGACCTTGGCCGGCGCTGGGGCGGGTTCCGCCGGGCGGGGCGCCGATGTGGTCGTCACGGCCGGCATGCTCGGGTTACTAGATCGGCGCGCGGGCCGGGAGGGCTCGTCGGATACCGACTTCAGGAAGGCGAGCTCATCGGCCTGCGAGGGAGGCGGCGCCGCACGGGGTGGTGGTGTGGGCGCCAGCGGCCCCGGCTCCTCCGCGAGGTGGGTGACGAAGGGCGACTCCTCTATGATCTCCGGTTTGGGCGTCCGAGCAGGTGGGGCCGGCGGCGGCGGGGCGGCTGGAGCCCCACCTCGCGGAGACGCAATCGTTGCCTGGATCTCAGTGAGCCGAGTGATCTCCAATCCGATCCCCCGCAGTCGGCTGCGCAGCTGTTCGATATTTTTGCGGCTCTGTTCACTCAGCCGGCGCCACTCATCCTCGGTGTACTCACCCACGGTGTGCCGCACCTCCGCCTCGGCTAACGCCTCCTCGGCATTGCGCCGCTCGCGGTCGAGCTCGGCCTGGGATGCGTGCTGCCGTTCCAGCTCCTCCGCGATTGCCGCGCTGCGTCCCCGCAGCTGCTCCATAACGGACTCGAGCCTGGCCTCGTAGTCGCCCCGCACCCGCTGGCGCACCGCCGGCGACGCCTTGTCGCCCGAGGTATCCAGGCGCAGGATCCACTCCTCGTACTGGGAGCGCTGCTCCAGGAGTGCTTCGATTGTGGCTTCAGAATCCGTGGTCTGTTTGGCCATAGGATGGGTTTCCTCTCATCCGCTCTAGGGCGTCAATCTGATCTTGGTGGTGAGGTGGTCCTAGCCCCAGGTGAGCGCGCCCTCAGATACAAATCTAATTCGGTCGTGGCCTCCCGACAGCCTCCGCGTCGGATGCATCTCAACGAGCTCGCTCGAACACCACCTGTCCTCTGACGATCGTCGTATCGGCCCGGCCGGTCAGGTGGCGTCCGGCAAAGGGGGTATTGCGGCTCTTGGAAAAGAAGCAGCTCGCGTCTACCACCCACTTCACCCGCGGGTCGGCAATCAGGACGTCAGCCGGCGAGCCGGGCGCAAGGCTACCGCCGGGGAGATTGAAGATTCTGGCCGGCATCGTGCTCATGCGGTCGATCAGCGCCGGCAGCGTCAAGACGCCCGGTTCCACCAATTCGGTGATCGCCAGGCCCAGAGCAGTCTCGAGGCCGATAATGCCGTTGGGCGCGTTGTCGAACTCACGCTCCTTGGCGTCATAGTGGTGCGGCGCATGATCGGTGCAGATGGCGTCTATGGTGCCGTCGCGCAGCCCCTGCCGGATAGCCTCCCGGTCCTCATGCTCCCGCAGCGGCGGGTTCATCTTTGCGTTGGTGTTGTATCCCTCACATGCTTCATGCGTCAGCGTAAAGTGATGGGGGCACGCTTCGGCCGTGACGCGTATCCCCTTCTCCTTGCCCCGGCGAATCAGCTCGACCGAGCCCCGGGTCGACATGTGACAGAGGTGGATGTGCCCGCCGGTGTGTTCGGCCAGCAGAATATCGCGCGCCACCATGATCTCCTCGGCGGCCGCCGGAATCCCCTTGAGGCCGAGGCGGGTCGACACGATCCCTTCATGCATGGCGCCGCCGGAGGCGAGGGTCGGATCTTCACAGTGATCGGCGACCGGAATGCCGAAGGTCCGCGCGTACTCCAGAGCGGTTCGCATCAGGTGGCTGGAGACGACCGGCTTGCCGTCGTCGCTGACCGCGACCGCGCCGGCGCCTACCAGCTCACCAAACTCAGCCAGCTGCTGTCCCTTCTGCCCTAGCGAGATGGCACCGATAGGGTAAACCCGAGCCTTACCCGCGCGCTGCGCCTGACTGACGATAAATCCAATCGCCGCCTGGTTGTCGGTGACCGGATCGGTGTTGGGCATCGCGCACACGGCGCTGAAACCGCCGGCCGCAGCCGCCATCGCCCCGGTGGCCACGGTCTCCAGCTCCTCCTGCCCCGGCTCACGCAGGTGCACGTGCAGGTCGATGAGGCCAGGAGTGACGATTTTGCCGGCGGCCTCGACCACCAGCGCCCCCTCCGGTGAGCCGAGATCCCGGCCGACGGCCGCCACTTTCCCGCTCTCGAGGAAGACATCGGCCACCCCGTCCGCATTTCGCGCAGGATCGATGACCCGGCCGCCGCGAATCAGAATGGGCCTCATCCCTCCCCTCGCTCCGGTCGCGGCAGACCTTGCCCTGAGCTTGTCGAAGGACCCTCGGCTCCGCCGTGAGCCCAATCGGGCGACCCGCCGGCCAGCAGATAGAGCACGGCCATGCGCACCGCCACTCCGTTCGTCACCTGCGGGAGAATCACGCTGTGGGGCCCATCGGCCACGTCGCTGTCGATCTCCACGCCGCGGTTCATCGGCCCCGGATGCAGGATGAGGAGATCCTTGGGCGCGCGGGCCAGCCGCTCATTGGTGACGCCGAAGACGCGATTGTATTCCCGGAGGGAGGGGAGAAACCCACCCTCCATCCGCTCCAGCTGCAGTCGCAGCACGTTGAGTGCGTCAGCCCACTGGATGGCGTCTTCGATGCGGGGAAGGATCGTCACCCCCAGATCCTTCACATTCCGCGGCAGCAGCGAAGCCGGGCCGCACACCCCGACTTCCGCCCCGAGCTTGGTGAGACCCCAGATGTTGCTGCGGGCCACTCGGCTGTGGAGGATGTCCCCGCAGATGGCGATCTTCAGCCCGGCCAGGCGATGAAAGCGATCCCGCAGGGTGAGCATGTCCAGCAGACCCTGGGTGGGATGCTCGTGCTTGCCATCGCCCGCATTGATCACGTTGGAGCGGATGCGCTGTCCCAGGAACTGCGCCGCGCCCGAGGCCCCATGCCGGATCACCACCATATCGATCCGCATGGCTTCCAGGTTCTTCGCGGTGTCGACCAACGTCTCTCCCTTGCTCACCGAGGAGCCCGCGGCTGCCACATTCACGGTGTCCGCGGAGAGTCGTTTCTCGGCGAACTCGAAGGAGATTCGGGTTCGGGTTGAGGCCTCGAAGAAGAGGTTGACGATGGTCTTGCCGCGGAGCGCGGGCACCTTCTTGATGGCGCGCTCGCTCACTTCCTTGAATGGCTCGGCGGTATCGAGGATCAGCTGGATCTGTTCGGCAGTGAGCGGCTCCAGGCCGACGAGGTCCTTCCCCAGGCTCGGGACCATCAACCGGCCCGCACCAGCTCGACCGCATCCCGGCCATCGACCTCAGAGACGAGAACCTCGACCCGGTCCTTCGGAGTCGTGCTCACCGTGGTGCCGACGATGTCTGCCTGAATGGGAAGCTCGCGGCCACCGCGGTCAATGAGGACACAAAGCAGGATACGGCGAGGACGGCCGAAATCAGCGAATTCGTCGAGGGCGGCTCGCACCGTGCGGCCGGTATACAGGACATCGTCTACGATGACGACCGTCTTGCCGTCTACATCAGGCAGCCGGGTCTCCCCCACGACAGGCCGGGGACCGATGGTCTGCAGATCGTCTCGATAGAGGGTGATGTCCAGCTTGCCCGCGGCGAGGTGGGAGCCTTCGGCGCCATCGATGAGGCGCTTCAGCCGGTCCGCCAGCTCCACGCCGCGTCGCTGAATTCCAACCAGGACCAGCTGTTCGGTGCCGCCGCTCCGTTCAACGATCTCGCTCGCCATGCGCGCCAGGGTGCGGCCGATGGCGCGCTCGTCGAGAAGTGGCGTCCGGGAGGGCATCGGGGGCGGAAAGTAGTGGAAAAGTAGAGGCCGCGGTAGGTGGAAAGGATCGAGCTCATTGGGTGCCGCTCACCGCTGACCGGTCTTGAGGTCGACCCGAGCGAGTCGCAGCACTGGCGCGTCTCCCGCGGCCCCGGTCCAGCCAACTACCGCGACACTGTCGTTGAGAACCACCAGCTGGGGATATTTGCCGTTCTCGGAGCCAGTCACTGCCCGGCGGCTTTCAACCCGGCCGCTTGGCCCCAGCCGAGCGAGATGGATGCCTCGCTTCCCATCGGGAGAGACATCGTAAGCCGCCAACGCTCCGCCGGCTGGTAGTGCGGCCACCGCTGGGTGGGCCACTCCCAACCCCTGCCCTCCCTCGAGCGACACCGCGGGCCCCGTGCTCTGGCCTGGTGCCCGTCTGGCGTAGTAGACGCCCGTGGATCCCTGCTTCCCGTTGTACCAGACCACATGCGTGGCACCGTCAGAGCCCGTTGCCACAGCGGGACCACTATGCGGGCAACCGGCATATGCCCAGTCGTCGGGATGGACCCGCCGAGGCTCGTCCGCGGTATCAGAGATGGTGGCCGTTACCACGTCGCGAACGTTGCCGGGAAAGTGTTGCCGCCATGCTGCGACCGCGCGTCCGTCCATGCGACGCGCCAGAGAGATCCGGCAGCAGGGGCAGGCGGCTTTCCACCCCATCCGGTTCGGGCCCCAACTCCGGCCGAAGTCGGCCGAACCGACCATGTATATGTGTGCATCCGGTTCGATAGCGTGCTCCGCGTGGCCGTCCGAACCGCCGGCGATTGGCATGGGCGCTCCCCGCTCATCCAGCCATGCGACCGCCAGCCCCGAGTCTCCCACGAGCGAGGCCCCGTGAAACTGATGACTCACCAGCGCTCCCGTCGTGTCGTCATTCAGGGTCACCGGCGCCGACCAGGTTCGACCTCCGTCGGCGGACCGTGAGAACCGAAGCATTGCGGCCGGCCACTTTCTGCCCTCGACCTTGATGCTGTTGGGCCACACCAGCGCGAGGCGATCAGCGGGACCTGCCACAAGTCGGGGGGACGATTCGCCGTGCGGATGCACCTCATCCGGGTGGTCGGCACCACCGGCAACCCGCACCGGCGAGGACCACTCCAGCCCCTGGTCACCAGATCTGGCAGCATACAAGCTCCAGACGCGGCCGTCGCCTTCGATCCAGCTGAGAACCAGATCTCCGGAGCGAGGATCGATGGCAAGTGCCGCATCGGCGGACTGGGGAGCGCCGGCCGATGGTGTATCGATCTGTGAAACCCGAAGCTCCCTTCCGTCGCAGGCGGTGGCCGCCCAGACGGCGATGGCAGCGAGTCCGAGCTGTAGTGAGATGTGACGCGGCTGTCTGGTCATCTGCTCAATCTCACTCCCACATAGAAGGCTCTGGCGTCGGACGGCTCGAATGAGTGGCCTGTGGCATTGTCCACCTGCACCGACCCGCTGTACTTCGTGTCGGTCAGGTTCTCGCCGGCGGCAAATGCGGTGAGCCCGATGCGAGCCATCGCATACTCGGCACGCAGACCGATCGTGGCCCAGCTCCCGTTGGATGCGTCGTTGGAGCTGTTGATGAAGTACGATGCGGGAACCCATTCGACCCTGGGCGCCAAGGAGAACCCGGAAGGGTGCTGATAGCGGACCTCGGCCTGGAGGTGATGCTCTGGCGCCCCGGGAATGGCGTTGTCTCCGTACTGGGGATCATTGATGAACCGGTACTGCGCGAACGTGTATGACAGCCGAAGTCGGGCGTCATCCGCGTCCACCCCGCGCCGGAAGATACCGTTGCGGAAGTGGTACTCGGCCCCGGTCTCCAGGCCATAATGCCGGGTACGGGGTGAGTTCCGGTAGGTCGGGACCGTGAATGGGGCGTTCGGGAATGGCTGGACATTCACGTTCAGTATCTCGTTCTCCAGCTCCACATTGTACGCGGCAACGTCCCAGGAGATGGCTCCCGCACGTCCCCGCACACCCAGCTCGAACTGCCAGGCATCCTGACCGTCCAGGTCGATGAAGCCCGGTACCGTCAAGCTGTTCAGCTCGAGCAGCAGGGGCGGCTCATACGATCGGCTCACGTTGGCGTACACCTGCCCTTGCACTGAGGGCAGTCCGTAGAGCATGCCCAGCTTCGGCAGCAAGACATTGAACTCCCTGTGGTCTGATTGGTCTCCATTAGAGAGGAACTTGTCTCGCGACTTGCGGATGGAATGGTCGAGCCGGAAGCCGGCAACAGCCGTCAGGCGGGATGTGAGCGCCAGGGCGTCCTCGGCGTACAGCGCCAGCCCTACCGCTGCGTCCTCCTGCTCCTTGCTCAAGGCACCGTGCTGCCCTGCCTCATTGATGAACTGCCGGTTGACCATGCTGAGCCATGCCGGCTGCACACCGAGAGTGAAGCGGTTGCTGTTGCCGAATGCCGGCTGAGTATTCTCGTAGCGAACCTCGGCCCCGTAATCCCGGCTCTGCTGGTTGATGACCTGGAAGATCGGGTGGTCGATATCTCGATACTGCATGTACGGGCTGACTTCCAGCCGCTGATTAGGCACCAAGCTGCGTGCGCAGCTGAAGTCCTAGATGATGCAGGTGGTAGTCCCTGCCCCACTGCCCAGCCTGGTTGACGGGGTTTGCGGCCTCTGGAGTCGTCTCCAGCTCGGATTCGGTGAGCGCGCCCGGAAGCTGCTCGTCAACCTGAGCGAAGAAATAGAACGCCCGCACGTCGGTGCGCTCGGACAAGCACGTAGCCGAGATGACCGTTGACGCGGTCGCGGCCTTGGGCGGAGTAGTCGCGATAGCCATCGAGCGTCGTTCGGGTGTAGCTGCCGAAATAGTCCAGCTTCCCGACCCTTGCGCCGGACGACAGCTGGCTCTTGAAGAATCCGAAGCTTCCCCCTTCGGCGACCACTCCGACTGGAGCGGCAGTATATCCGGTCTTGGTCTCCAGGTTGATAGCGCCACCCAGCGTGGAGCCGCCGTACCGCAGCGCATTGCCTCCCTTGTAGATCTCGATCGATTCCGTATTCAGCAGCTCGAGCGACTCGAAATCAGTGAAGCCATCGGCGTTACGGTAGGGCATCCCGTTGACCAGGACGTTCACGCCTCGAAGGTGAAAGTTGTTTCTAAGACCGGAGCCTCGAATCGAGATCTGACTCTCATCGGCCGCTCCGAAGCGGGGCTGCACGAACACGCCCGGGCGTGAAGCCAAGCACGTCCTTGAGATTGGCCTGGCGAGTCCGCCGTATCTGGTCCGATTCGATCAGTGCGACGGATCCCGGCACCTGCGCCAGCCGGGCCCGACGCTCCTCCAGGTCCGCGCGGGTTCCGATGACGGTGAGCTCCGCCAGCTCGAGGGCCTTGGGTGACAGTACCAGCTCCACCGGCGACGGCCTTCCCCGCCTGAACCCGGATGGTCCGGCGGGCAGGCTCGAAGCCGATCCGTTTGGCGACCACCACGTGCTTGCCGGGTGCGAGGCCGGTCAGATGGAACCGCCCGGCCGCATCGGTCTGAACGTTGACGACACCGTCATCCAGCGACAGCAGTGACGTCGCGCCCGCCGAATCGGCACCTGGGACGATCACGCGCCCTATGATCGAGCCCGTCTCCTGAGCCGCGGCCACGCTGGCGCACGCTACCAGCAGCAGCAGCGACGCGGTTAGCCGAGCAGTGAACATGGTAAACCCCTGTTGTGAGTGACTCATGGCACGGGCCGCACCGAAAGGCGGGCCGTGCAGCCATCAGGCAGCGATGCGAGTCAGGACAGGGGTGGAGCGGTTGCCGGCGGTAGAAGATGGGCGGGACTTGCAGCCGGAACGAAGCTGGGCTGGGCGGTGACCACCCGGCGCTCCGGTCGAACGACCAAAGCCACAACGGTGGTGGCCTTGGGAGGGGCGAGGACTGCTGCTGCGCTACAGGAACCGATGCAGTCGCAGCCCTGCGCCGGGCCCGGCTGAGGCGCCTGGGAGTCGTGGTGCTGATGCTCGGAGGAGGAGCCCTGTCCCTCTGCCGGGCAGGAGTGCGACCACTGCACCGCGGTCCCGGCAATGCCGGGCGCCAGGAGCACCATGGCCAGGGCCAGGGCTCTGCTGCGGCGCAGTAGTGTCAACATGACAGGAAAATACGGGGCGGGACCTCAGAGCGAAAGGAGGCGAGCTGCCGCATACCGGTCAAGACGCGGAGCCGGCTATTTCAGTTTCAGTCGCGGGGCCGCGCCTTGCAGCCGCTCGCTTCGGCCGGAGCCAGATACGACTTCCCAGCAGCACCAGCAGGACCGCGCCGTAGGCCAGGGGCAAAGTCACATCCTTCTTCACCAGCCAGAAGTAATGGAGCACGCCGGCTGCCGCGGCGACATACACCAACCGGTGCAGCCGCTGCCACCGCTTACCGCCGAGGCGACGGACCCATCCCGCTGTGGAGGTGATCGCGAGCGGGACCAGGCAGAGGAACGCGGTGAAACCGACCAACACCCACGGATGCTTCACGATGTCCCGGAAGATCTCGTCCAGGGAAAGGGACTGATCGAAGACCAGGTAGGTGGACAGGTGAATGCAGGCGTACCAGAAGGCGGTCAGGCCGATCAGGCGCCGCACCCTGATGATCTCGTTCCAGCCGGTCAGCCGCCGGAGCGGCGTCACCGCGAGCGTCAGCATGAGACATGTCAGTGTGGTGTCGCCGGTGACATGCTGCATGAACTTCACTTCGTCACCCATGACGAGGCCGCTCAGCAGAGCGAACATCATCCATGCGAATGGCAGCGTGGCCGCCACATAGAGCACGGGCTTGACGACCCGCGTGATGATCGCCGCGCGGGTCACGGGGTGGGGCTCAGAAGTTCCTGCGGAGGTCCATCCCCGCGTAGAGCGAGGCGACCTGGTCTGCGTAGCCGTTGAACATCAGCGTCTTGCGCTTGAAGAGCTGGCCGATGCGGCGTTCGCGCGCCTGGCTCCACCGCGGGTGATCGACCTCGGGATTCACGTTGGCGTAGAAGCCGTACTCGTCGGGAGCGGCGATGTTCCAGGTGGTCTGGGGCTGGCTTTCCCGGAAGCGGATCTTGACGATCGACTTGCCGCCCTTGAAGCCATACTTCCAGGGCACGATCAGGCGGAGCGGCGCGCCGTTCTGGTTAGGAAGCGTCTTTCCGTACACTCCGGTCACCAGCAGCGTCAGCGGATGGCGGGCCTCATCCATACGGAGGCCCTCGACGTAGGGCCATTCCAGGATCCGACCCCGTTGCCCCGGCATCTGCTGGGGGTCGAGTAGCGTGGTGAACTCGACGTACTTGGCCTTGGAGGTGGGCTCGAGGCGATCGATGATGCCACCGAGGGGGATGCCGAGCCAGGGAATGACCATGGACCAGCCCTCGACGCAGCGCATGCGATAGACCCGCTCCACCGGGGTGAACGGCTTCAACAGGTCGTCGAGATCATAGACGGCCGGGCGCTTCACCTCCCCCGCCACCTCGACTTTCCACGGCTTGGTCCGGAGGGCTCCGGCGTTGCGGGCCGGATCGTCCTTGTCGGTGCCGAACTCGTAGTAGTTATTGTAGCCGGTGACGTCTTCCCAGGGTGTCAGCTTGTCATCGTCGGCCGGATCGGGGAGAAAGCGGCGGGACGGCAGCAGACCCCCGACCGCGGCAGCGCCGAGGCCGGCGGTCTTGATGAAGTCGCGCCGATTCCAGAAGAGCGACTCGTCGGTGATCTCGGATGCGAGGAGGTCTGGGGGACGGCGGAAGAGCATGGGATCTACCTTGGGTAACCGTTGGCGTGCGGGATACCCTTAAGATACGCCCGCGACGGCGAAACGGTTCCCGCAGCGGACAGGGAGGGATTCGAACCCTCGATACCCTTGCGGGTATGCCACCTTTCCAGGGTGGTGCCTTCAACCACTCGGCCACCTGTCCTGAGCGTTGTCGCGCGGCAACTTAGCGGCCTTTGAGAGGGATTTCAACGTGAGTGTGAGACGGTGAAGGAGGCCTTCATCACTGCCGCCGTGCGCACCCCGATCGGGCGCGCAGGAGGCGCGCTCGCCGATATCCGGCCCGACGATCTGGCCGCTGCCGCCATCCGGGCGCTGGTCGACCGAGGTGGCCTCCCGCCGGAGCGCATCGATGATGTCATCCTGGGCTGCGCTAATCAGGCGGGCGAGGACAACCGGAACGTCGCTCGCATGGCCCTGCTCCTCGCCGGCCTTCCGATCGAAGTTCCGGGTCAAACCGTGAACCGGCTCTGCGGCTCCGGCCTTCAGGCTGTAGTGGCCGCGACTCACGCCGTACGCGCCGGCGAAGGGGACCTCTTCATCGCGGGGGGAGTCGAGAGCATGACCCGCGCGCCCCAGGTCATGCTCAAGAGTTCCCGTCCCTGGGATCGTTCGCCGCCGGCCGTTGCCGACAGCACCGTGGGATGGCGTTTCGTCAACCCGCGTATGCCGGCAGAGTGGACGATATCGCTGGGAGCGACGGCGGAGCGCGTGGCTCAGGCCTACGGCATCTCGCGCCGTCAGCAGGAGGAGTTCGCCCTCGAAAGCCAGCGCCGGGCGGTTGCGGCGGCGGCGGCCGGGGTCTTTAGAGAGGAGATTGTTGCAGTCGAGGTTCCCAATGGCAACGCGGTCACACAGGATGAGTCGCCCCGGCCGGGGCTTACTCCCGAGGCGCTGGCGCGGCTCGAGCCTGCTTTCGTGCCCAACGGCACGGTGACGGCAGCGACGTCAAGCGGCATCAACGACGGCGCCGCGGCTCTGTCCATCACGAGCGACGCCGTCTGCACTGAGCTGGGGCTTAAACCGATGGCGCGGGTTGCCGCATCGGCGGTTGCGGGCGTGGATCCGAGCTGCATGGGCCTGGGCCCGGTTCCCGCCACCCGCAAGGCGCTCGAGCGGGCCGGCATTACCGTGGCGCAGCTGGATCTGGTCGAGCTGAACGAGGCGTTTGCGGCGCAGGCAATCGCGTGCATTCGGGATCTGGAGCTCGATCCATCCAAGGTCAACATCTATGGCGGCGGTATCGCGCTGGGCCACCCGCTGGGAGCCAGCGGTGCCCGGATCCTTACTACGCTGGTGCACGGCCTCCGACGCACCGGCGGCCGTTACGGCCTTGCGACGATGTGCATCGGGGTTGGCCAGGGTATCGCTGTCGTCGTGGACGCCGGCTAGGGGGCCGATCCCCGCGACTGAAACTCCTGTCTCGCGCGCTCCAGCGTCGCCAGCGCCTTGGCCTTCTCCGCCTCGGTGTTCCAGTCTCTGTTCGCCTTGGCTGCCGCCTCCAGCCGAGCGATCCAGGACACGAAGTAGTCTGCGTCCCGCGGCGAGCGGATCGGCTGTCGCGCCACGGTCACATAGATCGGGCTGGTGGTGGCGTAGGGATAGACGTCCAGCACCGGGTATGCCGGACCGTTTCCTCTCGCGCGGAGCAGGTACCACCCACTGCCCCGCACCGGAAGGCGGACCTGCGCCGTGGCGCTGGTTCGATCGCCGGAGAGCGGCACCGTGGCGATGACCGTCCCGTTGCGCACGATCTCCAGATGATCGACCGGTACGTTCGACTTCAAGCTGACGCTGGCAACGACCTCGCCCTGCCGGGGACCCAGCGTCAGCTCACTGCCGATATCCTTCCCGTTCAACTTGAATCCCAGCAGCGGCCCATTGGTGGCGAAGGTCCGGCCCGCTTTCAGCGCCGCCAGCCAGCGTGGATGCGTCAGGGGGCCGGCCAGCTTGGCGAAGACCCGGTTCATCCCGACCGGCCCACGCAGCGAGGCGAAGTTGGCCATGGCATCGGTGCCGGCTCCGGTCGGCAGCCGAAATCCGCAGTTGAGCAACCGGTACCACACCTTCGCCGTGGCGGCATAGTCGTCCACAAAGCCGATCGCCTCGTAGTAATCCACTTTGCCGAGCGCGACATCCACCGGCAGCTCGTGGGTGAGCGGCTTGGTCGTATCAGCCGGGATCGGGATCGCCGTCGAACGGATGGACGTAGCCGGTAGAGCGCCTGCTGCGCGTGAGCCAGGTCGAACACGTCGGCGTTGGTGGGATAGAGACTCGCTGCGGCAGTGTTCGCGTAGCCGGCGTAACCCGGCAGAATGAGGTGGCTGGTCAACCCCAACAGTCCAGTGTGGCCCCACACGCTGGTGTGGTACTCCTGGTCGTGCACGATGAGCGTCGAGGCGGTGGAGACCGGATCGGGGCGGCCGGTAAAGTAGCCGACGTCCGGAACCCTCCCCTCCTTATTCACGATGAGATTCTCCACCAGGTGGAGGTCCTCGGCCCGGGCCTGAAGCGCCAGGTGCGCCGGGGTGTTGCGGTAGGCACCGCCGTAGTTCATGTGCACGTGGAGGTCGGCGCTGAACCACCCGGTGGCGGCAGGTCCGCCAGCCGGGTCAAGGCGATCCGGAGTGGCGTCGTCGAGTCGGGCCGCAGGGTCACCGTTCGCCTCACGACCCGGTATTCCGGTCCGCGCGACACTTCCACCTCGAGCTCTCCTGCTGGCGCGGTCACCACCGATGAGCCGCGGCTGTGGAAGTAGCCGTACTCGAACCTCCGCTGCTTGCGATCGAAGCCATCGTCGGCGTGGCGCCAGGCATCGTCGGGCGCGAAGCTTCCGCCCATCGGCCGCGGTGATCGAGACCCGCGCGGGCGTGGCGCGGCCGGTCAGTGCGTCGACCACCGTCAGCCGCAGCCGCCCCACCGGCTCCCGGTAGATCCGCCGCTCGACGCCACCGCTCCACCGCTCCTCCGGGCACGTCCACGATCCGAAGCGCGGTGTTTCCATCCTCATTGGAGATGTAGGCCACTCGCCGGCCATCGGGAGACCAGCGCGCCGCGGTCGCGTCACCCTCGCCATAGGTGAGCTGGAACGGGTCGCCACCGTCGGCGGTCATGACCCAGAGCTGGTGCCACTGCCGGCCGAGGTAGGAGCTGTAGACCACCCGTTTGCCGTCGCGCTCCAGTCGGGCCGGGCCTTCCAGGTCGTCTCCTCGTAGCGCAGCTCGCGCGGCTCGGCGCCCGGCCGCGCCGGCATCCGCCAGAATCCGCCCGAGCCCCAGATGTGACCCCGATTCGAGATGAGGATCAGCTCCTTCCCGTCCGGGGACCAGGTCGGCGAGAGGTACTGGTCGTAGGCGCCGTAGTAGTAGCGCGGAAGCGGGCTGAGCCGGTCTTCCGTGATTCGCACGACCGTGTCCAAGGTGGCGCCGGCCCGCAGGGAGGCAACGAAGATGTGCCATCGCCCCTGGAACGATGACGAGACAAAGGCGAGCCGGGTCCCGTCGGGCGACCAGCGCGGCTCGACGTTGACCGCGCCGTCGGACACCAGCGGACGCGTGGCGCCCGACGAGAGGTCCAGCAGCTGGAGCTCGATGGCGTCGCGGTCGTAGCGGGCAAAGGCGACAGGCGGCCGTCGGGAGACCAGTCCGGTTGATAGGCATATCCGGGCCCGGAGGTCAGCTGCCGCGCTTCCGTGCTGCCAAGCTTCTGGCGCCAGAGCGATCCCTGCATCGAGTAGATGAGCTCGGAGCCATCCGGCGACCAGGTGACCGAGCTGGGCCCGCTGGTGAGCTGCGGGAGGTACATCTCCCGGTAGTAGTAGCTGTGGGGCACCTTGACCTGGCGCAGCACCGGCTCGCGCTGTGCGGCAAGCAGGGCCGGCATGGACGCGCGCCGAGCAGGCAGAGCGCGGCTCAGCATCCGCTAGCCCGCATGGGCAGGAGCAGCCAGGCGAGCGCGCCAGTACACCACGCCGCCGAGAGCGACGAACAGCGCGGCGCCGCCAATGACCTTGAGGCGGAAGGCCCAGGGATCGGTGTCGGCCGGTGGGACGGTGGCGACAAGCATGGCCAGGGCCGTGAGCAGAAGTCCGGCCAGACCTATGACCGAGGCCGGTCCCTTGCCGAGCCACCAGGGGTCGGAGGCGGAAGACGGCTCCCGCAGGCGGATGATGAGAAAGGCCACGAACAGGTAGAGGTAGGGGATGAAGTAGATCAGCAGCATGGTGTCGAGCAGAACCAGGTACGCCTTCTCCACCGTGGTTCCCCTCCCCAGCACCGAGAGCAGCAGGAAAACGGTCGCCAGCACCGCCTGGGTGAGGATGGCGACGTAGGGAGTCTTCCAGCGGGGGTGGACCCGGCCGAACGCCGGCGGGAAGTAGCGATCGAGTCCGATCACGAACGCGATGCGGGCCGGGCCGGTGAGCCACGCCCCGATGCCGCCGATGTTTCCCAGCACGTACAAGGCCGCGGCGGCCGGCACGATCCACGCGAGGCCCCCGAGGTCCCGCGCGCCCGCCGCCATCGCCTGGAAGAATCCCGACACGATATGGACATCGGCGCTCGGCACCAGCCAGAGCAGCGAGGCCGTGCCGGCGATGTACAGGAAGGCGATGAACGGCGCGGCGATATAGATCGAGCGCGGCAGGGTGCGGCGCGGATCCTTGATCTCATCCCCCATGACGGCGCAGAGCTCGAGCCCGGCGTACGCGAAGGCGATCGAGGCCCAGAGATTGAGCTGGGACATGTTGCCGAGATCGGGCATGATCGTGTCCAGGGTGATCGGCGTGGCGGCCGAGCGGGTGAGCGCCGCATGGATGCCGAAACCGATCAGCACCGCCCCCGGCAGGTAGGTGCCGATCGCGCCGGCATTCTGCAGCCAGCGGCCGGTCTTGAGTCCCACCACGTTCAGCAGCACCGCCAGCCACAGCGCCGTCAGCGTCGCGACCAGGATGTAGGTCCAGTTGCCCATCAGCGCGGTGTCACCCCGGCCGATGGCGTAGGTGGCGATCACCGCGGTCGACATCAGGAGATTGGGATAGTACAGGATGTTGTTGACCCAGTAGCACCAGCCGCAGAGAAAGCCGTGCCCCTCCCCAAAGGTCCGCTTGGTCCAGAAGTAGATCCCGCCCTCCTGGGGAAAGCGGGCCGAGAGGTAGCTGACCGCCAGGCCCTGGGGAATGAAGAAGAACAGCGCGGCCAGAACCCACATGCTCAGCGAGCTGGGCCCGGCCGCGGCTGCCGTGGCGGTCCACCGCAGGCTCAAGATCGCCACGATGTTGAAGAGAACCAGGTCCCGGAGCGTCAGCACCCGAGGCAGCTCCACCGGCCGGCTGGCGGCCGGCGGAGCAGTCGCTGTGCTCATGAATATGTCTATCTCTTGAGGTATAGCCGTTTAGGGTCGAGCACCTCACGCAACAGATGAAGCTCGCGAGGCTCGGGGGATCCACTTGCTCCAGCCGGCTGCGGCTCCGAAGGGGCCAGCCGACTCCGGCCGCCACCTCGGCCGCCTCCACGCCGGGATACAGGGCGCCGAGTATCAGCTCGCCCCTGTCGGGATCGGCCTCCAGCACGGCCTTGTCGGTGATGACGCGGGTGGGGCCCGCGCCTGGCATTCCCAGCTCACGCCGGCTCCGGCCCTGCGCTCGGTGACCCGGGCTGGTGACGAAGTCCACCCGCTCCGGAAACACCCTGCGATCCAGCCGGCTGATCACGACGGTGCGTTGCGCGTGGATGGCGATCTCCGCGGCTCCGCCGCTCCCGGGGAGCCGCACGGCCGGACTGCGCGTAGTCGCCCACGACGGTGGTGTTGATGTTGCCGTAGCGGTCGATCTGGGCGCCGCCCAGGAGGCCCACCTGGATGCGGCCGTTCTGGAGGAAGCACTGGAACACATCGGCCATGCTGCAGACCATGAGCGAGCCGGTCACCAGCGCTGGATCTCCGATCGAGACCGGCAGCCGTTCAGGCTCGGCGCCCACGGCGCCGGATTCGTAGATCAGCACCAGGTTCGGCGCGTGGGTCTCGCGCGCCAGGTTGCAGGCGAGGTTGGGAAGTCCGATCCCGACGAAGACCACCTCGCCATCGCGCAGCTCCCGGGCGGCGACGGCGGCCATCATCTCGGACGGAGTGTAGTCACCAGTCATCCTGAGCGCACCGAAAAGCCTTCTCTGAGCCTGCCGACAGGATACCTCCGCTTAGAACCCATAGTTCACCCCGGCACACACCCGCTGCTGTGCCCTCAGCCGCTCCAGTCCCCCGCTCCGCTCGACGTACTCTTTACGGTCTGTCACGCCGTAGACGAACTCGTCCAGATATCGGCTCAGCGCCGCCGGATCCCGCGAGATGGCTTCCCACGCGATATAGAACTCGTTGTCCCGGTCGTAATAGCCCTGCGCGTACGAGGGATGGGCACCCCACGGCTCGACCACCACAGCGTCGACAATCAGACCCGGAATGAGGGTCCGGTTCGGGTCGGCGCGGATGCGACTCATCGACCAGCTCCTCCACCACCACGATCACGCGCTTCGAGGCAAACGCTGCTTCTTTCTGCACGCCGAGCAATCCCCAGATCTGGGCATTCCCCTCGGCGTCGGCCCGCTGGGCGTGGATCACGGTGACATCCGGGTTGAGCGCAGGGACGGTGGCCAGGACTTCTCCGGTATAGGGACAGGTCACCTGCGGATCATGGGGTTCGCGGCGGGCAGATCGGTGCCCATGTAGTTGCGCATGGTCCAGAAGGGCAGCCGGGCGGCGCCGGCGCTGAGCCGAGCGACCATCCCGAAGTGGGAGTACTCCTCCAGCTCCAGCGGCGGCCCCTTTCCCTCCACCGCTCTCCGGAAGGCGTGCAGGGAACCGGCGCCGGGATTTCCCGCCCAGGAGAACACCAGCTTCCGGGCACAGCCGGCGGCGATCATCTGATCGTAGATGAGGTCGGGGGTCAGACGGCAGAGGGTCAGGTTACGGCGGCGCTGGCGGATGATCTCGTGCGCCGCGGCGAAGCAGATCAGGTGGGTGAAGCCTTCGATCACCAGGGTGTCGCCGTCATGGACATGCGCGGCGATCGCCTGGCGCATGCTGACGACTTTCGACGGACCACTCAATCGAGCTCGGCCAGGCAGGCGTCGATCATGTCCATGGCCGTGTCCACGTCGCTCTGATCGACTACCAGCGGCGGCGCCAGGCGCAGCGTGCTCCGGCCCGCACCGAGCAGCAGCAGTCCCTGCCGGAATGCGCGCTGCACCAGATCGTGCACCAGCTCGGACGCCGGCTCACGGGTGCTCCGATCCTTCACGAACTCGATGCCCACCATGAGACCCCGGCCGCGCACGTCGCCGATGCAGGCATGCTTCTCCATGAGCTGCGGCGGCCCGCGCCAGCAGCCGCTCACCCATGCGGGCGGCGTTGGCCATCAGCCCACCTTCGACCAGGTCCAGCGTCGCCAGCGCCGCGGCACAGCAGACCGGGTTTCCGCCGAACGTCGAGCCGTGGGAGCCATTCTCCCAGGTCGTGATCGATTCCTTGGAGATCATCGCTCCGATCGGCATGCCGGAGCCGAGGCCCTTGGCGGTGAGGAGAATGTCCGGCTCGATTCCCTCGTGCTCGCAGGCGAACATCCGCCCGGTACGCCCGACGCCCGACTGGACTTCGTCCGCGACCAGCAGGATACCGTGACGATCGCACAGCTCCCGTAGCGCCGGCAGGTAGCCCGCCGGCGGAACGATGTAGCCGCCTTCTCCCTGGATCGGCTCGAAGAAGATGGCGGCAACATCCTGCGGGATCGAGGTGCCGGGTGAACAGCTCCTTCTCCAGCACATCGATGCACCCCCGGTTGCAGCCGGGTTCATCACTGCAGAACTGGCAGCGATAGCGGTAGGCGAACGGGACGTGATGGACGTCAGGCAGCAGCGGTCCGAACCCGGCATGCTGGCGCGCCTTGCTGGACGTCAGCGTCACGGCACCGGTGGTGCGACCGTGAAACGCGCCCCGAAACGCGATGATCGCGGTGCGCCGGGTGGCGTAGCGTGCAAGCTTGATGGCGGCCTCCACGGCCTCGGTGCCGGAGTTGGTGAGAAATACCCGTTTCTTTGAGGCGCCGGGCGCGACCTTGGCCAGCCGTTCGCACAGCGCGGCCATCCCTTCGTAGTAGAAATCGGAGCCGCAGATGTGGAGAAAGCGGTCGGCAGCGTCCTTCACTGCCGCGACGACGCGCGGGTGCCCGTACCCGGTGGAGGAGACCGCGATGCCTGCCATGAAGTCGAGGAACCGATTGCCATCGACGTCCTCGACCATGACTCCCTGCCCCCGCGCCACGACCAGCGGATACTCCTTGATGTAGCAGGTGGATGTCCACTCGGCGTCACGCGCGACGATCGCCCGAGCCTTGGGTCCCGGTGGCGGCACGATGATTCTGGGATAATCGCGCTCGGTCATGGTTCATCTCACCCTTCGATGACGGTTCGGCTTTGCTCTCGCATGAATTGAGCAACATAGTAGGGGCCGCAGCCTCCCTTGCCGCTCGACCCCGAGCCCTTCCAGCCGCAGAACGCCTGAGCTCCCGGCCACGCTCCAGTGGTGGCGCCAGTTCGCTTGTTGGCGTAGCAGACGCCCGCTTCCACCTCATCGAAGAAGCGGGTGACATCGGCTGGGCTGCCGGAGAAGATCCCGGCGGTAAGCCCGTACTCTACCCGGTTGGTCTCGGCCAGAGCCTGGTCCAGGTCTGCCACCTCGCCCACCGCCAGAAAAGGAACGAAGAGCTCCTCCTCGAACAGAGAGGAGCTCAGCGGCAGCTGCGCGATCGTGGGTGCCACAAAGTGCCCCCGGTCGAAACGATCCCCCCGGAGCCGAGCTCCACCGAGCAGCACGCGGCCCTCGCTTCGCGCCTGGGCCACTGCCTGCTCGAAGCGCTGCACCGATCGCTCGTTGATCACCGGTCCGAAGAAGACGTCTCGCTCGGAGGGGTCTCCCATTCGGATGGCCCGGGTCTTCTCCAGCAGGCGATCCAGAAATGGCGCCGTCGCCTCCCGCTGCACGTAGACTCTGGATGTCGCGCTGCACTTCTGATTTTGAAGGCTGAACGCGGAGCGCATGACCCCTTCGGCTGCGGCATCGAGATCGGCGCTGGCCAGCACCACCGCCGCGTTCTTTCCGCCCAGCTCCAGCAGACATGGCTTGATCCAGCGGCCGCTCAGCCCCGAGTGGATGCGCATGCCGACCTGCTTCGAGCCGGTAAACACGACTCCGTCAATCCCGGGGTGCTGCCAGAGCGGGTCGCCAATGTCCTCCCGGCGCCCGATCAGAAGGTTGAACACCCCCGGCGGCACTCCGGCGTCACGATAGATCTCATACAGTTTGAGCCCGGTCCAGGGCGTGTCCTCGGCCGGCTTGTACACCACGGCGTTACCGGCCGCGAGAGCGGCGGAGGACATGCCGGCCGAGAGGGCCAGCGGAAAGTTGAACGGGGCGATGCAGGCAAACACGCCGTAGGGGCGTAGCACGTCGGTGTTCCGCTCGACCGGCGTGATGCGGCTCATGGTCCGCACGAACCCGTCGGCGTCCTCCACCTGCTGGCAGTAGTAGTCGATGAGATCCGCCGATTCCTCGGCGTCACCCATCGCTTCCAGCCGGCTCTTCCCCACCTCCAGACTCATCAGCGCGGCCAGCTCGTATTTGCGATCGCGAATCATGGTGGCGGCTCGGCGCAGCACCTCGATGCGTTCCCGCCATGGCCGCCGCGCCCAGTGCCGGCTGCGCCTTGCGGCTGCTGGCCACCGCGGCTTCGACGTGTGCGGGGGTGGCCGCCGCGAACCGGCCCAGCACCAAGGCGGTGTCGATCGGCGATCGATCGATCAGCGGCTCGGACCCGCTCTCGATCGGCTTGGCCGTCGATATAGAACGGATGGGATCTGCCGGCCTGGCGCCGCATGTCGTCCAGGGCTGCATCGAAATGCCGGTGAAACTCCTCCAGATCTCCACTGGCGGAGGTGTAGGTGATCTTCGCAGGTGCGCTCATCGTCCGGCCGTGACCCCCGCTGCTGTTTCTTCGACGGCGCGACTGCAGAGTACGACCATCTCGTCTATCTGATCCTCGGTAATCACAAACGGAGGGGCCAGCATGGCGAGGTCTCCGGTGCCGTCGTCGAGCTGCCCCGCATTGGGCCAGACGATCAAGCCCAGGTCCAGTGCTGCGCCGCGAACGACTCGGCGAACCGCGCTGCAGGCGGAAAGGGCCGGCGGGTCGCCTTGTCTTCAACGAACTCGATTCCCGCCAGCAGCCCCCGTCCACGAACGTCACCCACGCAGGGCAGAGCGCGCAGGCTCTGCAGACGGCGATGCAGCACCGCTCCCATCGCCGCGCAGCGCTCGATCAGCCGATGATCCCGCAAGTACTTGATCGTGGCGACTCCCGCGGCGCACAGCGTGGCGTGATGGGAGAACGTCTGCGCATGAAGGAACACGCCGGAGCCCTGCGCCAGCACATCGACGATGCGACGTGGCGCCACGACCGCGGAGAGCGGCGCGTAGCCGCCGGCGATTCCCTTGCCGAGCACCATGATGTCCGGCACGACGCCATAGGGCTCCAGCGCCGACCAGGTTCCGGTCCGCCCCGCCCCGGTGAGTATCTCGTCGGCCACGAGCAGCACCTCGTGCCGATCGCAGATCTCCCGCACCCGGCGCCAGTATTCTTGCCGGGCACCGATGCGCCGCTGGAGGAGCCGCCCACCGGCTCGGCGATGAGCGCCGCGACTGTCTCGGGCCCCTCCCGGACGATCGCCTCCTCGATGGCGTCGCCGCTGCATGCCGGGCACAGCGGCGGCACCCCCTGCATTCGCATCGGTACGGGTAAAATGCGGGTGCCCGGACAACCTGAACCAGCCACTGCCTATAGAAGGTCTGGTACTGCTCCCGGGAGGAGGCTGACAGCGCGAGCAGTGTGTTGCCGTGGTACGAGGGCGCCAGCGCGAGCACCTTGTGCTTCCCCGGGCGGCCCGACTCTACCCAGTACTGTCGCGCCAGCTTCAGCGCCGCCTCCACTGCCTCGGAGCCACTGGCCAGCGGATACACCAGGTCGAGATCACCGGGCGATAGTGCGGCGATCTCGGTGGCGAGCTCTTCCACCGCATCATGGGTGAAGGTGCTGCCGTTCACGTAGGCGATCTGTGCTGCCTGCAGGCAAGCGCATCCGCAATCTCTCTGACCCCGTGGCCCACATTGACGACGTAGGCGCCGCCCGAGCCATCCAGGTAACGCCGCCCCCGGTCGTCATAGAGATAGCAGCCCTCTCCCCGAACGATGCGCGGGTAATCCCGACTCAGCTTCCGGTACAAGACGTGGGAGGAGGGGTATCGTGGGCTCATGGCTGACCGCGGAATGTGCTCGGTCGGTGGGGCCCGCCAGGGTTCCAACGGGCCGAGCCCGGTGGCCCATATTCTGCATACCTTCTAGGCCGACCGGCCCCTCCCGGGCCGCCGCGGTAACCCTTTCCGCTGGTCGGAACTATGCCATCTCCACTCGTTGTTGACGCGTTACGTGAACAGCTTGTCAGAGTACTCGATTGGTACCGGCAGCAGCGCCCGGCCTATGGCTGGGGTGTGGTGCTGCACCAGCGTAACGAGCGAGGCAGATTGCGTTTTGGAGCGATCACTCCCGCGGGGAAAGCCTGCTCCTGAGCCAGGCCCTCCTGGCCGGACTGTCGGAAGGTCCCTGCTGGCTGGACGGTGCGGTTCGGGTCCGGCTGACCTGCAGGCAGGTGACCGAGCGGCACCCCTGGCTCGATGCGTTGGAGCGGCCGACCGGCCGCCCCTGGTCGAGGCGCTGGCGGTGTGTTTCGATCCGAATGCTTCGCAGGCGGAATGCGAGAGGTTCCAGACGATGGCCGGCACGCTGACCCCCGCTACCCTCCCCACAGAGCTCTTTCTCCTGACCCGCAAGAAACCGAGCGGTTGGCCGATCTAGTCGCGAGATTGGCAGGGGCTAGTCGCCATGGTCGAAAGCCCTGATCTCAGCCCCCAGCAGCACACCCTGCGACACTCAGCATCAGCCAATAGCCACTGGCTAACTAGCCACACCCCACTGCGATCTACTTCAAAAACAACAAATCCCTATACGTCGGCAGCGGCCACAGATCCGCGGCCACGAGTGTTTCCAGCGTATCCACCGTTCGCGCAGCTCGGCCATGGCCGGCTTGAGCTCACGGCTGATCTGGGCGGCATGCTTGATAGGATCGGCATCGTGATGCGCTGAGGCCTGCTCCACCGCGGCGTGGCGTTCCGAAGCCTGGTGACCAGATCGACGAAGCTTCGGAGCGCGCGACCGTGTCGGCGCAGTCCACTCCCGCAGCCTTGGTCGCGGCGATGGTCTCCGCCACCGGCTGCTGATGCCGAAACGCGGCCGGCAGAATCTGGCCCCGCGCAATCGAGACCATCGTCTCGGCTTCGATCGCCAGCTGCTTGACGTACTTCTCGATGGTGATGTGGGTCCGGGAGTCGTGCTCCGCCGGACTCAGCACGCCGTACTTCTTGAACAGCTCCACGTTCTTCTTGGCCCGAAGCACCCCAAACGCCTCCACCGAGTCTTTCAGGTTCGGAAGTCCGCGCCGCTCCGCCTCCGCATGCCATTCCTCCGAGTAGTTGTCGCCATCGAAGATCACCCGCTTGTGCTCCTTGATCAGCTGCTTGAGGACCGCGATCACAGCCAGCTGAAGCTTGGCGGGCGTCGGCTTGGCCCCGACCGCCTTCTCCAGCTCGGTCGCCACGTAGTCCAGTGACTCGGCCACGATGGTGTTCAGCACCGTATTGGGCCAGGCGATGCTGGCACTCGATCCCACTGCGCTGAACTCGAACTTGTTGCCCGTGAACGCGAACGGTGACGTCCGGTTGCGGTCGCCCGAGTGGCGGGGCAGCATCGGCAGCGTCGTGGCGCCGAGATCGAGCACGCCGCCCCGGATGGTCCGCTTGGGGAGCCCCTGCTCCACCTGCTCCAGGATGTCGGACAGCATCTTGCCGAGGAAAATCGAGATGATCGCCGGCGGCGCTTCGTTGGCCCCGAGCCGGTGATCGTTGGCGGCAGAGGCGATGGAGGCCCGCAGCAGGTCGGCGTGGATATCCACCGCCCGGATGGTTGCGACGAGGAACACCAGGAACTGCATGTTGGTGTGGGTCTCGTCCTGGGGGTCGAGCAGATTGACGCCGGTGTCGGTGGACATCGACCAGTTGTTGTGCTTGCCCGAGCCGTTCACTCCGGCGAACGGCTTCTCATGCAGCAGGGCCTGGAGGCCGAACCGGGGCGCTACCCGCTTGAGCGTCTCCATCAGCAGCATCTGGTGATCGCTGGCGATGTGGCTGGCCTCGAACAGCGGTGCGATCTCGTACTGGCCCGGGGCCACCTCATTGTGCCGGGTCTTGACCGGCACGCCCAGCCGGTAGAGCTCCCGCTCGGACTCGGCCATGAACGCCAGCACCCGCGGCGGAATGGTGCCGAAGTAGTGATCCTCGAGCTGCTGACCCTTGGGAGGCTTGGCGCCGAACAGGGTGCGCTCGCAGATCAGCAGGTCGGGCCGCCGGTAGTAGAGCTCCCGGTCCACCAGGAAGTACTCCTGCTCCGGACCCACCGTGGTGACGATGCGAGACACGCCTAATCGGTGCCGAAGATGCGGAGGATCCGAAGCGCCTGCTTGGACAGGGCCTCGACCGAGCGCAGCAGCGGGATCTTGGTGTCCAGCGCCTCTCCGGTCCAGGACACGAACGCGGTCGGAATGCAGAGCGTAACGTTGTTCTCTCCCCGCATCAGGAAGGCCGGGCTGGTGGCGTCCCAGGCGGTGTAGCCGCGGGCCTCGAACGTGGCCCGGAGCCCGCCGGAGGGGAAGCTCGAGGCATCGGGCTCGCCCTGCACCAGCTCGGAGCCGGAGAAGTTGAACACCACTCCGCCGCTCCCGTCGGGACCGGCGAGCGAATCGTGCTTCTCGGCGGTGAGGCCGGTGAGTGGCTGGAACCAGTGGGTGTAGTGACTCGCCCCGTTCTCGATGGCCCAGTCCTTCATCGACGCCGCGACGACGTCGGCCACGGCGGGGTCGAGCGGCTCTCCGTGATCGATGGTCCGAAGGAGGCTGCGATACACCTCCTTGGGAAGCCGCTGCCGCATGGTGCTGCGAGAGAAGACGTCGCGCCGAAGATGCTGTCGACCCGTTCGGCGGTTGCTGAACCGCCATTCAACGAACGCACAGGGGTGGTCACAGGTGCTCGTGCCTCGTGCGTGGAGGAGGTAAGGATGCTGGAGGCGCGTTACGCCATTGCCGTCGGTGCTGCCAGGGCTTCGTCCAGATCGGAGATATCGGGATCCGCCAGCTCGGTATAGACCGGGTGCGACAGATAGCGCTCGCCGAAATCGCACACGATCGAGACGATCAGCTTGCCGGCGTTCTCTGGCCGGCCGGCCACCTGAAGCGCCGCCCAGGTAATCGAGCCGCTCGAGATGCCGGCGAAAATAGCTTCCTCCCGGGCCAGCCGGCGGGCCGTGGCGATGGCATCATCGTTGGTGACGCGGACCACCTCGTCGTAGATCTTGGTATCCAGGATCGCGGGAATGAACCCGGCCCCGATGCCCTGCTGCTTGTGAGGCGAAGGCTGGCCGCCGGACAGAACCGGGCTCTCGGCCGGCTCGACCGCCACGATCCGGATCCCGGGCTTCCGCTCCCGCAGATACCGGCCGGCTCCGGTGATCGTTCCTCCGGTTCCGATTCCCGACACGAAGATATCTACCTTGCCCTCGGTGTCGGCCCAGATCTCGGGCCCCGTGGTGCGATAGTGAATGGCGGGGTTCGCCGGGATTCTCGAACTGGCGCGGCATCCAGGCGCGATCGCCCAGCCGGGCCAGGATCTCTTCGGCCCGCGCGATGGCGCCCTTCATCCCCTTGGCGCCTTCGGTCAGCACGAACTTGGCTCCCAGCGCCCGCAGCATGTTGCGACGCTCCTGGGTCATGGTATCGGGCATGGTGAAGATGCAGCGATACCCCCGGGCCGCGGCAACGTAGGCCAGGCCGATGCCGGTGTTCCCGCTGGTCGGCTCCACGATGACCATGCCGGGACGCAGCCGGCCCTTTTCCACTGCATCGTCGATCATCGCGGCGCCAATCCGGTCCTTCACCGAATTGTAGGGATTGTAGCCCTCGTGTTTCACCGCGACGCGTCCGGGCAGTCCGGCCGCCATCCGGTTCAGCCGGATGAGTGGCGTGTTGCCGAGCGTCTCGGCGACATCCTGATAGATCTTCCCGTGTGGCATGAGGCCCTCGCCTGCTGTGCGACGTGGATCCGCTCTTGTCCTGGCAAGAATAACACGCGTCCAAGCACGGCACCTCGTGCGTCAGGCGCCAGAGATCCGGCGCAGGCTCTGCCAGCTCGGCCAGGGCGGCGAGCTCCCCACTCTCCTCGGTCGTTGAGGCGCGCCAGAGGTCAGCGGGAAGAGCGTCCGACCCCGAGCCGAGCGCCGCTGATGGCACCGGCCATCGCCGCCATGGTGTCGGTGTCGCCGCCAACGGCGATAGCGGTGCAGATCGTCTCCCAATAGTCGTCGGGAGACCGGAGGAAGGCGTAGAGGCTCCAGAGCACACTGGGCGTGACGAACGCCGAGATGCCTTGCCAGTGTGGCATGTGGGCCGGGTCGAGGCCCGACTGGCATGCACGTGGCGCGCGGCTTCCATCGGAGGAAGCGGTGCCCACTCGACGAGCCCCCGGATAGCCGCCGCCACCGACGCTCTCCGCTGCTTCGGCGCAGGCGGCCAGATCTTCGATGAAATTCGCGCGCGGCGGAGGGGCAGCCGCTGAGCCGCCAGGGCCACCGCGCGGGCGATGACGGCTGACGCCGCCGCGCAGCGGGGATCGAGGTGGGTGATGCGGGCCTGCTCCGCCGCGGCCCGGCACATGCGCCGAGGCATCGGGGAGGAGCAGGCCCAGCGGTCCGGCCCGCATGGCCGCGCCATTGCCGGCGTACGGCGCCGGTGTTCCAGACTCCTGCCAGGGCACTCCCTCGAGCAGGCGCAACGCGGCCGAGCGGGTTCCCTGCCCTGCTCCAACATCACGCCGCTCCCGAAACAGCTCGGCGAGCCGTGCCGCGAAGACCGGCAGGGTCCCAGCCGCCGAGCCTGCTGGAAGCTCCTCAGCAGCTCCCGTGCGAGCTGGGTGTCGTCGGTGTACTGGCCGAAGGGAAACTGCGGGTGGGGCCGTTCTCCGGCGCGACCGGCGCGCAGCCAATCGTCGACATACGCCCGGGCAACCTCGGGCGGCTGGGCTTCGACCACGAAGCCCAGCGCGTCTCCCAGTGCCTGCCCGAGGATCGACCCGGTCAGCCGCTCCGCGATCACCCCTGGACCGGTGGCACGTCGCGGCCGCAGTGCTTGCAGACCCGGGCCTCGCGCCAGGATCGGCTCGGCGCAGTAGGGGCACTCCCGCTCGACTCGCGGGTGTCCCGCGGATACTGCGCCCAGCCCGGAGCCGCCCCTCCGCTCCTCCTGCGCGATGATCTGGCTCTGAATCTGCCGCCGGAACTCGAGCGGGTCGGAAATTCCGGAGAAAACTCTCCTGGGTGCCGCCGGTGCCGGTGATGGTGACGGTGCCGAAGCCGAACATCCGGCCGATCACCCCCTGATCGACCGCAATCGCCTCGATCTTGCTGAGCAGGGTCTCATCGGACTCGCGCTCGATGAAGCCGACCTTGCCCAGCACCCGCTTGTCGGTGACGGCGAACTCGGAGGTGACATACCGGATGGCGGGCCCGATGGCGAGGAGCAGTCCGATCCCGGCCAGTCCCAGGCCGGCGTAGGAGTAGGCCGGCTCGATGTACTGCAGCAGGATCCACAGCCCGATGCCGAGGAGCACCACGACGATCGAGGTGAGAAAGATGGTCCAGTGGAGGCGGGCGCGGTACACGATCCGCTCGCCGCCCAGCAGGTGGTCGTCGAGGTAGCTCATGGGGACAAGATAGTGCCAAAAAAAGAGCCCCGCACTTGCGAGGCTCTTTGGCTACCGGTCGAACTACTTATTGCGTTAACCCTATGACTGAACGATCTCGAGCGGCCCTGCGGTCGTCTGTGCAGACCGTCTCGCTCACGTCTCCAACTGCCTGCGCCGCAAGGACGGCGGCGGCGACGTCCAGGCCGCAGACCGTGACAAGAACGTTCGCAGCGACTGCTACATTCACGTCGTTGAGGATCGCGACGTCGCCGAGGCTGACATTGATCAGCCCCTCTTGACGCGAATTGTTCCCGCCACCGGCAGGACCCGGGTTCTCACCGGGCGTAGCCTGCTCGATTGTGATCGGAGTGGCCGTAGCCGTGCAGAACGTCTCGCTGCCGTCCCCGAACACCTGCTCCGCGAGAACGGCGAGCACGACGTCCACGTCACACACCGTCGCGATGACGTTCGCGGCGACAGCAAGGTTGACGTTGTTCAGAAGGTCAATGTCGCCAGTGCTGACGTTGACGAGTCCGTTCTGCTGCGAGTTGTTCGCGAACTGCGGTTCCAGGGTAGTTGGGCTTGAGACGTTGACGGGCTTGACGGGCTTGACGGGGAGCTATCGTCGCACGCTCCGAGAGCAAAGGCTACAGTAACCGCCGCAAGGCCTGCGGTTATGCGATTTCGACTGTACATGGTAGCTCACCTCTATCAGTAGTTCGATGGCGGGTAAGTTGCTTCTAGGGCAACGTACAGGTACTGTGTCCCCGCGCAGAGCCAGTAATAGAGCAGCAGGGGTCAGTGCCATCGGTGACCCTCATCACGAATTTTGGATCCGATTTTGCGTGCGTTCGGGCCTTCAAATCGCAACCCTTTACAGGAAAGTAAATTACGCTCGAAGTGTCGGATTGCCTGCGAGAAAAACTGGGACGAGCGCGGGGAATGGAGAGTGGGGCGAACGGACAGGGTGGGATTCGAACCCACGATACCCTTGCGGGTATACCGGTTTTCGAGGCAAACACCGCGAAAGCAGAATCTTTCGTCCAGAGCGGAAATGACTGCGAATCCCACCCTGACCTGTCGATCTAGCGAAAGGAGATGCGGTCGAAAGATTTCGCGCAACTCTAACCTAAGCCTAACCTGAACGGCGTGTCACTGAAGTGGCCCCTACTGCCCGTTACCAACCGTTTGAAGCGCGGGATTGCCACGGAGCGGAGCGAAATTGGGGTCGATCTTGCAGCCCGCCGGCGCAAAGCCCAGTACGGCACCAGTTGAGCAGCGACTCGAGTAGGTCCAAGGCTGGTTCGGCATCGCCAACACCACGATGAGATGGGTCAAGGCAAGAACACGCTGGAGGTGCCGGCCCCGTCTGCACCGCGTGCCTGCTGATTGGTAATAGCTCCACGACCGTCGCGCCTCCCCCGCGTGGACCGCCTCGGCGCGTACGGCCCAGGTATGCGAGCGCCAGAAGCCCAGGTACGCGTGGGTCGGAGCGTCCTCAGGTACGTCGCGGAGGCGGGCGCCTCAAGAGCCACGCGAGCGGAATCGGCATAGGCACGCGCCAGTGCCTGAGCCCCCCGCAGCGCGCTGGTATGGGCGAGCGCGAGGCCCCACGCAGCGCGGTCGCCCGCCAAACGCCTCGGCGCGAGAGCCGCAGAAGCTGCTGCTGCGCTGTCGTCAAGCACCCAGTACAGGTCGGCCATGGCGACTTGAGGCACACGACCGCGCGGGCGTACATCTACCGGCACGGCTCGGAGCACCGACCGCGCCCCGGCCAAGTCACCCTGGGCTAGGTGGATCGTCGATCCTGCAGGTCGTATCACTCCAGAGGCCGCCGGCGCGAGCGCCGCGCGCGCTCAGCCGTCGAGAGCGCCTCTGCGAAGCGACGGCGCGTGAGCAGCGGCCAGGCTCGAGTGAATAGCGCAATTTCGACGCGAGTCGCGGATCGAGCACTTCCGCCTCTCGCATGTGCGCAATCCCGTCTACCCGCCTAGGAGGAACTCGCCCACCCTGCCCAGGCCAGCAGCCTTGCGTCCTTCGGCGCAAGCTGCAGCCCCTTCGTGTACTGCTCGAGCGCGCGCGGTCGCGTCGTACCGCACCTCTCGTAGTATTGCCAAGCGCCAGATACCCGTCGGCACCCTTGGGCGCGAGCGTCAGCGACCGCTCAGCCGCGCGCTGAGCGCCGATTGCCGCTGCTGAGTGGTCGCGGCCCAGTAGAAGTACACGAGTAGCCCTCGAAAGCTGAGCCCAGGCTAGGGC
Source organism: uncultured Gemmatimonadales bacterium (assembly GCA_963740175.1). GTDB lineage: Bacteria > Gemmatimonadota > Gemmatimonadetes > Gemmatimonadales > GWC2-71-9 > CAVVWJ01. The sequence goes on from CAVUDL010000005.1 coordinate 300,358, forward strand.
GAAGCTCGAATCAAGGGTCACCGCCCGCTCGTAATACGCTCGCGCGCCGAAGCGCCGCCTGATCCAGCTGCGAGACCGTCGGCCGCCTCCTCGCCACGGAGGAACGCATCGTACGCGGCCAGGTTTTGAGTCGGGCGTTCGCGGATTCGCTCCTGCTCGCCCGCGCCGAGGGCTACACCGAGCGCCTCGGCCACGCGGGCCGCCACATCGGCCTGCACCTCGAACACGTCGGTGAGCGGGGCTTCGAACGGTGCCTGCCACCTTGGTCGAGGCGGTCGAGACCTCGGACCAACTCAGGACTCACGCGCACTCGGCTGGGCCCGCCTGCTGCCCTTCTCCCACCGGACCGTCCCGGTCAGCAAGTAACTGACGCCCAGCTCCCGCCCGATCTGCTGCGGACTCTTCGTGGTCTGCTTGTACTGGAGCGAACTGCTGTGCGGGCGATCACCTCGAGGCCCAGGCAGCGCGGCAAGCTTCCCGCGCACCTCGTCGGTGACCCCGTCGCTGAAGTACTGGTCCTCAGGCCGAGCCTAGGTTTTCGAAAGGGAGCACCGCGAGACGTGTGGGGCCGGCCGCGCCACCTTCACTGAGCCCGTGATTCTTGCGCCACGGCGAACAGCAGGCCCAGGCCCAGGAGAATATAATGCGAGTAGTCCGACCGGCACCCACCGATGTCGGCGCAGGGGGCGTTTAGAAAAAATCGGATCGGCCGAACCGGGTGCGGTTGCCGTCATGCTTGGCGTCGAGAGCGCTCGAACGAACTCACCGGCCGTCGGCGAAGCGGTCAGCGGGTGTCTTAGCCAAGGCTCGCAAAAGCGCCTGCTCCATCGAAACCGACACTGTATCCCGTACCGTGCGCACGTGCGGTACCGGCTCGAGCATCCGTTTAGCGATCAGCGCCTGCGGAGTAGCACCGGTGAAGGGCGGCTCTCCCGCCAGCATCTCGTAGACGACGCAGCCGAGCGCGTAGACGTCACTCCGTCCATCAACCTGGCCTCCGACCGCCTGTTCCGGCGACATGTAGGCGGGAGTGCCGATGGCCATACCCGTCTCAGTCAGCTGGGCATCTCCGGCGGCGCTCACCGCCTTGGCGATGCCAAAATCGGCCACCAGCGCTTGCCCGTCGGAGAGCAGGATGTTTTCCGGCTTGAGGTCGCGATGCACTACGCCTTCGCGGTGGGCATAGTCGAGCGCGAGCGCTACCTGACGAGTGAGATCGACCGCTACTTCGACAGGAAGCTGCCCCTCCCGCCGGAGACGATCCCGCAGGGATTCGCCGCGGACGAACGGCATCGTGTACCAGAGCTGTCCGGCGGTGTCACCGGAGTCGTGCACCGTCAGGATGTGGGGATGCTGGAGCCGGGCAGCGAGCTTGATCTCGCGCTGGAAGCGCTCGGGGCCGAGCGTGGAGGCGAGTTCAGGGTGGAGGACCTTCAGGGCAACCGGACGATCGTGCCGGAGATCATGGGCCAGAAACACGGTAGCCATGCCACCACGCCCAAGCTCCCGCTCGATGCGGTAGCGATCGGCGAGTGCCTTACCGAGTGCGCTAGCGACTGTCGGTTGCCACACGAGTCACTCCGTGGCCGAAGCAGCGCGACGTAGCCTGGAAAATTGCGCATCGCTTCGAAATGCGGATCCTGTCTGAACCAGGTCATGCCGGGACCATACAGTCCGAAATAGTCCTGCGTTGCCCTCCGAAAAGGCTGCTGGAGCAACTCTACCGCGCGCTCCCGTTGTCCGAGTGCGGCAGCAATGCGAGCGCGCCAGACGCTTACCTCACACGCGATGCCGCGGATTTACCCCCGCCAGCCAGGCGTCTTCTGCCTTGCTTCGCCTCATTCTCGCGGCGCGCGGCAAGGCACCGAGCCCCGTGAGCTCGGCCCGACTTCGAATGCCGGCCAGTTGCCGGAAGATTGCGGCGCTTCGTTCCAGCGACCAGCCAAATAGCGCGCCTCGCGCCTCGGCCATAGTCGTTGTGTCCCGAGATTGACGAAAGCTCGCTGCTCTTCTTATCAACAGGGCGCGAGCTCCTTGCCTGTCCGCGCCTGCGCAGCTCGTGACCCGCCCACGAGCAGGGGAGACTCTGCCCGCCGAGGCGGCGGATCCGCCAGCAGACGCGCCTCGTTGATCCTGCAAGATGAGCAAGCGCTACCGCTCAAGATTCCCTGCTCTATGGCCAGGGTAAGTCCCGCATTTATGCGGACCGCCGCGCAGCGGCAAGTGCGCGATCGCATTGTGGATCAGTGAGCAAACTTACGACGGGACAAGGTCACACACTCAGCGCATTGTACACCCGGCGCTTTCCACCCCTCCAGAGTGCGAAGCGCAACGCGTGGCCGGTTGATCCACACGCGCTCCGCTGTGCGCCTTTTGCCAGTCGGAGCTGGGCCTGCGGAGAGGCCCGGCGAGATCAAGTAGCTCGCTCCGTTGTCTCCACGTACTGGCAGCATGCGATCATCGCGCTTGCTCGAAAGGCTGAGGCGGTCTCGCTGGCGCTCGGCGATCTGCCACAGAGTCCGCTCGGAACGAGTCCCCCTGTTACGATAGATGAACCGATCATAGAGAGAGGGGCGAGAGGAAGGTGAGTCCAGCGCTACTGCGCGCTGCAAGGCCGGCAGCGCCGACCTGCTGAATTATCCCAATCCATCCTCCGCGAAGCTGAAACGCTGCGAAAGTAGGTGGTCGTGTCGAGCGCATCAGCATCTCAGTAGTGTCCGCTGCGGGCGTAATCACCCGGTGGTTACCGCTCTGCTAGCAATTGGACACAGTTTCGGGTTCCCAGCGGAGGTAGTTGCTCGACAGTGCCAGCAGCTGTCTCGGGCGACATCGGTCCATTGGCACCAGCCGCAACGAGTCACCACCATTCGATAGATCTGCCCAGATCATCAAGTCTGCGCGCCAGCCGCTCTTCCCAGCTGGTCCCGACCCTCCAGAGGAAGCTCAGCAGCGAGGGTCGCATGACAGGCGGCATCGTCACCAGCTCGACTCCGGGGACCGCGCGACAGCTCGGGCGATCAGTCGGCCTCAGATTTCCAAGCGCTGCGAGCGCCGCATCGTTCGTCGATTGGCGAATGGGTAAGCCGCGACACCTCTGCGGCAGGAGAGTGGCCTGATGAGCCACCACCCAATCCGGCGTTGCAATGAGCAGAGCCGCGATCAGCTCGACTGACACGGAGCTTCGGACAACTGGCGCTCGCTTGGTTGGACAGTGTTCCGCCGCTTCTCACGACCTCCACTTGCAGAGCTAAAACGACGCTCCAGCGCTCTCAAACGGTCCGCGGATTCTGGCAAGCGCCGCGGATTACAGTGTGGACACGTGGACAGTACTGCGCAGCGAGAGATAGATGGCCGGATCACAACCGCTTCGCGATGATCGCTGTGCGATGGACGGTGTACGGCGGCTCGCCGCGAGCATCTCGTACAGCCGCAGCGAGCGCTAGATTCTGAGCAGGCATGCGCGGCCGCGCTCCGCGCTGCTGAAGAGGGCTCATATAGGTGGGGTGTGCCACAGCATGCCGTTGCGGTCAGCTGATCACCTCCCGCAACCTGCAACCCCCTTGCAATGCCGAAATCCGCGACCAGCGCTATTCCCGGCTGAGCAGGATGTACTCGGGTTTGACGTCTCGGTGCACGACGCCCTGGCTGTGCGCGTACCCCAGCGCGTCCGCCGCCTCACGCGTGATCTGCAATGCGTCATCCAGCGGCAACTGACCCTCGCGACGTAGGCGATCCCGGAGCGACTCGCCTTGCACGTAGGGCATAGTGTACCAGAGCTGGCCGGCCGCTTCCCCAGAGTCAAGCACCGGCAGGATGTGAGGATGCTGGAGCCGAGCGGCCGGTCTGGATCTCGCCGCTGGAAGCGCTCGGGCCCGAGAGTGGCCGCCAGCTCGGGGTGGAGGACCTTCAAGGCAACCGGAGCGGTCGTGCCGAAGATCGTCGGCGAGAAACACAGTGGCCATGCCGCCACGCCCAAGCTCCCGCTCGATGCGGTAGCGATCGGCAAGGCCGCTCCTGAGCTGCTCGGGTAGTTCTGCCACTTCAAGACCTGGGTGGGGAGGTCGAACTCAAGGATACCGCCGCTCACTACTCTGAAACAGGGCAGCGGAGTGCTGCAATGGATGTGGGGGTTAGGATGGGAGGAACGGACAGGGTGGGATTCGAACCCACGATACCCTTGCGGGTATACCGGTTTTCGAGACCGACGCCTTCAGCCACTCGGCCACCTGTCCACCGCGGGCGAAAGATAAACGTGGGGGCGAAACAGTGAACAGTGAACGGTAAACGGTGAAGGGGCGGCTGGTCCCGGTTCACCGCTTACTGCTCACCGTTCCCGCTACTTCCTGTAGCCTTCTCCCACGGCCGTCTCCCCTTCCCGCTCAGCGCCCGGGCCGCTCCACCATGCTGATGAACTCTCCGCGGTACCCTCCGGGATCGTCGCCCCGGGCCTCGCGGGCCAGCGCCATCACCTGCTCGTAGCTGGCATCTCCCTTGATGTCCGAGTTGCGAAGCAACAGCGCGAATGCCGCGACCGCGGACGCGAACCGCAGGTCCACGACGCCGTGGCCCCGCGGTCGAGCCACCGTGGTCGAGAGCAGCCGGCTCTTGGTCGCCCGTGCGGATCCTTGTAGCGGAGCCGGACGGTCATGCAACTCCGGGCTCCGGCCGCGCCGACGGCCGGAGCGGCGACGTGCTGGTAGGTCAGGCTGTCGTCCCGACGCGACCGGCTTGGCACCCACGGGCACCACTTCGTAGAGCGCCGTCACCGTGTGTCCGGCGCCGATCTCGCCCGCGTCCTTCTTGTCGTCCGCGAAATCCTCCCGGGCCAGCAGCCGGTTCTCGTAGCCCAGCAGCCGGTAGGCCTGCACCTTGGCCGGGTTGAACTCGACCTGGATCTTCACGTCCTTCGCCACCGTGAAGAGGGTGCCGCCGAACTCCTGCACGAACACCTTCTTTGCCTCGCGGAAGCTGTCGATGTAGGCGTAGTGGCCGTTTCCCTTGTCGGCCATCTGCTCCATCTTGCGTGTCCTTCAGGTTCCCGGTGCCGAAGCCCAGCACCGTGAGGAAGGTGCCCTCCTCGCGCCGTGCCTCGACCAGCCGGATCATCTCGGCGTCCGAGCTCACGCCCACGTTGAAGTCGCCGTCGGTGGCCAGGATCACGCGGTTGTTGCCTTCCGGCATGTAGTGCTCGCGGGCGACGTCGTAGGCGAGCCGGATGCCGGCCCCGCCCGCCGTCGAGCCGCCGGCCTCGAGCCGGTCGATCGCCTCGAGGATCGTCGCCTTGTCGGCTCCCGACGTGGATGGCAGCACCAGGCCGGCCGCTCCGGCATAGACCACGATCGCCACCCGGTCCTGCGGCCGCAGCTCGTGGACCAGCGCGCGGAACGCCTGCTTCACCAGCGGGAGCTTGTCGGGCGACTGCATCGAGCCCGAGACGTCGATCAGAAAGACCAGGTTGCTCGGCGGCAGGTCGCGCGTCGCGATCTCGCTTGCGCCTGCAGCCCGATCCGGACCAGCCGGTGTTCTGGCGCCCAGGGGCACGGCCCGACGTCGGTCGCGACCGCGAAGGGATGCTCGCCGGTGCGGTCGGGATAGCTGTAGGGGAAGTAGTTGACCAGCTCCTCCAGCCGGACGGCATCGGCCGGCGGGAGAGCGCCCTCGCTCAGGAAGCGGCGGACATTGCTGTACGAGGCGGCGTCGACATCGATCGAGAAGGTGGACACCGGGTTGGCGAACGCGGCCAGGAACCGGTTGTCCTCGATCCGGGCGTAGGCTTCGGTGTTTCCCGGTTCTCCCTGTCTGCGCCAGGGCTCTGCCATTCGCCTTTCCGAGTAGGACTGCTTGCTCACCGCCGCAGACGACGGGGCACCCAGACCCGCCTCCACCCGTGCCCCGACTGCGTCTCTGGACGCTCCGGTCACGGTCAGCTCGTTGAGCTGAATGGCCGATTGTTCGAGCGTGAAGTCATGCGTGGTCGTCTTGCCGGCTCGCACCGTAATCGTGGCCTGGGAGGCCTTGTAGCCGATGAAGGCGGCGCGAATCTCCTGCCGACCTTCCGGTACCGCTGGCAGCAAATAGGCGCCGAGGCTATCCGACAGGGCGTGGAGCGCCGTACCGACGACGAATACCTGCACGTTGGCGAGAGGGGTGCCGCTGTGGTCCCGCACATGGCCGGCAACCCGCCCGGTCCCCGGAGCCTCGAGGTCGGACTTGCTGCTGTGGTGGTCAGGGCGACAGAAAAAGGAAGAGCACCGGCACACGACGGACGAGCACGGATGGAGCACGCGCATACGAGACTCCGAATGCAGAGGATTGCATCGGCCGCCGTGAGGCCGGCGGAGGAGATGTGTTCTGGAGATGCGCCAGTCGGGCCGACTGGCACAGTGGACTAGAAGATCGCTGTCTTCGTTCCACTGAATCGACCGACGTACGACGGTGACGGATGGACGCCGCGGAGCCAGGGCCCCGCCTTGGCAACTTGCCGCGGTCCGGGTCATACTTTCTGAGAAGACCGCGGTCTCCATAAGTATTCCATAAGCACAAACAGCTCGCGGCGGCGAGTTTGTGACTGCGAGGCGGATTTGATGAAGTGCGCTCTCCGCGGCCGCGGAGGGATCCTGCTGGCGCTGTTCTTCCTCGGTGTCGCCCCACCGGCGATGGCCCAGACGCGCCGGGTGGTGTTGCTGTATGACGAGCGTACCACCCTGCCGGGCCTGGCCGTCCTCGATGCTCGGCTGGTGCAGACGTTGTCCGCGGGATTGCCGGGCAGCATCGAGATCTATCGCGAGGCGATGGACCTGTCCCGCTTCCAGTCGGAACGCTACCAGCTCCTCCTCCAGGACTTCCTTCGTGCGAAGTACGCCGGCAAGACGATCGACGTGGTGATCGCCGCACTGGGGCCGGCGCTCGATTTCATGCTCGCGCACGGATCGAGGTCTTTCCCGGCGCGTCCGTCGTCTTCTGCGGGATCGACCGGCGCGAGCTCGGCGCCCGGCGATTACCCGCCAACTTCACTGGCGTGCTCCTCAAGCGCGAGTTCGCGCCACCCTCCAAGCTGGCGCTCATGCTGCACCCCGCCCGAACGCGTGCTGCTGGTGGGGGGAAGCTCCGAGTTCGACCGCAGGCTGATCGATCAGGCGAGAGCTGAGTTCCAGGCTGCCCGCCCCCGGGTTCCCGTCGAGTACGTGATCGGTCTACCCATGTCCGATCTCCTCGACACCGTTGCGCACCTCCCGGCGCGCAGCATTGTGCTCTACTCTACGATGTTCGCCGACAGAATGGCCGCCCTTCGTTCCCCACCAGGCCGCGGAGCAGATCGCGCGCAGCGCCAATGCCCCGGTCTACGCCTTTCTCGACCAATATCTCGGCGACGGCATCGTCGGTGGCCACCTGTACAGCCTCGATCCCATGGAGCGGAGGCGGCGCGTCTCGCGCTTCGGATCCTCGGCGGCACACGGCCTCGGCGATTCCACCTATCGAGCCGTCGGCCAGCATGGACATGTTCGACTGGCGCCAGCTGCGGCGCTGGGGCGTGGACGAGCGCCGGCTGCCCGCCGGCGCTATCGTGCGATATCGCATCGCCTCGCCCTGGGAGCGCCATCGCACCACCATCCTCATCACCCTCGGCGTGCTCCTGCTGCAGTCGGGCACCATCGTTTCTCTGCTGCTCGAGCGCCGTAGGCGTCTTCGGACCCAGGCTGCACTGCGGGAGAGTGAAGCACAAGCGGCGGAGCAGCGCAGTGAGCTTACCCACCTGGGACGCGTCACGCTGGTGGGCGAGCTGTCGACGGCACTGGCGCATGAGATGAAGCAGCCGCTGGCCGCGATCCTGGCGAACGCGCGCGCCGGTCAGCGTCTGCTGTCGCAAGCCGACGGTGCCCGACCGCCGAGCTGCGGCGATTCTCGAGGACATCTCGGCGGACGATCGGCGCGCGGGGGAGGTCATTGACCACGTGCGCAGCCTCGTGAAGAAGGATCGAGGGTAAAGCCCAGCTGCTGTCGACGAACCAGGTCGTCAGCGAGGTGCTCGCGTTGTTGCGCACCGATCTACAGCGTCGTGGCGTGGTCGTCAGCACCCGGTTGTGCGAGCCCGCGCCCCTGGTTTTCGGGGACCGCGTGCAGCTGCAGCAGGTGCTTTTGAACCTGGTGCTAAACGCCTGCGACGCGATGAGTGACACGCCTCCCGGCGAGCGGCTGCTGGTCGTCTCCACCACAACGCAGGGTGATGCGCGCATCGAGGTCCGCGACGCGGGAAGCGGGATCCCTCCCGACTCCCTGGCGAAGGTTTTCGAGCCGTTCGAGACGACGAAGCACGAAGGACTCGGGCTAGGGCTTGCGATCTGTCGATCGATCGTTACAGCCCACGACGGTCACATATCAGCAGCGAACAATCCGGAAGGCGGGGCCACCTTCGTCCTCTCACTGCCGCTCGCGGCGCATCAGAGGGCTCACGCGGGTGAAGGGAGACGGTAGTTCGTATGCACAAGGCCGTTAGACGCGGGCGCGCTTGCTCTGGAAGAATCGCTGAGAAGTCGCGCACTCATCAGCAGAGCCGCTTGAGGATATCGCCGCATTGTTCCGCCATGAGTCCGCCGACCACCTCGGGGCGGTGATTCAGGCGGGGGTGACGCAACAGGTCATACACCGACCCCACCATGCCACAACGCGCATCATAGGCGCCGAAGACCACCCGGCCGACCTTGGCCAGCACGATGGCGCCGGCGCACTGCGCACATGGCTCCAGGGTCACGTACATGGTGGCCATCAACAGCCGATCTTCTCCCACACTCTGGAGTGCGCGGTGAAGCGCCAGAAGCTCCGCATGAGCGGTGGGATCCCGCCGCTGTACCGTTTCGTTGTGGGCCTCGGCCAGGACTTCGCCTTCAGAGACAACCACCGCGCCTATCGGGACCTCTTCGCGGACGGCCGCCGCCCGAGCTAGTCGGAGGGCGGCTTCCATGCCGGCCAGATCGCTCGGCGAAGGCGTGCCCCTACGCACCGGCCATCTCTGGCACCGCTGCCGCGGTCGGGCCGACCTTCTCGAAGCGCAGCACGTCGCCGTCGCGCTCGACCCGAATGGTGTCGCCTTCGTGGAAATTGCCCTCCAGCAGCTCCAGCGCGATGGGATTCTGGAGCAGCCGCTGAATCACCCGCTTGAGCGGGCGAGCTCCGTACACCGGGTCGTATCCCTCCGCGGCGATGAGCGCCTTGGCCTCGGGGGTGACCTCGAGGTGGATGTGACGATCCTCCAGAACCTTCTCGAGCTTCTCCAGCTGGAGATCTACGATTTGTACCAGATCTTCCCGACTGAGCTGCCGGAACACGATGATGTCGTCTACCCGGTTCAGGAACTCGGGACGAAAGTGGTTGCGGAGCTCGCCCCGCACGCGCTCTTCTACTCGCTCCCAGCCAGTGGCACCGGACTGCTCGCCAGCGTCCACGATGTACTGGCTTCCGATGTTCGACGTCATGATGATGACACTGTTCCTGAAGTCCACCAGACGGCCTTGACTGTCTGTGAGACGGCCATCATCCAGGATCTGGAGGAGCACGTTGAAGACATCCTGGTGACCCTTTTCGATCTCGTCGAAAAGAATGACACTGTATGGCCGCCGCCGAACCGCCTCGGTCAGCTGGCCACCCTCCTCGTATCCCACGTATCCCGGAGGAGCACCAATCAGACGGGCGACGGAGTGCTTCTCCATGTACTCGGACATGTCGATCCGGATCATGGCGCGCTCGTCGTCGAACAGGAACTCCGCGAGAGCCCGAGCTGTCTCAGTTTTTCCGACGCCCGTGGGCCCCAGGAAGATGAAGGAGCCGAGTGGCCGGTTCGGGTCCTGGAGACCGGCGCGGCTTCGCCGCACGGCGTTGGCGACCGCAGTGACCGCGGGACGCTGGCCGATGACCCGCCGGGCGAGCTCATCCTCCAGCCTGGTCAGGCGCTCCCGCTCCGATTCCATCATCTTGGAGACCGGGATTCCGGTCCACTTGGAAACGATCTCCGCGATGTCCTCGGCGTCCACGGCCTCCTTCAAATACATGGCATCGGCCTGGATCTCGTGCAGTCGCTTCTCGTCTTCCGCCAGCCTCCGCTCCAGCTCGGGCAATTTGGAATAGCGCAGCTCCGCAGCTCGCTGCAGATCGCCCCGACGGGTGGCCTGCTCGATCTCCGCCCGGACGGACTCGATCTCCGCCTTGAGCTGCTGCATCTCGTGAAGCGAGGACTTTTCAGCCTGCCACTGCGCCTTCATGCCGTTGGCTTTCTCGCGCAGGGTGGAGATCTCGCGCTCCAGCGCCTCCCGACGCTCCACCGCCGCCTTGTCCTTCTCTTTGAGGAGCGCCTGGCGCTCGATCTCCAGCTGGACGATCCGGCGCTCTACTTCATCGATCTCCTGCGGCAGGCTGTCGATCTCGATCCGGAGCCGGCTGGCGGCTTCGTCGATGAGATCGATCGCTTTGTCCGGGAGAAAGCGGTCACCGATGTAGCGGTCCGAGAGAGTGGCCGCGGCGATGATGGCGTTATCGGTGATCTTCACGCCGTGGTGGACCTCGTACCGTTCCTTGAGCCCGCGCAGGATGGCGATGGTGTCCGCGACGGTAGGCTCGGGCACCATGACCGGCTGAAAGCGGCGCTCGAGGGCCGGATCCTTCTCGATGCGCTTGCGGTACTCGTCCAACGTGGTAGCGCCGATGACGTGCAGCTCGCCTCGGGCCAGGGGCGGCTTCAGCATATTGCTGGCGTCCATGGCGCCTTCGGCCGCGCCGGCGCCGACGATCGTGTGCAGCTCGTCGATGAAGGTGATGTACTTCCCCTGGCTCTCGGTCAGCTCCTTCACCACGGCCTTCAGCCGCTCCTCGAACTCTCCGCGGAACTTGGCTCCGGCCAGCAGGGAACCCACATCGAGTGCCACCAGCTCACGGTTGCGCAGCGACTCGGGCACGTCTCCGTTCACGATGCGCTGGGCCAGCCCCTCCACAATCGCCGTCTTCCCGACACCGGGCTCTCCGATCAGGACCGGATTGTTCTTGGTACGCCGGGACAACACCTGCATGCAGCGGCGGATCTCCTCGTCCCGTCCGATGACCGGGTCCAGCTTTCCCTTGCGGGCCTCCTCAGTCAGGTTGCGGGTGTACTTCTCCAGGGCCTGGTACTTCTCCTCGGGTGACTGGTCGGTGACCCGGTGCGAGCCCCGGACATCCTGCAGCGCCCGGCGCAGCTCGTCAGTGGAAAGGTTCTGAGCGGTGAGGATATTCCGGAGAGCGGTCCCCTTCTCATCCGCCATGGCCAGGAGCAGGTGCTCGGTGGAGATGTACTGGTCGCCCAGCTTTCCTGCTTCCTTGTCGGCCCGATCGAAGATCCTCTGCAGCTCCCGGCTGAAGCTCGGCTCTGCCCCACCACCGGATTGAGTGGGAAAGCGGGCCAGTTCCCTTTCGACTGCCTCGGTCACCGCGGTCAGATTGAGACCAGCCTTCTGCAGCAGTGGCCTTACCACGCCTTCGTCCTGACCCAGAAGGGTGGCAAGAAGGTGCGCGTCGTTCACCACCGGATTCCCTCGCGAGCGGGCCAGCTCGCCAGCATCCCGGAGGGCTTCCTGCGCCTTGATTGTCAGTCGCTCTGGTCGGATCATTACCGCCTCATCTGCATGCAGTTGGGTCTGCTGCCCTGCCTATCGTGGAAGCCGAGAAAACCCTGCCGAGGGAGGCAAGGCTCGTACCTCCAATGCCTGCCTCTTTGGCAGAACGGCAGCGCCGTCCGGCTCTCGCCGGTTCATCGTGCACGCGAAAGAGGCAGCCTCGCGGCTGCCTCTTCAGTTCACTTCTTACTGGTAATCTTCTTCTGGGCGATCATCTTCCGGGTGAATCGCTCGCCATCAACGGTAAGCTGGTAGTAGTACACCCCCGGACTGGCCTCCCGCTTTCCATCCAGGTACTGGCCGTCCCAGTAGGCGCGGTATGCACCGCACCGGAGGCGGAGGCTGTCGAGCCGCTCGCCCGACCCGTCCGCCAGACTGGGAATCGCAATCACCTGCACCAGCACGTTGTAGATCTTGAGACTGACTACCGGCTGATGACCCCTTGCGCATACCTCCCGGGAAATTTCGAAAGGGATTGTCGTCGCCGGGAAAAACGGATTGGGGTAGTTCTCCTTCAGCTCGACCCTGGGAGGAATCACATTAGCCTGTCCCGCGACCGGCGAGCCTGCCCCCACCAGGAGCCCGAGCCACCACCCCGGCCACGCCAAGCGGACCATGGGCGCTCCTCTTCAAACGAGATGTGAAACGGTGGTGGGCACCTCCGGGAATCGGGATCGCGTGTTGCTTCAGCGGAAGATGGCCGCGGAAAGTCGGGAAGTCTAGGGAGCTAGGACCTCGGAACCATGACGTGCCCCTTCAGCCGCCGGCCCTCTCCGACCCTCACGGTGATGCCCTTTCCATCGGCCCACTCCAGCAGCGGTATCAAGTACTTCCGGGTGATCCCCAGCCGATCGCGGATAGCCGCCGGCACGATCTCTCCTTGCTGGCCCAGCTCGTTCAGCACCGCCGTGAACTGCTCCAGCGCTTCCCGCGCATAGTATCGGTCGCGCTCCACCGCTTCGACCTGCCCGCGGGCCATAGCCAGCCGCAGCACGGCGACCAGATCACGTCGACCTGACGCACGCTCCAGCTCGGCGATTGTCGGTGGTGTCAGATTGGCCTCACGCAGCAGAGCGACGACCCGTTCGATCGCCGGGTCCCCCCCGGCGACGCGGGGTACGAAACCGGCGAGGGCGACCACCCCATCGATCCGTCGCACCCGTCCGCTCCGCAGCGAATCGGTCAGCGCTGCCTCGATGACCAGATCGTGCGCATGCAGCGAGTGGCGCAGGGTCTCGAGTGGCATTCCGGGCTCGCTGATATGGAGACGGTGGTACTCTCGCAGGAGGCTCAGCGCCCGGCCCCCAACCTCGTCGACGGCGTCCTTCTTCACCCAGAGGTCGCCGAGCAGCCGGGCGGCGGGCTCCGCCCTGGCGACTTCTGATGCCGCGGATTTGGGGATTCCCAGGACCAGCGGCAGGCGCTCCACGAGGATGCCCTCGGGATGCCGCGCGAGCGCGGCACGAAAGCGGGCGCCCGGCTCGGCTGACGCGAACCCTTCAGGCCAGAGAGCTTTCCGCGCCGGCGGGGATGGGTCAAGGACGCTTCCCCCACCAATGGTGGTCACCGGGCTGTAACTGCGGAGCACGAAGCGATCTTCGGCCCGGGTCACCAGCGGTCTCTCCAGTTTGAGCCGGGCCATACCGGTGCCGCCGGGCTGAATGGGGACCTGGGGCAGGACTCTCGCCATGACCTCCGCAGTACCCAGGTGTACTCGAACCCGGCTGCGGGAACCGAGTGGCTTCGGTGCGCTGCCCTCCAGCCGAATCTGGACATCGAGCGCCGACGCAACTGCCCACGGAAGGTCCGCGGTGACCAGCACGTCTCCGCGGGTAACCGCGCCGCGGTCAATCCCGGCGATGCCGACGGCGGTTCGCGCCCGGGGCAGGCTTCGTTCGACGGTTTGGCCGAAGCTTTCCAGCGAGCGAACCCGGCCCTCCGCCGCGGATGGTAGGACCAGCACCGAGTCGCCCACCCGCAAGCGCCCCGACCATGACGTCCCGGTAACAATCGTGCCGACGCCGGCGAGAGAGAACACCCGATCGATCGGCATCCGGAAGGCGTCGACTGGAGGAGCCACCGCGAGTGTCGCCGCCAGGGTCCGCAGACGCTCGATCAGGGTTACGACTCCTTCTCCGGTTTTGGCAGAAGCCGGAAGCGGAGGCTCGAAGGCAACGGGCGACCGGGCCAGCCGCTCACTTACCTCCGCCATGACGAGCTGGAGCCATTCGGCATCCACCAGATCGGTCTTGGTAATCACGGGAATACCGACGGGGACACGCAGCTGTTCCAGGATGGCCAGATGCTCCTCGGTCTGCGGCATGATCCCCTCGTCGGCCGCGATCACGAGCAGAACCAGGTCGATCCCGGACGCTCCCGCAACCATGGTGCGGATGAAATCCTCATGGCCCGGGACGTCGATGACCCCCGCCACCAAACCGGGTCCCAGATCGAGCGGCGCGAAGTTGAGCTCGATTGTTATTTCGCGCCGACGCTCCTCCACCAGCCGATCCATGGGCCGCCCGGTGAGGGCCCGGACGAGCGCGGACTTGCCGTGGTCGATGTGTCCCGCAGTTCCGACGATCATGCGGCAACCCAGGGACGTTGGGCCCAGAATTCCAGCGCGGGGAGCTCGGCACCCTCGGCCAAGTGATAGCGGATGTAGCGGCTCAAGAGGCGCCGATGCGCGGCGCCATGTTTTTCATCCAGAATTGGCAGGCTCGCTCCAGAATCCATCAGGGCGACCAGGTCGGTGCGTGCCTGTTCGGGAAGCTGGGTTGCGCCGTAGTGCGTGGCGCAGGCCTGACACAGCGCACCACCTTCTCGGGTGCTGAACGGGAGAGGCCCGCTTTCCGGCAGCTCGGTTCCGTCAATGACGCACGCATCCAACGACGGCTCGAAGCCGAGGGCGCTGACCATCAGCCAGAGCAGGCGGTAGCCCAGCGACTCAACCGCCGCGATGGACGCCTGCTCCAGCTCTGTGAGGGCGTAGAGCAGCAGATCGAAGCTCTCGGGATGAGGGTCGGGTGGGGCAAAGCGGAGCATCACTTCCGCCAGGGCACAAGCGACGGCATAGCGCTCCAGCTCCTCGGCGAGGCCGACATGCAGCCGGCGCAGATCGAAGCCGGTGAGTAGATGGAGCTCGCGGTTTTCTTTCAGAACAAACTGCGCCTGCCCTTCACTCAGCAGCTGGAGGGCGGCGCCAAACCGGCTCTTGGGACGCAGCGCCCCCTTGGCGATGACACTCTGCACTCCGTGCTCTCGGGTGGCCAGTCGGACGATCTTGGAGGTCTCGCTATATCTCAGGGTCGAGAGCACGACGGCGGGTGTGGAGACCAGCGGCATACTGGAATGTAGCCGCCCGGAGCACCCTCGCGTCGCTACATGATCGGCTCATCGGTTATCTCTACACCCGCCGCGGGCACGCGGGCGAGGAGCGCCTGAGACGCGCACTGCCCCACCGGTACCGAGCGGATCTCAGTGAAGTCCGGCCGGAGCACGTGCAATGCGCCGGTGGACGAACACCCAGCCTCCAGCGCGTATATTCTGCCTTCCGAGTCGACGGCCACGCCGGAGTTGGAGGGGATGACCACCCCGTTTCCTTCACCCCGCACCACCGTGCGGTCGGCACTGTCGAACTCCATGAGGCCTTCGCTTCGGGAACTGATCAGAAGTCGGTCCCCACCGTCAGCCGCGAGGTCGCCGGGCCCGAAGCCGAAGCCGCCGAAGTTGGCAACCTCCTGCCGGTCAACCGGGTCCACAACCGAGAGCCGCCCCTCATCCACGCTGGGGTCTCCCTCCTGGATGACGTAGAGAAAGCCATCTCCCGCCACGGTGCTGAACCGGGCATTCCCGGGACCTACCAAATGGATCGTTCCGATAGGGTCGCTATCCCGCCCACTCGCTGGGTCGAGCACACTGATGGTGCTTTCTCCGGCCGGTTTCCCGAGCGAGTCCAGGTTCGCGTTCATGACCAGCACGCGGCCGCGCGTAACCGTCACATGCTGGGGGGTATTTCCCACCCTGACGCTGGCGGTGTCGCCCGTACTCAGATCGACCCGGGTGACGGTATTGAGGTTGGCATTCGAGACGTAGGCAATCGAATCGTTGATCAGCGCGGCGCCCGAAACACCTGCGCCCGGGGCCAGGGAGATGGTGTTCACCAGCAGCCCTTCGCGCAGATCCACCACCGCGATGGCATCCCGGCCTCGCAGGGGCACCACTGCCGTAGCTCCTCGTGTGGCCACGCTGACCGGCTCAACATCCGAGGCTCCCAGTGGAACAGTGGACACCTGCGTGGGGGTGGCAACCGGAACCAGACTCAGTGTTGCCGCCGTGGTATTGAGGACCAGCACCATCTCCTCCGGAGGAGGAAGCGGCGCGGAGGTTTCGGCGCAGGACCACCCAGCGAGGATGGCGAGGCACAGTCCGAGGTGAACGCCGGATCTGGATGATGGCATGTCGAAAGATCGAAGCCCCTTCGCCTCGCCGCCAGTGATCTTCAGAAGCGGAACTTGGCTCCCCCAAACACGGCCCGCTCCCGACCCTCGAAACCGACCACCTGCTCGTAGGGCTCGTTAAACAGGTTCTCGACGCGGAGCACCCCGGTGAGCGTCGGACGGCCCGGCCCGCCGCGGACCACCTCTACCTCCGTGGACAGGTTAACTGTTGTAAATGCAGGCAGTTCCACCAGCTGAGCTGGAAACTGGTTGAAGTCCACGTCATCCCGCGAGCCGGTGTACAACACCGAGCCCCCAATGGTTACCCGGTCCCCGGCCTGGCTCCGTAGTGTGATCCCAGCCGAGTGTGCGGGGCGCCGGATGAGTCGCTCCCCCGCCGCAAAGGAGGGCGACGGGATCCCGGCATCATCCGTCGCCTGGGTGTCGAGGTAGGTATAGGAGGCAGAGGCGCCGACACGGCTTCCGAGCGCCAGGCTTACACCGGTTTCAATGCCTCGCGCCGTGGCAGCGGCACCATTTCGATATGTCGGGCTGCCCGGCGCCCCGCCTGCGTCGTACACGACCATATCCGTGAATCGCTGATCGAAGTAGGTCGCCCACAGGCTGGCCCGGCCGCTGGCGAATCCCTGCTCGATCCCGGCCTCCCAGCTGGTGGATCGCTCCGGGCTCAGGGTGGAGTCGCCCACGACGAACGGCGCGTCGCAGAACTGTTCGCAGAAGGTTGGCGCCTTGAACGAACGGCCCACGGAGGCGCGGACTCTGGTCGCGGCAAGGAGGCGGTAGACTGTGCCGGCGCGATAAGTAAAGAACGTGCCGAAGGCGCTGTTGTCGTCGAGCCGGGCATTGAGATTGATCGCGAGTCCCGAGCTGAGATCGAGCAGTGCCTGGGCGTAGTATCCCCAGGTGGTCCGACCGCGATCAAACGGGGTATCCGGCAGAGTTACGATTCCACCGAAGTTCGAGGTCGTCTCGCCTGCCTGCCGCTCCGTCTCTCGCTCCACCTGGGCCCCCGCCGTCAGCGTGAGAGCGTCGCTGACGAGAGCGTTGAGACGGGCATCCAGGTTGCCCCGTTCCGCGCGCGAACTCCGGTGGGAGGCAAAGCCAAAGCCGAGGGTGTCGCCAGGGTTGTCCGCGGTATCGTCGAAATCGGCATCCGTGCGGCTTCCGCCCAGGGTAAGGCGCAGATCGTACCGCTCACTCAGCTGCCGTCCGACCTCACCGGCAAGTGACACCATTTCCTCGGCGCTCGCCTGGTTGCTGTCCGACAGCACCCCGGCGAAGTCAGTCGGAAAGTGATAGCGGCTGTCGGTGTAGCGGAACGAGAGCGACGCATCGCTGCGCCGGTCCGGCCGGCCACGGATTGAGCCACTCAGCGCGGTGTTGCCGTAGTCGTTGTTGAAGGCATAGATGCCGTCGGTCGTAAAACGACTGGCATCTGCGGAGTACGCCAGGCCAGGCGTGCCTCCCAGCACGCCGCCATGTCCGTTGACAGTCCCGAAGGTGCCCGCCTCAGCGCCTCCTTCGACCGAAAAGCCGCCCTGCCCCTGACGGGTGAAGATCTGAACTACCCCGCTCACGGCGTCGGACCCATAGATGACGCTGCCCGGTCCACGCAGCACCTCGATACGCTCCACATTGTCCGTCGTCAGGTTGGCCCAGTTGAAGGCACCTCCGGGTTGGTTGGCTGACACGCCATCAATGAGCACCTTCACATAGTCACTCTCGCCACCCCGCAGGAACATGGAGGTGACACCTCCGAATGAACCGACCTGCACCACCGACACACCGGGCACCTCACGGAGCGCGTCCTGGACGAAACGCACTCCACGGCTTCGAAGATCATCCCCGCTGATGGTGGTGACCGATGCGACAACCTCATCCGGGGGCGTCGGCAGCCGAGTCGGCGTGACGACCAGCTCTTCGAGTTGCGTGGTGTCCTGCGTCTGCTGGGCGGCGGCCACGCTCGTCATGGCCGCGGCGATCGTGATGAAGGCTACCGTCCTTGCTTTCATGAGGAGCTCTCCTGTTCCGCTGCTCTCAGGGGTACCACCTGCGGGGATCCATCCAGCCACGTGGTCACCGCGACGGGCCAGTCGAAGACGCGCGAAAGGGTCTGGCGGCTCAATACTGCGGACGGAGCTCCCTGAGCGACGACGTGTCCGCGATCCAGCAGGACGATCCGATCGGCGAAGCGCGCCGCCAGGTTGAGATGATGGGTGACGACGAGACCAGCCAGGCCATCAGTGACCAGCTGGCGGACCAGCTCGAACAACTCCATTTCGTGGCGGATGTCGAGCGAAGCGGTGGGCTCATCCAGCACCAGGGCCCTCGGCTCCTGTGCCAGCGCACGGGCAACCCGGGTGCGCTTCCACTCGCCTCCTGACAGGGAGTCAACTGGTCGGTCCGGCCAACTCGACGATGTCGCAGCGCTCCAAGGCGGCTGCTACGGCAGCGCGATCCGCCGCGCCTGGCGCCGCCAGCGGCCCCAGGTGGGCATAGCGTCCCAGCATGACTGTCTCGGCCACGGTCAGGCGGAATACGGCCTCCTCCTGCTGACCGACCACTCCGACAACGCGGGCGAGCGCGCGGCGCGACCACGAGCTCACCTGCCGCCCATCAATCATGACCGTCCCGCGCTCCAGCGGGAGCAGACCCAGCAGCGCCCGGACGAGTGTGGTCTTGCCACTGCCATTGGGCCCCACCACGGCCACGAGCTCCGCGCCGGCGACTTCACAGTCGACACCGTCGAGGGCCAACGCGGCGTTGGGGCGATAGCGTACCGCGAGGTTCTGCGCCTGGAGAATCATGTCAGCGTCCTCCGGAGCAGCAGCGCAAACAGAGGCACGCCGATGAGGGCGGTAACGACACCCACGGGAAGCTCGAGCGGACGCACAGCGGTCCGCGCCGCGACGTCCGCGAGTACGAGGAAGCAGCCGCCGACCAGGAAGACGACCGGAAGGAGAGTTCGGTGCAGTGGGCGGTAGACGGTGCGAACCGCGTGCGGCACTACCAGCCCTACGAACCCGATGATGCCGCATGTCGCCACGCTGGCAGCGGTCAGGAGCGCGGTGCAGAGATAGACGAGACGCCGCAGCCGGTCGACTTCCGCCCCCAGGTGGTGGGCCGGCTCGTCCCCCAGGGCGATCAGATCCAGGGAGCGGGCGTGGAACAGGAGCAGCGCCACCGGAATGGCGGCGTAGGCGGTGAACACCCCGAGGGCGCGCCAGGAAGCGGCTCCAAAGCCACCCAGCAGCCACAGGAAGGCGTTCCGAACACCGGGCGCATCGGAAAGCACCATCACCGCGCTCATCAACGCACCGGCGAAGGCGCCTACCACCACGCCCGAGAGCAGCAACACATGGGGATCGAGGCGCCGGCCGGACACCAGGCTGAGTCGATACACCAGGGCCACCGCGGACAGAGCTCCCACGAATGCCGCGAGTGGCACGGCCCAGGCACCGCCGGCGCGGGTTGCGATCGCGATCACCGCGCCGAGTCCGGCGCCGCTCGAGAGCCCCAGGAGGTAGGGTTCAGCGAGCGGGTTCCGGATCATGGCCTGAAGCGCTGCCCCGCAGATGGCGAGGCTGCCGCCGACGAGAAAAGCCAGCACTACGCGGGGCGCCCGAAGATCCCGCACGATGGTCGAGGCGTCGGCATCTGAATGCCAGAGTCCGGCCCACACAGCAGTGAGGGAGATCGGAACCGCGCCGGCGCTCAGGCCCGCGAGAAGGCAGGCCACGACGACCAGGATCAGCGCAGTCACGCGGCCGGTGCTCACGGACTGCTCTGGCGCAGTTTGGCGGTGAGCTCCCGGATCGCCATCGGCGAGCGCGGGCTCGGACGATTGAATTCGGATCCGGTGACATGGAGGAATCGCTTCTCCCGGACCGCGCGCACCGCTTGCCACTCGGGCCGGCCGGCAAAGGCGGAAGGCCCCTCTGCCGTCGTGAAAATGAGGTCAGGATTGCGGGCCGCCACAGCCTCGATGCTCACTACCCCGTCGGTCCCGGCGACGTCGGCGAAGAGGTTTTCGGCTCCGGCCCGCTCCACCAGCTCGCTGAGAAAGCTCCCGCGACCGATGGTCATCGGGGGCTGTTCCCACACCAGCAGCAGCACCTTGGGACGGGCTGAAGCGGGATGGACGGTTGCCGAGGCCAGGGCGCTATCGAAGGCGGCAGCCAGCGAGTCGGCGGCCTTCTCGCGTCCGGTAAGCCTGCCGAGGATGCCGGCCACACGAGGTACGCTGCTCAGGGCATCGGTGTTGAGGCGAATCGTCGACACGCCGAGCTCGTTGAGACGGCCGGCCACGCCGGCGTTCTGCCCCGAGTTGTAGAGAATCACGAGGTCAGGCTTGCTGGAGATCACCGCCTCGAGGTTCGGCTTTATCCCGTCGCCCAGATTGGGAACGGCTTTGGCCGACGCCGGATAGTCGCAGTAGTTGGTGCGTCCGACGACCAGTGAGTCGGCGCCTATCGCGAACAGCAATTCCGTGGTGGCGGGAATGAGCGAGACGACCCGGCGGGCCGGTGCCGCGAGACGGACCGTATCACCGGCATCGTCAACGACGCTGATAGGCCCGGCGGGAACGGTGGAGTTCCGGCAGGCAACGAGGACGAAGACGGCAAGACGGGAAAGCCGGCAAAGGCGGGAACGCCGCCGTTCAATTCCTTCCCGACCCCTCGCTCGCTGGCTCGGGGCAGACTCTTCTCGATCTTCCCGACCTAAAAAAATCATGCCCATCCTTCCTGAGTCGGAGGATGGGCGAGAGCGAGAGCCGAGAGGGCTGCCGGGCGCGCCACCAACCCTCCCCCGAGGGCTTCATGGTGGCACGAACGCGGAGGTCTCCTGGCTTCGGGACTCCACTCGCCTTCCCGGTTTCCCAGTGGCATCATGAGTGGAGGACCTGGCCTCCAGGGCCAGGTACCCGTTACAGTGGCGGGGCCGCGCCGGACTTGCACCGGCTTCCGAGTATCCCCGTTCGTGTTGTGTCAGTTTTTCTTCCGCCGCTAGTCTATCGGCTCGGACCTCCCACCGCAAGAGACGTTTCCAGCCGCGCCTTGAGTCTGGCGCGTTGGGACTGATACGCGGCCCACTCGTCTGTGGGAGTTTCGCCCTCCCGTCCCAGGTATCGGGCATCCAGCGCTGCCACTGCGTCGAGGAGCTCCCCGACCGATGCGGTGGGAGATCGGGCCTGGCCTCGCACGAAGTACCACGCGGCTCCCGCCAGCGTCAGCACAACGGAGCCAACCAACGCTCCCAGCAGCCACTCCGGAGCCCGCGCGCGGCCGGGCAACGTCAAGCGCAAGGCACTCCCCGGCGGCACCACTCCGGTCCAGCGCCGAAACGAGCGTCCCTGGAGCATCTGACTGTCCGCCAGCGCGAGACTCCCGCCGCTCACCACCGCTTCCCTTTCCTCGGTGAGAACGTTGAGCATCGGCACGGGTCCAGTGAATGGGAGGTCGAGTACCTCCCGCCCTGCTGGAATCAGATACTCTACGGTCACCTGCTTCTCCCCCGGCGCCAGCGGGGCGGTGACATACAGGGAATCTCCCCGGCGAGTGACCGCGTCGGGCGAGACATCACTCTCACCCAGCTCGAGCCCCATCGTCCCCGCCAGCAGGGAGCCGGCCCAGGACGGCTGCAGACTATCAGGCGCAATCCGGGTTTGGGTCCCGTCATTTCGCAGGACGATGAGGTCCAGCACCGTCCGGGAGCCATCCTCACCCGGCCCCGCAACCACGAGATGGCGGGCTTCGATCCCGATAGGAGCCGTACTGGACGTGTCGTACGTGACAATGTGGATAGCGGTGTCGGGCCGCTCTGGGTTGGTGTGTACCGGCGGAGAGAAATACTCGATGCCACTGCGACGGGCGCTGAGCAGATACAGGGTCGCAGTATCGGCACGAAAGCGAAACCGAAACCGGCCCCGCCGGTCGGTCACGACCGAGTCAAGGGGGCCCTGCACCTGCTGGCCGACCCGATGCAGAACCACGCGGGTACCGGCGACTGCAGTTGAGTCGGCCGCGATGACCTGTCCCTCGGCGCGGGTGGTTTGGGCCAGGAGAGGGACGGAGACGACGGAGAGGACGGAGAGGACGGAGAGGGCGGAGAGGGCGGAGAGGACCGAGAGGGCGAAGGCATACGGCCGATGAGGTGACGTGGGCTGGTGGCCCCTTTCCGTCATCTCCGTCTTCTCCGTCCTCTCAGCCGTTGTACTACGGATTGAATTTTCCGAAATCCTGCGGGTCCATCTTCTCGAGATAATCCTTGAGCTTGTCGGCTTCGAGAGATGGATTGGGGGAAGGCTCATCGGTTTCAACGCCGCTCTGGTCCAGCAGCTGATCGCTCGTGAAGATCGGCGCCCGCATGCGCAGCGCGAGCGCAATGCTGTCCGACGGACGCGCGTCCACCTGAAAGACGTGATCTTCTCTCCGGATGAGCAGCTCGGCAAAGTAGGTGTTCTCCTTCACCGAGCTGATCACGACCCGGCGGAGATCACCGCCGAGCCCGACAAGAATCTGTTTGAGCAGGTCATGGGTGAGTGGACGCTGCGCCTTCATCCCCTGCAGCTCCATGGCGATCGCGCTCGCCTCGGCCGGCCCGATCCAGATCGGCAGAACCCGCGTGCCGTCCTTTTCGCGGAGAATCACCACTGGGGTATTGGTGGTTCGATCGAGCCCGAGATGCGCGACCATGACTTCGATCATCGGCTCATCCGCTACGTGCCCGCGTCCCAGCTCGCCAGGTACTTCACCTGCTCCGGGGTGAGCGTATCGATGGCGACGCCCATAGCCTGCAGCTTGAGGCGGGCAATCTCTTGGTCCACCGCCAGGGGGAGCCGGTGGACTGCCTTCGTCATCTTGCCGGCTTCCTTCGCCAGCACTTCAGCCGCCAGCGCCTGATTGGCAAAAGACATGTCCATCACGCTCGCGGGGTGTCCTTCGGCCGCAGCCAGATTGATGAGCCGCCCTTCGCCCAGGACCATGACACGCCGGCCCTTGACCACGAACTCCTCGACCATTTCCCGCACGTAGCGGCGGCCCGAGGCGATCTTGGCGAGCCCCTCCAGGTCCAGCTCGACGTTGAAGTGGCCCGAGTTACAGACGATGGCCCCGTCCTTCATGGCCGAGAAATGCTCGGGTCTGATGACGTGGAGGTTACCGGTCAGCGTGATGAAAAGATCACCGACCGGAGCAGCGTCGGCCATCGTCATAACCTGAAAGCCATCCATCCGGGCCTCGAGAGCCGGCAATGGATCGATCTCCGTCACAATGACGTGCGCTCCGGCGCCCCGAGCCCTGCTGGCAACGCCTCTGCCGCACCACCCGTAGCCCGCGACTACGACGGTACTCCCGGCCAGAAGCAGATTGGTGGCCCGTACCACTCCGTCCAGCGTGGACTGCCCGGTTCCATAACGGTTATCGAACATATGCTTGGTATTCGAATCGTTGACCGCGATGATGGGGAACTGGAGGATGCCTTCCTTGGCCATGGCCTTGAGCCGGATGACCCCGGTCGTCGTCTCCTCGGTGGACCCTTTGACCGCGGCAACCAGCGCCTTCCGCTCTGCCTGCGACAGCCCCTCCACCCACTGCCGGATCGGGGGCGCGAGGTCGTCCAGGCGATTCAAAGCGATCATGTGGAGCGCGCCCACCAGGTCCGCGCCGTCGTCCTGCGTCATCTGGGGACCGAATGCAAGCGCCTGCGCAATGTGGGTGTAGTAGGTCTCGTGGTCCTCACCCTTGATCGCGTACACCCGCACTCCGCAGTCGCGCACCAGATGAGCGGCCACGTCGTCCTGCGTGGACAGCGGGTTGGAGGCGCACAGCGCGATCTCCGCACCGGCGGCGCGCAGCGTGATCATAAGGTTGGCCGTCTCGGTCGTCACATGGAGGCAGGCCGAGAGCTTGATTCCCTTGAGCGGCTGCTCCTTGGCGAAGCGGGCCCGGATCTGCCGGAGGACCGGCATGGACCGCTCGGCCCATTCAGTGCGCCGTTTGCCTTCATCGGCCAGCGCCAGATCTTTGACGTCGTGTTTCGCGAAAGCGGTTTGAACGGTCATTGCGCTCCTCAGCGGGCGGCCGACAGGAGGTCTTTCACGCGGTCGGCTTGTTCCCAGGTAAAGAAATCAACCTTCTTGCCATCGAATTGGCCGGTTTTGGGCTTGCGGCCGAAGTGCCCGTAGCTGGCGGTGGGTCTGTAAATTGGACGCTTGAGCTTCAACGCGTCAATGATACCTCTAGGCGTGAGGTCGAACACCTCATTAACGATCTTCTCGAACGCGCTATCGGGCAGCGCCCCGGTGCCGAACGTCTGGACCAGCACCGACACCGGCCGGGCCACGCCGATGGCATAGGCCAGTTGCACTTCGCAGCGGCGAGCCAGCTTGGCCTCTACGATGTTCTTGGCGACCCATCGCGCGGCGTAGGCGGCAGACCGGTCTACTTTGGACGGGTCCTTCCCGCTGAACGCGCCGCCACCGTGGCGGGCCATCCCGCCGTACGTGTCGACGATGATCTTCCGACCGGTGAGACCCGCGTCCCCGTGCGGCCCGCCGATCACGAACCGACCGGTGGGATTGATGAGGAACTTGGTTTTGCCGTATTCGAGGCCGGCTTCGTCCAGCACCGGCTTGACCACCTCTTCCACGACGGCGTCACGGATGGTGCTCTGTGCCAACTGCCTGGAGCCGTTACGCTCCGCGTGCTGAGTTGAGACCACCACCGTTCGCACCCCGATGGGCCGGTCGTCCTCGTACTCGACCGATACCTGCGACTTCCCGTCAGGGCGAAGCCACTCGATCTGCGTTCCGCCGTTGAGGCCCTTCCGCACGGAGGCAAGACGCTCGGCAATGCGGTGCGCCAGGATGATGGGTAGCGGCATCCGTTCGCGGGTCTCATTGGAGGCATAGCCGAACATCATCCCCTGATCGCCGGCACCCTGCTCCTTGCCGGAATTCGAGTCTACTCCCATGGCGATGTCGGGGGACTGCCGATCGATCGTGGTGAGCACCGCGCAGGTGCGGCCGTCGAAGCCATACGACGCATCGGTATAGCCGATCGACTCCACCGTCTCGCGCACCAGATCCGGAATGTGCACGTAGGTATTGGTGGTGATCTCGCCGGCCACGACAGCCATTCCCGTCGTCACCAGCGTTTCACACGCCACGCGGGCTGCGGGGTCCCGGGCAAGTATGGCGTCGAGAACGGCGTCGGAGATCTGGTCGGCGACTTTATCCGGGTGGCCTTCGGTGACCGACTCGGAGGTGAAGACGTGGCGCTTGGCGGCGGACATGCGCTCTCGATTCATGGTTGGCATAGTAAGCGGGGCAGCGAGGCCGCCGGGGCAAACGCGTGTGCCCCGCTGCCCTGCTGCCCCGCTGCCTACACGTTGCTCTTGCTGGGAGGCAAAGTAGCCACCCGGCCACGCCCAGGCAACGCCGATTGCGGGTCGAGCAGGCGAATATCGATGTGCTCGCCCACCGCTTCCCGCAGCGCCGCCGAGACATCGCCCGCACTGCTGGCAGCAAGGGCGGCCTCAGCCCCGCGCCGGGCGGCAGCTTCTGGAATGGTCCGCACCACCCACTTGACCAGTGGCAGCGCCGGAGGCGAGACGCTCAGCCGGTCATAGCCCATCCCGATAAGCAGGATGGCGCTGAGTGGCTCCGAAGCCATCTCCCCGCACACACTGACCGGAAGTCCGGCAGACTGGCCCACCTCCAGAACGCGCTGGAGCTGCCGGACAACCGACGGGTCGTGGGGATTGAACCGGTTGGCGAGCCGAGCGTTCCCCCGGTCCAGCGCCATGGTGTACTGTGTCAGGTCATTGGTTCCGACGCTGAAGAACGCGCTCACCTCGGCCAGACGATCGGCCATCACCACCGCAGCTGGGGTCTCGATCATCACACCCACCGGTACCGACTCCGCCGCCGGAACTCCCGCCGCCTTCAGGGCGGCCGCCTCCTCCGCCATGATCTCGAGCGAGTCGAGCACCTCCTCCACCGTCGTGATCAGCGGCAGCATCAGCTGAATGTCGTGGTTGACCGCGGCCCGCAGCACCGCCCGGATCTGGGGACGGAATACCTCCGGCTCGTCCAGGCAGACGCGGATGGAGCGCCAGCCGAGAAATGGGTTCGCCTCCACCGGCGCCTTGAAGGCCGCGGGGAACTTGTCCCCGCCCAGGTCGAAGGAGCGGATGATGACGGTCTTCCTGGGAAAGGCGCGCGCCACTCTACGGAAGTAGTCGGCCTGCTCGTCTTCGGTGGGAAGTCGCGCCCGTCCGGTCAGGAGGAACTCGGTGCGCAGCAGACCGACTCCTTCCGCTCCATGCCGGCTGGCGGCCTCGATCTCTTCGGGCAGATCCACGTTTCCCATCAAGAGAATGGCGCGCCCTGACGGGGTGACAGCAGGCTCGCCTACCACGCCTTCGAGCTGCAGCTCCAGCTTGTGCCGCCGGCTGAGCTGGACCTTGGCCTGCTCCATCTCGTCCCGGGTGGGATCCAGCAGTATGGTGCCGCTCTGGCCGTCGAGAAGCAGGATGGTCCCATTGGGGATTCCGGCCAGCACGCCGGCGGCCCCCATCACCGCGGGGATTCCCAGCGAGTGGGCCAGAATCGCCGCGTGGGAGGTCCGGGTCCCCTCCTCACTGATCAGACCCACGACGTGCTCACGATCGAGCTGCACGGTCAGTCCGGGCGACAGCTCATGGGCGACAATGATCACCTGTTCGTCGGCCGGCACCGACGAGATCTCACTATCGGCACCTCCCCCCATCAACCGGTGGATCATGCGCATCTGAATGGCATGCAGGTCGGCCAGCCGCTCGCGCAGCCGGGCCGCGCCGGACCAGAGGGCACGCAGCTCCAGGGCCTTGAACTCGTACGCCGTCTCAGCGCTGAGCTGGTTGTTGCGGATGAGGGTCTCAACCATCGCGAGGAAGTCCTCATCCTGCGCCATCAGGATCTGGGCGTCGAAGATGCGGGATTCTTCCGGACCGGCGCGCTGCAGGACGCGCTCACCGAGGTCCTGAAGGTGGGAGACCACGTAGTCAACCGCCTCGCGCAGCCGGCGCACCTCGTTCTCGACCTCATCGGCTCGAACCGTGCGATCGGGGACCTTGGGGAAGTCCCAGCGGACGATCAGCGCCGGACCCCAGGCCACGCCGGGAGAGACGCCAATGCCCCGAAACTGCCGGGTGGCGCTCACTGCTCCCCGAACCCATCAGCGACGAGCGCAGCAAGCGCCTCGGCGGCCTGCTCGGCATCGGGGCCGTTGGCCCGGATGAGGATGGAGCTCCCGCATTCAGCGGCGAGCATCATCACCCCCATGATGCTTTTACCATTCACGCCCACTCCGTCCTTGGAGATCTCGATTTCGGCGGTGAACGAGCTCGCCAGCCGCACGATACGGGCGGCGGGACGGGCATGGAGCCCCTCCTGGTTCACGATGGTGGCCTCGCGCTCGATCACATGCCAGCTCGCCGAAGAACCAGCAGAAAGATCATAGCGGCCAGGGCGAATCGCACCGTGGTAAGGAAAGGCGCGAACCAGCGCGTCAGGGCGATTCCCGCCATAGCCACACCTGCCGCTCCAACGCCGGCGGACCAGCCGAATGGTTCCAGATACCACGCCGCGACGAGGGGAATGGCGGCTCCGACGGCAAACGCAGCGGCCGGACCCACCCGCTCGATGGCGCGCGGCAGCCAGGAGGCACCAATCGCCGCGCCAACGCGCATGCCCGACTGCATGCCCAGACGAAGCGACCAGTAACCGGTCCAAAGGCGGATCCCGTTATACGTGAACACGAAACCAGCTATCGCCCACCATCCTGCACCGAGAACCACGCCGATCAGCGCCGCGGCGACCAACGCGGGCACCAGTCCGGCCCAGAAGAGCTCGTCGCCCATGGCGCCCAGGGGACCGCAGAGGGCCGTGCGAAGCCGCACGATCTGCGGACCCGGGATGGCTTCGTACTCCGCGCGCGCGGTGGCCCCGAGGGCCAGGCCGGCCAAGTTGGGGTTGCAGTTGAAGAACTCGACCGACCGTGCGACCGCCTCTCCGTGCCGGACCGGGTCTACCGCTTTGAGATCTTCGAGCAGCGGCTCGGCGGCGTACCCCATCCCCACACCCAACATGCGCTCGTAGTTCCAGGTGCCCTGCACGGCAAACAGCCTGAGCATCGCTCGAAGTCGGCCGTTCATGCCAGCACCGCCAGCAGGGCACCGGTACCGGCACCGGCGGCAAGCCACTTGAACCTGGCGCTTCGTCCGGAGCTGCGGAACGCTCCGTTTGCCGCCGCCGCCAGCGCGGACCCGACTCCCACCAGGGTGAGCGCCAGGTTGGTCTGCTCGTCCAGTCGCACATGCTGCTTGAGCAGCATGGCTAGCACCACACCCACAAGGGTCAGAATGAACCCACGGGCGGCATCTCGCAGGAGTCCGCCATACTGGAGCCGCCGGATCGCGCCGCTTTCTCCGGCTGCGAGCGCCGCCGCACGGCGCTGAATCGCACGGGCGTTCGATCGACGGACCAGCTGAAGGCTCCACCCCCCCAGCAGGGCGAGCACTAATCCCATCGCAGTGCTCAAGCCGAGACCAAGCTGCCACGGCGAGCCCGCGGCCAAAGCCACCGCCGCGATGGTCGCCGGGCCGTAATCCGGATAGCGAACCGCGCCCACCGGGAGGACATCCAGGGCGAAAAGCTCGAACAGCACCCCGATTCGAAGTCCGGCATGGACGTCGCCGACGAGCCACCCAGCGACGGTGCCTGCCACCAGGGGCCGCGAGATCATCGCCTGGGGCACGCTGACCAGATCCAGGCCCACCAGGGTTCCCCAGAGCAGGAGCGATACGGCCATCGGAGCAGAGAGCTCGGTCATGTCAGCGCCCTCAGCGCCACCGGGGGAGTGGTGGGCAGATCCTGCGCGGTGATCATGGCTCCCCCTTCCTCCAGCTCCCGGAGCGCGCGCAGCTCGAGATCGGTCAGGTAGACAAATGGCAGCCGTTCCCGCCGGCCGGGCCGGTGGTGGATTCCCCCGAGATTGATGCGCTGCACGACCTCGGGGTGGGCCGCCCGAAGAGTGACCATGGTCTCGACATCCCCGGTGAGCACGAGTCCGCGCTTCCCGTTCGACTGCCACTCCGACATGTGCACGCTCGCCTCAGCGACCGTGACGAAACGCACCTCGATCCCCGGCGCCACCGCCATGCGGTAGAGCTCCTGTTCCCATTCGCTGGCGGCGACATGGTCATCCACCAGAACGATGAGGTTGATGCCCATGGCGCGGCCCCAGCCGATCACCACCTGCCCATGAATCAGACGGTCGTCAATTCGGCAAAGCACGATCGCCATCAGGGAATCCTGATCGACTTTTCGCCCGCAAGGGCAGACCGGGCGGCGGCATCCGCCGGCGTCAGCGACCGGTGGAAAACGAAATCCACCAGCATGGCCAGGTTCACCCCCGTTACCACTTTGACCTGCGGCTCGCTTCTGAGTCGTTTCAGAACCGCGATCAGGCATGAGCCGCTGGGAAGGTCCACGAATACCACGGCTGGGTGCCCAGCCACAGCGGCGATCACGCGATCCTCCAGGGCTTCACGATCGCAGCCGCTGTTCGAGACCGGGATCAACGCGTCTGACAGCCCGCTGATCTGCTCCGCCGCCTGCACCAGGGCGGCCGCCAGCGGGCCATGGCACACGACCACCCCGCGAAGCTCCTCACTCATAGTCTTCCTGGAGGTACTCCTTAACGCCTCGCTGTTCCTTCATCCGTTTGATCAGCCGGGCATTGAACGCCGCTGCCACATCCACCCCTGAGTAGCGCAGCAGATGCATCATGGCAACGACCTCTGAAATCACGGTAATGTTTTTGCCCGGATTGAGGGGGACTACCACGCGCGGTACCAGCACCTCCAGGATGGTGGTTTCCTCCCGCGAAAGTCCGGTCCGGTCGCTGTCCTTGGCGGTTTCCCAATCCTCCAGCTGAACCACGACCTCGATTCGTTTCTGCTGCCGCACGGCACGCACCCCGAAGAGTGCCGGAATATCGATCAGGCCGATGCCCCGGATTTCCATGTGGTGCGCGGCGAGCTCGTGCCCACGACCGATGAGCACGTCGTGCCCGCGCCGGGTAACCTGCACCACATCATCAGCGACCAGCCGGTGCCCTCGCTCCACCAGGTCGAGCACACACTCGCTTTTGCCGATGCCGGATCGTCCCACGAAGAGGAGCCCCACGCCATAGACGTCGGCAAGAGATCCGTGCAAGGTGGTTCGGGGCGCGAACGCCTCCTCCACGATGGGCTTGATGCGGCGATAGAACTCGGCGGTCTTCAGCTTGCTGCGGAGCACAGGAACGCCCCGTGCGCGCGCGAACTCGAGCAACTCCGCCGGGACTTCCTGGCCCTTGGTCACGAAGATGCAGGGCAGATCGAAGCCGAAGAACGTGGCGAGGGACTGCCGACGCTGATCGGCCGGCAGGGCGTTCAGATAGGTGATCTCCGTCTCGCCCAGGACGTGCAGCCGGTTCGCCGCGAAACGGCCGGTGTAGCCGGCCAGCGCCAGCCCCGGGCTGGCGACTTCTGCCTCCGGGATCTGGCGGTCCAGGCCCAGCTCACCGGTGAGTGCCTCCAGTTGGAGGGGATCGCCGCGTCGGGTGATGAAGTCGCCCAGGCGCAGCATCACAGGGGCTGGTCGGCCTGTTTCGACCGGGTGCGGCGGGGCCGGTGGGAGGCGCGCTCCACTTGTCGCCTGAGCTTCTCCTCGGCCCGGTCCAAGGCGGTGCGGTGGTCGGCTTCTTCGCCGCTGGCTACCAGGACCTCGCCACCCGCAAGATGGAGCCGCAGCTCGACCGTCTGCCGGATCCCTTCGCTATCGAAGACCACCGTCATCTCCATTGCCTCCGACACCACATTGCCCAACCGCTCCACCGCTGAAACGGCGCGCGCCCGCAAGAGATCCGAGACCTCACAATGACGCGCGGTGATCGTGGTCTGCATGTTTGCTCCTCGGTTCAGCGCGCCGCCGCCTGGGCGACGATTTCCTGTAGATGTTGCTCGGTTGCCCGGGCTGTCCGGTCCCACGTGAGACCTTCCGCAAATTGGCGAGCACGGTGGCCCAGCCGCCCGACCAGGTTAGAAGAGTCCGCCACTTCGATCATCCTCGCGGCCAACGCGGCGATGTCGCCATGAGGCACGAGAAAGCCGGTCTCACCGTGACACACCGAGTCTCGCAGCCCCGGGCTGTTCGATGCCAGTGATGGGGTTCCGCACGCGGCCGCTTCGATCACGGTAATTCCCCATCCCTCCTTGGGCGAAGGGAAAATGTTCGCCCAGGCGCTTCGCATCAGATCGATCTTTCGCTCTTCGCTCACGAATCCGTGGAACGCCACGGCGCGCGAGAGGCCGAGGCTCGAGGCCAACTGTTCCAGCTCGGGCCGGTGGTCCCCGGTCCCCGCAATCTCAAACCTCAAATCGGGCCGTTGGCGGCGCGCCAGCGCCAGAGCCTGGATGGCGAACGCTATTCCTTTATAACGCTTCAACCGTCCAACATACAAGAAACTGGGCTGCGCCGAACGGCGGCCGGGCGGGCCGGGGGTAAACCTCCGGCTGTCCACCCCCGGGTGAATCACGCGGATTCGCTCCGGGCGGACGCCCCGGGCGATCAGATCGTCACGGGTGCTCTCACTGATGGCGTGGAAACCGGCTCGGCGATATGCCCACGGCAGTGGCCGCTCAGCGGCCCAGACCAGGGCGGCGACCGGCCAGGCGGCCTCGGCGAAGGCGGTGGTGCCGAATAGGTGGGGTACAATGGCGCAGAATGGCAGCCGGGTGCCGGCAGAGGAACAACGGGAGCTTATTGATATCCTCAACCAGAATATCCGGACGGTCTGCCGCGATGGCACGTCGCACCGCACCGCGGCCCAGCAGCGCAAAACTGTTCCGGCCTCCCACGCGCTCGATGGCGATTCCATCAGTTTGCGCGTGACTCGGTGCACCGCTCCAGCCGGAGCATACCATCCGCACGGTATGGCCGCGGGCGGCCAACCGTCCGAAGATCTCGAACAGATGGATCTCGGCTCCACCGGCGTGGGGATTGGCGAGGTCCTGCCAGTTGACCAGAAGGATGTTCACGATGAGGAGAGCAAGCTATGCCGCCTTCGCCTTGTGCTCAGGGCACGCCTAGAGCCGGCCCAGCGAATGGGCGACGCCGTCCAGAACTCCGTTGACAAAGCCGGCCGCTCGCGCCCCGCCAAACCAGTGCGCCAGCCTGACCGCCTCGTCGATGGCCACCTTCGGGGGAACATCCCCGCGGCGAAGTTCGTGGATGCCGAGGCGCAGAATGTTCCGTTCCACGGCTGCGATCCGGCTCATGCGCCAGTTGTCGGCAGCCTGGGCCAGCTCAGCATCCAGTGCCGCGAGGTCGGCCACGACCTCGGCGGCCAGCTGCTCGGCCCGATCGAGGATCCGCGGCTCCGGTCCGGTAAGCCTGGAGATGCCGCTTACGACCACCGGGATGGTGCGGCTCTGCTGCAGCTCCCAGGCATACAGAATCTGGAGCGCGCGGGCCCGGCTCTTGGTCTCAACTCTCAGCATGGTCGGCTCGGAGCTGCGCCACGGCGTCAGCGGTGCGGAGTGCCGCGGCGGCAGCTTCGTGGCCCTTGTTGCCGGCGCTTCCACCCGCCCTGTCGGTGGCCTGTTGGAGCGTGTCGACGGTGAGCACTCCGAAGCCGACCGGCAGCGCATGGTGTACCGCCACCTCGCTCAGTCCCCGGGCGGTCTCGCCGGCGACATACTCAAAGTGAGGAGTGTCGCCCCGGATCACGGCGCCAAGCGCAACCAGGCAGCTGTACCGCCCCGTTTGGGCGGCAGCGGCAGCCGCCGCGCCCAGCTCGAACGCGCCCGGCAGCCACACTACGTCGATCTGCTCGCGCGGAAGCCCCGCTTCCCGGCAGCAGGCCAGGGCTCCGTCCAGGAGCTTCTTGGTAATCACTTCGTTGTAGCGGCTTACCAGGATCGCCACTCGCCCGGAGGCGCGGAGGCGGCCGGAGAAGTCAGGCACGATCAGTGGGTGAAGAGGTGGCCGAGCTTGTCGCGCTTGACCTGCAGGTAGGTGCGATTGTCCTGATTCGGGTCGGCGAGAAGAGGTACGCGCTCCACGATTTCCAGGCCGTAGCCGTCGAGCCCGACGAGTTTCCGCGGATTGTTGGTCATGATCCGGATCGAGGAAAGCCCGAGGTCCCGGAGAATCTGGGCGCCGATACCATAATTGCGAAGATCCGGTGCGAAGCCCAGGCGCTCGTTGGCCTGGACCGTGTCAGCACCGGTGTCCTGCAGCGCATAGGCGCGAAGCTTGTTGAGGAGACCGATGCCACGCCCCTCCTGGTCCAGGTAGACCACCGCGCCCCTGCCCTCCTTGGCGATCAGTTCCATGGCACGATGAAGCTGAAAGCCGCAGTCGCAGCGCTGGGAGCCGAAAACGTCTCCGGTGAGACACTTCGAGTGCATGCGGACGAGAATGTTGGGCTGGCCTGAAATATCTCCATGAACCAGCGCAACGTGCTCGGCGGTATCCACGTCGTTCTTGTAGCCGATGATGGTGAACTCGCCGAACCGGGTAGGCACCCGGGCCTCGGCCACGCGGTGCACCAGCTGCTCCGTGCGAAGCCGGTACGCTACCAGCTGCGCCACGGTGATGAATGTCAGGTTGTGCTGTCTCGCGATCTCGTGGAGCTCGTGCCTGCGAGCCATGGACCCGTCGGCGTTCAGGATCTCACAGATGACCCCGGCCGGGTTGAGCCCCGCCAGCCGGGCCAGGTCCACACTGGCTTCAGTCTGTCCCACTCGCTGGAGCACACCGCCCGGCCGCGCTCGGAGAGGAAACACATGGCCGGGTCGCCGGAGATCTGATGGAACGGTGGCCGGGTTAATGGCTACATGGATGGTCGTGGCGCGGTCGGTGGCCGAGATGCCCGTGGTCACCCCGAAGCGGCGCTGGGCGTCAATGCTGACGGTAAACGCCGTGGAGAGCTCCTCGGTGTTCCGTTCCGTCATCTGGGGCAGGCCCAGCTGATCGCAGCGATCGCCGGTCAGCGCCAGGCAGATCAGCCCCCGCCCATGCAGCGTCATAAAATTGATCATTTCGGGGGTGGCGAGCTCCGCGGCGCACACGAGATCGCCCTCGTTCTCGCGGTCCTCGTCGTCGGCCACGATGACGATCTTGCCGTTGCGCAGATCATCGATAGCCTGCTCGATAGTCCCGAAGCTCGTCATGGTACCCTTGGCAGCAGCGCCGCTACGTACTTCGCGATCGTGTCCCCCTCCAGATGCACCCGATCACCGACCCTGCGTTCCCCCAGGGTGGTGTGCTGTAAAGTAAACGGGATGAGGGAGATCTGGATTGTCGCGGGAGACGGTTTGGAGTTGACCGTGAGACTGACGCCGTCCACCGTGATCGAGCCCAGCGGCACCGAGACCCGGGCGACGTCGGCTGGAACCCGGAGATCGAGCAGCCGGCCGTTGGGACTCTCGGAAACCCGCTCAACCGAGCCCAGCCCGTCCACGTGGGCCTGCACCAGGTGTCCGCCCAGTCGGTCCCCCACTCGGAGGGCACGCTCGAGATTGACACGCCGGCCCACAGCGTACTCGCCGAACCCGGTACGGCTCATCGTGGTGGAGACCACCTGTATCCGAAAACCTCGGGGTGTGACCGCCTCCACCGTGAGGCATGCCCCGTCCACAGCCACACTCTCGCCCTGCTCGAGATCGGGATACGCCGACTCGATCTCCAGCTCAAGACCGCCGCTCCCACCTCTGGCCTCGAGGACGGTGCCAATGGCGGTGACAATGCCGGTGAACATCAGCGCCGGTCCAGCACCAATAGCGTGTCTTCGTCCAGGGCCTTTCGATCGACCACCTGCCACCGCTCGGCCTGATCCAGCCCCCGAGTCGGGAGTCCCGCCAGGGCCGGGACGCCACCCTCTCCCAGCCACACTGGGGATTGCAGCCAGTAGAATCGGTCAACTAGGCCGGCGCCCAGGAGGGCTCCCGCCAGCTGTCCCCCGCCTTCGACGAGGACCGACGCGATGCCCTGCTGACGCAGCGCACCCAGCGCGTCCACCAGGTTGTCGGCCCGGATGATGGTGGCACCGGTGGACTCCAATCGGCGGACCCGCGCTCGATCGGCATCAGGAGCCACGATGACCAGCGTCGGGATCTCCGTGGCGGTGCGAAGCAAGGTCAAATTGGGAGCGAGGTCCGCGACACGGTCGAACACCACTCGCAGCGGTGGCTGCTGCGGCCGCACCGGGCCGCGGATGGTGAGTGACGGATCGTCCATCCTGGCCGTACGGCCTCCCACGGCGATCGCGCCGAAGCCGGCGCGGAGCCACTGCACGTACTCGCGGGCTGCGCTGCCGGAGATCCAGCGAGAGCGTCCAAAGGCATCTGCAATCCGGCCATCGAGTGTGGTCGCGAGCTTCAGCGCCACGAAGGGGCGCGCCTGGTTTCGCAGGCCGTGAAGAAAGATCCCATTCAACACCGCCGCTGCGTCACCCAGCGGGCCGACCTCGACCTCCACTCCGGCTTCACGCAGGCGTTCGAGCCCGCCGGCGGCGATCGGGTTGGGATCACGCATGGCGGCGACAACGCGGGTAATGCCGGAGTCGATGATAGCCTCGGTGCATGGGGGCTGCTTGCCATAATGCGCGCAGGGCTCGAGGGTGACAACCAGCGTCGCCCCCCGAGCCCGCTCACCTGCTTCCGCCAATGCGACCGTCTCCGCGTGCCGATCGCCGTACTCCTGATGCCACCCCTCGCCTACCGCTACACCGCCCTGAAGCACCACCGCTCCGACCAGCGGGTCCTGCCGGACCCTTCCCCATCCTCGAAGCGCAAGGTCGAGGGCCCGGGTCATGGCCTCGCGCTCGTCCACCAGCGCTAGAACCCCACTCGCAGGCCGAGGCCGGCGAAGAGTTTCCCTTCAGTGGTATCGAAATCTTCGAAATCCGTCGTGAGCTGCTGATCCTTGCCGGCCTGATATCCCACTTCGCCGGTGAGGCGCAGAAACGCCAAGCTCATACCGGCATTGAGGAACCCGAGCACGCGCGAGTTGTCGAGCTCTACCGGCACCTCTGGCTGGGTGACTCCGGTGATGGGATCGCGAAACCGGATCAACGCATCACCGCTGTACTGGTCCCATCCCAGTCCCGCCGCCAGATCGAAGATCATGAGCTTCTTGCTGGCGGCCAGACGGAGGTTGGTAGCGTGCAGGTCGACAGCATAGCTGTAGCGGTCGCCTCCAATCACATTGCCGTAGACAATTTGAGGCATGTCACGGCGCATGACGCTGACGGACACGGCCGGGAGGAGACTGGTTTCTCCCAGCAGTCCCACTCGTACCCCGTATCCGAGGCCGAGCGCCACGTCACCGATCTGCTGTGCCCCGGCCGCCACGGTGAAGTTGTCGATCTGATCGGTCGGCAGGAGCTGGGCCGACCCCAGCAGGTCGATTCCCAGGAGCCCACCGGACATGCCCGGGTAGATGCCGAGTGCCCCTTCCAGCAGAGGCGCGGGAGCCCAGAACATATCGTCCGCGGGCACGGCGGCGGCGCCGCCGTTGTAGTCCAGATCGGGCACAACCAGCTCTACGGCGTTGGCGCGCAGCGCGAGGGTCGCGTGCCCGATCCCGCCGAGCGTACCGGCTGAGCCGATGGTAGGATTACCGCCGCTGACCAGTATGCCGGCGATCGGGTGAAAGGCGCGCGTGGCGTCTACTGCCGCCGAGCAGACCCGGCGGGTGCTGGAGGCGAAGGCAGCGCACTCGGATGTCTGCGAAAAGAGGGGGAGGGGTGACGCAACCAGGCACAGAACGGCGAGGGGAGCGGCGCGCATCGTATTCTCCGTTACGGACGGGCGAATCGCACGGACCGGCTGCCGCGATGAACCTCGCCCATCACCCATGTTGGGACCCCGTCCGCCCCGGCCGCGCCTTGCGCGGCTGATACGGCGTTCGGGGGCAGCACGGCGATGAGGCCCACTCCAAGGTTGAATACGTCCCGCATTTCCCCGGTGGAGACCCGCCCGGCCTGCTGCAGCGTCGTGAAAAGCGGCGGCGGCTCCCAGCTGTCGGGATCCACCGTTGCGGCGCACTCAACAGGCAATATCCGCACCAAGTTACCCGCGATTCCTCCTCCGGTTATGTGTGCCAAGCCGTGAAGCCGGTCCAGCACCGGAGTCACACTCCGGTAGTAGCTCCGGTGGACTGCGAGCAGCGCCTCGGCGACAGTTCGCCCGGTGCCGCCGAGTGGATCTTCGACGCCCAGCCCCATCTGATCGAACACGATGCGCCGGGCCAGGGTATAGCCGTTGGTATGCAGCCCGGTCGAGGCGTAGCCCAGCAGGATATCCCCGGGCCGGACTGCGTCGCCATGAATGGCGCGATCCTCCTCCACCACGCCGACGATGGTTCCCGCCAGATCGTACGTGCCAGGCTGATACAGACCCGGCATCTGAGCGGTCTCTCCGCCGGCCAGCGCCATCTCATGGGCCCGGCAGCCTCGCGCGATCCCCTCGACGATGCCCGCAATCTGCTCGACAGCCAGTCCTGAGCCGGCGATGTAATCCATGAAGGCGATGGGCGTGGCGCCATGCACGAGGATGTCGTTCACGGAGTGGTTGACCAGATCTTCGCCCACCGTATCGAATCGTCCAGCCTGTAGCGCAACCAGCACCTTGGTGCCCACACCGTCGGTGCTGAGGACCAGGGTTGGCTTGCGGAGGCCGGACGGAATCCGAACCATGCCCCCGAAGGCTCCCACCGCTCCGGCCGACAGCCGCGTGCGGGTACCGGCTACCAGCTCTGCTATACGTGCTTTGGCGGCCTCCGCCGCCTCCAGATCGACGCCGGCCGCCGCGTACTCCCGAGGATCGCCGGCACCGTTGGCTCCTCTTTCCAGCGGGGCGCTCACGCCAGCGACTGGGCCAGGGACACGTGGGTCAGGTCCTGGAAGGCGCGAACCCGCTCTTCGACCTGGGCGAGCGAGATATCCTCGAAGCCCCGGATGCCGAACTGCTCGACTGCATAGGAGCCGAGGGCGGCGCCGTAGACCATGGCACGCCGGAGGTTGTCTTCAGTGACGGAGCCGGTCCGGGCCAGGTAAGCCATGAAGCCGCCCGCAAACGCGTCGCCCGCTCCGGTGGGATCGAACACGTTCTCCAGCGGGAACGCCGGCACATAGAAGGTGCGGCGGGGCTCGATCAGGAGCGCGCCGTGCTCGCCCTGCTTGATGACGACGCGTTTCGGTCCGTGTTGCAAGATCCAGCGACCGGCCCGATGGATGTTCCAGTCTCCACTCAACTCGCGCGCTTCGCTGTCATTGACCATCAGGACGTCAACCCGGCTCAGCAGCCGGAGGAGCGCGGCTTTTTTGCTCTGAATCCAGTAGTTCATGGTATCGCACACCACCAGCTCAGGGCGGGTTACCTGCTCCAGCACTCCGAGCTGTAGCTCGGGGTCGATGTTCCCGAGAAAGAGGAAGCGGGCCGACCGAAACGCCTCCGGCAGCTTGGGCTGAAAGTCGGCGAAGACGCCCAGTCGCGTCTCCAGCGTCTCACGGCTCTGCAGGTCGTAGGAATATTTCCCCTTCCAGCGGAAGCTTTCGCCGTCGGCCCGCTCGACGCCCGACCAGTCGATCCCCCGCTTTCCCAGCCGCTCGAGCTGGTCATATGGATAATCCTGACCGACCACACCGACCACCTGCACCGGATGCAGGATCGAGCCGGCCACGCTGAAGTAGACCGCCGAGCCGCCCAAGGCGTCAGCGGTCTCGCCGAAGGGCGTGAAAATGGAATCCAGCGCAATGCTTCCGACTACGAGCAAGGCCATGAGCTCACATCCGGTCAGGGGCGGAGATGCCGAGCAGGCGGAGGCCGTTCGCGAGCACTATCCGGCCAGACCGGGCCAGCAGGAGGCGGGCATGTTCGGTCGCCTCGCCCTCGGGGGCACCGACCGCCCGAGTGTGGTGATACCAGCCGTGAACCACGGTGGCGAGCTCATGCAGATAGGTCGTGACCCGATGAGGCTCGCGTTCGCGGGCCGCAGCGAGCGTAACCTCTGGAAATTCGGCGAGCTTCTTGAGCAGCTCGATGTCCTGTGGCGCCGGCAGCCGGACCAGGTCCAGCTCTCCCCCGATGGATTCCGGGTCCCGGTCAGCGGTGCGAAAGATCCCGCTCAAGCGCGCGTGCGCCATCTGTACGTAAAACACCGGGTTCTTGTCGCTTTGCTCCCGCGCGAGATCCACATCGAACACCAGCTGCGAGTCGCGCTTCCGCATGAGAAAGAAATAGCGCACCGCATCGACCCCGACATCATCGATCAGATCGCGCACCGTCACGTAGCTGCCGGCGCGCTTGGAGATCTTGATCTCCTCACCCGCCTTCATCACCGTGACCATCTGGTGCAGGACGTACTCGGGATAATCAGGCGGTACCCCCATGTCGAGCGCCTGGAGCCCCGCGCGCACCCGCGTCACGGTGCTGTGATGATCGGCCCCCTGAACATTGATCGCGCGGCGGAAGCCTCGCTCCCACTTGGTGACATGATATGCCACGTCAGGAACGAAGTAGGTGTAGGTACCGTCGGACTTCCGCATGACCCGGTCCTTGTCGTCCCCGTACCGGGTGGTACGCAGCCAGAGCGCCCCCTCGTTCTCGTAGGTCTGCCCCCGGTCGGCCAGTGCGCCGACGACCGCCTCCACCCTGCCGTCGTCGTACAGGGAAGATTCCAGGAAGTAGACGTCGAACGTAACCCCGAGAGCCTTGAGGTCGAGATCCTGCTCCCGCCGAAGCTCGCGAATAGCCAGCCGGCGGACCTGATCCAGCAGATCGGCGCGGGGGTCGGCAGGAAATTCGCGCCGGTAGGTGGCGGCGATTTCCTTGATGTATTCGCCGTGGTAGCCGCCGTCAGGAAGGATGAGCGGCTCGCCACCCGCCGCTCGGACGCGCGCCTGCACGCTCAGCGCCAGGTTCGCGATCTGAACGCCGGCATCGTTGTAGTAGAACTCGCGGGTCACGCGGTGCCCGGTCCAGTCGAGCAGCGCGGCGATGGCGTCGCCCAGCGCCGCCTGGCGGCCGTGGCCTACATGCAGGGGCCCGGTGGGGTTGGCTGAGACGAACTCGACGTTGGCCGCGAGGTCCCGGCCCACATCGCGCGCGGCCGAAGTCCGCACCCTCGGCCAGGATGCGGCGATGCATGGCGGCGAGTTGATTACCGGCCAGCCAGAAGTTGATGAAGCCGGGCCCGGCGATTTCGGTCCGCTCGACCAGCTCGGGAGAGAGATGCAGCTCCTGGAGCACCCGCTCCGCGGTCTTCCGGGGGTTGGTGCGCTCACGCTTGGCAAGCACCATCGCCAGGTTGGTCGCGAGATCGCCATGACCGGCGTCGCGCGGCCGTTCGAGCACGAAGTCGATTTCATCGGCGCCGAGCCGCGCGGCCACCCGCGTCAGCTCGGCCCGCAGGGCTTCGCTCACTCGGGCGAGGCCTTCCCCGAGCTCTTGCCCGGTGACTGCTTGCCGGATTTGCCCTCTGATTTCGCGCCGGGCTTGGCCTCAGCCTTCCCGGAGGGCTCGGGCGTCGACGCGGCAGGCTTGGACTCCTTTGAGCCAGAACTATCGGTCTTCTCCGATGGATCCTTGCGGGGTCCTTTACCGTCCTTGCCGTAGTCCGTGATGTAAAAGCCGCTGCCCTTGAAGACCAACCCTGCCCCACCCGAGATCTGGCGCTCGGCGGGTTTACCGCAGACCGGGCACTTGGCGCGGGGCTTCTCGCTCATTTTCTGAAAGAGCTCGAATTCGTGCCCTTCCGGGCACTGGTACTCATAGGTTGGCATCGTTATCCGCTGAGGTAAACGAAAACAGGCGAGAAAGTTAGCCGAAGGTTCACCGTGCTTCAAGGAAAACCTAACCACAGAGGCACCGAGGACACGGAGGTCACGTCATTGGTTGACGATCCGGTAAATGCCTGAGCGAAGCACCTCAACATTGAAGTTTATGAGGAGCCCCAGGTGAATCCCTGTAAGCTTCAAGTAAGTCAGAACCTGGGCCCGATGTATCGGGAGAACTTTGCTAACAGCCTTTACTTCGACCAACACCGATTGGTACGCGATCACATCGATGCGGTATCCGCAATCCAGCTTGATGCCGCGGGTAGTCGAGGGGTAATGGTATCTGGCGCTCGAACGGAATCTGTCGAAAGAACATTTCACGACAGAGGCATGCCTCGTAAGCCGATTCCAGTAATCCCGGGCCAAGCCGTCGATGCACTTCAATAGCTGCACCCAGGATGTCGGAAGAGCGGCGAAGAGATGGCCCCTCTGTGTCCCTGTGGTTGAACATATGAAAGGCTGGCCACGAATTATGGAGCATGCCACTCCATATCCTGCCATCCGCATCAATCTCACGCAGGGCGGTACTGGCCCCACACATCGCGCAGGGTGTCGCTGATCTCGCCTAGGGTGGCTCGAGTCCGGACCGCGTCGATGATCGGCGGCATCAGAGGTGCCGTCCCGATGGCAGCCTCCTTCACATGCCGAAGAGCAGTTGCGAGGGCCTCCTTGTTCCTGGAGCGCTTGACGTCCGCCAACCGTGCCCGCTGCTCGCCTTCCAGGGCAGAGAAGTCCGGCGTCTGGATGGGGGACGGCGAAGCGTCGTCGGTGTAGCGGTTGACGCCCACTACCACTCGCTCCCCCGACTCCTGGGCTTTCTGAAGCTCGTAAGCGCTGCGGGCGATCGCTTCCTGAAAGAACCCGCGCTCGATCGCCTGGGCGGCGCCGCCGAGGGCCTCGACCTCCTGCATAAGGTCGCGAGCTTCCGCCTCGATCGCGTCGGTGAGAGCCTCGACGTAGTAACTCCCCGCGAGCGGATCTACCGGCGTTGCTACGCCGGACTCGAAGCCCAGAATCTGCTGGGTCCGCAGGGCGAGCGTGGCGGACTCGGTGGTCGGGAGGGAGAGCGCCTCGTCATACCCGTTGGTGTGCAGCGACTGCGTGCCGCCAAGCACCGCAGCAAGGGCCTGCACCGTTACCCGGACGACGTTGTTGAGCGGCTGCTGCGCCTGAAGTGTCACCCCGCCGGTCTGGGTGTGAAACCGCATGCGGGCCGTGGCATCCCCCGCGCCGAACCGCTCCCGACTCACCCGGGCCCAGAGTCGCCGGGCGGCGCGGAACTTGGCGGCTTCCTCGAAGAGATCGTTGTGGCTCGCGAAGAAAAAGGACAGGCGGGGGCCAAAGCTGTCGATGGGCAGGCCGGCGCGAAGGGCGACCTCCACATACTCGACGGCGTTCGCGAGCGTGAAGGCCACTTCCTGGACCGCGCTGGCTCCGGCCTCGCGCATGTGGTAGCCGCTGATGGAGATCGGGTTGAAGCTCGGCACCTCGGCGGCGACGAAGCGGAAGATGTCGGCAACCAGTCTCAGCGATGGAGCCGCCGGGTAGATGTATGTACCGCGGGCGATGTACTCCTTGAGGACATCGTTCTGCACCGTGCCGGTGAGCTTGCTGCGGGATACTCCTTGCTCTTCTCCCGCCACGACATACATGGCAAGGAGAATGGCGGCAGTAGCATTGATGGTCATGGAGGTGGACACGCGGTCGAGGGGAATGTCCTGAAAGAGCGTCTTCAAGTCCTCGACCGTATCGATGGCGACGCCCACCCGGCCCACCTCGCCCGACGCCATCGGGTGATCCGAATCGTATCCCATCTGGGTGGGCAGATCGAACGCCGTCGACAGGCCCATCTGTCCGGCGGCGAGCAACTGGCGGAAGCGCCGGTTGGTCTCCTGCGCGGTCCCGAACCCGGCGTACTGGCGCATGGTCCAGAGGCGTCCGGTGTACATGTTGGGATACGGCCCGCGCGTGAAGGGGAACTCACCCGGGCGGCCCAGATCGCGTGCGGGATCACCGGGCCAGTCCTCCGGCCCGTACACCGGCTTCGTCACAACACCGGCTGGGAAACGGCTCCACTGGCTCGGGCAGCCACCCGCCGGAGCGTGTCGGCCACGAAGCCCACATCCTCCCGCGACCCGATGACCAGGGGAGTCCGCTGGTGCAACTTCTCGGGCATGATGTCGAGGATCCGGTTGACTCCGTCAGTCGCGGACCCTTCCGCCTGCTCCGCCAGAAATGCCATGGGGCTCGCCTCGTAGAGCAGCCGCAGCTTTCCTCGGGGATTCTTGTTGTCCGCGGGATACAGGAAGATGCCGCCGGAGATCAGGTTCCTGTGAAAATCGCCCACCAGCGAGCCGATATAGCGACTGTTTTTCGGCGTGACCCCATTCGACGAATCCTCTGTGAGATCGCCCTTCAGCCCGCGCACCGCGGCCTGCATGCCCTTGTCCCAGCGGGGAAAGTTGCTCTCGTTGACGCTGTAGTACTTCCCGACCCGGGGCGTGATGATCCGCGGGTGAGACAGAAGAAACTCGCCGATGGTAGGGTCGAGGGTAAACCCGTGGGCACCCTGCCCCGTGGTGTAGACCAGCATCGTGCTGGATCCATACATCACATAGCCCGCAGCCACCTGCTTGCATCCCGGCTGCAGCACATCGGCCGCCGTGCCCCGCCCATGCATGCTGACCCGACGGTAGATGCTGAAGATGGTTCCCACCGCGGAGTTCACGTCAATGTTCGAGGAGCCGTCGAGCGGATCGAACAACACCGCGTACTTGCCCACCGGGTATTCCGGCGGAACCGGAATAATGTCATCGTCCTCCTCCGACCCCATGACGCAGACCCGGCCAGTGTGCTTCAGGCAGTTCTTCAACGTCTCGTTGGCGAAGATATCCAGCTTCTGCTGCTCCTCGCCCTGCACGTTCTGCACGCCGGCAGTGCCCAGTATGTTGACCAGGCCGGCCCGCCGGATCGACGCGGCGATGATCTTGGCAGCCAGGCAGATGTCGTAGAGCAGGTTGGACAGCTCGCCGGTGGCCTCGGGATAGCGGTCTTCCTGATCGAGGATGAAGCGTTCGATGGTGGTGACGTGTGAGTTCAATGAGATCTCCAGTCGGGTTCAGCGCACGTCGTAGGTCGCGGAGCGATGGTCCGTCGTCACGCTCATCCCGGTTCCATCGGTGGTGACCGTGACCAACCCATCCCGGTCGGTCCGCCACACATCCACCTTATGGCTCCGGAGGCGTTGCAGCGTCGGTGGAGAGGGATGGCCGTACTTGTTCTCGCCAACCGAGATGACGGCGACACGGGGACGCAACGAGTCGAGCCATTCGTCCCCCGTACTGCCCCTGCTGCCATGATGCCCGACTTTCAGCAGATCCACCGCGCCGGTCGCACTCCGCATATCCGCTTCGGCGGGAAAGCCGGCAT
This sequence comes from uncultured Gemmatimonadales bacterium, assembly GCA_963740175.1. Classification (GTDB taxonomy): domain Bacteria; phylum Gemmatimonadota; class Gemmatimonadetes; order Gemmatimonadales; family GWC2-71-9; genus CAVVWJ01. The sequence continues at coordinate 344,818 of CAVUDL010000005.1, forward strand.
CGCCGGCGAAAAGGGCCTGGAAGGAGCCGTATTCGACCAGCAGCACCAGGGAGTCTTCGTTGACGTCCTCCTGCCAGCCGTGCCAGAACGGATCCGGATGCAGCACGGTGAACCCCACGCCGTCCAGCACGAACCGCTCACCCCGGCGGGCGGCATGCCACGCCGTCCTACTGGCCGCAAGGTCGTCCAGAAAGCCGTAGTATAGCGGGTCGTTCACCCGCTCTCCCGGCTCAAGCACCAGTGCGGCCGGGAAGCGGTCCAGTACGCTGCGGACCCCGCCCAGGTGATCCGCGTGCGCGTGCGATACGACAAGTACCGCCAGCTCCCGCACCCTCCGGCCGGCCAGGAACGGGACCACTACGCGGCGTCCCGCGTCGCTGTAACTGCTTCGCGGCCCGGCATCGATGACCACCCAGCGGCCCCCGGGGGTGCGCAGCACCGCCCCGTCGCCCTGCCCCACGTCGAGAAAATGTAGCGCGAGACCCGAACCCGTGTTAGCGGCACGCGGTGCCCAGGCCCAGAGCAAACTTCCCCACAGCGTCACCACTGCCACCCAGCTCCAGCGCCGCACCGCTTCAGTCAGGGTGTTACGCTTGCCGATGCACCACAGGCTGGCCGCGAGGCCGGCCAGCCACGGGACTGCGGATCGCAGCTCGGCCGGTCCGATCGAATGCCCCCCCGGCACCTTTGCGCCGACCGTCGCCAGCACTTCAAGCAGGTGCAGCGCCAGGCCGGCCCCGCCGGCCAGAGCGCCGGCCACACCCATCGATACTGGGTAAACCAGGAGACTCGCCAGCACCCCGGGCACCGCTACGGCAGCCAGCGGGATCGCAAGGAAGTTGAGCCCGATCCCGACGATCGCGACGGTGCCGAGGGCTGCCGCGGTGATCGGTGCCGTCGTCAGGGTAGCTCCCACGGAAGAGCCCAGCGTCCTCCACCAGGCCGACGTGCCCAGGGTTCTATCGGTCCAGTTGCTGAACGTGCTGGCCCCCCACAGGGCCGCCGCCGATAGCCAGCCGCCCAGGTCCAGTACAGCCCAGGGATCCACCAGGAGCACGCAGAGACAGGTGCCTGAGAGAAGCGCATTGGCCTCGACTCTTCGCTGTCGGATCCGGCTTAGGGCAAGCAGGACTGCCAAGGCCGCAGCGCGAGTGGCGGGAGCGGGCCACCCGAGAAAGGCGACGTACGCGACGCTCGTCGCCGCCGCCATCCCCAACGAGCGGGCCCGGCTGACCCGGGCGGCCCGGCAGAGAAGGAAGACCCAGGCGGTGATGATTCCGACGTGGAAGCCGGATATCGAGAGGAGGTGAACCAGACCGGACTGGGCGAATCGATCCTGGAGCGCGCGATCGATGCCGCCTCGCCGGCCCAGGATGAGTGCGTCCACCATAGGAGAACGGTCCCCGTACAGAGTTCGGCTCGCTCGGGCGAGCGCAGTACGAAGCCGGGCGCCTGAAGCTGGGTTGCCGCCACTGCTCTCGACTTCAGCAACGATGAGTGTGCCGGAGGGCCGTCCAGCGACACCCGGCCGTGGGATCCACCGGGCGACCACAGCGGCTGTCAGTCCGGCGGCGAGTGGGTGGCCTTGGGGCCATATCGCAGCAACTGGATCCAGACAGCCACTGATCGGCTGAAGCAACGGCTTGCCGCCGGCCGAATCGGCCGGCTCCAGCAAGCGCACCTTAAGGCGCAGCTGTCCCGCCGGCAGCTGCGCGGCGCACCGGTGCGCCTCCCCCAGCCACGCGATCCTCGCGCTGAGATTGCCCAGCAGTGCAGCCGCGGCGAGCAGGATGCCGAGGCCCCGTCGGCAGATGCCGGCGACAGCAAGCGTCATCGCCATCACGCCGAACACGGCCGGAAAATGCAAAAGGCCGGTCGCGAGACCGGCCCCATACGCCACGGTGAGCAGAATCGGAGGCCGCAGCCTCACTGCCACCCTCCAGCTAGCGCGGAGGCGTTCCTCCCCGCCGGCCGCACCGGGGCGCGACCGATATCTTGCGCAGTGCCTCCATCACAACCACCTCGATGGCGGCTCGGCTCTGCTCTTTCTCCAGGCTTACTTCGGTGACAACCGCCCCCTCCCGACGAGAGACGTAGCGCGGCGGCACCCGATTCAGCGCGAAAGCCATCACGTCGTCCCGGCAGAGATCGCAACCACAGTAGGCTGGAAAGAGCGGCCGGAGAGTATCGTAGGCCGCGGTAACGTGGTCTTCGACCAGATTCTTGATCACAGCACCGCCAGCTGGGCGTGACCTGCCGCGCCGGTGAACGTCGAGCCGGTGGTGCCGGTGAACCGAACCGTGTGGTACTCGCCCACCGACGAGCGCGGGAGGTCCACCAGGACCAGATGATTGCCGCGTGTGCGCGCGAGCATGAGATCGCCCCGCCGGGCCGGCCGCTCGACCAGGGCCTCATGAGTCTGGCCGATACGTCCCATGTTCTTCCGCCGAACGCTGCTGCGCACCTCCTCGATGAGGCGGCCCAGCCGAGACGACGCGACCTCATCGGGCACGTGATCCCGCAGACGCACCGCAGGAGTCCCCTCCCGTACCGAGTACTTGAAGGTGTAGGCGTCGTCGAAATCAGCTTCGTTGACGAGATCGAGCGTCTCCTGGAACTGGGCATCGGTCTCGCCGGGGAAGCCCACAATGATGTCGGTCGAGAATGTGATGCCCGGGATGGCCCGGCGCAGCTCTGCCATGACTTCGAGATAGCGCTCCCGGGTGTAGCGCCGGAGCATGCGCTTGAGCACGGCGTTGGATCCGCTCTGTACCGGGAGATGGACGTGCTCGCATACCGCGGGCGTCGTCGCCATGGCCTCGATGACCCGGGGCGTAAAATCGGTTGGGTAGGGGCTCGTGAATCGAAGACGACGGAGCCCGTCGAGCTCGCCCCAGGGCGCGGAGCAAGGCCGCGAAGTCATCCTGGCCGTCATGATAGCTGTTGACGGTTTGCCCCAGCAGGGTCACTTCGGTGACCCCTCGCTCGATCAGGCCAGCCACTTCGCGAACGACCTCTGCCAGCTTCCGGCTCCGCTCCGGCCCTCGCGTGGTCGGAACGATGCAAAAGGTGCAGCGGTAGTCACAGCCACGCTGTACCGTGACGAAAGCCGTCGGTCCATTTTCCCGCGCCGGCGGGCACATCCTCGTAATGTTCCCAGGACCGAAACTCGGTGTCGGTGACTCGCTGTCCGCCGTGCGCGAGGTTGATCAGCAGTGGCAGGTTTCTGTAGGCATCGGGCCCGATCACCAGGTCCACTCTGGGGACCCGGGCCAGCAGTGCCGGGCCGAGGCGCTGAGCCATGCACCCCACCACACCCAGCACATCTCCGGCCCGCTTATGCCGCTGTAGCTCGCCGACTCGGCCGATCACCCGCTGCTCGGCGTTGTCACGCACGGCGCAGGTGTTGACCAGCATCACGTCGGCATCGTCCGGGGTTTCCGTTCGCACGTAGCCGTCGCGCCCCAGCACCCCGAACATCAGCTCGGAGTCGGCCACGTTCATCTGGCAACCGTAGGTCTCGATATAGACGCGCTTCAGCATGAGGCAATTATAGCGGGGCCGTCGGCCGGAGGAGAGCAGGAGGCACTACTCACGGCCTGACGGAGATTCCGAAGGAGAGCAGGAAGCCGTTATCGGAATACACCCCTTCCGAGCGCCAGACGTATTCCACGGCTACGTCCAGGCCGGCGCGCTGTTGGGCAAAGCGTACGCCGCTGCCGGCCGCCACCCCGAACTCATGGCCCTGCTCCTGCTCCGGTACCAAAGGAAAAGGCAGGGTCGCATAGTGGGCACCAACCCGGATCGGGCGCTGGTAGGGTCGCCGGAGATCCGGCGCGTACTCCGCGCCGGCGGACAGCTCGATGGTGTTCTCCGCGCCGGTCCCACCCATAGCCAGTAGATCGCTGTTGGCAGCCGACCAGGTACGAACCAGGGCCTGACCCGCCACATCGAGCTTCGGGGAGGGGTGCCATCGCATGCCCAGCCCGGCGCTATAGGGCAGGTCGACCGGACCCACCCGGGTGGAATCGAGATCCACGTTCAGGTGGCCGTCGCTGCGGGCCATGGCGGTCAGTGCGAAGTTAGGCCCGAACTGGCGCATGACCCCGACGGAGAAGCCCACGCCGCTGTACGAGAGCTCCGCTTGCTGCCGGCTCGGGAGATAGCCAGGATCGTCGAAAACGCGGGTGGACGTGAGCCGGTTCGATCCGGTGATGATGTGGAACCCGGCTCCGAACGCCCACTGCTTTCCCGCCCGATAGGAGCCGGCGATCCGGAAGTCGTTCAGGCCGCCGCGGGAAGACAGCGTGTCGTTGACGTTCACCGGAGTACCGCGCGGGCTGATCGTGCCGGAGGAGGCGAGCGTAAAATCGCGGCTGGTGTAGTTGGAGAAGCTGAAGCCCACCGACGCCACCTGGCGACGTACTGGTCCCGCCACCGTGAACTGGGGAAAACGGGTGCTCCGAAGGGTCGCACCGCCGGCCGGGTTCTCCACGTTTCGAATCGCATGCGTGATCGTCAGCGCGCTCGTAAGCGCGTTGACATTGGCCAGGGCTGCTGGGTTCTGGCTGGACTCGGGGTCGAATAGCCCGTAGGCACCGCCGGTCCCCTGCGCCCGCACCGCAAGGGCGCGCCCGGGAAACCCGAGTCCACGCACGCCGAACTGGGACGCCTGCGCCGCCAGAATGCCGGGAGTTGCGGCCAACAGGAACACGACCAGGGCGCGGCGCACTAGGGAGTCTCGAAGGGAAAGGAGAGCAGGTAGCTGAGGCGCAGCCGCGGCCGATGCGCAGGATCAACCGCTCGTGATGAGTAGAACACCGGACGGGAGAAGCTGGAGGCCTCGGGCGTGAGCGACAGGAAGAGCGCGGTCGGGCGATTGGCCAGGCCCAGCCACAACTCCACCAACCGTACCGCCTCGAGACTGACGGCCACGGCACCGGCTTCGAGCGTATCCTCGGGAATTCTTCCCGCGAGCGTACTCACCGGCGATTTGGCGCCTACATCCGACAGGACCGCCCGGGCCTGTAATAGGGCAGGATCGGTCGGCAAACCTGCAATAGGCGCGACGGGAGTGAGCTCGAGGGTAGCACGCACGATCGTCGCCGAGTCCAGAATTCGGCGAGGAATAGTGAACCGCAGCATGGTCCGCGCCGACGGCGCGCCGCCGACGGCCAACAATGTGGTATCGACGGCCTGAGGCACCTCAGTAACGTAGGTGTTGAACGCGGCGCTCTGCGCCAGCGTCCTCAGCTTCGCCGTGCCGGTGTCCGGCACGTCAAGGGTCGTATAGGTCGTGAAGATAGGGCTACTCCCGCCTGCCAGGGCGCCCAGACGTATACCGGTCGTCGTGGGGGACGCGATGCGGACCCCGAGCGCCATCTTGCCGCTGTCGGCGGGCGCAATCTGAACCCGGCTGAGATCGGCGCCCAGGAACACAGCCCGCACCACGCCCGTGTTCGCGGTGTCGGGTACGTGGAGCGTGGCGATGAGGTTCTCGGGAACGAAGGCGGGTGCTACGTCGGCGAAGCTGCTCGCGGAATCGAAAGTCGGCGCCACCCGGTAGAGCAGAAGATCCACCCCATCGAGGTTGGTGTCACGGGCGGCCACCGTAAAGCTGAATGCCACCGAATCGATGGTGTAGGCCCGCAAGGTGTCTCGGACGCTCACCGAGTCCGCCCGCGCCAGAAATCGAACCAGCCCGCGCTCTTCGAAGCCCTGGAGCCCGTTGGACACCAGGAGCGTGACCGCCTGATGTGGCTGTACGTACCCTACGTAACTGGAATCCGCGCCCGTCGTGGCGGTAAACACCTCGTCGAAGATCTGTGGCTGGCCGCCCGGGCATAGCGCGGGACAGTCGGCCGGCGACGTAAGCTTCTCCTGGCAGCCGGCCAGAACAACCGCTGCCAACAACGCCGTGAATCGGCGCGTCACCGCAGCTGCTCCGGACCGAATGCGGCGGGAAGCAGTTCGGACAGGCGCCAGCGGACAGTGGCCTTGGGTCCTACTCCATCGATCAGCAGATCCAGCCCGAACTCCGCCAGCACCTGGCGGCAGGCGCCGCACGGTGCCGCGGGCGGATCCACATCCGAGACCACCACGGCGCGCCGGAATCGGGTTACGCCCGCGCTCACCGCGGCGCACACCGCCGCGCGTTCGGCGCAGATCGTCAGTCCGTACGAGGCATTCTCGACATTGCATCCGAGAAATACCGTCCCGTCCGGGCTTTCCAGCGCGGCGCCGACATGGAAATTCGAATAGGGCGCGTAGGCACGAGCCTGGGCCTCGCGAGCGGCCGAGATCAAGGAGTCAGTCAAGCCCATACCTCAGGGAGAAACGAGGTGCCGGCCAGAAGCGCCGGTACCCCGAGAAAGTCGGCCACGGTCTGACCGATGTCTGCGAATGTGCCGCGGCAGCCGAGGCTGACCGGCCGAACCTTCGGACCAAACACGAGCAGCGGTACTCTCTCCCGCGAGTGGTCAGTTGACGGAGTGGTGGGATCGTTCCCGTGATCGGCCGTAAAGATAATGAGGTCGTCTTCCCGCACAGCGCTCAGGAGCCGAGGCAGGACACGGTCGAGCTGTTCCAGTCCCCTGCGGAACCCGGGAACATCGTTGCGATGACCCCAGCTCTGGTCGAACTCGATGACGTTGGCCAGCAGGAGCCCCCGGTGCATTGCCCCGAGCGCCCCCTCGATCAGCACGTAGGCTTCGGCGTTGCTGTCGGCGTGGACGCTCGTAATCCCCCGCCGGGCGAACAGATCGTCGACCTTGCCGACGCCAACCCGGGGGATCTGGCGCTCCGCCAGGCGGTCCAGCAAAGTGGGCCCCGGCGGCGGGAGGCTGAAGTCGCGGCGGTGCGGGGTACGCTTCCAGGCGCCGGGCTGCCCCACGAAGGGACGAGCGATGACGCGGGACACACCGTGTTCGCCCTGCAGGATCTCTCGTGCCGCGGCGCAGGCCGAATACAGCTCGCTCAGCGGGATGGTGGCTTCGTCAGCGGCAATCTGGAAGACGCTGTCGGCGGAGGTGTACACGATCCAGCTTCCGGTCCGCCGCTGCTCCTCGGCGTACTCATCCAGCACGGCAGTCCCGGATGCCGGCTTGTTCCCGAGAACCCCGCGAGCGGTACGCCGGCTGAACTCTGCGAGCACCTCCAAGGGGAATCCGCGGGGGTACGTGGGAAATGGAGACTCCAGCAGGAGACCGCAAATTTCCCAGTGACCGGTAGTGCTGTCCTTCCCCGGACTGGCTGGCTCGCACACGCCGTATGCCGCTTGGGGCGCGGTCGAGGGGGACAGCCCCGGCACAGCGGCACAGCGGCCCAGGCCCAACCTCTCGAGCGCAGGCAACTGGAGCCCTCCGATCTGCCGAGCCACGTTGCCGAGCGTATTGCTACCTGCGTCACCATACGTGCTGGCATCGTGTGCCTCCCCGATACCCAGTCCATCGAGAACGATGATGGCGGCGCGCCGCATCAGGCTTTGGGCATTGTCTGCACGAACCGGAACCGCAGCGCTGTGAGTGCCTGATCCAGGAGCTGCTTCTCCTCAGCTTCCAGCTGCCCTGAGGTCTTCTCCGCCAGCATGCCAAGGGTATCGATCAGTGCCTGTGCCAGCTTGCGCGCGTCGGTCACTCCCTCCGCGCCCGGAGGCAACTGGCCACTCAATGCTGCCTCCGCCTGGTGCGACAGCCCCAGCACCAGCGAGGCGAAGTGTGGATTCATGATTCTGTTCGGTACCGGCGGGTGATTCGTGGCCCCATACGGGTGAGTAGTTCATAGGATATCGTGCCCGCAGCAGCGGCCTGCTGGTCGAGCGACACCAACCCGCCAAAGACCGTCGCCACATCCCCCGGCGCTACATCCGCGCCGACGGCGACCATACACATGTCCATGGTGACTCGTCCCACGACCGGTACGACCTGGCCATTGAGCTCAATCTCACGTCGCGCCCCCTCCGGTCCCTGAGGCGGACTTCCCCGGGGCAACCCGTCCGCGTACCCCAGGCTCACCGTGGCGACGGTGACGGGACGGTCAGCGGTCCACGTGGCGCCGTATCCCACGCTGTCTCCCGCGGCGATGGTCCGGACCGACACGACTCGGGCCCGAAGTGCGGCCACCGGCCTCGGTTCGATGGTCCCTACCGCACCACCATATAGGAAGATCCCCGGACGTACGATGTCGCCCGCAAACGATTTGCCCTGAAGCGATGCGGCGCTGTTTGCGGCGTGCACCAGCGGGGGTCGCCGCGGAAAGGCCTGCAGCGCTTCGAGGAACCGCTCCCACTGCCGCCGCGTCGCAGTTGCATCCGACTCTGCGGCTGCGAAGTGTGTGAAAGCTCCCTCCCAGCCGGTTGCCTCCCGAAGGAGCGTGGCGATGCGGTCGAGTGCCTTGCGGTCATCCCAGCGCACCCCGGCTCGGCTCATGCCGGTGTCTATCTCCAGGTGGAACGGCCGGTCACCTCCGGCGATCCAGCGCTCCAGCGCCTGAACGTCCCCGATTGAAGGGCGCAGGTCCAGCTGGAGACAGCGGTCCATCCATTGAGGCAAGAGGGGGGTGAGAATCAGAATGGGCCGGGTGATGCCGGCTGCCCGCAGGGCCTCGCCCTCGGAGATGGAAGCGACGCCGAATCCCCAGGGATCCACGCGCTCCAGCGCCCGCGCCGCCTCCACCGCGCCCAACCCGTAGCCGTTAGCTTTGACCATCGGCAACAGGCGGCTGCCGGAGACCGCGGCGACGGTGCGCGCGTTCGCCACCAACGCCGCCAGGTCGACATCCACCCAGGCGCGTGTGGTCTCGGGGACAAAGGTCATGGGTAAGCCGGCGGTATGATATTCGTCGCGGGGGTCAGATGCAAGACAATTCTGCGCTCGGCCGTGCGATGGCGATGGTGCGCGACCTGCGGAAGCGGTGCGCCTGGGACCGGGCCCAAACCCGGGAAACCCTGCGTCCCTACCTCATCGAGGAGGCTTTGGAGCTGGATCACGCGCTGGGAGAAGGGAAGTCCCCCCAGATCCGCGGAGAGCTGAGCGACCTGCTGCTGCACCTCGCCTTTCAGCTCGTGTTGGCTGAGGAGCTGGGGGAGTTCACCGCCGACGACGTTGCCCGGGAGCTCGAAGCCAAGATGCGGCGCCGCCATCCGCACCTCTTCGATCTGGGTGAAGCCGAGCCGTGGGAACGGATCAAACGACGGGAGCGGCGGGGCAATGTGCTGGGCGGGCTGGTTCCCACCCTGCCCCCGCTGCTGATGGCGACACGACTCCAGGAGCGCGCCGCATCGGTGGGATTCGACTGGCCCGATGCGAGTGGACCGCTGGACAAAGTTCGTGAGGAGCTGGTCGAAGTGGTGGACGAGCTCCGAGGGCATCACCGGTCACCCGCCAGCCCACCCGCCGATCCTAACGCTCCCGAACGTGCACCCAGTAAGGAGCTGGTAGACGAGATAGGAGATCTGTTATTTGCAGTGGTGAATCTCGCCCGTAAGGCCGGTGTGCCCGCAGGCCCGGCGCTCGACCAGGCGAACCGCAAGTTCCGTGAGCGGTTCGAGGCAATGGAACGGCTGGCTGCCGAACGCGGGATAGATCTCTCGGCGGCGGGACTGGAAGTGTTGGACGGACTGTGGAATGAAGCAAAGGCAGCGGGGCAGCGCGACAGGTGACTTCCGATGGCGTTAGCAGGTTTCTTCGGGAACTCTCGTCACTGCCCCGCCGACCGCTGCCCCGCTGTTTACGGATACAGGCGATGTATCTGCCTCGGAAACGCAATGGCCTCGCGAATGTGAGGGATTCCACAGATCCAGGCTACGGTCCGCTCGATCCCCAATCCGAAGCCTGAGTGGACGAAGGTGCCGTACTTGCGAAGATCCAGGTACCAGCGATACGCCTCAGGGTCCAGACCTTGCTCGATGATCCGGGCGAGCAGTTTCTCGTAGCTATCCTCCCGCTGAGAGCCGCCAATGATCTCGCCGTATCCTTCGGGAGCCAGACAGTCGTTGTTCAGCACCGTCCTGGGGTCCTCGGGGTTTTCCTTCATGTAGAAGGCCTTCACCTGCCTGGGGTAGTTATATACAAAGACCGGCCGGTCAAACTCACGGGCCAGGAGTGTCTCGTCATCACCCCCCAGATCGCCTCCCCAGGTAATATCCGATCCGAGGGTATTGAGTCGGGCGACGGCGTCACTGTAGGAGATTCGGGGAAACGGAGCCACGACGCGCTCCAGAGGTGCGAGGTCCCGCTCCAGCTCCTTGAGCTCCTCGCCCCGGCGGTCGAGTGCCCGGCTCACGATATAGCTTACGAACTCTTCCTGGAGCCGCATATTCGCGTCGGAATCGTTGAACGCTACTTCGGGTTCGACCATCCAGAACTCAGTGAGATGTCGCCTGGTTTTCGACTTTTCGGCCCGGAACGTTGGGCCGAAGCAGTAGACTTTCCCGTGCGCGGCCGCGGCAGCTTCGACGTAGAGCTGCCCGGTTTGCGCCAGGTAGGCCTGCCCCAGATCGAAGTACTCGGTCGCGAACAAATTGCCGGCCTCCTCGCCGATGGCTCCGGTCAGGATCGGCGTGTCCACCAGAATGAAGTCGCGCTGGTAGAAGAAGTCCCGGATGGCCTGGACTACCTCGTGACGGACCCGGGCCACCGCCGCCTGGCGCCGGCTTCTGAGCCACAGGTGTCTATGCTCGAAGAGGAAAGTCGTCCCATGCTCTTTAGGAGTGATCGGATAGTCGGGGCTGGCGCCGAGCACCTCGACCTGGTGCAATCCCAGCTCGTATCCACCCGGTGACCGCGGCTCTTCCCGCACCGTCCCCGTAAGCGCGGACGCTGGTCTCGTGCGTCAGCGCTTCGAAGGCCGCCCAGGTCTCGGCGGGCACCTCCTTCTTGGATAGGACCCCTTGCACCGTTCCGGAGCCATCTCGTACGACGACGAACGCGATCTTGCCGCTGGAGCGCGTGGTGACAACCCAGCCGCGCACCGTGACCGTCTCGCCGACGTGCGCGCGAAGTCCGCTGATCTCTACTGCCGTCATGCCGTGTCCAATGGGAGAATGAGGCCGAGCCGAGGAGCGTTGAGTCTAGCCCTGCTCCTGGGAGGCGTCAACGCGGGCTGCATGAACTTTCGACCTCCCCCGGCACCCTTGGCGGCCAGCGTAGCGGGTGACGCCCCCACTCCGGTCTGGACCCGGAAGGCCGGCCGCCGGCTGGCGGGAAAGGTAGAAGTTCAGGGGAACACACTCTACGCGGGTGGCCTGGACCGGAAGGTGTATGCGATCGACCTCGCCAGTGGCGATACGCGCTGGTCAGCCCGTCAATCCGGCATGATCGTCGGAGGCGTACTCCTGGCCGGCGATACGCTGTTCGTGGCCACGTCCCGGCCGGATGGACACGTGATGGCATTGGAGAAGACCAAAGGGAAGCGGATCTGGCGGTCATCCGCCGATCCGGTGGCTGCCCCCTTGGCCATGATACAAGGCGTCCTGGTGGTACAGACGCAGCGCGGCGAAGTACTGGCGCTCGACCCAGGCAATGGGAAACTGCGCTGGCGCCGCCGGGTTGGCAGCGCCCGAGGGCCGGCCGTACCGGCGGGCCCGGGTGCGCTGCTGGTTTCGACGACGGACTCCCTGTTTCGGCTCTCGCTGACCGACGGAAGGGTAACTCACCGATCGGTCACACCCGGCGCGGTCCTGGACGCGTGGCTTCCCTATAACGGCTGCGCTGGTCGCGGGAACCTCCGACTCTCAGGTCGTCGCGATTCAGCCGCAGGATCTTCGGGCCGCCTGGTCGGTCAGGGTGGACGCCCCGGTGCTCGGCAGGCCCGCGGCCCTGGGTGACACGTTGTTTCTGGTTACCCGGGTCGGGTCGGTCTACCGCATCGGCCCCGGCGCGGAACCCCGGGCCGATCGGATCGCTGCGCTCGAGTGGCCGGTCACCGCTCCCCTATCCATTGCAGGAGGGCAGATTCTGCTCGGCGGTGCCGACGGAACGGTGCGGGCCTTGAGACCCGACGGAAGCGAGATCTGGCGGCTGCGGATCTGGCGCCCGATCGAATTGGGGCCGATCCCCTTGTCCGACGGATTGCTGGCCATCGGTGGTAACGGCGACCTCCACCGGTACCGCCGATGAGGCACCTGCTCTGCATCCTCAGCGCCCTTTCCTTGCTGGCTAGCCGGGCGGATGCCCAGGACGTCACACCGGTGGTGAAGTACGGCAAGTGGGCGCTGCTCGCCGGCGCCATCGGTATGAACTACATGGCGGCTCGGGCTCACAACGATGCCGACGCCGCCTTTGACGTCATCGAGGCCACCTGCGCTGTGGACCAGGCTCGCTGCGCGACCGGTCCAGACGGGAGCTACGCCGATCCGGCGATGGAGGATCTTTATCAGACGACACTCCAGCACGATCAGGAGGCCCGTCGCTGGCTAATCGGTGGCGAGACGGCGTTGGTGGGTTCGGCCGTGATGTTTATTTGGGAGCTGACCCGGCCCAAGGACCGTCCGGACGACATTCCGTTCGAACCGGAAGTACGCAGCCTGCGAGCGGGCGGAACCGGTCTCGGCCTGCGAGTGGCGTTCTAGGTTCGATCCTCGCATTGCCCTACCCGACGCGGAACAACTCCACGGCTCTAGGATACCGTGCCACCGCCCGCTCTCGCAGAGGCTGGTTCTCGCGCCGCTGCAGGGCGGGATCGGCCTCGATAATTTTCATCGCCAGCTCTCGAGCCCGGGTCAGGAGGTCGGCATCCGCGGGGAGCTGAGCATGGCGGACCTCGTAGCCGCCCGACTGCCGCGCGCCGATCAGGTCACCCATTCCCCGCTCCGCCAGATCCAGCTCTGCAATCTTGAACCCGTCCTGTGTGGCAGCGAAACCGCTCAGCCGATCCGGTGCGGCGCCCTCCGCCAGCAGAATGCAGTAGCTCTCCTCGGTGCCCCGGCCGATGCGTCCCCGCAACTGGTGGAGCTGCGCGAGGCCAAACCGCTCAGGGTGCTCGATCAGCATGATGGTGGCGTTGGGAACGTCTATGCCCACTTCGATGACGGTGGTCGCCACCAGCACCTGAAGATCGCCGGCGCGGAACCGCCGCATCACGTCGTCCCGGTCCTCCCCCTTGAGCCGGCCGTGGACCAGTCCCACCTGCAGCTCGGGCCAACGCGCCGCCAGGCTCTGCGCCATCGTGGTAGCGGCTCGAAGGTCGGCCCGCTCGGATTCCTCGATGACCGGGAGGACGATGTACGCCTGCTTCCCGTGGACGCACTCTTCGCGGACGAAATCGAGCACTCGCTCGCGCTGTGAGGTGCCGCGAACGGCGGTCCGAACAGAGCCGCGCCCCGGCGGGCGCTGCCGCAGGGTCGAGACGTCGAGATCGCCGTAGAGCGTCAGCGCCAGCGACCGGGGAATCGGCGTTGCGGTCAGTAAGAGAACGTCTGGGGCGGTCCCCTTCCCGATGAGCGCGGCACGCTGCTCCACGCCGAACCGATGCTGCTCATCGATAACCACCAGGCCCAGTCGCCGAAACGAAACACTCTCCTGGAGCAAGGCGTGGGTCCCCACCACCACACGCGCCTGGCCTGCGGCAATCCGCTTCCGTACTGCGGATTTCTCCGCCGGCGCTCTGCCGACCCAGCAGCAGCTCCGGCTTGATGTCGAGGGGTGACAAGAGCTGTTCCAACGTCGCACCGTGCTGTTCCGCCAAAAGCTCCGTGGGAGCCATGAGCGCCGCCTGGAAGTCATTCTCCACAGCCAGGAGCATCGCGAAGAGAGCGACGACCGTTTTTCCGGTGCCGACGTCGCCCATCAGCAGCCGGTGCATACGGTCCGGCGCCGTCATATCGGCGGTAATCTCGCGAAGCGCAGTCTGCTGGTCCTGGGTCAGCTCCCATGGCAGGTGCTGCTTCAGTCGTGGTCGTGAGCTGTCGCTTGACGGTGAAGGCCACGCCACTTCGATGTCGCTTGGCCACCGCCCGGGCCCGGATGAGCATGAGCTGGAGGTCGAACAGTTCATCGAATGCCAGGCGACGTCTGCCCCGCTCCGCCTCCTCCGCCGAAACCGGACGATGCACTGCGCGCAACGCGTCGGATAACTCGGGCAGTTCCAGGCCGCGCCGCAGAGCTTCAGGCATGCCGTCCACCGAGAGAGAGATCAGCCGGTCGAGGTGTCGGTCGATCAACGACCGGATGACCTTGTGGCTGAGTCCTTCGGTCGCGGGGTAGACCGGCAGCACCTTTCCGGCGATGAGAGGGTCTCCGTCGGACTCGGCATCCGCCAGCACGACGTACTCGCGGGGTGCCATCTGTCGCCCGTGATAGAATCGCACCGGGCCGGCGACCAGCAGCGTCTGGCCGACCGCGATGGAGCGGTCGAGAAACGGCTGCCCCGGCCAGACGCACTCCAACACCCCGCTGTCATCACGCAGCACCGCATGGAAGATGCGAAGTCCGCGACGGGTGGGGAGCACGCCCTTGGCTACCACGCGGCCGACGCAGGCGACCTCCTGCCCCAGCTGCGCCTTTGCCAGCGGGGTTACGGTGGATGCGTCGACGTAGCGGTGGGGGAGATGCCAGAGAAGGTCGCGCGCGGTTCGAATGCCGATGCGTTCCAGCGCCTCGGCACGTCGCTCTCCGACTCCCTTCAGGAATTTGACCGGCGTATCCAGCCGGACTGCCGGAGCGGCGGCGGGGGTCATTCTCTGCTAGGACGCCTCGACCGCTGCTTCGGCGAGCAGGTTCTCGGCGAATCGATCCGCGTCGAACGGTTCCAGATCCTCGACCGATTCTCCCAGGCCGATATACCGGACCGGAAGCGACAGCTCTCGCCGGACGGCGGCAACCGCTCCGCCGCGGGCGCTGCCGTCGAGCTTGGTGATCACGATACCGGTCGGCGACACCGCCTGGGAGAACAGCCTGCCCTGCTGCACCGCATTCTGTCCCACCGTGCCATCGAGCACCAGAAAGGTTTCGTGGGGCGCGCCTGGCAGACGACGGCCGATCACGCGCACCACTTTTCGGAGCTCGTCCATCAAGCCTTCCTGGGTGTGGAGCCGGCCGGCGGTGTCGATGATCACGGTGTCGAGACCGCGGGAGATGGCCGCGTCGATCGCGTCGAATGCCACCGAGGCGGGATCGCCGCCCGGCGCGCCCGCCACGCACGGCACCCCAAGACGGTTGGCCCACACCTGCAGCTGGGCAATCGCGCCGGCCCGGTACGTATCGGCCGCGGCGAGCAGCACTGACCTGCCGTCCTGCTGCAGTCTGGCGGCCAGCTTCGCCGCTGTGGTGGTCTTGCCGGTTCCGTTTACCCCAACCAGGAGAATCACCGTGGGTCCGGGGTCGGCCCGGAGGATATCACCCGGGTCCTCCGGGCCTGCCAGCATAGCGGCGAGCCGGACCCGCAGCGCTCGCTTGAGATCGATCTCAGTCTTGAGCTTGCCTCGCCGGACCTCGTCTTCCAGTGCCTGGATGAGCTCGACGGTCGCCGGAACGCCGAAGTCGGCCTCGATCAAAACCCGCTCCAGGTTCTCGAGATCGTCGGCATTCAGCCCGCGCATGAGCGCGCCGACGTCGGTCAGGGCTATCTGCTTGATGCGGGACCAGAGACTCTGCTTCTCTGCGCCACGCAACCGGTCTGGTTTCATGAGAGGAAATGTATCACCTCAGCGGAGGCCCAGACGCCGGCGCGCCAGCCACTCGCCCGAGAGCGCCAGCACACAGATGCCGAACAGCCAGAGCCAATCTCGCGCCGTGCTGCGGCCCTCTGCCCGGCGGGCTCGACCCTCATGCGCCGCGAGCGACACCGGTCGAGGGAGAAATTCATCCGAATACTGCTCCACTGCCACGATACCGGTGGCCCCGCCCGGTAGCGCATAGCGGTGCTCTCCCGGCGACAGCCATACATCCGCCCGGCCCGCACCGCCGAAGCGCAACGTATCGGTTCTCCGCTCGGTCCCGCTGGACCAGTTGACCACCTGGGGAGTAGCTGGTCCTGAGCCGAGCCACTCGAAGACCACGGGTCGCCCATTTGGCACCACCGGTCGAACCGGGCGCGCGGAGCCCTCGGCCGAGTCGGCTCCTCCTAGCAGCCAACTGGCGGTGGCCGCCATAAGCGACCGGTAACTTTGCTCGCTGGAGCCGCCACGAAACGGCCAGCGCCAGAGCCCTTCCACGGCGACGCTCACGTGGCGAGTGCGACCCTCCTGGCGCCCGAATACCGCCGGCCGCTCGGGGCCGCGCCGGCCGAGCTGGGCGTACAACGCGACCCAGTCGCGCGACGTGGTTTGAATCGGGGTGAGCAGGACGGAGGGAGGGAAGGAGTCAACCGGCTGGCCCAGGAACGCGCCACCCAGCGGAGACCCGTCCGACGGGGCCAGATACCAGTCACCGGCCAGCTGGGTCTCGCCGCCTTCGCCGCTGGGCCAGGTCCATATGCCTCGAGCGCTGGCCCTGTCGGCAAACCGACCCACACCACCCTTCAGAATCAGCAGGTCGGCGCGGCGAGCCGCGCGCTGAACCACGTCGGCGGATACCGGCCGCAGGTCCCCCATGGTCCGCCAACGGTTCCCATCGAAGCGTACGTACCCGCGAATCGGCAGCTGCACCACGTCGCGCAGGGTTCGGTACAGGAAGCGACTGTCCCAATCGACGGGTGATGCCAGGAACACGACGCCAGGCGTGGGAGCGACGCGAACGTGATGAATGCGGGTATCGGTCCGAGGCTCCGCATCCTCGACATTCATCAGCGTGACGCGTAGCAGCTGGTCGCCGGAGCCCAGCGCGTTGGAGGGAATGACCATCCGGGTCTTCCCTCCCGCCTCCCCCCGGAGGCGTACAATCTTGACCGCCAGGCGCCGATTGCCCACCATAACGGCCACGCGGGCGCTGTCGGCCGCTGTGTCCCCCGCTTGGCTGAACATCCACTTCGAGGGCAATCGAGTCGCCGGCGCTTATGCGGGCGGGTCCGGTGACGCGGGTGATCGCGAGGTCCGGCGCGACCGTCCTGGGGAAGACGCGGATAGTACTTCGGGCCAGGAGGTCAGGCGGGATCTCCCGGACATCTTCGATCTGGCCGTCGGTGACCACGACGAGCGGCCGATCCGACGCGGCGGCGGCCAGCAACGCGGGCCCGAGTCGCGAGCGACCCCGTGTCGCAGTCGAGTCCGCACTGGTCCGCTCGTCGCCGAACTGCCGGACCTCACCCCACCTTGCGGCGGAATCTCTAGCCGTGCGCCAGTGACCGCCCCCGGCACCCATACTGAGCGACGCATCGAGAAGCACGAGCGGCCTGAGCGGCCCAGACGGCACCGGGCAGCTCACGTTGACGAGAAGCAGTCCCAGCGCCGCCCAGGCCGTGCCGCGGCAGATCAACGGAACCCAGCCGCGCCAGCCGAGCCGCTCGACCCCCACATAGGTGAATGCGGCGAGTCCGAAGGCCGCGAGAATTACGAGGACGATGAGCATGCCGCGGCCTGCAGGGCCTCCGAGACAGTCAGGCGACCCTCGTACAACGCACGGCCTACGATGACGCCGTGAAGTCCCGCCTGACAGACAGCGCGCACATCGGCGCTGCCGCCGATGCCGCCACTGGCAATTACCCGCGCGCCGGAGGCTTGCAGCGCCAGCGCCCCCGCAATGTCGGGCCCGCTCAACATTCCGTCCCGTCCGATGTCGGTATAAATGATGGTCTGAATACCGGCGGCGACAACGCGGCGGGCCAATCCGTCGGCAGTCGCGGTGGAAGTCTCAGTCCATCCGCGGACTGCCACGAATCCATTCCGGGCATCAATCCCTACTGCGACTTGTTCAGAGGGAACCGCCGACAGCACGGTGGGAACGAATGCCGACTCGACGGCCGCGGCGGTGCCGATGACGACGCGAGTGAAGCCGAGGTCTACCGCCTCGCGGATCCGGTCCAGGCTACGGAGTCCGCCGCCGAGCTGAAGTCGAACCGTGGCCGCCAGCCGCTCCGCGACCCGACGCACCGCAGGCAGGTTGTCGCCCGTGCCAAATGCGCGATCCAGGTCCACCACGTGGATCCAGCTGGCGCCCTGGGAGACGAAATGCTCCGCCACCACCACAGGGTCGTCCCCATAAACGGTTTGCCGCGTCTGCTCGCCCTGACTCAGGCGAACGACGCGGCCGTTTCGAATGTCGATGGCAGGAAGGAGATCCACTACTCGGGCGCTACGGCAGCCACCGTCTGGAGGTTTCAGCCGCCTGCTGGGCGATCGCGTCCGGCTGAGCCGCAACACCGCCCGGCTGTCGCAAGAGGGCGAGAAGGCGGTCACGCTCCTGCTCGAACGCCGCACGATCGGCTTTGGCCACCGGCGCACCCCCACCGATCTTCACCCGCCGTGAGTCCTTGGCTACGCCGTTGATGCGGAATTCATAATGCAGGTGAGGTCCGCTCGCCAAGCCAGTCGAGCCGACGTAACCGATCACCTGGCCCTGCTCGACCCGGACACCGCGGCGGACCTTGCGGGCAAAACCCCGTAGATGCCCATACCGGGTGGTAATTCCATTCAAGTGCCGCAGCTCGATCAGGTTTCCGTAGCCTCCTACCCACCCGGAGCGCAGCACCACGCCGTCTCCTGCTGCCATCACCGGGGTGCCCGGCCGAGCGGCGTAATCGGTGCCCTCATGCCGGCGCACTCTGCCAAGGACAGGATGGAACCGGGCGCCAGCGAAGTTGGAGGAGATTCGCCGGAATTCTACCGGTGCCCGCAGGAAAGCACGTCGGAGCGAACCGCCGTCGGTATCGAAGTACAGTGCGCTCCTGGAGGTAGAGGGCAGGAACCGGAATGCCGTCAAACTCTTGCCTGAGATGGTCAGATCACTGGCCAGCACCCGGCCGAACCTGACTTCCCCGTCCTCGGAGACGAGTCGCTCGAATACCACCTGGAAGCGGTCGCCAGGCCGGATGTCGCGGGTGAAGTCGATCTCCCACGCGTATACGTCGGCCAGATCCCATGCCAGTCTCTGGCGGTTGCCGCTGTCGAGCTGCTGGTCGGTGACACCCGCATCAAGCGCCTCGTAGAGGGAGTTGTCGATGGCTCCTTCGATGCGTACTTCCTGAGGAATCCATCGGATCGGCTCCGCTCTGGCGTTCCAGCCTTCCGAGATGCGACGGAAGGTGACCCGCTGCTCCGGTGTCGTGCGGACGACGATGTGCGAGGGACCCGAGTCGCCGACTGTCTGGCGGAAGCTGAAGACCAGCCCGGGCCGGAGCCGCCGAGGGTTCAGGGCAAGGGCCGGGTCTAGCCGGTGGAAGTCGATTCCATCCACATGGTGGCGCGCGAAGAGATCGGACAGGGTCTCGCCACTCTGCAGCGTATCGACGGTCTCGGTGAAGACCTCGGCCGGCGCCACGGCCGGGGCCGGCTCGGTCGCGGGTGATGGCAAGCGGTGCCAGGGCCAGTTGCCGCTCAGTCCAAAGAACGCGGCAGCCCCGAAGACCAGTGTGGCAAGGGCGAGATAGATGCCTCGCCGCATCAATCCATCTGCCGACGAATGAACGTCGGGATCTCCATCTCGGGGACGTCCGATGGGGTGCCGGAGGCCGGCGTCTGGTGAATCCTGGGCTGGGTGCGAGTGATGACGGGGGCCGCAGCCGGAACCGGTGTGGCAGGTCGCTGCCGCTGCGACGGAAAGTTGATGACGCCCGCAGCGCCCGATGCCCGGCCGATAGGCTGCTCAGTGCTGACTGGGCGGTCGAACCCGGTAGCGATGACGGTGACGCGGACCTCGCCATGCATGGCGGGATCGTTGCCGGCACCGAAGATGATTTCAGCGTCGTCACCCACCGCATCGTGGATGATGTCATTGATCTGCGTGGTCTCGCCCAGCGTGAGATCGTCGCCGCCAATGATGTTGATGAGCACGCCCATGGCGCCCGCGATCGAGATGTTGTCCAGCAGCGGGCTGGAGATGGCCTGCTGAGCCGCTTCCAGCGCCCGGTTCTCACCCCGCCCGATGCCGGTGCCCATTAAGGCCGCGCCGCCATTCTGCATGACGGTGCGCACGTCGGCAAAGTCCACGTTGATGATGCCGGTGGAGGTGATGAGGCTGGCTATGCCCTGGGTGGCGTGCAGCAGAACCTCGTCGGCCTTCTTGAGGGCTTCCTGGAAGGGGATGCCCTTCCCTACCACGGCCAGCAGCCGCTCGTTCGGCACCACGATCATGGTATCGACGTTCTTGCGCATCTCGCCGATCCCGCCCTCAGCCTGCTTCATCCGCCGCCGACCTTCGAACAGAAACGGCTTGGTGACGATGCCGACCGTGAGCGCGCCGGCCTCGCGCGCCATCTGGGCCACGACCGGGGCAGCACCGGTACCGGTACCACCACCCATGCCGCAGGTGACGAAGACCATATCTGCGCCCTGCACCGCGTGGAGCACTTCGTCGCGGTTCTCCTCAATCGCCTGCCGGCCGATCTCGGGCCGGGCTCCGGCGCCGAGTCCCCGGGTGAGCTTTCGGCCGATCTGGATCTTGATATCCGACTTCGACATCGCCAGCGCCTGCGAATCGGTGTTCACCGAGATAAACTCGACCCCTCCCAGCTGGTCTTCGATCATCCGGTTGACGGCGTTGCCGCCGCCGCCACCGACGCCGACTACCTTCATCCGCGCGGTCTGGGCCGCGCCCTCCTCCAGCTCAAAGATCATGGTGATGTCCTCGGACCAACTCAGAAGAAATCTTGAAGCCACCGTCTGACTGGAGCGAGCACCTTCTCCACTGCCGGTGACTTCCGAGTACCCGTGCCCAACCCGCCACTGACCGCGACCTGCCTGGCACCATATAGCACCAGGCCGGCCGGCACTGCCATCCGCGGTGACTCAACGCTATCGGCCAGTCCCCGTAGGCGCTGGCCCGGAACTCCACAGCGGGCCGGCATCGCGAAGACCTCGCGAGCCAGCTCAACGATGCCCGGCGCGAGAGCCCCGCCGCCGGTTACGATCACACCTGCCGGTAAGCGCTGATGATACCCAGCTCGCGTAATCTCGTCGAGCGCATACTCCAGCACTTCCTGAAGGCGCATGTGCATGATATGCGCGAGCACCCGACGTTGCGCGTTACGCGCGCCCTGCCCCGGCGTACTCGGAAGATCGAACACATCGCTCTCCGGCACCAGCGGCTCGAAGGCAGCGCCGAACCGCTCCTTGAGCCGTTCGGCGTCGTGCTGCGTCACCTGAAGCCCATGGACGATGTCCGCGGTGACGTGCCCGCCGGCACAGAGCAGCGATCCGGTGTGACGGATCTTCCCACTGTGAAAAATCGAAACGTTGGTGGATCCGCCGCCCAGCTCCACGATCGCGCAGCCCAGCTCGATCTCATCCTGCGTGAGCACCGCCAGGGATGCGGCCAACGGCTCCAGCACGAATTCGGCAACCTGATATCCGGCCCGCTCGACGCACTTCCGGAGGTTCTGTAACACGCTCGACAACACCGTGACGAGGTAGACCTCGGCTTCCAGTCGGGAACCGGTCATTCCGATCGGCTCGCTGATTCCGCCCTGCTGGTCGATCAGGTAGTCCTGCGGAATCGCGTGCAGCAGCTCGTGATCCCGTCCGAAGCTGACGTTGCTCGCCATGTCGTTGACCCGCGCGACGTCGCTGGTGCGGATCTCGTCACCGGTCACAGACACCATACCGTGCGAGCTGCGACCGGCCACGTGCTCACCCGCGATGCCGCAGTAGATCGCCCCGACTTCGACCCCGGCCATGCGTTGCGCGCTCTTCATGGCCTTGTCGATCGCGCGGGTAGTCTCTTCGATGTCGCGCACGACGCCCCGCCGGATACCGCCACTCCGCTCCACGCCGAGGCCCAGAATCTTGGCTCCCGGGTCCCGCGCGTCACCGGTCACTTCGGCGATCACCGCCACGACCTTGGTAGAGCCCAAGTCGAGAGCGGCAATGAGCCGCTGCGCCTGGTTGGTCATACCCCGGCCCGAACGATAACCTGGCCCGCGTAACGCCCGTCGAGCTCCTGATACTTCCGACCTTGCCGGGCGAGGTCCTGCTCCACCGCCATCACCGCTCGTATCTCCTCCGCCGTTACCGCCGGTCCGAACCAGAGCCGTTGCCCGTCCACATCGAGTAGCACGTCGTCCTTCACCCGCCACGCGGTGCGCACCCGCGCGAACAGCGCCGGATCGTGCTGTTGCACCTGGGCGAGTACCCGGGCGACCCGGCGGTCCACGCTCGCGGCCACAGGCAGATCGGGAGCGGTAACGGCGGGGTCGAAGGGAAGGACGTTTCCGCTGGAGTCGAGCAGGGCCATCCCGCCGCTGCGCGGCGCGAGTGCCACCGGCACCGCCTCGACGACCACGATTTCAAGTGTGCCAGGTAGTCTGCGCCGCACGCCGGCCGAGACGATCCCAGGCAAAGCGCCCAGCCGGCGCCGGGCAGTGGCCAGGTCATCGAACACCGTGGCGTCAGGGCCCAGGCCCATGGATGCGATCACCTTCGCCGGAGCAAGATACCGAAGTCCGGCGATTTCCACCCGTCGTACCCGAAAAAAATCGAATCGGTGCAGCAGCCCCGGTGCCGCGAGCCAGATGAAACCAGCAGTCAGCGCAGCAGCCAGCAGCTTGAGGCCGGTCAGAATCCGCGGGCGGCGGACTCCGGCGGCTTTCAGGCCGCGCTCAGCCAACGCACCAGCTCAGGAGCGACGCGGGTGATGTCACCCGCGCCGAGCGTGAGGACCACGTCGCCCGGGCGAAGCTCCTGATAGACATTTTTGCCCACGTCAGCCCTGGTGGGTTGAAATCGGGTGTCGGCGCCGGCCCGCTCCGCGGCATCGGCCACCTGCTGGCCGCTCACGCCCGCAATAGGTTGCTCGCGGGCGGGATAGATCTCGGTCACGAAGACCAGATCCGCCACCGCCAGTGCTTCACCCATGGCCTGACCGTGCGCGGCGGTGCGCGAGTAGAGGTGCGGCTGGAACACCGCCACCAGCCGCCGGCCCGGGAATGCCTGACGCGCTGCGGAGAGCGTGGCCGCAAGCTCGGACGGGTGGTGGGCGTAGTCATCCACCACGGCGACACCTCCGAACTCGCCCAGACGCTCGAAGCGGCGTCCAACCCCCTGGAAGTCGGCCAGGGCCGCTGCTGCCGGTTCGAGCGCACCACCCAGCGCGTCTACGGCACCCAGTGCCGCGACCGCATTGCGGAGGTTGTGAAGACCGGGAACCTTCAACCGAAGGCTGACCGAACGCCCATCCTTCCACTGGATCCTGGCCAGGGTCGAGTCCGCCTGCTGGACTACGCCACTGATCCGGATGTCGGCGTCTGGGGCACACCCGAAGCGACGGACACCGGTAAGCACCCGGCTGGCCACCTGCTGAGCGCCCGGATCATCGGCGTTGATGATGGCAATCCGGCCCCGGCCCGCGAACTCCACGAACGCGCTCTCCAGCGCCGCCATGGAGCCGTAGCACTCAAGATGATCCGGCTCGACGTTGTTGACGATCGCCACCGTGGGATAGAGCGTGAGAAAAGCCTTGTCGTACTCGTCGGCCTCAACCACGAACAGATCGTCACTCGCAACGCGGGCATTGCCGCCCCAGCTGCTGACCCGGCCTCCTGCGATCCCCGTAGGATTGAGGCCGGCTGCTGCGAGGGCCTCGGTCGTCATCACCGTGGTGGTGGTCTTGCCATGGGTTCCCGAGACCCCAACTGAGCGCGCTCCGGCAATCAGCTCCGCCAGCGCCACCTTCCGGGGAACGATGGGAACACCCAGTTGCCGGGCTCGTTCCAGCTCCGGATGGTCGGGACGGACGGCCGCGGTGACCACTACCGCTCGGGCATCGGCGAGGTGCGCCGGATCGTGCCCCTTCAGCACCGGGACCCCGAGCGCGGCCAGATCCGTGGCACCGCCCGGATCGGTGTCGCAGCCACTCACGGAAACTCCGCGGCGGCAGGCTATGAGCGCGAGCGCACTCATGCCCGCTCCACCGATTCCCATGAAGTGAACGGTGCGGTGATCAGAGGGGTTGAACAAGGTCATGTTAGATGGGCTAATGTAAGATGTTGCTGGAAGTTCCGAAAGTGCATCGGCTATGAGGCAAGTGTCAACAAGTTCGACACTATGTCTTGCGCAGCGTGGGGTCTTCCGCGGGCCAGGGCCCGCTCGCCCATTCGCCTTCGGTCGCCCGGATCTCCCAGCAGCGCAGTGACCGCTTCGCCCAACCGCTGGGGGGTTAATCCGGACTGTGACAGCAGCCGAGAAGCCCCCGAGGCTTCCAAGACCCGCGCGTTATGGGTCTGATGATCGGCCGCCGCTGTCGGCAGCGGGATCAATACGCTGGGGAGCCCCCACGCACACAGTTCGGCCACCGTGATCATGCCGGCCCGCGACACGACCAGATCGGCCACGGCGTAGCCGTCCGCCATGGGATCGAGAAAGTCGATGACGTGCACAGCGGGAGGCTGATGGTAGCGGGCGAACTCCTCATGCGAGCTGCGGCCGGTTACCCAGATCAGGGTCGCTGCTCCGGCCCCGCCCTCGTCGAGCCACCCCGCCACGGCGCGGTTGATCGCCAAGGCGCCTTGGCTGCCTCCGGTAACCAGGACCACTGGACGACGGTCGTCCAGCGCAAATTTGGCCCGCGCGGCACCGCGTCGTTCCGGTTTCGGAGGAGTGATGGGGTTGCCGGTATCGAACACCTTGGTCGCGGTCCCGAACCGAAGCAGGCGAGCCGCCTCAGGCAGGCCGAGATAGACATGCCGGACTCGGCGACTGAGCCACCGGGTGGCCAGACCCGGATAGGCGTTCTGTTCCTGAATGGCGGTGGGGATGCCTTGGCGTGCGGCCCACCAGACCACCGGCCCCGAGGCGTATCCTCCCGTTCCGATCACAGCAGCAGGTCGCTCGCGCTCGAACACCTGGGCGACTTCACGCAGCAGTCGCCCTGCGACAAACGGCCACCGCAGGTTCTTCCACCACGCGCGACGATAAATCGGCTCCGTTGGAAGCAGATGAAAGCGAAAATCACGGGTGGGTAGGATCCTCGACTCCACTCCTCGAGTGGCACCGATCAGCACCGGCTCCAGGCTCGATCCAGACTCACGCAGGGCGGATGCGATAGCCAAAGCCGGCATCAGATGGCCGCCCGTGCCCCCGCCGGCGATGAGGATGGTGGACGGGGGAACGGCTGGACGAGCGGACAACGTCACCGGATACCCTTCTTCGAATTTTTCACTACGGCGTTGTCCGACCGCCGCTCCGCCTCTTCCTCAGTGCGGCCATCCGTAGTGCGGCCATCCGTCCGCCGCTCCGCCCGTCCACCTGTCCGCCTCTCCCGCGGCCCCGCTGCTCTCGGGCTTCCTCGCAGCCGCCCGATGTTGATCAGGATGCCGGTTCCCAACAGCGAAATCACCTGGCTCGACCGGCCATAGGACATGAACGGGAGCGTAAGGCCGGTTGTCGGCATGATGCCGAGGGACACCGCCATGTGCATGAACGCGGTGAGTCCGATCGTGGCGGTCAAACCCACAGCCAGATACTGACCGAACGGATCGGCCGCGGTGCGCGCAATGCGAAAGCCGAGCCAACAGAACAGCGAAAACAGTGCGACGACCGTCAGCACACCGATGAAGCCCCATTCCTCTCCGATGGTGCTGAACAGAAAATCGGAATAGGCATAGGGCAGATACCCGAGCTTCTGTTGCCCCTCGCCGAAGCCGACCCCGAAGAGCTGTCCCGAGCCGATCCCGACCAGCGATTGGTGGATCTGAAAGCCGGCGTCACTCGTGGCGTCGCCGGGATTCATGAACGTCAGGAGGCGGGAGAGCCGGTATTGGGCGTCCCGGATTTGATGAAAGACCAGAATCATGCCCAGCCCTGCCAACATGACGAAGTGCCCGATCTTGGCGCCCGAGGTGAAAAGGACCAAACCACCCAGCAGTGCGACCAGCGTGGCCATGGAAAGGTTGGGCTCGAGCAGGATCAGCAGCGAGACCACTCCCAGCACCACGATGAACGGCAGCACGCCCTTCTTGAACTCGCGAACCTGGAGGCCCTTCTTCGAGGCCAGCATGGCGCACCAGATCACGACCGCGATCCGGGCCAGCTCGGAAGGCTGAAAGTTGATGGGACCCAGGTCAATCCAGCGACGGGCTCCGTTTACGGGAGGCGCGATGGAGAGGGTGAAGGGAAGCAGCGGGATCAGCAGCAGGACCAGCACCACGAGGAGCAGCGGCCACGCCAGCTGCCGCCAGCGATAATAGTCCATCCGGGAAGCCAGCAGCAGCAGAATGCCACCGGCGACCGCGCCTGAGAGCTGGCGCAGCGCGAAGCCCAGGCCGGCATTCCGGCCTTGCAGCGTCACCAGGCTTGCCGCTCCGTAGGTGGTGGCCACGCCGAATACGACGAGCACCACAGTCACCATCCCCAGGAGACGGGTCTCCCAACGCAGCTCGCCAGGGTGGCGTACCGCTCGGGGGCTCACAGCGCCTGCACCGCAGCGCGGAAACGATCTCCCCGCTCCTCATAGTTCCGGAACATGTCGTAGCTGGAGCATGCGGGCGACAGCAGCACGGCATCCCCGGGCCGGGCGAGACCCTGGGCTGTGGCCAACACGTCGGCGAACGAATCTGCCGGCACCACCTTCAGACTGGAGCTCAGATCCGCCGCGATCAACGGCCCTGCCTCACCATAGGCCACGACCGCGCGGCAGCGGCCTCGCAGTGGCTCCGCCAGTCGGCTGTACGGCTCTCCCTTGTGCCTGCCGCCGAGGAGCAGCACGAATTGCCGGTCCAGGGCCGCGACGGCAACTTCGGTGGAGGTGATGTTGGTGGACTTGGAGTCGTTGATCCACAGCACGCCGTTCACCTCTCGCACCGGCTCGACCCGGTGCGGGATGGCCCGAAAGGATCGCAATCCCTCCGCGATCCCCTCAAGCGATGCCCCCGCCCGCGATGCCGCCAGTACCGCCGCCAGGGCGTTGGCCACGTTGTGATCGCCCAGCAGAGGAAGCTCGGCGCGCCGGAGCACCGCCGTATTGCCCAGCATCAGACGGGCACCGGCGCGATCGTACCAGGCGTCGCCCCGGCCCACGATCGAGAAGCGGACCCGGGTGCCGGGCAACGGCTGCGTCATCTTCTCGACTTCGGCGTCATCGGCATTCGTCACCCAGTAGGACGATGCATCGGCGTTGCGGAACAGCAGTGACTTGTCGCCGTAGTACTCCTCGAGGGTGGCGTAGCGGTCGAGATGGTTGGGTGCCAGGTTGGTGAGCACGCCGATCGCCGGCTTGAGGTTGGGCGCGTCGTGCAGCTGAAAGGAGGACAGCTCCAGCGCCAGCCAGTCCGGCGGGTGCGCTCGACAGGGCCACATCGCACAGGGGCCGGCCGATGTTGCCGGCGGTCTCCGCCGCCAGACCTGAACGGGACATCACGTGCGCAATCAGTGAGGTCGTGGTCGTCTTGCCGTTAGTGCCGGTAATGCCAATGCAGCGGGTGCGTCGAAGCGCCACAAAGCCGATGTCGACCTCCGCGTGAATGGCAACACCCGCTCGGCGTGCGGACTTCAAGGCCGGCACATCCGGCGGCACGCCCGGGGCCACCACTACCGCCGCAGAGCGGGCGATCCGTTCCAGGTCGTGTCCACCGAGCTCGACCTCGGCACCGGCCTCGCGCAGGGTGCGGGCCCAGGCCTCGAAGCTTGGTCCCGCGCCGCTGTCGGAGGCGTACACCGGGAGGCTGCGGGAGCGAAGCAGCAGGGTGGCCGAAACCCCGCTCTTTCCCAGGCCCACCACGGCGACTTCCTTGCCGCTCCCGCGCCAGCGATCGAAGAGATCGCCTTCACCGACGCCGCTCATCGCACCTTCAGCGTCGAGAGCGCCACCAGCGCGCAGAGCAGTCCCAGGATATAGAAGCGGGTCACGACGGTGGTTTCGGCCCATCCCAGCTTCTCGAAATGGTGGTGCAGCGGAGCCATGCGAAAGACCCGGTGTGCCTCGGCGTACTCCCGCCCTCGGGTGCGCTTGAACCACTTGTAGGTGCCGGTCTGCACCAGGACCGAGATGGCCTCGGCGGCAAACACCCCACCGATGACCAGCAACAGGAACTCGGCCTTGAGCAGGATCGCCACGGTGCCCAGCGCGCCGCCGATCGCCAGGCTGCCGGTGTCGCCCATGAACACCTCGGCGGGATGCGCGTTGAACCACAGGAAGCCGATGGTGGCCCCCATGAGTGCCGCGCAAAACACCGCCAGCTCACCGGCGCCAGGCAGATAGAAGACGTTGAGGTACGTGGTCACGTCCACCCGGCCGAAGAGATACGCAAACACGGCGAAAGCCGCCGCGGCGATACCCGCCAGACCCGTGGCCAGCCCGTCCAGCCCGTCGGTCAGATTGACCGCGTTGCTCGCCCCCGTGATGACCACCGTGACGAACACCACGAACAGCCAAGGGGCAAAGTTGACCACCAGATACTTGAAGAACGGGAGGGTCGTAGCGGTCGCGGGGAGGGTGTCTGCGGGAACGACAGGGTTGAACGCCAGGAAGAGTCCGAGCAGGAGTCCGAAGCTGACCTGCCCCGCCAGCTTCCACTTGGCGACCAGGCCGCGCGATTTGCCCTGGACGATCTTGAGGTAGTCATCGAGAAAGCCGATGCACCCCATCCAGAGCGTCGAAAGCATGGCGACCACAACGTACCGGTTGGTGAGCGGCGCCCAGAGCAGCGTGGGCACAATGGTCGCGAAGAGGATGATCAGCCCACCCATCGTCGGCGTGCCACGCTTGGACTGATGGCTGGCCGGACCCTCCGC
The DNA here is from genome assembly GCA_963740175.1 of uncultured Gemmatimonadales bacterium. Taxonomy (GTDB): domain Bacteria; phylum Gemmatimonadota; class Gemmatimonadetes; order Gemmatimonadales; family GWC2-71-9; genus CAVVWJ01. The sequence goes on from CAVUDL010000005.1 coordinate 373,568, forward strand.
CCGAATGACTTGTCCGACTTTCCGGGCTCGAAGACGGCGGATCACCGAGGGGCCCAGCACGAATGCCAGCAGCAGCGCGGTGACGGTGGCGCCCGCGGCGCGGAAGCTGATGTAATTGAAGAGATTGAAAATGATGTACTGCTTGCCGAGCGGGGCGAGCCAGTGATAGAACATCAGTCCTCAGCGAGAGCGGAGAGGTGCCGGGGGAGCACCCGTGGGCGTCGCGGCGGCCGCGAGCGCAGGAATAATACGCTCCAGGGCCACTCCCCGGGACGCTTTCAGCACCACGATCTCGTCGCCGCGAAGCCGGGGAGTCAGCAGCGGCGCCAGCGCGACCGGATCGTCCGCACGCACCAGCCGCTCCCCCAGCCCGCTCGCATGAGGCTCCAGCGCCGGGACGAAGTCGCCCACTACCGCAAGCAGATCCGGCTGCAGCGCCACCAGCGCGCCGGCAACCGCCTCGTGCAACGCTCTCGAATCTTCGCCCAGCTCCCGCATGGTTCCGGCGACGAAGACCAACCGCCGCTTGCCCCGGAGCGCGGCGGCGGTCGCGATGGCGGCGCGGAAGGACTGAGGGTTGGCGTTGTATGAGTCGTTCAGGATGGTCATTGCCCCTTCCTGAATCAGCTCCCCCCGGCCCCCGGGCAGCGCGAACTGTTCCAGCGCACGGGCCGCTCGCTCCCGCTCCAGCTCCAATGCCTCCACCACAGCCCAGACCCGAACGGCATTATCGGCCTGATGGAGTCCCCTCGCCGCGAGCACGAACGTGTGTCCTCCCAGGGTTACCACGGGGCGCGCGGCGGCGTCGAGCGAGAAACGGTCGGGCACAAGGTCGGCGCCCTGCAATGCGGCGGTGCGTACGCGTCGAGCTCGGGATTTTGCACCGGAGGCCAGCCCAGGTGGCTCGACTCCGACGATCGCCAGGGGCACGTCCTGGGTCAGAGACAGCTTCTCCTCCACCACGCCGCCGAGTGAACCGAACCCCTCCAGATGCCCTGCTACGGCATTCGTCACCACTGTGATGGAGGGCTCGATGATCTCGCGATACCGGGCAATCTCTCCCGGGAGGTTGGCGCCGGCCTCGACGACCAGCGCCTCAGTACCGGCCGGGGCCTCGAGAATCGTGAGCGGCACCCCCACCAGATTGTTCAGGTTGGCCCGGGTGGCATAGGTGCGGTACCGGGTGCGCAGCACGGCCGCCAGCATTTCCTTGGTGCTGGTCTTACCGTTGGTGCCGGTGACAGCGATGACCGGGCCCCTGATGCCCCGCCGCCGGGCCCGTGCCAGAAGTCCGAAAGCCACCAGGGTATCCGGGACCTCGAACAGCATGAGCCCTGGAACCGGCGGCGTGCCTCGCCGCACGACCGCGCCGATGGCACCCGCCGCCAGCGCCGCCTTCAGATGGTCGTGTCCGTCGAACCTCTCTCCTGCGAGAGCCACGAACAGTGCGTTTGGAGAAACGGAACGGCTGTCGGTGCTGATGCCCGAGAACGTGGCCGGGAAGCGACCTCCGGGTAATTCAAGACCCAACGCTTCTCGCACTGCACCCTCTGACCATGGCGGCGTTACGAGAACCTCCCGCTCACCGCTCACGGCTTACCTCTGACCGCTTGTCGGACGATCTCGCCCTCATCGAAATCGATCTTCTCAGCGCCGATGATCTGATAGGTTTCGTGGCCCTTGCCGGCCAGGAGGATGGTGTCACCGCGCTGGCCTTCGTTCAGCGCCCACTGGATGGCGGCGAGACGATCGGTGATGCGGCGGTGTGGCATGCCGCCCATTCCCTGTTCGATGTCATCGATGATGGCGTCGGGATTTTCCATCCGGGGATTGTCGGACGTCACCACGGCCAGATCCGAATGCATCCCGGCGATCCGCCCCATGATGGGACGCTTGCCGCGGTCCCGGTCGCCCCCGCACCCGAACACCACGATCAGCCGCCCCGCCGTCAGGGGCCGCAACGACATCAGCGCCCGCTCCAGCGCGTCGGGCGTGTGGGCGTAGTCGCGCAGCACCACGCAGGGCGTGTCGCTGAGGCGCTCCATGCGCCCGGGCACCTGGGGAGCGGTCGACAGGCGCTGCGCTACATCGCCTATCGGACGGCCCAGGGCGAGTCCGGTCGCGGCCGCGGCCAGGGCATTCGCGACATTGAAGTCGCCCAGCAGCGGAAGGGCCACCTCCGCATCCCCGAATCGCCCGGTCAGCCGGAAGCGGGAGCCCGCGGCATCCAGGACCAGATGTTCGGCCCGAACATCCGCGGACGGATGCAGGCCGAAGGTGAGCCGCGGTGAACGTGGAGGCATGGCCTGCCACGCCTCGTCATCCAGGTTCACGACCTCGATGCCGCTGAGGCCGAGCAAGGAGCTCAGACGGAGCTTGGAGCACAGGTACGACTCCATGGTGCCGTGATAGTCGAGGTGATCGCGGGTCAGGTTGGTGAACACTCCCGCCGCGAATGTCACGCCGTCCAGCCGCCGTTGGTCCAGGCTGTGGGAGGACGCTTCCATGCCGACGTGGGTCACACCGCGGTCGCGCATAGCACCCAGCGTGGCCTGGAGGTCCACCGGTCCCGGGGTAGTGAGTGATCCGGCCGTGGAGGATACCGGCTCACCCCGGCCATCGAACGCGCCCAGCGTGCCGATGCTGCCGGCGGTTGCCGACGCGTTGAAGAGGTGCCGGATCAGACCGGTCGTGGTGGTCTTGCCGTTGGTCCCCGTCACGCCAATGAGAGTGAGCGAGCGCGCCGGATGTCCATGCCAGGCGCTTCCCAGCAGCAGCGCCGCCCGGTGGCTGTCCCGCACCACGATCTCGGGCACGGTGGATTGCTGCGGCGCCTCGACCAACACGGCCCCAGCGCCCCGGCGGATCGCGTCGGCCACAAACCGGTGGCCATCCAACTGGGATCCCCGGAGCGCGAGATACAGCATCCCCGAAGCAATGGAGCGGCTGTCGACGCCAAGGCCGGCAGGATTCGATGCGGAGGATGGCGCGGAGACCAGGAGATCAGCTCGGCGCAGCTCGTCCAGGAGCGCGGACCAGGTCAGCGGCATGGCAGGCCCACCTAATCCGCCCACACCGTGACGGCCGTCCCCGGTGGCGCTGCCTGTCCGGCGGGCGGAGTGGTTCGTCTCACCTCGCCAACACCACGGAGATTGATGCGGAAGCCGCGCCGATGAAGCGCCAGTGCGGCTTCACGCACCGGCGTGCCCGATACATCAGGGATAGGCGTGGCAGCCTGGCTCAGCCGGTCGGCCTGGTAGGGCCAGGGCAGGACCACACGGGGGATAGGCGCCGGAGGAACCGGCGCGGGGGTCCGAGTGTGCGTTGCTGTCGGGCCGGGTGAGACGGCTTCGGTCGATGCCGATCCGGCGCGAGGCCAGCGCCTGCTGCAGCATGGTGCGGGTGACCGGAGCGGCCGTGAGCCCGCCGTAGTACTTGCCGGACGGATTGTCGATCTTGACCACTACGACGAGCTGCGGGTCATGCGCCGGGAACAGCGCCGCGAAGGAGGCGGTGTACTCGCCGCTCACATAGCGCCCCCCCTCGAAGCGCACCGCCGTGCCGGTCTTGCCCAGCAGCGAGTAGTTGGCCAGCTGAGCGTTTCCACCGGTGCCGCCCTCCCCCACCGCCCCTTTCATGAACTCCCGCAGCTGTCGTGCGATCGCGGCCGGGACGACGCGCCGCACCGGCTCGATCTGGTGACGGTACCGCACCTGACCCGATGGGTCCCGGATCTCGCGCACCAGGGTCGGTGTGAGCAGCAGGCCGTCATTGGCGATCGCCCCATAGGCGGCCGCCAGCTGGACCGGTGTGACCCCGAACTCATAGCCCATGGCCATGCTGGCACGGGTATACATCGGCTGCCATCGGTCGGGCCGCGCCAGACGACCCCTGGACTCCGAGGGGAATTCGGCACCCGTCGGCGTGCCGAAGCCGAAGTCACGCAACATCTCGAACTGTTCTTCGGGGGACAGCCTGGAGGAGAACTTCGCCATCGCGACGTTGCTGGAGACCTGAATGGTACGGGCGAGGGTGAGGTTGCCGGTGGTCTTGTGAACATCCGTGATGACCCGGGTGCGCCCACTGCTCGTGATCGGCATGCGCCATTGGCCGCCTTCGGCGAACACCGCATCGTTATCACTTACGCGCCGATGCAGCAGGAGTGCGGCGGCAGTAAACAGCTTTGCCGTGGAACCGGGCTCGAATGGGTCGGTAAATGCAGAGGCACGGAGGGAGGCGACCCCCGACCTCCCCCGCTGACGCGACGCCAGCGCCAACAGCTCTCCGTTGGTGGGATCGAGGAAGACGACATCACCGCCGTCCGCCCCCATGCCGGTGATGGCATCGTCCAGCCCCCGCTCGGCAATCTCCTGGAGCTCCGCGTCCAGCGTCAGAACCACATCGTTCCCGGCAACCGGCTCGCGGATCAGCCGCGCGGGCGAGTCGTAGCGCCGCCCGGCGCGATCCTTGATGAGCACCGCTTCCCCGGGCTGGCCGGTAAGGATCGGGTCGAGCGCGAGCTCGAGGCCGGCCGCCCCTACCGGCTCTTCGGGTGACAGCCCACCGATAATCGGCCGGGCCAGCCCTCGTGACGGATAGGACCGCTGAAAGTCTCCGGTCAGGTGGATTCCATCCAGCTTACGCAGAGCCTGGACCTGAGTGGCAGTGTACGGCCCGTGGAAATAGATCCAGCGTTTGCGGGACCGCAGATCCCTTTCCAGCGCGGAACGAGGGACGCCCAGATGCCGGCTCAGCAGCTGCGCCGTGCGACGCCGGTTGGACAGCTCATTGGGAGCCACACCGACGTGGTAGAACTCCTGACTCACGGCCAGGGGAACGCCGTTCCGGTCGTAGAGCGCGCCGCGGCGGGCCGGAAGCACTGCCCGCTCGGTGCGCTGGCGCCGGGCCTGGTCGGTCCAGCGGTCGCCCTGAAAGATCTGCAGCTGGGCGGCCCGGGCGACTATGCCGAGAACGCCGAGCGCGAACGCGAACTGGACGACCGCTATGCGGACTTGCGGACGCGCCATCAGGGCTCGCTCTCGCCCGGCACCGGTGGCTCGGGGAAGAGCACGAACTCCGAGTCGGCCGGTTCATGCAGGCCGAAGGTCCGCTTCGCCATCGGAACCAGAACCTGCCGACTCGACGCCAGACGGATGCGGCGCTCGAGCTCGGCGCGCCGCGCTTCGAGGCTCCGGCGCTCCTCGCGCAGATCCTCCAGCCGACGGGCGGTCTGCAGCGCCGCTGTTTGCCGGGTCACCACCGCCACGGCACCTCCCAGAAAGATCAAGAGCCACAGCAGCATCCAGTGCCGTCCCTTAAGCTGCATCGTCGAGCCGGAAGGTTCTCAATTTGGCGCTCCTCGCCCGCGGGTTCGCCGCCACCTCATCCACGCCCGGCAGAATAGGCTTCCGTGTCTCCAGTCGGCCCAACGGCCGCCCCCGGCATACGCAGACCGGAAAGCCGGGAGGGCACACGCAGCTGCGAGCCCAGTCGCGGAAAGACTGCTTCACCAGGCGGTCCTCGCCCGAATGATAGGTAATGATCGACAGCCGGCCCGCCGGGCTTGAGGGCCTCTCTGAACTCGCTCAGGGCGTGTTCCAGTTGCGGGGCTTCATCGTTCACGGCGATCCGCACCGCCTGAAATAAGCGAGCGAACTCCGACGGGCCGGACTTGGCGCCGAGAGTGGCGCGGATGGCATTGACCAGATCGTCACTGGTGGCAAATGGCTGCCGCTCGCGTCGCCGGACGATCTCACCCGCCAGCCGGTGGGCCCGCGGCTCGTCCCCGTAGTCCCGAAAGAGCGTCTCCAGATCCTCGGGGGGTGCCGTGTTCAGAATCTCTGCCGCCGACCGGCCGCCGACACCCATCCGCATGTCCAGGGGAGCGCCTGGACGGAAGGTAAAACCCCGGGCCTCCTGGTCCAGTTGCCGGGAGGATACGCCGAGATCCAGGAGGATGAAGTCGGGGCTGAATCCCCGTACTGCGGCCAGCGCCTCGGGAGAGGCGTAAGACGCCTGAAGATACTGGATCCGGTCGGTCCCGAGCCGACGCCGGCTGATGGCAAGAGCGTCCGGGTCCCGATCGATGCCCAGCACTTGGATGCCCTGCTCCAAGAGTGCCGCCGCGTGCCCTCCGTCGCCCAGGGTGGCATCCACCGCGCGCTGGGCTCCACCGGCAGCCGCGAGAACAGCATCCAGCAGCACTGGTACATGAAAGGTCGAGCTTGAATCGGCCATGGCTCGGCTCTGGGCAGGCTGAAACACAACACCCCGTCGGAAGGACGGGGTGAGGTTTGTATCAGGACGAGCGGGGCTGACGGGGCTCGAACCCGCGACCTCCGCAGTGACAGTGCGGCACTCTAACCAAGCTGAGCTACAGCCCCCTGAAGGGAGGCGGAATATATAGGAGCCAAGAGCTGGTGGCTAGGGCTTTGAGCGCCGCGTACTCCCAGCATAGCCTAGCTAGCATCTCACTTGCCCTTACAATACGCCTTCAACATCGACGCGATCCGCGGCTTGTACTTCTTGATGATGTCGCGGTTCTTGGCTACCGCCTCCGGGTTGACCGACTGGCCAGCCGTGAGCGCTGAGTCGGCGGCAAGCAGCAGTCCCTCCTCCTCCCTGGCCACCTCGCACGACTTCTGCTTCTCGGCAATCTTGTCCTTGGCCGGCACCTGAAACAGCGTCGCGAGGCCCAGCAGGTAATTGGCCGCCGGATACACCTTGCCGGTCGGGTTGGCCGCCTGAACCGCCATCCGCAGCAGCTCGGACGCACCCTCCAGGTCCTGGGGCTCCTGGAGCAGCGGAGCCGCACCGGTGTAGAGGAGCGCCGCCGCATTCTCCTTGGCCTGCGCGTCTCCGTGCTTGATCGCAAACTCGAGGAAGGGCACCGCTTCCTTTACCCTGCCGCGGGGGGCTTCGAGAGGTGCACCCGCAGCGGTGGATCCGTTGGTGTTGGGTGGTGGCGCGGAACCCTTCTGGGGCGGTGCAATCAATGCCCTCGCCGCCTCGAGCGCGGGCACCACTGCCGTCGTGTCCTTGGCGATGATGCGGTTGGTCACCGCCACCACGCTGTCCACCGGACCGGCGAGTGAGTAGGCCCGGTTCAGATACCCCAGCAGCGTCATATTGTCGGGATACTTCCGGGTGCCTGTCTGGGCCCATTTGAGCAACCGGACCGTATCCGGCTTCTCTCCTTCAGCCGCCGCCGCCGAGATCTTGGTGAAGAACAGCGTGTCGGCTTTGGTGGAGTCGGTGGCGTACATGGTCTCCAGCGCATCCACCGCACACTTGAAATCGCTCAGGAACAGACACGCATTGCTCTTCAGGTCGTACAGATCGGCGTTGTTGGGATCCAGCTTCAGCCCCTCGTCCGCCACTTCCTTCGCCGTCTCCGGATGTCCCGCTTGCAGGAAGTACTTGAACAACTCTTCCCGCAGCTTCTGATTGGTCGGAGCCACGCGGAGCATCTGCTTGAAGGCCACCAGGGTATTCGCGGTGTCATTGGCTTGCTGGTACTGGGTCGCCAGCGCGGTCCAGACCGGCAGACTCAGGGGATCGCCCTTCACTGACGCCTGGAGGTGCTTCACGACCTCGCCCCTCGGCGCCTTCTTGTCCACGGCCATCTGCGCCAGGCAGAACTCGGCGAGACCGTGGTTGGGCAACCGTCTTGGTGGCCTTGTTGGCCGCATCCGCAGCCTTGTCGGGCTTGGATGTCCGCTGATCGATGCACGCCTTCGCATCGGGATGTGCCTTCACCGCGGGTGCCAGCGACTGGGCCAGCTTCTTCCCGAAGTCATCCAGGCTCTGGCCTTGACCCTGGGTCAGAGTTACGACGTTGCCGGCATCGTCGTTGACTCCAGTAACCTGGCGGTGACGACCGCGCGGCCTCCATTGCCCCGAACCATGGTGCCCGTCATCAGGACGCGGGCCTGAATGTTCTTGGCCAGCGTCGTAGCCAGCTGCGGGTTCAGAATGGCATCGACGGGATAGCCATACTGTGTCAGCGCGTCGTTCATCTGGGACTGCTCGATGACGGTGAAGTTCCGTCCGGCGATGTCCTTCATTTCTTGACGGGCCGCACTGCCGATCCTCACGGCGTTTGCCGAATCCGCAGCGGCGTTCGCAAACGGGTTGGCCACCATGAGCCGCGGAGCATTGTTCACGGTTTGCGTGCGGGCACCGCGGGGGATGCCTTGCGCCCCGAGCGGCGCGGTAATCACCACACCGGCGAGCGCGACGAGAACCAGACGCTGCAGATACATTCCTCGACCTCCCTACAAGACGGCCTCGTGGGCCAATGTTCCGCACTGTTTCGCGGGGATATATGGGCGAAGAGGGATTCGAACCCCCGACATCCTGCGTGTAAGGCAGGCGCTCTGAACCAGCTGAGCTATTCGCCCGAGAGCGACGCGGGCCCACTTCGGTTTTAGCGAGAATGCAGGGACCGTGCCGTGACGACGGACACCAGCTATGAGGCGATGCCTATAGGGAACAGGACACAGTACCCAAAGACCAGGATCACCGCCGCCGCACTGGGGTGGCCAGCCCGTAACGTCAGGTACCCCGCTATCAGCACGCACACCGCCGCCGCCAGGATGATCAGGTTGCGCGGAGCCAGCAGAAAATGCCGCTGCGGAGCGGTAGGGCTGTGGATTGGACATAAGTATTGAGGCTACTACGGTTCCCGATCAGGGTCAAGTTCAGGCGCCCCTGAGGGTTCGGGCGCGATCTCCCAGCCTTCGTCGAGGGCCGCGCGGCGGGGCAGGTCGGCCCGCCGCCGAGCCCGGACGACCAGCCACAGAGAAAAGACCAGAATGCCCCACCCGCCCCCGGCCATCAGCCAGGTTACCAGACTGTACCGCCGCCGCAAGGTCTTGCGCCACTCGGTCTCGAACTGGGCGATGGTCAACCCGGTGGTGGCGAGAACCGCGGCCTCGAAATCGTCGCCCTCGATCAACCGTGCCATGAGGGGCGTCAGGGAGCCGGAAGGATTTCTCCGGGACAGCTCGATGACGGCCGAAGCGGCCAGGGCGTAAGCGGCGTCTGCTGTGGTGGCAGAGCCACGAAGCGCGCCATCCAGCTCGCGGAAATCCGGTAGGCGGCCCCGCACGACGGCAAAGTTTAACTCCAGCCCCTCGAAACGACTCCACTCGCCGGCAGCCCAGGCGGCATACCCTTCGTCGAACCACAGTGGAACGCGGACCTTTACGCTTTCATGCAGAGCCAGGTGAGCCAGCTCGTGGCGCAGCGTACGGTAGAGGTCGCCCTGGTCGGCCCGCAGGAGGATGGTGCGGGCGCCGGGCAATGCCACGGCGGCGCCCCAGGCCGGAGCCCGGCCTGACGTGAGCGAATCCAGATAGCGACCGTCAGGAACGATGATCAGCCGGAGCGGCCCCGGCCGCCGGGCGCCCAGACCGGGCCAGGAGGTGCGCTCCCCGGCTCGAGCGGCAAGGTCGATGGCCAGGTCCCGCTGGGCTGGCCATGCAACGGCGGTGATCTGTCCGACGCGCACTGCCAGAGGCGCTTCCTGAGACGCCGCAAGGGCACCCGCCAGCGCCAGCCAAAGGAGGAAGGAGACTGCCAACCGCTGAAGGACTACTGGGTGAGCGGGCTGCGCGGGACTTCACCTCCGGCGGAGGCCACGTCCAACATTTCCCGGCAACGCTTGGCCCAGGGGTTGAACTTGTTCGCCTTGTAACCCTCGGTCCACACCTGCACGGCTTCTTCCCGCTGGCCACCCAGCCACAGGGCGCGGCCGAGCTCGAAGTACGCTTCGATCAGATTGGGACCGAGCTTGAGAGTCTTGCGAAGGAACGTCTGGGCATCCTCGTACATCTCGCGCTCGAGATACACCAGGCCAAGATAGTAATGAGCGTAGAGAGTAGCCTTGCGGTCGTTGTCGAGACGGATGGCTTTCGAAAGATGCTCGATGGCCTCGCCGAAGATTCCCTTCTTGAGACAGATATAGCCCACGTTGATACGAGCCAGGGCATTGGCAGGTTCTTTCATCAGCACGCGGGAAAAGTTCCCCAGCGCCTCATCGTAGTCCTCGTTGAGCATCTGAGCCCACCCGAGCAGCGACTGCGCCTGTACCGCGCCAGGGGAAAGGGTCAGCGCCTTGTCGAGCGCCTGAATGGCCCCGCTGTAGTCCCCCAGCGAGATGAGGCTCCAGCCCTTCTCGATGTAGGTCGAGGCTCCGAGGTGGTCGGCATGGACGGCGGGACGGTCACCGTTGAACTGGGGAGCCGGTGAGGTGTCGGCGAGACTGTTGGCCTGCTTGTAGCGCTCGACCAGTCCTCTGATATCCTCCTTCAGCTGACCCAAGTCGGTCAGGACACCATCAACCTGCTTGAACAGGGCGATGATCTCCCGCTTCACCGTTTCCCGGTCGGCGGCCGGGCCGGCGAGGTCGACCCGTCCGGACAGCTGCTTCACCTGGGTCCGGAGATCGGAGAGCCATTGGTCTTTCACGTGGCTACCCCGAGGTTATCCAGCTCCAGCCGTTCCGTAGCCGACAGCAGCTTCCGCGCGTTGAGAATGATGATGGTTCTGCCCGGCCGGGTGATGATCCCTGAGATGTATGCCGCCGCCAGACCGCTCACGACGGGCCCCGGGGCCGTGATGGTCGTGGTATCGACGCGCAGGACCTCCCGCACCTCGTCCACCAGCACCGCCACCCGCTGCTTCTCCAGCTCGAGGACCATCAGCCGCGTCTCCTCGCGAATGGATGCCTCCAGCTCGAACCGCTTTCGCAGGTCGAGGACAGGGACGGCGCCATCGCCATACGGCATCACTCCCTCCAGGAAGTCAGGCGCCTTCGGGAGCGGAGAGGGTGCCGTATACCGGAGGATCCGCTCGACCTGCAGGATGTCGAAGGCGAACTCCTGCCCTCCGACTCGAAAGGTCACCACCTGGATATCGTCGCCCTCGCTCATGTCGCGGCAGCCTCCATGAAACGTGCGCTGAGCGCCGTCAAGTCGAGTAGCGGCACCAGCCCTTCCGGGTGGCGCGCGACCCCGATGGCCCAGGGAAGCGTCGAGCCCGGGGGGACCGGGAGAGCCGGCTCCCGCACCACCACTTCCGCCTCATCGATCTCGAGGCAGATTCGGCGGCCCTCCACCGCCACCACCACCACGATATCGCCCGGCGGCTGGGGGCAGGTACCGCCGTGAAGCAGCGTGCCGAGATGCACCACGGGCATCATCCGCCCGTGAATCTCTGCCACCCCCCGCACCGCTGCCTCGCGGGTGGGTACCCGGTGAACCGGGCCCAACTGGGTTACTTCGATCACATGCGCGAGCTCCAGACCGACACGACGGTTGCCGGTACGGACCAGAAGAAAGCCGCCGTTGGCGCGGGTCATCCCACCCTCAGCCGGCTCAGCTCGGCTACTACCCGCCCTGCGATCTCCCCCACCGGCAGCACATAGCGGGCGCCACCGGACTCCCGCGCCGCGCTCGGCATTCCATACACCGTGGCGGATTCACGGTCCTGGGCAATGCCGACTCCACCGGCTTCATGGATTTGGCGCAATCCCTCGGCGCCGTCCCGCCCGATTCCCGTAAGAACAACCCCGACGGCGCGGGGGCCGAATTGGCGGGCGACGCTGGTGAACAGGGGATCGGCGGCCGGCCGCACACCCCACATGGTCGGCTCCTGATCGAGGACCAGCTGTAATCCTGCGCCGCCGGCACACACCCGCATGTGAAAGTCCCCGGGGGCGACATAGGCCCCATCCGCCAGCAGCGGCATGCCGTTTTCCGCTTCGACCACGTGAAGCCGGCTCTGAGCGCCCAGCCGCTCCGCCAGACTCCGGGTGAACTTCGGGGGCATGTGCTGCACGATGACGATGGCCGCCTCCAGCCCCGTGGGCAACTGAGGGATAACCTGGGCTAGGGCCCGCGGGCCCCCGGTGGATGCGGCGATGGCGACGCAAAGGCGGGCGCGCGAAGCAGTAGCGGTGGTGGTCGCCGGCGGCGTGCTGTCCCGGTTCCACCCCTCGGACAGCGCCAGCCGTTTGACATCGGCGGAGCGGGCGGCGCGGAGCACGATCAACAGCCGCTCGGCGAACCGAGCGGTGGCGGCGGCGCCGCGTTCGCCTTCCTTGGCCACCAGATCCACCGCACCCAACTCGAGGGCACGAATGGCGGCGATAGCGCCGGGCCCCACGTGGGCGCTGACGACCACAATGGCGCGAGGCGACTCGGCCATGATGTAACCGATGGCGCCGAGGCCGTCGAGCTCCGGCATCTCGATGTCCATCAGCACCACGTCCGGAGCCAGAGCTCGAACCTTCCGCACGGCATCCATGCCGTCGCGCGCGGTGGCGACCACCCGGAACTCGCCCGAGCCTTCCACCACCTCGGTCAAGAGGCGCCGGAAGAACGGGCTGTCGTCAACCACCAGTACCCGGCCTGGATCAGAGATGCTGGATACCATGCGCCACTGTGCTGACTTCGACTCTGCCGTCCCGGACCCGCAACCGCACCGTCCTGCCGAAGTCTCCGCCGACCGCCTCTCCTATCAACGGCACTCCGTGAGTGTTCAGCACCTGCCGCGCGGAGACCAGGTTGCGCTCGCCCATCTGAATCGTTCCCGGCGGCGCCAGGGCAGCAAACATGCTCGCGCCACCGGCAAGACGCGCCGTCATCCGCTGCGGCTTGGCACCTTCGGCTACCATCAGCTCGATGAGACGGGGCACGGCCGTCTGAGGGAACTTCGCCGGGTTGCCATCCATGCGGCTCAGTGCCGGCGAGGGCAGAAGAATGTGCGCCAGCCCTCCAACCTTGGCTTCCTGATCATGCAGGATGATGGCGACACAACTCCCCAGGCCCACCGTGACGAGCGTATCCCCCTCCAGACCGCTCCGAAGATCAGCCACCCGCACGACGAGCTCGCGGGTCACGCGGTCCGCCGGTAGATCCGCTCCCGCGGATCCAGCAGAGTGAACCGCTCTCTGGCGGGCCCGAACAAGGTCTCGACCTTTCCGAGCACCAGAATGCCGCCGGGGGCCAGCGCCTCCGCGAAGGAGAGAAACACGCGCTCCTGAGCAACCCGTCCGAAGTAGATCACCACATTGCGGCACAGGATCAGCTGATAATTGGGGCACAGGGGCGCTTCCCGGCTCAAGTCCAGGCCGCGGAACACCACCCGGCGGCGCACCCGGTCGATCACCCTGCATCCACTGCCGTCCGCCTCGAAGTAGCGGTCCACCAGGTCCTGGGGAACTTCGACCAGGGCCTCGCGCCGGAAGCTCGCCGCCTGGGCACGCTCGAGGCACTGCCGGTCGATATCGGTTGCATCCACGGTGACGCGGTCGAGTCGGTCGGGCCGCCCCTGCCGGTCGAAGAGATCGGCCATCAGAAGCGCCAGCGTGTATGGCTCCTCCCCGGATGCGCAGCCCGCGCTCCATGCGCGAACATCACCGCCTTCGCCGTCACAGACCTCCTGGAGTAGGCCGCCGCGCAACAGATTCCAGGTATCGGCATTGCGGTAGAAGCGGGTGACGTTAATAGTGATCGCGTCCTTCAGCCGCTCGTACTCGCCGGGGGTGCCGTCGAGCACGCTCTGGTAGTCGGCGAAGGTGTGGACGCCGCATGCCCGCATTCTCACTGCGATGCGCCGGCGCAGACACTTGTCCTTGTAGGCGTCCAATGAAAGGCCGGCCTCCCGTGAGATCTTGTGGGTCAGCGCCACCCAGGCCTCGTCGTCGGCCGGGATCACTGCGCCAGGTCCAGCATTTCGAGATTGGCCCGGGCGAGCTGATGCCCCGGGTTGAGACTCGTCGCTTGGGCCCAGCTTTCCCGGGCCCGCGCGTGATCCCGTTTCTTGTAGGCAATGTTGCCGAGCTTGAAGTAGAGATCGTCGCCCAGTTCCGGGCTGAGCTTGGCGGCGCGCTCATAGGCTTCCGCCGCCTCTTCATAGCGGCCGTTACGATAGAGAATGTCGGCCAGGTTCTTGGAGACCTGCGGTAAGGCCGGGTCCTCGGCCAATGCGGCGCGCAGCATCGCCTCTGCACCCTCCACGTCACCGTGCAGCTCGAGCAGCACGGCCAGATTGTTCTGCAGGACGGCATTGCTGGGATACGCGGCGACGCCTTCGCGGGCAACCTTCAGCGCGCCCTCGGAGTCCTCTAGGCCGGTGTGGGCCAGGCTCGAGGCCCAGTACCAGATGGCCGGGACCGGTTTGCCGTTGAGAAGCTCACGGGCGCGACCCAGCCGCGTCTGGGCCACCTGGTGATCCCCTCGCTTGAGCGCGACAATACTCCACCCGAGCATGATTCGTCCGTCCTCACGAGCCCGTCCGGCCGCGTCGCCATAGGCGGCCTCCGCTTCATCGAAGCGGCCCAGCTGCTCCAGGGCAAAGCCGAGATTGTGGAGCGCGGCGGGCTTCGGCACACCCGAATCCGACGCCTGCCGCAGCGCTTCGGCAGCTTCCTCCCACCGTGCCTGGCGCACCGCGATCAAGCCGAGAAACAGGGGCGCGGTGCTGTCCGTCGGGCGCAGCTCGCTGACCCGGCGAAACTCCCGGAGAGCCTCATCGAACATCGCTGCTTTATAGAAGGCGATGCCCAGATTCCGGTGCTCGTCGACCCGGCTGTCGTTGGCCTTTGGAGCGGCCGCAGTGGAAGTGCCCACGCGATGCGCAAACCCGGCCGTGATGAGCCCGAAGAGCGCCTTCCCTACCTCGAACTCGACCAGGCCCGATTCATCGATGAGCTGCGCCACGTCACGGGTGCCATCCACCAGAGGCAGCAGTCGCTGCTGTTCCGGTGACAGCGTGGGAGCCGACTGGGTGATGTGATCCTGATCGACTGAGAAGATGAGATCGAAAGACGGGATCTTCTTTTCGATGAGGCTCCACTCGTCCACCCGGCGGGCGCCTTCGAGGAGTAGCGCCTCGGGGCTGATGCGGACCAGGAAATCCTCGCTCTCCGGCTTGACCCCGGCCTCGAAGTTGAATGTCCCCGAGGTCCAGGTGAACAGGTAGTACACCGCCTCCTCGATCTGGAGGCGCATGTAATCTTCCAGCTCGGTGCGGGTCAGCGTGCCCAGCCCCACCAGGATTTCGCCCAACTTGTGCTCGCGATCGTCCTCCTGTGCTGCAATGGCCTGCTGCAGCTGCTCGGCGGTGATCCGGCCTTTTCGGATCAGGAGATCTCCCAGACGGTCGCGGCGGTTGACGATGGTGGCAAACGTGATCTGACCCTCGTCGAGGTATATCGTCCCGAAGTTGTGCCGATCGGCCAGGGCCAGACATCCGGTTCGGCGGCCCAGAAAGAGCAGCTGGATGACGTCTGGGAGACTGGCCTCCTTGAGGCTTCCCTTGATGGCCATCAGCGCCACTCCTCGACGATGCGGTCACCTACGTCAGGCCAGTCCCACACGATCTTTTCCCGGCTTCGGGCTCCGCTGGCGGGCGCCACGATGCCGCTGGTGCGGTAGGCGCTGGAGCGCCGGGGCGGCTTTGGGGTCGGCGCTTCGAGTACCTCCCGAGCGAGGGCCGCGCTTGGGGCGACCCCCTTCGACTCGGCCGCGTTCACCACCCGCTGGAGGAGTCCGTGGAGCGCCCGGACCGATTCGGCCGGCCGGGAACTGAGGTATTCCATTAACTCCACATCGGGTGCCGCCACCTTGCCGTTCAAGGCCCGCTGCAGCACGTGCTGGCGCATCTCCCGGTCCGGTGCCGGAAGGTCGACGACCAACCCGCCTTCCAGACGGGTCCGAAGGCGAGGCTCGACGGCGGTCAGCTCGGACAACGGTATGCCCGAGCTGAAGATCATCTGGCGGCCGGACTCGATCAGGAAGTTGAACAGTACGAACAGCTCGTCCTGGGTTCGGTCCTTCTCGGCCACGAGGTGGACGTCGTCGAGCAGGAAAGCCGACGCTGACCGGTATCGGGCCCGCCATGGGCCGACCGCGTCGCGGTCAATCGCCTCGATCAGCTCGCTGGTGAACTCGTGGGCGCTGAGGCACGCGACCGGACCCTTGCTCGATCCAGCCAGAGCATTGCCGAGGGCATGGAGCAAATGGGTCTTGCCGACTCCGCTGGCCCCGACGATCACGAGGGGGTTGTAGCGGGTAGCCGGCTCCGCCACCACCGCGCGCGCGGCCTGCAACGCCATGCGATTGCTGGGCGCTTCGACCAGGTCGTCCAGCTTCCAGAGCGGGGACGGAGCCGGCGGCGGGTGGGCGCCCTGGCGGGCCCGCTGGGTCAGCGCCTCGGCGCCCACGATATCATCGGGATCTCGGAATGCGGTGGAGCCCGCGAGGTCCGGGGCCAGCTCGACGGCTTCGGCCTGGAGCGCCTGGAGCCGGCCGACGTCGGCCGCGAACCGGCGCAGCACTTCTTCAGGATCGACGGTCATCTCCTGCTGCAGCAGCGCCTCGATCCGGGTGGTGCGGAACCCTTCCCCTTCCCACCGGAGGATGGCAGCCGCGACCTTGGTGCGCCACGAGTCCACCTGCTGCGACACCGTGGCCGACACCTCGGACAGGAAGTCACTGAATTCGTCCGGGCCGGCAGCACCGGTATCGGGCACGGCTGTCTTCTCAGGCTTCCCCCCGCTGCCTCCCTCATCGCCGCCGGCCAATGCCCGTGCCTGCGCCGGTTTCAACGGCGTATCGCTGACCGCCTGGAACGCCACTAACCGGTTGAGGGCGCCGAGGAGCTCACGCACGTTGTCGATGGCCAGCGAGGCTACTGCCTCGAGCACCCCTTCCCCGAAGGTGGAGCGCCGCTCCTCTGCCTTTCGGCGGAGGATCGCAACCCGGGTCTCGTAGTCCGGCGACGAGACGTCGATCACGAGGCCACCGGCGAAGCGACGGATCAGGCGCTCGTCGAGCGCCTCGATCTCGGACGGCGGGCGATCGCTGGTGAGCACGATCTGGCGGTTGGCCGACTGCAGAGTGTCGGTAAGCCGAAGCAGCTCGGATTGCATCTCCCGCCGGTGGGTGAGGAACTGCACGTCGTCCACCAGGAGCAGGTCTACGTCGTTGAACCGCCGGCGGTAGGCGTCACCCTGCCCCGCCGCGATAGCCGCATGGAACGATTCCACGAACTCGTCCAGCGTCAGATACTCGACCGACAGGTTCGGGTCTATGGCGCGGGCAGCGTGGCCGATGCCCATCAGGAGATGGGTCTTCCCCAGGCCGGGACGAGCATAGACGAAAAGCGGGTTGTACACCGTGCCGGGCGACTCCGCCACCGCCTTGGCTGCGGTGAACGCGAGCCGGTTGGCCGCGCCAACCACGAGGGTGTCGAACCGGTACAGCGGATTCAGAGTCGCGGTCACGCGACCTGGCTCCCGGCGGCGAGCCGCTTGAGCACGAGTTCGGAGACGCCTTTGAGCGTCTCGAACACCCCGGCCCCGTGCAGGGCATCCGCGGAAAAGCTGTGCACCGCGCGGAAGTTCAGCGCATCATCCATTTCATCCCGGGTGAGGACCAGGTCGCGCGGGAGGTCCTGCTTGTTGTACTGGAACACGACGGGAAGCTGGCGGATGTCTACGCCCTGGCTCAGCAGGTTGTCCTGCAGGTTCTGGAGGCTCTCCAGATTGTCATCGAAGCGACGGGCCTGGCTATCGGCCACGAAGACGACGCCGTCCGCGCCCTGCAGCACCAGCTTGCGGGTGGCGTTGTAGTAGCTCTGACCCGGCACGGTATAGAGCTGGAACTTGGTCGTGAAGCCGGAGATGGTACCCAGCTCCAGCGGCAGGAAGTCGAAGAAGAGAGTGCGGTCGGTCTGGGTGGCGAGCGACACCATGCGGCCGCGCCGCGCCTCGGGCACGCGGCCGTAGACATACTGCAAGTTGGTCGTCTTGCCGGACCGCCCCGGTCCGTAGTAGACGATCTTGCAGGTGATCTCACGCGCGGTGAAGTTGACGAGTGACATGCTCCCTTACGTCCGAAAAGCTCTTTGAGGCTGGCATTGAGCTCCCGTTCGAAGTTCTCAGCCAGTAACGGCGCCGGCGCCGGCTCTCTCGGTGCTGCGCCTACCAGCTCCTCGACCATCTGAGTCGAAGAAGAGCTGGACCAGTCCGACCGAGGTTTCGGGGCCGAACACCACCAGACCGATCCAGCGACCGCGCGGAGTTCCGAATGCGGCCAGCAGGCAACTCTGCTGGCTGCCTCCGTGCACCACGGCTCCAAACCGCGGGGCACCCATAAGGCGGGCGAGCTCCTCGGTCGAAGCCACGATGGCCGACCCGAGTGCGGCCGCCGTCATCACCTCGAACGAGCGGGCGAAACCGTGTTGCGCCACCACCTGGCCGGACGTGGTCATCAGCAGGATGAGCCGCGCCGAAGACTCGGTGAGAAACGTCTGCAGTGGGTCGACCACCCACGGCTCGAGTGCGCGCATCAGCTGAGGCGACCGACTGCGTCGAGCATCTCCAGTCGAGCGAGCCCCAGGTTTGCGTCCAGACCCGCCAGCGCAACCAGCACCAGGTCGTTCTGTCCCGGTGCGGCCAGAACCGACCCGGTGTTGCCGCGCAGGTGCACGAACGTCGGGATCTGCATGCCAGCGCCGACCGTGGCGCGGCCCAGCCGCTGGATGAGGCTGGCGGCCAGTGCGGCGATGGCACGTCCGTCGATGCCGTCCATCAGACGCTCAGCGACCACCAGGCCATCGGTGGCGGAAATCAGCAGGGATCCCCGGACGCCGGGGACCTGAGTCACACGCTCCAGCACCGAATTTGCGGGACTCATTCCTGGACTCCCAGCCAGGCCCGAGCATCGCGCGCCGCCCGTTCAGCGATCAATCCCAGCCGTGCCATCGGCAGCGTCCGTTCCCGCATCGTCAGCAGGACGGTGTCGGGCGTGGGCGGCAGCAGGTAGAGATTGCCCTCGGGCGACTCCACCGCGATCGCCCGCCACCCGCCAAGCCCGAGAAGTCGAGTGGTGCGGGACGCCTCCTTGGACACGCCGGCGAGCTCCGCCGCTACCCGATCACCCACTTCCTCGTTGGTAGGACTTAGGAGGCTGCCACTCAGACGCATCCCATTCCCATCCACCAGCAATTGTCCGTGTTCGGGATCATCACCAGAGGAGTCCGCGATCGCGGGCTCCGCTGACGTGGAACTGCCCTGCGCCTGAGCGGTGTACGCTCCGGCAGGAGCGCGGCCGGTTTCCTTCATTCGGGCGAGCGCCTGGCCGATGGACAGATCGTCAGGATCGATCTCCGCCGCGCGCTGGAGGTGCTCCCGGGCCTCGGTCACGTTGTCGGCCCGGAAGTAGAGAAAGGCGATGCCCTTCAGCGCACTGGTGCGCATGGGATCGATCCGGAGCGCCTCGACCCACGCATCGAAAGCGCCGGCGAGATCGCCCTGATCACCCAGAATTCGAGCAAGCAGATCGTGCGCATCGGCGAGGCCGGGATATCGCGCAAGCCCGCCGCTCGCGACCTTGTATGCGGCCTCCAGCTGACCCCGGCGGCGAAGCGCTTCGGCCAGTTCCAGAAACGCCAGGCTCGATGGCTCTTCGGCCAGACGGCTCGTCAGGGTGCGGATGTCATCACTCACGGTAGCTCTCCAACTCCTCGGCCAGTGTTTCTACTGCCTGTCTCAGGCGATCCACTGCCGGAATCAGTGCCTCTTCGGCGGGAGTGAGAGTGCCGAGGCGGGCCCAGCTTCTCCAAGCTTCTGCCGCGCTGCGAAAGTGCCCCAGCGCGGCCTGACAGACTCCGAACAGGCGCCGCGCCTCTGGCATCAGGGGGTCGGTCCGCAGGACCTGCTGGAGCATGGCAGCGGCGGCCTCGTACTCTCGTTTCGCCAGCGCTTGCCGCGCGGGGCCGAGAGGAGTGCCCGGCTGACTCCCGTTTTCGCTCGCATGCCGAGGCGCCGCGCTGTCCAGCACGATGACGCCGGCTGACGAGAGTGCGTAGGCGGTGCGGGCAATGTCGAACTCCGACCGGCCCAGCGCGGTGGCCAGTCCGTGGAGGTCCCGCTCCCCATCGACCGCCGCAAGCACCTCCCATTCCAGCGGTGCAAGCTCCAATCGTCCGGCCCCGGCGCTGTCGCTGGCCGGCAGTCTCGGGATGACCCGCAGGTGCGGCACCTTATCTTCGATCCGGGACCACTCGTCCATTCGGCGAGCGGCTTCCATCAGCAATCCTTCGGTTGGAATCCGGACCGGCGCGTCAACGATGGCATCGGACGGCGCACCGTCCTCGAACCGGAAGTAGCCTTCCGACCAGGCCAGAAGCTCGAAGATCGCTTCCTCGATCTGCGCCTTCAGCTGGCGATCGAGCTCGCGCCGCGTGATGGCACCGTTGGCAACCAGAATGTCGCCCAGACGGCGGGTGTCGCCGGCCTGCTGCGCCCCCCGGGCCTGCTCCAGCTGCGTCGCCGAGATTTTTCCCAGCCGCACCAGCCGCGCGCCGAACGGCTGCGGGTCCTTGCCCGTAGTGGCGGCCACCACGCCGCCGCGCTCAAACGCCACCGTGCCGGCAGTCTGACGCAACTCCGAGGTGATCCGCAGGACTCCGCTCTTCCGGCCCAGATCAAGCAGCTGGAACACGTCCTGGATATGGAGCTCCTTCAGCGGGCCTTCGAGCGCCACAGGTCAGCTCGCAGCCGCGAAGATGTGCTGGAGATCGCGAGCGGACCGCGCGCGGCTGCGCGCTTCCGTGGCGAATGGCCCATCCGGATCGAGGTGCATCACGCGCTCCCATGCCAGCACCGCGTCATCGAACAGCCGCTGCCGCGCATAGCAGGTCCCCAGGTGATACAGTGCAGCCGCATGCTCCTGGTCGAATCGGAGGACCCGGGTGAACGCCTCCAGTGCCTGCTGAGTCCGGCCGTCCTCCAGCAACGCGCGGCCCAGAGCGGTCAAGGCTTCCAGCTCGTACGGGTCCGCCTCCAGCAACGTGACAAGAATCGAGATCGCGGCGCGAGGGGACTCGGTCCGGCGGATGAGATCCGCCAGCGACAGCGCGGCAGCCCCGTACGTAGGCAGAAGGTCAAGGGCACGCTCGTATGCGGTGCGGGCCGCCGGCCAGTTGCGCCGCTCCTCTTCGAGGGCTCCGAGCTCGCACCAGACCCGGACCAGAGAGGGATCGATCGAGAGCGCGTTATTGAAGGCGGCGAATGCGGCGGCGCGGTCACCCAGCCGAATCGAGGCTTGTGCCTGGAGATGGAACAGGTCGGGCCGGCTGGGCGCGTGCTTCTGGGCGGCCCGAAGTGAGTCGAGGGCAGTGGCGGCGTCGCCCATCGCGAGCCGCACCCGGGAATACGCCGCGAGCACGTCCACGTCCCGAGGTATGCGCGCCGCCAGCTCCGCGGCGAGCTCGTCAGCTTCCTGAGGACGCCCCAGTGCCAGGAGCGCGTGGATTTCTCCCAGCGTGGCGTCCGAATCGGCGGGGACCAGAGCTCGCGCTTCCCGGTAGCGCTCGAGCGCTTCTCCGTGCAACCCCCTCTTGGCGAATATCTGCCCCAGTAGAACTGCTGTCGCATGCCGGGGTGCTCCCCGCACCGTGGCCCGATCCAGCTCCGTTCGCGCGAGATCGAGCACGCCCTTCGCGATGAGGTCCCGCGCCTGGCGGAGCAGGCTGTCGGCAGATTCCACCCCGGTGACCGGCTCGGCCGGAGCCAGCTCCTCGAAGAGCTGGTCCAGCGCCGGCGAATCGAAGCTGAACTCGCCCGCGAGCACGTCGCCGCTGGCATCGGCAACCAGGTCCGGCGCGATGGCAATGGTGGGATCTTCGTACTGCAGGTCGATGGTAAGGGAGAATTTCTGGGGGACGTACAACGGCTCAAGCTCGAGAGCGCGCCTCGTCTCACGCAGGGCGCCTTCGAAATCTCCCAGCTGACTCAGGACGAAACTCAGATTGTAGTGGGCCGCTGCAAAGTTCTGGTCTGCGTCTACCGCCTGCCCGAAGGCGTTGCGCGCCTCCTCGTAACGCTTGAGCTCCACCAGAACCAGGCCGATGCCATTCCACCCATTCGCGCTGGCAGGCTGCTCCCTGAGGGCACGCTGATACTCTGCGAGCGCGGCTTTGTACTGACGCCGCTGCAGGAGCAGCAGCGCCAGGTTGAGGCGGGCGGTGAGGAGTGGCTGCTCGCCTTCCAGCGCATGCCGAAACGCCTCGGCGGACGGTTCGCTGGAAGCCTCGCTCGCTCGAATAACGCCGATGTTGTTCCACGCCAGCCGGTAATGGGGATCGGTGGCAACTGATTTCTGGTAGGACCCCAGGGCATCAGAGCGCCGTCCCGCCTGATGCAGGCACACCCCCCGCTCGTTCCACATCTTGGGTGAGTCGGGGAAGTCGGCGACCAGGGAGTCGTAGAGCTCGAGCGCCGCAGCCAGGTTGCGGCGGAGGAGGTGCACCTCGGCCATCGCCTGCAGATTCAGTCGGCGGTCCTCGCCAGCGGCGAGCCCGGCTTGATACTCCTGCAACGCCTCCTCGTAGCTGCTTTTCTGACGCAACGCCACGCCCGCGTTGTAGTGGGCGAGCGCGGCACCGGGAATGGATTGAGGGTCAGTGGGCCGGGCGGCCGGCTGGCCGGTTCGGCTGGAGTCGCCGGCAAGGTCGCCATTCTGGCCGCTTGCCCCAGCGCTACGGTGGGCGCCTTTCGACAGCGCCAGATTGGCCTGCGCCCGGGTCAGCGCGGGGTTCAGCCCAACCGCCCGCTTGGTGGCGGCCCGCGCGGCTTCATGCTGGCCCAGATCGCCGTACACGAATGCGAGGAGGTAATGCGCTTCGGCATAGTCGGGGTTACGGGCGATCGCCTCTTTCAGCGAATCCAGGGCAGGCTCACTCAACCCGCGGTTGTAGAGGACTTCCCCATAGTGGAATCGCGCCACGGCGTTCGTCGGGTCCTGGGTGCAGGCGCGCTGGAGCCAGTCGCTGGCAGCGTCGAGCCGTCCGCGGGCTTTCTCCGCGAGACCCAGCTGGAGCAGTGCCGGCACATCGTTGGGGTGGCTCTGGAGCAGAGCCTCGAACTCAGCCACCGCCTCCTCGTGGCGACCCACGGTGGCGTAGGCTCGGCCCAGCTCCCACCTGGCCTCGCGGTCGTCGAGGCTTCTTCTGGACCGCGTCCCCCAGCTGGGCGATACGCCGGTCGTAGTGCCCGCTGTCGCGGTACGCGATCTCCAGATTGGCCTGCGCCACCAGCATCCGCGCGTCCAGCTCCAGCGCCCGGGCAAACTCGGCGATGGACTCCTCGATCAGGCCCTTTTGGTAGTAGAGGACCCCGAGATTATTGTGCGCCCCGGCATCGGATGGGTCGATACGTCGGGCGAAGGACCGCAGGACCGCAAGATCGCGCTCCGAAAGCGCGGGAGCCGGCATCGGTCAGGGCAGACGAATGGCGTCGAAGATGGACCGCAGGGACGCCATGTCGGGCAAGAGCAGAAAATGGCCCGCCAGTGGCTCACTGGCGCCTTCAACCCGGAAGGAGGTTTCGACGCAGAAGGCGTAGTCGCGGTCGTGGCCGAAGTTCAGGTGCGCACTGGTCAACACAGCCCCACTGAGATCGATGACCAGACTGGGCACTGACGGCACCAGCATCATCCCCATGAAATCACTCAGCGCGTTCAGATAGGCGCTGGCCAGGATATTCCCCGCCTCCTTGAGAGCCGATCGCTCCATCTCGCCGAACTCCTGGGTGGTGCCCATCTCGCGGCGCAGCAGGAAATCGCACAGGGTGCGGGCGGGAAGCTGGGGGAACAAGAGCAGGGCGCGGCCGGTGAGGTCGCCCATCATGTGCATGAGTACCGCCGCCATGACTTCGTCCGCCCTGCCGACGATGTCGCAGGCGTCTTCCAGCGGCCGCACGTTCACCCGGGGGACGGTGATCATGATCTTGCGGTTGGTCATCTGGGACAGCGCCGTGGCGGCATGGCCCGCGCCGATGTTAGCGACCTCACGCATCGCGTCGAGCTGCGACTCCTTCAGATCACGCACGTCTTCCATGTGCTTTCCTCCTACAGGAGCGCCGCGGCGTCCAGGATGAGCGCCGGCCTGCCATCGGCCAGAATCGTCGCCCCTCCGACGAAGGGCGGCAGCCCGCGAGGGGCGTCGAATGGCTCGACTACAATGTCCTGCTGGCCCAGGAGCGCATCGACTACCAGAGCGGTGCGCCGCTCGCCGATCTCGAGTATGACCGTGGGCTGGCGAGCTGCGGCCACTGCCGAGCCGCCTGACACCAGGTCCCGAAGGTGAACTGTGGGGATGACATGATCGCGCACCACCAGTGCCTCCCGGTCGCGGACGGCGGTCACCGCGCGGCGGTCGAATTCCACGGTTTCGGCCACGTAGGCCAGCGGCACCGCATACCGCTCGCCACCGGACTCGGCGAGCAGGGCGCGTACGATCGCCAGCGTGAGCGGCACCCGGATGAGGAACGTGCTCCCCCGGCCCAGCTCGGTGCGGACCTCCAAAGTTCCGCCCAGGGCGCGCACCCGCGTCATCACCACGTCCACGCCGACGCCTCGGCCGGAAACGCCACTCACAGCCTGTGCCGTGCTGAATCCCGGCCGTGCGAGCACCCGCACCAGCAGGTCGTCGGTCAGGCTGTCCACGTCCGTCGCCACGCCCTCACCGCGCGCCTTGTCCAGAATCCGGGCCCGGTCGATGCCACGGCCATCATCAGTGACCCGCAAGGCGACGGTATTCCGCTCGCGCGTTGCCGACAGCAGGATACGGCCCTCGGCCGGCTTGCCGGCGGCAAGGCGCTGCTCCGGAGGCTCGATGCCGTGATCGGCCGCATTCCGAATCAGATGCAGCAGCGGATCGCCAATCTCATCGAGCACCGATCGGTCGAGCTCGATCTCTTCGCCTTCCATGTCGAAGCGGATCTGCTTACCCAGCTCGCGGGACAGATCGCGCACCAGCCGGGGAAAGCGCTCGAAAACCTCTCCCACAGGCGTCATTCGAGAGGCGAGCACCTCGCCTTGCATCGCGGCGACCAGGCGTGCGATACGGCCGCTGAGCTCGATCAGGGTCGCGTCACCGGATTCGGTGGACAGCGCCGAGAGTCGGTTCTTGGCGACCACCAGCTCGCCCACCTGCTTCATCAGCGCATCCAGTCGCCGGAGATCGACCCGTATCTGCCGGCCATGGGCGGCGCCACCGGTCTGCCTGGCAGCTTCCTCGATGAGCACCGCATCGACATCGCCCACCGTGCGCAGCGCGGCCGCGATCTGCTCGTCCGACTGTCGGGTCTGCAGCCGAAAGAAGAGCTTGCCATCGAACTCATCCCGCTCGAGCTGGGCAGGAGGCGGCTGCACGCCGCTCACTGAGCCGAGTGCCTCGGCGCGCCGGAGCACAAGGGCCGCCCGGGCACCCCGCATCAGCGCCGAGCGATTGATCGTGACCTGCACCGGGCGCGTCCGTGGAGCATCGCTGGCGCGTCGGAGCTTTGGCTCCCCTCTCGGTTGGTCGGCAGCACTCGCCGATTGGGTCAGCCCTCCCTGTGCCGGAACTCCCTCCGGTTGTGGCGCCGCGGCCGCCGTGTCGAGCTCCGCCAGCAGGTCCGCATCGATGTCCGGTTCGCTGCCCGCAGCCGCCGCTTCAACTGCTCCCCCCAGCGTGTCCACGGCACGAAACAGCAGCTGAAAGATGGGCGGCCCCGCCACCACCTGGCTGTGCCGGAGGGCGTCCAGGAGGTTCTCCGCTCCGTGGGCGAGCCGAGCCACGGCCGCGTAGCCCATCGTCGCGGCCATCCCCTTGATGGTATGGATGGCACGGAACAGCCGGTCCACCGGCTCCGGCGATGCCGGTGCCCGTTCCCATTCCAGCAGCGATCGGTTGCAGGCAAGGAGGTGCTCGCGGCTCTCGGTAAGAAAGAGCGCGGCGTACTTGGACAGGTCCATCGATCAGGCCAGAACGCGCTGAACCGCCTCGAGAACGCGGGAGGGCTGAAACGGCTTGACCACGAAATCCTTGGCCCCGGCCTGAATCGCCTCGACCACCAGCGCCTGCTGACCCATAGCGCTGCACATCAGAATCCTGGCGTCGGGATGGTCCTTGCAGATCTCGCGCACAGCTTCGATACCGCCCATGTCCGGCATCACGATGTCCATGGTGACGAGGTCCGGCTTGAGGGCCCGGTACTTCTCCACGGCCTGGAGTCCCGACTCGGCTTCGCCCACGACCTCGAACCCGGCCTGGCTCAGGATGTCGCTGATCATGGTGCGCATGAAGATGGCGTCGTCGCAGACGAGCACAGTTTGGTTCACAGACTTCCTCCGTGCGAGTTAGCGGAGCGGTGCCCATCTACGCTCCAATGATCGGCGCAAACAGGGCGTCCACGTCGAGCAGGATGAAGTGCTGGTCTCCGCGCAGGCCGACCGCCTTCACCAGCCGCGGGTCGAGCCCGGGCAGATCCCGGCGTTCGACCACGGAGCCTGCGGGAACTTCGAGGAAGTCGAGTACCTGGCTGACCCCCAGCCCGTAGCTGCGGCCCTTCACGTCGAGGACGACGATCGCGCCCTCATCGGCCTGGCGGCGGGGTTGTTCCAGCAGCAGGTGCCCGTCGAGCACCGTAAGCAAGCTGCCACGGACGTTTACCAGCCCTTCAACCGCGTCCGGCACGCCTGGAATTCGAGTAGCCGGCAGGCGAGGGAGGATCTCACGCACGATCCCTGCCGGGGCCGCGCAGATTACCTCACCGATGCGAAAAATGACGGCGTGAAGCGCGGGAGAGTTAGCCATCTCTATTAAAGAAACGAAGATAGCTGAGAGGCTCGGGGTGGGCAACCAGTTCTTCGCCGGCCGCGACAATCAGTGCATCGCGTAGGTCCGCCGGCCACTCGGCGCGGAACTCAAGTGGTGCTCCGCTCACAGGATGGCGGAATGCCAGAGCAGCGGCGTGCAGTGCCTGCCGGGGGGTTGCTCGCTCAACCAGCGTTGCCAGGCGGCGCCCTGCCCCGGAGATACGGCGGCTGCCGCCACCGGCGTACACCGGATCGCCCACCACTGGATGTCCCAGATGCTCCAGGTGCACCCGGATCTGGTGGGTGCGGCCGGTATGCAGCTCGAGCCGCAGGAGATCAACGACCGGGAGCCGTGCGATCACCGAGGCGTCCGTTCGCGCCGGCCGCCCGGTGGCCGACACCAGCATTCGCTTACGGTCCCGCGGGTGGCGCGCGATCGGCGCCTCGATGCGGACGTCGTTCTCATCGAGGTGGCCCCAGGCGAGCGCGGCGTAGGTGCGCCGCACCCGCCGGGCGGCGATGGCCGCGCCGAGCCTTCGGTGGGCCATATCGGTCTTGGCCACGATCATGAGCCCCGACGTGTCGCGGTCCAGCCGGTGCACGATGCCGGGCCGTCCTGCCGCACCTCCGGAGAGCGTGGTACCGCGAGCCACAAGGGCGTTGACGAGAGTGTCGTCCCAGTGCCCGGGCGCTGGATGAACCACCAGGCCGGCCGGCTTGTCGATGACGGCCAGGTGTTCGTCCTCGAAGACGAGTGACAGCGGGATGGCGGCGGGCTGGATGCTGCGGGGTGGTTCATCGACGGGGAGGCGGACCCGGATCACTTCCCCGCGGGAGAGAAGACGGGAAGCGCGGGCGACTCTGCCGTCTATCGTGACTCGCTTATCGGCGACCAAACGAGCGGCCTGAGTTCGGGAGAGCGCCATCTGATCGGCCAGAAACCGGTCCAGGCGCTCAGTCTCGCCGGTGGTCACGGTGAACTGCACTTCGTGACCCTCGCTCTCTTGCTCGGGGCGGGCTCCGCTGCCCCGCTCTCCCGCTTTCACTTCAGCCCGTCGGAACCGATTCCGCCTCCGCTCGGCGGGCGTCCTCCCGCCACAACGAAATGGCCAGCGCGATCGCGCCGCAGCTCACGGCGATGTCCGCCACGTTGAACGTCGGCCAACGCAGCGCCCCGATGCCCACGTCGAGAAAGTCGACCACCCCCCGGGAACTGCGCACCCGGTCGAGCAGGTTCCCGGCGGCGCCGCCCGCCACCAGTCCCAGGGCGAGCTGGCGGAACCGGTCGGTCGCGGCGCTGCTGCGCGACATCCGGGCCAGGACGACCACCGCCACCAGGGCGACGACAAAGAAGATCCAGCGGGAGTAGGGGCCAACATGAAGGCCGAACGCCGCGCCGGGGTTGTATACCAGACGTAGCTGCAGCCAGTCGCCGATCACCGACACCCCCGGGGTGCGGAGCAGCGTCGCTTCAGCGATCAGCTTGGTGATGAGGTCGAGCACTACGATCACCACGGCGGCGACAACGAACAGCCGGCGCGGAGCGCCGGCCACTCGTACCTGCCCAGAGCCCTGCGAGGCATCAACGACGTTTGCCATCTTCCTCTTTCTCTTTGCAGGTGATGCAAAGTCGCGCGTGCGGTAGGGCGTCCAGCCGCTCGAAGTTGATCTCCTGTCCGCACTGATGGCAGTGCCCGAACTTGTCGGGAGTGCCGTACAGCCGCCGCAGCGCTTCGTTGACGTGCCAGAGGTAGCGGCCTTCCTGGGACGCGAAGAGAAACTGCTTCTCTCGCTCCATGGCGTCCGTGCCCTGATCGGCCATATGGAACGAGTAGGAAGAGAGATCGCCGTCGGACGATTGCAGCGTCGCGTTGAAGGACTCGTCGTAGTAGCCCAGCTCCTTCATAACGCGGGCCCGCTCTTCGATCAGGCGCTTCTCGAGATGTGTCAGCTGTTTCTTATTCATTACTCGTCCATGGGTTGAGGGCCAACTCCGACCCGACCGTCCTGATGTCGTTGCACTCCGACCACTACACCGTGCCCGTCGATATCTACCTGCTGTTCCAGATCCGATTGCCCCGCGCGGGCACCGACCTCGAAGCGGCGCGCGAGGGTTTCTCCCTGGATGAATGCTGCATGCGCCCGTGACGCCTCGAGCAAGGCGGGGTCGCCGTCGAGCCAGAGCGAGATCCGATCGCTGTAGTGATACCCCGCCTCTTTTCGAATGCGCTGCACCCGGTTCACCACTTCCCGGGCCAACCCCTCCCGCCTGAGCCCGTCGTCGAGATCGGGATCGAGCGCAGCAACAAAGGGGCCATCGCTCGCCACCAGCCAGTCGCTCGCGACCTCGCGTTCGACCACGACGTCCTCGGGATGAAAGACCGCGGGCTCTCCATCCACCTGCAGCGTGGCGGAGACTCCTTGCTCCAGCCCCCGGAGCTGCTCTGCAGCAAGTCCTGCCGCCGCCGCTGCGACCAACGGCGTGCGCTTGCCGTAGCGCTTGCCCAGAGTCCGAAAGTTGGGCTTGGGCCGCAGCCGGACCAGATCGGTATCGGAAGCAACCACCTCGATCTGCTTGACGTTGACCTCCGCCCGCAACAGCTCGAGCAGCTGATCCAGGGCCGGGCCCCGAACGCCGGCTGGAACCGCCACCTGCATTCGGCCCAACGGCTGACGGACCCGGATGTTTCGCTCCTCCCGGGCCGCACGTGCCAGTGACGCGAGACGGCGCACGGCATCCATGGCGGCTTCGAGCGCCGGATCCCGGACGTGGCGAGCTTTGGGAAACCCGGCAAGATGCACCGAAGTTCCCGCAAGTGCCCGGTGCAACCAGTCGCTGACGAAAGGCGCAGCCGCTGCCAGCAGTCGGCTGACGGTAGTCAGCGCGTCATGCAGCGTGGCGAGCGCGGCCGGGTCAGCCACGGTATCGGGCGCCCAGAAGCGAGGGCGATTGACCCGCACATACCACTGTGACAGGTCGTCCACCACAAAGTCGAGGATGGTGCGCACTCCCGCAGTCACGTCGTAGCGGCCCCAGGCTTCTCCCACCGCCTCGACGGTGGCATCCAGCCGGCTGAGCAGCCAGCGGTCAACCAGCGGCCGCTGTGCCGCAGCCGGCGCGGCGGCCGGAGTCCACTCGGCCGCGTAGCCAGCGAAGAAGGTGTAGCTGTTCCGCAAGGCGTTAAAGAACTTGCCCGCCACATCCGGAATGGTTCGCGGATCGAAGCGCTTGGGCAGCCAGACCTGGCTCGATGCCAGCAGATACAACCTGATCGTGTCCGCCCCGTGCTGTTCGATCATGCTCCAGGGGTCGACCACGTTGCCCTTGGTCTTCGACATCTTCTGGCCCTCGGCATCGAGGACCAGCTCGTTGACGATCACATGGCGGTAGGCGAGCTCGTCGAATCCCGCCGTCGCGATGGCCAGCAGCGAATAGAACCAGCCGCGGGTTTGATCGATCCCCTCGCAGATGAAATCGGCCGGAAAGTGCCGGGCAAACTCCTGCTGGTTTTCGAACGGATAGTGCCACTGCGCATATGGCATCGCTCCCGAGTCGAACCAGGTATCGATCACTTCAGGGGTGCGCCGCATGAGGCCACCACAACGGCAGGCCCAGGTGTACTGATCGATGAATGGCTTGTGAGGATCGAAGTCGTCCGCGAGAGCCCGCCCCCAGCGCTGGCTCAGCTCGGCGTACCCGCCGATGACCTCTAGGTGGGACGGATCGTCTTCACAGACCCAGACCGGAAGCGGCGTGCCCCAGTAGCGATCTCGCGAGAGTGCCCAGTCGACGTTGTTTTCCAGCCACTCGCCGAACCGGCCCGCCCCCGCTTCGGGCGGATGCCAGTCCACCTGCCGGTTGAGCTCCAGCATGCGCTGCTTGACTGATGAGGTGCGCACGAACCAGGAGTCCCGCGCGTAGTAGATCAGCGGGTTGGAGCACCGCCAACAGTGGGGATAGCTGTGGGTGTAGGGCTCGGTCACATGCCAGCGGCCCTCCTGCTTCAGCCGCTGAATGATCAGATCATTGGTCTCGCGCGCGGTCACCAGCCGGCCTTCGATGTCGGGCCAGGTCGTCCCGGTCAGCGTTCCGTCCGGTGCTACCGGCCGAACCAGGGCCAGGCCGTGCTCTACGCCAGCCTGGAAGTCGTCCGCGCCGAACGCTGGAGCAAGATGTACCAGCCCCGACCCATCATTAGCGGTCACGAAATCGGCGGCGACCACGACCCGGGATGCCCGCTCATCCGGTAACGGCACCACCTCGAGTGGGCGCTGGTAGCGCAACCCGATCAGCTCCCGGCCCTTGAACGTGCCCGCCGGTCCGATCTCCGCGAAGCTCGGGGCCCCGCGCGCGGCACTACTCGGAAGCGACGCGCGGGCAGTCGCCAGAATGATTCGCCGATCGCCGACGACGTACTCGCCGTACTCGAGCTGCGGGCTCACCGCCACCGCGACATTGGACAGGAGGGTCCAGGGAGTGGTGGTCCAGACCAGAAGTTGGCGGCTGGGATCGTCCTGGAGCGGGAAGGTCACATAGACCGAGTTGGTCGTGACCGTTTCATAGCCCTGTGCCAGCTCGTGACTGGAGAGCACGGTTCCGCAGCGGGGACAGTACGGCAGCACCCGGTGGCCCCGATAGAGCAGATCTCGCTGGTGCAACCGTTGAAGCAGCCACCACACGCTTTCGATGTAGTCGTTGCTGCAGGTGACGTAAGGGTGCTCGTAGTCCAGCCAGTAGCCGATGCGGTCCGACAGGTTTTCCCATTCCTCCTGATACTTGAACACGCTTTTCCGGGCCCGGGCGTTGAACTGCTCTACTCCGAAGCGCTCGATATCCTTCTTCCCGGTGAGCTTCAGCTCCTTCTCGACCTCGATCTCCACCGGCAGGCCGTGCGTGTCCCAGCCCGCGATGCGGGTGACCGACTGGCCCTGCATCGAATGGAACCGGCAGACGAGATCCTTGATGGTGCGCGAAAAGACGTGATGAATCCCGGGGCGCCCGTTGGCCGTGGGTGGACCCTCATAGAAGACGAAGGGAGGTCCGTTCCGAGTGGCCTCCATGGTCTGCCGAAAGAGACCCTCGGATTTCCAGGTCTCCAGCTGGCGCTGTTCCAGCTGATTCAGGGTGAGATCAGGCCAGGCAGGAAACGCCATCAGGGCACCCGATCCACTACACCGCGAATGAGCCGGGTCAACGACGGCTCTGCCCGGGCTGCGGTCGCGATGATTTTTCCGATGTCCGCCGGCTCCAGGGCATCCGGCAGGCATTGATCGGTAATGATCGAGATACCAAGCGCACGCATACCAGCGTGTGCCGCCACGATGACCTCGGGTACGGTGGACATGCCCACGACGTCGGCGCCAAGGGTTCGCAGCATCCGATATTCGGCGCGAGTTTCGAGGCTGGGGCCCGGAACCGCCACGTACACCCCCTCTCGGAGGGTGATGCGCAACTCCACGGCCACCGTCCGCGCGAGGCTCCGCAACTCCGGGTCGTAGGGGGCGGACATGTCGGGAAAGCGAGGTCCAAGCCGTTCGTCATTGCCGCCCACCAGGGGGTTATCACCCAGGAGGTTGATGTGATCGCTGAGCAGAACGAGATCGCCCGGGGCCCACAGTGGGTTCATCCCACCACAGGCGTTAGACACGATCAGAGTCCCGACGCCAAGCGCCCGCATTACCCGCACGGGGAAGGTGACTTCCGCGAGGTCGTATCCCTCATACCGGTGAAACCGGCCTTGCATGGCGACAACCGGGCGCTTGCCGAGGTGCCCCACCAGCAGCCTGCCGGCGTGGCTTTCGACGGTCGACAGGGGAAAGCCCGGGATCGCCTGGTATGGGATCGAGCTGGCCGCCTTGATCTCGTCCGCCAGTCCGCCCAGACCGGTGCCCAGGATGATCCCGACATCGGGTCGGAGGGAGACACGATCCCGAACGACCTTCGCGGCCGCCTCGACCCGATCGAAAAGAGCCGGCGCCGCGGTCATTTGGGTTCCCCCGCTGAAGGTTTGGCGGCTTCTCCCGCAACCTCGGGCTCGGTCCGGCGCTGCAGCCCATCCACCTCACCCAGATGGCGCTCCAGCAACGAGCGGAAGCTCGCCACGTAGGCCGTGAACTGTCGGGCCGCCCCGGCAGCGCGCTCCCGCACCACTGCCTCCTCCTGGTGGGCCCGCTCCAGAATCCGCTCGGCTTCAGTCTTGGCCTCGCGCACCACCAGCTCCGCCTCCCGCTCCGCTTGCGCCCGGCTGTCGACCCGAAGCTGTTGGGCTGCAATCAGAGCTTCGTTCATGGCGCGCTCTCGGTCCCGGAAGCCGCGTAGCTGCTCGTGCGCGCTCCGAACCCGCTCCTCCTGCTGCGCCCGCTCGCGCACCAATCGCTCCAGCTCGTCCGAGACAGCGAGCTTGAACTCGTCCACCTGCGCCGTGTCGTAGCCACGAAACGCCCGCTGGAACTCCTGCGACCGAACATCGAGCGGAGTCAAATGAAATGCGTGGTCGTCGCTCATGCGCTGCGCTCCCCGAACAGGACGGTTCCCAGCCTGATGATCGTGGCGCCCTCCTCGACGGCAATCGGGTAGTCATCCGACATTCCCATGGACAGCTCGGGCAATGAATGGCCTGAGCGCACAGCGGTATCGCGCAGGTCACGCAACAACCGAAACGCGCGGCGCTGCTCGGTCTGGTCCTCAGTGAGCGCACTCATAGTCATCAGGCCCTGTACCCGCAGACGTTCGAAGCCTTGAAGTTCGTCCAGGAGCCGAGGCAGCGAGTCGGGTGAGACTCCGCCCTTTTGAGGCTCCGCCGAACAGTTCACCTGCACCAGGACTGCCTGGGGAGCTCCACTGGGAGCGCGTCGGTCCAGATCGGCCGCGAGATCGACCCGGTCGACCGAGTGGATCAGTGCGAAGCGCCCGACGGCTGTCCTGGCCTTGTTGCGCTGCAGAGTACCGATGAGATGCCACCGAATCGTCAAATCGGTCAGCAGCTCCTGCTTTCCCAGCGCCTCCTGGACCCGGTTCTCTCCTACATCCTGAATCCCGGCGGCGGCGGCGGCTCTTACAGCCTCGGGGCCGTGCGTTTTGGTGACTCCCACAATGCGGACCGGGTGCGACCACCCGCGCGCAGCCTGGCTTCGGGCCACCGTGTCACGCACAGCGGCCAACCGCGACGGCAGGCCTGGGAAGTCCATAACCCTCTAATTTACCGCAGGATGGTTGGTTATTGAAGGCGGGCGATAGACGGAGAAGAGGGCAGAGCCGGCCTCGGGCGAGCGAGGGACGGAGGTGCGCGCTAGTGTCGGCCGCTGTCAGTTCCCCTGACCTGCAGTTCCAGGAGCGCCGCGCGCAACGCGGGATTGGGCGAGAGCCTCAGGGCGTAGTCCAGCGCCCGCCGCAGCTTCTCCTCCTCACCCCGGGCGCTAAAACCGTAGGTGAGCTGGACCAAGGGGAACGAGAGCGTCGAGGCGATGCTGGCGCTGGTGCTCTCCAACCGGTTCACGTCGCCCTCGAGGAGACCCGCGTACCTATACGTTTCCCAAACCAGGCGCTCGGTCGTGGGAATGTCGAGCGGCGCACCCGCGAGCCGGCGGAAGTCCAGTGCCGGCGAGCTGCTGTCGGGCCGGGTCGTCTCGAGCCGAAAGCCGAGCCCCTGCTGCACCACGTATTCCCCGAGGCCGGCGAACTCGCGGCCGGCGGTAATACCCCACACAATCGGCCGCCTGCCGACGTTCTGCTGCACCACGCTGAGCGACAGGATGTCGTTCGGCATCAGGTAGCTCCCTGCCTCCAGTGTCCGCGTGAGCGGGCCAAGCTTCAGCTGTTGCGCTTGGCCGACGCCATAGCCTCTCATGGCGATAGCAATGGCCGAGTCGGACATGCTGTGCAGCTTCCAGGTGGGCCGGGTTCCGGGATTCCTCCGCCAGATCGGGGGCAGCTGGCTCACATCCACCGGGCGAACTGGGTTATCGCGCAGCTGGCGCATGTACCAATCGGTGTTGGCAAGTGCCAGGCACACAACGGTGACATCCTGCCTGATTCCTTCGACCTCCTGGGCCCACCAGAGCGGGAACGTATCGTTGTCGCCATAGGTGAAGAGAACGCCGTACGGCGGTGCGGTATTCAGCATGTCATAAGCGAAGTCGGCAGCCAGCCTCGCATCCGGACCATGGCGACGCGAGGCCGTGGACCAGTTCAGAACCAGCGGAACCGCTGCCAACATGAAGGCGGCAGGGGCCAGTCGCCTGAACCTCGCCGCCTGACGCATCAGAGACCCGGCCAGCAGTGCGATGCCCATGCCGGCCCAAACTCCCCAGATGATGAAGCTGACGACAAAGAAATAGTCCCGCTCCCGGACTTCGTGGTTTGCCGCCTGGGGGTAGTAGTTGAACCAACGTCCGAATCCGGGCCTGAAGTTCATGTAGACCACCAGACCCAGCCCGGTTACCAGGAAGAGCATGAACAGCAGCCACCACGCGGGGCGATCGGCCCGGCGCTGGGCGTAAGCGCCGCGCAGTCCCAGGCCCAGAAAGATCAAGGTGACGGGAACCTGGAGCCAGACGCCGACCCCCTTGGCCCACTGCCAGGTGAAGTACACCACGTAGTCCCAGAATTGGATGGCCATGAGCCCAAGCGTGCGGCCGGGATTATCGGGGCCGTGCGGGAACGTAGGATCGTCCAGCGGGGTGCGCGGTGGATACTGGGCCCGGCGAATCACGGCGAGCAGCGCGTCGAATGTCGCTGGAGCCGCCTCATTGATTGGTGGGTTCTGAGCCGACCGGATATACAGATAGAGGTATGGCGTAACCCCGATACACGCGATGAATAGCGTGAGTACTGCGAAGGCGCCGGCCCGGCCCAGCGTCGCGTATACCGCCGCCCCGGCGAAGCAGACGGCGCCCACCAGAATGAGGCCGGTGCTGCCGAGACCCAGGCCGATGAGGAGCGCCCACACGCCAGCCACCACCGCAGTCTGCCCCCATTCCTCTCGCCGTTGCGCTGGGGTGGGGGCGGGATCCTGCAGCAGGGTCGCCACCATGAATGCGACGATCGCCGGACCGGCCAGCAGCGCGAGCAGATGGTTGCCGATCGAGATGCCCGCGAGATACACGATCAGCAACAGCAGCCTGGGGCCGCGGTCGGTTCCCCGCGCCCGGCGCCAGATATGGGCCAGCCATGCCATCGACGCGATCGTAAAGGTCGCGACGGTGTAGACCTCCGTCTCATTGGAGTTCTGCCAGTTGGTGAAGCAGAAGGCCCCGAGCATTGCCGCAGCAGCAGAGCCCAGTAGGGACAGCACCTGAGCCGAGCGCTGGTCCAGGCCGCCCGTGAACCGGCGGACGGAATCGTAGGAGACGAGGAAAAACAGCCCGGCCGCCGCCGCGCTCAGGACGGCGCTCAGCAGATTGGTGCGCAGCGCGAACTCACCGGCAGGGAGGAGCATCGCCCAGACGTGGGCGATCATCACGAAGAGGGGAGTGCCGGGCGGATGGGGGATACCGAGCGTCTTCGCCGCAGCGATAAACTCGCCGGCGTCCCAGAAGGTCACAGTGGGTGCCAGCGTGAGGACGTAAACGGCGAGGACTACTCCCATCACGACCAGGGTTGCGCGGTAGGGTGGCCGGTATTCGGGAACGTTCACGCCACGCTTCCCACTGCCTGCGCCAACGCCAGCGTCTCCCGGGCCCCTGCTACGTCATGCACCCGGAACAGCCTCGCTCCCCGTTCGTAGGCCAGCGCGCACGTAGTCGCGGTGGCGCGATCCCGATCCTCCACCGGCACTCCGGCCGCCGCACCAAGGAATCGCTTACGGGACGGCCCTACCAGGATCGGCCTGCCGAGCGCCTGAAGGGCGGCCAGTTGATCCAGCAGCAGGAGGTTCTGCTCCGCGGTCTTCGCGAAACCGAACCCCGGGTCGATCACGGTCGCGTCGGTTCCGATTCCCGCTGCCGCAGCGGCGCCGAGTGCCTCGCGCAGCTCCGCCAGCACCCAGCCGACCACATCTCCGCCGTAATCGGCATGGCGGTACGAAGCGATCTCGAGGATAGAGCCGCGGCTATGCATCAGAATGACGCCGGCCCGCGAGGCCGCCACCGTCGCCGCCATCTGGGGATCGAGCCGAAGGGCGGAAACATCATTGACCACCGCGGCTCCAACGTCGATCGCCGCCTGCGCCACCGAGGCCTTCACGGTATCGATCGAGATGATTAGCTCCGGGTAGCTTCGCGCGAGCGCTTCGATCACAGGCACCGTGCGGCGCAACTCCTCGTCGGCGGCGACATCTTCAGTGCGTCCTGGGCGGGTGGACTCCCCGCCGACGTCGAGAATGTATGCACCGGCGCTGAGCAGCTTCTCGGCCTGGGCCAACGCGGCCGACAGGCCGGTGTACTGCCCCCCGTCGCTGAAGCTGTCGGGCGTGACGTTCAGGATTCCCAGCAGAACAGGTCGGTCGAGAAACACCGAGCCGCGAGCGGTCTGCCAAGCGGCCTCGGGTGAGTGCGGCAGCGCCAAGCCGACGTCTACCGCAACCTGCCTCAGTGGATCGGGAACGGTCCAGGGCCGGGCCAGCGCGCTGAGCCGGGACCGGCTTCCAGCCAGAATGGCCCAACTGTCACCGGTGAGGACTTCGAGGCCGAGGCTACCCGCGAAAGGAACCAGAGCCTCGAGCGTGCTCTGGTCCAGGCCGGTAAGGTGAAATGCAGAGGTGTGGATTCCTTCCGCAGCGCTGTCGGCAAGCGTGTCCTTCCACCCATGCGAGCGGAGCACGTCGCGCACCGCTCGAGGTGAGTGCAGCGCTAGCGGAGTAACATTCACGCGCCGGCTGGTTCCGCCGGTGGCGCTCCTAGGATCGGGGCGCGGGAGGGCGCAGAGCCGGGCTTGGCTGCTGCTCCCGCCGGCGCGGCGCTCGGTTCGGCCGGGGGCAAGGTGCGCGGCGGCAAGGGAAGGTTCTTGGCCAGCCGGTCGAGATCCTCCCGATCGATCGTCTCCCGATCGAGCAGCGCCTGGGCGATCCGGTCGAGAAGCTCACGGTTGGCGCCCAGGATGGTGCTGGCGCGGGCGTAGGCCTCGTCGATCAGGCGCTTCACTTCCCCATCCACCATCTGGGCAGTGCGCTCGGAGATTTCCCGGCGCTGGGCAAATTCGCGGCCCAGGAAGATCTCCTGCTCCTTGTCGCCCACCGCGAGCGGACCGATCAGCTCGCTCATACCGAACTGGGTGACCATCCTGCGGGCGAGGCCGGTGGCGCGCTCGATGTCGTTGCCAGCGCCGGTGGTGACCTTGTCCGCGCCGAACACCAGTTCCTCCGCCACCCGACCGCCGAAGAACATGGCCAGACTGCCGATCAGCCAGTCCTTGCTGTAATTGTGGCGGTCGACTTCAGGCAGCGACGCGGTCAGCCCCAAGGCTCGGCCGCGAGGCACGATCGTGACTTTATGGATGGGATCGCTGCCGGGAATCTTGATGGCAACGATGGCGTGCCCCGCCTCGTGGTATGCCGTCAGGGTTCGCTCGGCCTCGGTGAGCACGAGGCTGCGGCGCTCGACGCCCAGCATGACCTTGTCCTTGGCGTCCTCGAAGTCCGACATGTCCACCAGGGTCTTGTTTCGCCGTGCCGCCAGGACCGCGGCTTCGTTGACCAGATTGGCCAGGTCGGCCCCTGCCATGCCGGGGGTTCCCTTGGCGATGACATCCAGGCGCACATCGCCGGCCAGAGGAATCTTCCGGGTGTGGACCCGGAGGATGCCTTCTCGTCCCCGCACATCGGGTGCGTCCACGACGATCTGACGGTCGAAGCGGCCAGGACGCAGCAGCGCGGGGTCGAGCACATCGGGACGGTTGGTGGCCGCCACCAGAATGACGCCGTCGTTCGACTCGAAACCGTCCATTTCGACCAGGAGCTGGTTCAGCGTCTGTTCCCGCTCGTCGTGTCCGCCGCCGAGGCCGGCGCCACGGTGCCGCCCCACGGCATCGATCTCGTCGATGAAGATGATGCAGGGAGCGTGCGACTTCCCTTGTTCGAAGAGATCGCGAACCCGGCTGGCGCCGACGCCCACGAACATCTCGACGAAGTCCGAGCCGGACATGGAGAAGAACGGCCGGCCGGCTTCGCCCGCAACCGCCTTGGCCAGCAGCGTCTTGCCGGTACCGGGCGGGCCCACCAGCAACGCTCCCTTCGGGAGCCGGCCGCCGAGCCGGGTGAACTTCTGCGGGTCCTTGAGGAACTCGATGATTTCCTGGAGCTCGACTTTGGCTTCGTCAGCCCCGGCCACGTCGGCGAAGGTCACCTTGGGCGTGTCGCCGGCCAACAGCTTGGCCTTCGATTTTCCGAAGGCGAATGCACGGCTTCCGCCCGCCTGAAGCTGGCGCAGGAGGAAGAACCACAAGCCCAGGATGACGATCCACGGCAACGCGGCGATCAGCAGTGCCGTGATGCCACCCTTCGGCTCCTTGGCCAGGATGGGGACTTTGGCATCCTCCAGGCGCTTGATGAATGCTTCGCTGTTCGCCACCGGCAGCAGCACCTGGAAGCTCTTGGCGCTACGTCCGTCCTGGGTCACGGGATTGCGGAAGTCGCCCTCGAGACGCTTGCCGTCGAAGACCTCCACCCGCGCGACATTGCCCTGGTCGAGCTGCTTACTGAACTCGGTATAGGAGAATTCCTGAGTCGGGTTCCGCTGTCGGCTCATCATCTGGAACAATGCCAGCGCCAGCAGGCCCACGACGAGCCAGAGGGCCACGTTCTTGCTGAAATTTCCCCAGTTGGTGCGAGGGGATCGGGATGGGGTTCGGTCTGCCATTTATTCCAAGTCCGCGATGAACGGGAGGTGACGAAAGTTCTCGGCGTGATCGAGGCCGTACCCCACTAGAAATGCCGGTGGTGCCCTGAACCCCACAAAGCGGAGTTCTGGGCGAGGCTCGGCCGCCAACTGCTTATCAAGTAGCGCACAGATCGCCAGGCTTCGCGGCCGGCGCGCGCCCAGCAGCACCATCAGCCGCTGGAGGGTCTTCCCTGTATCAATAATATCCTCTACCAGGAGGATATGTTTGCCCTCGAGCCGGGTCTCCGGGTCATAGACCAGGCGCACCGTGCCGCTGGAGACCTTGCCGTCTCCGTAGGAGCTGGCAACAAGAAAGTCGACCTGGATGGGACGCTCGATAGCCCGCACCAGATCGCTGAGAAAAATGAAGCTGCCTTTCAGGAGGCCCAGGACCAGCAGATCACCATCCGGATACGCCGCCGTGATGTCACGCGCCAACGCCTGCACCCGAGCGGCGATGGTGGGCTCGTCGAACACGATCGACTTGACGGGGCGCCCCCCCGTGCGCCGCATGACCTCAGGCGTACTCAGCATCGATGCGCAGCGCCTCCGAACCACGGGATGGGAGCTGGACATCGGAGCGGCACACACCCGGGATCCAGATGATCTCCTCGTTCTGCGCCAGAACCGGCCAGAACTGCCGCCGGCTTCTCGGAACCCGCACCTCCTGGAAACACCGTACCACGAGCCTCCGCCCGGTGCCCCCCAGTGGCCTCACCTTTTCTCCGGGCGACCAGGCACGCACCGCCAATGGCTGCAGCGGGAACCAGGCGGTCAGCGCGGTCCGCTCCTGGCGGTCCGGTGCCACGGCTCGGGACCATCGAAAGCGCCAACGACCCCAATCTCGCTGCCCCGATTCGCCTTCCAGCGACCAAGCTGCATCAGAAGGACCAGCGGGGGGACGGTAAATGCGGAGCCGGCCGAAGGTCAGCTCCGCCATCCAGTTTCCCCCCAGCGGCACCCTGGTGCCGCTAGTTGACCCGCTCAGCAGACCAAGAATTCGGCCCAGCCGGGCGGGACCAAGCTGGCACCCCGCACGCCGGGCCGAAGCCAGAATCAGCGCCTGCGCCAGGGGTGAATCATACCCCCCGAGAGACGACGCAGCAACGGAAATTCCCTCGGATTCCCGGCGAAAATCCAGGGCCGGCATGACATCGAGGAGCGCATCCCAGGCGGCCCGGTCCCGCCCGGATTGATGGGCCGTGCGGAGGATGCTCGTGTCCACGTCGGGCACCCGCCCGCGTAGTGCGGGAAGCAGCTCGGTCCGGATCCAGGAGCGCACGTGTCTCGGGTCCGAGTTGGCCGGGTCCAGCCAGGCGACAAGGCCAGCTTCCTCGAGATATTGCATCAGGTCGGCTCGGCGGAACGAGAGCAGGGGTCGTACCAGAGGCCCCCAGACCGGACGCATGCCTGCAAGCCCCGCAGGTCCCGAGCCCGCCAGAATGCGCATCAGGACGGTCTCGACCTGGTCGTCGGCGTGGTGCGCCGTAAAGATGATTCCCGCACCGAGCCGGACCCGGAGCGACTCCAGCCAGGTGTAACGCGCCGCCCGGGCCCTGGTCTCGGTGGCGTTCGGTCCCAGCTCCAGCCGGCCGACATGCACCGGAAGGCCGTAGCCTGTGGCCAGCACGCGGACCTGATCCGCCAC
>CAVUDL010000006.1:0-275744 GCA_963740175.1 uncultured Gemmatimonadales bacterium
AAACGGGAGCCGATTATGCTGGCTCCCGTATGGGGGACTGGAACAGTTGCGGGTTACTCATCCCGCTGCTTCTTGTATAGCCAGTATTCGGGACCAGCCAGGTCCTCGGGCCAGTCATCCTGATGGAATTCTCCCCGCCAGGCCTCTACTTCCGCATCGCAGTCGGTTTCCGGCGTGTCCCACGGGAGGTCTCCCCCAGACTCCCATGGCCGCCCGTCCTGTTCGCTCATACGAGCTCCCTCGGTTGCGGCTCGGCGTCGCACCATGCGGCACCATACCCCGAATTGCCGTGCTTGGGCCCCCCTTTTAGGCCCAACAGGGAAAAGCTGGCAAGTCATGGGCCTACACTTCCTTCCCTGCGGCTGCCGGGGTACAATTACGCTCGGTTTGAAGGTTCCGGGACGTAGCGCAGTCCGGTAGCGCACTGCAATGGGGTTGCAGGGGTCGCGGGTTCAAATCCCGCCGTCCCGATTGGGCCAGGCTTCGGTCTGGCCCTCGGCTCACTTCCAACTCATACATCGGAGTCATTCTGCACCGCTCCCTCTTTCTGCTGGTCGCTGCTCTCGCTTGCAGCGGCCCAGCCGACCGGCGCGATGGGCAGACGCCCGCCGGCTTCGCCGCCGCTCTCGAGGTGGACACAACGGCCATGACGAAGACTCCATCTGGCCTGCGGTACCAAGATGTCACCCAAGGTCAGGGTGCCGAGGCCGTCGCCGACCGAACCGTTTCGGTGCACTACACCGGATGGCTGCCGAACGGCGAAAAGTTCGACAGCAGCCGCGACCGAAACGAGCCCTTCAGCTTTACGCTCGGGGCGGGACAGGTCATTGCCGGTTGGGACGAGGGTGTAGCTGGCATGAAGGTCGGCGGCCGGCGGAAGCTCGTCATTCCCGCAGATCTGGGCTACGGCACCTCGGGTGCTCCTCCGGCCATACCGCCGGGTGCCACACTGGTCTTCGACGTGGAGTTGCTGGAGGTTCGCTGATTTCGCCTTTTTTATTGCTCTACCGCGACGGGATGTCGCAGCACGATCTCTATGCCCGGCGCGGTCTCTGACCCGGCTATCGCCTCGGGCGGTGCGCTCACGACTTCCCAGTGGCCGGGCAAGAGGAACTCCGTTGTCATGACCTTCACCGGCCAGCGCCCCGGTCGCCCGAGGCGGTGGAAGAACTGACCCGCCGAGTTGGTGAAGACTACCTCCGAACCGATTTCCACCGCGGCGCCTTCTACCGGAAGGCCCTGCTCGTCTCGAACGCTGCCGCGCACGACGTATTGCGCCATCCGTCCGCCCAGCTGCTGGGGCTGCATTCCGCCGAACGAACCCATATAAAGGAACGTGCTTCCGGAGGCGGAGTAGTCCACCGACCCGTCCGGCTGCACGTAGGTCCCCACACTCGTCGAATACTTGCCCAGCTGCAGACGGGCTGTCACGTTGAGGGCACTCCGAAACGGGCTGAAGGGTTGGAACGGCTGGTGCACGACCTGGTAGTCGGCCGCAAAATCGCCGATCGGCGTCAACAGACTGGCACCGAACCGAACGCTGGGTCGGTCGCCGTGAAGCGAGATCTGCTGACTGAGCCCGACCCGGGACGAAAGCCGCCACCGCAGATTTACCAGCGGCGTGGTCGAGGCCGGCTGTCCCTCAGGCCGACTCTGGAGCACGAACAGCTCTGCATCCAGCCAGCGCGTCACCTCTCGTCCCACCGCCAGATACGAGCTCAGGTTGCTGATGCCCTCTGAGTGCGAGTCGTAAACTCCCGCGGTCAGGCGAGTGTTCAACCAGATGCCGCCGGCGAATGCTGTATTGCCGCTGGCGCGTATTGGAGCTTTGCTGTCGGTGGAATCCTGCACGTAGTTCTGCCGCCCGATACCCACGGAGAACTGCGGACTCAGATCGTATGTGATGGTAACGTTCTCGCGCTCGACCTCGGTCTGGGTCGGGGTGGGCACCGGCGCGCGCCGAAATCGCCTGGGATTCCAGACGTACGATGCCTTCACACCGAGCGGTCCCTGTCGAAAGCTCATACTCGAGGCAGCATAGGGGCGGTTGGTTCCCATGCCGGCCACGAACGCCGCGGTCACATCCGGCACCGGCTGCCACTGAACGCCGGGCAAGAAGGTTTGCCGCTTGGCCAGCAGGGTAGTGGAGGTCAGCCGCACGGTGGGTGAGACGCGGTGCTGCATGAACAAGGCGCCCAGGGGCTCCTCGATGCTGGTGGCCTGGAAGGTCGCCGCGCTTAACCCGTCAGAGCTGGCGCCGCCGAAGGCCATGTAGGAGGCCTGCTCATTCCCGCCGCTGTAGCTGACACCTTGAACCAGCAGGTTAAAACCGGGGGTGAACACGTCGGTCGGCACCTGCAGAACGAGCGCCTCATTGCCGACACCGAGTGTGTCCTTGCCGAAGCTCTTCCGGACGAAGGCTCCCGCACGCACCCCGTTGAGGTAACCGAGGCCCAACCAGCCATCTACGCCGGAACGCCAGAAGTTCGCGGTGGCGCCGTAGCCGCCGTTGAGCGAGGATCCGCCTCCCTCGACCTCGACTACCGTCTGGGCGCTCGCCTCTGGCGACAACAGCATCGCGCACGCGAGGACCATGGGCGCGCAACCTCCGCGCATGCGGGCGAGCACGTGCGTCAGGGCCGCCGGACGGCGGTGGCGCTGTCTGCTGCGAGCGGCGCCGGCGTGGCAGTGAGAGCGGTATCGATGGTGAAGCGCGCGAAGCGTACCGTGAGCCGACCCGGAGCTCTTTCGCCGGTCCAGGGCACTTCGATCCAGCGCCGGCTCCGGGGAAAGAGCGGGAGACCAGCCGCGGGGTCGCTGGTGGAGTGCCCGTCGCTGACGTTGACCTGAAGCACGCGTCCCAGCCGCGGACCCAGGTTCTCGAGGTGAATGCGGGCCTTCTTGCCCGCGGCATCCAGCTGGAAGGCGCGGATCGCCACTTCGCTCTTCTTGAGCGGCTGCTTCTGGTTGAGGTAGACCACGTGCGGGAGAAGCAGCCGGACGTTGATCCCGTTGTCGGTCCGGGCGCCACTCATGGCGCTCAGAATGTTGAACCAGGCGGGCAGCGTGTCGCCGGTGGCTTCGTAGAACACCCGATACGAGCCGCGGGGTGGGATCCGGAAGCTCATGGCCGACAGCTTCACGTGCACCCGGCTGGTGTCGAGCGGGGTGTCTACGACCTCCCCGGCCTCGGTCACGCGAAAGCCCCGTACCTCGAGAACCACGGTGAGCGGAAAGAGGGAGCCGTTGTGCAGCTGGAAGCTGGAACGCGCCTTTTCCTGGTACTCGGCGATAGGAGGACTGACTGATTGAGCCGCGAGAGTGCCGGCGGCCGGCAGCCATCCGAGCAGGGCCAGCCAACTCCGCCCGTGGCAAAGACAGCTCATGAGGCGTTGGGGTAATCCGGTCTGCGACATAAATCCTTTCACTGACGCCGCCGGCTCGGGGGTGAAGGCTGCCGCTGGCGTGTTCGTCCAGCACTCCTACTGCGTCACTGCCCGGATGTTCAGGACCCCGGTATAGGCTCCGGCAGGCAGGGTCGGAAACCCAACCAGATCCAGCCGAAGATCCAGATTATCGGTCCGGGACGAGTTTTTGTTGGCCCCGCTT
Source organism: uncultured Gemmatimonadales bacterium (assembly GCA_963740175.1). GTDB lineage: Bacteria > Gemmatimonadota > Gemmatimonadetes > Gemmatimonadales > GWC2-71-9 > CAVVWJ01. Next base: position 3,610 of record CAVUDL010000006.1, read on the forward strand.
ATAGGAATGGAAAACAATGCCAGGCTGCCGCCCGCCGAGCCCACTCCGCCGATCGCATTCTGGGTGATCGGAGTAAAGGCTGTGGGGAGGCCGGTTGTCATCCGTCCTTGGATCCGGCTGGACGGAATCTGGACCGCCCCGCCGGTCATTGCCTGCGCGGGAATCGAGAAATAGGCGACCAGGTTCAGCGTATTCGTCTGGCCCGGATCTCAGGTTCCAGTCGGTGCGAATCACTACCGGCGTAGGAAAGTTGTTCAGGGCGTTGTCGGTTACCCCAGCGATCGTCTGGACAGCACCCGACTGCAAGGTCACGGACAGAATGCCGGGGGCTGTTGCTGCCAGGGAAATGACCTGCGACTGGGCTGAAAGGCCCCGCGCCCCGAGTGTGAGAAGCACACTCAGGGCGAGGAGCTTGGAACCGAACTTGACCGCAGTCATGATGCTCGGCGGTCTTAACTACTGTACGACAGCCTGGAGGTTCAGCGTTCCCGTGTAGTCGCCGGCCAGCGCGGTGGCGCCAGTCAGGTCCAGACGGAGCTCGAGCTGATCGGTGCGGGTACCGAAGAAGCTGCCTGCAGCGACAGCCTGACTGAACAGCTGGAGACTTCCACCCGCCACGCCAACACCACCAACAGCAGCACCGGTGAAGGGCGCAAAGGCCGTCGCATTCACCCGTCCCTCAACCCGGGACGAGGGGATGAAGTTGGCTCCATTTGCCAGAGCTTGCGCCGGGGTAGCGAACCACCCGATCAGACGCACGGAAGACCCGGCGGTCAGATTCCAATCCGTCGTGATGCCCACCGGCGTGAAGACGTTCGCGTTCGAATTGTCGGTTATGCTCGCCAGCGTAGCAACCGAGGTGGTCGGCGTTACGGTGAGCGTAGCCTGCTTCGTTGCCGTCAGAGCGACGGTGGGGATATTGGAGGTCGTACCCACCTGAGCTCGGGCATTACCAGCGCCGATCAGAAGTAATGCGGTGGCGCCCAGCAGGGCATTCTTCAACGGGGAACCCATGTGCTCGACTCCTGGCTAAGGTTTGAGCCGGCTTGCTGATAAAGGCGCCGCTCGTCAGTGCCGGGGCCAAGTACAAGAGCCGTGCCCGGAAGTTCTGCCCCATGGGCGTATGGAAGTTAAACAGCAGCGGTTCAGCCGAAGGGGAAAACTCCTTACCGTTGCAGCAGCACACTTCATTCAGCTGCGGCCAGGGATAGGAGCTGAGGGGCTACATTGCTATAGAACTAATGACGTGAGGTGCTTAGCTGCGGCTGGGCTGGCGCGGATACGGCAGGAGTTGCTGGGCTTGTCTGGTGGCGGGAGTAACGTAAGTGATCCTTCCTGTCGGGCGGCTGATATATGACACCTCGAACTGGCTATTTCCGATACACCATGCCAGCTTCCGCGAGCCGGTTCATAGAGCCTCAATTTGCGATAGCGGATCGGCTTCCCGAGTCCTAATCCTCATCGTGTCGCTCGCGCCGTTCACGATCTGCCCGGCCGCCGGGGCGAATCAGCTGAATTGTTCCCTGGAACGATTCCAGCGTTACCTGCGCGCTGCCGGAGCCCAAGGTGAAACTGAACCCTTTCCCCTTCCTGGTCCCACTCAGAGGCACCGGAAACTCCGACTCGAACTCGCCATTGAAGGTGGAGACAGAAACATTCGCACCGGTGCCTTCGGGTACTGTCAACAGGATGTCGCCATTGTGCGTTGAGAGCGAGTAGCGTCCGCCGCCGCGAATCGGACCGGCGTAGGTAATGTCCCCGTTGATCGTGCTCGCATCCACCACGGCGGCATCCACCGATTCCAGGGTGATCTCACCGTTCACCGTTTCGGCCGTGATCTCACCGGTGGAGTTCGCCACTTCGACGTCCTCGTTCACGGAGTGGACGCTGATCCTGCCTTTGGCTCCCCGAAGTTTGACCGACCCCTGCACTGACCTCAAAGAGATAAGGCCGTCTCCGCCCGCCACCTCGACCTCGCCCTCCACCGTCTCCACCGAGATCGGGGCTCTGATGCCGTCTATCCTGGCGTTGGTGTTCACGCCGGACAGCGTCAACGCCATCCACGGCGGTACGCTGATACGCAGGTCCACCTCGGACGGTGGGCCATGCCGACCCTGGGTCCTGACGCTGACGCTCGTCGGTGACGTAACGACTTCGACCCGGGGCCGCCCGGAGGTGTTCGCCTCGACCCGAACGGCATTGCGGTTCCAAGCCCGGATGGTGACGTCGCCTCCATAGGCATTCACTTGCAACCGCTGTCCGCGTTCGGCGGTGACGGTGGTGTCGAGCTGCGCGGCAGCCAGGGTCAGACCAGCGGCGAGAGTGAGTAGCACGATGACTTCCTTTCAGCTCACGGGGACGAGAGTAGCGGCCTGCCGCAGGAGCTCGAGCTTACGGCGCATCGTCTCGGCCAGGTGCGTGTTGAGATACAGGTTCGCCGGGTCGGCTTTCAGTGCTTGCTGCGCCTGAGCGATGGCCCGGTCGATCACCGCGAGGTTCTGCTCGATCACCCGCACGGTAGCGCTGTCGAGCTGGCCCCGGCCTCCGGCCAGCACCCGTTCCAGATCGGCTACCGCAGCGGCATAACTCTCGGCCGCAGTGTTACTGGCATTGATGGCGGCCGGCGTGCCTCCTGGAGGTGCGGCGGTGACAATGGGCGCCGCGGCAGGTACAGCGCCCTTCGACTGTAGCAACCACACGGAGCCGCCGGACAGCGTCATCAGCGCCACCGCGGCCGCCGCGAGCTGAGGCATCGAGAAGCTCCACCGCCGGCGCATCGGAAGAGCGCGAACCGGTGTAGCGCCGATCTGCCGAGCGATCCCGGGCCACAGGTCGTGCCGCGGCGGCCGGTTCTCGAGGTGCCGGGCCTGGTCTACCACACGGCGCAGATCGCTCAGGATCGCGGCGCAATCTCCGCAGCTTTCGAGATGCGCTTCCAGCGCCAGGCGGTCCCGTGGGGGCAACTCATCATCGAGGTACTCCGAAAGCCGTTCCATCCAGCGATCGCTCATGGTGCTCTCCCTTCTACCGCTCGAGGTGCCGACGCAACGCCAGACGCGCCCGATGCAGCTGTGACTTCGACGTGCCGGTAGCCAATCCCAACATTTCCGCGATCTCCTCGTGTCGGTATCCCTCGACATCGTGGAGGACGAAGACCTCCTTGGCGCCCTCCGGCAGGCGCGCCATCGCACTCTCGAAGTCCAGGGCCAGCTCTGGCCCCGGCTTACGGGCCGGAATGAATTCCAGCATCGCGTCGCCCTCCAGATACCGCTTGCGGCGGGTGCCGAGCGTCTCTCGCCGCGCCAGAATCACGTTAATGGCCAAGCGGTGCAGCCAGGTGCCGAAAGCGGCCTCACCGCGGAAGGTTCCCAGTTTCTGCCAGGCTCGCACGAACACGTCCTGAGTGACCTCGTCGGCATCGTCGTCGTTGATCATGCGCCGGACCAGGCTGTAGATCCTTGGCACATGGTGCCGGTAGAGCCGTTCGAATGCACTCGCATCGCCGCTGGCAGCCAGCGTCGCATCCACAGCGTCCGAATCGGGCCTGCCGGTCTGTTCGTGCTCCAGGGTTGCCACTCCACAGCCGAGTTGAGTCATCGCGGAGAGATTGGATCGTCCGGTGGCCCAAAAGGTTGCAGGGGTTTGGAGAGATGGCTAGGCTTTAGACTTCGACTGTCATCCTGAGGGAGCCCTTCGCTGCGCTCGAGGGCAGGCTTCGCGACCGAAGGATCTCTCAAGGGCCATCGAGAGATCCTTTCGCTGCGCTCAGGATGACATCCTTCGGAGGGTCTCCCGTGGCCTCAGCGTCCCAACTGCACACCATCAAAGCCCCTACCGGAACCGCCTTGTCCTGCAAGGGCTGGCACCAGGAGGCCGCCCTCCGAATGCTGATGAACAACCTCGACCCGGCGTGGCCGAGCGGCCTGAAGAGCTGATTGTCTACGGTGGGGGCGGCAAGGCGGCGCGAAACTGGGAGTGCTACGAGCGCATCGTCAGCACGCTGCGCCGGCTGGAGAACGACGAGACGCTGCTGGTGCAGAGCGGCAAGCCGGTCGGCGTCTTCCGCACCCACGATCAGGCGCCGAGGGTCCTGATCGCCAACGCCAACCTGGTGCCCCGCTGGGCCACCTGGGACGAATTCCGCCGGCTCGACGCCATGGGGCTGACCATGTACGGCCAGATGACCGCCGGGTCATGGATCTACATCGGCACTCAGGGAATTCTCCAGGGCACCTACGAGACCTTTGCCGAGTGCGCCCGGCAGCACTTCGGTGGATCGCTGGAGGGGCGGCTGGTGGTGACTGGCGGCCTGGGCGGCATGGGCGGGGCCCAGCCGCTCGCGGCCACGATGAACGGCGCCGCGTTCCTGGGGGTGGATGTCGATGAGGAGCGCATCCGGCGACGGGTGGAGACCCGCTACTGCGACCGGCTGGAGACCAACCTCGACACCGCCTTGCGGCTGCTGGACGAGGCCCGCCTGGCGCGAAAAGCTCTGTCGGTGGGACTGGTCGGGAACATCGCCGAGGTGTTGCCGGAGCTGGTCCGCCGGGGAGTGGTGCCCGATGTTCTCACCGACCAGACCTCGGCCCACGATCTTCAGCTGGGGTACATCCCCGCGGGCATGACGCTGGAGTCGGCGGCGGCTGCCCGGGAGGCGGACCCCGCCGGCTACGAAGACCGGGTGCTCGACACGATGACGACGCACGTGCGCGCGATGCTCGACCTCAAGGCTCGCGGCGCCGTCGCGTTCGACTACGGGAACAACCTCCGGGGGCAGGTAGCCGACCGGAGAGGTATGTCGGAAGCCTTCGACATACCGGGATTCGTGCCGGCCTTCATCCGGCCTCTGTTCTGCCGCGGGGCCGGGCCATTTCGGTGGGTAGCGCTGTCCGGGGAACCGTCCGACATCGCGGAAACTGACCGCGCGGTGCTGGAGACATTTCCCCACAAGGCGGCGTTGGCTCGCTGGATCCACCAGGCGCAGCAGCGGGTGGCCTTCCAGGGGCTCCCCGCCCGCATCTGCTGGCTGGAGTACGGTGAGCGGGCCGAGCTGGGCGCCCGATTCAACTGGCTGGTGAAGAAGGGGCGGGTGGCCGCACCGATCGTGATCGGGCGGGATCATCTGGACACCGGATCGGTCGCGTCACCCAACCGGGAAACCGAGGCGATGCTGGACGGGTCTGATGCCATTGCCGATTGGCCGCTGTTGAACGCGATGCTGAATACCGCGTGTGGAGCGAGCTGGGTGTCACTGCATCATGGCGGCGGCGTGGGCATAGGCTATTCGATCCACGCGGGAATGGTCTCGGTGGCCGACGGGAGCAAGAGCGCTGACGAGCGTCTGCAACGGGTCCTGACCGCGGATCCCGGCACCGGGGTTATGCGGCACGCGGACGCGGGTTATGACATCGCCATCGAGACTGCCAAGAAGCGCGGCGTCGACCTACCAATGATCAACTGAATGAGCCCCGATTCACTTGTTTCACCTCAGAGGGAAGGAGAACTGTCCTCTTTCCCGCTGTGGTGGAGCTTGGCGAGCAGTTTCGCATGAAGGTGTTGGTCAACATCGTCCAGCTAGCGACCTGCACGGCGGAGGGCGGGCAGGGAGATGTTCGCGCCATTCAGGACGCGGCCATGGCGTGGGATGACGACGTCATCCAGTGGGTCGGTCTCGAGAAGGAATTGCCTACTGAGTACCGGCGGGCCGAGCGGATCGACGCGGGTGGCCGGCTGGTAATTCCCGGGCTGGTGGACTGCCACACTCACCTGGCCTTTGCCGGCTGGCGGGCAGACGAGTTCGAGCAGCGGCTTCGAGGCCGGAGCTATCTCGACATCGCGCGCGCCGGCGGTGGCATCATGTCCACCGTACGCGAGACCAGGGCGGCCAGCGAGGCGGATCTGCTGGGGCGAGCCGCCGGGTTTCTCCGGGAGATGCTCGACGCTCGGCGTCACCACGGTGGAGTGCAAGAGCGGCTACGGCCTCGAGCCGGATGGCGAGCTCAAGCTGCTCCGGGTCTATCGTCAGTTGGCGAACGACCAGCCGGTCCGCCTGGTGCCGACGTTTCTCGGCGCGCATGTCGTGCCGCCGGAGTTCCGGGACAACCGTGCCGGGTACGTGGACCTGTTGGCCGATCGGATGATTCCTGCGCTGGCGAAGGAGAAGCTGGCGGCCTGCTGTGACGTGTTCGTGGAGGAGTCAGCGTTCAGCGCGGCCGAGGCGCGGCGGATCCTTCGAGCCGGCCAGAAGTCCGGGCTTTCCGCCAAGCTGCACGCCGATCAGCTGAGTGAGGGTGGAGGCGCCGAGCTGGCGGCCGAGCTCAAGGCGCTGAGTGCCGATCATCTGGAGCACATCTCGGAGCGGGGCATCGCGGCCATGGCTGCCGCGGGAGTGGTGGCGGTGAGTCTTCCCATTGCCTCACTGTATCTGGGCCAGCCCCCGATGCCCGCTCGCCGGCTGATCGAGGCGGGCGTCGCAGTCGCCGTGGCCTCCGACTTCAATCCCGGCTCGGCCCCCAGCTACCACCTTCCGCTGGCACTAACCCTCGCATGTCTCCTTCAGCGCATGTCTCCATCGGAGGCGCTCAAGGGCGCCACGATCTACGCGGCCCGCGCCGTCGGAAAGGACGACCAGGTCGGGTCTCTGGAACCCGGCAAAGCGGCTGACTTCGCGGTCATCGACGCCCCTGATGTGAACCAGTGGATCTATCACTTTCGCCCCAATGCGTGTGTCATGACTGTCATAGGGGGAACGACGCAATGGACGGCGCCGCGTGAACCGAATCACACCCGCTGACGTCGCGCAGCGCGATACCGCGGCCGATGACCCGCGCTTCGGTCGTCTTCTCGGGAGCCGCCTTGGTCCGGCGGATCACCCCGACGTGGTAATGCTGGGTTTTCCCTCCGATGAGGGCGTGCGGCGTAACGGGGGGCGGGTTGGTGCGGCACAGGGACCGGCTGCGATACGTGCAGCGCTGTATCGCTTCACTCCGGATGCCCGCTCGGAGCGCTTCGAGGAGCTGATCGGCCGCAGCCGGGATCTCGGAGACCTGGCGGTGTCAGGCGACGTCGAGGCCGATCAGCAACGTCTCGGCGAGACCCTCGCGCCGCACATCGAGCGAGGTGCTTTGTAATTGTGCTCGGCGGCGGACACGAGACGTCCTATGGTCATTTCGTGGGCTATGCGCTGGCGGGTCGCAAGGTAGAGATCCTCAACTGGGACGCCCATACCGATGTGCGCGAGCTCGCCAGCGGGAAAGCCCACTCCGGGTCGCCCTTCCGCCAGGCGCTGGAAGATCGGTCGGGAGCCTGCCGGCGCTACTCGGTGGCCGGAGTGCAGCCCCAGGCTGTGGCCCGCACTCATGCCGCCTTCGTCGAGCGTCACGGCCGCCTGGTGTGGCGCGACGATGTCACTCCCGAGCGGATCGCGCAGCTCTACCGCTCCAGCGACAGCCCCACGCTGGTGTCGTTCGACCTGGACGCCGTGAGCGAGGCAGAGGCGCCCGGTGTCAGCGCCCCCAACGCTGCCGGCCTCAGCAGCGACCTCTGGATCGAGGCGGCGTACCAAGCAGGGCGTTCGGGGGCCGTGTCCTCGGCCGATATCGTCGAGCTCAACCCCGCAGTCGATCGAGACGGCCAGACCGCGCGTCTGGCTGCTGTGACAGTGTGGTGGCTGCTGCGTGGCAGGGCGGAGCGGCGGTAGGCGGACGCCTTGCGCACCGTCCGGTCCAGATGCACTGTAGGGTCAATTCCGAAGCATTCCCAGAAATCCTTGGAGGCGCCATGGCTCTTCGCGTGTGCGGCACTTTCGTTTCGTTCCTCCTGTTGGGCGTTCAAGTGGCGGCGGGTCAGGCTCGCGAGGTCGCCGGGCGAGTCACCAACGCCACAACCGAGCAGGGGCTTGCCGGAGCAACTATCGCGGTAAGCGGCACCGGAATCGTGGCCGAGACCAACAGTGACGGAAACTATGTCGTCGGGGTGCCGGACGGCGAACAGACCCTGGTAGTCCGCGCCATCGGCTTCAAGCACCAGCGAATCACCGTTCCTGAATCGCAAGCCTCGGCCAACGTGGCGCTCGAGCCCGACGTCTTCAAATTGGAAGAGATCGTCATTACCGGACAGGCGACGGGTGTCGAGCGACAGAACCTGCCGAATGCGGTGGCGACGGTTTCCGCCGGCGAGCTGAGTCGGGCCCCTGCCCAGACCCTCGAGAGCGCCCTGCAGGGCAAGATTCCGGGCGCCTACATCCAGGCCAACTCCGGAGCGCCGGGTGGTGGCTACCAGCTAAACTTGCGGGGCGTGTCCACCATCAACGCCAGTGTCGATCCGCTCTATGTGGTGGATGGCATCGTGGTCAGTAACGCGGCCATTCCCAACGGCCAGAACGCGGTCAGTTGCGCCCAGTGCGGTGGGAACCCACGCAACCAGGACAATCCGGTGAATCGCATCGCCGACCTCAACCCCCAGGACATCGAGCGGATCGAGGTCCTCAAGGGTGGTTCGGCGGCGGCCATCTACGGCTCGAAGGCCACCAATGGGGTCGTGATCATCACGACCAAACGCGGCCAGGCCGGGAAGCCGCAGTTCGGCATATCCCAGAAGTTCGGCTTCTCCTCTCGGGCCAACCAGCTTGGCTCGCGGACCTTCGCCACACTGGATGAGGCGCTGTCAGTCTTCTCGGATACGGCTGGGGTCACCGCCGCGTTCCAGCCCGGGGTATCCTACAACTTCGAGGACGAGCTCTACGGCCGCGAAGCGCTCTCCTACGAGACCAACGCCAGCGTGAGCGGCGGCACTGAGAACACGCAGTATTACGTCTCTGGTCTGGTCAAGGATGACGCGGGGATTGCCCTCGGGACCGGTTACCAGAAGCAGTCCCTCCGGTCCAACCTCGATCAGGAGTTGGGCAAAGGTTTCCAGCTTCAGGTCAATCTGGACGGAACCCACAGTACTTCGGATCGGGGGTTGTCCAACAACGACAATTCCGGCACCAGCCCGTACGTGGCGTTCTCGGCTACTCCGAGCTTCATCAACCTTCTGCCGGACGGGGGCATTCAGGACGACCTGCTGGAGTCAGACTTCCCGGCCAATATCTTCGCAGCCAGCAATCCGCTGCAGACATTCAATTTCCTCACCAACGAAGAAGATGTCTGGCGGATCCTGGGTACCACGACGCTCCGCTGGACTCCCGTGCGCTCGGCTAAGAGCACCCTGCAGTTCAGCGGTATCGGAGGGGTGGACTATTTCCAGCAGGACAACAATCTGGTCTCTCCACCCGAGCTGCAATACGAGGATGACGATGGGCAGCCGGGAACGGTGGTGGTAGGTAAATCGTCGAACCGGAACCTGAACGCCGCACTCAATGTGAGTCATACCTATAATCCGGCGGCGTCGGATGAGGGGACGCAGTTCACCACGTCCGGTGGGATCCAGTACGAGGACCGCCGGCTCTACGCCACTCAGATTCTGGCGCGCACGCTCCTGGCAGGACAGGAGAGCCCGCAGCAGACGACCAGCCAGACCGTGTCCTCTCGGATCGAGCCGGTCAGGGACCTGGGCATCTTCGCGCAGGAAGAAGTGCTGCTGGCCAACCGGAGGCTGCTGCTCACGGCAGGCGTTCGGGCCGACCGCAGCAGCTCGAACGGGGACACCGATAAGTTCTTCTATTATCCAAAGTTGGCTGCCTCATACCGGTTTGTTCGTCCCTTCGGCGGCGTGCAAGAAATCAAGGTGCGCGGCGCGTACGGGCAGACCGGAAACCGGGCGCTGTTCGGATCGAAGTTCGTGACCGACACAACCGGTACCATCGGCGGTCAGTTCGGCACCTACATCGGGAACCGGGCCGGCGATCCGACCATTCAGCCCGAGCGACAGGAGGAGTTTGAGGGGGGCTTCGATGCCACGCTGGCGAACGGGCGCGCCGAGCTGACCCTGACGCTGTATCAACGCAACATCCGCGACCTCATCCTGGAGCAGACAGTCGCGCCCTCAGTGGGCCAGGAGCTCCGCGTCTTCGGCAACGGGGGCCGGATGCGTAACCGGGGGATTGAGGCGTCGCTGACGTTACAACCGGTCCAGAGTAAGGACGTGAACTGGGTCTTCCGGACTACGTTCTTTGCCAACCGGGCTAAGGTCACCGAGCTGAACGTGCCTGCGTTCCAGACCGGAGGCTTCGCTCTCTCGCTGGGAACCTTCCAGATCGAGCAGGACAGCTCGCCGACTCAGATATTCGGACTGGTGGGCACTGATGCCGCCGGAAACCCGATCGCGGGCAAGGTGGGCGACGCCAATCCTGACTTCCAGATGTCCTTCTCCAACGACATCGACTTCCACGCCTTCACGCTGGGTTTCCTGTTCGATTGGAAGTACGGCGGGGACATCATCAACCTGACCGAGTTTCTGTACGATATCACCGCCAATTCCGCGGACTACACAGCCGAACATGGCGGGGCCGATCGTATCAACCGCTTTGGCGTGGGGTTCAGCGATCCCTACATCCAGAACGGCTCCTATCTCAAGCTTCGAGAGGTGAATCTGTCCTACAATCTGCCTCAGCAGTGGACCTCCCGACTGTTCGGCGGCGGGGTCCGATTCGCCCGACTGTCTCTCACCGGTCGGAACCTGTTGCGCTCCACGCCGTATCGTGGACTTGACCCGGAAGTGAGCAACTTCGCCAACCAGGCGATCGTGCGGAACATCGATGTGGCTCCATTCCCGCCGAGTCGCAGCTTCTTCTTCTCGATCGACTTGGGGTTCTGACCATGACGCCTATCAAGCTGGCCGGCGCGGCGCTGCTGCTGACGTTTTTCAGTGCTGGCGCATGCAACTACGACATCACGAACCCCAACAGTCCCGATGTGATCGGGCCCAATCCCTCGGCCGCCCAGGTGGGAGCTGCCGTCAACGGAATTCTGATCGCCACTCGCCAGGACGTGGCGGACTGGGCCCTGGACGGCGCGATCTTCGGCCGGGAGGCGTACCGCATCGATCCGGCTGACCCCCGGTTCGTGCAGGAAATGATGCAAGGGCCGCTCGATCCGGGCAGCCGCGCCTTCGGCGGCGACCACTGGCTGGAGCCCTATTCGGCCATCCGGAGTGCGAACGACCTCCTTGCCGTTATCGGCACAGCCAGCGCCCTCTCCGCCGAGCAGCAGGGCGCGGTAAGCGGATTTGCTCACACGCTGCAGGCGTACAACTTCATCATCGTCCTGTCTTCCCACACTCAGGACCAGATCCCGATCGATGTCGGCACCGATGCCAGCGGTACCCCCGCTCCGTTTGTCACCAATGCGGAAGCCTGGAACCATGTCATCGCCCTGCTCGATCAGGCTGCCACCGAGCTCGTGGGCACCGCGTTTCCCTTTACGCTGCCCGCCGGGTTCACCGGCTTCAATACGCCGGCAACGTTTCTCCAGTTCAACCGCGCCTTGCGGGCACGGGTCGCGGTGTACCGCGGAGATTTCGCGAACGCGCTCACGTTCCTGGGCCAATCGTTCCTCAACACGGGCCTTCCGCTCTCGACCGGCGTGTACATGGATTTCGGCACCGGTCCCGGTGATGTGGCCAACCCGCTCGCGGTCAGTGACCAGACCAGCGAAAACTTCGGCCACCCCTCGCTGCGGACCCAGGCCCAGCTTCAGACCGGGGGCGCGCTCGATCAACGCTTTGTCTCGAAGCTGGTGCCCCGGCCCTCCCGGTCGGGCGGAACCACCAACACCGTTCCGATCCAACAGATCAGCTCGGATCTGGGCTGGATCCGCTATCCCAGCCCGAGCACCCCGATTCCCTTGATCAAGAACGAGGAGCTGATTCTGCTCCGGGCCGAGGCATTGATCGGGCAGAGCGATTTGGCCAACGCCCTGCTCGACATCGACCTGGTGCGGCAGACCTCCGGTGGCCTGGCTCCGTACGCCGGGGTGGTTGATCAGCCATCGCTGCTGGCCGAGCTGCTCTATAACAAGCGCTATTCCTTGATGTACGAGGGGGCGCACAGCTGGATCGACTATCGGCGCTATGGTCTGACAGCCGCGCTACAGTCGTTCGACCGGGTGGGTCCGCCGCCGGACGTGATCTTTCCTACACTGCCGATTCCCACGGCCGAGCTTCAGCCGCGGTAGTGCTGGTGCTCAGCCTCGAGGAGAGGAGAGTGATGCCTGTGATTGCTGCACTGCGGTTGAAGCACATGGCCAGGGCGTTTCTAACGGCCGTCCCGCTGCTGATTGCCTGCTCGGGAGAAGGAGGCAGGTACGCCGGTAGCTGGAAGCGAGAGCTGTACGGCGAAGGCGAGGTCCGCATGAAGCTCGCGTCCAACGGCGGGGTAGAGCTGACGTTGCCGTCCCGCCGGTGGGCCGACTCGGTGATGAAGAGCCGGGCAAGCTTCAAGGGAGATACGTTGCTGTTCCAGGCTGACTCCAGCACGCTCGCGTGCCAAACCGCGCCGGCACGATACGTAGTGAGCCGGACTGAGGATCAGCTGCAGATCGCCGGGATTGGAGCCGACAGCTGCGGTGGACGGCGGGCGGCGCTGGTCGGGACCTGGGAGAAGGGGTAAGAACTGCGTAAGCGGGAACTGCGACAGCGTAAGCGGGAAGCGTACGGGGCTATTGGCTTTTCCCGCTCACGCTTTCTTTCCCGCTCACTCAGTACAGACGGCCACTGCTGGGTGACACAGTGAAAAGCGCCCAGTCCCCAGACCAGGTCGGTGCAGTCGATGCCGACGATTTCTCGGTCGGGAAAAACGGCCTGTAACGTGGCGCACGCACGCTCGTCGGCTGCCGGGTCGTACGTCGGCAGGAGCACGATTCCGTTGGCGATGTAGAAGTTGGCGTAGCTGGCCGGCAGCCGCTGGCCGTCGTGGTACAGCGGACGCGGCATCGGCAGGGTCAGGACGTTGAGCGGCCGGCCGTCCTGATCGGTCATTCGATTGAGCCGCTCCAGGTTGCTCTGGAGCGGCTCGTAGTTTTGATCCGAAGGGTCGTCCTCCACGACGGTGACGACCGTGGTGGGGTTCACGAACCGGGTAAGGTCGTCCACGTGGCCATCGGTGTCGTCGCCCGCGATCCCGTCTCCCAGCCAGAGGATGTGCGACACGCCGAGATATCCGCGGAGGTAGTCTTCGATGGCGCCACGATCCAGGTGGGGATTGCGGTTGGGGTTCAGGAGGCAGGCCTCCGTCGTCAGCAGCGTGCCGGCGCCGTTCACGTCAATCGAACCACCCTCCATCACGATTCCCGGGGCAAAGACCGGAAGGCCGAGCTCCGCGGCAATCTTCGTGGGAATCACATCGTCCAGATCGTACGGCGGATACTTCCCGCCCCAGGCGTTGTAGCCCCAGTCCACGATCGCCTGAGACGGCCCCGACCCGTGGTTCCTCTCCAGGAAAATGGGGCCGTGGTCGCGACACCAGGCGTCGTTGGTGGGGTGATGGTGGTAGAAGACGTTGCCGCTACCGGCGCCCTCGTCGGCCAGGAGCCGCCGAACCTCGTGCTCCATGCCCGGGCCGGCAACGTTGATGTGCACCTCCTCGTGGTCGGCGAGGTGTCGCACCATGCGGGCGAAGATCTTCGGCACCGGCCCAAACTTGCCGGGCCACGAAGCCTCTTTATGGGGCCAGCTGAGCCAGGTGCCGCGATGGGGCTCCCACTCGGCGGGCATCCGATATCCGAGCTGGGAGGGCGTGGGTGTCATAAAAGCGTGAACGGTAAACGGTAAACGGTAAACGGGTGTGAGTGGGGCAGGGCCCGTTCACCGTTCATTGTTCACCGTTTACGCTGTTCAGTCCAGGTATCGCTTGGTGATGTCGGCGTAGGCGTCGATCCGGCGATCACGCAGGAACGGCCAGTGGGTTCGGCTCGCATCCACCTTGCCGAGGTCCAGCGTAGCGGTGAGCACTTCTTCGCCGGTGCCGCCCTTCACCAGCACCCGCCCGCCCGGATCGGACACGAAGCTGCCGCCCCAGAACTCCAAACCGCCGCTGGGGCCTTTCTCGTATCCCACGCGGTTGACGGCACAGACGTAGAGTCCGTTCGCGATGCCATGACTGCGCTGAATCGTTTCCCAGGCGGCCTGCTGCTGCGCTCCGTGCTCCGCCTTCTCACCGGGCAGCCATCCGATTGCGGTGGGATAGAACAGGATCTGGGCCCCACTCATGGCGGTGAGGCGGGCCGCCTCCGGGTACCACTGATCCCAGCATACCAGGACGCCGACGCGGCCGAAACGGGTGTCCCAGCTGCGGAAGCCGAGATCTCCGGGAGTGAAATAGAACTTCTCGTAGTATTGCGGATCGTCAGGGATGTGCATCTTCCGGTATTTGCCCAGGAAGCGCCCGTCGGCATCGATGATCGCCGCGGTGTTGTGATAGAGTCCCTCGGCCCGCTTCTCGAACAACGAGGCGATGATCACCACACCCAGCTCCCCGGCCAGACGGCCCAGCGTCTCCGTCGAGGGCCCGGGCACCGGCTCGGCCAGCCCAAAGAAGGCGTGGTCCTCGGTCTGGCAGAAGTACGGACTGAGGAACAGCTCCTGGAGACACACGATCTGGGCGCCCCGCTTGGCCGCGTCCCGCACCCCCTGGACCGCCTTGGCCATGTTGGCCTTGGGATCATCGGTGCAGCTCATCTGCACCAGACCAAGTGTTACCGTTTTCGTTGCCGCGGGCGTAGTCATGGCCGGATAATAATTCCTCGTCGGATGAGAGTCATCATTTCACCCTGCTAGTGACCTGCGTCACCTAGCATTCCTTCAGCAGGCACGATCTTTCACCCAATAGCGGCCGGCCCGATCGGGCCCCTCCAACTCGAAAGGATGCGCCCAATGATCGGTGGTCGTCCGAGCTTCGTGTTAGTAAACATTCTTTTCGTCTCGATGTTCCTGGGTTGTGGCGATCGGCGCACGGGGGACGCACCGGCCACCGACACGACCGGGACTGTGGCTCCGGCTCCAGCGGACTCCGCCACCAGCCGCGCTGACTCCGCTCCAGTCCCCACTGACAGTGCTCGAACCGTTCGGCGCGATTCGGTGCGGGCGCCTACCGCGTCGGCTTCAGCTGCGCCGGCGCCTCGCAAGCCGGCGGCGCCAAAGCCGGCGCCGAGGGCTCCGCGTCCGGCGGCTCCGGCCCCCGCCGATACCGCGCCGGCCGCTACACCCGCACCAGCGTCGCCCGCCGCGGAACCGAGTGACGCACCGGCTGGTGCTGCCCAGGCCGGCGCCCCGCTGCGGGACGCCTACCATCAGGCCCCGCTGGATACAGTGTCGCAGCAGGTCTACGATGGGTGGAAGCAGTACAACCTGAACTGCGCCCGGTGCCATGGCGAGGACGTGATGGGTACAACCATCGCGCCCCACCTGGTGACGTCGCTCAAGCCCGATGGTCCGATCAATACCAAGGAATTGTTCGTGCAGACCGTCTGCGCCGGACGGCCCGAGAAAGGGATGCCCGCGTGGTGTCCGCTGGGCCTGGAGATGGACAAGATCGAGGCGATCCACGCCTATGTGAAAGGGCGCAGCGATGGGAAGGTTCGACCTGGGCGGCCGGCAGTGAAATCTGAGGGTTAACGGAAGAGGGTTGGAAAATGAGCTTGCTTACTACGTCAATGGCTGGTGCAGTGGCCGTGATGATGCTGGGAACGCTGGCGGCGTGCAGCAGCCGACGCAGCGACGACACCGCCGCCGCCCCCATGGACACGCTTTCGGACACTGCGACCGGCGAGAGCACCCGGCCAGATGTCGCCACGCCGCCGATCCTGCCCGACCCCCAGACGGCGAGGGATACGCCGCCCGCTGGCGCCGCGGCTCCGGCCCCGGCAGGCGGCGGTGCGCCGAAGGTGAGCAAGATCGAATACGAGGGATGGCGACAGTACAGCGTGAACTGCGCCCGGTGCCATGGTCAGGATGTGTTGCCCAACCCGGTCGCGGCCAATCTGCTGGTATCACTGGCGCCGGGCGGGCCGATCGACACCGAGGCCACGTTTGTGCAGGTGGTCACCGAAGGGCGTCCGGAGCGCGGTATGCCCGCTTTCAAGGGGACTATGAGCCCCGAGCAAACCCGGGCTGTCTATGCCTACGTCAAAGGACGGGCCGAGAAACGGATCCCTCCCGGACGGCCGGCCAGCCCCACATGATCTCGTCGAAACTCCGAAGCTGACTCCGCCGTCTGCTCTCTCAGCAGGCGGCGGGCGCGTCTGGCGAGGGCGCCCCTCCGGGATATCTTCCACGCTCCTACAAGCGACCTTTGTCAATCATCGGAGGCACTGGCATGTACCTCGGCTTCGCTCTCATGCTCGCGCAGGCCACGGCCGTCACGGCGCAGTCGCCGGTTACCCGCATCGACGTGGTTCCCGCACAGGCTGAAGTGCGGATCGGCCAGACTCTCCGGCTCTCCGCCACCGCTCGCGACACCACCGGCCGCCCGATCCCAAATGCTCCCATCCAGTGGTTTGGCCACGGCGAGGGAAGCGTAGACTCTACCGGCCTGGTAAAGGCAGGGTACGCCGGATACGTGCATGTGTTTGCCATGGCGACCGGGGACAGCACCAGGCATGTCATGGGCCAGGCGGTCGTCCGCGTTCTGCCTCTCCCCGCGAGCCGGATCGAGGTTCATCCGGGGCCGTCCACTCTGCTGGCCGGTGCCCGCTTGACGCTGTCCGGCACTCCCTACAGCGCACAGGGGGACCGTCGAACCGACCCGGTGAGCTTTTCTTCGAGCACTCCGCGCGTAGCTAACGTCACCACCGATGGCAGATTGGTTGCTCTGGCACCGGGCGAGGCGACGATCACCGCGAGGAGCGGAGCCGCCGTCTCGAAGCTCAAGCTGCGGATCGTTCCCAACACGGTGGCGCGGCTGTCGCTGGAGCCAACGCTCAAGACGGTCAAGACCGGCGACGTGGTTCGTCTCAGGCCGCGGGCACAGGATGCCAAGGGCAAGGCGCTCGCCGACCCTCTGGTGCGCTGGTCCGTCAGCGCGATGTCATCCTCGGGTGTGGCGCAAGTCGATGAAGCCGGAGCGTTCGTGGCGGAGACGCCGGGCAAGTACACCGTCACCGGCGCGATCGGAGACCGTTCCGCCGACGCTGTCATCCAGGTCGAGCCCCGACGCGTGGGACGCGGCATGATCGTACAGGGCCGGGTGCCACTGGCGTTCCGTGCTGCCGAGGTATGGGTGCATCCCTCCGGCAAGTGTGCCTACCTGACGACCATCGCGGATCGGGTCTACGCTATCGATGTCGCCGATCCTGCCGCTCCGAAAATCGTTGACTCGATGATGACCAACGCCCGTCTGGTCAACGACGTGATGACCACGGAAGACGGGCGCTACGGCGTGTTCTCCCGGGAGGGCGCCTCCGACCGGAAGAACGGCATCGTGGTCTTCGACGCGAGCGATCCCTGCCACCCCAAGCCTGTGTCCGAATACACTGAGACCGTCACCGGCGGGGTTCATTCCAGCTACGTGTCGCAGGGCCATGTGTACCTCACCGACGATGCCACCGGCTCGATGCGGGTGATCGACATCCGCGATCCGTCGAAACCGCGCGAGGTCGCGCGGTGGCAGACCGAGCAGACCGAGGCTGGGCGGTACGTCCACGATGTAGCGGTGACGGACGGGCTGGCGTACCTGAGCTACTGGAACGATGGGCTGGTGATCCTCGACGTGGGGAACGGCATCAAGGGAGGTACGCCGCAAGCACCCAAGCTGGTCTCGCAGTACAAGTACGATCTGAACGAAACCTATTCCCGGGTAGATCAGCTGTATGGCCTCGGCCCGCGGGGTACCCACACCGCGTGGCGTCACGGCAACTACGTCTTCGTGGGCGACGAAGTGTACGCCTCGAAACCGGCCCAGGGCCTGGTCGGCGGCAATGACCTGACGTTCGGGCGGCTGCATGTCATCGACGTGTCGAACATTCAGCGGCCCAAAGAGGTGGCGTGGTACGAGCCCACTGATGGAGGGGTGCACAACGTCTGGGTGGCGGGGGACACCCTATACCTCGGCAACTACCAGGGGGGCGCGCGGGCCCTGGATATCTCCGGCGAACTGAAGGGCGATCTGCTGCGCCAGGGCCGGGAGATCAGCTGGATCCTCACGGCGGACTCTTTGGGCGTTCGGCCCCGTTCGACTTTCGCCTGGGGGGCCGTCGTGAGGGAAGGCAACATCTTCGTGCCCGACATCAACAGTGGGCTTTGGATCCTGAAGCTGGAGCCGAAGAAAGAGCCGGCGACCCCGTAGGTCCGGATCGTGCCTTCTGAGAGACGAGTTTGTCACCGACGCTCCGGAGACACATAGTTTGACCGGCCGAGTGGTCCACGGGACCGACGGGCTCAACGCCGGACCCTGGCCGGTGCCCACCGATCATCTCGTCACACCCACCAGCCGCTTCTTCACCCGCAGCCATGCCCCGGTGCCGGTAGTGGACCCGGGGACATGGCGGTTGCGAGTGGAAGGACTGGTGCAGCAGGAGGCCGAATTCTCGCTAAATGATCTGGCTGACTCCTTTCCCCAGCGGCATGTGACTGCCACAATGGTCTGCGCCGGTCTCCGCCGGGAGGAGTTTCTCTCACTGGGGCCGCTGCCGGGCGAGCTGCCCTGGGGCCCCGAGCCGATCAGTACTGGTCGCTGGAGCGGGGTGCCGCTGGCCGATCTCCTCCAGGCCGTCGGCTGTTCTCCCGAAGCCAGACATGTGGAGTTCGTGGGACTGGATCAGGTTGAACGTCACGGCGCACGCTTCGGATTCGGCGGTTCCGTCGATCTGGACAAGGCTCTCAACGGCGACGTTCTCCTCGCGACCGCGCTGAATGGGGGTCCGCTCCCACCTTCGCATGGATTTCCTGTCCGAGCCGTCGTGCCAGGGTGGATCGGGGCTCGGAGCGTGAAGTGGCTGGGCCGTATTACTCTCAGGGACAATCCGTCGGACAATTACTTCCAAGCAAAAGCCTACCGTTTCCAGCGGACGGTGAATCCCCACGACCCGCGCGACGTGAGCCAGGGAACCGCGCTCACCGAAATGCCGGTCAACAGTGTCATCGTGTCGCCGGCCGGTGCCGAAGCGGTGGCCGCCGGCCAAGTCACGGTGAAGGGCTGGGCCATAGGTACCGGAGGGCGACCGCTCAGGGCAGTGGAGCTCTCACCCGATGCCGGTGAGAGCTGGGTGGCGGCTGCCATCACCGCCGGAGGAGAGCGCTGGGCCTGGAGTTTCTGGGAGGCAGAACTGACGTTACCGCGAGGACGGCACGTGCTGGCGGCGCGAGCCACGGACCGGGACTCGACGCAGCCAGCTACCGTTAACGAGAGGTGGAACGTGAAAGGCTATAACAACAACGCCTGGCACCGCGTGCCTCTGATTGTGCAGTGACTCCGGGCTATTGTTTGACCCAGGTGGGCCGCAGATCTCTGGTCACATCGGTGATCAGCTGGGACACCACTTCACCGTAGGCTTCCTCCTTGTCGCGCATGGCAACGGAGGGCAGGGAGCCGGAGAGTCCCAGTTTACCCACGGTACCATTGGCCGCGGAGCTCGACCGCCATACTGTCCCGCCGGTCTTGGTGGACAGCAGCCGAACCGTGAGCTCCGCTGAGACGGCGGCGCGCACATTCACTCCGGACACACTGATCTTGCCGCGGGGCTTGATGCCGGACACCTTCAGCTGACCTACGAAGACCGCCGGAACATCCTTGTTGCGACCCAGCGCCTGCGCGAGCGCGGCCCCGTCCCCGTTGGCCATGAAGCCCTTCAGTGAGGAATCAGCGGCGCCGAGCTCCAGCAGCTCGATGCCGGACTGGCTTCTCAGCAGCGCTTCCGCAAAGCGCTGGGTTGCCAGGGCGCTCATGGCGCTGTTGGCTTGTTCGGTAGAGAAGGCCACGACAGCGACTCGGCCGTATGGGGCGAGGTCCAGGCGAGCCGGGACCGCCGCGTACTTTGAGGAGCAGGCCGAGAGCGCCAGCGCCGCGCAAAGCGCGAGGAGCGACTTGCGTTCGGACAGACCCGACTTCGCTGTTCGGGAGCATGGAGGCACCTGGTGACGGGGTTGCGCCGCAGCAAGGCAAGCGGCGGGCCACCCAGGTGCTTTAGTCAGGAACCGTCGCCTACCTCCACCAGCTGTTCACTCCGGGCCCAGAGCTGCACCCCGGACCTGCCCAGCTGCACCGGCCACCGGAGAGTCACCGAGTCTCCCTGCTTGGTGCGATCCAGGCCGCGCTCCGATTTGGCCACCGTCTCGATGGGAAAGCTCCACAGCTCCGCCGGCGAGTCCGAGCGAACCTCAAGCGGTGCGAACAGCGAAAGCTCAGTGGCGAACCAATCGTCCGGGTTTCCGATCGACGGGTCCCACTGGTAAGTCACCGCCATACTTCCGTCGGCCGCAAACTCGACTCTTTTCTCCAGATCATCGCCAAAGGTGCACACGATTGCCACCACGTCGTGTTGCCGGTCAATGGACACCGCACATTGGAGCTGGGCCCAGGAGCGCGCCGGCCGATAATCCCCTGCCGCGTACTGTTCGAGGGTCAGCTCTCCTGACAGGATTCTCTCGAGTAACAACGCCCTCGGCTCGGAATCCACCGGTGGCCGGACCCCCCGACTGACGCCTTCTTCGATGTCGTGGATGCTCGGTGCGCCGCCATTGAAGCCGGCGTTCGCCTCCGCGTACTGCTCGAGTGCGGTATCGTGGTAGGCCTCACGCCGTCGAGTGAGCGTGTTGGCGTAGTTGATGCCCCTGGAGAAAAGCGTGTACTCCTCCACTGCGCCTCCCCGTCGGGGACTCAGGATGGCGGAGAACTGATCGGAGTGGACCCAGACCTCGTCGTGGCCATCCGCATCCAGATCCAGGATCTCCACGCTGAGCCCTTCGGCCCGCCGGAGCTCGGCCTCGGCCAGCGCCAGGTTTCTCCAGATTGCCTCCCTCAGGTGCGGCAGGTAGAGTCCGCCGAAGACGCCGTGCCAGTAGGCGTCATTGCACTGGGCCCGGCCGATTGCACGGCGAGCAGAGGGCGGGTCTCCCCGCTTGCGGGACAGCAGCGAGAGCGCCTGCATTTTCTTGTGCATGCGGTTTGACTCGGAGTACTTCGTGAGGAAGTTGCGCCAGTGCGCTCCTCGTATGAGGGCTCCGTCGGGGCCGGCCATCCTCTCCTCGCCGAGGCTCCGCTCCAGCCGGATCAGCCGCAGCGCCGCATCGGGAGGAAGGGACCAGCCTTCCATCTCTCGATAGGACGCCGTCGGCAGGTACGCAATCCCCCCGCTCGGCACGGTATCCAGGGCGTCGCTCAGCGTGCTCAGCTGGATCTCTCCTGCCTCGACCAGTCCGCCAATGGCGCCGGTAAAGTGGTCGAGCCAGCCGCGCTCGTACACCCACTCCTTGGTGCCGGGCCAGCCACCGAACTTCTCACCGTCGTCTGCCAGCACCGCCAACTGGTGACCCGCGCTGCGCAGCTCTCGCAGGTACGCCGCGGTCTCTTCCGGTGGGCGAAAGGGAATCAGGTAGCGCAGGCGTTCATCGATGGGAAAGAGCGCGACCCGCTTGCCGTCGCTCTCGGTCCAGTAGGGCGTGTGCAGCTGATTGCTGTTGAAGCCGGTCACCAGAAAATGCCGGTCATCGACCAGCGCATAGCGGACGCCCGCATCTGCCAGGTCGGCGGCGAGCTCCGGCTCCCAGACCCGTTCCGTGAGCCACAGTCCGCGGGCATCCACACCGAACCGGTTCCGGACGGCATCCCGCATCCACTGGATCTGCTCGACCCGGTCAGCCCGGGGAATCGAGGCGAGCACCGGCTCGTAAAACCCTGCAAGCAAGAGCTCGATCTTCCCGTCCGCCACCAACCGGCCCAGCAGATCGAGGTACGAGCTGTCGTGCTGCTCCAGCCACTCCAGGAGCGGCCCGGACAGGTGCAGCACCAGCGGAACGAAGTCGCGCTCCGACAACCGCTCCACGATGGGTCGATATACATCCTGGACGTGCTGCTCGAACACATGGTCGAAGTTGCCGACCGGCTGGTGCAAGTGGAGCCCGAATACGAACCGGAGTGGGGCCATGGTCAGCCTACCACGAGTGAGCGGGACCCGCCCAGGGCGGCCGCGACCGCGGCCAACACGTTGGGAAAGACGTGATCGCGCTCGTACAGCTCCGCGGCAAGCTTCTGGCTCGACTCGAGTTCGCCTTCCCGGCCAGGACCCAGTGCGGCGATCAGCTTCTCGGTCTCTTCGCAGTGTTCCCTGAATCGCTTCTCCGCATAGTCTGCCGCGGCGCCGGTCGAGATGATGAACTGCCAGTCGGACGATTGGGCCAGCAGCAGCTCTCGCGCGGCCTGTGCCAGGACCGGACGCGCCGCGGGCGAAGCAAGCGCGGCAGGCGCGACGTCCCAGAACGACTGCTCCAACGGCCAGAGACGCTCCCAGGTCCACGCGGTCTGATCGCTGAGCCACATGCTGCTGTCGCCGTTGGCGCCCCATGAGCCCCAGGGAAGTCGGATCGCGGCGCGGGGCGGATGCGCTTCCAGGTGCTTGGATCCGGTGACCGGCTGAATCACTTCGCGCTTGCCGGCCGCGGCCCGGTACACATGCTCCAAGAACTTGGGTCCCTCGAACCACCAATGGCCGAAGAGCTCCGTGTCGAACGGTGCCACGACCACGCTCTCGCGGTTCTGCGACTGTCCTGCCGCGATACCCTCCAGCAGATGGGCGAAATGATTGGCGTGGTCCCGGGCCTTACCGGCCGCGGCCTCGGGATTGTATGGCTGCTTCTCGCCGAGATCCACGCCCGGCCCGGTTACGCGCCAAAGCTTGAGGCCGCCGGGCCAGCGCATCTTGTGGAACTCCATGTACCACTCGTCTCCGGGATAGCCTTCAAAACGACTCCAGACCTGCATTGAGGCGCGAGGATCGCGGACATACGCCGCAACCGAGCCGTGCGCCACGCGGTATGCCCGATAGGGCGAGCGTAACGGCTCGCCTTCGATGACCGATCGGAGCGGCGTATGTACGCTGGGGTCTCCGGCCGGATCACCTGACAATCCGAGGGGGCGGCCGGCCGCGGCAAGGTGCGCATCCACGAAGAAGAACTGGTAGCCGGCGTCGGCCAGATGCTCTTCGATGCCGCGCCGCACACCGGTGCGAGGAGCGGTGGGCCAGGGCTCCCACGGCCCCCTCGGGCGGTAGGCGCATTCGGGCAACCAGCATCCCTTGGGCGAGCGCCCGAAGATGCGGCGATGCTCCGAGACGCCGACCGCCAGTTGGAGCCGGATACTCTCGTCGCGGGCCAGCAGCGGCAGGTACCCATGGGTCGCGGCGGAGCTGATGATCTCGATGCGGCCTGCCGCCTCCAGCGTCCGGAAGGCGCCGACCAGGTCTCCTCCGATGCTATGGAACAGGTCCCGCAGGCGGCTCAGCCGCTCTCGCCAGAACCCTACCAGGGGCAGCAGGTGACTGTCGCCCGTCGCCGCCAAAGAAGCTGGGGCCTCATCGCAGGCCTTGATGCGCTGGTCAAAAAAAGTCTCCATTTCGGAGACGAAGACCGGACTGGTCAGCTGATTCGCGAGAATCGGGGTGAAGCCGATGGTGACCGGCGCTGCCACATCGTCCGCAGCCAGGCCCCGGAGGACTTCCAGCAGCGGCAGGTAGGTATCGAGCGCGGCCTCGCAGATCCAGTCGCTCCCATGGGGCCAACGCCCGTGGTGCAGCACGTAGGGCAGGTGGCTATGCAGCGTAAAAATGAAGTCCGTCGGACGGGGACTCACCGGGCACCGGGTGAGTAGGCCAAGGCGCGGCGGTAA
Source organism: uncultured Gemmatimonadales bacterium (assembly GCA_963740175.1). Lineage (GTDB taxonomy): Bacteria > Gemmatimonadota > Gemmatimonadetes > Gemmatimonadales > GWC2-71-9 > CAVVWJ01. Next base: position 27,359 of record CAVUDL010000006.1, read on the forward strand.
ACATCGATGTAGGTGGCCACTGAGCGCTCCCAGCTGAAATCACTCGCCATTCCCTGGCGCACGACCGACTGCCATTTCGCCGGATGACGGAACCGGTCGAGGGCGCGGAAGGCCGCTTCCTGAAACGCCTCCGGGGTATAGGCCTCGAAGGAGAAGCCCGTCACCTCGTCCGCGACGGTATCGGCCAGACCACCCACGTTCCGCACGATAGGCGGCGCCCCGTAGCGCTGAGCCCGCATCTGCGTCAGGCCACACGGCTCGTACAGTGACGGCATCAGAAATAGGTCGGCTCCCGCCATGAGCCGGTGCTCCAGCCGGTCGGTAAAATCGAGCTGCACGCCGATCCGGTCGGGCGCCGATGTCGCCAGCTCCACCAGCGCGCTCTCGTACTTCTGCTCCCCGCTGCCGAGGAAGACGAACTGCGCATCCAGTGCCAGCAGCTCGTCACTTTGCAGGATCAGATCGAGCCCCTTTTGGGTAACCATCCGCCCAGTCATGCCGAAGAGCGGAACCTTACGGCGCTGAGGCAGGCCGAATGAACGCTGGAGTGCCGCCTTGCACCGGCGCTTCCCTTCCAGATTCTCGGCGGAGTACTGGGCCGTGATCTGCGCGTCGGTGGCCGGATCCCAGGTTCGTTGATCGATCCCGTTGAGCACGCCAACCAGCCGGTCCCCCAGCCAGGTAAAGACGTCGTGCAGGCCGAACCCACCCCCGGGCGTGCGGAGCTCCTCGGCCTGGGTGGGGCTCACCGTGGTGACGAAGTCCGCGAAGGCGAGGCCACCTTTCAGGAAGTTGACCTTGCCGTACCACTCCAGCTGCCTCCAGTTGTACAGCTCCCACGGCAATCCGATCTCGGGCATCACCTCGGGTGGAAAGTGCCCCTGATACCCGGGGTTATGCACTGAGAGCACGGTAGTCGTATCCGCCGAGTATCGGTCGTGGAGCAAGGCACGGAGATACACCAGCGAAAGCGCGGTATGCCAGTCATGCGCATGCAGCACGATGGGGCCGGGCACCAGCCGGGGCAGCGCGCTGACCGCAGCCAGGGCGAAGAAGGCGAAGCGGCGTGCGTTATCGGGATAGTCGATCGCGTTCTCGCCGTAGATACCGTGACGGTTGAAGTAGTCCAGGTGCTCGACGAAGAAGACCTGCGGGCCGGCCCTGGGCCCAGCTGCCCGAAAGATTCTCGCCTCCTCCGAGTGGGAGCCCATGGGTACCAGAAAGGGCTGTCCCACCGGCTCGAGGTCCGGGTCCGCATCCCGAACCGTGCGATACAGGGGCATGATGGCGGCGACGTCGAGCCCGGCTGCGCGTTGGAAGTTTGCCAGGCCGCTGACGGCTTCGGCCATACCTCCGATCCGGGCGTAGGGATGATATTCCGCTGTTATGTGAACCACGGAGACCGGCTGGCCTCCGGCGGTCCGGAGCGACGGAATCGAGGTAACCGGCTGCCGGGGCGGCTGCCGCAAGGTCGCCATCTCATTGCCTCAGGCCGTGGGAGGATCGTCGCCCGATCCCTCTCCGTGAATCGCCGGCGCGTAATACTCCTGCACGTAATCGCGCAACATCCTCCGCGCGGTAAACCGGCTACCCGCGAGCCGGAGAGCGTGCCGCATCTTCTCCACCCATCCCAGCGGAACACCCTGGGCGTTGCGGGTGTAATAGAGCGGTACGATCTGGTCCTCGAGCAGCCGGTACAGGTCCCCCGCATCCGAGGCATCCGCATCCTCGTCTTCAGGCACGGGGGAAATCGCCCAGCCGCTCAGACCGTCGTACCCCTCCTGCCACCAGCCGTCGAGCGTACTGAGATGCGGCACGCCGTTGAGCCCGGCCTTCATGCCGCTGGTTCCCGATGCTTCCAGCGGAACCCGGGGGAGATTGAGCCACAGGTCTACACCCTGCACCAGCAGATGGGCCAGGTGCATGTCATAGTCTTCAAGAAACGCCACGCGACCCTCGAAGGCGGGGTCACGGGTGAATTGATAGACCGACTGCAGCACTTCCTTGCCCGGGTTGTCAGCCGGATGAGCCTTCCCGGCAAAGATGATCTGCACCGGACGCCACGGATCCACCAGCAATCGCCGCAGGCGGGAGATGTTCCGGAAGATCAGGTTGGCGCGCTTGTAGGTGGCAAAACGGCGTCCGAATCCGATGGTGAACGCCATCGGGTCGAGCAGCGTTCCGGCGCCGACTACCTGGGCCGCCTCCTTGAGTTGACCGGCAAAGCGGCGGCGCGCGTCTTCTCGAACGAAGCTCGCGAGGGCCCGCTTTTGCCGCAGGTGCGCCTCCCAGAGCCGGGCATGATCCAGCGTGAGCACCCGGTCCCAGAAGCCGGGCTCCTCGAGACGCTCGCCCCAGCCGGGGCCGAGGTGATCGTCCAGCACCGCCATGATGGGCGTGGCCATCCATGTGGCGAGGTGCACGCCGTTGGTCACGTGCCCGATAGGGACGGCTTCCCAATGCCGATTGGGCCAGAGCTCCCGCCAGATGTTGCGCGAGACCTGACCGTGACGCCGGGAGACGCCGTTCACTCGGGCTGAGAGTCTCATGGCGGTGACGGTCATGTGAAACTGACCCGGCAGGGCAGGGTGGGTCCCCAGTGCGAACAGCGTCTCGCGGTCTACACCCATCTGCTCCCACAACGGTCCGGCACACGCCTCGATCTGGTCGTTGGTGAACGCGTCATGTCCCGCGGGAACCGGCGTATGGGTGGTGAAGACACTCTGGGCCCGGACCTGCCTTACGGCCTCCGGGTAGGACATTCCGCCCGTGGTCAGCTCGCGAATACGCTCGACCAGCATGAACGCGGCATGTCCTTCGTTGGCGTGCCACACGCCGGGATCGATTCCCATGGCGCGAAGCACCCGGACCCCTCCCACTCCCAGGATCCACTCCTGCCGCAGGCGCAGCTCCAGCCCGCCCGGCGTACAGCTTGTTCATCAGGCCGCGGTCGTCCGGGTGATTCGCCTCGAGGTTGGTATCCAGCAGATAAATCGGCACCCGGCCGACCATCATCTTCCATGCCCGTACATGAACCGGCCTACCGAAGGTCTCAACCGTGGTGAGCCACGGCTGGTGGCTGGAGGCTGAGACCGGCACGAGCGGCGTGGCACTGACATCGTATTCGACGTCACTGTCCTCCTGCCAGCCGTCGAGCGTCAGGCGCTGGTCGAAGTAACCTTTGCGATAGAACAATCCCACGCCTACCATCGGCACGCCCAGATCGCTGGCAGACTTGCAGTGGTCGCCGGCGAGCACACCCAGCCCGCCCGAGTAAATCGGCACCGAGTTGTGCAGCCCGAACTCGGCACAGAAATAGGCCACCGGGCGGCCGTTGAGGTCGGGATAGTTGCGCGCGAACCAGGTGTTGCCGGAGTCGGCCTCGTGCGCCATCCGCTCCATCACGTCGTCGTAGCGGCGAAGGAAATCGCTGTCGCTGGCGCAGGCGGCGATCCGGGCTGGATCCACCCGGCAGAGCAGCTCTAGCGGATTGTGCCGGGTGTAATGCCAGAGCGGCTCGTCAATCGATTGGAAGAGCGCGCGGGCTTCGCGACTCCAGCTCCACCAGAGATTCATCGCGAGCGCCGCCAGGCCTTCGATGCGTGCGGGAAGGTAGGGGATGCGGGTCTGTTGAATCAGCATGGCCAATTATAGCGGGGCAGGGGGGCGGCGGGGCAGCGGGGCAGTATCAGTACTGCTCTCTATATGCTGATCCGGGAATGCCCCATAACCTGTTGTGGTGTCTGCTGCCCCGCTGCCCCGCTGCCCCCTTAATGCACCAGCTTCTTGTACCGGATCCGGTGCGGCTGATCCACTGCGGCGCCCTTCCGCTTGTGGTAGTCGGCGGCGTACTCCTGGTAGTTGCCCTCGTACCACACCACCTCGCTGTTGCCTTCGAACGCGAGGATGTGGGTGGCGATGCGATCGAGGAACCAGCGGTCATGGCTGATCACGACCGCGCAGCCGGCGAATCCCAGCAGGGCCTCCTCCAGCGCCCGCAGGGTATCCACGTCGAGATCGTTGGTGGGCTCGTCGAGCAGCAGCAGGTTGCCGCCGCTCTTGAGCAGCTTGGCGAGGTGCAGCCGGTTTCGCTCCCCGCCTGACAGGGTCCCCACCTTCTTCTGCTGATCCGCTCCGCGGAAGTTGAAGCCCGCGGCATAGGCCCGCGCATTGACGCTGCGGCGTCCGAACTGGAGCTGGTCCTGGCCGCCCGAGATCTCCTGGTAGACCGTGTTGTTCGGGTCGAGGCTGTCGCGGCTCTGGTCCACGTAGGCGATCTGCACCGTGGAGCCCACGGTGAGTGTGCCCGCGTCCGGCTGCTCCTGGCCCGTGATCATCCGGAAGAGCGTGGTCTTGCCGGCGCCGTTGGGGCCGATCACACCGACGATGCCGCCGCGCGGCAGCGAGAAGCTGAGATTCTCGAACAGCAGCCGGTCACCGAAGCCCTTCGCGAGGTCCTTTGCCACTACCACTTCATCGCCCAGCCGCTCCGGCACCGGGATCAGGATCTCGGTATTGCCCTCGGTCTGGCGCTCCGCGGCTTCGCGCAACTCCTCATACCGGGTGATGCGGGCCTTGCTCTTGGCCTGGCGCGCCCGGGGCGACATGCGCACCCACTCGAGCTCACGCTGCAGCGTCTTCTGGCGCGCCGACGCCTGCTTCTCCTCCTGGCCCAGCCGCTGCTCCTTCTGCTCCAGCCAGGAGGAATAGTTTCCCTCCCACGGAATCCCCGCGCCCTGGTACAGCTCGAGGATCCAGCCGGCCACGTTGTCCAGGAAGTAGCGGTCGTGAGTCACCGCCACGACCGTGCCGGGAAACTCGGCCAGGTAGCGCTCCAGCCACCAGACGCTCTCGGCATCCAGGTGATTGGTCGGCTCATCCAGGAGCAGCATGTCCGGTTGCTCCAGCAGCAGGCGGCACAACGCCACCCGCCGCCGCTCGCCGCCTGAGATCTTACCCACCTCGGCGTCGCCCGGAGGGAGCCGCAGCGCGTCCATGGCCATGATCGATCTTGTGGTCCAGCTCCCAGAGACCCAGCGTGTCGATGCGCTCCTGAAGGTTCCCCTGCTTCTCCAGCAGCCGCGTCATCTCCTCATCGTCCATCGGCTCGGCGAAGCGGGCGCTGATCTCATTGAACTGGTCGAGAATCGCCTGTTGCTCCTTGACGCCTTCCATCACGTTGCCGCGGACATCCTTCGCCGGGTCGAGCTGCGGGCTCCTGGGGCAGAAACCCGATCCGGGTACCGGGAAGGGGGCGAGCGTCGCCCATGAAATCCTTGTCCACCCCCGCCATGATCCGGAGCAGGGAAGACTTGCCCGCGCCGTTCCCGCCCAGGACGCCGATCTTGGCGCCGGGGAAGAAGGACAGGTAAATGCCCTTGAGGATCTCGCGGGAGGGGGGCACGACCTTTCGGAGGTCGCGCATCGTGAAGATGTATTCGCCGGCCATAGGGATGGGAAGATAAGGGAGTCATTGCGAGGCGTGCGAAGCAAAAAAAGGGCGCTCCAGCGGGAGCGCCCTTGCAACTGCCCCGGCGAAGCCGGTCTAGCTGAGGTTCTGGTTCGCGATCTTGGCGAGATCGAACATTGTCACCTGGCTCCTGCCATTGAAGAGCGGGCGGAGCTTCTCGTCGGCGTTGATCGCGCGGCGGTTCTTGGCATCCTGCAGACCGTTCCGCTTGATGTACGCCCAGAGCTTGCTGATGACCTGGGTGCGCGGCATGGAGTTACTGCCGATGACGGCGGCGAGCTTGGCGCTGGGCTGCAAGGGTCTTCATGAACGCGGGATTCGGCGCGCGCTTCTTCCCGAGGACTTCTTGGTGGCTCTCTTTGCCGTCTTCTTGCGGGCGGCCGGTCGCTTGGCGGACTTCTTGGCGGATTTCTTCCTGCCGGCAGTCTTCTTTCTGGTGGCCATGCAGTGTCTCCCTGGATGAGTGAGAACTGTGCTGTGCCTCGGAACCAATGAGAACTACCGTGATCAACAGTAAGCAGACTGCGCTCTGATGCAATAGGGAAATGGCAATTTCCCCTCTGAGAACCCAGCAGGGCTGCTGGCGAGACACCCCCGGTCCGGGGGTCGGCGGTGGTATTTTGCAGAGGAGGAACCGACCCGGAATGCCGCAGGTTTTCGCTCTTTCACCGGTGTCGATATGAACCTCACACACTTCAATCTCTGGCCCGCCGCACTGGCTGCTGGCGCCGCTCGCTCTGGTTCTGGGAACGGGCATTTCCCCTCTGAAAAACGCGAAATGCGATGCCGATAACGGTGGCCTCGTGCTGCCCGAAGGCTTCTGCGCCACCCTCGTGGCGAGCCAGCTCGGGCCGGTGCGCCAGCTGGCTGTCGGCGCCGAACGGTGACCTTTACGCGGCGTTGAGCGGGAAGCCGGGCGACGCCACCGGCGGGATACTGGCCTTCAGAGACCGCGATGGCGACGGCAAGCCGGACGAGCGCGCCAGCTTCGGCCCCGGCGGGGGCAACGACGTCAAGCTTCATAACGGCTATCTGTACTTTGCGCTCAACGACCGGGTGGTACGCTACCAGCTCAGCGGGGGAAAGCTCGAGCCCGGCGGGAAAGAGGAGGTCGTGGTCTCGGAGCTTCCCAGCGACGGTGGGCACATGGCCAAGAGCATTGCCTTCGGCCCGGACGGAGCGATGTACGTGAACATCGGGTCCAAGACGAACAGTTGCCAGAAGACCGACCGGCTTCCCAGCCTCGCCGGGACATGACCCCTGCACCGAGCTGGAACAGCGGGCAGGCATCTGGCGCTTCTCGGCGGACCGCCCGGGCCAGCGTTTCGCCGACGGCCGCCGCTTCGCCACTGGCCTCCGCAACGCGATGGCCCTGGCCTCTCAGCCAGGAACCGGCGCGCTCTTCGCCGCGGTCCACGGCCGGGATCAGCTCAGCAGCAACTGGGGATTCAGCGACAAGGTGAACGCGAACAACCCGGCCGAGGAGCTGGTGCTGGTCGAGCCCAACGGTGATTACGGGTGGCCGTATTGCTACTACAGCAATCAGTACCGGAAGAAAGTGCTGGCACCCGAGTACGGCGGAGATGGAGAGAAGGTCGGCCGCTGCAGCACCGCCAAGAATCCGTTGGTTGCCTTTCCCGGCCACTGGGCGCCAATGGCCTTGGCGTTCTACTCCTCTGACGCCTTCGGGCCGAAGTACCGGGGTGGCATGTTCGCCGCGTTCCACGGGTCTTGGAATCGCGACCCGCTGCCACAGGCGGGCTACCGGGTGGTGTTCATCCCCTTTGCCAATGGCCGGCCGGCGGGCGAGTACTCCACCTTCGCGACCGACAAGGGAGGACCCACGGCGCTCCGGGCGAGCGGAGTCGCGGTTGCGCCGGACGGATCGCTCTACATCTCGGCCGATCAGAATGGGAAGATCTGGAGGGTGACGAAGGGGGATAGCAGCGTGAGCGGTCAGCGGTGAGCGGGATCGCTCCGGAGTCCGCTTACCGCTTACCGTTACCGCTTACGTTTTGCCTTGAGGACCCGCTCCACCTCTCGAAGATCTGCGTCGATCTCGATTGGACGATTGGCGCCCGGCGGCGGCGGGTCGATCTCCTGGTGGTAGCGCAGCAGCAGTCCGGGGTCCTTGAGGATGTGGCCGGTGAGGATGGCAACCACCCGGTCACCGGGCTTCATCGTCCCCGCGCCGACCAACTGTCGAATGCCCGCCAGCGTAACCGCGCTGGCGGGCTCGCAGCCGATTCCGGACGCATCGATGGCCGCCTTGGCTTCCAGCAGCTCGTCATCGGAGGCGGACAGCACCACGCCATCGGTCTCACGAATCGCTCTCCACGGCGCGGTCATAGGACGCGGGATCTCCGATTCTGATCGCGCTCGCCACCGTGTCCGCCTTGACGCGGTGCCGCCGGGCAAAGCCTTCGGCAAAGCTGCGTGCGAAGGGGGCTGCGCCGGCGGCCTGCACCGCCGCCAGCCGGGGCAGCCGTGAGATCAGCCCCCACTCGCGGGCTTCGTGCAGGACTTTGCCGAAGGCGGCGGTGTTTCCCAGGTTACCAGCCGGCAGGACGATCCAGTCGGGCGGCGCCCACGAGAGCTGCTGGAGCAGCTCGAGGATGATGGTTTTCTGCCCTTCGATCCGGAAGGGATTGATGGAGTTGAGCAGATAGACGCCGAGCTGCTCACTGGCCTGCTCGACCAGCCGAAGGCAATCGTCGAAATCTCCCCGCACCAGCAGCGTCCTCGCGCCGTACGCAAGCGACTGTGCCAGCTTGCCCGTGGCGACGCCATCGAGGGGTACCAGCACCAGCGCCGGTAATCCCGCCTGCGCCGCATAGGCGGCGAGTGAGGCGGAGGTGTTTCCGGTTGACGCGCAGGCCACCGCGGTGGCACCGATGCGCCTCGCCTGGGTGACGCCCACGGTCATCCCCCGGTCCTTGAAGGAGCCGGTGGGGTTGTGACCTTCGTGTTTGAGCAGCAGATGATCCACGCCGGCCCAGCGGTCGAGGGCGACCCGGTGCAGCAGGGGGGTGTTTCCCTCCGGGTGCGACACGACGGTGTCGGCCGAGGGAAGGACGATCTCGCGGAAACGCCAGACCCCGGAGGCGGTGGCGCCGGGCTGCCCGCCGCGCCGCTCGGTGAACCGCTGGATCAGCTCCGCCGGACTCATCGCCGGCGGCCGGTGGCGAATCTCCAGCAGCCCCCCACAGCTGGCACAGCGCGGGTGCGGATCGGTCTCCACCACCTCGTTGCCGCAGGCGATGCAGACTTGCCAGCTGGCGGGCCTCGGCGTTTCGAATCTCATCGGCTGACCCGCCGCGGCCTAGCCGACAACCCGGGCTCCTTCACGGTCGATGCGCGCCACCCGGACCTCACTCCGGTGACCACAATTACTGTACGCTGCCGACATGGCCGCGGCGACACGCTCCCCGACCTCCTGGCCTTCGACCAGCGCGAACGCGGTGGGACCGCTGCCCGAGATGGAGCTTCCCAGCGCTCCGGCGTCCAGCGCCGCGCGCTTGGCTTCGAGGAACCCGGGCAGCAGCGGTGCGCGGACCGGCTCGGCGATCCGGTCATCGATGGCGCGACCCAATAGCGCGTAGTCACCAGACGCCAGCGCTGCGACGATCGCCCCGACCTGCGCCGCCTGATACACCGCCGCCTCCCGATCGACCTGGGAGGGAAGGACTCTCCGAGCCTCCGCCGTACGCAGCTGCTGGTGGGGACGCACGACGACGACGCGTAGCCGCTCCGGCACCGGCAGCTCGATGAGGTCCAAGGGGTCCAGCGATCGGATCAGCACGATGCCGCCGAGGAGAGACGGGAGCGACGTTGTCGGCGTGACGCCCCGAGACGCCCTCCTCTGCCTCGAGGGCCGCACTCAGCAGCGCCGCGCGGTCGAGCGGATTCCCGAGCAGTGCATTCACGGCCACCGCAGCGGCAACCGCCGATGCCGCGCTGCCTCCCTGGCCTCCGGAAAGCGGCAGACCCTTCATCACGGTGAGGCCGATACCCTCGGTCCGGGCGCGCTCGTAGGCCGACCGGTCCAGCACGGCCCGAGCGGCCAATCCAGCTGTGTGACGGGCAGCATCGGCCGGGAAGATCGCGGTGGCCGGGATCAAGAATCTGAATCCCGGGATTCGCGGTCCATTCGGCCCGGACCGTGTCACCCGGGCCGTCCAGCGCCAGTCCCAGGATGTCCAGGCCCGGCCCGATGTTGCCCACGCCCCCCGGGGCGAATGCGGCAACTGAGCTCACGATCCCCCGCCAGCCGCAGGATGTCATTGAGCACCCCCGCGGCGGTCACCTCTGCTCCCGCCCCCGGCCCGGTGATGACGAGTGGGTTGGCCTTGTACCGGTCGGTGACGAACACCAGTTGGTTGTCCGAACCCTTGATCGCGGCGAGCGGACTGGTGGTGGGGACCGTCTGCACCCCAACGGCGATCTCGCCGGCCGAAACCGATGCGACGTACCTGAGCACCGATCCTTGCGCGGCCGCGGCATCCACCCGCCGCTGCCACATGGGATCGAGCTCTTCGAGCCGGGCGAGGAAGTCGGCGAGCGGGAGCGATCGGGCCCACTTGGGCACCAGCGACTCCACCGCGCTCTGCTCCAGCTCGCCCTGGTATCCGAGCAAGCGGGCGAGAATGAGAGCTTTGCGCGCGACATCCATCCCCGAGAGGTCATCCCGTGGGTCGGGCTCGGTGTAGCCCTTGGCCATGGCGCTTCGCACTGCCCGCGAAAAGGGGACACCCGCGGAGACCTCGCTCAGCACGTAGCCGAGGGTTCCGGAGAGCAGCCCCTCGATTCGGTTCACCCGGTCGCCCGATTCGACCAGCTTGTGATACGTATCGATGATCGGCAGGCCGGCGCCGACGGTTGCTTCATGGAGAATGCGTCGTCCCCGCGCCCGGGCCGTCTGCCACAGACCATTGCTCACCGTCTGCCGGTCGGCCAGGGGACGCTTATTGGCCAGCACCAGATCCATCCCGTGAGTCAGCGCCTGTTCCAGCGCGGCAACCGTGTCATCGGCCGTGAGGTCCACGAGCACCGGGCGGGTCAGCGCATAGCCGGCGATATGGGAGACGGCGTCTGCCGCCTTCGCCTGCTGACCCTTCGGCAGATCCGCCAGCCGGCGACCCTTGCGCTTCTCGGAGGCGAGCGAGCTCAGCCGCCGCGGGCTGATACCTTCGGGATCGAACACGAACCCAGAGCGATCGATTACAGCCGCCACCCGCAGGGAGAGAGCAGGTCGGCTGACACGGCTCAACAGCGTGGCAAGGGCTTGGCCGATCTGTCCGAAGCCGAGCAGCACGACCTCCATCTGCTCGGGGCGGATCACCGAGCCGCCCGCGATGCGTGACAGCCGGAAGGCAGCATGAATCCGTCGCTGCGCTTCCGCGGCGTCGGCGGCTGACACCACCACCGAGATGTTCAGCTCCGACGAGCCCTGCGCGATCGCCACGACGTTGAGTCCGCCTGCCGCAAGCGCTCCAAACACTCCCGCCGCCACACCGGGCGTGCCGTGCATTCCCAGTCCCACCACCGCCACGGTCGCCATTCCCGGGCTCACCTCCACCCCGTCGATCTCCCGCCGGGCGATCTCTCCCTGAAACTCCAGAATCAGGCTGTCGCGGGCATCGGTGGCGAAGGCCTCGGGAACGCTGAAACAGATCGAGTGCTCGGACGAGGCCTGCGAGATGAGCGAGACCGAGATTCTCCTGCTGTGCAGCGCAGCGAAGGTGCGGGCCGCGATGCCGGGCACACCCAGCATGCCATTCCCGGTCACCGTGATCAGCGCCTGCCCACCCGCGGCGGTCAGTGCCTTGACCGGCACCCGCCCGGGCGCCACCTCTTCCGACACTTCCGTTCCCGGTGAGGCCGGGTCCTCGAACGGCCGCACATAGATCGGAATATGCCGTCCAGCGATCGGGATCAAAGCGCGCGGGTGGAGCACCTTGGCTCCGTAGTAGGCCAGCTCTGCCGCCTCGCGGGCGTGAAGCTGGGGGATCACCCGGGCATCCGGCACGACGCGCGGGTCGGCGGTGAGGAGTCCGGGAACATCCTTCCAGAGTGAGACCCGCTCCGCGCCCAGGGCTCGGGCCAGAAGCGTTGCGGTCAGATCGGATCCGCCGCGCCCGAGTGTGGCCACCTCCCCGTTGGTGGCGGCGCCCAGAAATCCGGGGACCACGGGCACGGTGCCGCGCGCCAGGATCGGCTGCAGCGTCCGCTGAGCCGCGCGGTCGGTGGCGGCAAAGTCCGGCGCGGCCTGGCCGAAGGCATCATCGGTGTGAATGACCTCGAGGGCGTCTACATACTGGGCCTGGACACTGGCGGCCTGGAGTGCCGCGGCCAGCAGCCGGGCAGTCAGCCGTTCTCCGCGCGATACCATGTTGTCGCTGGTTCTGGGCGTCAGCTCGCGCAGCTTTCGGAGGCCGGCGGCGAGCGCCTCCAGCTCCTGAAACGCTTCGCCGATATGCGAGAGCATTTCGGATCGGCCCTTGCCCGCAGGCAGCAGGGTCCGGGCTACCTCCTCGTGGCGGGTGCGCAGCTCTCCGATCAGGGCCGCAAGGGAGCGCTCGTCACCGGCCCCGGCCTGACGCGCGACGGCGAGCAGCGCGTCGGTCACGCCGGCCATCGCCGAGACGACCACGACCGTGGGCTCCCGGCGGTGAGTGCGGATGATCTCGACGGCATGGCGGACGGCGGCGGGATCGGCCAGCGAAGCCCCGCCGAACTTGTGCACGTGCGGCGCGCGGCGGTGTCGTGGCATAGAATCGGGGAGGATAATGGAGCTATGGCCGTTGGCAGGCTAGGAGCTCTGACGCTTGATGCTCGGCGGAACTACAAACCTAGCAATAGCCAATAGCCCTAGCTCCCATACTTTCCCTACATGCTGACCCTGCTCAAGCTCATCCAATCAATCATCAAGACGCTGCACTCGGATGGCACGCCGGGGCAGGTTGCGGCCGGCATCGCGATCGGCTCGGTGCTGGGGCTCACGCCGCTGCTGAATCTCCACAACCTCTTCATTTTCTCCCTGGTGGTGCTGCTCAACGTCAGCTTCGGCGGTGCTATGCTCGGGTGGGCACTCTTTGTTCCGGTGGGGTTTCTTCTCGATCCTCTGTTTCATAGTATCGGACTCGAGCTTCTGCAGGCTCCCTCGCTGCGTCCCCTCTGGACCACGCTGACCAACACCCCGCTGGTCCCCTACACCAACTTCAACAACACGATCGTGCTGGGGAGCTTCGTCGGATGGCTGGTGCTGGCGGTGCCCATCTTCTTCGCCGCACGCTACGGCGTGGCGCGCTATCGCGCCACGATCGGCGAGCGGGTCCGGCGCTCCCGGTTCTACAAGGCCATTACCGCCTCACAGGCGTATAACCTGTACCGCATGTTCCGGCCCAACTGACGATGCAGGTGAAGATCTTTCGCTGGAAGGCGATCGGCCCGCTGCTGCTGCTGCTCGCGATCATCGCGGTGCTGGCGGTGATTTTCGCCGAGCCGATCGCACAGGACACGACCGAGGAGGCCAGCACGGAGCTGCTCGGGACCCAGGTGGATGTCGGGAAGCTGGATCTGCATCCACGGGAATCGGCGGTGGATCTCCGGGCCCTGCAGATCGCCAATCCCTTCATTCTCACCCAGAACCTGCTGGAGGCCGACGAGATCCGGCTGAAGTTGAATCCCGGCCGCCCTGGCCGAGAAGAAGCTGGTCATCGAGCGACTCAACCTCCGGGGAATGCGGTTCGGCACCACCCGTAAGACACCGGCCCGGCCGGTGAAAGGCGGCGGCTTCGCTCCCAAGATCCTCCAGTCGGTGCAGCAATGGACCAAGCAGTTCGACGTGCCGCTGCTGTCGCTCACGCCGATCGACACCATCCGGCAGTTGGCCCTGGATCCCACCCAGCTGACCACCATACGCGAAGCGCAGGCGCTGGCCGGGCGCACCGATTCCGCGAAACAGGCCCTGGACCAGGGCTTTCAGCAGCTGAACATCAAAGAGACGATCGACTCTGCCAGTGCCCTGGCCCAGCGTCTCGCCGCGACCGATCCCAAGAAGCTCGGGCTGGAGGGCACCAAGCAGGCAATCGAGTCGGTGCGGGAAACGCTCCGCGAGATCGACGCTGCCAAGAAGCGAGTGGAGCAGCTGGAGCGGAGCACCCGGGCCGAGCGTGCAGCTTCTGGAGCAGGGCACGCGGGTGCTGGATCAGGCGCGGCAGAAGGACTTCGCGTTTGCCAAATCGCTGCTGAAGCTCCCGAGCTTTGCCGCGCCCGATATCGGCAGCGCCTTCTTCGGCCAGGTGAGCATCGAGCGTTTCAAGCAGGCGCTCTACTGGGCCGAGCTGGCGCAGGAGTACATGCCGCCGGGACTGGCGCCGCGGCCGACCTCCGGCCCGCCCGGCTGCGGGCCGCGGGCCACACGATCGAGTTTCCCAGGGAGAAGGAGTTTCCCCGGTTCCTGCTGGAGCAAGGAACGTTGGACTTTACCATTGGCGGCACCAGCCCGCTCCAGGGCGCCTACGCCGCAACGGTCCGGGGGGTCACCTCCACGCCTTCTCTCTATGGCCGCCCCACCGTGGTGAGCGCCAGCCGTCGCGCCGGCAGCTCGACGCTGGGATACATCGACGTGGATGCGGTCATCAACCACGTCACCGCCGCACGGTGGACTCCGCCAGGGCCACCTTCGAGGCGTGAAGCTGCCGTCATTCGCAATTCCCGGGGTTCCTTTCCGGGTGGATCCCGGCACCGGCACCAGCAATCTCGACTTCACGATGAAGGGTGGCGGGGCGCAGCTCTTCGGGCGCTGGGCGATTTCGTCGCAGCAGGTTCGGTGGACCGCAGACACGGCGGGCGCTCGCTGAATGAGATCGAACGGCTGGTGTGGCGGGTGGTCTCTGGTCTGTCCAACCTGCAGGTCGTCGCTGAGCTGAGCGGGAGCGTGGGCTCACCCAAGCTCTCGGTGCGGAGCAACCTGGATCAGGCCATCGCCGACCGGCTCCAGGCCGTAATCGGCGAGGAGGTGGCGAAGGCCGAGCGGCTGGTGCGAGCCAAGGTGGACAGCCTGGTGGCCGACAAGGTCGAGCCAGTGAAGCGGCAGATTGCCGCGGTACAGGCCGAGGCGACGCAACGAGTGCAGGCGGAGCGCAAGCGCCTCGACCAGGTGGAACAGCAGCTGCAGGCGGAGCTCAAGCGGCTCACCGCCGGGCTGGTGCCCGGGCTCGAGTTGCCCAAGATCAAATTGTAGAGGACCCTCGATGCGCATCGGCGTCCCCAGGGAGACGGCGGCCGGCGAGCGCCGTGTGGCTCTCGTCCCGGAATCAGGCAAGAAGCTGCTCCAGGCCGGCTACCAGGTATCCGTCGAAACCGGAGCGGGTGCCGCCGCCGGCTTTCCCGATACGGCCTATCAGGAGGCCGGGGTCATAGTCGAACCGAGCTCCGACGCGGTGCTCGGATCCGACCTGGTGTTGAAAGTCAACGCTCCCTCGGAAGCCGAGGTGGCCGCCATGCGGGCCGGCGGCATCTATCTCGGCTCGCTGATGCCGCTGCGGAACCTGCCGGTGGTCCGGGCCCTGGCGGCTCGGGGGGTCACCGCCTTCTCTACCGATGCCATCCCCCGGACCACGCGGGCCCAGTCCATGGATACCCTGTCCTCGATGGCCAATATCGCCGGGTACAAGGGCGCGTTGCTGGCGGCAGCCGAGCTCAACAAGTACTTCCCCATGCTGATGACGGCCGCCGGCATGGTGCCGCCGGCCAGGGTTTTCGTCGTGGGGGCCGCGGTGGCCGGGCTTCAGGCGATCGCCACCGCCCGGCGGCTCGGCGCCAACGTCTTCGCGACCGATGTGCGGCCCGAGGTCAAGGAGCAGATCGAGAGTGTGGGCGCCAAGTATGTCGGCATCGAGCTGAAGGAGGCCGCCTCCGCCGGCGGCGGCTACGCCAAGGAGCTGACCGAGGAGGACCGGGCCCGACAGCGCGAGCTGCTGGCAGCGCAATGTGCCCAGTCCGACGTGGTGATCACCACCGCGCTCATCGGCGGCGTGTTCGCGCCTACCCTCATCACCACGGCCATGGTTCGCGGCATGCGGCCCGGCTCGGTCATCGTGGACCTCGCGGCGGACGGCGGGGGGAACTGCGAGCTCTCCCGCCCGGGAGAGACGGTGACCGCGCATGGCGTCACCATCCTGGCTCCGCTCAACCTGCCGTCCACCATGCCGCTCCACGCGAGCCTGCTCTTCTCTCGCAACCTCACCGCCTTCATCCAGGCCTTTACCAGGGAGAAGGTGTTTCAGCTGGACTTCACCGATGACATCCAGCAGGGCGCCGCCATCACCCACGACGGTGAGGTGAAGCACGCCCGCACCCGGGATGCACTTCAGAAGGCGGGCACATGAGCGAGTCCATCGACTACTGGTCGTTGCTGTACGTATTCGTGCTGGCCGCATTCATCGGGCTGGGCGTGATCCGCCGGGTCTCACGGCTGCTCCACACCCCGCTGATGTCGATCACGAATGCCATCTCCGGCATCGCGGTGATCGGCTCGATCATCGTCACCGGCGGCGACTATCCGACCGGGATCCGCATCATGGGCGCGATCGCCCTGTTCGCCTCGATGACGAACATCGTCAGCGGCTTTCTGATCACCGACCGCATGCTGAAGATGTTCAAGGCCGATCGGCAGCCGAAGCGGAACGATCCCTCATGAACGCAGTGGTGCAGCTGTCCTACCTGGTCGCGACCGTTCTGTTCATCTTCGCGCTCCATTGGATGAACGCCCCGGTCACCGCCCGCAAGGGCGTGTACGCCGGCGTGGCCGCCATGGTCATCGCCATCGGGGCAACCTGGGCCCAGCCGGAGGTGGTGCACCACGGCTGGATCATCCTGGCGATCGTCGCCGGCGTTCTCGTGGGGGTTCCGCTCTCGATGGTGCCGCTCACCGCCGTTCCCCAGCGGACCGCCTTGTCGCACGCGTTCGGAGGGCTGGCCGCGGGGCTGGTCGGCACGGCCAAATACTACCTCTGGTATTCGGAGGGTCCGCAGCACCTCACGACGTTTCGGATGGCGGCGATCATCGTCGAGATCATCCTCGGCTACCTGACGTTCACCGGAAGCCTCCTGGCGGCCGGCAAGCTGCAGGAAGTGAAGTGGATCCCCCAGCGGCCGGTCACCTATCCCCTTCAGAACGTCACCAACATCGGTCTGCTGGTAGTCGCGCTGGTGGTCGGCGTGGCGCTGATGCTCAACCCTGCCGCACCGTGGGCGCCGGCGCTCTTCCCGGTGGTGATCCTGCTGGCGCTTGCCTTCGGCGTCCTGCTGATCATCCCGATCGGCGGAGCCGACATGCCGACGGTCATCGCCATCCTGAACTCCTACGCCGGCCTGGCGGCCGTGGCGATGGGATTCGTCCTGGACAACAAGCTCCTGATCACGGCCGGAGCGCTCGATGGCGCCAGCGGGCTGATCCTGGCCATCATCATGTGCAAGGCGATGAACCGCTCGTTTCTCAACGTGCTGTTCGGCGCCTTCGGACAGGCCCAGCCGGCCAAGGCCGGCGGAGAACAGAAGATCTACAAGGAGGAAACGATCGAAGGCGGTGCCCAGGTGCTGGAGCAGGCCAATCTGGTGGTGATCATACCGGGGTACGGGATGGCGGTGGCCCAGGCGCAGCACAAGGTCCGCGAGCTCTACGATCAGCTGAAGAAGCGGGGAGTGACGGTGAAGTTTGCCATCCATCCGGTCGCCGGCCGAATGCCGGGGCACATGAACGTGCTGCTGGCTGAAGCGGACATACCGTACACCGATCTGGTCGAGATGGACGAGATCAACCCGGACATGCCCCAGTGCGATGTCGCGCTGGTGGTGGGGGCCAATGACGTCGTGAACCCGGCGGCTCGCAGCGAGAAGACCAGCCCAATTTACGGCATGCCCATCATTGACGCCGACAAGGCCCGGACCGTCTTTGCGATCAAGCGCAGCAAGAACCCCGGTTTCGCCGGAATCGACAACGACCTTTACTTTTCAGAGCGCACCTGGATGCTGTTCGGCGACGCGAAGCACGTCGTAGGGGAGCTGGTGAAGCAGCTCTCCGGCGGCAGCGGGCATTAGCCTGGTTCGACCTCTCACACGGATCGAGGCATGTCATGAGAATGCAGCTGTTGACGCTGGCGGTGCTGGGCGGTGCCGCCCCGCCAGCCGGGGCGCAGGAGACCTGCATCGAACAGATGAAGTTTCCGCAGGTGGGCCGGTGGGCCGAGTACAATGCGGTCTTCAAACAGAAGGAGCCGTACACCATGCGGTACGCCGTGATCGGTGAGGAATCGAGGGAAGGCAAGGCGCTGAAGTGGCTGGAACTTCGCACCACCGGCAACAAGAAGGACGGAGACATCGTGTACCAGATGCTGGTGCCCGGCTCAGTGACCCAGCTGGGTGACGTGCACGAGATCGTAATGAAGCACGGCGACAAGCCGGCGATGAAGATGGACGGGATGATGCTCGACATGATTAAGGGCCAGATGCAGAAGCAGTCGTTCCTCAGCGACATGTGCCGGGACGTGACCCTGGTCGGATCGGAAAAGGTCTCGGTGCCTGCCGGGGAGTTCCAGGCCGGGCACTTCCGAAGCGACAAATACTCGTCCGACACCTGGGTAACGGCTGAGGTACCGTTTTCCATGGTGAAGTCGACCGGAAAGGACTTCGAGCTGACCCTGCTCCGGCACGGAGAAGGGGCGAAGTCTTCCATCACGGAGAAGCCCACAGCCATGGGCGCGCCCCAGCCCAAATAGCAGAAAGGAAGCAAATTCGCTGAAAATCGCCGGAAATGACTCTTTTTGGTGGTATTTAGCGGTTTTCCGACGTTTTCTCGCGACACTCTGGCATCGTATTGAGCTCCTGCCAAACTTGCAGTCCTTCCGGATCCTCTGGTCGCGGGGGAATCCCTGCCGGACGAGCCGCAACTGACCATCCCCATGGGGTTTATCTAAGGTGTTGATTTCTCGCATCTTAGGCGTTATATTGGCCGACTTCAAATTTGGCTCGGCCTCAGTCGTGGCTGTTCACCGAGCAGGGGACAATGTCCCGTAGGAGGCTAAAGGCGTGACAATCAAGGCACGTGGCAAGCGTCGCCCGGTACGGCCGGCGCAGATCGCTCGGGCAATCGATGAAGGTCGCGAAAGTCTGGACCTTTATCTGGACGAGATCAGCCGGGTTCCGCTCCTCAATCGTGAGGAGGAGATGGAGCTCGCCCGGAAGGCGTTCAAGGGGAATGTGACTGCCCAGGAACGTCTGGCGCGCCACAATGTCCGGTTTGTCGTCTCGGTGGCCAAGAAGTTCCAGAACCGGGGGGTCCCGCTGGTCGACCTGATCGGCGAGGGCAATCTCGGACTCATGACCGCGGCCCGGAAGTTCGATCCGGACCGGGGGGTAAAATTCATCTCGTACGCGGTTTGGTGGATCCGCCAGGCGGTCCAGGCGGCCATCGCCCGGCACGGCCGTCCGGTCCGGGTTCCGCTCAACCGCACCGCCGACCTAAGTCGGCTCGGGCGCACCACCACGCTGTTGAAGGACCGGCTGGGCCGTATGCCCACCACCGAGGAGCTTGCCCGCGCTACCGGTCTCACGGTCGAGGCCGTGCGGTCCCTGAGCGCGCTGAACTCCGAGGCGGTGCGGCTCGATCATCCCACCCGCGACGGTGAAGGCAACGAGCGTATCGAGCGCTTCACCAGCGGGGAGCAGGAAAGCACGGACATGTCGACCATGGCCAACAGCCAGACGCGCGACATCGAGGCTGCGCTGGCGGCGCTGCCGCCGCGGGATGCCAAGGTGCTCCGGCTCTACTTCGGTCTGGACGATGGCAACAGCCGAACCCTGGAAGAGATCGGTCGCATGATGGGTGTAACCCGCGAGCGTATTCGGCAGCTTCGCGATCGGGCCCTGCTGCGCCTGCGGGAAGGTGAGACCGGCGAACGGCTGAAGGATCTGGTGGCGTAAGGGTCATTGGCTATTGGCTATTGGCCGATGCGGTGTTCGAGAAACCCTCCAAGACTGGGAGGGTTTCTTATTTTCCAGCCGATAGCCAATAGCCAATAGCCAATAGCCCATAGCCAATAGCCATCCATGAACCCCATCCCCCACGCCATCAACCGCCAGGACGACGGCCTTCGCATCGAATGGGACCAGAGTGGCCACGAAGGGTTTTTCCCGGCGCGCGAGCTACGCCTGGCCTGTCCTTGCGCTGCCTGCGTGGAGGAGATGAGTGGGCGGCCGATCCTGGATCCGAGCACCGTTCCAGCGGATATCCGGCCGGTCTCCCTGGCCCTGGTGGGCGCGTATGGCCTCAAGATCCAGTGGAGTGACGGCCACTCAACCGGCATCTATACCTTTGAGCGTCTGCTAAGCTGCTGTCCCTGCCGGCAGTGCCTGAGCCTCGGTGACCGGCGACACATCCCCCTCGCGCATTTTCGAGACAATCTGTACACTCAGCGTAGTTTCTAGGCGAGTCCTCCTCTGGAGCCACTGATGCCGCATCAGCACCATTCGAACGTTCGCGAAGGACTACTCGCCGGTCTGATTGGAGGGCTGCTGGTCGCCGGATGGTACTTTGCCGTGGACCTGGGACGGGGTGAGATGTTCTATACCCCGAACGTCCTGGGCCAGGTCTTCGCGCAGGGTGACACCATTCCCAGCACCAGAACGGTTACCTCTCCGGCGGTGGTGCAGTATTCCCTGCTGCATTTCGGATGGTTCGTCCTGTTCGGGATCGCCCTTGCGGCACTGACGCATCTGGCGTTGCGAAATCCACAGCTCCGCATGGGTGTCTGGCTGTTTCTGGTGATCGGATTCGTCTTCTGGCTGGGCATCTCCTACACCCTGTACCGGCTGACAGACCAGCGGTTACCGTGGTGGACATTGTTCGTCGGGAGCGCACTGGGCATTGGTTCGATGGGATTCTACCTCTGGCGGCGGCATCCAGGTCTGCGAGGAAGCATGCAGCATCGGCCGTTGGGGGCCGAGGTGAAGTCACCGCCACATCCGCCTGGGGGTCCTTGAGTCAAACCGCCGCCGAGTGGCGTCTTGCGTTCTGGACGGATGAGCCCCAATGTGATGGCAAGCGCGTAAGAGCCACTGACTGAAGGCCTCGCTTCGGAGGGGATTCATGCTGGACAACTCCCACTCGACCATGGCCGAAGGCACCGACGTTGGAATCATCGGAGGCATGGCCGTCGCCATCTGGTTTCTGATTCTCGACACCATCGCCGGCCACCCCTTTCAAACACCCAGCCTGCTGGGCCAGGTGGTTCTCTTCGGGGATGCCCGTCCCGATACCAACCAGCTGGTCTTCGGCGCCATTCTGGTCTACACCGCTTTTCACTTCGCCGTCTTTGCGCTTCTGGGAATGGGACTCGTGGTCCTGGTGCACTGGGCGGTGCGTGACTCGGTGGTGCGGTATGCGCTCCTGCCGGTGTTTCTGGTCTTCGAGGTGATGTTCTACGGGCTACTGGAAGTGCTGTCCGAGCGGACCAACACGCTCTTTCCCTTCTGGGCGGTGGTCACTGCCAACACCTTGGCCGCGTTCTGTATGGGTCTCTATCTCTGGATCCGCCACCCGGATTTCCGCCGTTCCATCCAGGACACGCCGCTCGGCGACGCCCCCCGTTAGCCTCGGGCGCACGTTCGTGCGCCCGGCCCCGCTTAAATTACCTTCCAGCCTCACCTTACAACGGGCTGGTCTGTGCGCCACCGGTTCTTCTCGTTGGTTCTTGTCTCGCCATTTCTCTCCTCGTCACATCAGGCTTGCTGGCTCAGCTCGAGCCACCCTCCACCGGTGGGGTCGTGGCCCTGGACCAGGAGCTCCGGATGCTGGGACACTACAAGCGCGTGCTGATGATCGGTGCTCATCCTGATGACGAGGACACCGAGCTTCTCACCGTGCTGGTGCGCGGTATCGGGGCCGAGGCGGCGTATCTCTCGCTGAACCGGGGTGAAGGGGGCCAGAATCTGATCGGTCCCGAGCTGGGCGAGGCGCCTGGGCCTGATCCGGACCGAGGAGCTGCTCGCCGCCCGGCGGCTGGATGGCGCCCGACAGTACTTCACCCGCGCTTACGACTTCGGCTACTCCAAGACCATCGACGAGACCTGGCAGCACTGGCCGCGGGACACGGTCCTCAAGGACGTCGTGAGGATCGTCCGGCGGTTTCGTCCCCAGATCATCGTGACGGTCTTCAGCGGAACACCGCGGGACGGCCACGGGCAGCATCAGGCAGCTGGCTGGTCGGCGCATGGAGGCGTTCCGGATCGCGGGCGACTCCAGCCGGTTTCCGGAGTTGTTCCGCGAGGAGGGGCTGGTTCCCTGGGCGCCCATGAAGCTCTACCGCAGCGCCCGATTCGATACGGCCGCCACGACCCTCACGCTGAACGGCGGGATCCTCGATCCGGCGGTCGGGAAATCGTTTCACCAGATCGCCATGGCGGGCCGCAGCCTGCATCGGTCTCAGGACATGGGACAGCTCCAGGGCATCGGGCCGTCGCAGGTTCGATTGGCGCTGGTCGAGGACCGTACCGGCGGTGGGCCGGGTCTGTTTGGGGGGATCGACACCACGCTTGCTGCCATGCCGCTGGGCGAGCGGCGGAGCGCCGGAATCGGCTGAACTGGTCCGTGCTTCCGAGGCGGAGCCGGGGCTTCGGCGCTACGTGCGCACGCGTCGATTCCCTGCGCGCCGCCCGCGGCAATTCGGCTCGGCGGAGGGTCCTGCTGGCCCGTGCCGCCGCCGATCTGGACGCGGCCGTAGCGCAGCCGCCGCGCGCCTCCTCCGCCGAGCGCGGGGTCTACTACACCCGGGGCATCGAGCTGGAGGATCAGCTGGCCCATCTGAATGCCGCCGCGTGGCACCTGGGCGGCGTGGTGTTCGATGCCATCATGGATGACGACAGGGTCGTACCGGGACAGATGCTGCGCTGGATGCTGTCCTCCTGGAATGCCTCCGAGGAGTCCCGCATGGCGGCCATGCGCGCCGCCGAGTGCATACCCCTGGCCGAGTGTCGCGCGCCCGACCGGGAACCGGTGGCCCATACGGTGCCTCCGGGGCAGGTGAGTACCGACACCATCGACTATCAGGTGTCCGAGATCAGCCGCCGACTACGCCTTACTTTCTCCGGTTGCCCCGGAACGGCGATCTGTACCAGTGGCCGGAGGAACGCGCAGACCAGGCGCGGATCACCGGCGGGCTTCCCTACGGAGAGCCGTTCGAGTCGCCCACGTTCCTCGGATCGGTCGAAGTCAATGCCGGAGAATCGGACAGCCTGGGAGCGGCTCGGTCGACGGAGGCGGTCTTTCGCTTCAACGACCAGGCTCGGGGAGAGGTGCGCCGGCCGGTGACCGTCATGCCTCGCGTCGACGTGAAGATAGATCCCGCCGTCGAGCTGTGGTCCACGAATTCAGGGGCACCCCACAAGTTCACCGTCACGCTGACCCATGGCGCCCGGGACACGACTTCCGGCACCGTGAGTCTGCAGCTGCCTCGGGGTTGGCCGGCGGTGGCGCCGCAGCGTTTCCAGTTCACCCGGGAAGACGAACGCGCCACGCTGGATTTTCATGGTCAAGGCGCCTCTCAAGGTGGGGACGGACTCGGGAGAGATCCGGGTGGTGGCGCGCGATGCCGAGGGTGCGGTGTACGGCGTCGGCGTCTTCACGGTGGACTATCCCCACATCCGCCCCCGCGCATACGTGAAGCCTGCAGTGGCCACGCTCCGGATGGCGCCGCTGGCGTTGCCGCGGCTTGGTCAGAGTCGGGTACGTCCGCGGCGCGGCCGACCAGGTTCCCGAAGCGCTCGCGAGTGTCGGGGTGCCGGTGGTGCTGCTGAGTCCGGAAACGCTGGAGCGAGGAAATCTCTCCCGGTTCGACGCCATCGTGGTGGGCCCTCGCGCCTATGAAACTGATTCCGCCCTCGTGGCCAATAACCGGCGCCTGCTGGATTACGCCCGGCGGGGTGGGCTGGTGATCGTGCAGTACCAGCAGCATCGCTTCTTCACCAGTGGCTTTGCGCCGTATCCCATGACGCTGGGGGGACCGGGGGTGAGTCATGACCGCGTCACCGATGAGAAGGCGCCGGTCCGAATCCTGGCCAAGGCGCACCCGGGGTGCGAGTGCCGAACCGTCTTACCGGTGCCGACTGGGCGGGATGGGTGCAGGAGCGCGGGCTCTACTTCCCGCGCAGCTGGGATGGCCGCTATCAGCCGGTCCTCGAAACCCACGATCCCGGCGAGACTCCGCAGAAAGGAGGGCTGCTCATCGCGCCGGTGGGGAAGGGGACCTACGTCTACACCGGGCTGAGCTTCTTCCGGCAGCTGCCGGCGGGGGTCCCGGGTGCATTCCGGCTGTTCGCGAATCTGCTGGCGCTCCCGCATGGGCGGTAGCGGGAAGGGCGGGAGAGGCGGGAAGGGCGGGAGGGGACGCGTCCGCGTGGCGGCGCTTGCTGCGTTCCTGCCTTGCTTTCCTTCCTGTCCTTCCCGTCCTTACCGCCTTTTCCGCCTGTTCAAACGACAACCGCACCCCGATCGTCCTCTACTCCCCCCACGGCCGCGATCAGCTCACACTGCTGGAGCACGCCTTCGAGCGGCGCCGGCCCGACATCGACGTTCGCTGGCTGGATATGGGGTCGCAGGAGATTCTGGATCGGCTGCGGTTCGAGCGGGTGAATCCCCAGGCGGATGTGTGGTTCGGCGGTCCCAGCCCACTCTTCGAGCGGGGCACTCGGGATTCGCTCCTGGCGCCGTACCGTCCCACCTGGGCCGGCCGGGTGAATCCCAAACAAGTCGGGCCTGACGACCTGTACTTTCCGGTCTACCGGACGCCGGCAGTCATTGCCTTCAACAGCCGGGCTGTCTCACGGGCAGAAGCCCCCCGGGACTGGGATGAGGTGCTGGAGCCGCGCTGGAAGAACAAGGTGATCATCCGCGACCCGATGGCCAGCGGTACCATGCGCGCCATCTGGGGGCTGATCATCACTCGCAGCCTGCGGGCAACCGGCGACACCGCCAAGGCAATGGCGTGGCTCCGGCGGCTGGACGGCCAGACCAAGACGTATACCATCAATCCCGCCCTGCTCTACGAAAAGCTCGCCCGGCAGGAGGGGCTGGTGAGCCTCTGGGACCTTCAGGACATCCTTATCAGCGCGGCCAAGGGCATGCCGTTGGGCTATGTCTTTCCCCGCAGCGGGACCGTCGTCATCGACGACGCCATCGGTCTGGTGCGAGGGAGTCGACACCCGGACGCGGCGCGCGCCTTCATCGATTTCGTCGGTGAGCAGGAGGCGCAGCTGCTCACCGCACGCGAAGTCTTTCGGCTGCCGGCCCGTGACGACCTGCCTCCGGATTCGGTGCCCTACTGGGTCAGCGAGGTGGAGCGCGAGATGATCGTCAGTGACGTAGACTGGGGCCTCCTGTCGGCCCAGGGCGCGGAGTGGATGCGGTACTGGGATCAGCACGTGCGCGGAACGGGGAAGTAGTGACCTTCCTCCAGCTGGACTCCCTCACCAAGCGCTTCGACGGCACGCTTGCCGTCGACCACCTCTCGCTGTCCATCGAGCGGGGAGAGATGCTTGCGTTGCTCGGTCCCAGCGGGAGCGGCAAGACCACGACCCTCAGGCTCCTCGCGGGGTTCGAGGCGCCGGACCAGGGACGCGTGATGGTGGAAGGCGAAGACGTGACCCGGCTGGAACCGGTCGCGCGCCGCTTCGGGATGGTGTTCCAGCACTATGCGCTCTTTCCCCACCTCGATGTGGGGGAGAACCTCGCGTTCGGCCTCGAGTCGCTCGGCGTCAGAGGTGAGGAGCTGGACCGGCGGGTGAGCCGGGCCCTGGCCCTGGTGGATCTGGGCGGGTTCGAGCGTCGCCGGATCGGGCAGCTGTCCGGGGGGCAGCAGCAGCGGGTGGCACTGGCTCGCGCCCTGGCGCCCGAGCCCCGGGTGCTTCTGCTCGATGAGCCGCTGTCGAACCTCGACCCCTCCCTGCGGGAGCGTACCCGGCGTGAGATCCGGGCGCTGATTCGCAGAGTCGGCATCACCACCGTGCTGGTGACCCACGAACAGGACGAAGCCTTCGACCTGGGCGATCGGGTTGCCGTGCTTCGGGGCGGGCGACTGGAGCAGGTCGGGACGCCGGAAGACCTCTACGCTGCTCCGGCCAATGTCTTCGTCGCGGAGTTTGTGGGTCGGTCGAGCGGTATCGGCGTCGTGGTGCTTGGTCCTGGCGACCGGGGGGTGCGGGTGGCCGTCGAAGGCGCCGAATGGGAGCTGACGGACACGGCGAGTGCTCCTCGGGCCCGGCCCTGATGGTGGCTCGTCCCGAGGCCCTGCGTCTGATGCCGGCGGCGCCGGGTGCCCTGAACGGTACGGTCACGGAGCGCCGGTTTACCGGCGCCTCCAGTCTCTTCACGATCGTGACCGACGGTGGCTCGACGGTGGAAGTCACCGGGCCGCCGCGCTCCGTGAGCGCCGGCGAACGGGTCGGGATCATGCCCAGCCGACGGGCCGGCGGCGGCATACACCTGTTTCCTCCGGCGGCCCAGTGAATCGCCCCCGGCGCATCGATCTGCACCGGCGGGTTGTTACTCCTCCTGCTCGCCTGGCTCATCGTCTATCCGCTGCTACTGGTGCTGGTCGAAGGGTTTCTTGGGCCGCGTGGCTGGACCCTGGACTTCGTTCGCCTGTTCCTGAGCCAGCGCAACGAGTTTCAGGCCCTCTGGGGAAGCCTGTGGATCTCGGTCGCGAGCGTGGTGCTGGCCGCTGCTGATCGGGATCCCGCTGGCGTTCCTCTTCGCTCGCTATGACTTCCCGGGACGAGGCGTACTGGGCTGGCTGGTGGCGCTGCCGGCGGTGCTTCCGCCGCTGGTGGGCGTTATTGCCTTCCTTTTTCTCTACGGCGAAAGCGGTTTTGTCTCGCTGATGATTCAGTGCCTCCTCCGCCTGGAAGAGGCGCCGTGGAGCCTGCAGGGCGCGGGGGCAATTCTGCTGGTTCACGCCTATTCCATGTACGTGTACTTCTACCTGTTCACCCGGGCGGGGCTGGCGTCACTGGACGCGGCGGTACTGGAGGCGGCGGCCAGCCTGGGCGCGGGACGCTGGCGGACGCTGCGTCGGGTGGTTCTGCCGCTCCTGTATCCCGCGCTGGGCGGTGCGGCGCTGCTGACCTTCATGACCTCGCTCGCCTCTTTCAGCGCGCCCTACATCTTCGGAGGCGGGTTCCGGGTCATGACCACCCAGATCGTTGCCACCCGGTTGAATGGTGACGACGAGCTCGCCATGATCGAAACCGTCTCGCTCACGCTGGTGGCGTTGATCGCGCTGTGGCTGCTGCGGGGCCCGCGCGCGCTCGACCACGCCGGCAGTGGTCGAAAGGGTACGGCGCCGGTCAGAGTGCGGGTTCGCAGGCCGCGGAGTCCGTCTGGCTCTCGGCCTGCTGGGCTGGGCCCTGGCGGTGCTGCTGTTGCTGCCGCACCTGACGCTGCTGCTGGTGTCGTTCGTGCCGCTCGGCACCTGGACCACGGAGCCGCTGCCACCGGCGTACACCTGGCGCAACTACCTGACGCTGGTGGAAGACCCGGTGCGCGCGCGGCCGCTGTTCAACAGCCTGTGGCTCGCCTTCGTATCTACCGCGGCCGCCGTGGGTCTCGCCCTCGCGGCCGGGGTCCTCGCCGTCCGGCGCCGGGTTCGGGGCCGGGGTTTGATCGAGGGGCTGCTCGCGCTCCCCTGGGCCGTGCCGGGGACCGTGTTCGCCATTGCGCTCGCCACCGCCTTCAGCGTGCGCGCTCCATGGGCCGGTCGGTTCGTCCTGGTCGGGACCCTCTGGATCCTTCCGCTGGCATATCTCGTCAGGAACTTACCCATCACCAGCCGGGCGATTCTCGCCGGATTCCGGGCGTTGGATCCTTCGCTTGACGAGGCGGCTGCCACCCTGGGCGCCGGACGCTGGCGCACGCTGCGCCGGGTGACGCTGCCGCTGCTCCGGCCTGCCTTGCTCGCGGGAGCCAGCCTGGCGTTCGTCACCGCCTTCGGAGACTTCGTGACATCCATCATGCTGTACACCTATGACACCCGTCCCATCTCGCTCGAGATCCTGTCGAGCCTCCGCCAGTCGGATGTCGGCGTGGCCGCGGCCTACGGTGTAGTGCTGATGGCGGTGAGCGCCGCCGTCTTCGCCCTGGGTGCCGACCAGGGAAGCGGGGGATGACCGAGCCCCTCTGGCGTCCCCCAGTCAATTTCGCCGACTCGCGGTGCTTATCGGCGTGAACTTCGTGGACATGATCGGGTTCATGATCGTGCTCCCGCTGCTGCCATTCTATGCCCTCAAGCTGAACGCATCGCCTGAGATCGTAGGCCAGCTGATCGCATCGTACTCGATCGCCCAGCTGGTGGCGGCGCCGCTCTGGGGCAGGGTGTCGGACCGTTACGGCCGGAGGCCGGCCTTGCTGATCGGCCTCAGCGCGTCCGCGCTCGCGTACATCGTGTTCGGATTCGCCGACAGCGTGTGGCTGCTCTACCTCTCGCGCGTGGTGCAGGGTGCCGGCGGCGGGACCACGGGCGTGGCGCAGGCTTACGTGGCGGATACCGTGGCGCCGGGCGACCGGGCGCGCGCGCTAGGCTGGCTCTCGGCCGCCACCTCGGCCGGGGTGATGGTGGGTCCCGCCATCGGCTCCTCCGCCGCCCACTTCGGTCAGGCGGCCCCCGGCCTGATCGCCGCGGTGCTCTGCATCATCAACGTGATCTTCGCCTGGAGGTGGCTGCCGGAGTCGCGCAAGCAGACCCAGCGCCGCCACCGTCAAGCGTCGCGGCCGGTCTGGTATCCTGCGTGGATGGCGCTCCGCCATCCGGGCTCCCCCATCGGCCGGCTGCTCTGGATCTACGGGGTGGGTATGATCGCCTTCTCCTCAATGACCTCGATCATGGCCCTGTATCTCGGCGCCGAGTTTGCGATCGATGAGAAGACGATCGGATATATCTTCCTGTACGTCGGGGTCCTCTCGTTCGTCATGAGGAGTCTCCTGCTGGGGCCGATCGTCGACCGGATCGGCGAGACCTGGGCCATGCGGATCGGTACCGGACTTCTGGTACTTGGCCTTGCGCTGTACCCGCTTCCTCGGGATCTCTGGACACTCGCGCTCGTCATTCCCGGCGTGCCTATCGGCACGGCGCTGCTGTTTCCCGGCCACGACCTCGCTCATGTCGCGTTACTCCGATCCCGGTGAGCTGGGAACCACCATGGGAGTCGCGCAGACCTTCGCGGGACTGGCGCGCGTCGTGGCGCCGCTCCTCGCGACCACACTGTTTCAGCGGCTGGGCCACGCCTGGCCGTTCTATGCGGCGGCGACTTTCGTCGCACTGGTCGGCATCATGGCGTTCCAGGTTGAGGTTCACCCCAGATCCGCCAAGCCGGTGGCGGAAGGAGCGGGAGCCTGATGAGCGAGGAAGACCGGATGGTGCGGCTCGAGGCGCGGGTGGCGCGGCTTGAGGGTTTGCTGGAGACGTGCGGCGGGGCAGCGGGGCAGCGGGGAAGTCGGACAGCGGGGCAGCGGGGCGAGCGGGCAGCACGACATGAGCCCGAGCATCCTGGCGGTTCCCCTACACCAACACCACCTGCTGCCCCGCTGCCCCGCCGCCCCGCTGCCGCGCCGCCCCGCCGCCCCGCTGCCCTTCTGTCCTCCGAGCAATGGATCGGCCAGCGGGTGCTCCTGGCGGTCGGTGTGGTCGCGCTCATCCTGGCAGCGGGTTACCTGCTACGCCTCTCCTTCGATCGCGGCTGGATCTCTCCGCTGATGCGCTGCATTGGAGGAGCCCTCGGGCGGCATCGTGGTCGGCGCGGTCGGCTGGCGGCTCCAATCCCGCTACCGCACCTATGGGGCGGCACTGATCGGCTGCGGCGCGGCGATCATATACCTGAGTGTGTGGGCGGCGGCCCGGCTCTACGGCGTGCTCCCCCCTACCACCGGCATCGTCGGCCTGGCGCTGGTGTCGATCGCCCTGGCGATGATCGCGTATGCCATCGACGTAGAAGCGCTGGGAACTACCGCTGCACTCGGCGCCTTCTTCGCGCCGATCCTGCTAGGTCAGGATCAGGCCAACCCCGGCATGCTGCTCCTGTACCTCGCCTGCATGGCGGCGGGGCTCGGCCTGGTGGCCGCGCGGCGGCGCTGGCGGCTCACCATGTTCGTCGTTGCGCTCAGCTACTTCGGGGTGGCCTTTAGCGGCGCGGCCGAACGAGGGCCACCGTGGGGGCTCCTGTTCTACGGTGTCCTCGGCGGAGCGGCCGGGATCTACGTCGGGCTGAAGGAACGCTGGTGGGAAACCCGGTTTCTCAGCTTCGGCGGTGGCTGGGCCTTCGTCTTCGCGGCCAGCCGGCACCTGGATGAACCCTGGGCCATCCTTGCAGCTGCGTATCCTGTTGGCCGCGCCGGTGTGGTGGTACGCCCTGCGGACCACGCAGATCCTGCCTTTGAATCTCTTTCCCATCGCCGGTGTGGCCGGATGGTCGCTGGGCGAGGCATTCTACTTCTTTCTGACGCCGGTGCTGCTTGCCTGGGCTGTCTACGGTGTCGCTCCCGGCTTCTTCGACAACATACCGGGGTTGGTCGCGCTGATCGTCGCAATACCGTATCTGGTTGCCGGCTACTATCGGGTGCGTCCGGTCTTCGCAGTGGTCGGTGCCGCGGCGCTCGGCGTGGCCGCATGGCAACACTGGGGCGGCGTCGAACGAGTATGGGTCCTGCTGGCTCTGGCCCTGCTGTGGGCGGCGCTCGACCATGCAGCTCAAACGCGATGATGGCCGCTGGTTTGCCCTGGCCACATTGTGGGCCGCACTCGACCAGCTGTTTACCGGTGCGCTGCTGGAGCGTCCACCGGCAGAGTCCGCCTTTGTGGGCACCTGGTCTCTGGCGCTTTGGGGCACGGTGGCGGCCACGGTCGTTCTGGCCCGGGGACTCTGGAGATCGGTGGCACCGACCAGCGTTGCCCCGCTGATACGGGGCGGGCTCTGGGCACTCGCCGGAGCCATGGTGCTGTTCGGGGTGACGGGTGAGATCGGACGGTACTTCGACCTGAAGCCGCTGTCCTCGACGGACGCGGAGCTGGCGGCGGGGCTTGCCGTGAGCGCCTGGTGGCTGGTGTTCGCGGCCGCGCTGGTTGGACTGGGCTTTCGGCGCAATCTCAAGCCGGCGCGCCTCGCCGGTTTGGCGGTGGCGGGACTCGCGGTGGTCAAGGTGCTCCTGTTCGATCTCGCGTCGCTCGACGCACTGTATCGGGTCGGCTCGGTCTTCATTCTGGGTCTGGTGTTTCTGCTTCTGGCGTATCTATACCACCGGCAAGGCCGCAGTGAATCGCGCCCCACCGCCGTGTAACCGCCGCTGGGCGTGGCAAGGCTATCTTTCCCGATTCTGCGATCCAACCAGGAGTGAGTGGTGTCAGCTTTAGTTCTTCCCGATTCCCCGTCGGCATTCGCCAAGGCAAACTGGGCCGACGTCGCCCCGTATTTTGATGAGCTCGCCGCCCACCCGCTGGATGCCGGGAACATGGACGCATGGCTGCGCGCCTGGTCCACCCTGGAAGAGTTGGTGACCGAAGCGGCTGCGCGCGCCATGATCGCCTACACCATCGATACCGGCGACGCCGAGAAGGAGGCGGATCATCTCCGGTTCTCGACCGAGGTGCTTCCACGGATGGAGGAGCGCAGCGTGGAGCTGGCCCGGCGGCTACTGGAGTCCGGCTACTCGACACCGACGCTGGAGACCACCCTGGCACGCTTTCGGACCCAGATCGAGATTTTCCGCGACGAGAACGTCCCCATCTTCGCCGAGCTGGAGGAGCACAG
The DNA here is from genome assembly GCA_963740175.1 of uncultured Gemmatimonadales bacterium. Taxonomy (GTDB): domain Bacteria; phylum Gemmatimonadota; class Gemmatimonadetes; order Gemmatimonadales; family GWC2-71-9; genus CAVVWJ01. The sequence goes on from CAVUDL010000006.1 coordinate 58,680, forward strand.
TGCCCGGTATCAGCGGATCACCGGCGCCATCACAGTCGAGTGGGATGGTGTCGAGCGCCCCCTGCCGCAGCTGCAGCCGTTTCTCAAGAGCTCGGACCGGAACGTCCGGGAGCGGGCATTTCGCGCGTCCAGCCAGCCCTATATCGAACGCCGGAGCGAGCTGAGCCGCCTCTTCGACCAGATGTACGAGTTACGGCAGCGCGCTGCCCAGAATGCAGGATTCGACAACTTCCGGGACTACATCTTCCCGGCCAAGTTCCGCTTCGACTATACCCCGGCCGACTGCGAGCGCTTTCACGACGCGGTCGAGCGTACCGTAGCGCCCGCGGTCGAGCGGATACTGGAGTCCAGGCGCGAGCGCCTCGGCCTCGACGTGCTTCGACCCTGGGATCTTGCGGTGGATCCGTACCGTCCCAAGGCGCTGCGGCCGTTTGCCACTGCCGCCGAGCTGGTGAGCACCGCCCGACGCGTGTTCGATGGAGTTGATCCGGTGCTGGGAAGCGAGTTCCAGACGATGATCGACGAGGGCCTGCTCGATCTGGAAAGCCGGAAAGGCAAGGCCCCGGGCGGATACTGCGAGACGCTACACTTCCGTGGCCGGCCCTTCATCTTCATGAACGCGGTGGGCCTGGTGGACGACGTGAACACGTTGCTGCACGAGGCCGGTCACGCATTCCACGCCTTCGCCGCGCACCAGCAGCCGTTGATCTGGCAGCGGCACCCCGGATCGGAGGCGGCGGAGCTGGCGTCCATGTCCATGGAGCTGCTGGCGGCTCCGCATCTCACCCAACCGGTCGGCTACTTCACTCCCGAAGACGCACTCAGCGCCCGGCTGGAGCATCTCGAGGACGTCCTGCTCAGCCTGGTTCATATCGCCTCGGTGGATGCGTTCCAGACCTGGATCTACACCAGCGGAGCGGGCGGCGATGCGGCGGCGCGGGATGCCGAATGGCTCCGCCTCAGGGCCCGCTTCGAGCGAGGCGTGGATTGGACCGGACTTGAGCAGGAGCGCGTGGCGCGGTGGTACCGCCAGCTGCACATCTTTCTCTACCCGTTCTATTACATCGAATACGGCATCGCGCAGATCGGCGCCCTTCAGGTCTGGCGCAACAGTTTGGACAATCCCGGCGCCGCCGTCGCGCGCTACCGGGATGCTCTGGCACTCGGGGCGGTGCACAGCCTGCCCGAGATTTACCGGACCGCCGGGGCCAGGCTGACCTTCGATCCGCGGGCAATCGGAGAACTGGTTCAGTTGGTCGAGCGCGAGATCGGCAAGATCCGAGGGAAGCTCCCCTCACCCGCCGGCACCCAATCGCCGAACAAGGCCCGGGCAGCCAACCGCACCTAGGTTGCGCCCCGGCAACCGAGCCGCAAGATTCCACCGCCTGCGAGACCGAGGGCGGTGGCTGATGAAACTCTGTGGGGAGGGCCTGGATGGCCAAAGAAGAAGGCATCGAGATGGAAGGCGTGGTCACCGAGGTTCTGCCGGACCGGAACTATCGCGTACTACTGGAGAACGGCCACGAAATCCTCGCCTATGCGGCCGGGAAGATGAGCAAGTTCAAGATTCGGGTGCTCGAGGGCGACCGGGTGAGCGTGGTGCTGTCGCCGTATGATCTTACCCGGGGCCGGGTGATTTACGGCACAAGTGAAGTGGTCTAGGGTCAAGGATCTAGGGTCTATTTCGCCTGGTCTAGGGTCTATTTCCCTTTCTTGACCCTCGACCCTAGACAACAAAAAGGGCCGCCCGATTGGGCGGCCCTTTTTGTTCTAGACCGTGCTACTTCACCTTCGTGACGTTCTCGGCGGCGGGGCCTTTCGCACCCTGCACGATGTCGAACTCAACCCGGTCGCCCTCGGCGAGGCTGCGGAAGCCCTCGGCCTTGATGGCGGTGTGGTGGACAAAGCAATCCTTGTCCCCGTTTTCCGGAGTGATGAAACCAAAACCCTTTGCGTCGTTGAACCACTTCACCGTGCCGATGGTGCGAGCCATTGCGCCTACTCCATGTTGATTTGACTGCGTCGGCTCCGGCATAATCCGGAGACCGAGTTCTTATGAGCGCAGGCCTGTCCCGCGTCATAAAAAATGAAAGACCCGCTGGGCGAGCTACCCCGGGTCTCTGATTGCCACTAAGACTGGTCGATCAGACTGCGAAGTTGGGGCCCTATCCGGGGGACAAATCTGTAAGGCCACGGCGTTTAGTCAAGGGGGGAGCCGCGGAACCAGCGCGCCGCCGCCCGGGCCCAGTCGGTGACGGGTTCCCGTCCGGGGGCGCCCACCGCGTGGTTCACCGCTTGGAGGAACTCGGCCGCGGATGGGTACCGCTGGGATACGTCCGCGCTCAGTGCCCGGTCCAGCACCTGCTCCAGGGCCTCGCTGACGTCATCCCGCCGGCCGCGGGAGGTGGGAAACTGGTTGGTCGTCTGCTTGGCGAGCACCTGCTCCACCGTGAGCCCGGGAAAGGGAGGGGTGCCGAGGAGGGCGTAATAGGCCACCGCGGCAAGGCTGTACAGGTCCGAGCGCTGATCCACCCGTTCTCCCAGCAGCTGCTCGGGGCTGGCAAACTGGGGAGTGCCGCTCTGGCTGGTCGCACCGCCGTACTTGCCGCGCAGCGCCAGGGCCAGACCGAAGTCGGTAATCTGGACGCTGCCGGTCCGGTCAATCAGCATGTTCTCGGGCTTGATGTCGCGGTGCACCAGTCCCGAGCCGTGGGCGTGGGCCAGGGCGGAGAGCGCCTCGCGCAACAGCCGGAGCGTCCGGTCCAGCGGCAGCGGGCCGTCGCGCTCCACCAGCTGTGCCAGGCTGGGCCCGTCGATCAGCTCCATGGTGTACCAGAGCAGTCCTGACCGCCCGCCGATGTCGTAGATATTCACGATGTTCGGGTGTCTGAGGCCGGCTGCCAGCTGGGCCTCCCGGCGGAAACGCTCGACCACTTCCGGATCTCGCGTAAGGAGTGGCTGCAGTACCTTGAGCGCCACCTCGCGCTCCAGGTGGAGATCGCGCACCCGGTACACCCGGCCGAACCCGCCGGTCCCCAGCAGCGACAGCAGCTCGTAGTCATCACCCAATGCCCGCCGCAGCCGCTTCTCCCACCTCGCCTTGTCCTCGGCCTCGGCCAGGGCACCCTGTCCCACGGCCACCGCGGGGGTCTCGAAGGTGCCCGCGTCGCTGGCAAAATCCTCCAGCATCTCCACCGCTGTGAGATAGCGGTCATCCTGCGCCGGCTGGAGCGCCCGCATGACGATGCGCTCGACCGCTCGGGGGCAGGCGGGCCGGAGCTCGGTGGGGCGCCGGATCTTGCTGGGGTCCAGAGGTGGCTCCTGCCCGGTGATGGCGAGGTAGAGCAGGGCGCCGGCGGTGTACACGTCGCTGGTGGGATCTCCCGGGGCCCCGTCACGCAGCTCCGGCGCCATGAATGCCAAGCCGAGCGGAACCGTGCCGGGCGGGATGGCGGGAAGCATGTAGCTGCAGTATCGCACGTCGGAGACAATTCCACGGCCCGACGAACTCAACAACACCGAGGCTGGAACGATGCGTCGAAGGATGATGCCCTGGGTGTGGGCATGCTCGAGCGCACTAAGGAGATCGCGGGCCAGAGTGTGCACCATGGGGATTGGGCGGGGCCCCCGCTGGAGAGCGCCCTGAAGTCCCTCCCCGTCGATCCAGTTTCCCACCCGGTACGCGATCTCGCCGATCACGCCCGCATCGTAGACGTGGCGGATGGCCGGGTGATCCAGGCGGCCGAGCGCCTCCGCCTCGCGAACGAACCAGGCCCGGGTCGGCTCGTCGGTGTAGAAGTTCACCCGCAAGCTCACGCGGCGGCGAAGGATCAGATCCTGCGCCTCGAAGAGCACCCGTTCCGGCGACGCCGCCACGGTCCGCTCCAGGCGGTAGCGCGTGCCGAGCGCGGCGTTGGTGCGCTCGTAGTAGCGGGGCGGCTCCTCGACCGTGCTCAGCGCAGCAACCCGCGCCGTCGCTCGACCGTTACTTGCCGGCCACACACGGCCGCGCTGCACCAGCGGCGGCCCTGGTTGGGGGTGTCATCGGTGAAGAAGAGGGAGCAACTGAGGCCGGCGCACTGGCGAACGACCAGCAGTGGATGGGCCAGGCCCGTGGCTGCGGAGCCGGCGATCGCCTGAAGCAGGGTGGGACGCCGGACCGGTGCGAACCGCAACTGCCATTCACCGCTGACGCGGGTGAGCTGATGGTGCCCACCGTTCCGCGCCAGTTGCTCGTTGATGGCGGTGATTGCTCCAGCTGGTGGCTGCAGCTGCGCATGGAGCGCCTCAGCCAGCGCGGTCAGACGTTCGCGAAAGAGCAGCGCCTCATCCAGGCAGGGCTCGTCTTCCGGAAACCAGTCCATGCACTGCGTCCGGGCCCAGCGCTCCAGCGCAGCCGGGTTCGGGAGCCGGTCCGCAGGCTCAGGCTCTCGGCCCCGGGCCGTATTGACGAAGTCCAGCCAGACCGCGTCGCCCAGCAGGGTGAATTCAGATTGCAGCATCGCTCCCTAGTTCTCCGCCACTTCGACCGTGTTCCGTCCCCCGCGCTTGGCCCGGTACAAGGCGTTGTCTGCCGCGGCAAGGACGCTGCTGACGGTGGTCCCGTGCTGGGGTGATTCGGCGATTCCCATGCTCAGAGTGCACGCGCCGAACTCGGGATTGGTCTTCTCGATCTCACGCAGGCTGGATTGAACCCGGGCCACGAACACCCGGGCCTCGACCGGCCTGGTCATCGGGAGGATCACAAGGAACTCGTCGCCGCCCAGACGCCCGACCACGTCGAGGGCCCGACACTGCCTCCGCAGCACACTGCCCACCTGGACCAGCAGGCGGTCGCCGGCGGCGTGTCCCATGGTGTCGTTGACGATCTTGAAGCGATCGAGATCCAGCAGCAGGACGCTGGTGTGAAGCTGATGCCGGAGGCTTCGGGAGATCTCCGCCGCGAGCCGTTCCTCCAGCGCTCGGCGGTTGAGCAGCCCGGTCAGCTCGTCAGTGGTAGCCGCGCTGTGCAGCTGTTCCACCAGCTCGGAGTTCTTGAGCGCGATAGCGGCCGCGAACGAGAGCGTGCCCGCCAGCTCGGACTCGGCCCGGCCATAGAGCTTATCGCTGATGCGGGAGCCGAGCACCAGCACGGCCATCCGCTCCGCGCCCGCATCCAGCGGCACCACCAACTCGGCGCCGGGGCCCACCAGGTGCGCGAGGCGGCTGTCGTCGGCGCCAGCCGCCGCGGCTTCCCGGCGGCAGCGCTTCGTTCAGGGCAGCGCGATCGATCGGCGCGGGGCGAAGCCGGTCATTCAAGGATCGAAATACGCTGGGCGTGTAGCTGTTCCCTTCCGGCCGGTACAGGCAGGCCCACCAGGCAAAGAACACCTCGGCCATGAAGTCCAGGATCAGCTGCTCGGTTTCCTCGGTGGAATGAACCGAGGAGAGAAGGCGGGCGACCTGGCGAAGTGCCCGAAGCTGGAACACCGCGTCGTCGAGCGCCGCCTGCCGCTCCAGGAGGATGCTGCGAAGTTCGAGGACGACACTGAGCCCGAGCGCCAGCGACATCGCCACCGGACGCATCTCCCCGGCCACGGCCGGGTCCGCGCTGATCACGATCTCGGTCTCGCCACTGGCGAGTCGCGCTATCTCCACGGCGCCTTCGATGCCGGAAGCCGGGCCGACCCGGGGCAGGGCTTCGGCCGGGGAGACCAGGTCCAACCATATCCGCTCGCTCTGGAAGCGCCGAACCAGCGCTACCCGGCAGCGCTCGAACAGCTCTCCATCGGTACGGGAGAGCCGGCACGCGGCGGCGAAGGCACTTGGTAGGGTGGCTAAAGATGGGTAAGGGGTTAAACCCATGGCCTATAATACCAGCACGACCGGCCGGTTGGGAGCCGGGGAACATTGCGCGGACGCGCCGGTTGCGTTATCTTCAGGTCAGCTAAAGATAAGGACATAGCCCTTTGGGGCCCCAGGGATTTCGGCTTTGCAGCCTGGGTGACAAAAACTGCTAAGGCTACCTGGTCCCGGCGAGCATATAGCTCAGCCGGGATTTTGCGTTTCCCACCCGGACCACCCGGGAGCTCTTGGGGGCCTCAATCCGGCCCTGCAATGATACGGTGATGTACCGGATGAGCAGATCCGCGGCCCGTGGCGCCGATTCTCGTCCGGCGCACGCGGCCGCTGCCTCCGGCAGGTCGTAGCCGTCTCCCTTGTCACAGGCGGAGTAGGCACCCATAGCCACCTGCACCGTGTCGTCGGGGCCCACCACCCCACCCCCGACCCGGCGGATATCACCCTGCAGCTTTCTTCCCCTCGGCTTGGACGCATCGTACTTGAGCTCGACGCCGGAGACCTGGAGGAAACCTCCGGTTCCCAGCACCCCACTCGAGACACTGTGCTCCAGGACCTGTCGAAGCCTGGAGCCGGTGATGGGGAACGTGACGATCCGGCTCTGGTCCGGAAATGTGAAGATGGCCTCGATGTGATGATTGGTTACCGGCCCCGCAGGGATCACCTGGTCGAGGCGAAGGGTTCCAGAGTTGAGCAGCGCAACGTCCGCACCGGTCCCGATGCGCATGGCATCGCTCACCAGGTCGCCCAGCATCGACTCCCGCCGACGGGAGAGGCTGGTCGCCGGGTCAATGGGGACATCCGTCTTACCCACGGTCTGCACCGGTCCCAGCCGCTGCGTGAGACTGTCGTTCCATGCCTTCACCACCCGAGCCACAGCCGTGTCGGCTGGTAGCCCGGCATCGATGGGGACCAGCCCCACGGCCTGACGCCAACTTCCCTTTCCTCCCCAGAGCGTCACGAACTGCGCGGTCGCCGCATTCGCGTCGGCCTTCACCACATGCCGGCCGGAGACGGTGGAGTCGAGGGCCTCGTGCTCGTGGCCGCCCAATATCAGGTCGATGCGCGGCTCCCGGACCAGCAGGTCTCGGTCAGCCTGCACGGTCTGGTGGGTCAGGCCGACAATGAGGTCGGCGCCCTCCGCGGTGAGGGCCTGCACCGCGCGCTCGGCCGCGCTGTCGGGGTCACCACAGCGGACCTCGGGCCGATAGCGACCCTCAAGGGTGAGGCCGAAGAGACCGACCTTGTGGCCCGAGACCCGAAGGGTATCCCACGACAGCACCTTCGGGATGGGTGACCCGTTGGCTAGAGTGCAGTTACTCGATACCCAGGTGAACTGCGAGGCGGCGATGCGCGCGGCCAGGGTATCGATATCGACGTCGAAATCGTGATTGCCGAAGGTAGCGTAGTCAAGCTCGGCTGCGTTGAATGCGTCGACCATCTGGCGCCCGCTGTAAAACTTGCTCAGCACGCTCGGACTGAGGAAATCGCCCGCCAGGACGAACACGGTGGGGCCCTGGTCTGCCAGCCGCTTGCGAACCGTGGCAACCCGTGCCAGACCGCCTCCTGCTCCCCCCGCGGTGTCGGCCACGTAGACATCGTTGACGAGGAGGAACCGGACCGGCCGCAGCGGAACCGGCGGCGGCGCGCTCCCCATGCAGGCGGCGATACCGGACAGCAGCACCAGGGCCAGCAGGCGCATCACAGGTCCTCTTCTCTCTGGCGCAGGCTCCGCACCAGGTCGGCGCTCAGCAGCCGCAGCTCCGTCAGCATATCCCGCTGGGGCCAGTCAGATCGGGTCGCCAGGATCTCCAGCATCGAGCGGTACCACCAGATGGTCTGGGCCGACCCTGCGCGGGACACGGCCCGCAGATACTCCACGCCGAGCCGCCGCAAGGCGGTCATGGTGGATCCGCAGGAGTGAATTTCGTCCGCGACGCAGATGTCGAGCGCGCGTGGCTCGGCGATGGCCAGTTGGGTCAGATACTCCTGCTTTCGTGCCTGCCAGGCCCGCTCGCTGCCACGCCGGTCGAACTTGGGTTCCAGCGCATCCTTGGCGATGGCCAGGGCCACCGGTCCAAACTTGTCCCCGATTTTGCGCTCCAGAACTGGATGTTTGTCGGGGGTGGCTTCCTCCAGCACGTGGTGGAGAATCCCCCCCACGATCGTGATCTGATCGCAGCCATAGCGGGACAGGATCACGGCGACGTTGGCGGGATGCGCCATGTAGTCCATCCCGGATCCAGCCGGGGCGACCGCGCCGTAGTACTTGGCGGCGAAGGCGAACGCGTGGTTTATGCGGTCGGAGTAGCCGTGCATGCTCAGGGGGCAGAATGGTCTGCGGGGCAGCGGGGCAGTAGGACGAATCGGGTTGGCGCCACGGAACGTACCGGTGTGCTGTGGCTGCCGCGCCGCCCCGCGGCCCCGCTGCCCCGCTTACGGAATGCCGAGAAGCTTATGCGTCTGAAGGCTCAGCCGCCAGCGCGGATGCGCCAGGCAGTAGCGCAGGGCGGCATCGGTATTGGCCTGCCGCTCCGCTCCATCCATCGGCTGAAGGAAGAAGTTTCGAAACGGCAGGCGCTCGAAGAGCTCCGGCTCGGCGCCGGCCTGGGGAAATACCAGCTTGATCTCGTCTCCGGTTCGGACCACCAGCTCCGAGCCGGCCTTTGGACTCACGCAGAGCCAGTCGATGCCGGGCGGGACCGGAAGGGTTCCGTTGGTCTCGACCGCGACCTCGAACCCCGCCCCGTGCAGGTCCCTCAGAAGCGGGGCATCCAGCTGGAGGAGCGGCTCGCCGCCGGTGCACACCACGAAGCGCTTTCCCTGATCCTCGGCCGGCCAGGTCGACGCGACCGCGGCCGCGAGCGCTTCGGGGCTGGTGAAGCTTCCCCCGCCGGGGCCGTTGGTGCCGACGAAGTCGGTGTCGCAGAACTGGCAAATGGCGTTGGCCCGGCTGTGCTCCCGACCGTTCCACAGGTTACAGCCGGCGAAACGGCAGAACACCGCGGCCCGGCCGGTATTTGCGCCTTCTCCCTGGAGGGTGTAGAAGATCTCCTTGATGGCGTATGTCATGAGAGGCGTTCCCTCCCTCACCGGCTCACTGTCTGATACCGCGCGGGGTCGTTCATGCCCAGCTCCTGAAATCCCTTCAGCCGCAGCAGACAGGCCTCGCACCGGCCGCAGGCCAACCCCTCTGGAGATGGGTCATAGCAGGTGAGCGTCATCCCATAGTCCACGCCGAGCGCCAGCCCCCGCTCGATGATCTCACGTTTGGAAAGCGAGATCAGCGGGGTGTGAATGGTGAGCCGGCGGCCTTGCTCCACCCCGGCGCGGGTGGCCAGGTTGGCCATCGCCTGGAAGGCCGCGATGTATTCCGGCCTGCAGTCGGGATATCCGCTGTAGTCGAGCGCGTTGGCGCCCAGAAAGATGTCGGACGCGGAGAGTACTTCGGCCCAGGCCAGGGCGAACGACAGAAAGATGGTGTTGCGGGCGGGCACATAGGTTACCGGAATCCGGGCGCCAATCTGGTCCATTGGCGTGTCCTTCGGCACCGCGATGTCGCTGGTGAGCGCGGAGCCGCCGAACGATTTCAGGTCAATATCGAGCACGATGTGGCGGCTGATGGCGAGCCGGCCTGCGACCCTGCGGGCGGCATCGAGCTCAGACTGATGCCGCTGCCCATACCGGAAGGTGAGGGCGTGGGCGTCGAAACCCTGCTCCACTACGATGGCCGCCGTGGTGGTCGAGTCTATGCCGCCGCTCAGCAGGACGACGGCCTTGGGTGCGCTCATGCGGGGAAAGCTAGCTCAGCGCTTCTCCTGGAGCACGTGACGCAACGCCGATTCCAGATCGGGGTGGGCGAAGCGGAATCCGCTGGCAACGAGCCGCTGTGGCGCCACCCGTGTGCTGGCGAGCAGGGTGCCGTCCGCCATCTGTCCGAAGGCCAGGCGGAGTGCCGCGGCTGGAACCGGGAACAGCGTGGGGCGAGAGAGTGTCTCGCCCAGGATGCGGGTGAAATCACGGTTGCGAACCGGGGTTGGAGCCGTGACGTTCACCGGCCCGTCCAGGGTCTCCCTCGTGAGCAGGTGGGTGATGGCACTGACCGCGTCATCGAGCGCGATCCAGCTCATCCATTGCGTTCCGTTTCCCAGCCGTCCACCCAGCCCCAGCCGGAAAGGCAACAGCATCTTTTTCAGGGCGCCACCCTCCCGGCTCAGGACCAGGCCGAAACGCGGGTGCACCACCCGGATTCCGGCCGCCCGGGCCGGCTCGGCGGCAGCTTCCCATTCCTGTCCCACGGAGGCGAGGAAGTCCCCCTTCGGATCGCCGAGGGAGCTGTTCTCGTTGAGCACCTCGTCGCCCCGATCGCCGTAGATGCCGCTCGCGGAGGCCGACACCAGCACGGCTGGGCGGGCGCGCAAACGGCCCAGCGCGGTGCTGAGCAGGCCCGTGCCCCGAACCCGGCTGTTCCGGATGCGTGCCTTCCTCGCTGCCGTCCAGCGCACACCTACGGTCTCGCCGGCGAGATGTACCACCGCGTCCACGCCTTCCAGGTCAGCCGGATCGAGGGTGCCGGATTCCGGATCCCACCGGATCTCCCCGGCCCGGGCCGTCCGCCTTACCAGAGCGCTGACCCGGTGTCCCTCGCCGTTCAGGCGCCGCGTCAGTGCGGAGCCAATCAGGCCGCTGGCGCCGCTCAGTACAATGTGTAGCCTGTCAGACTCTGAGCTCGGCACGCAACCTCACGACGATGAAAAAGCAACAGCAATACTTTTCAGCATGCATGCTTGCTTCACGACTCTGATTCTCACGTTTTCCGTTCAGGCTTGTGCGGCCTCCCAGCAGCCGATGGCGGACTGCCAGGTTCAACGGGTCTCGGACGGCGACAGCTTCCGGTGCCTGGATGGGTCGAGAGTGCGCCTGATCGGCGTGGACAGTCCCGAGCGGCAGCAGCACCCTTTCGGCCAGCAGGCCCAGCAGGCGCTCCTTGAAATAATGCCGGCAGGAGCCGCGGTGAGACTGGAGCCCGACGTCGCGCCGACCGATCGCTACGGCCGAGTGTTGGCTCATGTATGGGTAGGCTCCACCCTGGTCAACGAAGCGATGGTACAGGGAGGCTGGGCCGTGTTGTATACCGTTCCGCCCAACGTCAAGTATGCCGACCGCCTGGAGCGGGCGCAAAAAGAGGCCCGCGCGCGGGGCGCGGGCCTCTGGGCGGGCCGGGCGTTCGCCTGCTTGCCGGCGGAATTCCGCCGCGGGAAATGCGTCAGCTTACCTTGAGGTTCTTCATCATCCCATGCGCCAGATGCATCTTGCCGTCCTTGGCGTCGGGAACGAAACAGATCAGCCCGTAGTCTCCCGCGGTCAGATCGGCGGTGAAGCTCGCCCGCATGCCTTTCTCCAGCGCTCCGACGCCTGCCACAGGCATGGCGGGTGGCGGTCCTTTCATGGTCTCTGTCCAGGTAGCAAAGTCCTGAACCGTCTTACCAGGGGCGAGCTTGACCATGACTATCTCGTGGACCTGCGGACCGGCGTTCTCGACCATGATTCTCTGCTTGCCCGCGGCGAGCGGTTGGGAGGATTCAAAGTCATAGTCCTTCAGCGTGATAGTCACGTCAGTCTCCGGCAGGTTCTTGGCGGCTCCTGAAGCAGCGCTAGTAACCTCGAAGGTCTGAACCATCCCCTTGGCCAGATGCGGGACGCCGTCGGGGCTGGGAATGAGGCACAGGTAGGCGTACTGGCCCGGCTCGAGAATCGATGTCGCATTCACCTGGCCACCCGGCGCAGCGGCGTTGGGCCCGCCTACCCACTTCATCCAGCTCGGCGGCGGCCCGTGCTGTTTCATGGCCGCGACGACATCCTTGCCGGTCTTCCCTTGTTCCAGCTTGACCAGCATTGCCTGGTGAACCTCTGTGCCCTGATTCTTGAGCTCCAGTGTCACGGCTCCGGCGGGGATCTGCGCCGGGGCATCGAACGCGAAGTCCTTCGCTGTGACCGTCACTGTTGCCGGAGCGGCGGACGCGGCCTCGCCAGCGGGGGTCGAGGCGGCGCCGCGCTGTGAGGAGGGACGTTCAGAGCTGCAGCCGGCCAACGCGAGCATGATCGCGAGCCGGGCACCGAGTCGTGCACCGTGAAGCATGAATCCTCCTGAAGGGTGGAAGGCGAGCGCCGCCAAAATGTGGCCTGCAGGGAAATTCCGCCAGCCCCCCAGCCGCCCCTAGCTCCTGGGGCGGGCTCCCGCTTTCCCGTCGGAGCGGGCTCGCTGGACCAGGAGCAGATCGGTGATGTTATCCGAGGTCAGCAGGCCGACCAGCCCACCCGCGGGGTCCACCACCGGCAGGGCGGGGAGCCGGCTCGAGCGGAGGCGCTCCAGTGCATCCTGGAAACCCAGGTTCGGGGTGACCACCGGAACGTCGTGGGTCATCGCCTCGGTCACCGGCGCCGTTGGACCACTACGCGATAAGCCGCGGATCAGGTTGTCGCGGGTGAGGATTCCCTCGATCCTTCCGTTGTTGTCCAGCACCGGAAACTCCCGCTGCTCCCCGCTGAGCAGGAGCTCGACCGCATCAGCCAGCGTCGCATACACCGGAATGGTGCGGAAGTCCGTCACCATCATCTGTGAAACTCGCAGCCCCTCACCCGCGACCCGCGTCTCTACCGCCTCAGCTTCCGCGCTCGCGCCGAGGAAGACGAAGAACGCCACCAGCACCGCCAGGTGACGTCCGGTCGAGATGGCGTAGAGGCCGCCGAGGACCGCCAGCATCTGGCCCAGGGTGGCAGCCACTCGCGTACCGCGCACCAATCCCATCCGGCTGGCGAGCAACGCCCGCAGGACCCGGCCCCCGTCCATCGGAAACGCGGGAATCAGATTGAAGAGCAGGAGGTAGACGTTGACGTTCATCAGGAGCGACAGGAACGGCCGACTGGGGCTCAGGTCTCCGAGGCCGGCGTCATTTCCGCTGAGGCGGATTGTTGCGTAGAGGATCAGGGCGATGGCGGCGGTGACAGCCGGGCCGGCCAGCGCGATCAGCAGCTCCTGGCGGGGCTCTTCGGGAATGCGCTCCAGGCGGGCCACGCCGCCAATAGGTAGCAGAATGACATCCGGCGTGCGCACGCCGAACCGGCGCGCCATGAAAATGTGGCCGAACTCGTGAAGGAGAATGCAGCCGAAGACGGCGAGGAGCCACACCGCGGCGCCGATGGCGCCGGCGGTTCCCGCTTCCTGATACCCACCCACTGCCCACCACACCAGAAACAGCACGAACGTCAGGTGCACCTTGATCTCGGTGCCCTTGATGCGCCCGATGGTGTAGACCCATTTCATCGCGCCACCGCCTCTCACGCAAAGCCCCACCCGGGAAGATATACCCGGGTGGGGCGCTGGGCGGCCTGCTCGAATGGACTACACGATCACACGCAGGCCGAACTCGGTGCGCGATCGGAGCTCCAACGACGGCTGGACGGTCGGCCGCGCCAGCGTGGCTCGCGCCTCGTCCGGCAGCGGGTGAAGCTGGGCCCACTGCGCCATGGCGCTCCGGAAGATCACCTGGGCGTCAATAGAGGTCAGGTTGAAGGTGCGGACGTAATGCATGATTGCTTCATCGGGTGTGACCTCGTCGGCCAGAATCTCGGCGGTCTCCAGCGCCATCCGCACGTGAGTCGTGGCGACCGCTTCGTCCGACATGGAACCGGCCAGCCGGCACTCGAGATTGGTGTGCTCGATGTGCTGTACCCGCTTCCGCAGTGCGTCGAGCATCTGGTCCGGCCGCAGCACCGTCCAGCCCGGAGCCCGCGATTCGAGCTGGGGCGCGCTCTCGATCAGCCCGGCCAGAGAGATGAGGGCGCGGGCCCGCACCGTCTCTTCGAGTGCAGCCGGAACTCCGACTTCGTGGAAGTACCGCTGGAGCGCTTCGTCCACCGGCAACCGCGACTTTAGCCGACGGACGAACTCCGCGGCCTGGGCCTGATATGTTTCGGCGAGCGCTTCACAGGCCCGCGCGAACACCAGCTGAAGCCGCAGCTTCGTGGTTGTGGGAAACCTGCGACTGCCCACCAGGTTCGGACTGGTCATGACGCCTCACAAGAATTGCGGACGAACACTGCTCTGGGTGCCGGGAGTGCCGAGGACTGCACTGTCTGGAACGCGAACTTTGTGCCGATCATCGGCACTTGGGGCCCGGTGCGGCGGACCTGCCGGTCCGGATGTAAACCGCTCAGGAACCAATGAGTTAGCGGGTGTGTTTTGGTCAGGAGTCGGGCGGCGGCCCTCTGCGCTGTAGCGCCGTCGCCACTCCCGGTGGGCCCCCCCACCACATTACAATTGCCCTTCTTCTCCACCACTGGAGCCACGCCATCACCACCACCGTCGCCCCTCCGGCCTGGACCACCAAAGACGCCGAGAAGCTCTACAACATGAATGGCTGGGGATTGGGCTACTTCCGCATCAACGCGGAGGGGCACGTCATGGTGCACCCTGACGCCAACCGGAAGCGGGGACTCGACCTCTACCGGCTCGCCCTGGATCTCAATGCTCAGGGCGTCGGCCTGCCGCTGCTGCTGCGCTTCTCGAACATTCTGCAGTCTCGTATTCAGACCCTGGCCACCGAGTTCGGGAACGCCATCCGCGAATCTGGCTACCAGAGCAGCTACACCACCGTGTATCCGGTCAAGGTCAACCAGCAGCGGCACGTCATCCAGGAGATCGTGGAGTTCGGCGCTCCCCACGGCGTGGGGCTCGAGGTAGGCAGCAAGCCGGAGCTCCAGGCGGTGCTCGGCCTGAGCGAGAGCAGCAATCACCTGATCGTCTGCAACGGCTACAAGGACGAGGAGTTCATGCGTCTGGCCCTGATGGGTCAGAAGCTGGGTCACCAGGTGATGATCGTGCTGGAGCAGCTCAACGAGCTGGAAGTGCTGCTCAAGGTCGCCGATGAGATGGCGGTGCAGCCCACGGCTGGTGTGCGGATCAAGCTGGCGACCGAGGGGTCCGGCCGCTGGGCCAAGAGCGGTGGTGAGCGTTCCAAGTTCGGGCTCGGCGCGGTTGAGCTGATGAAGCTGCTGGACCGGCTGGATCGGCTGGAGCGCAAGGACGTTCTGAAGCTGGTGCACTTCCACCTGGGCAGCCAGATCACCGACATCCGCCACGTGAAGGCGGGGCTGGAGGAGATCGGCCGGTATTATGTCGAGCTCCGGAACATGGGCTTCGACATCACTCACGTGGACGTCGGCGGAGGACTCGGGGTGGACTATGAGGGCTCCCGCTCCACCCGTCCTGCCAGCGTCAACTACTCCATGCGGGAATACGCCAGCGACATCGTCTACACCTTGGGCTCCGTCTGCCGGACCGAGAACCTGCCGATGCCGCACATCATCTCAGAATCGGGCCGGGCGATCACCGCTCACCACGCCCTCCTGCTCATCAATGTGATTGACGTGGAATCGCAGATCGAGCCGCTGGCGCCCAAGCTGCGGGAAGAACCGCATGCCCTGCTGGTCGAGATGGCGGAGAATCTGGAGGGACTGACGGCGGATCGGATCGAGGAGGTGTTCCACGACGCGCTCTTCGCCAAGGAGCGGGCCCAGGAGTATTTCGCCAGCGGCGTGTTCTCGCTGCGCGACAAGGCTGACGCGGACCAGCTCTACCTGGTGACGCTGAACGCGCTTACCAACGCCATCAAGGAAGACAAGGCGTCGTTTCCCGAGATCGTCAGCCACATCGAGGCCGAGCTGGTGGACCGCTATTTCTGCAACTTTTCGGTCTTCCAGAGCCTCCCGGACCACTGGGCCATCGATCAGCTCTTCCCGATCATGCCGATTCACCGGCTCAACGAGCAGCCGATCCGCCGGGGAACCCTGCAGGATGTCACCTGCGACTCGGACGGCGTGATAGACCGGTTCACCGGAGGCCGGAAGGGGAAGCCCTCACTGGAGCTTCACCCCTTCGTGGAGGACGAGCCCTACATCCTCGGCATCTTCCTGACGGGTGCCTACCAGGAGATTCTGGGCGACCTGCACAACCTCTTCGGCGATACCAACGCGGTGCATGTCCGGCTCACCGAGCAGGGCTACGAGATCACCGACCTGGTTCATGGGGACACGGTCACGGAGGTGCTCAACTACGTCCAGTTCCACGCCACCGATCTTCTGGCCGCGTTTCGGCGGAAGGTGAGCAACGCGAAGGGACTCAGCCGGCAGGAGGCGAACAGCTTCATCGCGGACTTCGTGGCGGGGCTGGAGGGGTATACCTATCTGGAAGGCGACGTGCCGGTTGAAGTAGAAGACGTGAGCAGGAAAAGCGTGAGCAAGGGGAAGGCCGCACGGAAGTGAGCAGTAGGACGCTTCGTTCGGGATGACTAGTCTCCTCGCCTCTCACGCTCTCCCGTCTGCACGTCTCCCTCTTACCGTTTAGACACCCTCTCTCTTTCCACCTTTCTCCGATCTCCCCGCTTCTCGAGCGGCACGAAGTCGCGCGGCCCTGCCCCCTCGTAGATTTGCCGCGGACGGGCGATCTTCTGATCCTTATCCAGCAGCATCTCCTCCCACTGGGCCAGCCAGCCCGGAGTCCGGCCGATGGCAAACAGGACCGTGAAGTAGTCCATGGGATAGCCCATCGCCTGGTAGATGAGCCCGGAGTAGAAGTCCACGTTGGGATAGAGCTTCCGCTTGATGAAGTACTCGTCCTCCAGGGCAATGCGCTCCAGCTCGAGCGCAATCTCCAGCTTCGGATTGAGCCCCGTCTGCTCGAAGACGTCGTATGCCACCTTCTTGATCAGCTTGGCGCGCGGATCGTACGACTTGTAGACCCGATGGCCGAATCCCATCAGCCGGTCCGACCCGTTCTTGACCTTCTCCACGAACGCCGGAATGTCCGTCTTGTCACCGATTTCATCCAGCATCCGCAGCACCGCTTCATTGGCCCCGCCGTGGAGCGGGCCGTATAGCGCCGCAATCCCGGCGCTAATCGCCGAAAAGGGGTCCACGTGCGACGAGCCTACCGCGCGTACGGCGCTGGTGGAGCAGTTCTGCTCGTGGTCGGCATGGAGGATCAGCAGGATCTCGAGCGCGCGCTGGAGCACCTTGTTGGCCTGGTGCCGGCCCCCGATGCTGAACGTCATGTTGACGAAGTTGCCGATGTAGTCCAGATCGTTCCGGGGGAACTCGTACGGCAGGCCCCGGGAGTGACGGAACGCGAAGGCCGCAATGGTCGGGAGCTTGGCCAGCAGGCGCACCCGCTGGAGGTAGCGGTTGGCTGGGTCGTGGATGTTCTTGGCGTCAGGATAGAACGTGGACAGCGCTCCTACGGCCCCCAGCAGCATCCCCATAGGGTGGGCGTCGTACCGGAAGCCCTCCAGGAACTTGGTGATGTTGGTGTGGACATAGGTGTGGAACTTGATCTGCTCTTCCCACTTGCCGAGCTGTTGCTTGTTGGGTAGCTCGCCTTCGCACAACAGATAGGCGACCTCCAGAAAGGTGGCCTTCTCGGCCAGCTGCTCGATGGGATAGCCGCGATAGCGCAGGATTCCCTGGTCGCCGTCGATGTATGTGATGGAGCTCCGGCAGGCGGCGGTGTTCATGAACGCCGGATCGTAGGTCATCATGCCGAAGTCGTCGTCAGCGACCTTGATCTGCCGGAGGTCTGTGGCCTTGATAGTGCCGTCGGTGATCGGCAGCTCGTAGCTCCGGCCGGTACGGTTGTCGGTGATGGTGACGCTGTCTTTGGGCAAGCTGATCCTCGGCGAGATGGAAGTCCTGTAGAGCTGGCTCCATGGCTGAACATAGGGGGGTTGAGGGTCTATGGTCTAGAGTCTAAGGTCTATCCGTATACGGCGGACCCATAGTAGACTCTCGATGCTCGCTGGCGACTCTCGACCCTCGACCCTAGACTCTCACCATCATGAAGTCATTCATCTCCCTGCTGGCCCTCGCCACCGCCGCTCCCCTCTCGGCCCAATCCTCGGTGGACACGGCCGGCGCCGGCGTCCTCATCGACCAGGCCCTGAATCGCTCCGAGGTCATGCGGAATCTTCAGCACCTGAGCGATGTGATCGGCCCCCGGCTGTCGGGCTCCTCCGCCATGCGCCGGGCCAACGAGTGGACCGCAGGACGGTTCAAGGCCTACGGGCTGACCGCGACGCTGGAGCCCTACCTGTTTGGAGTGACCTGGGAGCGCGGACCGGTTACGCTGCGGTTGGTATCGCCGTTCTCTCGCGCCATCACGGCCCACAGCTGGGCCTGGACCGAGGGAACCGGCGGTAAGACCGCCGCCGGTCCGGTCGTGCTCGCGGATCTCTCGACGCCCGAGAGCCTCGCCGTCAATCGTCACAAGGTGAAGGGTGCCTGGGTGCTTCCCCGCGCTCCCTACCCGGTGTGGAACCCGGACGGTCCGGACCAGACCCCAGCCGATTCTCTCCGGCTCGCCGAGCAGCTGCGGCTGCGTGGGCTGGCGACGGCGGACACCACGCCTGCCGCCGTGCTGGCCCGGCGACAATTCGCCGTTGACCTTCCGTATGTGCTCAAGGCAGCGGGAGCGCTCGGGACCCTGATCGATGGGGGAAAGGAGCATGCGCTGATGACCATGAGCGGCTCGCCCACGAGGGTCTCGCCGCTACCCAGTCTGGTCATCTCCAACGAAGACTACGGCATGTTGGCTCGGCAGATCGCGGCCGGCGCGAAGCCACGGGTCGAGGCCCGCATCGATAACCGGGTGGGTAAGGACACGGTGCGGCAGTGGAACACCGTCGCGGAGATCCGGGGATCCGAGCGGCCTGGCCAGGTGGTGATCCTCGGCGCCCACCTCGACAGCTGGGACCTCGGCACCGGCGTGACCGACAACGGCACCGGCTCGATGGTAGTGTTGGAGGCCGCCCGTGCCATCGCTCGCTCCGGACTCAAGCCGAAGCGAACTATCCGGTTCATCCTGTTCAGCGGGGAAGAGCAGGGGTTAATCGGCTCACGCGCGTACGCCGAGGCCCATGCGGCAACAGCGGACAGCATCCAGGCGGTACTGGTGCTCGACAACGGTACCGGCGCCATCACCGGGCAGGCGCTACAGGGCCGCACTGATCTGGAGGGACTCTGGAAGGAGCTACTGGCGCCCGTCGCATCGCTCGACGCCGACAGCGTGCGCGCGGCCAGCAAGAGCGGGACGGACCATCTCTCGTTTCTGCCATATGGTGTGCCGGGATTCAACTTCGATCAGCTGCGGAGGGGGTACAATCACACCCACCACTCCGAGAGCGACACCTACGACAAGGCGGTGGCGGGAGACCTGAAGCAGGCGACGGCGGTTATGGCGGTGACGGCGTATGAGCTGGCGAACCTGCCGGAGCTGCTGCCGAGGGGACCGAAGAGCCCAGTGGCGCCGGTGCCGTCGAGGCCATCGCCGGGAGTAGCAGCGGGGGGACAGGCGGACGGGCGGACAGGCGGGCAGCGATAGAACCGGGAAGTGCAACAGCGTGAGTGGGACAAGGACAAGCGTGAGCGGGACGCGAGGGGTCGAGTAACGATGAGCGCTACCCTGTCATCCTGATCGTAGCGAAGGATCTGGTCGTCAGGCGCATTAGAGTCATCCATGGGCCGACTCGGATGACACATGGTGCTGTTCCCCTCACGGCTTACGCTTGTCCTTGTCCCGCCCACGTTTTTTGTCCCCGCTTTACCGCGCTACCACCATCTTCTGCACCTTCTTCCGCTCGCGCCCCTTGCTGTCAGTGACGATGAGCTCGAGGGTGTACGTACCCGGTTTGGTTGAGCCGAGCTTGAGCTCCTGCTCCCGTCGGGAAGCCGGCCCGTCCACTCGATCCTTGAAGCTGACGACCAGTGATGTGGGCTTGGCCGTCTTCTTTTTCTTTCCCGCAGTCCGCTGCTGCTGCTGGATGAGTCGAACCCGTCCGCTATAAGTACTACCGGAAGCCAAACCACACACATCGTAGTTGATCTCCACTTCCGATCCAGCAGTAGCCTGAGGTACCGCGTCCATGAGCACATGAAACTTGGGCGTCTTCCCCTTGCTCACCGGCGGGCACAGTGATCGTCCGGATGCATTGAGCGCGTACGCGCCAACCAGCGTCAAGGCTACCGCTGCCGCGATGGCGCCGACGATGCGAGGCTTGCGCTGACCCTGGCGCCACAGATCCCGGCCGTGCTGCTGCGCTCTCTGGAATCCTTTCATCGCCAGTCTCTGGGTTCGCCGGAACCCTTCCATGGCCGACCGCGCTGCGCGCCGAAGCGCCGCCTGGGCTTTCGACGCCGCAGGCCTGAGGGTGTCCTTCAGTGCCCGAAGACCTTCCTGAACCAGGCCGGGCTCGAAGCGCCTCCGGGTAGGGCGGGGCATCCCGGGCATCTCCGAAAATGGATCGCTCATATTCCTCAGACCTCCACAAGAAATTCTGGTCGCAGCTCGCTGGCGGGCGGAGAAAACCGAGCAAGGATCGTGTAATTGGATCGCCCGGCGGCAAAGCCTGGGACGGCCTCGGCCCAATCCATTAACCCTCAATCACATGGCGTCTCGAGACAGAATCTGCATCTCTTCCCTCGAGGATACGGGATATGGAGAAGGCGCCTGCGGTTCGGGCAATGTGCAAGGAGAACGGGACTGGGTAGCTTCCTCGGCCGAGCAATTCTTTGCGAGGACTGGATGACCGACACCGCGCTTGGTGGGACCCCCAAATCCGCCGGTTCCAAACCCGATGCGGGGCGCCAGGGGCTGCTCCCCCTTTTCATGGCCCTTGGGTTCGTGGTTGGGTGTCGGCTCCTGCTTTACGCCTGGATGCCTGACCGGGCGACCGACTTCGATTTCCTCTACGATGCGGCCGCCCGGTTGGTCCGGGGCGAGAACCCTTACCCGGTAGCAGCGCAGCGGTTCCCCTATCCACTGCCGGCCGTGCTGCTCGCCGTCCCGTTCACGACGATTGCGCTGGAGCTTGCGCGTCCGATCTTCGACATCCTGGTCGGATGCGCGTTCGTGTATGCGCTCTGGCGATACCGCGGGACCACCGCGGTTCTGGCGGTCGTGTCAGGCGCCTACCTCTCCGCCATGGCAAGGGGCCAGACCACGCCACTCATGCTGGCCGCAACGCTAGTCCCGGCGCTCGGATTTCTGCTCGCTGTCAGACCCAACACCTCGGCGGCCCTCTGGATTGGATGGCCTTCGGTCCGAACTCTTCTGGGGGCGAGTCTCTTTGTGGGCCTGAGCTTCGTGGTCCTGCCTACGTGGCCCTGGGAATGGTGGCTGGCTTTGCCGCTGGATCACGCAACGCTGTTACCCCCAGTCATGCGTCCCTTTGGGTTCGTCCTGCTGCTGGCGGCGCTCCGGTGGCGCCTTCCGGAAGGACGACTCCTCCTGGCCATCGCCCTGATTCCCCAGAGCACGCTGCCGTACGAGCTGGTCCCACTGGCGCTCATCCCCGCCAATCGGCTGGAGATGGGGCTCTATGTGGGGGGGACGTGGATCGCAGTGGCGGCAGCGGAGGGCTTGCACCTCGGCGATACCATGGCCGAGTGGACGGCGACCGGATGGCCGGTGACGCTCTGTTTCGTCTATCTACCGATGATGTATCTGGTGCTTCGGCGGCCGATGGGCAGGACTCGGAGTGGACCCAAGGTGGAGAAGGATCGAAGGAGGCCCCATCGCCTGGACGATGACGAGCTCAAGGTCGACGTCACGACGGACGCCGCGGGCGGGGTCGTGGTGAGGGTGACCCACCTCCCGACTCGAGAGTTTGCCAGCGAGACCGGAAAGACCCGCGAGATCGCGGAGCGGAAGGCGCACGACAAGCTGGCCGGGATGCTGGCGGAGAGGCGTCGTTCTCCTGAGATACTTCCTTAACTTCGGAATTGTACCAGCCTAGCGGCACCCCACCGGCATCTTCAAGACCAGCACGGGCGCGAGCGAGCCGCCGTCCTTCCGCGGATCGAACGGCCCGATCTGCGCATTGGCGACGTAGAAGAGCGTGTCTCCCACGATCGCGCCGGTGGTCGGGCCGCGAAAATCAGCGCGGCCGCGCTCCAGCTCGCGCACCCCCTCGGCGGATCCGCCTGCCACCCTGAATTCGATCACCCTGGAAGGGTTCGCCATGTTCTGGATGCCGACGTATCCGGAACAGTTCGCATACAGGCCGTCGATCCGGCTCACTGCCGAATCGTTGGCCGCCCGCACGTCGGCTACCCGGCCGGAGGGGAGCGCGATCGTGAGCAGGCCCTGCCAGTAAGCCACCAGCAGCCCGCGCTCCTCCGGGAGGAAGGCGATGCCGTTGGGATAGGCGAACCGCTGGGGCGGGGCGCGGTGCAGCAACCGCAACTCCGACGCCTCGGGCGCGAGCGCCCATACCGCGCCTCCCTCGCTGTCGGTGAAGTACACGGTGCCATCCCGTCCCACCACGAGATCATTGAACAGGTGCGAGGCTCCGTCCTGGGGCGAAGACACTCGGCGCACCAGGCGGCCACTGGGGAGCTCCAGTGCGAAGACGATGCTGCGGTGGGTTTGGATTGTGTCGTCGGCGGGGGCGGGAACACGGGAGAAGGCGGTGCCCCAGAGCAGGTTGCGCCGGCTGTCGATCTTGAGCCCCAGCACCCGCGCGTCTATACCCGCCGCTTCCGCGAACGGCCGGATCGATCCGTCACGCCGCAGCTCGATCATGCCGTCCCGCTCCAGGTCACCGCCGAGGAAACGATGGCGCGGGGCATCGTACACGATGTTTTCCGGGATGACGCCTGCGCGGGTCAGCACGAACGCGGTGTCGCTGCGGCCCGCGGGGATGCCGTGTGAGCTCTGCCCCGTGGCCAGAGAAGGGTCGAGCCCGCACGCCAGGGCGAACAGGACGTAGCGGTGAACGCGATGCGGCATCCGGCCAAGCTCCCTGTGAAGTGATTTCCGCTCTACGCGACGCCCAGCGGGGCGGTTTCGCGTAACTGTTCGCCCCTCCATTCCGTATATAGCTTGACGAGATGACAACGTCCGTGAGCGTCTATCTGGAGGAGGGGGCCAAGCGCACGTTTGCCGGCGCGCTCGACTGGCCGGGCTGGTGCCGCGCGGGGCGCAACGACACCGAGGCGGTGGCGGCATTGCTCGACTATGGCTCCAGGTATGCCTCTGTCCTGGCGAGCTCCGGGCTCGGCTTCGTCGCACCGAGGCACGTTGAACAGCTGGTCGTCGTCGAGCGTCTTCCCGGCACCGCATCGACCGACTTCGGTGTACCGGGCAAGGCGCCGGCGGCGGACCAGGAGCGATCGTGTGACTCTGCCACTGTTCGGCGTTTGGAGAAGATCCTGCGCGCGGGTTGGCAGGCATTCGACGCGGGAGTGGAGTCCGCCCGCGGCAAGACACTCTCGACCGGGCCCCGCGGCGGCGGGCGCACAGTGGACGCGATCGTCAGACACGTCGTTGAAGCGGATCGGAGCTATCTCGGCGCCGTGGGCTGGAAAGGGATCAAGGCTGCGGCCCCGATCGAGGGGCTTAGCACGACCCGCGAAGCCATCCTCGCCGCCCTGAAGGCCTCCGCGGCCGGCAAGATTCCGCCCAAAGGTCCCCGGGGTGGCGCCCGGTGGACGGCGCGGTACTTCGTTCGGCGAGTCGCATGGCATGTAATCGCGCACCTATGGGAGATCCAGCGACGTACCGGAGTCACCTGACCATGTGCCGCATCCTCTCGGTCGTTCTCGCATCAGCCCTCGCGTGTGCCGACCCCTCGGCGCAGCAATCGTCATCCGCCGCAGACCGCCTCGAACTGCTTCGCCTGCACGAGCGCGCCCGGGCGGCGCATCTGCAACGCCGAGCCGATTGGCTGGTGGGTGAGTGGGCCGACACCATCTTCAGCGTCTCGCGAGGGGGCGTATCGATCGGAACCATGGAAAATCGGGAGCGAGGTCGAGCCGGTTTTCAGGAGTACTTCGATGCCTCGACGTTTCAGGCCTGGGACGATATCGCGCCGCCCACGATCCACGTTTCCCCGGACGGGGAGATGGCGTACGTCATCGTCCAGAAGCGGGTCCACCTGACGGCACCCGACAGCACCGGCGCGACCGTTGCAGAGAAGACCCGGTACGCCTGGCTATCGGTTTACGAGAAGCAGAACGGCGAGTGGCGTCTCTCGGCGATCGCCTCGACCGACCGCCCGGATTCGCTGTAGGCGCGGGACGCCCTCATCGTCGGCAGGTCACTTCGAGACCACTCGCTTGAGGTGGTCACCTAGCCGGAGGGCCAATGCGACGATCGTCAACGTCGGGTTCGCGTACCCCCCACTGGGGAAGACCGAGCTGCCGGCGATAAACAGGTTCGATGTGCCATGGACCTGGCTGTTTTCATCTACCACCCCCTGCCGAGGATCCACGTGCATGCGGGTGGTTCCCATGTGATGCAGGCCCGCTTCTCCTCCGCGAATTCGCCCGTCGTCGAGACTGGCTTTGCTCCTGATGAGGAGTTTCTTTTTCGCTTCCATCAACCATCAGAGGAAATGAGTGCCTGCCGATCTCATGCGCGCTGACCGAGCCGAGCTCGAGAAGATTGTCCGGGCACAAGGCGCTGTTCAAGGGCATCTATGCGGGAAGCAGGAACCAGCTCACGCTCGAGGACGCCCGACTGCTGCGGCCCGAGGTCGCCCTGGTCCGGGTCCGCTCAGTATTGGATAACCCTCAGGGTCCGCTGGTAGGGCGGCATAGCTCGCGGTTCTCGCTGGTGCTGACCAAGAAGGCTAACGGGTGGGAGATCGCGGCATTACACAACACGTTGGAGGCTGGCCGGTAGGGCGCACACCTCATCCCGAATGCAACGAGCGATCTACTTAGCCGGCTACCGGAGCCAGTTAGGTAGATCCCTCGCTTCGCTCGGGATGAGGTGCTGTCTTCACCCCGCCTTACCGCCCCCTCGCTCGATCGCTCGGGGCATGCTTACGGCCTTACCGCGGGCAACGTCACCGTACACCTGGTCTCGAATCCGCCCCGCACGTTGTACAGCGTGCTCACCTCCAGCATCTGCGGCTCCAGCAGCCTGAACAAGTCCTCCGCAATCCTGGCGGTAGCGTGCTCCTGGAAGATCCCCACGTTGCGATAGCTGGTGACATAGTACTTGAGACTCTTGAGCTCCACGCAGCGATCCGACGGCGTGTAGCGAATGGTGAGCGTGGCGAAGTCGGGCAGGCCGCTGTAGGGGCAGACCGCGCTGAATTCCCGGGTCTCGGTGACGATCTCCTGGTCGGGCCCGGCGTATTCGAACGTCTCCAGCACCGCGGCGTCGATCGCCTCGGGGCCGACGAACGGGATGGTCCTGCCTTCTGCGGTGGCCATGCGGGTTCCGGGTTTGGAGGTCGAATTAAAGATAAGCGGGACTAGGGCCTGCCCTGAGCCCGCGAAGGGACAAGCGTGAGCGGGAGCTGCAAACAGCTTACGCTTGTTCTAGTCCCGCTCACGCTTCTCTTACCTCTTCCCCGCCTCCCCCACCATTCCCGTCTCCAGCCACGTGTGCTCGTTCTTGATCACCTGCTGCGCCACCTCGTACGTCCGCACGTCGTCATTCTCGAACACAGCCGCGAACTTCTCTTCCACCCGGCGCCGGGCGTGACGGCTGAATAGGTCAGCCAGCTTCACCGCCCCAATTTCTTCCTGCCCCGCTGCCCCGCTGCCCTTCTTTCGGCACATCGCAACCGCCCGCGCGCACGCCGCGGTGATCGCGAGCAGCTCGGCGCCGATCTCCACCAGCCGGCCCAACACCACCTGGCGCTTCTCCAGCTTGGGCCCGAACCGCACCATGCAATGGAACAGCGTCCGAGCCAGGCGCCGGCAGGAGCGGCTTACGAACCGCATATGCGTCGCCAGCGGCCCGAATTCGCCGTACCGCGGCGTCACCAATCCGGCCAGCCAGAGCTTGGGGTACCAGAAGGCATAGTAGGCACCCGAGCGCAGCAGCGCCTGGATCTTCTTCGAGGTCGGCGCCTTGGGATCGATCAGGTCGCCCGCCAGCTTGAGGTGGGTGTCCACCGCCTCGCGGGCGATGAACAGGCGCATGATCTCGCTCGATCCCTCGAAGATCAGGTTGATCCGGTAGTCGCGCATCATCCGCTCGACCGCATCCGGCCGCTCGCCTCGACTCCTGAGGCTGTCCGCGGTCTCGTAGCCGCGGCCGCCCTTGATCTGAAGCGTGTCGTCCACGATGCGCCAGCCGATCTCGGTGTTCCACATCTTGGCCATGGCAGCCTCGAGCCGGATGTCGGCATCACCCCGGTCGGCCATCAGCGAAGCCAGGTCCGACACCGCCTCCATGGCGAAGATGTCGGCCGCCATCCGTCCCACCTTCTGGGCGATGGCGTCGTGCTTGCCGATCGGCTGGCCCCATTGCACCCGCTTGGCGGCCCACAGCCGCACGATCTCCAGACAGCGCTTGGCGCCGGCCACCGCCGAGGCGGGGAGGGTCAGCCGCCCGGTGTTGAGGGTGATGAGGGCGAGCTTGAGTCCCTTGCCCTCGCCCCAGATGACGTTCTCCACCGGCACTTTCACGTTGGTGAAGCGGATGATGCCGTTCTCCAGCGCCTTCAGCCCCATGAAGTGGAGCCGCTGCACCACCTCGACGCCGGGCCAGTCGGCCTCGACGATGAACGCCGTGATCTTCTTCGTACCGGTGCGGGCCATCACCACCATCAGCTCGGCGATGGTGCCGTTGGTGCACCAGAGCTTCTCGCCGTTGAGGATGTAGTGCTTGCCGTCGGGCGACAGGGTGGCCGTGGTGCTGAGCGCCGCAGGATCGGAGCCCACCTGGTTTTCGGTGAGCGCAAACGCCGACACCGCGCCCTTCGCCAGTCGGGGCAGATACTTCTTCTTCTGGGCCGGGGTGCCGAACAGCTTGAGCGGAGTGGGGACGCCGATCGACTGGGCCGCGGAGAGCAGGGCGGTCAGGTTGCCGTCCTGGCTGGTCACCAGGCCGATGGCGTGGGTGTAGCTGTACTGGCTCAGCCCCAGGCCGCCGTACTCGGTCGGGATTTTGATGCCGAACGCACCGATGTCACCCAGCTCTTTCACGATCTCGGGCGGGATCTTCCCGTCCCGGTCGATCTTGTCGCTGTCCACCCGCTGCTGCATGAACTTCTCGAGCCGCTCCATGAACGGCCTGGCCCGGGCGAGATCGGCCGGGTCGGGTTGGGGGAAAGGATGCACCAGGTCGAGCCGGAACGAGCCCTCGAACAGCTCGCGCACGAAACTGGGCGATTCCCACTCCTTCTCGCGCGCCGCTTCGGCGACTTCGCGGGCCTCCTGCTCGGTGGCCAGAGGAGTATGCGCCGTCCGCTGGGGACCGCTGAGAACGTCAGTCATGGCTCGAATGCTCGGTTGAGGTTGTGGTGAGTGATGAACTACCGCGGAGTCCGTGCAACACCAGTCCGATGACATGGCGCTTCCGCCGCTCCAGATCGCCCGGCTCTTCCACCCGGACGCCCACCGCGGGTGCAACCGTCCGCGAGTGAATCATGGGGAACCAGCAGAGCGAGATGATGCTGAGCAGGAGCTGTGCCGCCTCGCCTGACGGGGAGTCGTCAAGACCCAGCTCCGCGCTGATCGCCGCCAGTGCTTCCTGGCCGGCGGACAGATGACTCACGCCGTGGGGAAGCCGGCTCCCGCTGAGGGCCTCGCGCTCGATCAGCCGGACGAAGTTGGGACGGGCGGCGAGAAAGTCGAAGTAATCGGAGACGGCGCCGGCCAGGATGGTCTCGTGGCCCTCGTTGCTCGCCAGCGCCCGGGCTCGCCCGGCCCGCACCGCATCGCGCACCTCGGCGAAGCTGCGGTCCAGCACGGCCTGGTAGAGCTCGGATTTAGATCGGAAGAAATAGCCGGGGGTGCCGCGGGAGACGCCGGCCGCCGCACCCACCTGGGTCAGGCTGGTCGCGTCATACCCCTGCTCGGCAAATAGCCGCTCGGCGGCGTCGAGGATCGCCGCCCGGCTCCGCTCTGCATCGCGCACTTTCTCGGGATTGCTGGCCAATGGGGCCTCGCGCAAGGAGTTGCAGCTTGCTTGCTGTTCAGCAAGTTACGTAGGGCAACAAGGCCTGTCAATCCGGACCCGAGCGAGTCGGCGGGCATCGTAGTGGGTTCGACGGCTACACCGAAACCGGCTGCCTGGCGGCCTTATCCAGCCGGACCGTCAGCCGCTTTCCCTTGATTTTCGCGCTCCGAAGCGTGGCGATTACGCGGTCCGCCACCCGCTCGCTGACTTCGACCAGGGAGAAGCGGTCGGCGATCTCGATGGCGCCGATCTCCGTCGGCTCGATGCCGCCCTCGTTCACGATAGCCCCGACGAGGTCGGCAGGCCGCATATTGGACTTCCGTCCCCCACCTACATAGATCCGCACGAATCCGGCGCCGCCGGCGCGCTTCACCTTCGTCTTCTTGCCGTCGGTCTTCGGGCCCTTCTCTTTCTCGCGGGGAGGCCGGACCTGGATCGTCGGGACCTCCGTTTCCTTCTCCGCGGGTCCAGCCGTAGCTGTGTGCGCCAGCTTCACCGCCGCGGCCGCCACATCCATGATCTCGAACTCATCCCCCAGCGACTCGATGACCACCCGATAGCCGTCGAGGTCGCCCGCCAATACCAGGTCCTGCAGCGATGCCCGGGTCAGATCCAGCTTGCGGGCATGCACATCGGTGACGGTCGGCACGGTGCCGATCTCGATCCGCTGCTTGGTCAGCTGCTCGATGTTGCGCAGAAGGCGATGCTCACGTGGCTCCACGAGCGTGATGGCGACGCCCTCCCGCCCCGCGCGCCCGGTCCGGCCGATCCGGTGCACGTACGCACCAGGCGAGGACGGGACGTCGAAGTTAACGACGTGGGAGAGCTGATCGATGTCGAGCCCCCGGGCGGCGACGTCTGTGGCGACCAGCAAGTCCACCGCGCCTCCCCGGGTGCGCTTCATGACCCGGTCCCGCTGGTCCTGCGTCATCCCACCATGAAGCGCTTCCGCCCGGTACCCGCGACCGGCTAGCGTCTCGGTCAGGGTGTCGACTTCGGTCCGAGTCCGGCAGAACACGACCGCAAGGGAGGGCGACTCCACGTCGAGCACGCGGCCCAGGGCAGTCACCTTCTGCGCGCGGGGCACGAGGTACGCCGTCTGCCGTACCTTGGGCCGCGCACCTGCCGGCCCCTTTTCCCGGGCGATCGACACTCGCACCGGCTGCCGCAGCTGGCGCTCGGCGATGCGCCCGATCCGCTGCGGCATAGTGGCGGAAAAGAGCGCGGTCTGCCGCTCGGCGGGCATCGCCTCGAGGATCAGGTCGATCTCCTCGGCGAACCCCATGTCGAGCATCTCGTCCGCCTCATCCAACACCACGGCCTTGAGGTCGGAGAGGACCAGGGTCCCACGCCGGAGGTGGTCGAGCGCTCGGCCGGGTGTGGCGACTACCACCTGCGTTCCGCGCCGGAGACCACGGATTTGCTGGTCGAAGGCCGCGCCGCCGTAGATCGGAAGCACCGTGGTCCCGAGCGGGCGGCCGTAGCGGTGAAAGGCCTCCGCCACTTGCATTGCAAGCTCCCGCGTGGGGACGAGCACGAGGATGGCTGGACGGGAAGGCTGGCTGGCTTCTGATCCGTAGCGCTGGAGCAGAGGCAGAGCGAAGGCGGCGGTCTTCCCGGTCCCGGTGGCCGCCTGGCCGAGGAGATCCCGGCCGGAGAGCAGCGGCGGAATCGCCTCCTGCTGGATCGGCGTGGGCTCCTCGTATCCGAGCGCCGTGAGCGCCTCGACCAGCGCGGGACTCAGGCCCAGCTCGGCGAAGGTTGTCATAGGGGGAATGTAGCAATGGACTCGGAGGCGCGTGACGGGAAGGATGCAGACGGTCCTTCCCGTCCTTCCCGTCCTTTTTCCCGCCTTCCCGCTACGCGCTGCGGCGCTCGAGCACCGGCTCTCCCTCGATCGAGGCGCTGAGATAGGCAGCCCTGATCGTCGCCACCTGATCCGCCGCGCCTTTGGGTGTGATCTTGCGAAAATGCGGCAGGAATTCGTCCCAGCGAACCAGGATGTTGCGGGCCCTGGCGCTGACGGTGTTCTCCTCGTGCTCGCGCACCAGCTTCTTCAACAGCTCCGCGTCCTCATCATCCGGGCCGGTCAGCTCCACCATGTCGTGGTTCACGCGATTGGCGAACGTCCCGGCCTCGTCCATGACGTACGCAACGCCGTTCGACATGCCGGCGGCAAAGTTACGGCCGGCTCGGCCCAGCACCACCACAATGCCACCGGTCATGTACTCGCAGCAGTGGTTGCCCGCGCCTTCGACGACTGCGACCGCGCCGGAGTTCCGCACCGCGAAACGATCCCCGGCCTGACCGGCGGCGAAAAGCTTCCCGGCGGTGGCCCCGTAGAGCGAGGTGTTGCCGATGATCAGGTGCTGGTGCGACAGGTCGGCGTAGCTTGCTTTCCTGAACGGCCGGATGGTGATCTCCCCTCCGCTCAGCCCTTTGGCGACGTAGTCGTTCGCCTCGCCCTCGAGCTCCAGGTGCACCCCACGGCAGAGGAACGCGCCAAAGCTCTGGCCCGCGGTGCCGCTGAAGCGGAGACGGACCGACCCATGGGGGAGGCCCGCATCGCCATGGCGCTCGGCGATGGCCCCCGCTACCCGGGCCCCCACCGCCAAATGATGGTTACTGATCTGGTAGTTGCCGGAGAACGGGAGACTGCAATCGAGGTACGGCTCCAGCTCACCCAGGATCTCGTTATCGAGCGACACCAAACCCGGCCGATCGTTCCGGTCGACAGTTCTCCGTAGCTCTTGCTGCCCCGCTGCCCCCTCGCTTGTTGGCTCGGGGCAGGCTCCGCTGCCCCCCTGAGTTTCCGCCTCGCTGCCCCGCTGCCCGCCCAGTAGCAGCGACAAATCGAGCATCTGCGCCCGCGGCACGTCCGGTCGCTCGGTGCGCACCAGCAGATCGTTGCGGCCGATGATCTCGTCCAGCGACCGCGCGCCCAGGCGGGACAGAATGTCGCGCACCTCCTCGGCGATGAGGGTGAAGTAGGCGATCACCTGCTCCGGCGTACCTCGGAACTTTGCCCGCAGATCCTCGCGCTGAGTGGCGATGCCGGTGGGACAGGTGTTGATGTGGCACTGTCGAGCCATGGCGCATCCCAGGGCGACCAGTGGCGCGGTGCCGAACCCGTAGCTCTCGGCGCCGAGCAATGCCGCGATTACCACATCGCGCCCGGTCTTGAACCCACCGTCGGTGCGCACCTCGATGCGATGGCGCAGCCCGTTACGCACCAGCGTGGCCTGCGCCTCGGCCAGTCCGAGTTCCCAGGGCGAGCCGGCGTGTTTGATGGATGAGAGCGGCGACGCCCCAGTACCACCGTTGTGACCCGCGATCAGCACGTAGTCCGCGTAGGCCTTGGCCACGCCGGCCGCGATGGTGCCCACACCGGTCTCCGACACCAGCTTCACGCCGATCCGGGCCCGTGGATTGACGGTCTTGAGATCGTGGATCAGCTGGGCCAGGTCCTCGATCGAGTAGATGTCATGGTGCGGCGGCGGCGATATGAGCTGGATGCCTGGGACCGCGTGCCGAAGCCTCGCTATCAGGTCGGTCACCTTGTGCGCCGGGAGCTGGCCACCTTCACCGGGCTTGGCTCCCTGCACGATCTTGATCTCCAGCTCTTCGGCTCGAGTCAGATACTCGGTGGTGACGCCGAACCGCGCGGAGGCGACCTGCTTGATCCGGTTGTCGGCCCGGTCGCCGTTGCCGAAGCCATGATAATTGGCCGGGTCCTCCCCGCCTTCTCCGGAGTTAGAGCGGGCGCCCATGCGGTTCATCGCGATCGAGAGCGTCGCGTGGGCCTCGGGTGAGAGCGCCCCCAGCGACATGGCAGATGAGACGAAGCGGCGGCGGATCTCCTCCACCGGCTCGACCTGGTCCAGCGATATCGTGTCGCCATCGCGAAAGCCGAGCAGATCCCGCGGCCCGGCCGGACGACGGGCGGCATTCTTGGTGAGGAAGGATTCGTATGCTCCCTCCGTCCTCTCCGTCCTCTCCGTCCTCTCCGCCCTCTCCGTCCTCTTCACCCGTCCTCCCCCCACCGCGCTCTGCAGCGCCACCACGATCCCGGGCGCCCACCCATGGTCCTCACCGTCTTTCCGAAAGCGCACCCGGCCGTGGTCCGGCAGGGAGGAAGCTTCTTGCCTGCCGTACGCCGGTGCATGCCGCGCCAGCACGTCCTCGGCGATTTCCTCGAAGCCGATGCCGCCGATGGGCGAAGCGGTCCCCGCGAAGCATGAGGCGATGACTTCATTGCCCAGACCCAGCGCCTCGAAGATCTGGGCACCGCAGTAGGAGGAAAGTGTGGAGATCCCCATCTTCGACAGGATCTTGAGCAATCCGTTCTCTGCAGCGCTCCGGTAGCTGAGCCGCGCACCGGCGGGATCCAGACACTCTTCTACCCCCTTCTGCCCCGCTGCCCCGCGGCCCCGCTGACCTTCCCCGCTGAAGACCCCGTCAATGCTCTCCAAGGCCAGCCACGGATGCACCGCCTCCGCGCCGTAGCCGATGAGGGTAGCGTAGTGATGGATGTCGAAGGCATCGCCCGCCTCCGCGACCAAGCCCACCCTGGCCCGCAGGCCCGTCTGGACCAGGTGCTGCCGAACTGCGCCGATGGCCAGGAGCATGGGGAGAGGCGCCCTCCGTTCACTGGCGGCGCGATCGCTGATGATGAGGATATGGGCCCCCCGCCGTGCGGCCCGCTCGGCCGAACGCCGCAGAGCGGTGAGGGCTGATTTGAGGCCGGCGGTCCCCTTCGAGGGATTCCAGAGTGCGTCGAGAGTGACCGTGGAGAACCCGGCGACATTCCGAAGCGCGCTCATCTCCTCCGCCAGCAGCACCGGGTGCTCCAGGCGCAGCATCCGCGCATACGACGCGCGCTCCAGCAACGGCGAGCCGCGTCGGCCCAGGTGCATCCGAAGCGACATTACCATCGACTCGCGCAGAGAATCGATCGGCGGGTTGGTCACCTGCGCGAACCGCTGCCGGAAGTACGCGTACAGACTCTGGGGCACGGCGGACAGCGGGGGTATGGGAGTGTCGTCGCCCATGCTCCACACCGGGTCACCGCCGGTGCGTCCCATCGGTTCCAGTATCAGACGCAGATCCTCCGCCCCGTAGCCGAAGACACGCTGGAGCCGGAGCAGGTCGTCGCCTTGGTGCGTGGGCGGCACTCGGGTGGGGTCGGGAACCAGTGTCGCCATGTAGCGCGCCACCCATCGCGCGTACGGCCGGCGTGCCGCTACCTCCCGCTTGGCCTCGACGTTACGGATCACCTCGCCGCGCCGGGTGTCCACCACCAGCACCTCGCCCGGACCGACCTTGCCGCATTCCATGACCTCTCTCGGATCGATGTCCACCAGACCGACTTCCGAGCCGGCCACCACCAGCCCATCGCGCCGCACTTTATAGCGGCAGGGGCGCAGCCCATTCCGATCCACGGTGGCGCCCGCCAGCACGCCATCAGTGAAGGCGAGAGCGGCGGGGCCGTCCCAGGGCTCCAGGATGCACTGGTGGTATTCGTAGAACGCCTTCACCCTGGGGTCGAGGTCGGAATACTTCTCCCACGCCTGGGGGATCGTCATCATCGAGGCGTGCACCACATCGCGGCCGGCCTGGACCAGGAGCTCCATGGCATTGTCGAGGCTGGCCGAGTCGCTCCCTTCCTTCCAGATGACCTCCTGCAATCGTTCTATCTTCGGACCGAACAGCGGGGACGCCAACATCGGCTGCCGCATCGTCATCGCATTGCGGTTGCCCCAGAGCGTGTTGATCTCTCCGTTGTGGGCCAGCAGGCGGAAAGGCTGCGCCAGGGCCCAGCTTGGCAGCGTGTTGGTGGAGTAGCGCTGGTGAAAGACCGCGATGGCGCTCTCGTACTCCGGATAGCGAAAGTCGGTGTAGAACGCCGGGAGTTGGGTACCGGTCAGCAGCGCCTTGTACACAATCGTGCGACTGGACAGCGAGCAGACGTAGAAGCCGGGCAGCGCGGCCTCCTGGGCCCGCCGCTCCATCTCGCGCCGCGCCAGATACAGCGCGCGCTCCCACGCGTTCTCGTCGGCGGTGAGCGCCGGCCTCCCCACCAGCAGCTGCCGGATGAGGGGACACGAGCTCCGCGCCGTGGGCCCGAGTGCCGCGGGATTCACCGGCACCTCGCGCCAGCCCAGCACCGGGATGCCGTCTTCCGAGAGCACTGCCTCGATCATGGCGATGGACGCGGCCAGCGCCGCTGCGGTTGACGGCAGGAAGAAGGCACCGACGCCGAAGGGGAGTCCCGGCTGAAGGTGGAGTCCCAGCCGATAGGAATCGCGGAAGAAGAGCCGCTGCGGGATCTGGGTCAGCAACCCGGCGCCATCGCCGGAGAGATCGGTGGACGCCGCACCGCGGTGAGCCACGCGTGCGGCGGCCTCGATGGCCATCGCGACGACCTCATGGGTGCGCCGTCCGGAGGCATCGGCGATGAAGCCGACGCCGCAGGCATCGTGCTCTCGAGTTGCGTCAAGGGAGGTTGTTGCTGCTGTTGCGGCGTGTCGCCGGTCGTGCTGGCGGGAACCGGCCGGGTGGATCCGCTGCCCATTGGCGGCCATGGTGTCTCCTGAGTTGTCGTGGCCCAGCAGCCGGAGAGGCTGCATTCGAGGCCATAAAAAAGCCCGCTCCACATTGGGAGCAGGCCGGGGTTAACGCAGAGCACGCTAACTCACCCGGGCGCTCCCTTGGAGCGGACGAGATTGAGATTGCTGTTGAGATTGACGTTAGTGAGCGACGTGATCATGATGCATTATTATGCATCGCGGTGCATTCGTCAAGCGGGTGGGGACAGGGGGACAGAACTACATACCTGATCCCGAGCGAGCGAAGCGAGAGAGGGACCTTGACACTGTCACCAGAACCCCGTAGCCTCCTGATCCGGAGCGAGGCATAACCTTACGCCCGGTCAACTTCCACAGAACGAAACACTCATGCAGCTCGTTCTTCTCGTCGTCGTCCTCCTCAGCGTCCTGCTTACCGTCCTTATTGGTGAGCAAGAGGTCCACGGCGTGCCTGCATGAGACAGTAAGTCTCGACCGATTCCCACTGGCGCCGCGGACCACACAGTCCGCGGCGCTTTTCTTTTGTCCCCTTCGAGGCCTGAAAGCGACGTATGGCAATTCCGGAAGTCCTGATCTTCGACACCACGCTGCGTGACGGTGAACAAGCGCCCGGCAACAGCCTCTCACCGGAGGAGAAGCTCCGCCTGGCGCGCCAGATCGACGCACTTGGGGTCGACATCATCGAGGCCGGCTTTCCGGCCGCATCCGAGGGCGACTACCGGAGCGTGCGCGAGATCGCGGTGGAGATCCGGAGCCCGGTTGTGGCGGCACTGGCTCGCTGCCTGGATCGGGATATCGAGCTTGCAGGCGAGGCGTTGAGCGAGGCCGAACGGGCCCGGCTGCACGTGTTCGTCTCCACCTCGGACCTGCATATACGGGAGAAGCTGCGCAGCACCCGGGAGGGGGTGCTGGAGCTGACCCGGCGCGCGGTCCGCCTCGCACGGGCGTACACCGACGACGTTGAATTCTCGGCCGAGGACGCCAGCCGCACCGATGCCGACTTCCTCTGTCGCGTGGTCGAAGCCGCCATCCAGGAGGGGGCGACCACGATCAATCTGCCCGACACTGTGGGCTACGCCATGCCCGACGAGTACGCCGCAATGTTTCGCGACATCCGGGCCCGGGTACCCGGCAGTGACTCGGTGGTGCTGAGCGCCCACTGCCATGACGATCTGGGCCTGGCGACAGCCAACACGCTCGCGGCGATTGCTGCCGGCGCAGCCCAGGTCGAATGCACCATCAACGGCATCGGCGAGCGGGCCGGGAACGCGGCATTGGAGGAGATCGTCATGGCGAGCCGGGTACGGGGAGCCGCCGTCGCGTTCCATTGTGGTGTGGACTCGCGCGAGATCTACCGTACCAGTCAGCTGCTGTCCTACCTGACCGGAGCGTTCCCCCAGCCGAACAAGGCCATCGTGGGCCGGAATGCGTTCGCGCACGAAGCCGGGATCCACCAGCACGGCATGCTGCAGAACGGCCTCACCTACGAGATCATCCGCCCCGATATGGTGGGGATACCCCGCTCTACTCTCGTCCTGGGAAAGCACTCGGGCCGGCATGCGCTGGAACGCCGCTGCCAGGAGCTGGGTTATGCGCTGAGTGAAGACGAGCTGGAGGCTATGTACCAGCGGTTTACGGCGCTGGCGGACCGCAAGCGCGAGATTCTGGACGAGGATCTCCTCGCCTTGCTGCACGAGAGCTTCCATGATGCGCCCGAGGAGTACCAGCTCAGTCACCTTCGCGTCGTCTGCGGCAGTGTCACCGCTACGGCAGAGGTCAGGATGACGGGCCCGTGGACCGGAGAGCGGTCGGCTCGCGGAACTGGGGACGGACCGATTGCTGCGGCCTTCGTCGCCGTCAGCGAGATCCTCGACCGCCAGGTGGAGGTACTCAGCCTCTCGCTGCGATCAGTCACCCCCGGGCGGGACAGCGTGGGCCAGGTGTTTCTCCAGGCCAAGATCGACGGCAAATCGCTGACCGGCCACAGCGCCTCGACCGATATCGTCGAGGCGAGTGCGCGCGCGCTGATCCACGCCCTGAACAAGGCGCGCCATGCGGATCAGCTGGAAGACAGCTCGCTCAACGCCGTCTACTTGTGGGGAGTATGAACGTGAGGTCCAGGGCCGAGGGTCGAGAGTCAAACACTCCTGTGCCCTCTGACGTAGACCCCTAGACCCTTGACTCTAGACTGTTTCTCATGACAGAAACGCTGACTGGCTCCCAAATCCTCTGCCGGGCGCTGATCGAAGAGGGCGTGGACACACTCTTCGGGTATCCCGGCGGCGCGATCATGCCGTTTTACCACGCGCTGCCCGAGTTTCCCCGCCTTCGCCATGTGCTGGTGCGCCACGAGCAGGCGGCGGCGCATGCGGCCGACGGCTACGCCCGGGCCTCCGGACGAGCGGGCGTTTGTGTCGCCACATCCGGTCCTGGCGCCACTAACCTGGTCACCGGCCTCGCCACAGCGCACATGGACAACACCCCAATAGTCGCGATCACCGGGCAGGTGGCCCGCGCGATGATGGGCCGTGATGCCTTCCAGGAGACCGACATCATCGGCATTACCCAGCCGATCACCAAACACAGCCGCCTGATCGAGGACGTGGAGGAGATCGAGGACGCGGTGCGCGAGGCCTTCCACGTGGCACAGGAGGGCCGCCCGGGTCCGGTGTTGCTCGATATTCCGAAAGATGTGCAGAATGCAGAAGGCGGAGTGGACAGGCGGACGGGCGGACCGGCGGACAGCGGGGGCAGGAAGTGTGGGCCCGACCGCCCGACCGCCCGTCCGCCCGTCCGGCCTCGAAGAGGCCGCCGGCCTCATCGCCACGGCCGAGCGCCCCTTGATCATGGCGGGGCATGGAGTGGTGCTGTCCGGCGCCTATGCGGAGCTTCGCGTACTCGCCGAGCGGACCGGCATCCCGGTCATTACTACGCTGCTCGGAATCAGCGCCTTCCCCGAGGCCCATCCGCTCCACCTCGGTATGCCCGGCATGCACGGCGAGGTGCATGTCAACCGCGCCATTCAGCAGTCCGACCTCATCATCGGTCTGGGACTTCGGTTCGATGACCGCGTCACCGGGAACCTGGCCGGCTTCGCCCGGGGCGCAAAGCTCATCCACGTCGATCGCGATGCCGCTGAGATTGGCAAGAACGTCCCCGCTGCGGTGGCCCTGGTGGGCGACGTGCGGGAGGTGCTCTGCTCGCTGTTGCCCGCGGTAGGGGAGCGGCACTGCCAGGAGTGGCGCCAGGAAATCGCCGGGTTCGTGCGTCCCCGGGAGGAGAGCTTCCGAGCGGACCTCTCTCCCCAGGCGATCCTGGATGCTATTGCGGAGGCGACGCGGGGGGACTGCACCATCGTCTCCGACGTGGGGCAGCATCAGATGTGGGTGGCGAAGCTGTTTCGCTATCAGCGTCTCAACAGTCACATCACCTCTGGTGGCCTGGGCACGATGGGCTTCGCGGTACCCGCGGCCATGGGCGTGGCACTCGCCCGCCCGGGCGAGCCGGTGTGGGCCATCTCGGGCGACGGCGGGTTCCAGATGAACATGCAGGAGATGGCCACCATGGTGCAGGAAGGGATTCCAGTGAAGATGGCGGTGTTCAACAACGGG
Organism: uncultured Gemmatimonadales bacterium; assembly: GCA_963740175.1. Taxonomy (GTDB): domain Bacteria; phylum Gemmatimonadota; class Gemmatimonadetes; order Gemmatimonadales; family GWC2-71-9; genus CAVVWJ01. The sequence goes on from CAVUDL010000006.1 coordinate 96,692, forward strand.
TATCTCGGCATGGTGCGCCAGTGGCAGCAGTTCTTTCACGGCCGGCGCTACTCGGCGACGCCGATCTGGAGCCCCGACTACGTGAAGCTGGCCGAAGCATATGGCATTCCGGGACATCGCGTCGAGTCGATGGAGCAGCTGGATTCGGCAGTCGCGGCCGCGGTGGCTGAGCCTGGGCCTGCGCTGGTCGAGTTCGTGATCGAGCAGGAGGCCAACGTGTTCCCGATGATCCCGCCCGGCGGATCGCTGTCCGAGCCAATCGAGCGAGAGGCTACGCCGCTGGTGTCCGCATGAGCGAGGCCCAGACGGTCTCCGTCCTGTTCGAAGACCGCCTCATCACTCTCAACCGTGCCGTCGGTCTCATCCGGCGGCGCAATTTCCCGGTGCACAGCCTGGCGGTCGGCCCCACCGCCACCCCGGGGATCTCGAGGTTGACCATCATGATGCACTCAGACCAGAGCACGGCCGAGCGGGCAGTGCAGCAGCTTCAGAAGATGATCGGCGTGCGCGCCGCGATCGCCTTTCCCAGTCTGGACGCAGTGACCCGGGAGCTGGCCCTGGTCAAAGTCCGCGCCTCGCCCGACCGGTACGCCGAGCTGCTCGACGTCGTGCAGCTCTACAACGGGGTCGTGGTGGATGACACCTTGGACGGCCTGATCGTCGAGCTCACCGGGTCCGAGGCCTTTGTGCTTTCCTGCGTCCGGGCGCTCGAGAGCTTCGAAGTGGTCGAGGTCGCCCGCAGCGGGAGCATCGCCCTCGCCGCGACAAACAACCTTCAAACTGAGACGGTGACATGACCAACGCACCAGTGCGCGTGTACTACGATACCGACGCCGACCGGTCACTCCTGGCGGGTCGCACCATCGCCGTGATCGGCTATGGCAGCCAGGGCCACGCTCATGCCTTGAACCTGACGGAAAGCGGCGTTCGGGTCGTCGTCGGTTTGCGGCCGGGAGGCGCCTCATGGGACCGGGCGCAGGCGGCGGGCCTCGAAGTACGCCCGGTGGCGGACGCGGCCGACCGCGCGGATGTCATCATGGTACTGGTGCCCGATCAGGACGGCCGAACGATTTACGAGTCAGGTATCGCCGCGGGACTCAGGCCGGGCACCACGCTGATGTTCGCCCACGGTTTCAACATCCACTATGGCGAGATCGTGCCGCCCGCCGACGTAGACGTGAGCATGGTGGCACCCAAGTCTCCCGGCCATCTGGTGCGGAGTGAGTACGAGGCGGGGCGGGGCGTGCCAGGGCTGGTGGCGGTGCATCAGGATGCCAGTGGGAATGCGCTGGCGAATGCGCTGGCCTACGCGTCAGGCATCGGGTGCACTCGCGCGGGGGTGATCGAGACCTCGTTCCGGGAGGAGACCGAGACCGATCTGTTCGGCGAGCAGGCGGTGCTCTGCGGCGGTGTCACTGCGCTGGTCAAGGCGGGGTTCGAGACGCTTACCCAGGCGGGCTACCGTCCCGAGATGGCGTACTTCGAGTGTCTCCACGAGCTCAAGTTGATCGTGGACCTCATGTATCGTGGCGGCCTCGGCTTCATGCGCTACTCCATCAGTGATACAGCCGAGTACGGGGATTACACCCGCGGCCCCCGGGTCATCACCGACCAGACGAGAGCGGAGATGCAGCGAATTCTCCAGGCGATCCAGGATGGATCGTTTGCCCGGGAGTGGCTGGACGAGAACCGTGCGGGGCGACCCAACTTCGAGCGGGCCCGCCAGGCCGACAAGGACCACGAGATCGAGCGGGTGGGGGCGCAGCTGCGGGCCATGATGCCGTGGTCGGAGGAAGGGAAAAAGAGGGCCGGCGGGGCAGCGGGGCAGCGGGGCAGCGTACAAGAGAAGACCGAGAAGCCAGAGAAACGGCCCCGCCGGCCGGCGCACCCGTTGCCGCGCTAGAGAAGAGTGAGACCTAGAACCCTGTTCGAAAAGGTGTGGGATGCCCACGTCGTCAGCCAGGCCCCCGAGGGACCGGCGCTGCTCTACGTGGATCTGCACCTCGTGCACGAGGTCACCTCACCCCAGGCGTTCGAAGGGCTCCGGCTCAGCGGCCGGCGGGTGCGACGCCCGGAGCTCACGGTTGCTACGGTGGACCACAACGTTTCCACCGGAGATCGAAGCCTGCCGATCGCAGACGAGCTATCGGCCCGGCAGGTCAGCGCACTGGTGCGGAACGCCCGTGAGTTCGGGGTGAAGCTGTTCGACCTCGACTCCCCGGAGCAGGGGATCGTACACGTCATCGGTCCCGAGCTCGGGTTGACCCAGCCGGGCATGACGATCGTCTGCGGCGACTCTCACACCTCGACCCACGGTGCGTTCGGGGCGCTGGCATTCGGTATCGGGACCAGTGAAGTCGAGCACGTTCTGGCCACTCAGTGCATCGTGCAGAGCGTGCCTCGGACAATGGAGGTGCGCTTCGAAGGCCTGCCCCAGGCGGGGGTGTCGGCCAAGGACCTGATTCTGGCGCTGATCCGCCGCATCGGCACGGCGGGGGCATCGGGGCACGTGATCGAATACACCGGCGAAGCAGTGCGCGGCCTGTCGATGGAAGGCCGGATGACGATATGCAACATGTCCATCGAGGCAGGCGCTCGCGCCGGAATGATCGCTCCTGACGAGGTAACGCGCTCATACCTCGCAGGGAGGCGCCATGTCCCGGCCGGCGGTGCATGGCGCCACGCGGTGAATTCGTGGTCGAGGCTGTACAGCGATCCGGGGGCGGCGTTCGACCGGCAGATCGTGCTGCACGCCGACACGGTGCAACCTCAGGTTACCTGGGGAACCAGCCCGGCTATGACCGCTGCTATCACCGAATGCATACCGGATCCCGCTGAAGCTCATTCCCAGGATGACCGGCGATCGTATCAGCGCGCGCTGGAGTACATGGATCTCGAGCCGGGCATGCCGCTCGAAGGGCTGCGGGTGGATCGAGTCTTTCTGGGCTCATGCACCAACGCGCGCATCGAGGACCTGCGGGAGGCGGCGCAGGTGGCGCGCGGGCGGCGAGTCGCCAGCGGTGTACGCGCCATGGTCGTTCCCGGCTCCCGCCAGGTGCAGGCGGCGGCCGAGCAGGAAGGACTGGATCGGGTATTCACCGACGCAGGTTTCGAATGGCGCAATCCCGGGTGTTCCATGTGTCTCGGCATGAACGAGGACGTGCTGGGACCGGGGGAGCGCTGCGCGTCGACATCGAACCGAAACTTCGAGGGCCGTCAGGGCAGGGGAGGCCGCACGCATCTCATGAGTCCTGCCATGGCGGCGGCGGCCGCGATCGCCGGGCACCTGGTGGACGTGCGCGCATTCATCCGTGATGCGTTGGTCGCCGAACCGGAAATGGGCCCCGCTATGCAGCCTCATACCACGGTTTAGATGTCACTTATAAGTCTAGGAACCACAGTAAGTTGCTGTGATCTATTCAAGTGGCTTCGCAGCCGCCGCTCGGCGTCGTATGCATAACGAACGAATGGAGAGATGCAACCTTTTATCTGGCACTCGGGACGCGTGGCGGCATTGCCACGAGCCAACGTCGATACCGATCAGATCATTCCCAAGCAGTTCCTGAAACGGATCGAGCGCTCCGGGTTCGGCGCCTTCCTCTTTCATGATTGGCGCTATCGCGGCGACGGCAGTCCTGATCTCAGCTTCGAGCTGAATCGTCCGGAGTGCGCCGGCGCTACGGTACTCCTCGCCGGCGCCAACTTCGGCTGCGGGTCATCGCGCGAGCACGCGCCCTGGGCCCTCGCCGACTACGGCTTCCGGGTGATCATTGCGCCGTCGTTCGCCGACATCTTCTACAACAACTGCTGTCAGAACGGGCTGCTTCCGGTGGTGCTCTCCGAGGCCGAGGCGGACCAGTTGTTCCGGCGCCGGGCCGCAACCCGGAACTATGAGTTGACGATCGATCTGGAGAAGCAATCGGTGCGCGACGCCGCCGGCTTTCACGCCCGGTTCACCATGGACGAGTACCGGCGTCAGATGCTGTTGCAGGGCCTGGATGAAATCGGCAAGACGCTGTTGGAGGAACCGCTGATCGCGGCCTTCGAGCGCCGCCGTGTCACGTCGAGGGTGTCATGAAGGAATTCACCGTCGCGGTGCTCCCCGGAGACGGCATCGGGCCGGAGGTGACCGGCGAGGCGTTGCGGGTGCTAGTAGCGGTGGCAGATCTGTTTGGATACCGGTTCCGGTTGCCGGAGTACGCCATCGGCGCCGCCGGAGTGGCCGAGGCCGGTGAGGCGCTGCCGGCCCGAACCCGGGACGCGGTGCAGGACGCCGATGCGATCCTGCTCGGAGCGGTAGGAGATCCCGCGCTGGCCAAGGCACCTCGAAACCAGCGGCCGGAGACGGGTCTGCTCACGCTGCGAAAGCTGCTGGGCGCGTACGCCAATCTGCGGCCGGTCCGGGTACATCCCGCGCTGCGTCATGTCTCACCTCTGCGTCCCGAGCGGCTCGACGGAGTGGATGTGCTCATCGTCCGCGAGCTCACCGGTGGTCTTTACTACGGTGAGCCGCGGTCGCGAGACGAGTCGGAGGCGGTGAACACGCTTCGCTATACCACGGCGGAAATCGAGCGGGTGGCTCGGGTGGGGTTCAGCGCAGCACAGCTCAGACGCGGCAAGGTGACATCGGTGGACAAGGCGAACGTGCTGGAGGTCTCACAGCTCTGGCGGGACACCGTAGCGCGGATGGGAGTGGAGTACCCGGATGTCGAGGTCGAGCATCTCTACGTGGACTACGCGGCGATGAGACTGGTGTCCGATCCCGCTTCCATCGATGTGCTGCTCACCGAGAACCTGTTCGGCGACATCCTGAGCGACGAGGCGGCGGTGCTGGCCGGTTCGCTGGGCCTGCTCCCTTCCGCCTCACTGGGCGATGGACCAGGTCTCTTCGAGCCGGTGCATGGGTCAGCGCCCGACATCGCGGGGCGGGGTACGGCGAATCCGATCGGGGCCATCGCTTCCGCCGCGATGCTGCTGCGCCATGGACTCTGTCTCGGGGATGCGGCCGACACGGTGGAGCGCGCGATCAGCGCGGTGCTGGAGGCCGGGGCTCGCACTCCGGATATCGCCGGGCCGGGTGAGAGGACGCTGGGCACCGAGGAGATCGGAGCAGAGATCGCTCGCCTGGTGCTCTGGGGCGGCGCGGTCGAGCCCGCGCTATAGGTCGGTGACCGCGCCCACGCTCGCGCTGGAGACCAGCCGGGCGTACTTGTAAAGCACGCCTGCGGTGTAGCGTGGCTGGGGAGGGGTCCACTGCGCCCGCCGCCGCGCCAGTTCCGCCTCGGACACTTCCAGCTGCAGCAGGCGCCGCCCAGCGTCAATGGTGATGCGGTCGCCCTCCTCTACCAAGGCGATTGTTCCGCCCACCGCCGCCTCGGGCGCGACATGCCCCACCACCATGCCGTACGTCCCACCGGAGAATCTGCCATCCGTGATCAGTCCAACGGCATCGCCCAGTCCCGCGCCGATGATCGCCGAAGTGGGCGCCAGCATCTCCCGCATCCCCGGCCCGCCCCTGGGGCCCTCGTAGCGGATGACGATCACGTCGCCGGCCCGGATCTCGCCGGCGAGGATGGCCTCGAGGCAGCTCTCCTCTGAGTCGAAAACGCGGGCCGGTCCTGTCATCGCCGGTGTCTTGACTCCGGTGATCTTTGCAACCGCGCCCTCCTCTGCCAGGTTGCCGCGCAGAATCGCGAGGTGACCCTGGGGGTACATCGGCCGCTCCCAGCCGCGGATCACCTCCTGATTGGGCCGCGGCTCGGAGGGAATCTCCCGCAGCACCTCCGCCACCGTCTGTCCGCTGATGGTGAGCGCGTCCCCATGCAGCAGCCCATGGTCCAGCAACATTCTCATGACCTGGGGGATGCCGCCGGCACGGTGCAGATCGGTGGCCACAAACTGCCCTGACGGCTTCAGGTCGCACAGCACCGGCACCCGGGCGCGGATGACCTCGAAATCGTCGAGCTGCAGCGGAACGCCTGCCGCCTGCGCGATGGCCAGCAGATGCAGCACTGCATTGGTAGAGCCTCCGATGGCCATGGTGACGGCAATACCGTTCTCGAACGCTTTGCGAGTCAGGATCTGGCGGGGCAGAACGCGGCGCCGCACCGCCTCCACCAGCGCGAGCGCGGACTGTGCCGCGCTCTCGGCCTTCTCGCCGTCTTCGGCGGCCATGGTGGAGGAGTAGGGCAGGCTCATTCCCATGGCCTCGAACACCGAGGACATCGTATTGGCGGTGAACATTCCGCCGCACGAGCCTTTGCCGGGACAGGCGCGGCGCTCCACCTCCAGCAGCTCGCCATCGCCGATCTTCCCGGCGCTGTGTTGCCCCACCGCCTCGAAGGCGCTCACGACGGTGAGGTCACGCCCGTTGTAGTGTCCCGGCTTGATGGTGCCGCCGTACACGAAGATTCCGGGGATGTTCATCCGGGCCATGGCGATCATGGCGCCGGGCATGTTCTTGTCGCAGCCTCCCACCGCCACGAGGCCATCCATGCTCTGGGCCCCGCAGGCGGTCTCGATGGAGTCCGCAATGACCTCCCGGGACACCAGCGAGTATTTCATGCCTTCGGTGCCCATCGAGATGCCGTCGCTTACGGTGATGGTCCCAAAGATCTGCGGCATGCCGCCGGCCTGGCGCACCGCCGCCTCGGCCCGGCGCGCGAGCACGTCGAGTCCCGCGTTACACGGTGTGATGGTGCTGTACGCGCTGGCGATGCCGATGATGGGCTTGCCGAAGTCGCCGTCGCCGAACCCGACGGCGCGGAGCATCGCCCGGTTCGGGGCGCGCTGCACGCCTTCGGTGATGGCGCTGCTTCTGAGTTTGTGGGACATGGTGGAATCTACGGGGAAGCGGGTAGGCGGGTAGGCGGGTAAGAAGGATGTCACCCTGAGCGCAGCGAAGGGACCGAAGCTCGATTCCGCTTCAGGCCCCTCGTCTCCCTGTTACTGCCTACCGGCTTACCCGCCTACCATCGCCGCAGGCGTCACCGCAGACTCGTTCTTCTCCCCCGTGCGAATGCGGTGGACCTGGGCCACATCGAGCACGAAGATCTTGCCGTCGCCCACTTCGCCGGTGCGGGCGCTGCCGAGGATGGCTTTGATGGTAATGTCCACGAACGGCTCCGACACGCCGATCTCCAGTCGTACCTTTTCCTGGAGGTCCACCTTCACTGTGGTGCCGCGATAGGTCTCGACCCGCTCGGTCTCGCCGCCGTGGCCGAGAACGCGAGACACTGTCAGACCCCGTACATCGGTGCGGTACAGCGCCTCGAGCACCTCGTTGAGCCGCTCGGGCCGAATGATCGCTACGATCAGTTTCATGATGTGCGCTCCGATCAGCGCGAGGCGACTTGGGGAGTCAATGAGGGCAGCGGCTCGGGTGCGAGCGCCGCCTCAGGGTGCACCAGGATCGAGCCTTCGCCGCTGGCGTAGGCCTCTTCGCCATGCTGGCTCACGTCCATACCGACGCCCTCGATGCGGGGCACGGCGCGCAGTGACATGACCAGGCCCAGCGCCTTCAGGATCGCGAATGTCATGATGGCGGCGTAGACCGCGGCGCTGAGGCTGCCCAGCGCCTGAACGCCCAGCTGCCCGGGGTTGCCGAAGAGCAGGCCGTCGTTGCCCGCCGGGTTCCACAGCTTCTGCGCCAGTACACCGGTGAGCAGCGCGCCGGTGAGGCCACCGATGCCATGGCCGGCGAAGACGTCGAGCGAGTCGTCAATGCGGGTGCGGGAGCGCAGCGCGATGAAGAAGTAGCTGGGGAGTGCCGCGACCCCGCCGAGCAGGAGCGCATTGGCCGGGCTGACGAAGCCGGCGGCGGGAGTGATGGCGACCAGGCCCACCACGATCCCGGTGGCCGCGCCGACCGCCGTGGCTCGGCCAGTCCGGAAGTAGTCCACCAGGGTCCAGACTACCAGCGTAGCCATCGGCGCCAGGAAGGTGTTGGCGAACGCCAGGCTGGCCAGCTCGTTGGCCGCGAGGGCGCTGCCTCCGTTGAATCCGAACCAGCCGAACCAGAGTAGACCGGCGCCCAGGAGAGTGAACGGCACGTTGTGGGGCAGCACCGCCTGGCGCCCGTAGTCCTTGCGCGAGCCCAGCACCAGCGCTGCAACCAGCGCCGACACGCCGGCGTTGATGTGCACCACAGTGCCGCCGGCAAAGTCCAGCACCCCTCGACTCATGAGCCAGCCGCCGCCCCAGACCCAGTGTGCCACCGGGGCATAGACCAGCAGCGTCCAGAGCGTGATGAAGGCGACGTAGGGACCGAACCGCATCCGCTCCACGACGGCGCCCGAAATCAGGGCTGCCGTGATGATGGCGAAGGTGCCCTGGTATGCCATGAAGAGGACATGGGGAATGGTGCCCTTGGCCTCGGTGCCGACTCCGCTCAGCCCGAGGTTAGCCAGGCTGCCGATCAGCGGGCCGCCCTCGCTCAGGGCGAGGCTATAGGCCGCCAAGGCCCAGGTCACCCCCACCACCCCCAGCGCCACGAAGCTCATCATCATGGTGTTGAGCGAGTTCTTGTTCCGCACCAGGCCGCCATAGAAGAAGGCGAGCGCCGGAGTCATGAGCAGGACCAGCGCGGTGGAAATGAGCATCCACGCGGTGTCGGCCGGAACGATCGCGGGCGGGGGCGCGGCGTCCTGCACCGCGAGCAGCAGGGGTAAAGTGGTCACGACATTGCTCCCAAGTGGAGAGGTCTAGGGTCTAGGGTCCGGGCTCTACGTCTGACTCAGCAATCGTGAAATCGAGGACTCTAGACTCTTGACCCTAGACCCTCGACTTCTCCCTCAAGCATCGTAGTAAAGAAAAAACTCGTACGGGTGCGGTCGCAGATTCACGGGCGCGATGTCCTTGGAACGCTTGAGCGAGATCCAGGTCTCGATGACATCCGGCGTGAACACGTCGCCCTCCAGCAGGAAGTCATGGTCCCGTTCCAGCGCCGCCACCGCCTCGGTCAGCGAACCCGGCACGGTCTTGATGCTCTGCTTCCGCTCATCGTGCAGCTCGTACAGGTCTTCGTCGATCGGCGCGGGCGGCTCCAGCTTTCGCTTGATGCCGTCCAGCCCCGCCATGAGCAGCGCCGAAAACGCGAGATAGGGATTGGCCGTAGGATCCGGAGCCCGGAACTCGATGCGGCGCGCCTTGGGACTGCTGGAGTAGCACGGAATCCGGCAGATCGCCGAACGGTTCCTGGCCGAATACATCAGGTTGACCGGCGCCTCGAATCCGGGCACCAACCGCCGGTAGCTGTTGGTCGTCGGGGCACAGATCGCGAGCAGGGCGGGCGCATGCGCGATCAGCCCCCCGATGTAATGCCGCGCCGTCTCGGAGAGCAGGGCGTATCCATTCTCATCGTAAAACAGCGGCTGGTCGCCCTTCCAGAGTGACTGGTGCACATGCATGCCCGACCCATTGTCGCCGAAGAGCGGCTTGGGCATGAACGTGGCGGTCAGGCCAAGGTTATGGCAGACGTTTTTCACGATGTACTTGTAGGCCAGCAGCCGGTCCGCCGTCTGAACCAGCGGACCGAAACGGAAGTCGATCTCCGCCTGGCCCGCGGTCGCCACTTCGTGGTGCTGTACCTCCACCGGGATGCCGGCATCGATCAGCGCCAGCATGATCTTGGACCGGACGTCCTGGAGTCGGTCGGCCGGGGGGACCGGGAAGTAGCCCTCCTTATGACGCGGGCGGTGACCCAGGTTGGGCACCCCATTGCGGCCCGAGTTCCACACCCCCTCCTCGGAGTCGATGTGGTAGTAGCCCTCGTTAGCGTTCTGATCGAACCGCACTGAATTGAAGATGAAGAACTCCGCCTCCGGTCCCCAGTAGGAGGCGGTCGCGATGCCCGTAGTCTTGAGGTATTCCTCCGCCTTGAACGCAATAAACCGGGGATCGCGGGAGTAGGGCTCCAGCGTCAGCGGATCGTAGATGTCGCAGGTCAGCGACAGCGTCGGCACCGAGAGGACCGGATCGACAAACGCAGTCGACACATCGGGCAGCAGGAGCATGTCGCTCTCGTTGATAGCCTGGAACCCGCGGATGGAAGACCCATCGAAGCCAAGCCCTTCGCGGATCATAGCGTCGTCGAGCGTGGCGGCAGGGATGGAGAAATGCTGCCAGGTGCCCGGCAGGTCGCAGAACTTCACATCCACGACCTGGATGTTCTTCTGCTTGATCAGCTCGAGGACTTTCTGCACTTCGCTGCTCGGTGAAACACGGACGGGAGCACTGGGCCGCGCGGTTGTCGCCATGGGCGTCTCGGTGATCGAGGTTCAGGGTAAAGAAGACGCCCCTGCATCGGAGGATCGAACGCAGGGGCATCGGGTGAGCACGGTCTACTCAGACCACGGACCTGGCGGTTCGATCGGGGGCATGCGCCGGTTTCGCTGGACCGCAGCCGGAACAGCGGCTGGAGCAGTGGAAACTGCGGGCGGCGGACGCATGGGGCTCCGGATCGAAAGGCGCGGTCGTGGATAGTCCAACTGTTGATAAAGTATATCCGGCGGGTGCAGCTCTGTCAAGATAATCGTGCAGAAATCGCGCGAAACGGATGACAGTTCCCGAATAATAGGCGATTCCATCGTCATAAAGTGGCTCAACAGTGCAGAAAATGCACAATACGTGAAGCAGGCCCCGCGATAGTCATCTGCCGCCGTCGCCTGATGTTACCTGCCGCATTAGCTTCACCGCACCCTCACCCGCCCCCGGAGCCCCTGTGACTCAGCCCGAGCCAGCCAGAGCCGGTTTCTCGCCCCGGCGCCAGCCCTCCCGGGTGCCCGCGCGCCTGCTCCTGCTGTTGATGGTGATCGCCGGAACGCTCGCCGCGGCATACGCGGTGGGCCGTCCTCGGCTCACCCTCCACAATCGCCTGGCGGCACCGGTCCGGGTGACAGCCGGCGATGCGGCTGCCCGAACGATCGGGCCCGGCGCCTCGGCGCGGATCCCGGCACCCTGGGGAAAGAGCTTGCTGGTGTCTTGGGAGCTGGTGCGTCCGCTCTCGGCCGATGGAGTCCCGATGGGCGAAGCAGTGAACGGCTCTCTCCTGTTGCGGCAGCGCTGGGGTACGGCAGTACGGACGATCGAGGCTCGCGGGCCCCACGGCGACTACTTCGCGCCGCTCATCACCAACGGGAGTCCGGATCTGCTGCGGGTGACGGTGAACGCAGGCCTGGAGGGGGCTCTGGACTGCCGCTGTGCTGTCCGTCCGGACGGGCGACGGGTGTTCATCGGCTATTACCGCCTCTATCAGAACAGCACCGTCCAGGCCGCGGGCCGAGGCGGCCGCAGCGCGACGTTCCGGGATCTGGGATCGAAGGTCCTGACGCCGGATGGATCCGTGGGGCTTCGGTTCGACGCCAGGGACTTGCGCGCTCCCTGACTACAGCTTGCCCCGGCGCTGCCGCAGCTCGAGGATCGTGGCCGCGGTCACCGAGTTGAACCCGAACTTCCCGCGCACCTTGTCGACAGCCGCGGTGAGCTGGCGCAGCCGGCCCCGTTCCGGTGCCTCGAAGAGATCGGGCTCTGCCACGGTCCCCAGATTGGTGGCGGCGATGCCGATCAGCCGCACACCCCTGTTCCGCTTCCGCACCTCATCGAATGCCACGCGGAAAAGGTCGCGCGCAGCCCGATAGAGCTCCGCATCGAGGTCCGTGGCGGTCTCCAACGTCTGCCGCCGAGTGACGGTGCGAAAATCATCATGCCGGAGCTTCATGGTGACGGTGCGTGCCAGGATCTGCTCATCGCGGAGCTGCCCGGCGACCCTGGCCGTCAGCAGGGCAAGGATCCGTTCCAGCTTCTCAGGATCGCGCATGTCATGCGAGAGCGTGGTCTCCCGGCTGACCGACTTCGGCAACCGGTCGGCCCGCAGCACTGTGCCGCCCTGGCCCTGCGCCCTCAGCTTCAAGGCACGCGCATCGAGGCCGATCAGCCGCTCCAGCGCCCGCTCGTCCATCATCTGTACCTGATGCACGTCGACCAGACCGAGCTCTGCCCACCGCTCAGCGGTCTTGGGGCCGACCCCCGGCATGGCGCGAAGCGGAAGGCCCGCCAGAAATCCTTCCTCCCATCCGGCGCGAACCTCCATCAGCCCCCTGGGCTTGGCGTAGTCGGACGCCAGCTTCGCGATCATGCGGTTGGGACCGATGCCAACACTGCAATCGAGACCGGTCTCCTGTTTCACCCGGTCGCGAAGTTGCTCCGCTATAGGAAGCAGCGAAACGGGATAGAGGCGCTCGGTGCCGGCGAAATCGAGGTAGGCCTCATCCAGCGATGCCGAGACGACGGTAGGAGAAAAGTCCTCGAGCACGCGGCGCACCGACAGGGAGGCGGTGCGGTATTGCGCGAACGCACCTTGAAAGAAGGTGGCCTGGGGGCACAGCCGCACCGCTTCCGCGATCGGCATTCCAGCATGGATGCCGAACCGCCTGGCACCGTAGGATGCCGACTGAACCACTCCCCGCTGGTCCCGCCGCCCACCGACCACCAACAGCTCCACCGAACGGAGCTCGGGGTGATGCTGCCGGCAGACTTCGACGAAGAAGGCGTCCAGATCGACGTGAACGATGCGGGCGGGCATGTCTGGAGCTTACACCAGAAGGATGGCGGTCGCCTTGAACGCCACCACCGTCGACATCCCGGGCCGGAGAGCCATCTCGTCCACCGACTGCGAGGTGAGCGACGCGATCAGGGGACGTCCGACGTCCAGATGTACCATCGTTACAGGACCCATACGCTCCAGCCGGGATATCCTTGCCTCCATATGATTTCGGGCGGATCCCGCATGGGGCGTGAGGCTGAGGACGATATCTTCCGGACGGATCACCGCATGCATGGGCCCCTCCCGCTCCGCAACCACGTCGAGCGTCAGGGTCCCGCCGGTGAAGCGGGCCCGGAACGGCCCGGGTTCGCTCGAAGGATCGATCCGGTCCACTCTTCCCGCGATCACATTGCCGGTTCCCACGAACCGGGCGACGAAAGCGGAGTTGGGATAGCGGAAAACCTGCTCGGGAGTGCCGCTCTGGGCGATACGGCCCTCTGACAACACCGCCACCAGATCGCCGAGCCGCAGAGCCTCATCGAAGTCGTGGGTGACCTGCAGGGTTGTGATCCCCTCCCGCTCGTGCAGCTCCCGCAGCTCCCGCCGCAGCACCTGGCGGGTGGCGGGATCAACCGCGGCAAACGGCTCGTCTAGCAGAAGGATGGACGGCTTCGGTGCCAACGCCCGCGCCAGAGCCACGCGCTGTTGCTCCCCTCCGCTGAGCCCGCGAACCGGCCGGTCCAGCAGAGGCCCGATCGCCAGCATGTCGGCCAGGTCAGTCACGCGAGTCTCCGGTCGGGGCGTGCTGGTGCGGGAGCGGGAGCCGCGAAGGCCGTAGCCAATGTTTTCCCGCACGCTGAGGTGGGGGAACAGGTGGTACTGCTGGTACACGAAACCGATCCCACGGCGCTCCGGCGGCAGGTGAGTCACCTCATCGTCGTGCATGAAGACCCGCCCCGCGAGCAGTCGCGCATGTCCGGCCACCGCCTCGAGCAGTGTGGTCTTCCCTGAGCCGGTGGGCCCGATGATGAGCGCGTATCCACCCCGGGGCACCTCGAAGGAGATTTCACGCAGATCGAATCCACCCACCCGGACGTGCAGGTTCTCCAGCCGGATCACTGCCGCTCCTCCGGCTGCAGCACCCGTACAAGTACCAGCACGGTGAGCGCCACGAGCAGGAGGATCACGGCGGCAGGAACCGCCGAGTGGAGACCAAAGGTGGTGAACCGGTCGAAGATGTAGATGCTGGCGACCTTGGGATTGTAGGTGAGGATCACGATGGATCCGAACTCACTCACACTTCGAGACCAGGCGAGCATGGACCCGGCCAATACCCCACGCGCCGCCAGCGGCAGCGTCACCCGTCGAAAGGCGCCCCACGCTGTGTCCCCCAAGGTCCGCGCCACTCGTTCCAGCTGGGGGTCGACGCTCCGGAATGCTTCCCTCGCGCCGCTCACCAGGATTGGGGCCGAGACGAAGAGCATGGCAGCGACGATGCCGGGGACGTGACTGACGAACTCCAGTCCGAGCTGCGCTAGGGCCCCACCGACTTCGGATCGTCGCCCGAGAAAGAGTAGCAGCGCGATGCCCGCGACTGGGTGGGGAACGACAACCGGGAGCTCGATCAGGCCCTGGACCAGGCGCCGTCCGCGGAAGTTCCGGCGGGCCAGCAGGTATGCCAGTGGTACTCCCAGGACCGCGGCAATGAGTGTGGCGACGGTGGCAGTGAAGACGGTGAGGGCGATCGAGTCCCGCAGTTCGGTGTCGCGGAGCGCCTCACCCAGCGTCTGGGGCGACGCGAAGAGGAGAAGGCGCAGCAGTGGCCCGACGATGAACAGCACCAGGCAGGCGCCGAGCGCCGCGAGCACCAGGCGGGACACCAGCGAGCGGACCGGCATGTATTACCCTTGGCATGACTTCCCGGCGCGGCCTTATTTCGACCCACTCACTCACCTCGGGAACTCCGATGACGAGCTTATCAGGGCCGGCCGCGTTGAATGAGCAGGTGGAACACCAATTCTACTCCTCACGCGCTTCCCTCTCAATGTCCGCGTAATGCACGTCAGCTTCCTGGGCCTCGGAGCGATCGGCGCGCCGATGGCCGCGCACCTGGCCGTTCGCGATTCGCTCACGGTGTGGAATCGCACACCGGAGCGGGCTGCGGAATTTGTCTTACGACACACTGCAAAGGCGGCAGCGACAGCGCGGGAAGCTGCCGAGGGCGCCGATGCCGTGATCACCTGTCTCCCGACGTCGCGGGAAGTCGAGGCCCTGCTCGGTGGACCGGATGGACTTGAGCAGGGCCTCGGGCCAGGCACTCTGATGATCGATTGTACCTCGGGCGACCCCGCTTCCTCCCGCCGCATCGCCGAGCGGCTGGCCGGCCGCGGCGTCGCCTTTGCGGATGCGCCGGTGAGCGGAGGAGTGAGCGGCGCCGAAGCGGGGACTCTCACGGTCATGGTGGGATCGGATAGGGCGACTTTCGACCGGGCCCGACCGGTCCTCTTGGCCTTCGGAAAACGAATCGAGCATCTGGGTCCGGTCGGGGCGGGCCATGCGGTGAAAGCGGTCAACAACGCCCTGCTGGCAGTCAATCTGCTCGCTGTGGGCGAGGGCCTCGCGGCGCTGGTCAAGGCCGGTGTGTCGGCCCGCGCAGCGGTCGACATCGTCAACGCGTCGAGTGGCCGGTCATTTGTGAGCGAGACCCTGGTGCCCGAGCGAGTCCTCTCCGGACGCTGGCCGCGCACCTTCCGCCTGGCGTTGCTCGACAAGGACGTCGGCATTGCCCGGGCGTTTTTACGGGACAGCGGCGTCGCGGGTCCGCTGCTGGATCAGGCAGGCCGGCTCCTGGCGGAGGCCCGGGATGAGCTTGATGATGGGGCGGACCATGTGGAAGTCATCCGTCTGATCGAGCAGCGTGCCGGCATCGAGCTGCGCGGCTGAGTCGGGCCACTTGCCGTAACTGGCGGGGTCCGTTCAGTTTCCGGCCTCATGCGCCGAACATATCCATAATGAGTGACTGGGGAGCGACTCGGCGGATTTCCGCGGAAGTGATCCTAGCGGACGGCGTGGTGCTTGAAGGGGATATGCACCTCGTGCCGAGCGCGGCGTATCCGCTCAACTCGGAAAGCCCCCTGGAGATGCTGAACCGGCCCGAGCCTTTCTTCGCGCTGACCCTGGAGCAGGGTGAGGTCGCCTTCGTCTCCAAGGCGCAAGTGGCTGTGGTGTCGTGCCGGGAGGAGGCCGCGGAGGCCGATCCGGAGCGGGCCTCGGTGGCGCGCCTGGTCGCGCTCGAGGTCGCCCTTACCACCGGAGCCGAATACCGCGGACGTTCGAGCTTCGAGCTTCCCCCGTCGCGGTCACGGGCCCTGGATTACGTGAATATGCCAGGACGCTTCTTTACTGTCTGGACCAACGATCTCACCCGCTATTTCAACAAATCCCTGGTCCGCCTCATCCGCCCTCTCGACTGAGACTGCAATTGGCCCGACTCGACAAGCTGATCCAGGTAATGCATGAACAGCGGGCGGAAGCGCTCAGCCTTTCAGTCGGCAAACCGGCGTCCCTGATGCAGAATGGTGCGGTTCGCAATCTGACCCGCGAGCCGCTGAGCGATGCCCAGATCCAGGCGCTGGTCCGGGAGATCGCCTCACCCGAAACTGCGGCGCAGCTCGGCTCGGCTAAGCCCGTGGCATTTGCGTACCGCTCGCCCAGCGGTGAGGTCCACGTCGAGCTGAAATCCGGCAATGCCGGCGCGGCCCTGCTGCGGCCGGCCGGTACGACAGCGCGAGAGCCGGCCACCGCCGCCACGGCGGCGGCCGCGTCGGCAACCGCCGCACCGCTGGTGCGCCCGGCCCAGGATCTGGCCGGCCCGCGAGCCGCGCTGGAGGAGCTGTTCCGTCTCCTGGTGTCATCGGGGGCGTCCGACCTTCACCTGCGCACCGGGGAGCCGCCCATGCTGCGGCATCACGGAGAGCTCGGCCGGCAGGCATCCCCGCCACTGACGATGGATCAGCTCGACACGATGCTGATCAGCATCATGACGGCAAAGGAGATCGGCGAGTACAGAGAAGGGGGCGACACTGACTGGGCTTACGAGATTGAAGGCCTGGCGCGCTTCCGCTGCAATGCCGGACGGGACCGATTCGGCCCGATGGCAGTCTTCCGGGTGATCCCCAATCAGATTCGAACCGCCGACGAGATGGGCCTGAGCCGTGAGGTGCAGAACCTTTGCTATCTCACCAAGGGCCTGGTCGTGGTCACCGGGCCAACCGGATCCGGCAAGAGCACCACCCTGGCCGGCCTGGTCGATCTGATCAATCGGACCCGAACCGATCACATCATCACGATCGAAGATCCGATCGAGTTCGTGCATCCCAGCAAGAAATGCCTCGTGACCCAGCGTCAGGTAGGGCTGCACACCCGCTCGTTCAAGCACGCGCTGCGCGCAGCCCTGCGGGAGGATCCGGATATTATTCTGGTGGGAGAGATGCGCGATCTGGAAACTGTCTCGATCGCCATCGAGACGGCGGAGACCGGCCACCTGGTGTTCGGCACATTGCACACGACAACCGCGTCCTCGACCATCGACCGTATCATCGACCAGTTCCCGCCGGACCGGCAGGCTCAGGTCCGGGTCATGCTGTCCGAGTCGCTCCGGGGCGTGATCGCTCAGACGCTGTGCAAGAAGATCGGCGGAGGACGGGTGGCGGCGCGGGAGGTGTTGCTCACCATTCCGGCAGTATCCAACCTGATCCGGGAGGGCAAGACCTTCCAGATCCCGTCGATCATGCAGACCAATCGCAAGGGCGGGATGGTCACATTGAACGACGCGCTGCTCGAGCTGGTGGACGCGAAGCTGGTGGAGCCCAAGGAGGCGTACATGAAGGCGGTCGAGAAAGCGGGCTTCGCCGCCGCCCTCAAGGGGAAGAAACACGACGTGTCGTTTCTGGGAGAGGCATGACTCAGCCGCCCCCCGTCCTCGTCCTCGTCAATCCGCAGGACATCGTCAACATCGCCAGCGCGGTCAGGATCGCAAAGAACTTCGGTATCGAGCGCATGCGGCTGGTCAACCCTGAAGTCTTCGATCCCTACCGCATAGAAGGCATCGCCCACAACACCGCCGACTTCGTCGCCAGCATCGAGATCCTGGAGTCGCTCGAGGCCGCTATCGCCGACTGCGTGTTCACCGCCGTTCTGACCGGCCGGGAGCGCGCGGCGAAGCGGCAGGTGCTGCGTCCCCGCGATGCGGCCGAGGCCCTGGCGCGACGTGCGGCGGATGGCCCGGTGGCAATCGTTGCGGGGCGAGAGGACAGCGGCCTGACGAACGCCGAGCTGGATCTGTGCAGTGCGCTCGTCACCATCGCGACCGATCCCGGACACCGCTCGCTCAACCTGGCCCAGGCCGTCGCCATCATGGCATACGAGAGCTGGAATGCCCGCGGCGGAGAGAACGTCCCGATGAAGCCACCGCGCAATCTGGCCGAGCCCGCGACATCAGGGCAGCTGGAGCAGCTGTTCACCGACTGGACCGGCGCGCTCTGGGCGGTGGACTTTTTCAAGACCCGGCGCACCGAGAGCGTCATGCGCTCCTTCCGGGAGATCGTCTTTCGGGCCGGCCTCGACGGCCGGGAAGCATCACTCCTGCGCGCCATGGGCATCGAGGTCGTGCGGTACCTGGAGCGCAGTCCACGAGGAGAATCCTGATGGGACGGTCGAACGCCTACTGGACTACCAATCTCTATACCGATACCGCCGTGGAGCCGGCGCCCACCGCGCCGCTGGAGGATCTGCCCGGCCCGACAGCGGCGCGCTTTCGCGCGCTGCGCGAGGGCCTGATGAACATCGAAGGGGTGGCGGAGCAGGTCCGCTTCATGGGGCCGACGTGGCAATGGGCGTGGGAGTATGCGATCGGAAACCGCAAGCTGTGCTGGCTTCATTTCATGCGCGGCGGCGTAGACGTGACCTTCACCCTCTCCGAAGGTGAGGAAGTCCGCCTCGCGAAAGGACCCAAGATTGCCGGCGCGCTGGCCCGCGCCATCGTCGAGGGACAGCGCACCGGGCCGGTGAAGTGGTGCTGGCTCGAGCTGGTCGATCGCCGGGCCGCGGACGCGTTTCTCAGCCTGGCCCGCCGCAAGGCCGAGTGGTTGAGCGAACGGCCGGCGCTGCGCCGCGCGCCGCGTGCGCAGGGCGGTGGCGCCTCAGATGAGGTGGAAACCGACTGAATTAGTCGGATTAAGGCGACGCGCTCGGGTTGTGTAATAGGCTGCGCGGACTATACTTCGCGCGCGTTGAGCAGGCTTGAGGACCTCGTCGTACTCGCGCTAGTGAATCGTTTCACGAATAGGGCTTTTCCTCAGCGGTGAGATGATGAATGCGTAAGCTGGCATACGTCGTCGGTGGCGTTGCGGCCGGAGGCGTTGCAGCCCTCCTCACGCTCGGCGGAGTTCCTCCTTACGCGCAGCAGCCAAGATCGGCTCCGGATTCGATCACGGCGCCGGTCATCTCCGCCTCAGACAGCGGCAGCCTCAAGGGACCGCGCCAGCCGATCTTCTTTCGTCACGACATCCACGCCGGGCAGTACAAGATGCAGTGCCAGTACTGCCACTACTCTGTCAACGTCTCGCCCGAGCCGGGTATCCCGACGGTGCAGACCTGCATGGGATGTCACCTCGTGATCGGCGGCAGTGACAGCTCCCATCAGGCGGAAATCAAGAAGCTCCGCCAGGCGTGGACCGACAAGAAGCCGGTCGAGTGGGTGCGGGTGCACTACCTGCCCCGCCACGCGCACTTCCCGCATCAGCGCCACATCAAGGCCCTGGGGCCTACCGCGTGCGCTACCTGCCACGGCGATGTGCAGCGGATGCCGCAGGTCTTCAAGGTCAATCAAGTCGACAAGATGGGGTTCTGCATCTCGTGTCACATCGAGCGGAAGGTCTCGCGGGACTGTTCGGTATGTCACTACTGACCGCGCAAAGCGCGGTCATCCTTCGCTGCGCTCAGGATGACAAGACAGAGACAATCAATGGCTGACGAAAGTACGCCAACCCTCGATCGCCGCCGCTTCCTTACCGTCCTCGGAGCATCGGGCGGAGGGGCGCTCGCCTTGTCGGGCTGCTCCACCGACCGGGTCGAAAAGTTGATCCCTTACCTGGTCCAGGCCGAGGATCAGGTGCCGGGCGTGTCCACGTGGTATTCCAGCACCTGTACCGAGTGCGCCACCGGCTGCGGCCTCCATGTACGCACCCGCGAGGGCCGCGCGGTGAAGCTGGAGGGCAATCCGAAACACCCTGTTAATCAGGGGCGGCTCTGTTCTCGAGGCCAGGCAGGGTTGCAGGGGCTGTATAACCCGGGACGCCTCAGGGGTCCGATGGCGCGTGGCGCCAACGGACAGTTCCAGGCGATCACCTGGGACGACGCGATAGCCCGTCTGGCGGAGAAGCTGGGTGGGGCGGGCAACAAGGTGGCAGTCATTTCGGGCGCAGGCCGGGGAACCTTCTCTGACCTCCTGACAGCTTGGGTAAGTGCGCTGGGCGGCCGGCTGATCCGCTACGAGCCGTTCGCCTCCGAGCCGTCGCGGGCGGCGAACCGACAGGTATTCGGCACCAACCAGTTGGCTGCGCACGACTTTGGTCGGGCCAAGTACATCGTCTCCTTCGGCGCCGACTTCCTGGACACCGAGCTGGGCTCGATCGAGAATGCCCGCGGCTTCGCTCAATCGCACGGATTCACCCAGGGTGACGTGGCTCCATTCGTGTATCTGTCGCCCCGAATGAATCTGACCGGCCTGAACGCCGATCAGTGGCACGCCATTCGGCCCGGCTCTGAAGCGGCGTTGGCGCTGGCCATGGCGAACGTGCTGTCGCAGCAGGACGGCGACGCCGCTCTTCGCGGCGCTCTTTCCGCGTTCACGCCGGAGATGGCCGCCGCGGAGACAGGGCTCCCGGGGGCCACCATCGAGCGGCTGGCTCGCGAGTTCGGGGCAGCGCGGCCCAGTCTGGCAATCGCCGGCGGCACCGGAAACCAGCATGCCGGAGCCACCCAGCTCTGTGCCGCCGTCAACATCCTGAATTACGTCGCCGGGAACATCGGAGAGACGGTTCGTTTTGGCGCCGACCTCGATAGCGCGGACGGCTACGCCGCCCTTCAGCCGGTTCTCGCCGCCCTCGAGGCCGGCCAGGTGGCGGTAGCGATGGTGCACGACGCCAACCCGGCGTACGCCCTGCCGAAGTCCAGCGGGTTCGCCGCCAAGTTTGCGAAGGCCGCGTTCAAGGTCTCGACCTCCATGTATCTCGATGAGACCGCCGCCCTGTGCGACCTCATCCTGCCCCAGCACCATGCGCTGGAACGGTGGGACGATCTGCGACCTCGTGCCGGCGTCCACAGCCTGATGCAGCCGGTGATGGAACCGGTCTTCGATACCCTGCCGGCGGGAGATCTGCTGCTTCGAACCGCACGGAAAATGGGGGGAGCGCTGGCGCGGTTTACCGCTCCCACCTTCAAGGACCATCTGCAGACAAGCTGGCAGGCGCTGGCAACCGATCGAGGCGAGCGGGACTTCGGCGCCTTCTGGCACTCTGCGCTGCAGCGGGGTGGAGTCTTCTCGGAGAGCCCTGCGGCCGCTCGCGTAAGCCTCGCTCCCGCCGCGTCGCAGGTGACCTACACCAAGCCCGCCTTCGAGGGCAACGGGGAGTTCGTCTTCGCCCCCTATCCTCATTCGTTGTTGTACGACGGACGCGGCAGCAACAAGCCCTGGCTGCTGGAGAACAGCGATCCGGTCACCAAGATCACTTGGCACTCATGGGTCGAAGTCCATCCTGAGACTGCCCGCAAGCTCGACGTGAGAGACGGCGAGATCCTGCGTCTGACCTCACCGCACGGCGTCATCGAGGCGCCCGCCTTCATATATCAGGGAATTCACCCGGACGTTGTAGCCGTGCCGCTCGGACTCGGGCACACAGAATACGGCGCCTATGCCCGGGGCAGGGGCGTGAATGCGCTCGATCTCATCGGCGCGCCGGCGGGTCCCTTCCTCCCGTACGTGTCCACCCGGGTGACGGTCGAGAAGACCGGACACTACAAGGCGCTCGCCTCCATTGCCGGTAACCCGCGGCAGCTCGGACGGGGGATCTCCGAAGCGGTCACACTCGATGCGGCGAAGAAGGGTCTCACGATCGAGCAGGCGTACCTGGCAGCGGGCCATGGCCGCCACGAGATCAACACCGAGCAGGAGCTCGAGGCCATCAAGGGTTGGAGCCAGGAGCAGGAGGAGGCCACGCGTCACGGCGACTACGCCGCTGAGCACCCGCGCTGGGGCATGGCGATCGATCTGGCCAAATGCACTGGCTGCCAGGCCTGCGTCACCGCCTGCTATGCCGAGAACAACATTCCGGTGGTGGGCGAGGAGGAGATCTACCGCGGCCGCGAGATGACCTGGATACGGATCGAGCGGTACTGGGAAGGTGAGGGTGAGCCGCGCCAGCCACCGACCGCGCGTTTCATCCCCATGCTATGCCAGCACTGCTCCAACGCGCCATGTGAGCCGGTGTGCCCGGTATACGCCGCCTACCACACGCCGGACGGCCTCAACGGTCAGGTATACAACCGTTGCGTGGGCACCCGTTACTGCGCCAACAACTGCCCGTACAAGGTGCGCTACTTCAACTGGTACAAGTACAACGAGAAGTCGTGGCCTGAGCCGCTGCACCTCCAGCTCAATCCTGACGTCACGGTTCGGGCGCGCGGGGTCATGGAGAAGTGCACGTTCTGCATCCAGCGGATCCGCGGGGCGCAAAACGATGCCCGCCTCGAGAATCGGGCGGTTCGGGACGGGGATGTCGTGACCGCCTGCGCCCAGGCGTGCCCGTCCGATGCCATCGTCTTTGGGAACGTCAGGGACCCGGCCAGCCGGGTGGCGCGGTTACAGCAGGATCCACGCGGCTACCGCGTGCTCGAGGATCTCAACACTCGCTCGGCGATCACCTACCTGGCCAAGGTACTGCTTTCGCCGGAGGCTCATTAGATGGCTGTCGTCGCGCAACCGCACGACCCGCTCCCGGGGCAGGTGATCACTCAGACCCACGCCGAGGTGACGCGTGATGTCGTCGCCACGCTGGGGCCCCCAAGCCGGGGCTACCTCCTGCTGCTGGCGGCAGCGGTCTCCCTCTTCCTGATCGGCATTCTCACCTTCCTGATACTGATCAAGGACGGGCTGGGACACGCTGGATACCAGCCGCCGATCTTCTGGAGCGTGTACATCACCACCTTCGTCTTCTGGGTGGGCATCGGACACGCTGGCACGCTGATCTCGGCCATCCTGTTCCTCTTCCGCTCGCCCTGGCGCACCGCGGTGTACCGCTCGACCGAGGCCATGACCGTGTTCGCGGTCATGACTGCCGGCCTGTTCCCCATCATTCACATTGGCCGTCAGTGGATCTTCTACTGGCTGCTCCCCTATCCGAACCAGCGGTATCTCTGGCCCAACTTCAAATCACCGCTGATATGGGACGTGTTTGCCATCTCGACCTACCTGACCGTCTCCACCACCTTCCTCGTGTTCGGGTTGATTCCCGACGTCGCGGCGGTGCGCGACAAGGTGTCCGGCTGGCGCAAGATGATCTACTCCTGGAGCTCGGTGGGCTGGCAGGGCACCGATAACCAGTGGCGGCACTACTCTCGCGCCTACCTCTACCTGGCCGCCCTGGCGACGCCGCTGGTACTCTCGGTCCACTCGGTGGTGTCCTGGGACTTCGCCTCCAGCATCGTGCCCGGGTGGCACGGTACCATCTTCGCCCCTTACTTCGTGGCCGGCGCCATCTACTCCGGTATCGGCATGGTGCTCACGCTGATCATCCCGCTGCGGCGGGCGCTCAGAATCGAGCACATGATCAACTCGTACCACTTCGACAATCTGGCCAAGCTGACCTTGCTGACCGGCTCGATCCTGTTCTATGCCTACGCCATGGAGTACTTCGTCGCCTGGTACAGCGGCAACATCTTCGAGCAGACCACATTTTATCGCCGTGCCTTCGGGCCCATGTGGTGGGCCGGCTGGACCATGATCATCTGTAATGCGTTCGTGTCTCAGCTGCTCTGGTTCCGGAAGATCCGCACCAATCTGACGTCGCTCTTCGTCATTTCGATCTTCATCAACATCGGGATGTGGTTCGAGCGCTACGTGATCATTGTCTCGTCTCTCAGCAACGACTACATCCCCTGGGCCTGGGACCAGATCAATCCCACCTGGGCCGATTGGGGGATCCTGGCGGGCTCCTTCGGCTGGTTCGGGATGTGGTTCCTTCTGTTTGCCAAGACCTTTCCCATCGTGGCCATCCAGGAGATCAAGGAGATGATCCCCATGCCCAGGAGAAGGGGAGGTCACGGGTGATGGCGCTGCTGAAGCGACGGAAAACCGCGCCGGCGAGTAAGCGCAATGCCGGGCTGGTGGCGTCGTTCCTCCACGTCGATGCCGCGGTCGACGCCATTCGGGCGCTTCGGGCCAAGGGGTATCGGGACCTGGTGGTCTATACGCCGTCGCCGAACCATGAGATCGAGGAGGCGCTGGAGCACCGCGTGAGTCCGGTGCGCCTCTTCACCCTCATCGGCGGCCTCACAGGCTGCACCGCCGGGTTTGCCATGACGATATGGATGTCTTACGACTGGTCGCTGATCGTCGGTGGAAAGCCGATCGCGTCCATCCCGCCATATGTCGTCATTGGCTTCGAACTGACGATTCTCATGGGCGCGCTCAGTACCGTGGCTGCCGTGGCACTCTTCTCGGTGCTGATGGGCAAACGGGGCGTTCCTTATGACCCCCGCTTCAGCGACGACGCCATCGGCGTGTTCGTCCCGACCGCGCCCGATCAGCTCGGCCCCATCGAGCAGCTCCTGCGCTCAGCCGGTGCCACGGAGGTCCGTCATGAGACGGCCTAAAGATCCCTCGCTGCGTTCGGGACGCTGCAGAGCAGCGTGGGCGTTATGGATGCTGCTCTGCGGCGGCTGCGATTTCTACTACTACCGGATCCCGTCGCCCGACGAGCTGTGGCATGTGATTCCGTGGTTCGATCACATGATCCATGCCCGCTATATCCGCCCCTATGAGACGCAGCACGTTCCGCGGTACACGCCCGAGGGGTCCGTGCCGGTCAGCGGAAGTGAGCCTGACTGGTCTGCCGAGTGGGTCTCCGGCAAAACCACGACCGCGAATGCGCTGAAAAATCCACTGGCCTCGCACCGGCCCCCGGGCCCTTCCGTTCCGGTTATACCGCGCGAGATCGCGGCGGCAGGTGACACGCTGTATCAGAACTTCTGCTCGGTCTGCCACGGACCCACCGGTAACGCCGACGGTACAGTATCCCGGCAGATGGGAGCGCCCTCGCTGCTTACACCACGAGCGCGCGGCTACGCCGATGGCTACCTCTACAGCATCATTCGATACGGCCGAGGGGTCATGCCGCGGTACGGAGACAAGGTCGTGGTCCCGGCAGAGCGCTGGGCCATCGTGAGTCATGTCCGGAAGCTGCAGTCTCAGCACCCGGTTGGTCCTGGAGATGCCACGCCGATACCGCCAGGGCCCAGCGCCACTGGCTCCACTTCAGCGGTGCCGCGATGAGCCCCACCTTACGCGAGCGCCTGGTGCAGCGTGCCGTCGGCGGCCGCTACGATCTGTTTCTTGGGGTGGGCGCCGGGCTTACCATCTTCGGCCTCATTCTCTTCGTGCAGTCCCTGTCGGCCGGTGCGGACTCGGCGGTGCGCGCCTGGCAGCTGTTCCACGTGAACTGGCTGTACTTCACCGGGCTGGCCACAGGCAGCGTGGCGTTTGCCGCCGTGCACAAAGTCACCAACGCCAAGTGGTCCGGGTTGATCATCCGATTCGCCGAGGCCGCCGTGGCTTTTCTGCCGATCTCGCTGATCGGACTGGTGCTCATTTTCACCGCCGGGTACGACGCGGTATATGGGCCGATGGAACACGCGGTTCAAAGTCTGCCGCATTCCAAGGCGGTGTGGCTCTCCCACGACTTTATGTTCGCCCGCCTGGGGATCGGTCTGCTGGCGCTCTCAATAGTCGGGTGGAAGCTGGTGCAGGCCGACTTGCTGCCTGATGTGCATGCGGTCCGCGGGGCGGTGGCGGGCGGGCGCCGCCAACTGTATGAAAAGTGGGCCAGCGGGTTTGGGCGGGTCCCTCCTGCCGAGCACGATGCCCGCATTCGGCGCCTCGCGCCGACGTATGTGGTGCTCTATGCCTTTGTGCTGACGTTGGTAGCGTTCGACGGCATCATGGCGCTCCAGCCGCACTGGTTCTCGAATCTGCTGGGCGGCTTCTTCTTTATGGGATCGTTCCTGGGCGCCCACATGCTGCTGGCGCTGTTGATGCTCTATGGCGCAGGGCACCTGGGTATCCGCGACCTCGTGTCGCCCAAGCAGCGGCACGACCTGGGCAAGCTGTGTTTTGGCTTTACGGTGTTCTGGACCTACCTGATGTGGGCCCAGTTCCTGGTCATCTGGTATGGGAACTTGCCGGAGGAGACCGGCTTCGTCTTCGCGCGGCTCTGGGGGCACTGGCTCCCGATCGGGAAGGTAGTGTTCCTGGGCATGTTCGTGATCCCGTTCTTCGGCCTTCTGGGAGTGGCACCGAAGAAGACCCGGCTCACGCTCGGGTTCTTTGCCACGATCAGCCTGGTGTCGCTCTGGCTGGAGCGCTACCTGCTGGTCATGCCCTCGATCACGCCGCTGCCCGGTCCGGTCTTCCTGGTTCCCGAGCTTGGTCCCACACTGCTAATGCTGGGATTGTTCCTGCTGGTCTATGCTCTGTTCGCCCGCACCTTCCCGATGCTGTCACCCCGCCTGGCGGAGATAACCCTCGACCGGGAGCGCGGCCACGCCATCACGTCGCTGGAGTTTGATCACGAGGAGGGGGCCCGGGACTACGTGTCGCCCGAGTTGCTGGAGAGAAGGAGCAGGCCGAGGTAGTCGCCAGTCGCGAGAGGCCAACTAGCAAATGCCAAACGACCCTTCGTCATGTGAACGGAGGGTCGTTGTCTTGATACCGGGTCCGGCAACTGGCGACTGCGTCTATTTACTCCTCATCTCCGCGTTCAGTCTCCGGATCATGGCCAGGAGACTGTCGGGCGGCAGGGCACCGGTGATGGCGATCATCCGGTCGCCGCGCTGCATTGCCATGGTGCCGCCCACTCCCGGATAGGCCTCGGCGCTGGGGCGGACCGAGTCGATCCCGGAGATCCCGGGCTCGGGATCGGTCATGGTTCGTCGAGCCAGCAGGTGCGAGACGTCTGAGGTAGAGCCCTCGATGGTGCGGATTACTTCGCCCGACGAAAGCTGCTGGGCTACGACCATCAGCGGCTGTCTACCCTGGCTCCCGGCCTGTACCTGCACCCCTACAACCGGGAGACCGTCGATGTGAGGTAGCTTGTCACCCGCCTCTTCCTGGGCTCCAGCCCAGGACATCGTACGCCACATGCCATCCAGCTCGAACTCGCTGGCCTGCGGCATGCCGACGGTCGAGAGCTCCAGCTCCGTGGGTGCCACTGCGGGAGGCAGTGCCACCTGGGACGTCTTGGCCACGGCCGTTCCGCGGTTACTCCGAGCCGGAGGACTTGCGGGCTTGACTGCGGCCGAGTCGTTCCGAGTCCGGCGCACTGCCGCCGCGGCCGGAGTCCTGGAGTCATTGGCGACGGCCTGTCGGGCGACTGCCGCCGGCGTGGCCGCCGGCGCCGCTGAGGAAGAGGACACGGCGAGGCCAGAGTTGGCTCCCGCCGAGTCGGCGAGGTGGTTGGCGGTCCACCCGAAGGCCACCGCCGCCACGATGCTGGCTGCCCAGGTGGCCCGGTGCACCCTCCGGCGGCGAACCGAGACTTCAACGGCCGCCCGGCGGCGGAGAGAGTCAAACGGGGCTGGGAATCCGCGCGGTGGCGCGAGCCGGGCCAGGAGGGCGGTGGTGCGGTCCCGCAGGGCGGCGATGCGGTCTCGCGCGCCCTGGCAGGCGGCGCAGCCGGCCAGGTGGCTCTCGATCTCTACGCATTGGGAGCGGCTCAGCCCCTGATCCAGATAGGCGTGAAGCTCGTCCTCAGGAATGTGCCGCATGAATGCCTTTGCTTGGGTTCTGCCGGTCATGAGCTTCTACCAGTCGCCGCCGGGCGCGGGCCAGTGTGGTTCCCACCGCCCCCACCGCCAGACTGGTCTGGGCCGCGATCTCCGGATAGCTGAGCCCGGCGTCCCACAGCAGCAGGATCTCACGGTCCCGCGGCGTTAACGTATTGAGCGCCTCCTGCACCGAAGCCACACGCTCGTCGTGCTCGACCATCGTATCGGCCGCGGGCTCGATCGTGGGCTGGGCGACTGGATCGGCTTTGAGCAGCGTCAGGTGCCGCTTCCGGCGAACCGCCGCCCGGGCCTCATCCCGCGCCAGGTTTGCGGCCACCGCGAAGATCCAGGCTCTGGGCTTATCGGGCTGGTGGGCCAGCGCCCTGACGAACACCTCCTGGGCCAGATCCTCGGCGCGCTCCGCGTCCCACACCTTCCGGTACAGGAAGCGCACTACCGCCGTGTAGGTCGTCTGGTAGAGATGTTCGAGGTCGTCGGTCACTCGTACTCCACAAAGGCCCGAATACCGGGTTGGATCGTCCAAGAGGACGGCCTAGCCGGCGTAATTTGCACAGCCATCGCAGGATCGCTCAACGCCGGCGCCGGGGGGCGAACACGCAGCCGGGATGAAGCCCCTTGTTCTTGGGCGGCCAGTCGCTGCACAGGTCGGGCTTGGCTGGACGCCCATCGGCCCGGGTGCGCCCGTGCAGGCTGCAACCGATCCCATCATCATCCAGGTAGCCGCAGGCGG
The DNA here is from genome assembly GCA_963740175.1 of uncultured Gemmatimonadales bacterium. Lineage (GTDB taxonomy): Bacteria > Gemmatimonadota > Gemmatimonadetes > Gemmatimonadales > GWC2-71-9 > CAVVWJ01. The sequence continues at coordinate 125,083 of CAVUDL010000006.1, forward strand.
AAATAACCTCGGCCTCGATCGAGAAGTCCCCCGCGCGCTCTACCTTGCAGAGATACGGCGAACGACGGGACCGCACCAGAGCCTCCAGACGCTGCTCGCGGCGGGTGCACATGATCTCGATCTGCAAATCCCGGCAGCAGGCCGCCCCCCGGCTGTTATCCGCGGTACGACAGGGTGCCAGTGCGCACGGGTTTGCGGTCTGGAGCACCGGGAGGCGGCGGGACGGCGCAGGCAGGCTCCGCCGCACCACCCGCCGGTTCTCCACGACCTGGAACCGGTCCCCGCCCAGCCGGCGTAGCTGCTCGGGCTGGTAGGCGCCCCGGGGAGCCGGTCCTCGGAACCCATGGGCGGTGCACTGCGCCACGGAGCCCTCCCGTCGGAGGTAGCGACAGCTGACGTGGAGCGTCGCGTCGGCGTAAAGCTCGCCTTCGTCCTCCCAGATCTCCGAAAATGTGATGTGCTGGGTATGCCCGAAGAGCCAGGTAGCCTCGTGGTCCAGCGAGGCGGTTCCCTCTTCCAGCGGTCCGATCCGCAGCGTTACCGGGATGCTGCGGCACTGCGAGCCCAAGGCGCGGCACGGAGGTACCCGGGGTAGAGCGGTTGTGAGAGGGACAGATACTGCCATGCTGTTCCAAGGCGAGAGAAAGGCGCGTTACCCCGCTAAAGCTAACGGGCCGGGCAAGGCGGGGCAGGGGCTGCTCCTTTCCCACTTCCCTTTAACCACCCCCCGCTTATACTCGTACTCGTGAAACCGTTCACAAAGTCGGCAACCTCACGTTTCGAAGGCGGAGCAGCGAAAATGCGGATGACTTCAATGGTGGCGGGGCTGTCCATCGTCCTAGCAGCCTGCGGCGGAGAGAACAAGAGCGCGTCGGATCAGCCGGCCACTGCGGATCAGCCGGCGGCGGACCAGCAGGCCGCGCCGAGCCAGCCGGGCGCAGGGGGGAATGCCCCCGCGGCAGCCGGCGCTACTCACGATGTGAATATGGTGCTGGACGGAAGCAGCTATAAGTACGTTCCCGACCAGCTGACCATCAAGCCCAACGACGTGGTCCGCTACCACAACAAGAGTGGCGGTCCGCACAACGTCGCCTTCTGGGCCGACAGTATCCCCGGGGGCGCCGCATCAGCGATTACGGTCCCGGATCCCATGGCGCCGCTGTCAAGCAAGCTGGTCGTGACGCCGGATGAGGTTATCGAAGTAAAGTTCAGTAACGCGCCGGCCGGTGAGTACAAGTTCTACTGCACCCCGCACCTGGCGCTTGGCATGAAGGGGAAGTTGACAGTCAAGAAGTAACCAAGAGTGAGAAGTAAGAAGGGCGCCTGACGTGAAAGTTGGGCGCCCTTCGCACATCCTAGATTCCCCTCTCACTTCTCACTTCTCACGCCCCTGCCCACCAGCCGCGTCACTAAGAGTCCCACCGCGACTCCGCCGAGGGCATCCACCCCGTAGTGCATCTGGCAATACACCACGCCCAGGGCCAGCAGCAGCGTCGTCGCCAGCAGCAGCAATCCCAGGCGGCGGGAGCTGCGCAGGGCTGCGAGAGAAGCCGCCAGCGCTGCGGCGACGTGAGAGGAGGGAAACGCGGCACCGTAGGAGCTGCCGGTAGCGAGGGTCTCGTAGGTGAGGCGGGCGGGGAGGTTGTCGAGAAACCAGGCGTCCGGGCGGGGGAACAGATAATAGGGGCCGGCAACCGGAAAGAAAATGAACGCCAGGTAGCAGATGACGAAGGTCGCGATGACGATCAGGACGAACCGGCGGACCGCCCGAAGGTCCCCTTGCCAGGCGAAGTACAGTGCAGGTGCCGAAATAATCAGGTAATAGGAAAGGTACGCGGCGTGGAAGAGAGTGGACCAGAAGCGACTGGGCGCCGCCCGCCACCACTCCCGGCTGATCTGCCCGCCGAACACAAGCACCTCCCAGCGCTGTACCAGCTGGTCGTGGACCTGCACTCCTCCGGAGTTGAGGATATCGAGCTCACTGTAGAGTGCCGGCAGGAGCAGCAAGGGATAGATCTCACGAATCGTTCGGCCAACAGGCCCCAGCCCGGGCCTCGTGATGAGAAACAACAGCACGCCGAAGAGGCCGTGTGCCAGAAGCAGCCACCACACGCCGGAATTCTCCGGCAGGCGGAGAGCCGCCACCACCGACACGATCACCAGATAGCCGAGCAACAGCAGATCCACCGGTCTGAGGGGCTCCGCTTCGGTTCGGGCACTCGACCGGGCGGGGAGCGTCACAGCCATCCGGCTTCCCGATACCAGTGGTAGGTGTCCGCGAGGCCCCGCTCGAGGTCAAAGGCTGCCTTCCATCCCGTGTCTCGAGTCAACGGACCAGGGTCCCCGGTCCAGGCGAGCTGAAAGAACTCGTTGGCCTTGTCGCTGGTGAGGATCGTGGTTCGTCGGGCAGCTTTGGCGGCGGCTTCGGTTACGGACAGAACGGCTCGTCCAACGGCCTGGGGAATACGAACTGTCATCACCGAGCGTCCCATGGCAGCGCCGATAGCATTGCCGAATTCAACGGTAGTGAATACTTCCGGGTGGCAGGCAGTATACGTCCGCCCGATCGTAGCCGGACTGGCCCCCACAGCGATCAAGGCGGTAGCCAGGTCGGCCGCGTGCACTGCGGACAGCTCCTGAGCACCATCCCCGAATACCGGCGCCAAGCGGAGCCGTGCCAGCCGAAAGACCTTGAGAATCTCGCGGTCGCGGGGACCGTATACGATCGGCGGTCGAACGATCGACCAGGGCAACGCGCTTGCTCTGACCAGGGTTTCGGCCGCGAGCTTACTGCGTCCGTATGCGGTGACCGGGCGAGGGCTCTCATCGCCGGAAAGCGGCGCGCCTCTGGGCGAGGGGCCGGCCGCGGCGAGCGACGATACCAGGACGAAGCGGGGCGCACCCGCTGCTTCGGCAGCCGCCATGACATTGCGGGTGCCCTCCCGGTTGGCCCACATGAACCCGGCTTCATCCCGGGCGGCGATCAGACCCGCGACGTGAAAGATCACGTCCTGCTGCTCGGCGGCACGCTGAAGGGCCTCGGTGTCGTGGAGGTCTCCGGCTATTACCCTCACACCTGCGGCTGTGAGGGCCGCGGCCTTCTGGGGAGATCGGGCCACCGCCGTCACTTCGTCCCCCCGGTGCCGGAGGGCATCGGCGAGATGGCTCCCCACGAAGCCGGTGGCGCCCGTGACCAGCGCTCTCATATCGCCCGGTCGTACAACCGATACGTCTTGTAGACCCGGAAGGTCATCTTCTCGAGTCCGGCATTCATGGCCGGGTTGTCTTCCAGGATCCAGCCGGCTTCGCCCCAGTAAATCGCCCGCTCACCCGATCGGGTCCAGATCCAGTGATAGAGCATCGCGTCCACACCCTTGCCGCGGTATTCGGGGTGAACGCCGAGCAGGAGGATTCGGGCGCGCCGGATCCGTTTCATCTTGAGCGACCAGAGCAGGTCGAGAATCATGGGGAACATCCGGCCGGACCGGTGCCGCCGGAAGACCACGTTCAGGTCCGGCAGCGCAATGCCGAATCCAATCAGCTTGCCGTCCTTTTCGGCCATGGGGACCATGCTGGGGATCACTACCGGCTTGAACTGCTCGGCCAGATGGTCGATCTCGTGATCGGTCATGGGCACGAAGCCCCAGTTCTTCTCCCAGGCGGCGTTGTACAGCTCCTTGATGCGCTCCACCTCTCCCTGGAAGTCTTTCATGTTGAGCGACCGCAGCGTAATTCCCTGGCGCTGCCGGATCAGCTCGGTGCCACGGGCGAGCCGCTCCGGGACTGGGACGTAGTGCTCTTCACTGCCGCCCTGGTAGACCCAGAGATCCTTGGCCTTGGTGAATCCGGCCCGCTCCAGCAGGCCGATGTAGTAACGGGGATTGTGCGGCATCATGAGCGTGGGTGGCATTTCGAAGCCGTCCACCAGGAGCCCGCACTCGTCGTTGACGGAGAAGGAGGCTGGGCCCCGGAGGACATCGTGGCCCCGCTCGCGACACCACGCGGCGACGCTGTTCAACAGCGCGTCAGCCACAGTCTGGTCGTCAATCGATTCGAAAAAGCCGAAGAAGCCGACCCGGTCGCCATGGGTCTCGTTGTGAAGCTGGTTGCTGATCGCGGCGATCCGGCCCACGACCCGGCCTTCACGTTCCGCAATGAAGTATTCAGCCTCGGCGTGCTCGAAGAAGGGGTTCCGGGTGCGGGAAAGGAGCAACTCCACGTCCCGACGCAACGGCGGGACCCAGACTGGGTCCCGCGCGTGGAGTCGGTAAGGAAGGTCGATGAAGCGTGTGACATCCCGCCGGGTGCGCGCCGCGAGGACGCGCAGGCGTTCGGTCAAATGACCCCCAGTTCCCTGCCTATCGACGCGAACTGCTCCAGAGCAAAATCGATCTGCTCGAAGGTGTGTGTGGCCATCAGGCTGGTACGGAGACGGCACTGTGACGGCGGCACTGCCGGCGGCGCGACCGGATTGGTGAATACCCCGGCATCAAACAGGCGCCGCCACATCAGGAACGTCTTCTCCAGCGGGCCGATGAGCACTGGAACAATCGGAGTGTCGGTTGGGCCGATGTCGAAGCCCAGGCTCCGGAAGCCATCCTGGAGCCGGCGAGTGTTGGCCCAGAGATGGTCCCGCCGCTCCGGCTCCCGCTGCAGGACGGCCAGGGCTGCCAGGACGCCGGCGGTATTGGCCGGCGGAAGCGACGCCGTGAAGATGAGGGGCCGGCTGTGATGCCGGAGGTAGTGCACCACGCTCTCCGATGCCGTCACGAAGCCGCCGATCGAGGCCAGCGACTTCGAAAAGGTTCCCGCGATAATGTCGACTTCCTCGGTCATGCCGAAGTGGGCGGCCGTGCCGTCCCCGTTGGGGCCCAGCACGCCGATCGCGTGCGCATCGTCGAGCGCCAGCGCGGCACCGAACTTACGGGCGATCTTGGACAGCCCCGGGACGTCGGCGATATTCCCTTCCATGGAGTACACGCCATCCACGATGATCATGGCGCCACGACTGGTTCCGTTTCGCTCCAGCCTCCGCTCCAGGTTGGCCAGGTCCCCATGATTGAATCGCTCGGTCTCGCCGTACGAGAGCTTGGCGCCATCCACGATCGAGGCATGGTCGAGCTTGTCCAGATAGACCACGTCTCCCCGTCCGACCAATCCCGCGATCAGTCCCAGGTTGGCGGAGTACCCGGTGGAGAAGACCAGGCAGGCTTCCTTGCCGAGGAACTCGGCTAGCGCGCCTTCGAGCTGTTCGTGAAGATCGAGAGTCCCGTTCAGGAACCTGCTGCCGGTGCAGCCGGATCCATACCGGCTCAGCGCCCGTGAAGCCGCTTCCAGGACCTTAGGATGGTGGGTCAGCCCGAGATAGTTATTGGACCCGAGCATGATGCGCTTCCTACCGTCAATGACGACGACGGTATCCTCCGATTCGGAAATCGGCTTGAAGTACGGATACAGGCCCATTCCCTGCAATTCACGGGCTTTCGTGAATTGCCGGCACTTCTCGAAGAGAGCAACCTGCTGCAGCTCTTGTGTGTCCACGTTACCTCGTCACGGAGGAGGTCGGGTGATCCCCACATCGCTATGTCGCTGAACGGCTTAAAGTAGTGACGGAGGGTGAGTGGCACAAGCCGCGGCGCGCCTCTGCGAGCCCGCTTTCGCGCCGCGAAGCGGAGCAAGGGTCGCGCCGTTGACGGCACCGGACACCTTGTTAGGTTTGTACTGGCCTGTCCCCCCTACACATAGGTGCAGATTGTTGCTCGGTCTGTTCGGCTGGGTGACGGTGGTGAGCGTTCTGTGGCTGCTCACCCCGGCAACCTTGCAGGCCCAGTACCCCCGTGCGCGCCGCGGCCAGTTCGAGGTGCGCGGGATGGATTTTCGCCGTGAGGGCGCCTGGCGCCAACGGGTTGCGGCGGTGCGGGCCACCCGCCATCGCCTGCTCCGGAACCGGTCCTTTGCGGCACTTAACTCCACTGCGGTTCGTGGCGACAAGGTCACGGGCAACGTCTTCGTGCCCGTCGTCCCTATCACCTTCCGGAATGTCCCCCCGCCGTTTTCCAGGTCGCAGTATGAGCAGCTGTTCTTCTCGGCCGCGCCCGCGGGTCGTCCCTACAGCCTGAAGACTTTCTACGAACAGCTGTCCAACGGCAACATCAGCGTGGCCGGCCGAGTCCTCGATTGGGTGACGGCGGACTCCACCGATGCCTACTACGAAGACGGGTGCAACGGCATCGGGGTGCTCGCTCCCTGCCCGCCGCGTGCCGTGAGCCGCTTTGGAGAGCTGGTGCTCGGCGCTCTGAACGTGATATCACAAGGCCCAGAAGGAGCTACGGTCTGGAGCATGTTCGACAACGACGGTCCGGACGGGATTCCGAATTCCGGAGACGACGATGGGTACGTCGACTTCGTGACCTTTCTTCATCCGGAAAAGGATGGCGCCTGTCCCGCATCGCCGAATATCTGGTCGCACCGCTTCGTCATCCGGGCCTGGAACGGCGGCTCCCCTCACGTGACGCAGACTCCCTGGAGCGGCCACCCGGGGCAGACCCTGAAGGTGGACGATTACATCATCCAGAGTGCGGTCGGCGGGAGCACGGCATGCGATGCCTCCGCCCTGATGCCGATCGGTACCGTGGCTCACGAAACGGGGCATGCCTTCGGGCTCCCGGATCTTTACGACACCGATCTGAGCAGCGCCTCGGCAACCCAGGGGATCGGTGAGTGGGGTCTCATGGGCAGTGGGAACTACGCCAGCCCCAACAGCCCATCGCGCTTCGAAGCATGGTCGTTGTTCGAGCTGGGCTGGGTGACGCTTGATACTTTGTCCTCAGGAAGGGAGATCCGGCTATCCCCCGTCGCCAGCTCGGATACCGTGCTGTACCTGCCCATCGCCGGCACTGATGAGTTCTACCTGCTCGAGAACCGCCAGGCGCAGGAAAGCGACACCGCGCAGATGACCCCGGATTTCGGTGCTCGCTACAAGGCGCCGGGACTGCTGGTGTGGCACATCGATCAGGGACAGGTGGACACGCATGGTTTCGGCAGTGACAACCGCGTGAACGTCGGACCGGTCCATGGCGTGGCGCTAGTGCAGGCCGACGGTCGCCAGGATCTGAGCCAACCCGGCGGTCAAAACCGGGGCGACGCGGGGGACTCGTATCCCGGCATTACCGGGAACACTTCGTTCTGCCGCAACACCACGCCCGCGTCGGTCAACAACCAGGGGGACTTCGCCGGCTTCTGCCTGGAATCGATCGAGGCCGACCCGGTCGGCCGGCAGGTACAGTTCCACTACGTGCCGTTCCGCTCAGTCTTCGCCGCGGATCATGCCGGGGCGACCATCCAGGTGAACGGGAGCTGGGTAGCACGGGTGGATCGGTTCTTCGCCCCCGGCACGTTGATCGAGCTAGAAGCGGCCCCGGTGCAGATCAACGATGTCCTCCGTACGCGATTCGAGTTCCTGGCCTGGAGTAATGGCGGGACCCGCCACCAATCGCTCACCGTCGGCGAGCTGCCCGACACGATCCTCGCTCACATGGCGGTCGCTTATCAGCTCCGGATGAGCGTGCGCGGTGCGGCGGTGGAGGCAGTGAGCTCGGGTGTGCCGGGCGACATTCGATCCGGCGTGTTCCTGGCGGAGGGATCCAGCATCTCGCTGCACGCGGCTCCGCAGGCGGATGCAGTGTTCCTGAACTGGACCGGCGATACCATTTCGAGCCGGGACACCCTCACGCTCCGGATGCTGCATCCGTTCAGTGTGGTGGCCAATTTCGTCGGAGTCCAGCCGGTGACGCTTCCCGATGCGGCCGAGTCGCTCTTCGGCAGCTCCGTGCTGGGTGCCCAACAGGTGTTATATCTGGACGCAGCCGGTAACCGCAACGGCACGTACGATCTGGGAGATTTCCTGGCGGCCGCAGACCGCTCCGGTGCGCCGGTCCTGGCGCGGGCCAGAGCCGCTGGAGAAGACCGGTGACCGCCTCGCGTCCGCCACTGTGGCTCGGCGTGATACTGCTGCTGGCGGGATGCTCGAACAGCACCGGGCCTACCGCCGGAATCCTCAATGTCACCGTTACCAGCCCCCATCAGGACGACGGCGGGATCATGCTGAGTGTCTATGGCGGACCGGTGGACTCCGTTGAGGCCGTGGGCCATGCCATCCATTCGGCGCGTGCGGCGGACTCGGTCAAGATGATCGTGAACGGGAACCTCGGCTCCGGAGTGATCGCGCGGGTTCACATTCCTGACAGCCGCCAAGCCTCCCGTTACACCGCCCAAATCAAACAGGTGGCCGCGCGGCAGACCTATGCCCAGCGCGATCCCTCAGGCTACACCGTCTCGCTCGCGCGTTAAGTCAACAGGCTGATATTTCTAAGCTTACGTTCCGACCCTACAGCGGCGAATCGTGGCTTGACTTGGCTGTCGTACCATCTGACCTTTTCTCCTGATGGCCCCCCTCCGCCGACCGCCTCGCCGCTCCTTCCTCCGCGCCTGCGCCACAGGGGCGGCGGGACTGCTGGTCAGCGGCACCTTCGTGGACCGACTCCTGGCTGCATCGCGCATCCCAGTTGGTCCCGAAGATCCCGAGGCACCCAATGAAGAGGTCGCGCGGATTCTTCATCATATCTCGGGTGGCCGGCCGATCCGCCGGGGGCATGTTTCCCTGGACATGCCCGTCGTGGCTGAGGACGGCCGCGTGGTCCCGGTTATGATCGAGACCGATCTTCCGATGACGGCTGAGCGGTACGTGAAGGCCGTCCACCTTGTGGTGGACCACAATCCCGACGCGCATCTTGCCGCGTTTCACCTTACCCCTTCCATCGGTACGGCCTCCATCTCTACTCGCATCAAGATGAAACGCACGACGTGGGTCAGGGCGATCGTCGAGACCAGCACCGGAGAGGTGTGGGCCGACTACTGCCGCGTGCGCGTCAGCCTCAACGGGTGCGGCTGATGATCGATACCATTGGCGAAGCTCGCATCAAGGTCCCCGATCGGATCACGCGCGGAGACCTGATCACGGTGAACTCGATCGTCTCACACCCCATGGATACCGGTTTCTTCCGCAACGCCGACGGCGACCCCATACCGGCCTACTTCATCAGGCACGTGGTAGTGACCTACGGCGGAGAGGAGGTCGCCCGATTCGAGTGGACCTCCGGCATCAGCCGGGACCCCGTCGTCAGCTTTACGCTTCGGGCTGCGAAGGAAGCTCCACTGACCATGGTATGGACCGACAACAAAGGCGCCACCTTCAAACAGTCAGTTAACATCGGCTTCGCATCCACCTGAACTGATCCGGCCACGTCCGCCGGCCGTCCCCTCCTGCCGGGTCTCACCGGTGCTCCGTTCCCTTCTTGCCGCTGGGTCCAGTTCTCATTCTCGCCATTCTCGCGCTCGGCGGGGACGGGCCGCCGACTATCCGGCGACTCGCTCCTGGAGTGTATGCAGCTGTTGGGGACACCGGCCGGGGTTCCGAAGGGCAGCCCAACGCAGCTTTTGTCGTTACTGATTCCGGCGTTGTAGTTATCGATGCCCAATCCAGTCCAGGCCACGCGCAGCGGCTGGCTGCCGCGATTCGGTCGATAACGCCCCGGCCGATCAAGTGGGTCATCCTCACGCACCACCATCCGGACCATCATTTCGGCACAATCGTGTTCCGCCGCCTGGGCGCCAGGGTCATGGCACATCCCGACCGCAGAGTGCTTGCCGCTGAAGGCGGGGAGGACGCGCTCATCGCGGACTGGGTACGGGTCGTGGGCCTGGACGCCATGCGCGGGTTCGAGTTCGCCGACAAACCGGACCGGCCCGTTACCGCTGCCGACACGCTCCAGCTCGGGGGGCGAGCACTCGTGGTGATCCATCCTGGGGCAGGGCACTCGCCGGGCGACCTCGTGGTGTGGCTGCCGCGGGAGCGGGTGCTTTTTGCGGGTGATATCCTGATCGAGGACGGTGTGACAATGATGGTAGACGGGAGTTCCGCCGAGCTCCTTCGGGCGCTCGCGGTTATCGATAGCCTGGACCCGACAACAGTCATGCCCGGACACGGCTCGATCCCGCGGCAACCGCGTGAGCTCGTGGGGCAAACCCGTGCATATGTCACCGGCCTGCGGTCGAGTATGCGAACAGCCATTGAGGGCGGAGCGCCCATGGGACGTGCCCTGCAGTCCCTGCCGCCGGCCGACGAGAACCGCCCGGTATCGCTGAACTCCCGCCGGCGCCGCAATGCCGTCCGAGTTTACCTCGAAGAGGAGCGGATCTATATGGGACTGGATTCGGCTCCATGAGCCGAGCCCGGAGCGGGCTTGGGCTTCTGGGGGTGTCCATCGTTCTGGGATGCGGGGGCACCCGGCCGACGCCGATTTCACCGCCAGGTCCGGGTAGGCTGCCGGCCCTCGTCTCCACCGACGAGCTGTCCGCCTGGCAAAGAGACCGGCGGATCAGCCTGGTCGATGTGCGGCCCGACATGTTTACCTACCTGGGCCGACACCTCCCGGGAGCGGTCTACCTCAACATCGAAACGCTGCGAGCCAGTGAGGCGGGCGTTCCGGGGCAGCTCCTTTCGCCCACCGGGTATCGAGATCTCTTCTCCCGGCTGGGGCTGAGACTCGATACTCCTATCGTGGTCTACAGCGCGGGTGAGACCGGCAACATCAATGCGACCTTTCTCGCCTGGCTGCTCGCCGGCTTCGGCCATCCGGAGGTCTACGTCTTGAACGGTGGATATTTCAAGTGGGAGCTGGAGCAGCGTCCAGTGGTGCAGGAGTACCCGCGGATTGCGTCGAGCTCATTCGGATCAGCGTCGTTTCGGCCCGAGCGAGCCTCGCTGGAGGAAGTGCGCCGCGCAGTAGATACGGGAGATGCGGTGCTGGTTGATGCTCGGCCACGGGAACAGTATGAAGGCCTCGCTGGAGCGCAGATGCGACGGGGCCACATTCCGGGGGCCATCAGCCACTACTGGCAGGATGATTTGACCCAGGTGGGCTTCGGCCTGGTCTGGAAGAGCCCGGCCGAGCTGCGTGCCGGTTACCAGGCCCAGGGGATCACGCCGGACAAGAACATCATCGCCTACTGTAACAGCACGACGGAGGCAAGCCACGTGCACTTCACGCTTCGCTACCTGCTGGGCTATCCCCGAGTTCGGATCTATGTGGGCTCGTGGACCGAGTGGGCGGGGCGGGTCGACTTACCGGTCGAGGTGGGGCAGCGGGGCGGCGGGGCAGTCCGAGAATAGGCAGCCGCCCCGCTGCCCCGCCTACTTCACCGCAATCCCACTCCGGAGTTGTCCCGGGCGCCAGATTCGTCCCGCCTTCATCACCCACTCGACCGAGTCCAGATTGTCGATCTCTTCCAGCGGATTCCTGCTGAGGAGGACGAGGTCGGCATAGCGGCCGGCCTGAATGGTGCCGAGCCTGCGGGCGGGCTCCCCGCCCAGCGCCCGGGCGGCATCCCGCGTGGCGGCGAGCAAGGCAGCGCTGGGTGTCAGCGCGACTGAGTCCACCAGCAGGCGCAACTCGCCAAACAGCGACGCCCGCTCGTGTGCCGGCCCATAGGCGACGTGGTCGCTGCCCGCGCTGATCTTCACTCCCCGCCGGACGGCCTCGCGGGTGATCTCGATCCCGAATCCGGACGCGGCACGCACATAATCTTCCTGCTCTGACGGGATGTGGCGGCGCTTGGCGTTGTAGTAGGCGACGCTTTGCCGAGTAGCATCCAGAGTAGGCTCGAAGAAGGTGCCGCGTGCCGCCATGCTATCCAGTGCTGCGAGGATGCTGGGGTCGTGTGCCGAACCCACCGTGGCAACCTCCGCCGTAGCCATCTGAAGATTGCCGTCGTTCACCAGGGTATCCCGGTCCTCCCGCGCAAACAGCTCTCCTGCCAGTCCCGCCGCATGGACCAGTCCATCCTGACCAGCCTGGATCTGCTCCAGGGCGCTGGCCGGCTGTACCCAGGCGTGGCCCCACACCGGCATTCCGGCGCGGTGCGCCGCTTCGGTGAGCTGGCGTACCGATTCGCGGTCGAGCTGGGCGTACAGCTTGAGGCCCATCGCCCCGGCCTGGCGCGCCGCTTCCACTACCGAGTCGGCGTCATCGTTCCGCGTGTACAGGATAGGGGTCCAGCCGAGGGCCTGCATGGCCATGGCAGGGGGCTGCCGATAGACAGTCCCGCGCGAGGTCCTGACACCGCGGAAGCCATTGAAGAAGAAGCGGCGGCCCGCGACCAGCTGCATGGCGTACACTCTGGGCGTGGCGCTGAGAGCGTTGACGCGGTTGAGCAGCTCCGACGGGTTGGTCCCCATGTCCCGCACCGTCGTGATACCCTGTGCCAGCAGATTGCGCAGGTCGAGCGAGAGCTCCTCTCCGGCGCTGCCGCCGGTCAGGAACAGGAGGTGAACGTGGCTGTCGATCAAGCCGGGAATGAGCCACTGTCCGTGCGCGTCGAGGATCCGGGCGCCGGCGGGTATCGGGCACTCGCCCGCGCCACCCGCGCACACGATCCGTCCGGCTCGCACCAGCGTCACCGCATTGGTGACGATCGGGCGGCCGGTACCATCCCACAGATTCGCTCTGACGATTGCAAGAGTTGGATTCGGGGGCGGAGCCAGGCGGGGTTGGGGCGGACGTCCGCCGCAGGCGCCCAGTGTCAACGTCCCAAGGAAGACAGCAGAAGAGACAACCGATGAGAGAAACTTCATGTGTGCGCTCCTGGCGCCGGCGGCGACGCGGCGGACAGCACCGCGGGGGGCGTCGCTCACCTCAACTGCTTCAAGATGCGTGGAAAGGATGCGTTTGGCCGTGACAGGCAGGCGTGCTCTTGCAGTGATTAGGAACACTACGCCTGAACTCTCTAACCATCACCTATGCGTTGAGTTGCATAGCCGGATGGCGTCGGCGGCCAGTGGCCTTTCCTTTGTTAGACCCCTCCTGATCGATAACGTGAAAGCCTGGTGCCTGGTTCTACCCAGGACTATCGGGCAAAGCACATGCCAACCGCAGGTGCAAGCTTTGACTGCCGTTGCGGACCGGTCTACCGCTCTCTAGTCTTCCCTCGTGACCCTCCCTCCCGCCAACCGTCCCCGCCGCCGCCGCCGCACCGGCGCAATACGCCAGCTCGTCCGGGAACACGAGCTGGCGCCGTCGGATCTCATCCAGCCGTTGTTTGTGGTGCACGGGGCCAGGGTGGAGCGGGAGATCGGCTCGATGCCGGACGTTTTTCAGCTCTCAGTGGACGAGGTATTGGACCGCGAGGTGGACCGGATTCGGTCCCTTGGCATCCAGGCCGTCCTGCTCTTCGGGATCCCCGCCACCAAGGATGAGCTGGGCTCCGAGAACTACGCCGACAACGGGATCGTGCAGCAGGCGCTTCGCCGGCTACGTCAGCGGCATGCCGATCTCCTGCTGATCTCCGATCTCTGCTGCTGCGAGTATACCAGCCATGGCCACTGTGGGGTGGTGCGAAACGGCGTCGTGGACAACGATGCCACATTGGAAATTCTGGGGCGGGCTGCTGTGAGTCATGCGGACGCCGGAGCCGACATAATCGCCCCCAGCGGCATGATGGACGGTATGGTGGCGGCAATCCGCAGTGCCCTGGATGGAGCGGGTCACAGCGACCAGGCGATCCTGAGCTACGCGGTCAAATACGCCAGCGCGTTCTATGGCCCGTTTCGCGAGGCCGCAGAGAGCGCGCCGGCTTTTGGAGACCGGCGGCAATATCAGATGGATCCCGCCAACGTGAGGGAAGCGGTGCTGGAGGCGGCATTGGACGAGGCGGAAGGAGCTGACCTGCTCATGGTCAAACCGGCGTTGGCTTATCTGGACGTGGTGCGGGCGGTGCGCGAGCGAACCCAGCTGCCCCTGCTGGCCTACAACGTCAGCGGCGAGTATGCCATGGTGAAGGCCGCCGCGCGGCAGGGCTGGATAGACGAAGGAAGAGTCGTGATCGAGACACTCACCGGGATGCGGCGCGCCGGGGCGGATGCCATCATCACCTACCACGCGAAGTCGGCGGCGGCTCTGCTCAGCGAAGGGAGCGCTCATGACTGAAGTGCGCATGGCGCGGCAGACGACAACCGCCTCCGAGCGGCTGTTCGCCGCGGCTCAGCGAGTGCTGCCCGGGGGGGTGAACAGTCCGGTGCGGGCCTTCCGGGGAGTGGGGGGGGTGCCGCGGTTTATAGCCCGGGGCGAGGGTGCCTACCTGATCGATGCCGACGACAACCGCTACCTGGATCTGGTTCTGTCATGGGGTCCACTCATTCTGGGCCACGCGCATGAAGCGGTGCTGGCCGCCCTGGTGGAGACGGCGGCGCAGGGCACCACGTTTGGAGCCCCCACCGCGCTCGAGGTTCGTCTCGCAGAACGGGTGGTGGGCACCTTCCCTTCAATAGAGATGGTCCGCTTCGTGAGCTCCGGAACCGAGGCGCTGATGAGCGCCGTGCGACTGGCCCGGGCAGCCACGCGCAGGCGGGTCATCGTGAAGTTTGAGGGTTGTTACCACGGCCATTCCGACGCACTCCTCGCCGCCGCCGGCTCGGGGGTAGCGACGCTCGGCTTACCGGATTCTCCCGGCGTGATCCCTGCTGCGGTCGCCGACACCCTGGTCCTTCCATACAACGATCTCGGCGCCGCCGAGCAGCTGTGTGCCGCTCGGGGCCACGAGCTGGCCGCCGTTTTGATTGAACCGGTTGCTGGTAACATGGGCGTAGTTCCGCCGGTGCCTGGCTTCCTGGAGGGGCTTCGAGCCCTCACCAGGCAATATGGGGCGCTCCTTGTCTTCGACGAGGTCATGACCGGTTGGCGGGTACACCCGCAGGGCGCGCAGGTGCTCTATGGCATCGAGCCCGACCTGACTTGTCTCGGCAAGGTGATCGGCGGCGGTCTCCCCGCCGCCGCATTTGGGGGAAAGCGCGAGCTCATGGAACTGATCGCGCCGACCGGTCCGGTATACCAGGCGGGCACCCTCTCGGGGAATCCGCTGGCGATGGCCGCGGGACTGGCCACCCTTGAGGTGCTGTCCGGGCCGGGTGTCTGGCAACGGGCCGAGCAGTGGGCCTCGCGTGCCGCTGAGACTATGAGCCAGGCGGCAGAACGGGCCGGCGTCCCCCTGACTGTGCAACGCGCGGGCACGATGTTTACGCCGTTCTTCACGGCGGAGCCGGTACGCGACTTCACCGCTGCAAAGCGCAGCGACCGGGAGGCCTACAGCCGGTTCTTTCATGCGCTCCTCGAGGGCGGTGTATACCTGCCGCCCTCCGCGTTCGAGGCGGCCTTCTCATCCACCGTTCACGGAGAGCCGGAGCTCGATCTGCTGGAGTCCGCATTGGGAGCGGCATGGCCGCGGTAGCAGTCATCGGTGCCGGACTCACGGGCCTGACCGCTGCCTACCGGTTGAAGCAGCGGGGTAACCGGGTCGTGGTATACGAGTCCAGCGACAGGATCGGCGGCTCGATCAAGACGGTCAGGCGCGAGGGATACCTCGCCGAGATGGGGCCAGGGTCGCTGGCAGCGCCGTCCGGTGTCACGGCCAGCCTGATCACCGATCTTGGTCTCGACCCCTCGAGGCTCACCGCCGCGCCTGACGCCCGGCACCGATACATCGTGCGCCGCGGGAGACTATTGCGACTTCCGATGTCGCCCGCTGAGCTGCTCACCTCCCGCCTTCTGTCCAATGGCGCCAAGCTGGCCGTATTTGGGGAGCCATTGGTGGACGTGGGAGACTCTCCACTAGAGGAAAGTGTCGCGGCCTTTGTGCGGCGTCGATTCAACCAGGAAGTGCTCGACTACATCGTCAATCCGTTCGTCGCCGGAGTTTACGCCGGCGACCCCGAGCAGCTATCGATGCGACACGCCATGCCGAGGCTGCATGGGCTGGAGCGGACCTATGGGTCGGTGATGAAGGCCCTGGTTCAGATGATGAAGGCGCAGCGCGAGGGCACTCCAGCTTTCCGGGGACCGGACAATGTGGTGTCGTTTCGGAACGGCCTGCAGGAGATCCCCGACGCACTCGGGCACACCCTCAGCAGCGAGCTCCGCCTTCGTGCCCCGGTGACCCAGCTGCGAAGGAGTTCCCGCGGATGGACCGTAGGCGCGGCGTTCCAGACGCCGGAACTGTTCGATGCCGTCGTCTACGCCGGCCCGGCCCACTGCCTCGATGAAATAGACCTCGACCTTACCGGTGCCGAACGGCTGTCCACGCTGTCCAGCATCTTTCATCCGCCGGTGGCGGTGGTGGCGCTGGGATTTCGTCGCGATCAGGTGTCGCATCCGCTGGATGGGTTTGGATTTCTCACTCCCGAGGTGGAGCGCAAGCGGGTACTGGGCGTGGTGTTCTCGTCATCCCTCTTTCCCGAGCGCGCGCCCGAAGGCCACGTCCTGGTCACGGCGTTCGTGGGGGGCACGCGCGATCCGGACCTGGTACAGGCCGATTCCCAGACTCTCACGGCCCGGGTTCTCGACGACCTCCGATCGCTGCTCGGGACCAAGGGAGAGCCGACCTTCCGCTGCGTCCAGGTGTGGCCCAAGGCGATTCCGCAGTATGTACTGGGCTATGGCCGGTTCAAGGAGATCGCCGACGAGGTCGAGCGCCGCAATGCCGGCCTGGTGCTGGCCGGCACGTACCGGGATGGCGTAGCCCTGGGGGATGCGATCGCCTCGGCCGAACGCGCCGTCGGGCGGGTGACGGAGTTTCTGGGGACCGGTGACATGGCCGCCGCAGGGCAGGCGCCGGTTCCAGGCGCGTCTGCCACGGGGCCGGAGTGAGTCCGCGCGTCATCTCGTTGCGCATCGGTACCCGCAGCAGCGCCCTCGCGCTTTGGCAGACCGAGCGAGTGAGGGCGTTGCTCCGGGAACGGGGACACCCATCGGAGCGGATCGAGATCAGGACCACTGGCGACCTCACGCCGGATGTGCCCCTCGCCCAAATCGGAAGCAGGGCGCTGTTCACCAAGCAGATCGACGATGCCCTGCTGGAAGGCCGCATCGACCTGGCGGTTCACTCACTCAAGGATCTACCTACCGAGCTGCCACCGGGCATCATGGTGGCAGCGGTCAGCGCCCGTGAGGATCCACGCGACGCCCTCGTGGGGCACGGGCCGCTTCGCTGGATCGAGATGGCCCGAGGGGCGGTCGTCGCGACCAGTAGCCTCCGGCGCAGAGCCCAGCTATTGCGAGCCCGTCCCGATCTCCAGATTGTAGACCTCCGCGGCAACGTTGACACTCGCCTAGCCAAGCTCGACGCTCATCCCGATTGGACTGCGATGGTACTGGCCACGGCCGGCCTGGTGCGACTCGGGCTGGACCATCGCATCGGCGAGCGATTGCCACCCGAGGTCATGCTGCCGGCACCGGGGCAGGGGGCACTTGCGGTCACAGTCCGATCAGACGATCCGGAGTCCGCCCACGCCGCTCGCCAGGCGGTGCACCACGAGCAGGCGGGCCTCGAGGTGGCGGCCGAACGCGCTTTTCTGCGGCGGCTGGAAGGTGGCTGCCAGGTTCCGGTCGCCGCCTATGCCCGGCGGTCTGACGACGGGACGACAATGCGCCTGCATGGGCGGGTCATCTCGCTGGGTGGGGAAGCGACTGCCGAAGGCCACGAAAGTGGAGCGGCAGTGGATGAAGCAGCGGCCGCGAACGTCGGAACCCGACTGGCCGAGCGACTGCTCCGAGAGGGAGCGGGAAGCATACTCTCCGAGGTGCGCACGGCCGCCGTTCCGCTGGTGGGCGAGCCCTGACGATGGAGCGGGTTGTCGTCACCGCCTCCGCTGGTACTTTCCCCGGCCTCGCCGCCGCGCTGAAGAACCTCCCTGTATCAGTGGAGGAGTGTCCCTTGATCACCTTCAGGGCGCCGCCCGACTGGAGCGCCCTTGATCTCGCGCTGGAGCGGCTGGCCTCGTATAGGGCGGTCGCCATGACATCGCCGCGCGCGGCCACCGCCCTGACCGACCGGCTCGCCCTCCGGGGGTTCTCGGTGTGGCCCCGGCAGAATCCCCCGAGTCTATGGGCTGGAGGAACCGCCACCGCGGCGGCGCTGGGCAGTTTGCTGGGACCGGTTCGGGTGCCGACCGAGGACACGAGAGGGGAGGCAGGGGCAGCGGCGGCCCTTGCCGAGGCCATGCTCGGCGCCGGGGTTTCGGGTCCCGTGCTCTTCGCGTGCGGTAACACCCATCGAGGCGAGCTGCCGGATCGGCTGCGCCAGGCAGCCATCGCGGTAGATGAAGTGGTGTGCTACGAATCGGTGCTCGCGGATGAGTCGGCGGCGCGGACAGCCGGCGCCCGTGCCACCTTGCTGGTGGTGGCGAGCCCCACCATCGCCCAGCTCCTGATCCGCTCCTGCTCCTCCGAATCGAGACCCCGCATGATCGCTGCCGGCCCTACGACCGCGGCGTCGGCGCAAGCCTCCGGCTGGACGCCGGCCGCGGTTGCGGGAAACCCTACCACCGAGGCGGTGGCGGCAGCGATCCGGGCCGTTCTGGCCACCCGTCACTCCCATGAATGACCTGTTTCTCCGGGCCTGTCGGCGCGAGCCGGTGGAGCGCCCTCCCGTCTGGATGATGCGCCAGGCGGGGCGCTACCTCCCGCAGTACCGCGCTGTTCGGGAACGCGCTGACTTTCTTACGATGGTCGGCACTCCGGACCTGGCCGTGGAAGTGACGCTCCAGCCGGTAGACCTGCTCGGCGTTGATGCGGCCATCATCTTCAGCGACATCCTGGTCGTGCCGCAGGCGATGGGGATGACCCTGACGGTCGAGGAAGGCATCGGCCCGCGGTTTCATCATCCGGTACGGGCCCCGGGGGACTTCGAAGCCCTGCGGGACGTCTCGCCTGAGGACGCGCTGGGATACGTGCTGGACGCGCTGCGGCTGGCCCGGCAGGAGCTCGAGGGCCGGGTTCCGCTCATTGGTTTTGCCGGGGCGCCCTGGACCCTGATGAGCTACATGGTAGAAGGGGCAGGGTCCAAATCTTTCAGTCTCGCCAAGCGGCTGCTGGTCGAGGATCCGCAGCGAGCCCACCGGCTCCTGTCCCGACTGGCCGATATCGTCGGGAATTTTCTCGTGGCTCAGGTCAGGGCCGGTGCCCAGGCGGTGCAACTCTTCGATTCCTGGGCGGGGGCACTGGGGCCGCGGGATTTTCGAGAGTTCGTCCTGCCGTACCTCGCTCGGGCCGCACGCCTGGCCCGGAGCGCCGGCGCACCGGTGATCGTCTTCGCTCCTGGCTCCGGCTGGGCCCTGGAGGAGATTGCTCGAGAGACCAAGGCCGACGTCGTCGGCATCGACTGGCAGACCGACTCCGCCGAGGCCCGGCGCCGGCTTCCGGCCTCCGAAGTGGCGCTGCAAGGGAATCTTGATCCCTGCTGGTTGTACGCCCCGCCTCGTGAGATCCGGCAGCGCACCCGACGCATGCTGGATGCGTTCGGGGGAACCGGTCACATCGCCAACCTGGGGCACGGCATTCTGCCGGATGTGCCCGTGAGTCACGCGCAGGCGTTCGTGGATGCGGTACGCGACTGGCGCCGCCCGTGAACGCGCCGGCCGAATTCCGAGAGCGGGTGAGATCTTGGATCGAGCAACTGCATGATGAAACTACGGAGTATTTCACCCGGCTCGACCGGGGGGGCGCATTCCGGGAAGACCGTTGGGACAGGGTGGGCGGCGGGGGCGGCGTCAGCCGGGTGCTGACCACCGGCGGCACCTATGAGAAGGCCGGCGTCAATCGGTCGGCGGTGGAAGGGGTGCTGGACCCCTCCCTCGCTCAGCGGATCGGCGCGCGTCCGGGCGCTGGAGTGGAACCGGCCCGCTTCTTCGCCACCGGACTCAGTCTGGTTGCCCATCCACGCAGCCCTCTGGTTCCCACCATCCATCTGAATGTGCGCTATTTCGAGATCACCGGTTCCTCGGGCGAACCGGTGGATGTCTGGTTCGGCGGGGGGACCGATCTCACCCCGACGTATCCCTTCCCCGAAGACGCGGTCCATTTTCATCGCACGCTCAAGGCCGAATGCGAGCGGCATCACCCCGATTTCTATTCCCGGTTCAAGACCTGGTGCGATCATTATTTCGTGAATACCCATCGGGGCGAGGAGCGGCGCGGTGTAGGAGGGATCTTCTTCGACCACATCCGGCCGGGTGAGAGTGGACTGGGTCAGACCCAGCTTCTGGCTTTCGCTCAAGGCATCGGCGCCATCCTTCCAGCAGCTTACGGTCACCTCGTCGAGCGCCGCCGCGGCCTGCCTTTCGGCGATCGGGAGCGGCATTTCCAGCTGGTCCGAAGGGGCCGCTACGCCGAGTTCAATCTGGTGCATGACAGGGGGACTCTCTTTGGATTGCAGACCGGAGCACGGATTGAAAGTGTTCTGATGAGCCTCCCGCCGCTCGCTGCCTGGGACTATGCCCCGGAGTACCCAGCCGGCTCGTTCGAGGCCCAGCTCCTGGCCATGCTGGAGCCGCGCGACTGGGTGGCGGAGTCGCCTTAGCTCCTTCGCACCACGGCCTGACGCTTGCGCTGCCGTGCTCCCGACTGACGCACCCGCCCCGCTCGCAAGGCGCCGGTTGACGTCTGCCTTTCTCCAGACACCACAAGCAGTTCGCCCCCTCGCGGCCAGCACAGGCAGGCGCCGCAGAGAGGTTCAGAACTCCGGGCTCACGCTGTTGGTTTGGCGCCAAAGCGTCGCACGGCTACGACAGGAGCACTTCAGGCAGCATGTCTCTCCTTCCCTGTCCCGACTGCGGACACGATGTCTCCGACGCGGCACCCAGCTGCATCCATTGCGGCCGGCCACTACTGAGTGCTCCCAGCTCGCCCAGTGCGGGCAGTTTGTATCCCTACTTTCCGGTGGCCACCCACAAATTTATCGTGCTGTCGCTGTGCACCCTCAACTTTTACACCTTGTACTGGTGTTACAACAACTGGTGGCGGATTCGGCAGCGGTCCGGTGAGCACCTCAGTCCGTTCTGGCGAGCCTTCTTCGCCCCGATCTGGGTCTTCAGTCTGTTCGGCAGAATCGGCAGCGACGCACGAACCCGAGGCGTCGCCGTTGGCTGGAGCACCGCCCTCCTCGGCGTGGCCTATCTGGTCGTCTCTGCTTTCGGCGCCGGGCGGGAAGCCTGGTGGCTGGTGACTCTGGGCAGTTTCGTACCGTTCATTCCGGTCGTAAGCACCACCCATCGGGTCAACGCAACCGAGTATGCGGCGGAGAAGCGAAACGACACCTATTCCGGCGGCAACGTTGCCGCGATTCTCTTGGGAGGGTTGATCCTGGTCCTCGTGGTGGTGGGAGCGTTTCTGCCGCCGGAGGACGAGGAGGAGGTGGTCCCGGAGTCCACCGGGTGGAGCACCTGGCAAAGCATGGCTCCTCCCGTCTTACTCCCAGCAAGGCACCCAGGCTGGCACTGGAAGGGGTAACGCGGTCGAGGTTACCATAGGGGACCCCTAACTGGAGTCCCTAGCATGAAAAGCCCTCTTCTGGTTTTGACCGTTCTTGCCGGCGGCTTCGCCCCCCTGCACGCTCAAGACAACGCTGCCGTCGGCCTTACCCGACAGCTCTGGGAACCGATGATCGGCTACATCACCACGGTGGCCGAGGAGCTGCCCGAGTCTACCTACGCCTATAAACCGACGCCGGACGTGCGGAGCTTCGGCCAGCTGTTTGGTCACGTGGCCGGAGCGCAATACATGTTCTGCGCCGCCGCGCTGGGCGAGTCGTCCCGGAACGAGGACGACATCGAGAAGACCAAGAAGACCAAATCCGAGCTGGTGACGGCGCTGAAGGCGTCGACGGACTACTGCAAGAAGGCGTATGCCTTGAGCGACAAGGCGACGCAAGGGAAGATCAAGCTGTTTGGGCAGGAGCGCACCAAGCTGTTCGCGCTGGGCGTGAACGCCAACCATGATGCCGAACACTACGGGAATCTGGTGACGTACCTGCGGCTGAACGGTATGGTGCCGCCATCAAGCCGGCGTCAGTGAGCCGACGACTGGCCTAGCGGCCGCTACAGTTGTGGGTCTGCCGCACCGGATGATGGGGCGCAGGTTCAGTGGGCTAGGTCCATGTGGGGCAAAGCGTTGCGGAGGGGAGATGGGGGCCGTCTCAGGTGCGTCGGTAGCTGGCACGGCTCTGGCGCATGCGCCGGGACATTAGCGGGTTTGTAATGTCATAGGGCATCCAACCCCGTCACCTCCCCGAATACTATGTCGCTTCTTGGATGGGATGATTCTATGCGATCAGTCGGTCTGCTGGCTGCGGTAATCGGAACGCTGGTGCTGGCATCGGCCTGTAGTGACGGCGCCGGCACTCCTCCGCCCGATAATCAGGCACCGGAGGCGGCCTTCACCGAGGTCTGCACCAACCTGACCTGCGTGTTTACGGACGTGAGCACCGACCCCGATGGCAATAGCGACATAACCGAGCGGACGTGGATCTTTGGGGATGGGAGCCCTGGGGCTGCGGGAACTACCGTGACGCACGCCTATGGCTCCGCGAACACCTACAACGTGGTACTCAGGGTAACCGATAATGGTGGCTTGACCAACGATTTCTCCAAGAGTCTTGCAGTGACGGCGCCGACTCCGGAAAACCAGGCTCCCGTTGCCGACTTTAGCTTCGCTGCGACCGACAACTCTGTGGTCTTTACCAACACCAGCACCGATGCGGACGGCACGATCACCTATCTGTGGAACTTTGGCGAGCCGGCTTCCGCTGATAACGAGTCTACCCTGGAACACCCCACCCACGCGTACACCATCACGGAGCCAACCACGTTCACGGTCACGCTTACTGTGACTGATGACGATGGCGCCACTGCTGTCCATACGGCATCAGTGTCAGTCGCTCCTGTCCCGGTCAACACGCCCCCCACGGCGGGCTTCACTCAAGTCTGTGACGCGGCGAACTGCAGGTTCACCAGCACCAGCAGCGACGCGGCTCCCGGCACGATCGTTACGTATGCATGGACCTTCGGTGACGGAACCACGGCGAATGTGGCTAACCCGACGCACATTTACGCTGTTGTGGCTCCCACTGACTTCACTGCCACCCTCACCGTGACCGACAACGAGGGTGCCAGCGACGTCGAGACCGCGACCGTCCACGTCGTTCCGCCGCCGCCGGGCGCGGAGGGTTGCACTACCAACCTCAATCGAGTGGAGTGCATCCTCGACATCCCGGTTCAGTCGACCATGAAGCTCAAGTTGCTCCAGATCAACTGTGACATCCAGGGGAACAGAGTCACGACTCCGCCTCCGATCGGCGACCAGGTCTTCCTGAACGTGTGCATCAATGGGACGGTCGGCCAGGAGCTGGGGATTTTCGGGGGCCCTACCGACTCTCTGATCGTGTTCCCGGCAGGCAGTCAGGTCCGGATATGGCTCACCCAAGGCACCCCGAACAGGGGTGATCCGCCGCTGGCCCCGCCGGCCGGAAGCCTGACTGGAACCTTCCCCGAATGGACCATCAATTGGGAGGATGGCGACAATCCCGGCGGAGAGGGCGAGCCGGATTTCAGCGACATCGTGCTCGGGGTCCGAGCGACAGAAGTTCAGTAGTCTGTAGCTTCACCGGCAGACAGCACCGGCGCGGAGGTCCTCACAGGACCCCGCGCCTTTGCGTAACCTGCTTTTCAAGCCGCGCCGCCGGCGGCAGGATTTGCAGCTGTCTGTCGTCTCAGCTGGAAATGCGTACTTGGTGCGGCCGCCTGTCCCGGGCTTCCGCACGTTTGCGTATCCAGCTTTGCAGGTAACCTTGCACACCCCGCTCCGCAGGGAGCATAGGTTCTTAGTACTCCTGTTAACGCGGGGTATATTACAGGTAAGTTGCCGCTAGCCAGGACTTTAATCCCTAGGTCGTGGGTTCGAGTCCCACCGCCCTCATTCGAACAGCTTGTTGCTGCAAGGGTCTCCGGAAGATGACCCCGCCCAGATCGACGCTGGCGGGGAGGGCGTCCTCCCGTCGCTTGTCTCCCTGATTCGTCGTACGCAGTCTCGCCCAGCTCGGAGCGGATCGAATGGCTCGAATGATGGAGACGATGCGGCAAGCATTAGCGAATGGCGAACCGGCATTCTATGCTCACCCCCGGCCTGACGAGCAGCCTGGGCTCTCGCTCCGGACGGTATTCCAGATTCTGGCCGCCGGTGCTTGCTATTATCTGGCGACGCGAACCGCCTGGGTGCTGTGTTTTCCCGACAGCAAGGTATCCCTTTTCTTCCCTCCGCACGCGGTCCTCGTCGCCATTCTGCTGCTCGTGCCCACCCGGCACTGGTGGGTCTACACGCTGGCCGCCGTTGGCAGTCACTTCTTCGCCACGCAGCAGGCGCATTGGCCACCTCTCTATGCACTGCAGTGCGAGGCTTTCGATGCCGTGAAGGCTGTTTTGACGGCCGGCGGAATTCGCATGTTCATCAAGTCCCGGTTCGATCTGATCAGCCTTCGTGAAGCCCTCATCTTTGTCCTGATCGCGGTGATCATCGTTCCTGTCGGGACTGCCTTCTGGGGGGCCGCCTTCACTGTCGCCAATCACTTTGGAACTCACTACTGGGTCGAATGGGGCAACCTCAGCATCTCGAATGGAGTGACCGCGATCGTGCTGGTGCCGGTCATCCTGATTGGCGCCCACCAGCTTTTCACAAGACGGTCTAAAACCTCACCCCGTCGCATTCTGGAAGCATGCTTCCTTGCCGTGGGCATTCTCCTGGTCGGATACGTTGCCTTCAACCGGGTGCCTGCGGGACCGGGCACTTCGCCCGCGCTCCTCTATGCGCCCGTTCCTCTGCTCATCTGGGCGGCCCTCCGCTTTGGGCTGGGAGGCATGAGCGCCTCCATGCTGGGCATCACGATTCTGGCGATCTGGGGAACGATGCACGGACGCGGGCCGTTCCTGATGCAAACTCCCTCGGAAAACGCACTGGCCTTGCAGCTGTTCCTCCTGATGGCGGCCACGCCGCTGATGTTGCTCGCGGTCGCCATCAATGACGAAAGACGGTCGAAAGATGCGTTGCGCGTCAACGAGGAGCGCATGAGCCTGGCGGTGGAGAGCGGTCGGATGGCGCTGTGGGACTGGGACGTGGCGAACGACAGGGTCTGGATGACAGATGAAGGACGGAAGTTCTTCAGCTTCGAGCCGGACGAATCCCTTCATTACGCATCTCTGGCCGGGCGGGTCCATCCCGACGATCGCGCCGTGCGCGCGACGGCGATCCAGCACGCGCTGGAGACTGGCGGTTCGTATGAGGCCGAGTATCGCATTGTCCTGCCGGGCGGCTCGGTGCGATGGATCGCCGCGCGCGGCCGCAGCCAAAGCCCCGTTGTAAATGGCGCAACTCCGCGGATCATCGGCGTCTCGATGGACATCACGCGGCAAAAGCAGGCTGGTGCGGAGGCGCAGCAGCAGCGAGAGGCGCTGGCGCATCTCTCCCGCGTGGCTGCCCTGAGCGCGCTTTCGGGTTCCCTCGCGCACGAATTGAACCAGCCGCTCGCCTGCATCCTCAGCAATGCGCGGGCCGCCCAGCGCTTCATGTCGCAGGATCCGCCCGATCTCGTCGAGCTTCGCGCCATCCTTGCGGACATCGTCAGCGACGATCGCCGGGCCGGAGAGATCATCCAGCGCCTGCGCACCATGATGCGCCGCGGCGAGGTCGCGCTCCAGCCGGTGAATGTGAATGAGAGTCTCGAAGAACTGCTGCGTCTCACCCGCAGCGATCTCATCTCACGCGGTGTCTCCATCTCGAATCTCGCCACCGGTGATCTTCCCCCGGCCATGACGGATCACGTACAACTCCAGCAGATCCTCCTCAACCTGATCGTGAATGCGTGCGATGCTATGGCATCGAATCTACTGGAAGACCGCAACCTCACGGTGACGACTTTTATCGCGCAGAACGAGATCCGCATTGGCGTCCTGGACTGCGGAGTCGGCTTGCCGGACGACGTTGAGACCTTGTTTCAGCCGTTCTACACTACCAAGGATGGCGGCCTGGGCATGGGCCTTTCGATCTGCCGCACACTGGTGACCTCGCATGGCGGGAGGCTGTGGGCGGAGCGCGGGGCCGAGCGCGGCGCCGCATTCTATGTCGCGCTGCCTCTGACCATGGAGCACGGATCATCGACGCGGTCCCCCTCGGCATCGTCGACCAGCCCTTCTTGTGAACCTGCCAGCTCCTGCGGCGCGCCCGCCGAAGGTCATCGAGGCCTCGCGGCCGGCAGTGCTTGATCGCTGGTCGCGACGGCGCCGATCTCAGCACCTCACACACCCACTTGGGGGTGCGCAGCTAACGCGGCTAACTTGTAGTCTGGTTGAACCTTCGGGCGGTAGCTCAGCCGGGAGAGCACCTGCTTTGGAAGCCGCGCTAGGCCGTCCCTAGATTGCACATCGTCTGTGGTTTCAGAAGGCGATTACGTAAGCGGTGCGGACGCCCCGATCGGGCAGCCGCACCCTTGGTGTATTCATTCTTGCACACAACCTTGTACACCTGTTTCCTGTTCCTGATCGTAGGGCTGAGAGGGTAAGTTGGCTACAATCGGATGTTGTTCACCCTGCGTCACGCCAATCCTAACTCAAGGCAGTACCAGGTAGTCGGTCACCTTGAAATCATCCACGTACATCCGCCGGGTCGCGTTGTCGGCCCCACCATAGAGAAAGTGCTGGAGCTTCATGTCCCCGGCCGCATTGGTCAGGGTAGCTGAATTGCAGCAGTGCCCGCCGAAGGTGTTCATCGTCGGGGCGGTAAGGTCCATGATCTTTGTTCCGTCCTGCCAAATCGTAACCCGCCCATAGGTCCGTGCCATTTTGTAGTAGATGGAGAGGTGGACCCATCGCTGACGCGGCATTGTCACGATCCCCGCAGGACTTGAGGCTGTCATTCGATAATGCCCGGCGACGGGTGCAGCGTAGCCCGGAATTTGTGGGCAGACGTACTGCCCCTTCTGGCAGTTCTTCAGGAGAAACACGACCTGAAGCGGAGCTGACGCACTCCGGGTTGTGGCGTTCCACCGCTCGAATCCTAGATAGCTGATTGGGCTTGGAGTCTCGGCGACCCCGGTCATCCACCCTATCGTAGAGTTCCAAGCCGTGGAGGTGAAGCCCGCATCCAGATAGACCCAGAAGCTGTAGTACCCAGACATGAAGCGACCGCGACCGCCGCACAGCGAAGCGCCTGTTTGTGGGCTGCCCATGGTGACCTGCGGGCAGTAGGCCATCACGGTGGAGGAGCTGGACGTCCTGGTCGTCGCAGGTATTTCAAACTTCAAAGAGCGTGACCCATACTTCACCTTACCTGTCGAGGTAACCGGAACCAGGCCGCCGTTGCCGAATACCGGTCCGTCCCACGGAGGTTTGACAGCTCCCGACTCTGCGTTGGCAACGAAGAAAGTCTTGCCGCTGGTTGATAGACCCGGAGTGATCTCAGATGGCTCACCAGGAGACGTAGGTGTCTCCGACGGGACGCCGCAGCTAACCAGCACTAGAGCAATCAACGCGCGACTCATTCGACTGTGGCGACTCGATCGTCGGTCATCGCTGGCCTTCTCCCATTCAGCTTGGTAGTGCCTGCGACGTGTACGACACGCGAAGCGTTTCACTACTTCTTCAACCATGGCTGGAGAGCCTCTCGGTAGAAGGGGTGGTATGTGCCTCCGGCACCCGCAGGTCAGGATAGCTGACGTAGCGGAGCTAGGACGGACTAAGGACGCTTGGTCTACGGAACTACCGCAGAGCGATTTTTTCTGAGAGTTGTCTGCGCGACCGGTCAGTCGAGCAGGGCGCAATGGAATGACCGCAGGACAGGGTCATCTCGTTGTCTGACGGCTCACGCCGGGCAGCAGTTTGGTCTATCCCGCTGGTCGTGTCAAGTCTCAAATTTCTTTCAGGGGGACCGTTCGAAATTTGTACAGAGGTCGCAGAACCTGGTAACGGTTACTTAGTGTGAGCGTCTGTTTTGACTAGGCCGTCGTACATCCTCCGGCCTGAGGACCGAGTTGAGGAGAAGAAGGCATGAAAGCGGGCCCCTTCTTCCACCCAGCTTTCGTACAGCCCCCTTGGGGCGGGAAACGGAAGTGGCTAAGTTGTCTGTGTGTAGCACCTTCGGGGCGGTAGCTCAGCTGGGAGAGCACCTGCTTTGCAAGCGCGCCGAGCCTCAGCCTTTGTTCGCCGAAGTTCCGAAGTGATCAGTGAATAGGCGTTAACGGCGCGAAGTCCAGAATCTGGGTTTCGCACCGATTCTGTATCCAGTCTGGCACAGTTTCTGGCACACCCCCCCTCGAGAAAGTTCGACCGGGTGGTGGAGCAAAGGCCTGGTTCTAGGGGCTCGACTTCTTCGACTGGGAAATTTCAGGGAACGGGTGGGGCCCGCGTCAAAAATATAAATTCCAGCCTCAGAAATGTTCGGTCCAACACCGGACAAGAGTTTGGGCTGTTCCTGCAATCCTCTCCTAGCCCGCGCCGCGGCGGTATTCTTCAGCGTCCTCTAACCCTTCCCATT
Source organism: uncultured Gemmatimonadales bacterium (assembly GCA_963740175.1). GTDB lineage: Bacteria > Gemmatimonadota > Gemmatimonadetes > Gemmatimonadales > GWC2-71-9 > CAVVWJ01. The sequence goes on from CAVUDL010000006.1 coordinate 153,540, forward strand.
TCAGAGTCTTGAGTGGCTGACCTGCGCGAGCAACTTGCACGCGGCTTGGCGGATCGCTACCGGCTCGAACGCGAGCTCGGCCGCGGGGGCATGGCCACGGTGTGGCTGGCCCAGGACCTCAAGCCGGACCGCCCGGTGGCGCTCAAGCTGCTCCACCCGGAGCTCGCGGCATCGCTCGGCCGGGCTGACCTCTACTTGCCCTCTCTTGTTCCGGCGTCAACATTTGGCGGTTTCGCCGCAGTCGCATTGTAGAACCATGGCATGCTGCCGGGGGCTATCTCGCCCGCGCTCGTTCTCATTTAGTCGCCACACCTCAACCGCGATGGTGCCGTCAGCCAGCGAGTCGGGCGGGCCGTGTTTCCCTCCGTTCCATCGGGGCGCACGAAGACCAAGGCACTTGTGGTGGTTTCGCCATCCCGGTTGACGAGCAGGCTGCCGTGTCGCGGCGACGTCGGAGTCGGTCAGCGTCATCCCGTCGGTCACTTCGGTCACGCTGGAGCCATCTCTTTCGGGAACAAAGATGTCCGACGGCTCTGGCCGGTACCCCGAACGGCTCGCTTGCCAGACGTTAAATGGCGATACATAGTAGCCGAGGAGTCCAGTCGCCCCAGATTGAGAGATGGTCTTGCGATGCAGCTCACGGTGGTATGGCATAAGCTGTGCTGGCCTTGCGCACGCTCACCCAGCGGATTCGCCGCCCGTGCTTGTTTGGGAGACCCTGGATTTGGAGGCTTGCCTCTCCAGATCGAAGCTCTCTCGCAGCTATTCGATGCCACACGAATCGTGGGACCCTGCTCCGGTCCGGAGGATCGGGCAGGGGAGATAGCCATGGCTGGCAAAAACGTCACCGTGGTCCCCCTGTCCTGGTTGCCTCGATCTCCCTGGCTCACCTGGCTGGTATTACCCCTCTGGCTCCTGCGGAATGGTCGGACACTCACACGAGAGATCTCGGGTGCGGACGCGGTCTCGGTCCTGATCCCCTCTCCGATTGGCGTCCTGGGTCTGCTCCTTGCTCTCGTCTTTCGTAAGCGCCTCCTCACCCGACAGCTGAACCATTGGTCGGACCCCAGACTCCTCTGGCGACTCGAGCGTGCATTACTGGTGAGAATCGGCGGCGGAAGGAACGTGGTGTTCGCAACCGGTGATTCCGATGAGCCACCCTCGTCTCGAAACCGTTCGATCCGCTGGATCATCAGCACGGCAGTTAGCGAAGACCAGCTGAGGACTTCCCCGCGTACGATTTCCCCGCGTACGATTTCCCCGGGTCAGGCTAGGCTGGTAATGGTCGCGCGGGAGCTACACATCGAGGGAGTCTCTCTTGTACTTCGTGCCCTCCCACTCCTGGGCCGCGACTATCCCGAGGTTCGGCTCGATGTGGTGGGCACCGGTACGGCCCTGCCCGTGCTGGAGCGGCTCGCGAGCCGGCTGGACCTGGTCGATCGCGTGGTATTTCACGGGCTGGGAGGTCACGGCCAGGTGCGGGAGCTGCTCGACCAGGCCGACCTCTTCTGCTCTTTACCGGTGCTCGAAGACGAAGCTTTCCGGCAGTCTGTCCACGAGGCCCTTGCCCGCGGGCTCCCCCTGGTGACGACGGGAACCTCGATCCCGCCGATCTTGGCGGGTCGATGGTGCGGGATCCTGCTTCGGGAGAAGAGTCCGCCAGCATTCGCCGCAGCCGTGAAGGCGTGTCTCTCGGATCCCCAAGCCTACGGGAGAATGTCGGCGGAGGCATTGCGAAGGGCAAAGGGCTACACGCTCGAGTGCTGGCGTGAAGAGATTCGCAACGCTGTGGAGGCGGCTTGGGGCCCGCTGGAAACGAAGCTCCATGGAGCTCCAGTCCCGGCAGGTGGAGAGGCATGCTGATCGCAATCGGGCTGGACTCGGCCGATCCCCAGCTTGTCGAGATGTGGGCCGGCCAGGGTCAACTGCCCAACATCGCTCGTTTGCGGGAGCAGAGCGCGTATTGCTCTCTTCACGGTCCCGAGCTGTACCTCTCCGAGCAGGCCTGGACCCTTGTGATGACCGGCTGCGAGTCGAGGATGACCGGCTACTGGAGCCGCTGGAAGTTCGATCCCCGCACCTATGAGCTTCGGGATACCGGGGCGTACGATTTCACCGAATACCCACCCTTCTTCGCCCTGGGCCCGGGCTACCGCTGTGCGATATTCGACGTCCCCCAAGCGCGGCTTTCGGAGCGGGTCAGCGGGATCCAGGTCCAGGCCTGGGGGGCGCGTTCGGCAAGGACGACGAGCTGCTCCGAGCCGCCTGAGCTCCTAGCGCAACTGGTACGAGCCCACGGCCGACACCCCGCCTTCGACCGCGATCATGCAAGCCACTGGAACCCGGTTGCGGTCGCCTGGCTGGAGCGTGCGCTCCTCCGGGGGATAGCCCGGCGTGGGGCCATCTGCCGAGACCTCCTTCGGCGCGAGCGGTGGGACCTGTTCTTCACGGTCTTTGGCGAGACTCATTCGGCGGGACACTTCTTCTGGCACCTGAGTCAGGATCATCCTCTATGTCGGAGAAGACTCGCAGCTGACACCGACCCGTTGCTGCGGGTGTTCCAGGCCGTGGATCGGGAAATCGGCGCGATCCTGGCGGCGTGCCCCGGGGCTGATGTGCTGGTCTTCTCTCCTGAGGGAATGGAGGCCAATTCGGTCGATCTGCCGAGCACCGTATTTCTCCCAGAACTGCTGTACCGGTTCAGTTTCGGGCGCCACGGTCTAACGGAGGATGGTCCTCCGAACATCCCGCCTCCTGCTCCCATGACGACACCGCTGGCGCTGGGGTGGCATCGCGCGATCTACGGTCTGCGGGCAGACTCCCATCCAGTGCGGCGGCGGCTCCGGCGCTGGCTCCCCATCGAGCTCTCCCACCGGTGGGAGCAGTGGAGCAGCCCCGGGCCCGGACCGGCCTACCCCGGCAACTTCGGCTCTCTTTTTCACCAGCCGGCGGTATGGTACAGCCCCCAATGGCGTGAGATGAAGGCCTTCGTGCTGCCCAGTATCGCGCATGGGTATATCCGGATCAATCTGCGTGGTCGGGAGGCGAACGGGATCGTGCCCCCTGAGAACTATGATCTCGTATGCGACGAGCTGAGCGCGGAGCTTGGCGGTCTGCGTGACGCCCGGACGGGAAGACGGCTGGTCACGAAGATCGTCCGCACCAGTGCCTCGTCGGCCCAGTGCGGCCCCGACTGCCCCGATGCGGACCTGATCGTGTTCTATGAGTCGGAGCCCACCGATGTGGTGGACAGCCCGACGTTCGGCCGCATCGGCCCGGTTCCATACGGCCGCACCGGCGGTCACGTCAACCGGGGGTTCGCGCTTGTCAACGCCGAGCGCTACCAGCCCGGATCCACACTGGCGCAAGGGCGGGTCAGCGACCTCGCTCCGACCATGCTGGCGCTGCTGGGAGCACCCGTGCCCGACTACTGCGAGGGTGCTCCGCTGGTGAGCGGACCGGGTCTCAGGCCGCGAGCTCCGGAGGCGGCCCAATGATTGGGTTGCCCCCGGGGGCGCCCACGATCTCCGTGGTAGTGCCCGCCTACAACTCAGAGCAAACCCTGCGCGAGACCGTCGAGGCGGTGCGGCGGCAGACATTTACTGACTTCGAGCTCATCGTTATCGACGACGGCTCCACCGACGGCACCCTTCGCTACCTGCAGACCATCCAAGACCCGCGCCTACGGGTGTACGCCTACCCAAACAGCGGGCTCGCCAGCGCGCGGAATCGAGGGATCGAGCGCTCTCTTGGCGAGTTCGTCTCCTTTATCGACGCCGACGACCTGTGGACTCCCGACAAGCTGGAACTCCAGCTCCAGGTGTTGCGACGACATCCGGAGGCGGCGGTGGCGTACAGCTGGACCGCGTTCATCGGCCGGTCCGGGGACTTTCTCTTCGCCAAGGACCCCTCGCGGATCGATGGCGACGTCTATTCCGATCTGCTCACGGGCAACTTCGTGGCGAGCGGGTCGAACATACTCGTCCGCAAGCGGTGCGCGGACGCGGTGGGTGGGTTCGACACGACGCTCGGGTCGGCGCACGACTGGGATTTTTGCCTGCGCGTGGCTGCCCGGTGGCCCTTTGTGCTGGTCCCTAAGTACCAGATTCTCTATCGGATCTGGGAGGGTGCCATGTCCGCCGATGCTCAGCGCTGCGAAGCTGCCTGCCTGCGGGCGTGTGAGCGGGCATTGTGCGGTCTCGCTGGATTCCCGCCCTGGCGCCGGAATCAGGTGCTGTCCAATGTGAAGCAGTACGCCGCATTTCTGTATCTCAGCCGAGCGAGCGGGGTGAACGTCCGAAGGGAAGCGGGCCGGAAACTGGCAGAATGTATCAGGCTTTATCCGCGCACCTTGCTCAGTCACAAGACCCACAAGCTCGTGGTCGCATGGTCGTTATTGTGGCTCCTGCCCTCTGGGATTTCGCGTTCTGCTTTTATGGGTTTCCTGAGGTGCTACGGACGGTGGCTCGTGCTCAGGCGACCCGAAGTGAGAGAGTTGGTGAAAGCCCTAGATCCTGCCCCCATCGCCCCGCTCCAACGGAGCACTCGCTTCCGAGAGGCGGCCTCATCTCAAATCGGGCGTGAATAGCAAGGCACCTGTCAAGTAGATGTAAATCCTGGAGGTGGCGTTCGCATCTTCCCAATAGTGCGTGGCATGAGCCAACATTGCGCGGCGGGCGCTAATGACAGCTTCTCACGTTAACGAGGCTTCAGTTGGTCAGACCAGGACCCGCTGATGAGCCTACGAGTCTCGATCTGCGGAATTTGACGTGCGCGAGCAGGCGTCAGGGCTCTAGTGTCGCAGGCACTCGCGACCGGCCCTCGGTTGGCAAAGAATCCTGGCAACCCAGCCTTTTCGCGCTTCAGTTCGCGCACGGAAGTCGCTATCTTGCAAGACCTTCGGGGCGGTAGCTCAGCTGGGAGAGCACCTGCTTTGCAAGCAGGGGGTCACCGGTTCGATCCCGGTCCGCTCCACTCATCGAAGTAACTCCCACGAAACAAGTTCGCAGGAAATGGCCAGTGGGATGGCCGAGGGGCAGACGCTTGGGCCCTATCGGGTGCTCCGCGTGCTGGGACGGGGCGGGATCTTGCCCCTCAGCCAAAGCAGCTCGAAGGCAGCATAGGCGAGGTGCCCACGTCCCCTCATTGAGCTCCAGAAGTCCATCCTATCCTCATCATCTATTGCGATGATCTCACCATCCAGTATGACCTCGAGCCGGGGCAACTCGGCCCAGAGTCGCCGGCGTAAGTCGTCAAAGCGGGAAAAGGTGTGGTCCCGCAGGGAACGGGGTTGAAGCTCTCGGCTGGCTCATACGCGGCGTAGCCGATGTGATGGTCATCGATATCCGAGAACGCCCCCCAATTGACCCGCAGCCTGGCTATAGCTCACTGCGCTACTTGGATTGCCGGCGTGACTTCGCTCACGCACTGACTGACGGAGACAAGGCCTCCGGCGAGTCGTACCGGCCGCTATAGCATAGCAGATGACCGGGGCACCGCGATGAATGCGCGTGAGGCACGCCTGCGGCCGGAGTTGCATCCGCAGGGTCAGGTTCGACCGCTCGACGTAAGAAGTAGATACTAGATCAGGATCAGGCCGTCCGATCTTCCGCAGCTTCACTGCCCCGGTGCATACGGGCGACTGTCCCCGTGGGCCGACGATTCAAAGGCGGCTGCGGGCTGCCCCTACTGCTTCATCAGCATTGCCCAACGCACTTCATTCCACTAAAGGCAACACGCACGCCGGTCTTGTACATATTGTGCCCATCGGTCGTGAGCTGAATCCGCTGCGTCACTAGGCCAACTCCGGCGGTATGGCTCAGACTGAGGTACCGATTGCTTCTCCAAGATGCGCTGGACTGCCGCCGGCCGCCCGAACGCACTTGCCGCGGGGACCTTGCGTGGGAATGGATTTGATCGGCCGGAGGAAGGGCTCGGGGCGGCGCGCGGGTCGGCTGCGGTCAAGGAAGTCCGGGTGGAGGCCGGGCCGAGTCAGCCCCCTCCGTGGAGGGAGACGCGGTAGCGCGCCAGAACCGTGCGAACCACCCCGCCATCGTCCGCTGCATCCCCACCGGCAAGACGAAATTGCCGACGTGAGACACGAGGTCCACCGCGGCCGGCTGTCCCCGGGCGAACGCCTCCCACAGCAGCGAGCCGAAGGCATCCCACCGCCCCTGGGCGGCCGCGTTCGAACCCACCACGTGGAGCACGAAGGCCGCGTAGGCGCGACGGGTGAACAGCGCGCGGTTGTCCCGGCAATACGCCAGCGATTCCCGCCAGTCCCGCTGCGTCGTGATGCGGGCTCTGCCGCGTTCGGTGTACCAGATGACGAGCGGCTCCATCTCCGGGACGAACAGCAGCCGGGCCCCGAGCTCCGCGACCGCGCGCAGCAGCCAGTCGGGGTCCACGTGGCGCGGCAGACCGCTGCGAAAAGGCACGCGCACTGCGAGCTCCCGCGAGGTGAGCACCGTGGAGCCGCCATGGACCATGCCTTCGCCAGTGAAGGGTGTCCTCCGGCAGAAGAAATACTCGCTGAGAGGCTCGTGCTCGTCCGGGAGCCGGCGGGGCCAAACGAACTCGCCTCGCTCGTCGCGGGCAGTGAAGCGGCAGGCGACGATCGGGAAGACATCCGCCGATCGGCGCGCGACCCCGAGCTGGGCCTCGATCTTCCCTGGCAACCACTCGTCGTCGTCGTCGAGGAACGCCACCCAGTCGGCGCGCGCGAGCCCCACGCCGGCGTTCCGCGCATCGGCGTTCCCCAGCCGGCGGTCCGGCACGTGCACCCGCAGCCGTGGGTCCTCGATCGTGCGGAGCACCGAACAGGTGGCCTCATCCCGCCCGTCCACGACCACGATCACCTCGATCCCGGCGACCGTCTGTGCGAGCGCGCTTTCGACCGCCCGAGGCACCAGCTCGGGCCGTTCGTACGTGGGAATCACGACCGAGACTACCGGCTGGTTCGGGTCATGCACCAGCCCGGTCCCCGTCCTCGGAGGACTGCATGGGCTTCGCCGCCTGTCGCAGACGCTCAGCCAGCACCGCCTTGACTGTGCCGACGCCGGTCGCCACCTGCGAGAGGCCCAGCAGCAGCACGAACCGCCAGCCCCGCCGGAGCGCCATCGCCGTCAGTGGGTAGAGCAGCAGATTGACATAGAAGGCGGGCGGCTCCGGCACAAGCCCGCGACCTTCCGGGTTCCGGCGCATCCGATGGAAATGCAGGAGCCCGCGGCCATAGTTGTAGTGCTGTCGGATGAATTTCCACAGCGACATGTGGTGAAAGTGATGGACGACGGCATCGGCCACCCACCCCATCTCGTACCCTCGCGCTCCCCACCGGTCGCAGAACTCCTTGTCTTCGGCCGTGGCACTGGGAATGGTCGTGTCGAAGCCGCCGAGCTCGCGAAACCGGTCGGCGGAGAGGGCCAGGTTGTTCGTGGTGAAGAACCGGTGGCGGCCTCGCCGGTCCGCGTAATACTCGCTCACGTAGGTGGCGATCAGCTGGGTGCTGGTGGCGAACGGGTCGTCCGGAAGGCCATTGACCACCGGCCCCCCGAGCAGGCGGTCCGGCCGCGCCGCGTGCTCGCGAGTGAGCGCCGAAAGCCAGGTCGAGGCGGGGACGCAATCGTCGTCGATGAAAGCGAGCCACCGGCCGCGCGCGGCCGCGGCACCGCTGTTGCGCGCCGCTCCCGGGCCTCGGTGAGGCTGGATCAGCAGGCGAACGGCAAGGCGGTCGCCGACCGACGCGACGAGGGGCGTCAGCTCGTCGGTCTCCCCATCGTGAACGACGATCACCTCGACGCTCTCCCGTCGCGCGTCCATTCGTGCGATGCCGTCGAGGCAGGCCCGCAGCTGTTCGGGCCGGCCATAGGTCGGGACGATGATGCTGACGTCGGGCCTACGGACGTGCAATAATCCGCCCGGAAAAGGCGAACGCGCCCGCGCAGGTGGTGAAGTCTCGAGTCTGCGGGGTGTTCGCGGTTATGGCTGGTTCGCGGTATTGTAGTCTACAGCGTCACAGGAACCCCGTCGAGATCCCGGACGTCCCCCATGAGAGCAATTGCATTCCTACAGCGGTTGCGTCCCGAGCGCGCGCGTCTGCCGGTCCGGCGGCCTCCGACCTGGTGGCGTCCGTCCATGCCCGCCGTGGCTCACGACTTCCCGGCGGGTTCGCGGGAGCGCTTCCTGGGCGCCGGGTACTTGGCTCGCCACTTCTTTCCCCACCAGGTCCGCTGCCTGCCCAAGCCCGGTCCGGATGGCTGCAGGCTGGCCCGCTGGATGTGCGGCGCGCGCGACCCGGCGGAGCTCTGGCAGATCGTGGTGCACGCCGCACCCCCGGTGATCGACGAGTTTCCCGACGAGCTCTTCTTCGACTCCGAGCTGCTGTGGCACCAGCAGCAGTTCAGCCGGATCGGACAAGTGGCCAGCGTCGACATGGCCGCCAGAGGCGGCGTGCTGTTCACGATGGCGCACCAGTCCGATCTCGTGCAGCGCATCTCCCGGCGTCGCACGTACAAGACGCGGGTCGAGAAGGTGTTCGCCGGGTGGCATCACCTGTTGCTCAACGCGGTCGCCGCCACCGCGGCGGAGCATGGGTTCCGCGAGATCAGGGTGCCGACGTCCCGGCTCGCAATGGAGCACACCGACCGCGCCCGGACCGTACAACCTGAGCTCTTCGAGCGCGTGTACGATCGGGCGGTCCACCACCACTTCCGCGCGACGCCCGCGGGACCGTGGTGGTCGATCGACCTGCCGGCCAACCGCTCCAAGATCGTGCAACCCATGCGGCGGGAGGAACGATTGGAGCCGGGGAAGACCGTGTGCCTGTGCCACGATGTCGAGCGCGGCCTCGGACACCGGGACGTCGATCCGGAGTTCGCGCGGCGGGCGGACGCGGAGTCGCCCCAGGCACTCGACCGGATGCTCGCCATCGAAGCGGAGGCCGGGGTACGGGCGACGTACAACGTCGTCGGCTGCCTGCTGCCCGAGCTCCGAGAGCGGATCGAGCGAGGCGGTCACTCCCTCGCGTTCCATTCCTACGATCACGACCTCGGTCAGGAGCAGCTCGACGCCTGCCGGCGGGTCGATTACCGGCTCAAGGGCTACCGCGCACCTCAGTCGCGTCTCACGGCCGAGCTCCACGACAGGGGCCTCTGCTGGCACAACTTCGAGTGGCTTGCCAGCTCGGTGTCCTCGCTCGGGTTCGCCGTGCCGAAGCTGGACAACGGGCTGGTGAAGATTCCGATTCTGCTCGATGATTACGACATGCACCGGCACGGCAGGAATTTCGCCGACTGGCGACGGAGTACGCTGACGGCCATCCGCGAGCACGATTTCGTCGCGTTGAGCCTGCACGACTGCTACGCGGGGCACTGGCTCCCCGATTACGCGGAGTTTCTGAAGGAGATCAAGACCATGGCCCGGCTGCGGACGATGGACGAGGTGGCCGCCGACCTGTTCGTCGCCGGCGGCGTGTGAGGTAGCGGAGCCGCATGGCGATCGTGACGGTCCTGCTGCCGGTCAAGCACTACCACCCGCGGTATCTCCAGGAGGCGCTGGGCTCGATCTTCGCGCAGACCTGTGGCGACTGGCGCCTGCTCGTCATCGTCGAACCGGGAGACGAGGGGCGGTTCCGGACGCTCCTGTCCGGCGACCTGGCCCACCCGGGGGTCCGGCTCGTCGCCAACCGCGCCCGTCGGCTGGCCGGTGCGTTCAACACCGGCATGCAGGAGGCTGAGACTGACTTCGTCGCCATCCTGCTGGGCGACGACCTATGGGAGCCCCGAGCGGTGGAGGCGCTCCAGGCCGGGATGCTCGCCCACCCGGAGGCCGACTTCTTCCACAGCGGCAGGAGGATCATCGACGGCGACGGGCGGGCGCTCAGCTCGGGGTACCCACCCCCGGACCAAGTATCCGCCGCCGACTTTGTCGGGAAGTCGCCGATCAAGCACCTGCTCTGTTGGCGCCGCGCGATGGCACTCTCCTTCGGTGGGATGGACGACACCTTCAACCACGTGGGCACCGACGACTACGACCTTCCCTGGACCATGCTGGAGCACGGCGCCGTATTCCGGCCGATCCACGAGTGCCTCTACGTGCACCGCGATCATCGGGAAGTCTTCCGCCTCTCGACCCATGTCCCCCGAAGCATCCTGCTGCGGGAGCTGCGGCGCCTCATGCGAAAGCACCGCGTGGGCGTGCTGCGAGCCGAGCGGGTGTTGTGGGGCGCGAAACGGGGATACCTGCGCCAGTGTCTCTACCGCAATCGGCTCGACCGGTGGATCAGGCTGCGACTCGGCCTCGCCCCGAAGCGAGCCTGGCGCCAGGTATATCGGTGAGCGGGGCCGGGTCCTGGGTTCCAACGGTCTCGGTCGTCGTGCCCGTTCTCAACGGGCGTGCCACCGTCGCAGAGTGCATCAGCTCGCTGCTGCGCCTCGATTACGAGCCTGATCGGCTCGAGCTGATCGTCGTGGACAACAGCTCGACCGACGGCACCGCGGCGGTGCTCGCCGAGCACCGGGGTCGTATCCGGATCCTGCACGAGACCGTACGCGGATCGAGTGCCGCCCGGAACACGGGCATCGCCGCGGCGACCGGCGAGTGCATCGCCTTCACCGACGCCGATTGCATCGTGCAGCCCGACTGGCTCCGGCACCTGATCCCCCCGCTCGAGGATGCCGGAGTCGGGATCGCCGGTGGGGAGATCCGCTCGATTCAGCCGTGCAACCGCATCGAGCTGTTCGGGGAGCGGCTGCACGACCACCGCCAGGCCATCGAGGTGTTCGTCCCGAGCTATGCCATCACCATGAACTGGGCCTCCCGCCGCGACGTGCTCGAGCAGGCGGGGCTGTTCGACGTGGCGCTGCTACGGGGAGCGGACGCGGAGCTCGCCCTGCGCATCCGGGGAGCCGGTTACCGTATCGTCTACTGCCCCGGGGCCCGCATCTTTCATCGCAACCCACCTACCCTCCGGCGTCTCTTCGCGAAGGGCATGCTTCACGGCCGCTCGACCGTGGGGGTGATGGGCAAGGCCGCGCCGCTGGGCCTCGCCCCGCCACGGAGACCGCTCGGCACGGAGCGGCGGATCCTGCGTCATGCGGGACGGCTGCTGACCGGGCCGGACCGGTTCGATCAGCTGTGCCAGGTCGTCTTCGATTCGGGCAAGGCCGTCGGCGAGACCAAGACCGTGATCGCCGGATTGGGGGTGAAGCGTGCGGCGACCTGGGTACTGGCCGCAATCGCCGCCCTCTTTACCGGATTCTATCTGGCCTCGATCGGCCCTTACTGGAACATTTCGCCCGACAGCGCCACCTACGTCGGCTGGGCGCAAGTCCTCGCGAACGGCGGGGACTGGGGCTCGCCCCCCGCTACTCCACCGGTGACTTCGCTCGTCTTCGCTGGCGTGCTCGCGCTGTCTCCTGGCGGCTATGTCGCGCTGAACACGGCGACCAAGCTCCTGATCCTCGGTGCGGTGGCCCTCGCCTTCGTCTTGGCGAGACGCCGCGCGGGGTCGACAGCGGCGTGGCTCGTTGTCGTCCTCTCGCTCGCCTCGCTGCACCTCCACCACACGAGTACCCAGCTCCTCTCCGAACCGGTCTACCTGTTCGTTTCGATGGCCGCGCTCGTGCTGCTGGACGAGACGAAGATATCCGCCCAGGTCGCCCCCCGGGCGCGTCGGCAGTGGCTTGCAGGCGGGCTGCTGCTCGTCACTGCCCTGACCCGCCTCATCGGGCTTACCCTTGCCCTGGCCGTGCTCCTGGTGGAAGCCGGGAGGTGGGCCCGCGGGGGCCGGCCTCGCCTCTCGCGCATGGCCTTCCCGGTGCTGGCCGCCCTCGCCGTGCTCGCCTGGGGATCCCTCGAAGGGTCGGGCTATGCGAGCGGCTGGTTCCGGTCATTCGTGGTGATCGATCCGTGGACTCCGACCTCCGACCGGCTCTCCCTGCCCGCCTTGCTCCAGCGCATCCAGGAGAACCGCGCGCTGCTCCGGGTGCCTGGCAATGTGCTGCTCAACTCCTGGTCGTCGGGAGAGCAGGTGGTGGAACTCGGCTTGCACGCCGCTGCGTGGCTCACGGTCGGTTATGGCATGTTCCTGTCCCTCCGGCGGCGTGTCACCGTGGACGGAGTGTACCTGCTGCTCTACCTAGGGGTGGTATTCGTGCACCTGCTGGTAGGAGGTGACGGTGACCCCCGGTTCCTGGTCCCGGTCGTACCCCTGCTGTTCGGGTGCGTGGTCGAGGCGGCGCGAGGCCCGGATGCCTTCGCCGCCCGCCAGCGCATCAGGGCGGTGGCCCTTGGTACGCTCGGCGCGGTCTACCTGGTCTGCTATGTCGGCGGCGGACTCGCCGGCGCTGTCCGAGGGGTCCGCGAAGCCCACTCCTCCCCCTTTGGCGCCTATCCCATCAAGCGGCCGTCCAACTATGACGCCCAGCGCGTGGCGCTTCGGCTCAAAGCCATCTCTCGCCCCGAGGAGCGGTACGCGGCCGGGATGAGGGACATGTTCGACGTGATCTCCGAGCGGCGCGGTGAGGATCTCGTCCCCGCATGGACCAGCCCGCCCGCGGCGTTCCTGGGCTGGCTGGAGCAGCGGGAGATCCGTTATCTGCTGGTAGATCGCACGCAGGTCCCGCTGGCGGACTCGCTCCTCGCGATAGTGCGGGCGTATCCTGAGGTATTCCGGCCGCTCGAGGTGCTCCCGCGCGCCGGCCTCTACGAGGTGATGCCACCGAAGGATCGCTAGCGTGTCCCCGATCATCGTCGGCTGGCAGCTGAATGGATCGATCGGTGACGCGCGGATTCAACGCCTCATCGAGGGCATCAGCCGTCGCTACCAGCCGCTCTTCCAGGAGCGGCTGCGGTGCGTGGGACTCTGGGAGGGGAACCAGGGCCTCGTGCACCTCGGCGTGCCGCAGCCCGGCGACGACGGGCTGCACTGGTCCGAGGATCAGATCTGCTGCCGCACCGGACGACCGACCACCGCCGGCCCGACGCTCCCCGCCGGACCCGCCCCGGTCGGAGCAGCGGCGCTCCGCGATGCGCTCGTCGGTCCGGACGGCACGGTTCGGCCGGAGGTCATCGGTTCCCTCAACCCGCCTTTCACCTGTTGCTGGTTCGACCGCCGCGAGGCCCGCATCGGGCTGGTGCATGATGGATTGGGACTGGACCAGTTCTATGTGTCGCTCTCTCCGGCCGGCCTGGTCTTCTCCAATCGGTACTGGCCCATTCTCCGGCTCCTCGACAAAGGCCCGGCGGTCGACGTGGAAGCCTGGAGATACTGGTTTTCGGCGGGCTGGTTCCCGGACACGTCCACCCCGCTGCGGAACGTCCGCGCACTGGCGGGCGGAGAGATCATCGTGGGCGACTCCCGGACGGTGATCTCCACCTCCGCGGATGCCCTCGGCGAATGGGTTCGCGGAGGAATCGGTCAGGACCCCGGCAACCTGATGACCCGCGCCGCCGATGCGGTGCGCGACGTCATCTACCAGAATCGGCCCGCCACTGGCCACCTCGAGGCCGATCTGACCGGCGGGATCGACAGCCGCGTGATCTGCGCCGTGCTCAGCCACGAGAGGCTACCCTGTCGGTACTACACCGGCGGCTCGGCACTGTCGTCGGACGTCGTGCTGGCGAGACGGCTGGCCCGGCGCTACGGCCTCGACTGGGTTCACACCGACGATACGGGCCCGCTCGCCGCCGACGACCCGGCAGGCATCATGGATGGGCGATTCCGTCAAATGACCCTTTGGGGTGAAGGACTGGTCGAACCCGGCCGCTGGCAGGGCTTTCCGGACGCGCCGGCTCCGGCACGCGAGGGCGTCTACCTCGGCGGTGGATCGGGCGAGATTTCCAAGGGCCACTACTATCGCCATGTCCTGCAGTGCGATCCAGGGGCGGCGTTCGATCTCGACCGCTCCCTCGCGCACCTCACGCGGTCCGCGGCCGGCCTCCTGCCCGACCCCGGTGCCGGCACCTTTACCGACCTGGTGAGACACCAGCTCGACCAGGGCGCCGCCGCTCACGGTCTTCGGGGCTGGGCGACGCTCGACTACTTCTACCTCCAGCAGAGAACCCGCCGGTGGCAGGGGGCGCACCTTGCCATCAATCTCTTCCAGACCGACGTGCTCCCGCTCGTCAATGCCGACCACATCACGCTTGCGTTCGCCATGCACCCGGGGGCGAAGGCGGACGGCGCCTTTCACCGTTTCGTCATCCGGCGGAATGCCGCCGACTTCCTCCGGGTGCCCCTGAGCAGCGAGGCGTCGCGCCATCCCTACTTCCGGATCCTGCGCCTGTTGGAACGGGTCCGGTCGGTGCGCCGACGGGATGGCGGCTGGGCGAACCACCTCCGCGGCCGCGGTCGAGTCGCGATCGAGCGGAGGCTGGTGCCGGGTGCTCCGCTGTGGGAGATCCTGGACCGACCAAAGGGTATCGAGAGGTGGCAGGACTTCGTCCGCGGGAGGAGCGAGGATGTGAGCTTCCCGCTCGCACTGCTCGCGTACTCGTTCTGGCACGCGATGGTGTTCGAGGACGCCTAGCCGGCAGGGGCTCGCCGATGGAAGGTGGTCGCCAAGCCCACGTTGTGGCCGTAGCTCTTGGACCAGGCGCGAATGAGGCGACCAAGCGTTCGCTCCCGCCCACGGCCCCCGACGTCCACGAACTCGGCATCGAGTCCTTCGGCTGCCAGACAGCGTCGCACGACCTCGGGCGTTCGATAGAAGGTCTCATCGACGCTGTACCGGTAATAGGTCCGCGCCTTCTTCCGCCACGACTCGCCCGGCGACCAGTTCGGCTCGACTCCCATCAGGACAAAAGTCGCGATCAGCCATCGCCGGGCCGCGTTCTTCGGCAGCCAATGCACGAAGGGCATCAAGAGATGGCCTTCGACCAGCCGGCGATGGGCAGGATAGATGTGGAAGCCTACTCCCCCATCCAGCGTGATCCTGTTCCACTCCCGTATCACGCCTTCGAGATCCCGGACGTGCTCGAGGGTCTGCCAGGAGGTCACGAAGTGGCATGCCGAGTCCGCGAGCGGCGCCCTGCTCGCCCCGTCCAGTGGATAGAGGCACTGCTCTGGCGCTTGGCCCCGGGCGCGGAAGAGGTCGGCGCCGTTGCAGAAAGGCCTCGGATCGATGTCCACCCCGACCGCGTCGTAACCGCGCTCGCGCAGCCACAGCACCAGCTTTCCGCGCCCGCAGCCCCAATCCACGATCCGGAACTCCCGCGCCGCCAGCCCGAATCGCGCCCGGCAGCGCTCGATGCGGTCGAGCATCATCGGATGCGGGTGCCACGAGTCGAGCTCGGCCTCGGTCAGCAGGTCGTTGTTGCTCATGTGGAGGTCTGGATGACCCGCCGGTACAGCTCTTCATACCGATCCCCAATCCGGTCGAGTCGGTGCCTCCGCTCCAGGTACTCGCGACCCGCGGCCACATATCGCGGCCGGGCCAGCGGGTCGGCGGTGAGGCGCCGGAGCCGCGCCTCGAGCGCGACCGCGTCTCCCGAGGGAAAGAGCTCACCGTTCACTCGGTGTGTGATCAGCTCTGCCATGGGGCCATCGTCGGCCGCGACTACCGGCGTGCCGAGCGCCATCGCTTCGAGGACGACATTGGGGCAGCCCTCGGACCGTCCCGACGGCAACACCAGGATGGACGCACCCCGGATCAATGCCAGTGAATCATCGTAGGGGCGCGCGCCGAGGAACCGGGTGCGGCCGGCTCCCGCCCCCGCTCTGGCGGCGGTTTCGAGCGCCGCCGCTCGGGAGCCGCCGCCCATGATGACGAGATCGAGTGGATACGACGGGTCGTCGATGACGAGGCCATGGTAGGCCTGGATCAACAGCTCGACTCGCTTCTCGTCCTCCAGCCGCCCCGCGAACAGGATGTACCCCGACGAGGCATCCGACAGCGGCACGCCGCCGTCCGCCCTGTGCGCGATCGCATCGACGTCCGCCGGGTTGGGTATGACCATGGTCTCGAGCGGCAGGGAGGACGTCAGGCTGCGGGCACGGTCGAGCTGCGAGTGTGAGAGCATCGTCACCGCGTCCGCGGACTCCAGCATGCGGCGAACGTAATTCCGGCGCGTGGGCCGATCTGCGATCCAGTGGTGAAACTCGCCCCCCCGGACCGTGATCACCACCTTGATACCGAGGATCCGCTTGAGAGCGATCGCATAGCGGGTGTCCACGTTGATGAGATGGCAGTGTGCCAGCTCGATGCCGCGGGCCGCGCAGAATGCCGCCAGCGCGCCGACGTTGATGCCGTCGAGAAGCCGGGCCCCGACCCGCTGCCTCCAACTCCGGTGGAGAGGGTACGGGATGCGAAGGCGGAGCACGGGCGCGACGCCACGCTCGAGAGTGAACGGCCTCGCCCCATCGGTCGCCACGACGATGTGGTGGCCCCGGCGGGTGAGCTCGGCCGCCAGGTTGCGGACCGAGATCTGCACCCCGCCGAGCGAGGGCAGATACGCATAGGTGAGAAACAGGATGTTCACCGACGCCGGGACCTGCCTACCGGGCCACTGCCGACCCCGCGGCACCGGTGCCGAGGAGGTCGGCGTAGACAGTCTCGAAACGGCCGATCATCTGATCGAGGGTGAGCTCGCCGAGCGCGACCTGGCGGCCCGCGGCGCCGAAGCGCTCCGCCGTCTCGCGGTCCACCAGGAGCCTCAGCAACCGGTCCGCCAGCATCTCGGCGTCTTCCACCGCAACGAGGTATCCGGTCACACCGTCGCGCACCAGCTCCGGGGTCCCGCCGACCCCGGTCCCGACCACCGCCGTCCCGCGCATCATCGCCTCGGTGACCGTGTTGCTGAACGGCTCGGGATAGCGCGACGGCACGGCGTGCACCCACGCGGCGCCGAGCCGCTGGTCGAGCTCGGGGCGGGCCAGGTGACCCGCCATCGTCACATGGTCGCCGAGTGCGTACTCTCTGACGAGGCCATCGAGTCTCCGCCGCTCCTCACCGTCGCCGACGATCGAGAGCCGCGCGCCGGGCAGCCGGCGCACGACGAGCGACATGGCGCGGAGGAGCACGTCGGCACCCTTCTTCGCCACCAGGCGACCCGCGAAGGCCACCGTTGGCGGGAACTGAAGCGGCGGCCGCGCGGGCTGCGGTCGCGTTCCGTTCCAGATCACTCGGCCCACCTCCACCCCATTGGCCCGTAGCGTCTCGGCGAGCGCGTGGCTGTTCGCCACGATGAGCCGGAGCGCCCCGGCGTACCGTCGCCACCCGCGGTGCTGCAAAATCGTGCGTGCCAGGCCGAGCGGCGATACGCATCCTTGACGGTAGCACGCGGCGCCCGCACGATTCCTACAGGTGGTCCCGTCCGGCAGGATCCTCGTGTTGATCGGACAGATGGTCTGATAGTTCCCGACGTGCAGGAGGGCCGGCACGCCGGCGAGCAGGGGCAGGATCAGCGGCGACAGCTGGGTGAGGAACATCCGGACGTGGACGATGTCCGGCTGGAACTCCCCGAGCACCCGGTGGAGGCGCGCTACCGCCGAGGGATTGGCCACCTGCAGCAGGCGCCGGGGCCAGCCGTCGTGTCCGAAGCAGACGTAGTCCGCCTCGCTGGGCAAGACCAGCGGCTCTGCGCTGCTGGCGAACATCCGGGCTTCGTGACCCCGGATGCGAAGCCCATCCCGCAGATCGACGGTGACCCGTTCCGCCCCACCGGAGAGCACGCCGTAATCGTTGACGATCAGGATTCGCATGCGCGCGCGGGCGACACCGCTTGGGACGCGTGTCACACCATTGACCAGAGACGCCGGTTCGGGGAAGTTGGGGATGATCCACCCACCAGGCGACATTACAGGGCCCATCGCCGAGGCGCAAGGCACTGCCGACGAGACGCTTTCCGGACTTCATCATCGGGGGAGCCATGAAGGCCGGGACGAGTACGCTCCGGGGCGTGCTCGCCGCGCACCCGGACGTCATGATTCCCGACCGCGAGGTGCACTTCTTCTGTCTCGACGACATCACCCAGCACCCCGACTACCCGGGACCGGTCCGGGGCCGGTGGACCCACCTCGATTACGAGCGTGACTTCGAGACCAACGTCGCGTGGTATGCCGCCATCTTCGGGCGCGGGCGGCCGGACCAGCTCGTGGGCGAGCACTCGAGCGTCTACCTCGCGTCGCCGCGGGCGGTCGGCCGGATGGCCAGGCTGGTGCCGGGGGTGAAGCTCATCTTCCTCCTGCGCGACCCGGTGATGCGCGCGTACTCGCACTACTGGCACCAGGTGCGCGCGGGTCGTGCCGTGCATGGGTTCGAGAAGACCTTGCGCTACGGTCCCGGGTCGCTGCTCACGCGAGGCTTCTACAAGGCGCAGATCGAAGCCTACCTCCAACGGTTTCCCCGGGAGAACGTCAAGATTCTCGTCTTCGAGGAGTTCGTGCGCGACGTGCAGCAGGGGGTCGACGACGTGGTGCGATTCCTCGGCCTGCGGTCCCGGCTCAGCGTGAGCGGCATCGACACCCACCGACACCGGGGAGAGGTGCCTCGATTCCAGCGGCTTCAGCTGATGCAGAACCGGATATTTCGCGGCGTGCTGGACGAGTGTCATCGTCCCGACCTGCCCAACGTGCCCCGCCCGCGCATCACGCCCCGGCAGCGCCTGGCCCTCGCGGTCGACCGCGGGCTGCGGCGTTTGAATCCCCCGTTCCGGGGAGACCGGCCCATGCGGCCGGAGACCCGAGCCTTCCTGGAGGACGTGTTCGCCAGGGAGAATGCCGGCCTCTCCGAGCTGCTCGGCATCGACCTGGGCCGGTACTGGCCGTGTATGCGACGGAGCGGATGACCAGCGTCGTGACCGGTCGGCGACGGTGAGCTGACGATGTGCGGCATCGTGGGCGTGCTGAGCTACCAGGGCGACGCCGAGGCCTCGCGCGGCCACGTGCGGCGCGCGATGGATCTCATGGCACGGCGCGGTCCCGACGACGCCGGGCTCTGGACCGACGAGCGCGCATGCGTGCTCGGGTTCCGTCGGCTGTCGATTCTCGACCTGTCGGCGGCCGGCAACCAGCCGATGCTGACGAGTGACGGGCGATTCGCCCTCGTGTTCAACGGCGAGCTGTACAACTTCCGGGAGCTTCGCCGGACGCTGGAGCACCGGGGCATCGCATTCCGCTCGACGGGCGACGCCGAGGTCGTCCTCTATGCCCTGGCCGAGTACGGTGTGGAGGCGCTGGCGCAGTTCAACGGCATGTTCGCCCTGGCGTTCTACGACACCGCGGCGAGGCGGCTGCTGCTGGCGCGGGACCATGCCGGGATCAAGCCGCTGTACGTTCTTCACGACCGGGACGGAGTCCTCTTTGCGTCCCAATACGATCAGATCCTCTCGCACCCCTGGGCGCGAGCCCGGGGGGTGAATGCGGAGGCGCTCGGACTCTACCTCAGGATCGGCTACATCCCCCCGCCGTTCGGGATGATCGACGGCACCGAGGCAGTGGAGCCCGGCCGCTGGCTCTCGGTGGCGGCCGATGGCTGTCTCTCGCGAGGACGCTACTTCGAGCTGTCCCGCCTCCGCGCGCCCGACCTGTCCGGGGCCGCGGCCCATGAGGCGGTGGATGCGGCGGTCGGCGCGGCGGTCCGGCGGCAGCTGGTGAGCGACGTGCCGGTCGGCGTGCTCCTCTCTGGCGGCATCGACTCGCCGCTCGTGGCCTCCAAGGCGCGAGAGGTGATGGACACCCCGCTGCCGGCCTTCACCCTCGGGACCGACGGCGGGAAGCACGACGAGTCGGCGGCGGCCGGCCGCTATGCCGCGGCGCTCGGATTGCGCCACGTGGTCCGGCATATCCGGTCGGCGGAGATCCTCGGCCTCCTGGACGACGTCGTCGCCGCGTCCACCGAGCCCCACGACGACTACTCCATCTTCCCGATGCTGGTCGTGTCGCGGCTGGCCCGCGAGCAGGTGACCGTGGTGCTGAGCGGCGACGGAGGTGACGACCTGTTCTGGGGCTATCCGGCGCGGATGCTCCAGCCGTTGTCCGCGCCGGCAGCGGAAACCGGAGCGACCCAGCTGCGCCGGCACATGTTCGTCGCTCCACGGGGGCTCGAGGCCCTCTTTCCGTCCCTGCCGCCGCTCCCGCGCGAGCTGCCCCTGTTCGCCTTCGCCGGCGGCGACGTCGACGAGGTCGCGCAGTGGCTCCGATGGAACGAGTACTCCGCGCACCTGGGCCGCGTGTTGCAGAAGGTCGACCGCGCGAGCATGCATCACTCCCTCGAGGTCCGGGTGCCGCTCCTCGACCGCGAGGTCGTGGAGACGGCCGCGCGGATCGACTGGCGGAGCTGCGTCGACCTGGGGCGGGGGATAGGCAAGCTGCCGCTGCGCGCGGCGCTCCGGCGGCACGTGCCGTTTCAGAGCGAGGCCAAGCGGGGCTTCACCGTGCCCATGGCGGACTGGCTGCGCGGTCCGCTGCGCTCGCTCTTCCGCGACATGGTGCTCTCCCGCGGCGAGCTCATGGGCATCCCGCTCGACCGGACCGAGCTCACCCGGGTGTCCCGCCGCCACCGCTGGCGGATCGAGAGCTCCACCTGGCTGCTCTGGCGTCTCCTGAGCCTGGCGCTCTGGGAGACGCGGCACTACCGGCCGGCGCCGATCGGTGGCTGACGTCCTCCGGCCCTTCCGCGCGATCCGCCGCCGACACCTCGCGCTCATGCGGCAGGTGGCCCGGATCCAGCACAGTCTGCTCGATCAGACCACGGTGCTCGGCTACCTGTGGATCTTCCTGCATCCGCTCGCGATGCTCCTGGTCCTGTACCTCTTCTTCAGCGGGCGGGTCGGGCAGGGGATTCCGCACTACGGGATCTACCTGCTCATCGGTCTGATCCATTTCACCCACTTCTCCAAGAGCACCGCCTCCGCCATGCGCGTGCTCTACCGCATGCGCAGCCTGGCCACGAACGTCATCTTCCCGAAGGACGTCCTGGTGTACAGCTCGCTGCTGTCGGACGCTCCCGAGTTCCTCATCTCGATGGGTGTGACGGTCGTGATCGCGCTGCTCGCCGGCGTGCCTCCGTCGTGGGCGCTTCTGGCGCTCCCGCTGGTCATCGTGCTCCAGCTCCTGATGGTACTCTGGGTCTCGCTGCTGCTCGCGGTGATGTACGTGTTCGTGCACGATCTCGACCACGTGTACGAGGTCGCGATGCGTCTGCTCTTCTTTGTGACGCCGATCATCTACAGCCTGTCCATCCTGTCGCCGACGGCGCAGCGAGTCGCCCTGCTCAACCCCCTGACGCACGTGCTCGGGTTCAGCCGGACGGTCATCCTCGAGGGCCGCCTGCCGCCAGCCCCGGCGCTGCTCGGCTTCCTGGCGCTGAACGTCGTGCTGGCCTACGGCGCGCTGGTCGTCTTCCGCCGGGCGGAGCCGGCGCTCATCGAGCAGCTATGATGGCCGGCGCGGGTGGACCCGTCATCGACGTGCGGGGTCTCTGGCGGGAGTTCCCCGTCGAAGGCGGGCGTCGCTCGCTCCTGCGGGTGCTCAGCAGCGCCCTCCGGGGCAACGCTAGGCCGGCGGCCCTCCGCCGGGCCCTTCAGGACGTCAGCATCACGGCGAGCCGGGGTGAACGCATCGCCGTGGTGGGCAACAACGCCGCGGGCAAGAGCACGCTGCTCCGGATCATCGGGGGGCTCCTGCGGCCCACCCGCGGCACCGTCGCGGTAGAGGGCGAGATGGTGCTGCTCACGGCACTGGGCCTCGGGATGATCGAGGAAGTGACCGTCCTGGAGAACACCTATCTCTATGGCGCCCTGTACGGGGTGGAGCCGGCCCGCATGCGCCTGGCAATCGGCGACATCCTCGCGTGGGCGGGCATCGCCGGCTTCGAGCACGCCAAGCTCAAGACCCTGTCGGCCGGGACCCGGGCACGCCTCGCCTTCTCGGTCGTCCGGCACATCGACGCCGACGTGTTTCTCATCGACGAGGCCATGTCCGCGGGTGACGTCACCTTCGCCGCCAAGTGCCGCGCCTTCTTCGACGAGCCGGCCAATCGGGAGCGCACCTTCCTGGTCGCCACGCACGACATGGAGCTGGCGCGCTCCTTCTGCGGACGCGCGCTGTGGCTCCACGAAGGGCGTCTGATGGATGCCGGCGACAGCCGCACCGTGGTGGGGCGCTATCTCGAAGCCCAGCGCCGTCCGGTCGTATGAGCCCCCGGCTGCTGCTCGGCTCGTTCGAGGTGCCCGGCCTGGGGGGCTCGAGCACGGCGTCGTACGCGCTTTTCCGGCGGATGCTGGCCGACGGCTGGGACGTGCACTACGCCAACCTGGTGGACGACGACCCGGAGCTCACCCGGTACCTGTTCGGTCCTGACGCCGGCAACCCGGACGCCCTGCCGAACGTGCATGACTGCTGGATCGCGACGCCGGGCGACGTGCCGAGCCCGGTGGTGGAAGCGCTCCTGCGGGCGATCGACCCCGACGTGGTCGTCGGGTTCGGCTACGTCGCCGCCCTGCAACTGAAGCGCGCGGCGCCGGACCGCCGCACGGTCCTGGTGACCGGGACTTGCCGCCAGGCTCAGGACTACGTCACCTCGGGCCGCGCGAAGGACGCCGTGGAGCTCGCGCGCGCGCTCGCCGCCGGCGCACGGACGCCGCGGCGGGTGAATGCGGCCGAGCGCGGTGCCGTCGAGGCGTGCGATCTCCTGGTCACCCACTCCGGGATGGTGCTCGACTTCATGGGCCGGTTCTTTCCGGAGCACGCCGGCAAGCTTTATCCCCGCGCACTCTGGTTCGCCGAGTGGATCTGCGACGCCGCGCGCCGATGGCAGGACCTGGCCCGGCCATTCGAGGCGCGGGACATCGACGCGCTCTTCATCGCCAGCAACTGGGAGCGGCGGGAGAAGCATTGGCCGATGGTGGGCGCGATCGCGCGACGGCTCGGGCCCGCGTCGGTGCACGTGGTGGGCGATGTGCCCAGCCGCGTGCCGTCGGTCACGCACCACGATTTCCTGGCGGACCGGAGCGCGATGTTCGAGCTCCTGGGCCGGGCGCGGTGCGTCGTCTGTCCCTCGCGCATCGACGCCGCGCCCGGCGTGCTCTTCGAGGCGGCAGCGATGGGGTGCAACGTCGTCGCCTCCCGCAACTGCGGAAACTGGGAGCTGTGCCCCGCCGACCTGTTGGCCCACCCGGGCGACACGCGCTCCTTCGTGGAGCGGATCCGCCGCGCCATCGAGCGACCCTATGAGACCGGCCTGGATCGTTTCCTGAGCCTGAGCTCCTACGCTGAGTTGCTGCGCACCCTGGATATCTTCGCCCGGCCGTACCCGGCGCTGGCCTGAGGCATGAGCGACGTCAGCGCGGTCGTCCTTACGATCGGGGAATCGTTCGCCGGGCGGGCGCTTGCGAGCGTCGCGGCGCAGACGGTCTCACCACACGAGGTGATCGTCGTCGAGAACGTGTCGCCCTTCTTTCGCGCCATGAACGAGGCGGCGCGACGGGTGACGACGCCGTTCTTCGTGCAGGTCGATGCCGACATGATCCTGGACCCGACCTGCTTCGAGGCGCTCCGCGCCGGCGTCGATGAGGAGACCGGGATCGTGGTGGCGGAGCTGCGGGACCCGCTGTTGGGCCAGGTCGTCGGCGTGAAACTCTTCCGGACCGAGTGGATCCGCCGGATCGGGTTCCGCGACTCGATCTCGCCCGACACCGACTTCGGCGCGGCGATCGGGCGCCGGGGGTGGACGACCCGCTACATCGGGCTCCCGGCCGGCCGGCCGGGGGCGCACCGGGTCACCTTCGGCGAGCACCGACCGGACTATACGCCGGCGTACACCTATCGGAAGCACGTCGTCGAGGGATCCCGACTCCGCTACCGGGGGGCGCGGGGCGGACTCCGGTGGCGTTGCGAGCGACTGGACGCGAGCCCGCACCCGCTCGCGAGGCTCGCCCTCCTGGCGCTGGGCCACGGGTTCTTTCAGTCGGCCGACGGCGACCAGCTTCAGCCCTGGGGGGACGAGCCGGCCGCAACACGCCTGCTCGCGCTCCTCGAATCGGATCGGCGCTCCGACGCTGCCGCCGACCTGGTCCCGCCGGCGCGCCATCCGAGATTGAGGGACGTGTATCGCCGCTATACGCTGGCCGGCCAGGCGATCGCCCGCGCCGGCGCGGGAGCCACCCTGGTCGAGACGCTCGCGGCACTCGCGGGGCCGGCCGGCGGCTGGGGCACGCTGGTCGCCCGGATCGGATTGGGGCACGGCGTGCTGTCGCCGGAGCAGTCGGCGCGCACGCTCGCTGCTGACGAGCGTGCGCTCGGAAGCTTC
This sequence comes from uncultured Gemmatimonadales bacterium, assembly GCA_963740175.1. GTDB lineage: Bacteria > Gemmatimonadota > Gemmatimonadetes > Gemmatimonadales > GWC2-71-9 > CAVVWJ01. Next base: position 177,788 of record CAVUDL010000006.1, read on the forward strand.
CTGACGCTCGGTACCGCGCCGGGCGACGCGTGGTGGCAGCGCCTCCGCGCGCGCTTGGTCCGGGAGGTCGGCCGGATCCGGCGGCCGCGGGACACCATCCGGTGGTAGGGGCCGAAGAAACGGGAGGCTCCTCGCCCGCGCTCACCGTCGCGATCGCGGCCGCCGGGCCGGAACAGCCATTGCTCGCCACGCTGGCGAGCCTGGCCCAGGATGCCGAAGCTCCCTGCGAGATCCTCGTCATCGACGACGGGTTGTCCGAGCCCGCGAGACTCACCGCGGCGTGCGCGGATCCCCGCATCAGCATTCGCCACAACGAGCGCCCGGTGGGCGCCGTCGCGTCCCTCAACCGCGCGGTCGCCGAGGCGGCGACTCCGCTCATCATGCTGCTCCACCCCGGAGACATCGTGCTGCGGGGGGCGCTGGGCGCGATGTCCGCCGCGATGCAGGAGTCCTCCGGCATCGGGCTCGCGCATGCTTATTGGTTCCCCCTCGATCCGATCGGGGGCCTGTCCCGTCCGGCGCTTCGACGCCACCGCCGCCGGCTGGCCGCGCGGCTTCCGCCTGCGCTGGACCACCGGCGCGCGCTGGTGATCCAGGGGAACATCGTCCACGCGCTGCCGACGTTCCGTCGTGCCGTGCTGGCCGCCGCGGGAGGGCTCGAGGGTGCCTCGCTGGACGACGCGGTGTATCGGGCGTCGCTTCGGGTGCTGGCGCGGGCGGAAGCGCGGCTGGTCCGGCGTGTCCTGTGCGTGCGTCTCTCGCCGTCGGGATACGGGCAGGAGGGTGCCGGCCTTCGTGCCCATCTCCGGCACCTCGCGCTGTGTGCCCGAGTCGTGCGCGAAGGGGGTGCGGAATACCTCCGCACGCCGCGGCATCGGTTCGCCCGTCTCGCGTCGGTCGGGGTGCTCCGGCATCTGGCGGCCGTGCTGCCCGGGACGGGCCTGGAGGGAGTGCGATCGGCGGCGGGGCGACTCTACCATGCGGTCCGTTCCGCCCTGCCGTTCCCTGCCGCTCAGGGGTCGGGGCCATATGCCGGCCTGGTGGCGTTCCTGGGCCGGTGGTCCTTCCACTCGCTGCGGCCGCCGCGACGCCGCCCGCGAGCCGCCGATGGCGAGCGGATCGCGTATCTCCTGTGGCGCTATCCGGTCCTGTCGGAGACGTTCGTGCGGCGCGAGGTGCAGGCCCTTCGGAGCGCCGGCCTGTCTCTCGACGTGGTGACCCTCGAGTCGCCCGACGCCACCATCGTCGACGACCCCGAGTCTCCGGCGGGACCGGTCACCTACCTCGGACCCAGAGACTTTGCGCGCTGGCGCGCGGCGGCCCGGGCCTACCTTCGCCGGAGGCCATGGACGGTCGTGCGTCTCTGGCTTTTCGTCGTGCGCCACCGGTACCGCGAGGACAAGAGGTGGTGGCACGACCGCGACGTGCTCTACATGGCGGCCCGCCTGGCCGACATCCTGGCCGAGCGGGGGACGACGCATGTCCACTCGCCGTGGGCGAACCATTCCGCTCTGCTCGCTTTCCTCGCATCCCGACTGCTCGGCATCACCTACAGCGTCCAGGCCAGGGCGTCCGAGATACACCGAACGGCGCTGGCGCCCCTCGCCGCCGACCGGGTGCGGTTCGCCGAGTTCCTCGTCACCAACTCGCATTACAACGAGCGCTACCTGCGGTCGCTCCTCGACCCCGGCTCCGACCTGCCGATCCACATCATCAACGACGGCATCGAGCCCTTCCGATTCCATCCGCCGGCGGACCGACCCGCCAGGGAGCCCGTCCGGTTGCTGTCAGTAGGACGGCTGGTCGAGTCGAAGGGCTTCCGCTATCTCCTGGAAGCCTGCCGCCTGCTGTGCGACCGTGGTGTCGACGTCGTCTGCGATGTCATCGGCGGGCCGCAGGACCCGGACGAGACGGTCACCTGGATCGAGCTGCGCCGGCGGCATGCCGAGCTCCACCTCGAGTCGGTAGTCCGATTCGCGGGTGCGATGCCTTTCTCTTCGGTGCTTACGGCGTACCGAGGAGCCGACATCGTGGTGCTGCCGTGCGTCCGCGCCCGTGACGGATCGCACGACGTCACTCCGAGCACCCTGATCGAGGCCATGGCCATGCGGCTCCCGGTCGTATCGACCACGATCGGTGGGATTCCGGAGCTCGTGGACCATGGAACCGATGGGCTGCTCGTGCCCCCGAACCATGCCGATGCGCTCGCTGCGGCGCTCGAGCGCCTCGCGGGCGACCCCGCGTTGCGCCGGCGGCTCGGCGAGGCAGGCCGGCGCAAGGTCGAAGCGCGCTTCGACATGGACCTAATCGTCCGACAGCGTGCGAGCCTGTTCTGGCTCCAGCCGTAAACCGGGGTGCCGCTCGGCCCCGCGAATGGCATCGTGCTCGGCACGGCCGCGTGCGACTGCCAAGCTCGCCCCAAATTTGCCATCCACGCACTCTGGGTGATCTGTGCGACTTGGCTCGATGCAGCAGACTGGATAATGTGCGGCCTTCTCTCACCATTTCACCTAATAATTACTGCGATGTACCACCCGGCCATTCTGATCAGTGAAGGTACGCACACCCACATCGTTTTTCCGGATCTGCCCGGCTGTGAGGTCTACGTGTCGGTTAATGACGATCACCTTAAGGTCGCTCAAGGGAAGATCGGGGCAAACTGAAGCAAGAAACTGGAGCAGGGAGGCTTAACTCTTAGCCATAACGCAGCTTTCGCCCGCCATGAACGGATCCGAGATCCAACGATGTTATGGGTTGCGCAAGCATGACAACCCGAACCTCGTTTACACGCCGATCTCAACTCAGCACTCTCAGAATTGTCGTCTCTGGTGGCCATTTAGTGGCCATTCTCAGCAGAAGTGCTAGCTCCGGGCACTCACCGACAGTTCTCCGCTGGCACACAACGCGCACGAAACGCAGAGACACGCAACGGGTTAGGACCTGCGCGTTAGTACGGGATGTTCGTATTTATACAGCTGGCCAAGGGCTTTGCAAGCAGGGGGTCACCGGTTCGATCCCGGTCCGCTCCACTAATCTGAAGTCCCTCTCTCTCTCAATAGCATTCGATCAAAATGGCCACCGGCCTCAGACGGTGGCCACCTCTTGTGGTGCTCCTATCTGGACTGAGCAGTAGCCGTTTGGGGGCTATGTCTGGCGAACCACTGATGGAAACACTAGGGTCCCGTCAGGCCGCCTCGTATCCGACGCGGTGTTCAGCACGTTCCGCCGCTGCCTACCGTAGAATGTCCGCAAATGACGCCATCCGCTCGCGTACGCTCTGGCTCTCCGCGGGGTCGCTCGAGCTTTGCAGCACGAAGAACTCGAGAAAGCCACCACCCCAGAGCTCATTGTAGGGAGAGCGGCCACTTCAAGCGATGTGGCCGGCTCCGAAGAAGCCCTAAGAACACCTTAAGGCGTCCACCTGGTGCATCTATGCGCAAGCCCTACTTCGGGGTGCAAGAGGGCTCCTACCATCCAGAGGGACGCGTGATGAGAACCTGTTCGCGCATAGACTAAAGTCTAAACTGACAACGCGTGGGTGGCGGGCGACTCGTTCCTGGCGGGCTCGCTGGACCGATAAACCGCGGCAGGTGTCGGGTTTCGAGAGCGTATTGCGAATAAGGAGGTGAGAGCAGACCAGCCACCACCTTCCGATCAGGAGAACAACTGATGCGCACCGCTACCTCTACCACTTCGCTGTTGCTCGTCATCTCAGCCGCCGCGACCGCGCTGGCCGGGTGTGCGGACGAGACCACCCTCGGCCCCGCGGAGCGGCCGGTAATTCCCGCCGCCGCCAGCCGAGGCGTGGACCTCGGCCAATGCGAGGACATTAGCGTCCCTGCAGGCAGCACCCTCGTCCTGCATGCCTACGCCGAGGGCGTGCAGAAGTATGAATGGAATGGGACCTGGGCCCCCCGGGGCCCCGCTGCGACGCTGTACGCGGATGCGGATCAGACTGGGGTGATCGGGACCCACTTCGGCGGTCCGACCTGGAAGAGCAACAGCGGCAGCTTCGTCGTCGGCCAGCTCAACAAGCCCTGCGAGGTCGGTCCGGCCGACATCCCCTGGCTCCTCCTCGACGGGATCCGGAGCAAGGGACCTGGCATCTTCGAGGGGGTCACGTCTATCCAGCGGGTCAACACGGTCGGCGGGCGGGCCCCCACCGCTCCTGGGAGCCAGGGTGAAATGAGAAACGTCCCGTACACCGCGGAATACTACTTCTACCGGGGCCCCTGACCGGGGCAGCGGAGATCGCGAGCGGGCCACCTGTCCGCTACACTCGCCGGTTAGTCCACGGCCTTACTGGGGGCTGGCCGAGCAGTAGGCGGGATCGGAGCTGGCACTGCGTTCTGAACCGGCTTCACCGTGCGAAGAAACGCGTACACGGCCCGCAGGTCGTCATCGGTTAGCTGACCGATGTCATACCACGGCATTGGAGGCAGAATTTGACGGCCGATTCCCAAATGCTTACCAGTGCGCATCGTCTGAATGAACTGCTCTGGGGTCCAGCCGCCCAACCCTGAGGGGTCGGGCGTAAGATTGGCCGTGAAGCTCACCCCCCAGGGGCCGGCCCACGCCGTCAGGGTGGGGGTGACGAGGGCTCCCCAGCGATCAGGGCCGAGTACACCCGGCGGCACCGGCGGAAGTTTTGACTCTGCTGGGTGCCCGGAGAGGAAGCGGCTCGAGTCCGGCACTGGCCCCGCAGCAGTGAACAGTTTAGGCGTGTGGCAGTCATTACAACCGCCCAGGGTTACAAGGTAGCGCCCACGTGCAACCGCATCCACATCTGTGCCAGTCCGACCCTCTCCAGGCGCACACGCGGCCACGAGCAGCAGGGAGAGCAAACTGCATCCTGCAGGAGTAAGGGTTCGCATATGATCGTTCCCCAGATAGCGAAGCCAGAGTAGCCTGCAGCAACGGCCCTATCGTTGGGCCCTTGCATCAGCGGCGCCTTGCCGGGCCGCGAACACAATCTAGCTCGTAGAGGCTCTGGAGAGGCCCCCCTTAAAACCTTGGGCGCAAGTGCGAGCTAGGTCAGGACACTAATCCTCACCGGGAACAGCCGAACCCAAGTTTATCCCCGACTGTCGAAGACGGGCGACGCACATGAGGAGCTGTTATCAAGGCGCGCCATTGTGTCACCTCGAGCATTCTTACACGTCAACAGGCAATCCGCAGTCATGCGGCGTCAGAGCGGGTATGACGCCCATCCATTTGGTCCTGGTGGGCGTCACCCCAATCGCACCCAGGCGAAGCAGCCGCTTTTTGTGAGCTCGACCCAAGGCTCGGCCCCAGGGCGGTATGCAACCGGTCACTTCACGATGGCCACCACTTCGAGATACTCCGACACCACTCGCGTCGTTCCATCTGTGGCGAGGTTGTGCTCGGTCCACAGTCGCTCCAGCTCGCGCCGCAATCCCTCACGCTCGGTCTCGTCGAGAGTCCCGAACGCACGCAGCGTCGGGCCGTACCAGAGGCGGAAGTAATCCACCACCTCGCCGGGGCCGAGCGGGTACTCGAACGTGATGAGGCGCCTCGCGAATGCGAGCGACTTTGTACCTGCACCGAGGCGCTCGCGCACCGTCGCCTCGGTTCCCCAGAGGAGCGGAGACGGAACGCCTGCGGGGGCAGGAGCGAAGCGGACTGTTGTCTTCAGCATCTCGCCAACGAATCCGGTCGGCGTCCAATTGGCCATCGCAATGCGTCCGCCGTGACGGGTGGCTCGTAGCAGCTCGACCGACGTCCGCTCGGGTCGTGGGGCGAACATCGCACCAAACATCGTGACGACCGTCTGGAATGCGCTATCAGGATACGGCAGCCTCTCGGCATCACCGACCTCGAAGGCGATGCGCAGTCCCTCGCTCTCCGCGTTCGTCTCTGCCTGCGCAATCAGATTCGGGGCGATATCGATTCCGGTGACCAAAGCGCGGGCGCGGGCCGCCGGCAGCGAGAGGTTGCCCGTGCCGCACGCCACGTCCAACACAGTCTCGCCCGGCTCGAGCCCGAGCCGCTCGATGAACTCGGCAGCTCCACGCTCATAGCCCTTCGCGATGCGGCCGAAGTCTCCAGAGGTCCAGGTTGCCCGCACCCGCTCGGTGAGAGGGTCGGGCTGGAAGTCTGAGCCGGGCGCGTGATTGGGTACTGCCGCCTGTTGTGTAGAGCTAGTCATGACAAGTCCCTGGTAGAAGTGTGGAATTGACCCACTTGATATCCGTTAGGTGCGCCGAACTCGGGTGCATCCGAGGCAACGGCGCGGCGCAGGCTTGGGACGTGATCACCCCTGCTATACCTGTATTCGCAAATCGGACTAATAACCCGACACGTAGAAGCGCCGGGCACTTGATGTCGGGATAAGCCGGGACAATCCGAGTAGAGGGTATAGATCGCATTAGCTATACCCCAACTCGGAGTCGTCGTATGCGAGCCACGCTTTGGAACCCTGCACTTGCCCTTGCCTTAGTGGTCGCCGGCTGCGGGTTAGAGCCCGCCCCGACCGGCCCGGAGGATCTGGCGCTCCCCATCGCGGAGCCGTTTGAGGAACCGGAGTTTGCCGCCGCAGTTACCAACCTGTGGACGACGAAAGCTCCCATGCCGACCCCGCGGAGCTCTCTTGGCGTGGGCGTGGTGAACGGGGTGGTCTACACTGTCGGGGGGTATAATGGTTCCAACCAGAGAACGACCGCGGTCCAGGCCTACAACTCGAGCACCAACACCTGGACGACGAAGGCGCCGCTGCCGTCAGCCCGTAACGCGATGGTCGTCGGTAGCATCAACGGCGTGCTGTATGTTGCCGGCGGCATCGCTTCGACTGGTACAGGCGCCACAGCCGTTACCACGCTGTATGCCTATAATCCTTCGACGAACACCTGGACGACGAAAGCGCCGATGCGGGCCGCGGGCGCCTGCGGGGCCGGCGGCGTGATCTCCGGAAAGCTGTACGTCTACACCGGCTGCAACTACCCGGGCCCCACGTTCCAGCGCTACGATCCGGCCACCAACAGCTGGACGCTGCTGCCGGTCCCGTCGGCGCTTCACGGCGGGGGCGCGGCCGGTGTGATCGGCGGCAAGTTCTACCTGGCAGGTGGCAACAACTTCGGCGTGCCCTCGGCGGTGGTGGAGAGTTACGACCCCTCGACCAATACCTGGACCCCGCGACCCGCGATGCGGACCGCGCGCGGCGGCGGCGCCGGCGTCGTGATCGACGGACTGTTGTACGTCGTTGGAGGCACGATCCCCGGTGATACGCTGGCCGGGTCGATGGAGGTCTACAACCCGGTGAGCGCCACTTGGCAGGTCAAGCCGGGCATTGCGTCACCGCGCGCCTGGCTCGGAGCCGCAAGCGTAAGCGGGAAGCTGTACGCCATTGGGGGTATCACGAAGTCGAATGCGCCGTCAGGCGCAAACGAGCAGTACACGCCGGGGGACATGTGGGCGACCAAGACCTCAATACCAGCGGCTCGCGAGGGCTTCGCCGCCGCCGTGGTGAATGGAAAGCTCTACGCCTTCGGAGGGCGCCAGAACGGCAACCCACTCGGCACCGGCCACGTCTACAACCCAAGCACCGACAGCTGGACCAGTCGGTCTGCCATGCCCCAGCCGCGAGTTGCCAGCAACGGTGCGGCAGTCATCAACGGAATCTTGTATGTGCCAGGCGGGCATAACGGCGACGGGATCTACACCAAGAGCTTGTACGCCTATAACCCGGCGACCAACACCTGGACCAGCAAGGCGCCAATGCCCGCGGCGATCGGCTGCGGTGGGAGCGGCGCGCTGGGCGGCAAGCTCTACGTCTATGGCACCTGCGGGCCCGACGGTAACGCGCTGGGCGGACTCTATGCTTATGACCCAGTGACCAACAGCTGGGGCAGCCGGATCAGTGCCCCGCTCGTGAAGTTCCCCGCGATGGCGGTGGTCAACGGCAAGCTCTACCTGGCTGGAGGTCACAATCAGTTTGGGTCGCCCATCTCGGCCCTTAGCGTCTTTGACCCGGTCACGCGCCAGTGGACCAGTCGGGCGACGATGTCGCCGCGCTACTGGGCGACCGCGGTCGGACTCAACGGGCTGCTCTATGTCATGGGGGGCTACAGCGGGAATGGGCCCGTGGTCTGGAGCGAGGTCTACAACCCCGCGACAAACACCTGGCGCACGCTGATCGACATGCCGACGGCGCGCTGGTCGCCAGGCGCCGGGGCGATCAACGGGAAGGTGTACGTCGTCGGAGGCCAGGGGGACGTCACGATGACGACGAACCAAGCCTACACGCCCTGAGGTTGGCGAACACGCGCCGCCGCCTGCGCGTTCTAGGACGCACCTTCTGACGGAACACGCAGCATGACGCGCAGCAGAGAGAACGCCCGGGGCACACCACCCCGGGCGTTCTATCTTGACGGATGACCGAATCCCGACTTTGACATGCCTCGCATGTGCGTCCCATATTTCCCGCACGGCCCTCATCACCCCGCGGCCGTCTCAGGAGGATGTGCGTGAATCCGCCGATCGCCGAGCTGGTCCGGACCGCCGACGTTGGCGACTCGGATGCGGCGAGCGCGCTCTTCGCAGCGCTGTACCGCGAGCTGCATACGATCGCCGAGCGCGAGCTGCGCCGGAGCGGAGCCGAAGTCACCCTCGGTACCACCACACTCCTCCACGAGGCCTACCTCAACCTCTCTAAGCGCGAGGGTACCCCCTTCGCCAGCCGGGAGCACTTCCTGGCGTATGCTTGCCGGGCCATGCGTGGGCTCACAATAGACTACGCCCGCCGCCGTCGCGCGAAGAAGCGGGGTGGTGAATTTCACCTTACGTCGATACCAGAAGGGGGAGTGCCCGAAAGCCAACCGGTGTCGCCAGGGCCACTCGAGGAGCTCGGCGATGCGCTCGACACGCTGGCCGGCGTCGAACCTGCGCTCGCGCAACTGGTGGATCTGCATTTCTTCTCCGGGCTGTCGCTCGCCGAGATTGCGGCGATCCGGAGCGTCTCGGAGCGGACGGTGCAGCGCGACTGGCGGAAGGCGCGGCTACTCCTTCACCACACCCTCGGCGCGGCGTAACATGACGCTCGTCCCCGGAGCGTCCTCGTGACCAGTCATGGCACGGTGGGGCGGGAGCGACTCGCCGCGCTTGCACCTCTAGTCGAGCGAGCCCTCGACCTCCCCCCGCAGGAGCGCGCCGTGTGGCTGGCCACTCTGCGTGCGGAGCAGCCGACGCTCGCGTCCGAGGTGGAGGCGTTGCTGTCGGTAGAAGACGAGCTGGACGCGCGCGGCTTCCTCGGCGGACGCGCCCTCACGGACATGATCTGGCCCGAGGGGTCAGTGCAGGGAAAGCAGGTCGGGGCCTACATCCTGGAGGGCCCCCTGGGCCGCGGCGGGATGGGCTCAGTCTGGTCGGCGCGACGGAGCGACGGCCGCTACCAGGGCCGAGCCGCGGTCAAGCTGCTTAACCTGGCCCTCCTCGACCCGGTTGGGAGCGCCCGTTTCCGGCGGGAGGGGACGGCGCTCGCGCTGTTGGCGCATCCGAATATCGCGCGGCTGCTCGACGCGGGGGTGACCGACGGCGGCCAGCCCTACCTGATTCTGGAGTACGTGGATGGCCTCCGGATCGATCAGTACTGCGACGAACGCCAGCTCGGCGTCAGCGAACGCCTCGTGCTCTTTCAGCAGGTGCTGGATGCCGTGGCGCACGCGCACACCCACCTGATCGTCCACCGCGACCTCAAGCCATCCAACATCCTCGTCACCGCCGAGGGCACGGTGAAGCTCCTCGACTTCGGCATCGCCAAGCTGCTCGAAGGGGAGCGGGGCGGGACCGAGCACACCGACCTCACCGGGGCAGGCGGCATGCCGTTCACGCCCGAGTACGCGGCTCCGGAACAGGTGAGCGGCGGCGAGATCACCACAGCGACGGACATCTACGCCCTCGGTGTGCTCTTGTACCTCCTGTTGGCTGGGCGGCACCCGACGGGCCGGATCGGCCTCAGCGTCGCGGAGCACCTCCGCGCCACCGTAGACACTGAGCCGCCGCGTCTGAGTTCGGCGGTAGGATCGCCCACCGAGGGCGCGGAGGATGTGGCCGCCGCGCGCCGGAGCACGCCCAACCGCCTCCGCCGGGAGTTTCTCGGCGATCTCGACAACATTGTGGCAAAGGCGCTAAAGAAGCCGCCAGGAGAGCGCTACGCCGCTATAGGGGCGCTTGCCGAGGACCTCCGACGTTACCTCGCGCACGAGCCCGTCGCCGCGCGTCCCGACTCCCTACGCTACCGGGTCGGGAAATTCCTGCTGCGCAACCGCGCGCCGGTTGCGGTGGGTACACTCGCGGCACTAGCGCTTATTGGTGGCGCCGGACGCGAGCGGCAGCTGCGCGGGCAGGCCGAAGCGGAGGCCCGCAAAGCCGTGGCGGTCGAACGGTATCTGGTGAGCGTCTTCGGAGCCGCCGACCCGTTCTCGCCGCCCGAGGCGCAGCAGGGCGACAGCGCCGCGCGCGCGCTCCTCGACCGGGGCGCGGAGCGCATCGACACCGCCCTGGCGGAGGACCCGGAAGTCCGTGCGGAGCTGCGGGTCGCCCTGGGCCGGGTGTACGCCAACCTCGCCTTCTATGACAGGGCGGAGGTCCAGCTTCGACGCGCGCTCGCCGAGCGCCGCGCTGTGTATGGTCCACGTCATGTGGCTGTGGCAGAGGCGATGGACGAGTTGGGCAAGGCACTTTTCAGACAGGGACACCTCGACGAAGCCGACACCCTTTTGCGCGGTGCTCTGGCTCAGCGGAGAGCGCTCTTCGGGAACCAGCATGACGCCACGGCGGAGAGCTTAGAGCACCTCGCCGAGTTGCTCGGCGACCGCGAGGACTTCGTTGGGGCTGGAACGATTGCCCGTGAGGCACTCGCCATCCGGCGGGCATTGCACGGCGACAGCGGTCTCGCCGTGGCCGAGAGCCGACACGGCCTTGCCCGGCTGCAGCACTCCCAGGGCGAGTACGCCGACGCCGCTGCACTCTTGCGCCAGACTCTCGTCGTACGGGAGCATCGTCTGGGCTCAAACCATCCTCTCACCGCGCAGACGATGTATGACCTGGCAGGGGCCGAAGAGTTTTTGGGACACTTCTCCGAGTCGGAGCGGCTGTATCGGCTGGCACTGGACATCCAGCAAAGGTCGCTGGGGCCTTTCCATCCAAGTGTGGCGCGCAGCCTCAACGGGCTGGGGCAAATGCTCTTTCATCGAACGACGCGGGCCCAGGAAGCGGATTCGCTCGTCCGCGAAGCCCTGGCGCTCAATCGGCGGGCCTTCGGAGAGCGGCACTCTGCCGTAAGTAGCAATCTTGGTAATCTCGCCGTAATGGCGCGAGAGAAGGGCAACTTCGATGAGGCAGAGCGGCTTCTCCGTGAGGCACTGGCGATCGACCGTGCGCTGTACGGCCCGGAACACACGTATGTCGGGTTCGATCTCAACGAGCTAGCCGGCGTGCTCCGGCTGCGGGGGCGTCCAGACGCCGCGATTCCGCTGCTACGCGAGGCGCAGGCCCAATCCCGCCGTCTAGTTGGCGAGGATCACCGAAACACACTCTCCGTGACGGTGCACCTGGCGCGGGCGCTGCGGGAGAGCGGCAGGCTCACGGAGGCCGAGTCGCTGTTCCGTCACGCGCTGGTCAGGCTCGAGCCACAAGAGGCGGAGGCACGCGCCCTGACGATCCCAGCCCAGGTTGCGCTCGGCCGTACGCTCACCGCCATGGGCCGGACCGACGACGCTCTGCCGCTCCTGGAGCGCACGCTCACCCTGAGTCACGACGAGTTCGGCCCGGAGCACTGGCGGACGGCCGAGGCGCGCCTGGCTCTGGGAGAATGCCTGCTCCTGCGGCACCAATATCGTCGTGCCGAGGGCCTGCTGCGGGAGGCATACGTCGTGCTCGACCGCGACCGCCGTGCCCAGCCGCTCGTGGCTCGCGACGCGGGCAGAGCGCTCCAACGGCTCTATCGGGCGTGGGGCAAACCGGCGGAGGCGCAGAAGTATGCGCCGCACGGGCGCGGTTAACGCCACTAGTCGACAAGGGCGACATTAGGGCGTCACCCGAGAGTTCGACTGCTCAGGCGATTTGCGCCAGCTCCTGAAGTACGAGAGCTTCGCTTAGCGGCGCGAAGAGCCCCGCCCAGGTGTTCGACCCGGCGGGGCTCTCGTTTTCCCACGTTGCTTCATGGGGGGCTAAGCTACCGAGCAGCGGTACCGATCGTCGGAGCCCAGACACGCCGAAAAACCCTCGACTTCAACCCAAATGTCCCAGTACTGCATGGCATACCCGGTGATTTGCAGCTGCTGGCTCGTCTTGCAGGGGTTGTATTTCTTGCTACTGCGAGTACGGCTGTTGTTCACAGTAGCGGTCGGGAGCTGTTGATTGGTGCCGACAATGCTGGTGCTGGTCACATTAAGATATTCCAGCCAGCTCCACACGTTGGCGGTCCCGCTGCTCCGTATCTGTCCCTTGGTATCGAGGCAGTTGTAGGAAATGGCCATCTGTGCCTCGGGGAAGTAGTCGAGACTCTTACCACTGGTGTTGGTGATGTCCCAACTGCAGCGGACCTCACCCGTCGTGCTGTTGGCCAGGGTACAGGATGCGCTGTTGAACGTCACTCCCGTTATCGAAGTGGCCACCGCCAGCGAAGGTGACTGGGGAACGTACGTGCCAGTGGGGTCAGTCGGTGCCTCCGAACACGCGGCCAGGATGATCGTCAGGGCACTGCTGAGTACTACGCTTGTGATCCGGAACATTGCGCGCCTCGCTATTAGGGGTCGAGTAAAGACTTAGGAGGGCGAGCCTGGTCGGACGTGCACCCTCACATAGCCATATACGCAAGCCGGACCCATAACCCGACATACAGAACGCCCCGAGCTTTCACCCGGGGCGCGTGCTACTCCAGCCTCTCGCCTATTGCACGATCGCCTTAGCCAGCACTGCAACTGGTACGTGGTCCTGCGAAACGATCATGTAGACCTTTCCTCGGTGCTTCACAAACACGCGCCGGTTTGGAGTCGCCGGGTCAAACACCATGTACGCCCCTTCCACACCAGGCACGCGTTCTACCCCCTTCGGCGACTCGCCGGCATATTCGTCAGCCGCCTGCCTTGTCGATGTGAAGGTTCGACCCAGCTCGGCCATTGGGGTCGGGCCGTAAATCATCAGGGTCGGACTTGAGCCTCCCTGCCAGTTCAGATGGCAGGCGGGGCCAGCCTGGTCGGCCCCACTGAAGGCATTCAGCTTCATCTCCCGGGTTACGACAGCGGGATCGATCGGCAACGGATCGTCACATTGACCGGGAGTCGTGTCGATGCCCGATCGGCTCACCACGAGCAGGCTTACTACGATGTTGGCGAGTCTCGCAATCATGGTCATGTCCTCTGGCGCAGCCGCGGGCTGCATGCGGGTTTGGTTGAGTTCTGAGGGTTAGTAACGGCTCGAGAGGTTGTCCGCCCACGGCGCGGCTTCGAGCCGTTTGCCTTCAAAGCCCAGCCTCTTGGCGACAATCCGGTAGCTGAACTCGGCGTCGGGATCGCCGTCCTTAAGGGCCACGGTGAATCCCAGCGGAGTGCGCTCCGCGACGTAGAGCTCGGCGCGCCCGTAGGGCTGGACGAAGACATGGTAGGACTCATCCGGATTGATCGTTTGGGCAAACGCAGGATCAAAGAGGATGCGTCCCTGACCGTTGGTGAGCTTCCCAAAGCCGTAGTCCGTGAACCACACCTCGGTGGATTCCTCAGTGTAGAGTGCCTTGGCACCGCTCGGGGTGTGCACGACCGCGTTCTTGCTCCCACCGACGACCTGAAGCCCGGCACCGCCTTGAGTCTCGATGTATACGCCCTTGCCAGGGCCGTTAGCGAAGAACTTGGCCGCGAACCCGGTCCCGATGTTGGTGGCGTCGAGTGACGTCGTGCTCGAGTTTGTCGAGATGTACACGCCCTTGCCCCCTTGCGGCGCCAAGAACACTCCCGCCCAACCCTTCCCCATAGTGCGCGCCGCGAGGACAGAGTTAGTGTTGTTGTAAAGGGTATTCTCGAAGAACGCAGCGCGGCCGCCGATGCCGCTAGCGATTCCATGGACCGCGTTGGCGACACCGCTGGTGGAGGCCTGGAGCGCATCCGCTCCGCTGCTGGAATTGTGAACCCCGAAATACCCGCCAATAGCTTTGCCATACGCGACGCCCTGTACCGCGTACCCGAAGCCGTTTGTCTCCCCGCGCAGCGCGGTAGTCGTGGCAGTCGGGTTGTCGAGCTTGAAGTACCCAACTTGGGCATTGCCCTTCTGTGTTATCGAGATGGCTGGCTCCAGGCTCGTTACGGTTTGGTTGATCGGCAACGGGATGGTGCCCAGAAGGGTGGCAGTGCTCAGAGCTGGCCCCGCCGAATCCCCAGTGCTGCCTGCAGCAGCCACCGGTGCGCCTTCTCTCGTGGTGGTAAGATCGGTACTGGTCGGGTCCTGCCCATCGCAGGCCAACGGTGACACGGCGGCGACGGTAAACAGAGCAACAGTGATGATGCGTGACATGTGAAACCTCGTCTTCGTGGGTGAATAGCCGGGTGTGGGCCCAGACAGCTCCGATGTTCAGGTGGCCAATCTAGATCCGGCCCTCACGCACGAATCACGTCGGAATCACCGGGGTGAAGCGCACACGTACCAACGCCGTAGCCGGCGCTAGCGCGGCTTTGAATGAAGAGTAGAGAGAATCAGGAGGGTGGTAATGCTCTAGCGCTGGACCTTCAGCTCCATGGCCCAGATGTCACTCTGGCGGACACCAATCGTGAAGAAGAGCCGCTTGCCATCGGTCGCGAACTCGGGTCTGGTTGAGGGGTGGGCGGGATCATCGAAGCGCACTAGGAGCCTTGGTGTCCCGCCAGCCGCTGGAACCGACCAGAAGCTCGAATGGCCGCCGGCATCGAATGCTTTGTAATAAATGGTCCGGCCATCTGCACTCCACTGGGCAAGCTCCGGTGAGGGGTGATCCGGAGAGCTCCCGGGATTGACCAGGTGGCGATCATTGCCGCCGATCGGACTGGTCAGCCAGAGCCCATCCGAGCGGCAGTAGACGATGGTACTGCCGTCCGGCGACCAGCGGCCTGCCCACCCCGAGCCGGAAGTGAGTTGGCGTGCCGCGCTCCAGGTCGTGTCCCCCCCCCGCGAAACGAGAAAGAGCTGTGGCTGACCGTTCACATCTGCGGTAAAGACGAGGCGTCGGCCATCGCTCGATACGTCGGGGGACCGCTGGTTGGAGGGCGCAGGGATGATGTCCCTTGGCTCTCCACCGTCGGAGGAGACCAGACGCACGCGCCGGGTCCCCGCCATATACGAGTGAAGCGCGATCACTTGGCCATCATCCGACCAGGTAGAGACAAAGTCCGCCTCAGGTGAATGGGTCAGCCGCACGGGCTCCCCGCCGGAGACGGGGATCTTGTAGAGATCCTGGTTGCCGTCCCGATCGGAGTCGAATGCCAGCCACCGTCCATCGGGCGAGAGCGCCAGGCCCTCGATCGTTTGCGTGCCTTCGGTGAGGGCTCGCGCCTGGGCCGATGAGGCGCCCCCCCGTGAAGCGATGGGCAGGACCCAGACATTTCCCGTGTACGTGAAGGCGGAGTAGGCGAGGTCTTTAGCATCGGCAGAGACACTTATGCTATGCGCGCTCAGACCGGTCGTCATCCGAGCGGGAGGCGCCGCCGCCGACCCTGAGCGAGTGAGGTCCACGCGATAGATGTCTCGGCTGCCCCCTAGGTCCGAGATGAAGAGCAGACCGTGGCCTTGAGGCAGCCAGACTGGGCTGGTATTCAATGATTGCGCATCGGTGACCCGCACGGCTTTCCCCCCCCTCGCGGGAACCACCCAGATAGAGCTGGGTGCCACATTGCCCAGATTTGTCGAGCTACCCCAGGGAAGTTCGCCGTAACTGAAGACCGGGTTCCCGGAAACGAAGGCGATCCACTTTCCATCGGGTGACCACGACAGCGAGTGGGCGGCTGGCTCCTGCGTCACCAGGCGAGATTGACCACCATCGGTCGGCCGGGTGTAGATCGCCCAATCTTCGACGTAGGCAAGGAGACGGCCATCGGGCGACCAGGCGGGGTACGCTACCCAACCTTCTTCTCTTAACGCCTTGACCAGCAGTCGCGGCACTCCCCCGAACGCATCGACCAGGTAGATCGCCCGGTCGGCCTGGAACGCGATATCGGTGCCGCTGGGTGACCACTGAGGACGGCGGTGCGTGCCCGGGAGTGCGTCCGTGAGCGAGACCGCCCGTCCACCGCGTATCTGTTTCACGAAAAGATGAAATTGATCTCCGATTTCCGCCGAGTAGGCTACCATTTTGCCGTCTGGCGAGAGCGCGGGATCGAGCTCGAGCTGTTGATCGAAGGCGACCCGTCGAGTCGATCCCAGTACCAGGCTGCTGGGGTCACGCTGTCGCAGGAGGAGTCCGGCAGTCAACCCGGCGATGAGCAAGAGTGCCGCTGCCGCTAATTGTTGCAGATGCCGATCCCTCCGAGCCGCTCGTGCTCTGGAAGGCTCGGTCTCTTCTGGCACAGTAGCGGATGGAACCGAGGTCGATAGCCCCGTGGCGGATGGCTCCGTCGCGGAAGCCACTGAGGGTTTCGGAGCTGCAGTTGCAGCAGCGACTGGTTCAGGGAGAGGTCGTTCAATCGAAGCAGGAAGTGTCGCCGGTGTTGCTGGAGCTGCCGGTGCAGGTTCGTTTCGTCTCAGCTCCGCGGCCAGCTCTACCACCTGCCGATCGGGCGGCGCGTCGAGCTCCTGCTCCATGAGGACGTCATACACCCGTGCGTGTTGCAATGCGCCGGCCCGGTCCCCTGCCGCTACCAAGGCGCGCATGAGACGCACGGCCATCCGGGCGTTCAGCGGGTCCTGCGCGGCGACCTTGCGCCACCATCCAACGGCTTCGGGCCAGTCCCCCGCCTCTTCCGAGCGCTTCGCCAGCTTTTCCAGCGCTTCGGCGTAGCAACGGGCCAACACTGCCCGCTCCTCCTCAGCCCAGCGCTCGAATTCTGGAGCTCCCGGAAGGTGGAAGCCGTCGAGGAACGATCCGGTGTACCGTGCTGCTGCCTCCTCGAGCCTTCCCCGCTTGAGCGCCTGCTCAAACTCACCTACATCGCTGCTGATCAAATCGGCGTTGAGCCGCAGATCCCGCGTGCCGACGAAGACATCGTCCGAGCCGAGGTCCTGGCGCAGGGCATAAAGCGCCTGGTTGAGTCCCCGCCGGGCACGTTCCTCCTCCGTGTCCGGCCAGAGGTAGGCCAGCACCTTCTCTCGCGTGAGTCCCTGCTCACCGGCGGTGGCCAGGAGGGCGAGCACCGCAAGCCGGCGCGGTTGCGCCGCGGAGCCGCTGACCACCCCGCTCGCTCCACGGACGTGGAGTCTCCCGAAGGTATTTACCCGTAACACGTTATATCCGGTGATTTCGAGGTGATAGCGGCGTGAGCGACCATTCTATAGTAGGCAGCGTCGACCCGGGCGGCAATCGGTTACCCTGGCTTAGACTCCAGCTGTGAAGCAACGATCTCGGGCGGTGGGAGTATGACCTGTCGGCTGGGCGCGCATGCGATAGCTTATCAGCACTCACTCGAGAAGCGGAGATACAGCGATGACACCGGAGCAGCAGGAGCTGGTACGGGAGAGCTGGCAACGGTTTGATCCCAGACCACGCGCGGCAGGCGTCCAGTTTTATGAGCGGCTATTCGAGCTCGATCCCATGGCGCAACAGCTCTTCGCGGGGGTGGATATGGCGGAGCAGGAGCGCAAGCTCATGGCCATGCTGGCGCATATTGTGCAGGCGATCGATCGGCCGGAGGACTTGGTGAGCTCGGTAGCGGCGCTGGGACGGCGCCACGTGCATTACGGCGTGAAGGACGCCGACTATGAGTCGGTCGGAGCAGCCTTACTCTGGACGTTGGAGCAGGGCCTGGGCGACGCGTTCACGCCTGACGTGAGAGCCGCCTGGGCCGAGGCTTACCTGACCGTTGCGACGATCATGCGGCGAGCAGCGATGAGAGAACAGATCACTGGATAGAGCGTCTTTTCCGTAGTATCAACACCTTCCATTCGAACGACCTCGTAGCTTCTCCCACCGACTTCGCTGCTGCCCCGGTGACATCGCTCCGTTTCGCAATTTCCCAGTCACCTGACAACCACCTGCGCGTCCGAGCTCCGCGAGTATCGAGGGGTGATTTCAGGGTGAGGGTGTCGGATTAGTGTTGGCCCGTCAAGCAGGCCAACACCAACCGACCACTGAAAGGAAATTCAACCAATGAACCGCATCATTGCCGTCGCCTTCGTTGCGCTCACGCTCGCTGCATGTAGCGAGACCACCACCGAGCCTGAGACCAGCAGGGTTCCTGCTCAGCCCGCGAGCTTCAGCGTTGCTGTTCCCGGGACCAACGTATCCATCAACTCGGTCTCCTGCGGGCTGATCAGCGCCAGCACGGGCGAGGTGCGTTGCAGCTACGACGTCGCCAATCCCGACGGGATCCTCATCAACATCTGGCCCGAAGCGCACGTCGTCATGAACTATCAGTGTGTGAATTCCAGCACGGGAAAGATTCAAAGCAGTGGCATCGGTTCCCGCTGGATCTATGGCAACGTGACTGTCACCGACGTTCATCCGACCGCAGTCGATGTCCAGCTCTCGATGGCCACGCTCCCCAACGACTTCGTGCGCAAGGACACCAGACGGAACACCTGCAAAGGGAAGCAGACCCTCGTGATCACAAACTACGCCATGGACTACTTCGACGTGTATGTCGATAACTGGTATAATGGTCAGCCCGCTGCTGAGTATGCCTTCGGCTGTCTCGGGTCTAAGGATTGGGGGTTCGGCTGTGAAGTAATCTGAAGCTGAAGTCGCCCAGCTACAGGAGCCCTGCTCGAGTTGACATCGAGCAGGGCTCAGTACTGCGCAGTGACTCAAAACAGCCGCTCCAGATCCGGTTGGACGTGGGGCAACACAGCCTAACGCTCGGATCATTGTTTCATACGCTCCCCGACTCAGTCCCCTTTCATGACGATTGTGTAGGTTGGGGTGGCCAGGTAGTGGCCATTCTTTTTCAAAGTGCGGCTGTAAGGTACTTGTCGACAGTTGCACGTTGGATATGCTTCGCGCATGGAACGCAGGAACGCGCAACAACTTGGAGCCTGCGCAATGGTACAGTTTGATCGCATTGGTGGAGCGAGTTAAAGGCTTTGCAAGCAGGGGGTCACCGGTTCGATCCCGGTCCGCTCCATTGGATACGTCAGTCCCCGCCCAGCAGGCGGCACACCCCGAGTCTTTCCCGTAGCCGAATCAGGTTCGATGGACGAACATCCGCTATTCCGCATGTGGAAGGATCGGCTAGATGAGGAAGACGCGCGGCTTCAGGCACGTTCGGCGCGGCTAGCCGAGCGCGAGGCCGAGCGGGCCGATTGGTATGCGGCCTGGCGCAGCTACAAGGCTCGCCTGAATGTCCTGCCCGCACAGCGTCCATTGCCTCGCTGGTGGAACCTGCCTGGCTGGGCCATGTGGCTTCTCCGCCTCCACACCGCCGGCAGGCCAAATTGAGAAGTTGACCTACCCCCGAGCAGTCAAGAAGCCCAGCCCTGCGGCCTGACTCTGGGCCGCGGAACCAAATCCTGCCCCACCGTGTTCACTCTTTCCATGTGCTTGAAATCACAGCCCCGGGTTGCCGCCCGGCTAACATGTAGTCCCGCAAGATTCGGACACTAGGCTCGACCTATCAGCACGGCCTTTCGACCGTGCTTTCAGATACTGAGGATAAGAAAAGTGGCTCTATTGCGTCGCCTCTTCATTCCCCTGTGTGCCTTGGCGAGCTTCGGCTGCACCGGAGGGGATCTCCTGGTACCGGGAGACGAGCAGCCGACTGATGGCCAACCGCCGGCTCCCAGCACCACTGTTTCTACTATTACCGCGGCCCCGGCTTCCGTAGAGGCCGTGTCCGGTACATCCAGCATTGTCGTGACGGTTCGCGATGAAAACGGAGATCCGGTCCAGGGAGCCACCGTAACCCTACAGGGTACCGGCAGCGGGAACACGTTCCTCCAGCCCGGACTCACCGGTCCTGACGGGGTGGCAACCGGGACACTGAGCAGCACTGTTCCCGGACTGAAGGTGATATCGGCGGTTCTGAACGGTGCCCTGGAGATGAGCCAGACCACTGAGGTCACCATTACTCCTGCAGTGGCGGCGAGAATCGAGCTGGTCGCGGGGAATGGTCAGACGGCACCTGCGGGCGAGGCGGTACCGGCCCAGCCCGCTGTTCGGATAACCAACGCCCTGGGAGAGCCAGTTGCAGGATATGAGGTCACCTTTGTCGTTCTGGCCGGCGGCGGCAGGGTTGATGACGTAGCACAAAGAACCGATTCAGAGGGCATTGCTCGCGTCCGCTGGGTGTTAGGCTCAGCACCAGGGAGCAACCTTCTGGAGGTGAGGGCGGGTTCCCTGAGCGGTGGCCCTGTGATCTTCGCTGCGCAGGGAATCTCTGATGACGACGGGAACGGCGGCGGTGGTGGCACTGGCGGTGGTGGTACCGGCGGCGGAAGTGGGCCGTCCGAGGCAGACGTCGACCGCCTCGTCTTCAGCGTGCAGCCCCCGGCGGAGGTGCAAGAGAACGAGACCTTCACCGTGCACGTGGCTCTGGTCGACGCGAGCGGCAACATCGTGCCGCTCACAGGGGTCTTCATTTACCTCGATCTGTACGAGGAAGGTGACGACGCGCCGAGCAATACATTGTTGCGAGGTGAACACTTCGAAAATACCGAGAATGGGGTCGCGGTCTTCGACGTGAGAGTCGATGACGACGGACGGTTCTTTCTCGAAGGCCAGACGGATGATCTTCCTACACTTGGCCCCCACGGCCCGGAGCCGTACCCCAGGACCAACGTGTTTACGGTTGATTGAAAGAGGATGTCGTTGGCACTACGAGGCCGTCAGGGGTCCCTGGCGGCCTCTTCTTCGACCCAGATCAGCGGTGTGCGCTTCCCCCCGGCTGACCTATCCCGCCACGCGGATGTTGCGATACCGCGCGTTGACCAGCTCGTAGACGCCGTACGCGACAAGACCCAGCGCCACCAGGGCGAAGGGCCAGCGCCCCATATTCGCCAGCATCTTCAGCGACTCGCGTATGCCGCCCGCCTCTCCGGCATCGTGTTGGGCGGCGGCGCGGCCCAGAAACAAACCAATCAGGCAGAAGATGATTCCCCGGGCGGCGATGCCGAAGCGACTGATCGCGACGACCCAGGCGCGGGTGGCTCCCGTCAACGGTGTCAGGTCGAGCTGCCGGCTGAGCTTGGCAGCGTAGGCCCGGTACAGCTGGTAGACGCCATATCCCAGAACACCAGCCGCGCCCAGCCAGACCAGCAGCTCGCCAGCGGGCATATGGAAGGCGTACGCCGTCGCGTCGCGCGCGCCGTTTCCGCTGCCCGCAGATCGGTCGCCCTGCGTCATCCGAAACGCCGCGACCCCGATGGTTCCATGAAACAGCCCCCGGACGGCAAAGCTGATTCGTAGCGCCAGTCCCTTGGCGCCGTTCCCCCTACCGTCCGGATCGACGATCGCCTCCACGAGTCGCCAGACGGCATAGCCGATCAGCCCCGCCGAGATCACAAACAGCAGCACCCCGCCGAAAGTCAGCTGGTGCACCGTCGTCAGTGCGCCATGGGTATCAGTGATCCCGCCGCCAGGCCCGAAGGCTGCCTGGGCGGCGACGATGCCGATGGTGATGTACAGGATGCCTTTGGCGGCATAGCCCACTCGGGCCAGCCGCGCCACCCAGGGCGCGACTTCCCGCATCTCAAGCGGCGCGCTCATGATCGTCTCCTCGAAGGTACGGGGAAAGCCGGAAAGATCGCCGCCTCTCTCGGCAATGCACAGAGACCGGGCTGGCCTCGCAACCTGCAGAAAACCAAACACCGACACCCTCGCCCGTGGGCGGGAGTGCCGGTGAGAGGGACGGGTGTTTCCGGAAGCAGAGCCTCCGGAAAAGCTCAGGTAGAGAGTACCGTTCCGTAACGGGTGAAGTCGTCCAGGATCCGCCCGGTGCCACGCACGACTGAGGTGAGCGGGTCTTCGTCCACGCGGACCGGAAGCCCGGTCTCGTCCATCAGCCGCTGATCGAGGCCGCGGATCAGTGAACCGCCGCCGGTAAGCATGATGCCGTGCTCCAGCACGTCGCTGGCGAGCTCGGGCGGGGTCATTTCCAGCGCCCGGCGGACCGCATTCACAATGTGCGAGACCGGTTCCTGAATGGCGTCCCGGACCCCGGCAGAATCGATTCGGATCGTCTTGGGCAGACCGGATACCAAGTCGCGCCCCTTGACGTCCATTTCGCCCTCCCGCTCCAGCTGGGTGGCCGAGCCGAGGCCGATCTTGATGCGCTCGGCGGTGGGCTCTCCAATGAGCAGGCTGTAGGTCTTGCGCATGAACTGAACAATAGCCTGGTCCAGCTCATCCCCGCCGGTACGGATCGAGGCGTCGCAGACGATGCCGGACAGGGCGATCACGGCGATGTTGGTGGTCCCGCCACCGATATCGATGACCATACTGCCCACCGGCGTTTCGACCGGGAGCCCCACACCAATCGCAGCTGCCATCGGTTCGGACACCATATAGAGCCGCTTGACGCCGGCCGACTGCGCCGAGTCGCGGACCGCGCGACGCTCGACTTCGGTGATGCCCGAGGGCACACAGACGATAACGGTGGGTTTGACTCGCAGGAAGGTGCGGTCGATGACCAGTCGGAGAAAGTGGCGCAGCATCTTTTCGGCGATATGAAAGTCTGCGATGACGCCATCTTTCATCGGTCGGACCGCTGTGATCCCCTCGGGCGTGCGGCCCAGCATCCGCTTGGCCTCCAGTCCGATCCCCAGGATGTTTCCGGCCTGGTCGACCGCGGCCACCGACGGCTCGTTCAGCACCACGCCCTCACCCTTGACGAAGATCAGGGTGTTGGCGGTGCCCAGGTCGACCGCAAGCTCGCTGGCAGGACGCCAGGTCTTCCGCTTGGCCAGCTGGCCACGGCGCGCGATCGCGCCGCTAAGGAACGCGTCGGCCAGGGCCGCCGGATTGGTTCCGATCGCTACTGTCACGGTGCTGGTGTCCCTTCTGCTGGTGGGGCCTGGGGCCGTAAGAGAGTGTCGCGTCGCCTTGCAGATATCCGCGACGATTGCGTTTCACCGGACGAAACCAAATCTGGTGGCCCGGGTCTTTTTTGTCGGAAATCCGGCATTTTCAGAGTGGGAGACAGGGCCTCCCGATTAACACCCGGCTGTGCTCGACTCTTTGACAGTGCAAGATGTGATCCAAACCGAGAGAGCTGCCTAAGCCATGACCGCGAGCGATGTGAGTATAGTTTCGCCGAGCCGGGTGTCGCCCTGAAGCTGGATCTGCCGGCGCGCCGCATCCCGGTCGAGACCCTTGGAAAAGAGCTTCCAGGCGGTCTCCTGGTCGAGCATGATGGCGGCGGCTGGCGCCGGGTCCGAACCCATAAACAGGTCCCAGGCCGCCTGGGACCGCACCACCGTCCACACCCCTCCCGCGTCACCCCGGATTTCAACCCGGACACTCGACCCCGGTGCCGCCCTCGTGTGGCGGAAGGTATGCGGCAGGGCCCGCACGAAGATATCGAGAGTGGGGTGCAGCCAAACTCGACCGGTCAGCCCCGGTGCCCCCACGGCGTCTCGAATCTGTTGCTGGTGTAGCCACCGCTCGGTGTACTCGCGCCCGATGTCGAACCAGTTGGGCGACACGTCCTCTCCCGCCCATGCGACCGGGAAGAGTGCTGGTGAATGCGGATCGAGTGACTGAAAGAAAGCATGGACCTGCCCCGCAGTGAAGTCGAGCAAATCGATCAGGACCGCCGGGCTCATCCGCTTGCCGGCGGCGACCCACTGTGCGTTCAGCCGGTTGAGGTAGCTCACCAGATCAGTATGACCGGTCACCGGGATATCAGGCGTGGGGTCGAGACCATCGCGGCCAAACGAGAGTCGCCGCACGCTGGTGTCGAGCAGATGGGCCGCGATGTCCTTCACCGACCAGAGGGCACACGCAGTCGGCCGACTCCAGTCGCGCGGGTCGAGTCCGCGGAGCAGCCGCATCAACTCGGCATGGAGTGCGGGTAGGCGATCCACCAGGAATACCGGGCCCACCGGGGTGAGCGCGCCTCGAGCGCCTGACATCATTGTCGTTGACCCCCCTTTGGACCGGAATCATATTTCGCGCGAGTACGTCGGGAAAGTTATCAGTTGCGGTATTCTACCCTGAGGAGTCGGCCATGGCGTTTACCCTGCCCCCGCTGCCCTACGACTACAAGGCCCTAGAACCGACCATCGATGAGCAGACCATGCGGCTGCACCATGACAAGCACCATGCCGCTTACGTCAACAACCTCAACGCAGCGCTGGAGCCCTACCCGGATCTCCAGAAGAAGTCGATCGAGGAGCTGCTTGCCGGAGTGGACGCGCTCCCTGAAGCGATCCGAAAGCCGGTTCGCAACAACGGCGGTGGTCATGCCAACCACACGATGTTCTGGGAGATGATGGCTCCCGGAGGAGCCAAGGAGCCGGCCGGCGCACTGGCCGATGCGCTCAAGAAGGCGTTCGGCGACGTGGCGGCGTTCAAGGAAAAGTTCAACAAGGCCTGCGTGGGCCGCTTCGGCAGCGGCTGGGGCTGGCTGGTGGTGGACCGCGGCGGGACGCTGACTATCGAGGACACCCCGAACCAGGATACCCCGCTGATGAGCGGGCGAGCCCCGGTCCTCGGTTGCGATGTCTGGGAGCACGCGTACTACCTGAAATATCAGAATCGCCGGCCCGATTATGTCGCCGCCTGGTGGAACGTCGTGAACTGGACCGACGTCTCCCGCCGCTTCGAAAAGGCCAAGAGGTGAGCACCCGGCCTTCGTCGCTTCCAGCAGTGGGTACCCCGGCCCCCGACTTCACGCTCCCCTCTACTTCGGGCACTGACGTCACTCTTTCCAAACTGCGGGGAAAGAACGTGCTGCTGGCGTTCTTCCCACTCGCCTTTACCAAGGTGTGTACCCAGGAGATGTGGTCCCTGACCGAAGACTACGGCCGATTTCGCGATGCCAACACCGAGGTCCTGCCCATCAGCGTGGACTCGGTGCCGACGCTCCGGGAGTTCAAGGCGAAGGAGCGCCTCACGGTGGACCTGCTCAGCGACTTCAAGCGGGACGTGAGCCGGCTATACGGTACGTTGCTGGAAGACAAATTCTTCTCCAATCGAGCCTACGTCCTGATCGGGCCTGAAGGGCTGGTACGCTGGGCCTACGCGGAGGAGACGCCCGGCACTCGCCGTGAGAACGAAGAGCTTCTCTCCCAGGTCCTGGAGACGCACCAACGGTCCGCTTGAGGTGGCTGCATCGGGTGGTTCTGTGCTTCGGACTCCTGGCGAGCGCCGGGTGCCGGATCGAGGACCGCACGCCAACCGGAACCCGCCGGGACGAGGACACCATCCAGCAGCTGCTGGCTCAGTACGCCCGGCGGCTGTCCGACCGCGATTGGGCAGGAGTGCGTTCCCTCTTCTGGCAGGATGCCAGCTACTCCGGCCCCATTGGGCCGGGAGCTCCCTCCGACTATCACCAGGCCATCTCGATAGATGCCGCGCTCCGGGTGTTGGAGCGGTGGCTGCGCGGAGTCGAGCGGAAGGACTTCGACGTCCGGGTCCTGCGGACGGATTTCCGGCAGCAGGGCGACCTGGCCGCCGTATGGATCGTCACTCGTCGGCGAAGCCCGGCAGGATCCACCTCGATTGAACGCGACTGGTTCGAGCACGTGGTGCTTCGCAAGATCGACGGCGACTGGCGCATTCTGAGCGTCGCCGTCGTGTCCTCTCCTCGCGGGGGCGAGCGCTGACCGGAACACCGGGTCTCAGCCTGATTGCATCCATCGGCAAGCTGCTGAACGGTGGCCTTGACGTGGGGGAGGTGTTGGGTGGAGTCGCAGAAGTGCTCCGAGCTGGGCTTCCGGCCACCGGGGTCACCATCTGGATTCGGGACGAGGCGACCGGCTGCTTTCGCGCCATCGCGGCGCCCCCGCGGGAGGGTGTGCCGCAGCTGCTCGAGTCGCTGGACCGCATTCCGGCCGACGGCACCGGCGTCCGCCTCCCGCTCCAGCACGACGAGGCCGAGATCGGGCTGCTGGAAGTGCAGGCCGGTCTTGATCCGGTTCAGCTCGAGATCCTTGCCGTGGTCTCGAATCTTCTTGCACCGTACCTCGCCTCGCTCGCCCTCTCCGCCGATTTCGCCATCGAAGTTGCCGCCCAGTCCCGCGAGATCGAGGAGCAGCGCCGGTTTACCGGCCTCATCATCGACAGCCTGCCCGTCGGGCTCTACGTCGTGGATCGGGAATACCGGATCCAGATCTGGAACCGCCAGCGCGAGATCGGGGCGCCCGGACTGCGTCGCGACCAGGTGGTGGGGCGACAGGTCTTCGAGGTGCTTACGCGGCAGCCGGCCGCGGAGCTCCGGGCGGAATTCGACCGCGTCTTTCAGACCGGAGAGGTCATTCAGGCCGAGCTCGACGTGACCCTGGGCGGCGAGGTGCGCTCCTTCCGCCTTACCAAGATTCCCATGCGCCTGGAGGGCGACGAGATCAGTCATGTCATCACCATCGGCGAGGACGTCACCGACTCGCGTAGAATTCAGGGGCAGATCATGCAGAGCGAGAAGCTCGCCGCCATCGGCCAGCTGGCCGCCGGTGTGATGCACGAGATCAATAACCCGCTCGCCACCATCAGCGCCTGCGTCGCTGCAATCACCGGGCGGTTGGACCACGCATCGGGGGCGGAGCGGCCCGCCGTGGAGGAGTACCTGGAGTTGATCGACAAGGAAGTGGACCGGTGCACCAGGATCGTTGACGGCTTGCTCGACTTCAGCCGGCCCAAGGGAAAGGCAAAGGGCCGCGTGATACTGAACGCCCTGGTGGATGAGACTCTCTTTCTGTTGAAGCACCACCAGCGCTTCAAGCGCCTGACCGTCACGCGCGAACTGGACCTGGGCCTGCCCGCCACCATCGGGAACGCCGAGCAGCTGACTCAGGTATTGATGGCACTGATGCTGAACGCGGTCGATGCCATGGAGGACCGCGGCAAGCTCACAGTCCGCACCGGTCGGGGCCCCTCCTGGGCCAACGAGGTGGTGGTGGAGATCGAGGACAACGGCATCGGCATTCCGCGGGCGGATCAGTCCAAGATCTTCGAGCCATTCTACACCACCAAGCCGCCGGGACGGGGAACCGGCCTGGGCCTCTCCATCTGCTATGGAATCGTCGAGGATCATCAGGGCCGGATCGAGGTGGAGAGCCAGCCCGGCCGCGGCAGTACCTTCCGGGTCTTTCTTCCGGTCCAGTCATGAAGATCCTGGTGGTCGAAGACGACCGCACCGTGGGCCAGTACGTCAAGCGCGGCCTGGAGGAGCAGCGCTATCACGCCGATCTCGTGGGCGACGGGATGGAAGGGCTGCGGCTCGCCTCGGCGGGACGATATGATCTGATCGTGCTCGACCTGCGGCTTCCCGAGATGAACGGGCTCGAGGTGCTCCGGACGCTACGCGACCGGGGAAACACAACGCCGGTGCTGGTTCTCACTGCCCAGGACGCCGTGGACTTCAAGGTCCAGGCCCTGCGCTCGGGAGCCGACGACTACGTTACCAAGCCGTTCGCCTTCGAGGAGCTGTTGGCGAGGGTCGAGGCCCTGGGGCGGCGGCCGAAAGAGATCCGGGCCCAGACCCTTCGGGTGGGAGACCTGGAGCTCGATATGGCCACCCGAGAGGTCAAACGGGCCGGCGAGCGCATCGATCTGACGCCGAAGGAATACACCGTGCTGGAGTATCTGATGCGGCACGCGGGTCGGGTAATGTCGCGTACCCTGATCACCGAGTACGCCTGGGACTATCACTTCGATCCCGGTACCAACATCGTGGATGTCGTGATCAACCGGCTGCGGAAAAAACTCGATTCTGGGCATGCCCAGAAGTTGGTGCACACGGTGCGGGGCGTCGGGTACGTCGTGAAGGCGTAGATGACGACCATCCGCCGGCGGCTCACCCTCTGGTACACGGTGGCCCTTGCGGTAACGGTGCTGGCGTTCGGAACGGCGTTGTATCTGGAACGCCGGCAGTCCGGCATCAAGGAACTGGACCAGCGGATCGGCCTCGAAGCCGATCTCGCCCACCGCTGGCTGAGCGAGTCGTACAAGGTGCTGGGTCGTATCGTCACCAGCAGCGGGACGAGCGCCGCACTCGACCCCGGGATCAGCGCCTACCTGGAGTCAGTCCGCGACTACCTCGTGGTTGCCGACACGGCGGGCCAGGTTCTGGCGCTGTCCGAGGTGACCCGAGCCCTTCCGGCCGATGCACTGGAACACCTCGCGGCCCCCCTGAGCCAACCCGGACTCCGGCGTCACACCGGCACCCTCTCGCTCGGGTCACTCACCGGCACGGCCCGCTTTCTGGCGGTGCCGGTTCACGACGCCGGCCCCCATATCCGCGGGCTCCTGGTGGCTACTCCCACCGACCAGGCCGCGTTTGGCCCCGCCGATCTGCTGCGCTCGATGCTGCTGATCTCACCGATCATCCTGGTAGGCGCCGGCCTGGTGGGATACTGGCTTGCCGAAACCAGCCTGCGTCCGGTCGAAACCATCATGGACGAAGTCGAGGCGATCTCGGACGGGCGCAGCCTGCACCGCCGTCTTGCGGTTCCCATCTCCGGCGATGAGATGGCCCGGCTGGCGCTGACGGTCAACGGCATGCTCGCCCGGCTGGAGCAGAGCTTCGGCAGCCTGCACCGGTTCACGGCGGACGCGAGCCACGAGTTGAAGACGCCGCTCATGGTGCTGCGAGCCGGGGTGGAACGGGCCCTGGTTCACCCCGGCACACCGCCGGAAATTCTCCAGTCACTGGATGAAACTTTGGCGCAGATCAACCAGATGACGGAAATGGTCGAAAGCCTTTTGACGCTCGCAAGAGCCGACGAGGGCCGGGCACCCCTGGCGGTCGAGGAGTGTGATCTCCGGGAGATGGTAGTCGACGTGGCGGAGACCGCCGGGATGCTGGGCGAGGGTGTTGGCGTGACTGAGGCACACACCGTTCCGGACCACCCGGTCCGACTGGCTGTGGATCGCGGGCGCATTCGAGAAATGCTGCTGAACATGGTCACCAACGCCATCAAGTACACGCCGCAGGGCGGGAGGATCGCTCTCAGCCTCGAGGAGGAGGATGACGCCGTCACGTTGTCCGTGCGTGACACCGGCATCGGCATTGCCGCGGGGGATCTGCCGTACATCTTCGAACGCTTCTGGCGAGCCGACCCGGCTCGCTCCCGCACCGGTGAGCGCCCCGGCGTGGGTCTGGGTCTGGCGATCACGAAGTGGATCGCGGAGGCTCACGGTGGATCCATCACGGTGCAGAGCCGGCCGGGACGGGGATCCATGTTCACGGTTCGTCTGCCGAAGGCCAGGCCCACCACGGGATAGCTTTTCTCACCTCGACATCATCGTTCTGTCATTCCGGCTCCACGAAGCATCCAGCTCGGCGTAGTAACTAGTGGATGAGTCTCTTTCGGGAGCTACTGATGTTCGAGACCCTTCCAGCTTCAGTCACCCCCCGCGTACCGCGAAGTCGGCCAGTCCTGCTCGCCCTGGTCGCTCATACCCTGGTCATCGGCGTCGCTGTTGGAGGCACGTCTTCCACCCCTGCGGCAGCACCAAAGGTTCATCCGGCGGATACCATCCGATTCGAGATGACCGAGCCGGAGCCCTTGCACAAGCGCGATTTCCAGCCGGATGCCTTCCTGCCACGTCCGCCGCAGGTGCCGGATGCTCCGTTTGCTGCGCCGGAATTACCGTTGCCGACCGTCAGCTTCAGTAGTGCTTCCGAACCCGACGACCTGACCCGGTTCGTTCCCCGCTCCGAGGGCGGGACGGTTTCGGCGCCGATCGACTCCTCGCGCATGGTATTCAACTCTGTTGAGGTGGACGAGCTTCCCGAGTTGGTCCGGGAGCTTCGTCCTCGTTATCCGGAGGGGCTGCAACGGGCTGGTGTGAGCGGCGTAGTGCAAGTGGAGTACGTGGTGGGAAGCGATGGACGGGTGAACCCGCAGTCAGTGCGCGCTTTGTCCAGCACTCACCCCGCCTTCTTCCTGGCTGCGCTGGAGGCGTTGCGAGACGCTCGTTTCAAGCCGGCACGCCGAAGGGGCAGCTCCATCGCGGTCCTGGTGCAGCAGACGATCCGGTTCCATCAGCAGTGACACGCAGTGCTCCGGGCGATCTTGCCGAAAGTCAGCCCGCGGGTAACATAGTCCCGGCTTGTGAGTCAGGTCACTGGCTTCCCCGGGGTGCTTGCATAGGGTTGTTCGTTGTCCGGGGCTGGTGCGTAAAGCGCTAATGCGGTTGTAATGGAAATGACATCTCCGGGCAAAGATAGTGTTCGAAGCGGGCCTTACTTTCCGGGCACGATCAATCCTCCATCGGAGGTAGTAGCGTGTTCGAGAACCTGATCGAGTCGAAACAGAAGAGCCAGCGCAGCCTGGGGCAGACGGTTCTGTCTGTCGTGCTGCACGTCCTGATCGTGTTCGGTGCGGTGAAGGCCACTCAGGGCGTGGCCGAGACCATCAAGAACCGTCCGGTGGACACGACGATGGTCTTCCTGAAGCCCCCTGAGCCGCCGAAGCCGCCACCGGAACAGCCCCCACCTGACGTCATAGTTGCCGCGAATCCTCCTCCCAAGGGATTCCAGACCGTCGTGGCGCCCACGGACATTCCGAAGGACATTCCGCCGGTGGACCTGGACCAGAAGCCGTTCGACCCCCGGGACTTCACTGGAAAGGGAGTCGAGGGCGGCATCGGGACAGGCATTGCAGGGGGGACGGGACCGGTCACGGGCGAGGTGTTCCTCGAGGCCCAGCTCGACGACCCGGTCCAGGTGATCTCGCAGCCGCAGCCGCGGTATCCGCCAGTCCTGGCTAGTGCCGGCATTACCGGCCGCGTCGAGATGCAGTTCATCGTCGACACGACCGGCCACGTTGAAGGACCGTCATTCAAGGTGCTCAAGACCTCGCATCCGGCGTTTGCGGAGCCCGCGCGGGAAGCGATTCTCAAGAGCGTGTTCAAGCCGGCCAAGTTCAAAGGCAGGCCGGTAAGGCAGCTGGTACAGCAGGCCGTCGCGTTCAAGCAGAACTAGCTTCGTTCCCCCAGGAGATATCACAACATGAGCGTAGATCTTCTTCACCTCTGGGGTCAGATGGGGTACTTCGCCAAGGGAGTCGTCCTCGTCCTGGCGATCATGTCCATCTGGTCGCTGACCATCATGATCCAGAAGTTCATCCAGTTCCAGCGGGCCCAGGCCGAGACCCGCAAGTTCGCGCCCCAGTTCTCGCGCGCCATCCAGGAAGAGAATCTGGATCAGGCCATCAGCCTGGCCGAGAAGAACAAGAAGAGCCATGTAGCCCGGGTGGTAGGCGAAGCCTTGGCGGAAGTGAAGCCGTTGCTGCGTGACCGTGCGACGATCACCGCAGCCGACATCAACTCGGCCGAGCGCGCCGTTGAGCGCCAGATGCTGATCACGCTGGCCGACTTCAAGCGGGGTATTGGCATCCTGGCAACCGTCGGTTCCACGGCGCCGTTCGTCGGACTGCTCGGTACCACGATGGGTATCGTCAACGCTTTCACCGGCATGGCGTCTCAGGGCGCGTCCGGTGGTCTCGCCGGTATCTCAGCCGGTATCGCCGAAGCCCTCATCACCACGGCTTTCGGTCTGCTGGTCGCCATCCCGGCGGTGTGGGCGTACAACTACTTCACCACCAAGATCGAGAATCTCACCGTCGAGATGACCTACACCTCGAAGGAGCTCATCGACTATCTGATCAAGAGCGTCGGGAGCGAGTTTGGCCGTTCGATCTTCACCAAGGAGTTCCAGGCCCAGAAGGCCGTGACTGGAACCGGACACGTGCATGGCTGAGCGTAGTCCCGCACCAGTTACCCCGGGTAGGAGGTAAGTCATGGCCGGAACAGTTGGTGGGGCGGGGCAGACCTCGGTCAAGTCGGAACCGAATGTGGTTCCCATGATCGATATCATGCTCGTACTGTTGATCATTTTCATGATCGTCACGCCGCTGATCGCCGCCGGATTCAAGGCCACCCTTCCCAAGGGGAAGAACCTCGATCCGCGGCCGGAAGGGGAGAATGAAGTGATCCTCGGCATCGACCAGGCGGGGCGCTACTTCCTGAACCAGCGGCCCATCGCAGCAGGAGCGCTGGAAGACCAGTTGCGTTCGATCTTTGCGGCGCGAACCGAAGACAAGATTCTGTACTTCAAGGCGGACAATCAGCTGAAGTACGCCGCGGTGCAGGAGGCGGTGGAGACGGCACGTCGCGCCGGCGTGCGGGTCATGGCGGCCATCACCGAGCCGAAGGCAGGTGGGCTCTTCGCCACCGAGAAGAAGGAGGAGAAATAATATGGCCGGTGGAGCCGGAACCGCACGAGGGGAGCTCTCGAACGAGCCCAATGTCGTTCCGATGATCGACATTCTCCTGGTGCTCCTGATCATCTTCATGATCACACAGCCGCTCTCGCGTATGGCGCTCGACGTACAGGTCCCACCGCCGGACACCCCGACGGTGAACAAGAACCCGCCCAGTCAGATCGTGCTGGAGCTCAACGACGACGGTGGGTACGCCATCAACGGGCAGCCGGTGCCGAAGGATCAGCTCGACACCCAGATCCACGCGATCTATGACGCGCGTCCAGCCAAGCTATTGTTCATCAAGGCGGGGCCGAACCGGATCTACCAGGACGTCATTGACGCAATGGACGTGGCGCGCGGTGCCGGCGTGCAGATCATCGGGTTCACACCGAAGGAAGCAGACAAGAGGGCGGCCCCGGCGGCGACCGGATCATAAGGCCCGCCGAGGCTTCGGATCACCGCGGGGACCCTCACCGGTCCCCGCGCGTGCGTTTCGGACCTGGTGCATCGTCTCTCGGGAAGGCTCATACCGTGAGGCAGGGTGCCTATCTTTCAGGCTGATCCAACACCTTCCATCGAGGCGTGTACGCGGCCACCAGTCATCCCCAGCCTGAAATTACCGGCCTCCCCGCACCGGTTCAGCGGTCTGGTCGTTTCCCTGTCTCTACACCTGGCGCTAATCGCGCTCCTGGTGTTCCACGGCGAGCGGCTCTGGAGCCGGGCTCTGTCACCCGGAGATCCGACTCTGGAAGGACCGACCTCCGGCGGTGGTGGCGGGGGTAACCGGGTATCGTATATTACGCTGCCTTCGATGCCTCGCGTCGAATCACCGCCGAAGTTTACGGTGACTGCTCCGGTTCCTCCTCAACTCGCGGTTCAGAAGCCGGTGCCGGAGCCGGTTCCGTTGAGTCAGCCAGTCACCGAGCCGGTCGAGACCTCGGCGCCACCCGCTGTGGACACGGCAGTCCCGGTGGGAGGGGCTGGACCAGGAGCGGGAGGAAACTCGGGCGGAGGGAACACGGGAGGTGCCGGTGTCGGCGTCGGCCCGGGAATGGGGCCCGGTACCGGTGGAGGTGGGGAGGGGGGCACCAGGCGACCACCGGAGCCTCGCGACATGTCGTTTCCCTTCGATTCCCCACCCAAGGAGCTTCGCGGCGCCTCACTGGACGTCACGTTCTGGGTGCGGGCCGATGGGCGAGTGGAACGGTATCGTGTCGCACCTCGGATCAGAGATCGGAAATACGCCAAGCAGTTCGACCAGACCATGCGTGCATTTCGCTTCACGCCCGCCCGCGCGCCTAACGGAGCGTTGGTGGCCGACACCATCACGATATCCGTCACCCTGCCAGGTAAGAGCAGCTCGTAGCCAGCTGCCCGCATTCGCCCACCGTTCACTCGAGCCGGCCGGCCGTCGGTCGAGCGACAGGTGGTTCCACGCACCCGAGGGACTATGAGCCGGCTACTTCTCCGGAAATCCGTCCAGGACTGTGAAGACGACATCCGCGAGCGCGGTGGCCTTCGGCGCTCCCTAAACAAGTGGCACCTGACGGCGCTGGGCGTCGGCGCTACGATCGGCGCGGGGATCTTCGCCACCACTGGGACTGCCATCGTGGGCGACGCTGCCCGTCCGGGCGCTGGTCCCGCGATCGTTATCTCATTCCTGATCACAGCGATGACGTGCGGGTTCGCAGCTCTCTGTTATGCAGAGTTTGCCGCCATGGTGCCGATCTCGGGGTCGGCGTACACCTATGCGTATGCGTCGCTGGGAGAGCTGGTGGCCTGGATCATCGGCTGGGACCTGATTATCGAGTACGCGGTAGGAAATATCGGTGTGGCGATCGGATGGTCCGGCTACTTCCGCGAGCTGCTGACCCATTTCGGAGTGTCGCTGCCGCCGTGGCTGGCGACCGATTACCGATCGGCCCATATGGCCGCGGAGGCGATTGCCGGCGGGGCAACCGATCCGTCGAGCGCGTATCTGGCCTCAGCCTTGTCCAGCGCGCCCCAGGTCTTCGGCTTCCCCTTCATCGCCAATCTTCCGGCGTTTCTCGTGGTGCTGGCCATCACGGTCGTGCTGGTGATTGGAATCCGCGAGTCGGCCAACTCCAATACCGCGATGGTGGTGCTCAAGATCGCCGTCATCCTGTTCTTCTGCGCCGTCGGGGCGACGCTCATCCAGCCGGACCACTGGAACGACCCTGCACTCGGCGGGTTCGCGCCGAATGGATGGGCCGGAATCAGCGCAGGTGCTGCGATCATCTTCTTCAGTTATATCGGGTTTGACGCCACCTCTACCGCGGCGGAGGAGGCGAAGGACCCGGGGCGTGACATGCCGTTCGGCATCATCATGAGCCTGATCGTCTGCACCGTGCTCTACATCGTCCTGGCGCTGGTCATGACGGGGATCGCGCCATGGAACAAGTTGGGGACGCCGGAGCCGATGGTCACCGCGCTGGCGCTGGCCGACGGGTCTCCCCGGTTGCTGACGTTGTCACGGCTCATCGTGTCGCTCGGCGCCGTCATTGCCATGAGCAGCGTGCTCCTGGTCTTCCAGCTGGGACAGCCGCGGATCTTCATGTCGATGGCCAGGGACGGGCTGCTGCCGCCGTTTCTGGCGCGGATCCACCCGCGCTTCAGGACCCCGTACATCGGCACGATCATCACCGGGCTGTTCGTCGCCACGTTCGCCGCCTTCGCCAACATCGCCGAAGTCGTCGACCTCACCAACATCGGGACGCTCTTCGCTTTCGTGATCGTATCCGCAGGGGTGCTGGTGCTGCGGCGGCTGGAGCCCGACCGGGTCCGTCCTTTCCGGGCACCGTGGGTTCCCTTTACGCCCATCATGGCCATCGTGGCGTGCGTTTACCTGATGCTGCAGCTTCCCCGGCTCACCTGGATTCGCTTCGGCATCTGGCTCGGCATTGGTCTGGTGATCTATGTGCTGTATGGGATTCGCCACAGCAGGCTCCAGCGCGTGGCGTCAGGAGGGCAACGCTAGCTGGAGTTGGCCGCCGCCGCGGCGAGTCGGAGTGCGCCGGTAACCGCGTCGACTGGTGCGTCGGTCGTCCGAAACGCCGGCTCCTCGGCGAGCTTGGCGAGAAGGGTGCGGCGGAGCGGTTGATCGGGCGCGAGCAGTCCGCCAGTCACCGCGACCGGAACCGGGGGGGTGAGCTCCATCTTCGGCAGCAGGCAAATCGCCAGCTGAGACAGTTCCCGGGCGGCATAGTCGACGATCCCTTGAGCCAGCTGGTCACCATCGGCGGCGACGGCCAGCACATAGGGTGCCAGGGCGGCGACTTCTGCTGGAGACGCAGTGGCTGCCCAGCGCACCAGAGCATCAAAGTCCGAGCTCCGGGTGGCCCGGAGAACCCGCTCGCTGAGCCCGGTCTTGGGGCTCCGGGCATCCACTGCCCGGCTCACGGCGCCAAGCGCGGCCCGCCCGATCGCGTAGCCGCTCCCTTCATCTCCCATCTGCCATCCATAGCCACCGATCCGGTGTCGCTTGCCGGCCTGGTCGCGTCCCACCGCTATGCTCCCGGTTCCAGCGCTCACCACGATGCCCGGCCCCTCGCTGAACGCGGCAGCCAGCGCAATATCGATATCGGTCGTGACCACCACGGTCGGGGCTATGTTTTCCGCGCGGAGCGCCTTCCGCAGCTCTTCCCGCTCGGGCTCCCGGCCAGCTCCCGCCGCACCAACCACCAGAACGTCTCCCGCCAGCCGGCCCGCTGCTGACAGCGCACTTCTCACCACCTCGGTGATGGTGGTGGCAGCTACCAGCGCCCGGCCGGGCCGCACGGCGCCGCCAGGGCCGTCGGCGCGGCCAAGGATCCGATCGTCCTCCGCGACCGCGACCGCTGTTTTTGTTCCGCCCACGTCGGCACCAATCAAGATCTTCGCCATTCCGGTACCTCAAAAGAAAAACTTTGCCACGGATGACACGGATGGGAATGGATCGCTCTGTGGCCATTCCAGGTCGTCTACCGATGGCTTGCCATGAACTGCTGGTCAACAGCACAACTCCTGGGCTGGACTCAAGAACTT
The DNA here is from genome assembly GCA_963740175.1 of uncultured Gemmatimonadales bacterium. Lineage (GTDB taxonomy): Bacteria > Gemmatimonadota > Gemmatimonadetes > Gemmatimonadales > GWC2-71-9 > CAVVWJ01. The sequence continues at coordinate 214,325 of CAVUDL010000006.1, forward strand.
CGTCGGTGTGCCGTTTGAACAGTTGCGTCTTGGGCAGGCTCAACGGTCTAGGAGCGTCACAGTCTCACGGAGTGATCCATTCCCATCCGTGTCATCCGTGGCTAGAGCTGTTCCTGCCCGAGCCGTGGGGAAGATAGCTCAGCAGGATTCCCGTGCAGACGGCAATGAGGGTGCCCAGGGGAACATACCAGGGCCAGGCGAGCCGCCCCACCGGGGCCAGCCATTCCAGCCCGGGAGATCCGGAAAGGCGCCTGGCGAAGACTACGATCAGCATCACCAGGACGGTGGCGGCGACCGCGCCGACCACATCTCGCCCCTGGGCCCGGTGCCAGCGGCCGGCCAGGAAATACGTGCCCAGCAACGGACCGTATGTTACCGACGCAATCGAGAGGGCCAGGACCACCACGGGAGTATCGTTGCCGCTGGCCGCGTAGTGGAAGAAGAGTGCGCCTCCGATCAGCCCAACTGCCCAGATGGCGGAGAGAAGCCGCCCGACCTTCAGCAGGTGAATGGGGTCTTGGCGGCCGGTCCAGGACGCATACAGATCATGCGTCGCCGAAGAGGCCAGGGAGTTGATCGCCGAGCTGTGGGTGCCCATGGCAGCGGCGAGGATGCCCGCCACTACCAGTCCAGCGAGTCCGGTCGGAAGGTGATTCACTACGAACGCCGGAAAGATCTGATCGCCAGGCAGGCTTTCCGGCGCCAGGCCGGCGGACCAGATCGCGGAGCCCACCAGCAGGAACAGGGTGAACTGCAAGATCACCATCACTCCCGAGCCGATCAGCGCCACGCGTGCGTCGCGAAGCGATCGGGTAGCCAGCAGCCGCTGCACGATCAGATGATCAGTGCCATGCGACGCTGCCGACAAGAGAGCGCCGCCGAGCAGGCCGCCCAGCAGAGTATAGGTCCGGGTGAAGTCGATGACCGGGTCCAGGACGTTCAGCTTGCCTGCATTCCGCGCCAGCTCCAGTGCGGGTCCCTGTCCGCCTGCGAGCGACCAGGCGATCAGGAGCGCGCCGATGCCACCGGCGAGATAGACGGACAGCTGAAGCACATCGGTCCAGACCACCGCCTTGAACCCGCCGAACCAGGTGTACACCATCGTTACCAGGCCCATCACGACGATCGAGGTGGGAATGCTCCACCCGGCCACCAGCGCGAGGGGGATGGCGCTCGCGAAGACCCGGACCGCGTCCCCCAGGAAGCGGGTCACCAGAAAGACGGCCGATGTCAGACGCCGGGTTCCCACACCGAACCGGGACTCCAGCCTGGCGTATGCAGTCTCCTGCTCGCCGCGAAAGTATCCTGGCAGGAGCCAGACAGCGACGCCGATACGCCCGATCAGGTACCCGAAGGTGAGCTGGAGGAAGGTGAGGTCGCCGCGGGCACCGATGCCCGGCACCGAGATGACGGTGAGGGCGGACGTCTCCGTCGCGACGATAGAGAGGAGGATGGCCCAGGCGGGCAGGTCGCGCGCGCCCAGGAAGTAATCGGTGGCGCTTTTCTGGCTGCGGGCTACCCACAGGCCCAGGCCCAGGGTAAAGACAAAGTAGAGAACGACGACGGCGAGGTCTGTTGTATGCAGAGGCGGCTAGGAAGTGAGAGGTGAGAAGTGAGAAGCTGCTGCCTGGCGCCATATAAATAAAAAGGGGCGAGAAAGGTTATCCATCCTTCTCACCCCTCACTTCTTACTGCTCACTGCCTCACGCCGTAAAGCTGCTGCCACATCCGCAGCCGCCAGTGGCGTTCGGATTACTGAAGGTGAATCCCGATCCCTGCATCGACGTGACGTAGTCGATCGTGATGCCCGCTAGATACTGGGCGCTGAAACCGTCTACGAAGACCCGGACGCCATTCACTTCAGCGACCATGTCATCGTCGAGCGCGCGCTCTTCGATATTGAGGCTGTACTTGAAGCCGGAACACCCTCCGGGCAGAACACTGACCCGCAGGCCAGCGCTCTCAGCGGAAACCTGCTCCTGAGCGATGAACTTCTGCACCTCTTCAGCAGCTCGGCCCGTGATGACGAGCGAGAATCCGGTGGGAATCTGCTGCTGTTCAATACCGCTCATTTACGACTCCTTCGGCTTGTGTGATTGGTGGACAAGCCGGATAAAGGACCCAAAAACCTGTTACAAACTTAACCCCGGGCGCTCGGCCGTGTCAACGCTGCTTGCGAGTGTGGGATCAGCACGCAAGTTACGTTGTATCAACAAGAAAGCCGCAATTGCCCCACCCCCGTAGAGTGCCCCTCTGAACTGGGATCCTGTCAAGAATGCGCCCAGTGAGACTACCGCGCAGTAGACCGCTGCCACCCCGGCTACCCAGTTCACCCAGGACAGAGCTCCGCCCGGAATCGGGTCGTTTCCGAAGCCCAGCCGCCTGGAGACTGCCCGCCAGCCGGGGCCGCCGGGACGCACCTGCCGGTAGAATCGGTTCAGGGTCGCATCGCTCTCGGCCGGCGTCAGCATGGTCACCGTCAGCCAGACCACCGTGGTGACCAGCACCGTGATCAGCATTGTCTTCGCATAGGCGGGACCAGCAGGGTTGCTGAGGTCGTAACCGTACGTGGCCAGAATGACGGAGGTGACGAAGGACGCGATCATGGCACTGATCTCCGACCAGGCATTCACCCGCCACCAGTACCAGCGAAGAATGAACACCAGACCGGTTCCCGCACCCAGGCCGATCAGGAGCTTCCACCCTTGCTCCACACTGGTCAGGAAGCTCATCACCACCAGCGACAGCACCATCAGCACACCGGTTGCGATTCTGGAAGCAATGACCTGCGCCCGCCGGTCGGCGTCCGGCTTGAGAAACCGGAGGTACACATCGTTGACCAGATACGAAGCGCCCCAGTTCAGATGGGTGCTGATGGTGCTCATGTACGCTGCCGCGAATGCGGCCAGCAGCAGTCCCTTGAACGGAGAAGGGAGCACGTCAACCATCACCCGCACGTACCCCTCCTCCGGATTGGCCAAAGCCGGATAACGGATCAGCCCCACAAATCCAACCAATATCCAGGGCCAGGGACGCAGGGCGTAGTGAGCGATGGTGAACCAGAGCGTCGCCAGAAGGCCGTGACGCTCGTCCTTGGCCGAAAGAATCCGCTGCACCACGTAGCCGCCGCCGCCGGGTTCCTGACCCGGATACCACGCGGCCCACCACTGGACACCCAGAAAAATCAGCAGGGTGGAGAGCGGGAGCCATGCCTGGTCGGCAGCCGGCAGAACCCCGAATGCTGCATCCGCAGATCCGAAGTGTGCCGCGGCCTGGTCTGCCAGGCTGGTGAGACCACCGACAGATTCCACGGCGAAAACGGCCAACAGGATGGTACCGCCCATGGCGACGACGAACTGGAAGGCGTCGGTAACGATGACGCCCCACAGACCGGAGAAGATGCTGTAAATGGCGGTGACGCCGAAAAGCAGAATAGCTGCGCTCCACGGATTTACATCGAGCGTGACACCGAGAATGGTGACCATGGCCCGGGTCACCCAGCCCATGATGATGAGGTTGATCGGCAGAGCCAGGTACAGCGCGCGGAATCCACGCAGCACTGCCGCCGGGGAACCCCCGTACCGCAGCTCGGCGAACTGCACATCGGTAAGCACGCCGGCGCGACGCCAGAGACGCGAGAAAAAGAAGACCGTCAGCACGCCGGAGAAGGCTCCGTTCCACCAGAGCCAGTTGCCGGCGACTCCGTACTTGGCCACCAGCCCCGCTACCGCAAGCGGAGTATCTGCCGCAAAGGTGGTGGCCACCATCGACGTTCCCGCCAGCCACCAGGGAAGAGCGCGCCCGGATACGAAATAATCTTCGAGCGAGCGGCTCGCCTTGCGGGTGTAGGCCAGTCCGATTGCAGCGGATATGGCGAAGTAGAGGGCGATGATGAGCCAGTCGGACAGGATGAGTTTCATCTGGCGTCCTCGAACAAGGTGGTCATCACGAGGTCTGCGATCCGGGCCCGCACCGGGTTCCAGCGCGGGTTATTCCGGCTCGGGTTGACCCGGTTGCTCAACAGAACAATGGCGACCCGCCGCTCGGGGTCGATCCACAGCGAGGTGCCGGTGAAGCCGGTATGCCCGAAGCTGGTCGGTGATAGCAGCCGGCCGGCGCTCCCTCCGGGCGACGGCGTGTCCCAGCCGAGAGCCCGGCTGGAACCCGGCACGAGGTTCTGCCTGCGGGTGAATTCGCGGACGGTAGACGGGCGAATCGAGGGCCCGCCGTACGAGGCTCCGACCGCAGCAGCTTCGGTCTGTTCATCCCCCTGTTTCAGGAGCCACTCCGCAAAGGTGAGCAGATCGCCAGCCGAGCCAAAGAGCCCTGCATGCCCCGAGACCCCCTCCATGACTGCGGCGTTCTCGTCGTGCACCTCGCCGCGGAGCACGTGTCCGCGCCAGGGGTCAAGCTCAGTGGGGGCGATTGGTTCGCGATCCTTCACCGGGGGCAGATAACCAACCGACGTCATGCCCAGAGGCCCGAAGATGCGCTGCTGGAGCAGGGTGTCGAGCCGCTGGCCTGCGACCGACTCGACTGCCTGCGTCAGAACGATGAGACCGAGGTCGGAATAGATCTCGCGCGTTCCCGGGGGGGACTCGAGCGGCAGCCGAGATGCCAGCTGCAACGCTTCCGGGCGGTCGGTTGCCTCCCGAAAGAGCGGAGCCCATGCCGGCATTCCACTCGCATGGGCCAGTAGCAGGCGGCCCGTCACTCGCTCCTTTCCGTCTCCGGCGAAACCCGGCACATAGCGATTGATGGGAGCGTCGAGATCGAGGGTGCCCTCCTCCACCGCCAGCATGATCGCTGGGACCAGTCCGAGGACCTTGGTGAGGGAGGCCAGGTCGTACACCGTGGAAGGCGTAACCGGCACCGGTTCGTCGGCGCCCAGCTGTCCGGTCGCGTGCAGGAACCTGTTGCCCGCCACCGAAACGCCGAGCACCGCCCCCGGAGCGGCACCAGCCGCGACGGCGGAGTCGAGGAAAGCGGTGACGCCAGCCCAGTCGGACTTCACGAGATTCATAGTCGGCGGACCAGAGGCCCGCGGAGCACAAGCAAGGATCAGAGCGATCAGCGCGACCGGCGCCCGGCTCACCGGACGCGCCGTTGGACCCCCCAGCCGCGGCGATAATCGGGTGGGATCGAAATCGGTAACCGGCCGGTGATAGCCGTCTCGCCTGCCAGGGCGCGGGCCATTGCCTGTTCGGTGACCGAGTTGGCGCGCCACCCAATGAGGTACGATCCGACACTCGGCAGTGCTGAGATCAAGTATGGGTTGCCCAGTGATGCCAGGATGGTTGGCCGCCCCAGTGCGGTCTCTTCGATCAGCGTCATCATGGCGTCCGGCAGCCCTACGCTACCGCGCCACGGAACCGGCCGGTCCACCGCGGCGAACACGGTCACCTCGTGGCGGGCAATCACCGCGGCGGCGGAATCGTAGCTGGCCGGCCCACTGGCCGGCCAGAGCTTGAATACCGACACCGCGTGTCCGACGGAGCGCAGCTCGGCCGCCATCGTGTTCCCCAGGGACCGGCTGTCATCATCGCCATAGGTGATGAGAGCGAGCCCTGCCCGCGTGCGTTTCAAGCCGTGCACCGTCCCGCCGACATCCTTCACCATCACGATCGAGCGAGCCGCCATCTCCCGGGCCTCGGCCTGGAATTCAGCCCGGCCCACGATCGAAGGAATGCTGTCCAGGGGTACCGTCCGCCGCTGGAACAGTCCCAGCCGCCGCTTGATCTCCAGCACCCGGCGCACCGAACGGTCGAGGCGGGCCTTCGAGATTTGTCCCCGCGCCACGGCTGTGGCCATGGCATTGATCGCGATTGCGGGATCGGCTGGCTGGAGGAGAAGATCCGCCCCCGCGAGGAACGCCCGGACCCCGGCCTCGGCCCCATAGGCGCTGGCGATGCCGCCCATGTTCAGCGCGTCGGTCACCACCAGTCCCTTGAAGCCCAACGAGTCACGGAGAATTCCAGTGAGAATATTCGGCGCCACCGTTCCCGGACGCAGCTGGCCTCGATCGATCGCCGGCAATGCAATGTGCGCCGACATGACCGATGTCACCCCAACGGCGATCGCGCTCCGAAAGGGCACCAGCTCCACTGAATCCAGGCGGGCCCAGTTCGAGGTGCTCACGGCCAGAGCGATATGTGAATCGGTCCCGGTGTCGCCATGACCGGGAAAGTGCTTGACGCCGGACAGCATGCCATGGTCCTGGAGTCCGCGCACTTCCGCCGCCACGAGCCGGGCGACCGCCTGCGGGTCTTCGCCGAACGAGCGGGTGTTGATAATGGGATTGTCCGGGTTGTTATTGACGTCTGCCACCGGGGCAAATGCGAGGTGAATGCCGACCGCCCGCCCTTCCAGCGCGGTGATGCGGCCCAGCTCATAGGCGTTGGTATCGCTGCCCGTTGCCCCGATGCCCATATTGGGAGGAAAGGGCGTGCCGCCGTTCAGTCGAATCGCGGTGCCCGCTTCCAGATCCGAGGTCACCAGCAGCGGCAGCGGGGAGCGTTCCTGCAGACGGTTCAGCTTGGCAGCCACGTCCAGCGGGGAACCAACCGATATCAGCAGGCCGCCGACGTGGAGGGAATCGACCCACTGCTGCATCCGCCGGAACGCGTCGTCGTCAAACGCGGCGTAGGTGCCTGCGATCCACGGCACCACCAGCTGCGCGATCTTGTCGCGGATGGAGAGCCCGTCCATCAGGGCGTCTACGTCAACCGTCACTTCTTCACGAGGCGGGAATTGCGCCGGCTGAACCGGTGGAACCGGGGCCGCCCGGCCGCACGCCGTTGACACGACAACCAGAAGGCTGAGGTACTTGAAGTGCACAGATCTCTCGTCTTGCGGGGGCTGTGGGCGTGCTGCCTGAGCTGCGCAGCGGGCGGCGGCACCGGTGCTGTTCCGGCGCGGGTCCGACCGGGAGTCGAGGTGCTGCTTACCGACAGCGTAGGCCTGGTCAAGGGCCGCCGCATCGGGCTGGTGGGCAATCAATCGAGCATTGACGCCAGTGGCCGCCGCGATCTGGACCTTTTCATCGCCGCGGGGCTTCGGGTGACAGCAGTTTTCGCGCCCGAACACGGCCTTCGCGGGGTGATCGATGTGGACGTCGCCCCGGAGAGCCGGCAGGAGATCGACTCGGCCACCGGCACCCCGGTTTATCTGTTGCACGACGGCGTCCGGCTCCACCCACCGTCTCCAGCGATGCTGGAGCAGGTGGATGTGCTGGTGATCGATCTGCAGGACGCCGGGGCCCGCTATTACACCTATCCGGCCGCGGTCGCCACGGTCATGGAGGGCGCCGCGAAGGCGCGGCTGCCGGTGATCGTGCTCGATCGTCCCAATCCAATCGGAGGTGCGGTGCAGGGGGAGGTGCAAGATAGCGTGACGGCCTCAGCGGTCGCACGATTTCCCATCGCCATGCGCCACGGCATGACGATCGGCGAGCTGGCGCGTCTGGCCCGGGAAACCTTGAATCTGGATGCCGACCTGCATGTCATCCCGCTGGATGGCTGGCGTCGGTCCATGGACTTCGCAGCGACCGGTCTGCCCTTCGTCGCGCCGAGCCTGAATCTACGCACCCTCGAAAGTCTGTACCATTACCCGGGCCTCTGCATTTTCGAGGGGACCAATCTGTCGGTCGGCCGGGGGAGCGAGGCGCCGTTCGAACAGATTGGAGCGCCGTGGCTGGACACCGCCGCGGTCCTTGCGCGTCTTCGCCGCGCGGCACCGCCGGGCGTCCGGTTTGCCGGTACCACATTTCGGCCGGGCGCGCCGGGCGACGGAAAATATCCCGATACCCTCGTGTCTGGCATCCGCCTCATCACCACCGACCGGCAGCGGTACGATCCCACCCTCGCCGCGGTGCATCTGCTGGCCGCGCTGAAAGCCGCGCACTCCGCCGACTTCGGTTTCCGGCCGGCTCAGTTCGACCGCCTCGCTGGCGGTCCCGACCTCAGAACCGCCATCGAGCGCGCCGAGCCGGTCTCGAGCATCGCCCGACGCTGGCAGCAGGAGCTGGCGGGTTTCGAGCAGCGCCGCCGGAAGTTCCTCCTGTATCCGGAATAGAGGGAAAAGGAGCGCCGCGAGTGTTCTCCTCCGATTGCCCTAAGCGGTTTCGCCAGTTATCCTTTCGCCCGGCTACTTGCTAAGGAATTACCACGGTGAAGCTGCTGGGTTCACTGGAGAAGCCGTTCTACGCCACGGTCAACCCCTTGGTAGAACGTCTGATCCGGGCAGGAGTGCGGCCGAACACCATCACGACGGTGGGGACGGGTTTGGTGCTCGTCTCTGCCATCGCATACGCCACCGGGCACATTCGGCTGGGCGGAGCACTGCTCTTGCTGAGCGGCATCGCCGACACCCTCGACGGCCAGGTGGCCCGCGGCGGTGCCATGGTTACCCGATTCGGCGCGTTCTACGATTCGACGCTCGATCGGGTCGGCGACGGTGCCACATTCATCGGCATCGGCGCGTTTTTGCTGACCGCTCCCGAGGTGGCCTACCGCACTCCGGCCGTCATTCTGTGCATGGTGGCTATTCTCGGCTCGGTACTGGTGTCCTACGCCCGGGCCCGCGCCGAGGGACTGGGCCTCGACTGCAAAGTCGGGATCGCTCAGCGCGCCGAACGGATCCTGGGGCTCGGCATCGCCTCGGTGGTGTTCGGGGCCGGCCCGCGGGCACTCCTGCTCGAAGGGATCGTCGCGGCGCTGGCCATCGCATCCCTGATCACGGTGGTGCAGCGGTTCGTCTACGTCTATCAGCACGCCGGCCGGGTGGACGACGCACTCCGGCGGGAAGAGGTCAAGCAGGCCGTCGGGGTAAAGCACACTACGGAGGTGAAACACGCCTCGCTCGATTCTCTCGCGAAAGGACCGTAGCAGTGGCGGAACAGAACGCCCGGAAGATCGCCCCGGCGCAGGGAAAGCTCGGAGTGTTGTGTGTGGGGCTGGGTGCGGTAGCCACGACGTTCATCGCCGGGGTCGAGAACATCCGGCGCGGGACCGCTCGACCCATCGGGTCGATCACCCAGATGGGCACTATTCGTCTGGGCAAACGCACCGACAAGCGGGTCCCGCTGATCCGCGAGTTCGTTTCGCTGGCATCCCTCGAAGATCTGGTGTTCGGCGCCTGGGACCCGATTCCGGACGATGCCTATACGGCTGCCGTTCGCGCCGGGGTCCTGGACCGTCACGAGCACCTCGAGCCCATCTCGGCTTTTCTCAAAGGCATCAAGCCGATGCCCGCGGTTTTCGATCAGAGCTACGTCAAGCGCCTCGAGGGAACCAACGTCAAGCCGGGCCATAGCAAGCGGGAGCTGGCCGAGGCTCTTCGGAAGGACATCAAGCAGTTCAAGACCAAGCACAAATGCGACCGGCTGGTGATGGTCTGGTGTGCGTCGACCGAGATCTTCATCAGCCCGGGGCCGACGCACTGGACCCTCGAGGCGTTCGAGAAGGCGATCGACGCCAACGACCAGACGGTTGCTCCGTCCATGCTTTATGCTTACGCCGCCATCATGGAAGGGGTGCCGTTTGCCAACGGCGCGCCGAACCTGACGTGCGACTTTCCCGCCATGGAGCAGCTGGCCAAGACCAAGGGCGTCGCCATCGGGGGGAAGGACTTCAAGACCGGCCAGACCATGGTCAAGACGGTGCTCTCTCCGATGTTCAAGGCGCGGATGCTGGGGGTGGCCGGGTGGTATTCGACCAACATTCTGGGCAACCGGGACGGCGAGGTACTGGACGACCCGGAGAGCTTCAAGACCAAGGAAGAATCGAAGCTCGGTGTGCTGGAATACATTCTTCAGCCCCAGCTATATCCCGAGCTGTATGGCAAGATGTACCACAAGGTGCGGATCAACTACTATCCGCCCCGGGGCGACAATAAGGAAGGCTGGGACAACATCGACATCTTCGGGTGGTTGGGCTACCCGATGCAGATCAAGGTGGACTTCCTCTGCCGGGATTCCATTCTCGCCGCCCCGCTGGTGCTCGACCTGGCCCTCTTTTTCGACCTGTCCCAACGTGCCGGCTTGAGCGGGGTGCAGGAGTGGCTCTCCTTCTACTTCAAGAGCCCGCAGGTGGCGCCCGGCCTCTATCCCGAGCACGACCTCTTTATCCAACAGATCAAGCTCAAGAACACGCTGCGTTTCCTGATGGGTGAGAAGCAGGTGACCCATCTCGATCCGGAATACTATCAGGATGCGTAAGGGCTGGATGCGGCCATGAAATACTTCCACCGCACCCACCTGCCGCCGGACCAGGTGCTTACCGGAGCAGGACAGTTCTTCGGAGGGTTCCTGACCCCTGGCCAGCAGGAGCCTCGCCGCCGCCAGTTCTCCGGGACGATGGGACGCATTGTCGTGACGGTTCAGGCGGAAGGCGGCCACTACACGCTGGTTACAGTCGAGACCGACCAGCCCGGCGAAAGCGAGGCGGACAAGCTGGCCAAGCGCTTTCTCACGAAGGTCCACACCATGGCCGAGCCGGCGCACCGCCCGATCGGCGCGTACTGAACCCCCTCTTCCACGACTCACCCCATCCATGCCCGTGAAGCCCAGGAGATCGCTGACGATGATCCGCGCCTGTACCGCGAGAGTACTACTGCTCCTGCTGCTCGGGGCTATTGCCCCGACGGCACTTCCGGTCCTTGCCGCCCAGGAGGTAGCCCAGGGGGCAGGCGCACCCGAGCACCGCCCTGGCGGCGAGGTCAACCTCAGGCTGCCGGATCTGAACCAGGGAGATTTCCTCGGGTTCACCGGCCACGAAATCCTGCTTTCCGGCCTGTTCGTCTGCGTCCTCGGGCTTCTGTTCGGCCTGTGGTCATACACCCGGGTAAAAAACCTCCCGGTGCACCGCTCGATGGCGGAAATCTCCGAGCTCATATACGTGACCTGTAAGGCCTACATGCGGCAGCAGGGCAAACTGCTCCTGGCGCTGTTTGGCTTCATCGGCACCGTCATCGTCATCTACTTTGTGGTGACCGGGCTCGAGCTTCCCAAGATCGCGGTCATCCTGCTGTTCAGCCTGATCGGCATGGGTGGCAGCTATGGCGTGGCCTGGTTCGGCATCCGCATCAACACCCTGGCCAACTCCCGCACCGCCTTTGCCAGCCTGCGGGGGAAGGCATGGCCGGTGTGCGACATCCCGCTGCGCGCGGGCATGAGCGTGGGAATGATGCTCATCTCGGTCGAGCTGCTCTTCATGCTGGCCATCCTTCTCTTCATTCCGGCCGACGTCGCGGGCGCCTGCTTCCTGGGCTTCGCGATCGGTGAGTCGCTGGGTGCCGCCGCACTTCGTATCGCAGGCGGCATCTTCACCAAGATCGCCGACATCGGCTCGGACCTGATGAAGGTGGTATTCAAGATCAAGGAGGATGACGCCAGGAACCCCGGCGTCATCGCCGACTGCGTCGGGGACAACGCCGGCGACTCGGTAGGGCCCACGGCCGACGGGTTCGAGACCTACGGCGTCACCGGTGTCGCGCTTATCTCGTTTATCGTGCTGGCCGTGACGGACACGTCAGTGCAGGCGGAACTGCTGGTCTGGATCTTCCTGATGCGGGTCATGATGGTGCTGGCCTCCGGTTTCTCCTATTTGATCAGTAACGCCATCTCTCAGGGGCGCTACGGCAACGCCACCCGCTTCAACTTCGAGGCGCCCCTGACTCAGCTGGTCTGGTTCACCTCGCTGGTCTCGGTGGCGCTCACATACCTCCTTTCGTACGTCATCATCCCGGATCTGGGCGGCAACTCCGATCTGTGGTGGCAGCTGTCGACCGTGATCAGCTGCGGCACCCTGGCCGGCGCGATCATTCCCGAGTTCGTCAAGGTCTTCACCTCGACCGACTCGCGGCACGTGCGCGAAGTGGTCACATCCTCGCGTGAGGGTGGTGCCTCGCTGAACATTCTCTCGGGCTTCGTGGCCGGTAACTTCTCCGCCTACTGGCTCGGCATTACCATCATGGGCCTCATGGCCGTCGCTTATGGCGTCAGCACCATGGGCGTGGGAGAGCTCATGAAGGCCCCGGCCATCTTCGCCTTCGGCCTAGTGGCCTTCGGCTTCCTGGGCATGGGTCCGGTGACGATCGCGGTGGACAGCTACGGCCCGGTGACCGACAATGCGCAGTCGATCTACGAGTTATCGCTAATCGAGCAGGTGCCGGGTGTGAAGCAGGAGCTCAAGCGCGACTACAACATGGACGTCAACTTCGAGACAGCCAAGGAGCTGTTGGAGGAGAACGACGGGGCGGGGAACACCTTCAAGGCGACGGCAAAACCAGTGCTGATTGGCACCGCGGTTGTGGGCGCCACCACGATGATTTTCTCCATCATCATGGCTCTGACGCACGGGCTCACCAGCGGCATGGAGTTCCTCTCGATCCTGCACCCGCCCTTCCTGCTGGGACTCATCACCGGTGGCGCCGTGATCTACTGGTTCACCGGAGCCTCCACCCAGGCAGTTACGACCGGCGCCTACCGGGCGGTTGAGTTCATCAAGGCCAATATCAGGCTCGAGGGCGTCACCAAGGCGTCGACCGAGGACAGCACGCGGGTGGTCGAGATCTGTACCCAGTATGCCCAGAAGGGGATGTTCAACATCTTCCTCGGGGTGTTCTTCTCCACGCTCGCCTTCGCCTTCATCGAGCCCTTCTTCTTCATCGGGTACCTGATCTCCATCGCGATGTTCGGCCTGTTCCAGGCCATCTTCATGGCCAATGCGGGCGGCGCCTGGGATAACGCCAAGAAGATCGTGGAGACCGAGCTCAAGATGAAAGGCACTCCGCTGCACGACGCCTCCATCGTGGGAGATACCGTGGGCGATCCCTTCAAGGACACCTCTTCGGTCGCCATGAATCCGGTGATCAAGTTCACCACGCTGTTCGGCCTCCTGGCGGTGGAGTTGGGCGTTTACCTCAGCGCCGGCGGGTCGGGCACCCTGGCCCGGGTGCTGGCGGTAGTGTTCTTCCTGATCTCGCTCATGTTTGTCCACCGCTCGTTCTACGGCATGAGGATCGAGTCGGGCATCCGCTCCGCTGTCTCCGGCCGGCCGGCCGGGGTGAAGGTGTAAGGGCGAAAGCATGGCCAGTCGTGGCGCCGTCGCCGCGTCCAAGGCATCCACTCCGGGCCTGACCCGGGACCAGCTGCTCGAGCTTTACTACTACATGCGGCTCACCCGCTCCCTGGAAGAGCGGCTGGTCAACCTGTATCGCCAGACCAAGGTGGTCGGCGGCCTGTTCCGCTCCCTGGGACAGGAAGCCGACGCGGTCGGCTCGGCCTACGCGCTCGACCGGTCCAAGGGAGACGTGCTCTCCCCCCTGATTCGGAATCTCGGCTCCATGCTGGTCCAGGGAGCGACGCCCCTGGAGATCCTGCGGCAGTACATGGCCAAAGGAGACTCACCCACCCGGGGCCGCGAGCTCAACATCCATTTCGGCGACACCATCCGGGGATTCATCGGCCAGATCTCCCATCTGGGCGATATGGTCCCGGTGATGGCTGGGGTGACGCTCTCGTTCAAGCTTCGGCGGCAGGAACGGGTCGGCTTGGTGTACGTAGGAGACGGCGCCACGTCTACCGGCGCCTTCCACGAGGGGATCAACTTCGCCGCTGTCCAGCGTTGCCCCCTGGTCGTGATCGTGGAAAACAACGGCTACGCGTACTCCACGCCGACAAGCAAGCAGACCGCCTGCACCAGCTTCAAGGACAAGGCGATCGGTTACGGGATACCCGGGGTGCGGGCGGACGGCAACGATGTCGTAGCGACCTATCAGGTCACCAAGGAAGCGGTGAACCGCGCACGCCGCGGCGAAGGCGTTACGCTGGTCGAGCTGATGACCTACCGTCGCAAAGGCCACGCGGAGCACGACAACCAGTCCTATGTGCCGACGGGCGAAATCGATCGCTGGGCCCGGGAGAATGATCCGCTGGATCGCTTCACCAAGGTGCTCACCGGGCAGGAAGGCGTGCCGGCGGCGGAGCTGGAGCGAATTGACGCCCGGGTGGTGGTCGAGATCGATCGGGCGACGGAGGAGGCCGAGGCATCACCGGCGCCGGAGCCGCGCGATGGTCTGCACGGGATCTATGCCGATCCGGCCGAGACCCCGGTGCTCTGGTATCGGGAAGGCGTGCGGTCGGCGGTCGAGGCCCACGAGCGGCCGGCCAGCTGGGGCACTCACGATGGGTGAGACCACCTACCTGGAGGCCATCCGGCAGGGATTGTTCGAGGAGATGGAGCGGGACGCCGATGTCATCTGTATGGGCGAAGACATCGGCGCCTACGGCGGTGCGTTCAAGGTGACCGAAGGCCTGCAGACCCGCTTCGGCGAACAGCGGGTTATCGACACGCCGCTCTCGGAGGCCGCGATCGTCGGTGCAGCGGCCGGAGCCGCCCACATGGGCATGCGCCCCGTGTGCGAGATGCAGTTCATCGATTTCATCTCCTGCGCCTACGACATGCTCACCAACTATGTGGCCACCGCCCGCTACCGCGCCTTCCTGCCTTGCCCCATGGTGGTGCGCGGGCCCAGCGGTGGATACGTCCGGGGTGGCCCCTTTCATTCACAGAATCCCGAGGCGGCCTTCCTCCATACACCGGGCCTCAAGATCGTCTATCCAGCCACGGCGAGCGACGCGAAGGGGCTGATAAAGTCGGCCATCCGGGACGAGGACTGCGTGCTGTTCTTCGAGCACAAGTATCTGTATCGCCGCATCAAGGAAGAGCTTCCCCAGGGCGATTACGTGGTGCCCATCGGCAAGGCTCGACTGGCTCGGGAAGGACGCGACTTGTCCATCATCACCTACGCCGCCACCGTATGGAAGGCGCTGGAAGCTGCCGAGCAGCTGGAGCGGGAAGACGGGCTTTCGGTCGAGGTGCTGGACCTGCGGTCGCTACTGCCGATGGACGACGAGGCGATTGCCGCCACCGTCAAGAAGACCAATCGTGTGCTGATCGTGCACGAGGACACGGTGACAGGTGGAGTCGCCGGCGAGATCGCCGCCCGCATCAACGATCTGGCGTTCGAATGGCTCGATGCCCCGATCAAGCGGGTGGCGGCGCATGACGTGCCACTGCCTTATGCCCCGCAGCTCGAAGATTTCGTGTTGCCCCAGACCGGCGACATCGTACGGGCGGCCCGGTGGCTGGCTGCGTACTAAGCGGGGCGGCGGGGCGGTAGGGCAGGAAGGCAATTAGGTTGGGATGGTGCAGGGTGACGGAGTCCGGGTCGATCAAGCTGCCCCGCGGCCCCGCTGCCCCGCTGAATCGGAGATTCGTATGGCCAAAATAGACGTCATCATGCCCCAGATGGGCGAGTCGATCGCCGAGGGCACCCTCTCCCGCTGGATCAAGAAGGTGGGGGAGACGATCAAGCGGGACGAGCCGATCTTCGAGATCTCTACCGACAAGGTGGATGCCGAGATTCCGGCCCCTACGGCCGGAGTACTGGCCGAAATTCTGGTGCAGGAAGGCGAGACCGTCGCGGTGCAAACGGTCGTGGCGCGGATCGAGACCGATGCCTCGACTGCCGCCGAAAAGCCCAAGGCTCCCGCGGCCCCGTCTCCGGGCGCGCCGGCTCCTCAGAAGCCGGCGACGCCGGCTGGGGCACCCCCCGCGCCCCTGGCGCCAGCCCCCGCGGTTCCTCCAAAGGGAGGATCCCGCGCCAGTGAATCAGCGCCAGCCAGGTCAATGCCGGCCGCCGCGTCCGCAGGCCCAGTGCCGGATGGCCGTTCGATCAGCGATGCCACCGGGGGGAACGGTGCGGTCGAATCGCTGGAGGAGCGCCTGCAGCGCAAATCGACGCCGTTGGTTCGCAAGATGGCGGCGGAACACAAGGTGGACATCAGCACTATTCCCGGTACCGGTCTCTCGGGCCGGGTCACCAAGAATGACATCCTGAGCTACATAGAAGGCGGGACGACAACAGCGGGGCCGCGGGGCGGCGGGGCAGGCACGGGTGCACCGGAACGCGCGGGTACGGCCCAACCGCCCCGCAGCCCCGCTGCCCCACTGCCCGCCGCAGCGACCGTCGATCCGTGGGAGGGTGATCGGGTCGAGCCCTGGTCCCGGATCCGTAAGCTCACCGCGGATCATATGGTCATGTCGCGGCGGGTCTCCCCGCACGTTAATACGGTCTTCGAGATCGATTACACCCGCATCGCGCAGATCCGGGCTCGCAAGAAGAAGGAATACGCCGACCGGGGTGTGAACCTGACCTACCTCGCCTTCATCGCCAAGGCCGTGGCCGACAATCTGCGGAAGCATCCGGTGCTCAACTCGGCGGTCTCGGGTGAAAGCACCCTCTTCCGTCGCGACATCAACCTTGGTATCGCCGTGGCGTTGGAGTGGGGGTTGATCGTGCCCGTGATCAAGCATGCCGACGAGCTTTCGCTCCTCGGCATCGCTCGGGCCATTAACGATCTGGGCGAACGGGCCCGCAGCAAGAAGCTGAGCCCGGACGAGGTGCAGAAGGGCACCTTCACGATCACGAACCCGGGTGTGTTCGGGTCAGTGATCGGTACGCCCATCATCAATCAGCCTCAGGCCGCAATCCTGTGCGTGGGCAGCATCACCAAACAGCCCGCGGTCATCACCGTTGACGGCACTGATATGATCGCGGTCCGCACCCTGGGCATGCTTTCCCTCGCGTTCGACCACCGCATCGTGGATGGAGCCGATGCGGACCGGTTTATGGCCTCGTTGAAGGCCACCCTCGAAGAGTTCACGGAAGCCGGTGCCTGAGATGCCGAGACGAATCATCGAATTCGAGGGCGGGGAATGGCAGGTCGCGGCCAGCGGGCGGACGACGCAGTACGTGAAAGACGAGTTCGGCGTGATCTTCACCCGTGGCGTCGGTCCCGACCGGGAGCAGCGCGTCAGCCGCTATTCCCCGCTCGGCGCCAAGAGCCGTGAAGCATCGCTCAGCAACCTGACTGATGCCGAACTGCGAGACTTGCTGGCCCACTCCCAGCCATCGTGGACCGCGCCGGAAATGGGGTACCGCCGCTGACCTCGGCCAGCGAGGAGTCACGCCGGGCGGGCACCATCGATCTGCACGTGCATTCGACTGCCTCGGATGGAAGCCTGGCTCCCGAGGCGGTCGTGAAGCGGGCGCTGGCAGCCGGCCTCCAGGCAATAGCTCTGACGGATCACGACACGCTCGCCGGCATTGCCGAAGCGACGGCGGCCGGCGAGCGATACGGGGTCCGGGTGGTGGGCGGCTGTGAGTTTTCCGCGGCAGCGCCCTGGGGCGAGATGCACGTGCTGGGCTACTACCTCCCGCCTGATTCACCGGGTTTGAATCTGTTTCTGGAGCGCTGCCGCGCCGACCGGGTGCGACGAGCCCGTGCCATGGTGGAACAGCTCCAGCGGCTCGGGGTGGAGCTTTCGTTCGAGGATGTTCTGCAGGAGTCGGGGACTGGGGCGGTGGGACGACCGCACGTCGCTCGGGCGATAGTCAGGCAGGGAAGCGCCGCCGACCTGGGAGATGCCTTCGACCGCTATCTCGGGAAGGGGCGCCCGGCCTTCGTCGAAAAGACGCTGCCGTCATTCGCCGCCGTAGTCGAGGTAGTCCATGGGTCTGGCGGTCTGGTGTCGGTGGCGCACCTCAAAGAGCGGGGCACCCGTACCTGCATCGAGCGGCTCAAGGGCGAGGGCCTGGACGCCGTCGAGACGCGTCACCCGAGCCACGACCCGGACCTCCGCGTGCGCCTTACTGATATCGCGCTCAAGTTGGGCCTGCTCCGAACCGGTGGTAGCGACTGGCACGGCGACCCAGAGCCCGGTGTCACTCACGGTACGATCGGGTCGCAGCAAGTACCGCTCGAGTGGCTCGAGCGGTTGGACGACTTTCAGCACCATTCTCTCAACCGCATCGCCTCATGAGCTTGCTTCAGCCGGGCACTGACGCGCCGGACTTTACGGCCCACGCCTCCGATGGTCAGACTTATCAACTCAGCCAGCTGCTGCAGCAGTCGCGGGTGCTGCTGGTCTTCTATCCCGGCAATAACACCCCCGGCTGAAACCGCCAACTCTCCGCCGTGCGCGATGAGATCCAGTCCTACACCGATCGCGGCATTCGGCCTTTCGGCGTCAATCCGGCGTCGGCTGAGCGCCATACGGCCTACGCGGCCAAGCTGGGACTGCCGTTCCCGCTGTTGTCCGATCCTGACCAGTCGATCAGCCGGGCCTATGGATCCGTGAAGCCGCTGCTGCCAGGGATCGCGCGATCGGTCTGCCTGATCGACCGGGACGGCACCGTGCTCTACACCCAGTCCGGCGCGCCCGGCGCGGCGATCATCCTCGAAAGTCTGGACGGCGAATGAGCTTCGATTTCGGGGGGAAGGTCGTCCTGGTAACCGGCGTGGGACGGGCGGGACAGATCGGAAACGCGGTTGCACTCGCCTTTGGGAAGGCCGGCGCCAAGATCGTTGCGTGCGACCTTAATGCGGTTGGGGTGGCGGAGCGGGTACGGGAGTTTGCCGCACAGGGTGTGGACGCAAGGCCCTGCGCGGGCGACCTGACGCAGCCTGACATTGCTTCGCTCGCCGTGGAAGTGGCGCTGAAGCACTTTGGCCGTCTGGACGTGGTGGTCAATGTCGCCGGCGGGCTTACCACCTTCGGTCCCATCGAGCAGATCACAGCCCAGGCAATCGACCGCGAGCTCGCGATCAATCTCAAGACCACCGCCCTGGTGTCGCAGGCGGCGATCGAAGCGCTGACCCGGAGCCGGGGCTCCATCGTGAACTTTTCCTCGATTGCGTACTTCAATCCCCAGACCCCCATGGCGGTGTACTCGGCCTCCAAGGCCGCGGTAGCCGGATTTACCAGGAGCCTGGCCCTCGAGTTGAAGGATCGGCAGGTGCGGGTCAATGCCATCGCCCCCGCCATGGTGCGAACGGTGGACAATGTGGCGGCGGCGGGCGAGGCGGGCCATTACGTCGAAATGCACGAGATCACCGATGGCGTGATGTCGCTGGCAGCCCCGGGCGCGACCATGACCGGCCAAATCCTCCCGATCTCTCCCGTGTCGGCCGGCTCCATCTGATGGAGCTGAAGGGCCGCGTCGCCCTGGTTACGGGTGCGGGGCGCCGGTTGGGCCGGGTCATGGCTTCTGCGCTCGCGGGCCGCGGCGCCGCCGTGGCAATCCACCATCATGCGTCGAGTCGGGGCGCCGAAGAGCTGAGGAAGGAGATTGTCGCCGAGGGTGGCAGAGCCGCATGCTTCGAGGCCGATCTGACCGACGCCTCGGCTGCGCGGGCGCTGGCGCAGCGCGTGGTGGAACAGTTCGGGCGGCTCGACGTGCTGGTCAACTCCGCCGCCGTCATGCATCGGCTGTCGTTGGACGAGACCACTCCGGAACAGTGGGACGCCATCCTCAACCTGAACCTGCGCGCGGTGTTCTTCTGCACCCAGGGGGCAGCGTCCGCGCTCAGGGAGACGGGTGGCAAGGTGATCAACCTGGCCGACCTGGCGGGACTGGAGCCATGGCCCGGGTTTGCCGCCCACTCCGTTAGTAAGGCTGGGGTGGTCATGCTGACGAAAGTTCTGGCCCGCAGCCTGGCCCCCCTGGTAACCGTGAACGCCATCGCTCCCGGGGCGGTTCTGGTGCCCGAGGAGTACGACGCCGAGGAGCGCGAGCGGCTCGCCCGGGCCACGCCGCTCCGCCGGCTGGGCAGCCCGTCCGATGTGGTCTCCGCACTGCTATACCTTCTGGAAGGCGGGGACTTCGTCACGGGGGAGGTACTGGTTGTCGACGGTGGACGCCATATCCGATAGGGTCGACTTTCGCGACATTGTTATTGTCGGCGGCGGCTGTTACGGAACGTTCTACACTCGACAGCTGGAACGGGCCCGCGACCGAGGTCGGGTGGCCTACCGGCAGCTGCTGGTGGTCGATCGCGATAGCGACTGCCAGCTGGCGCGGGAGCTGGGCGCAGACAGTACTCGCCGTCTGATAGTCCAGGAGTGGAGTGATTTCTTCGACGGCTATCTCGGCGCGGGACAGCAGGCGCCCGCCGATCCCGTCGATGCAATTGTCCCGTCCCCACTCATGCCCCACCTCATGTACGAATGGCTGGTGCGGCGCGCTCGCTCCCGCTGGCCCGGCCGACCCATAGAGACTCGGCCGGTGAACCAGGAGCCGGGGACGCCCTACGACATGAGCGCTCCCGATGGAACCCGCTACGTCTCGTTTGCCGACTGGATCTGTCCTACCCACTGCATCGAGCCTGCCATCTGCCCCGTGATTCGGGCTCCCCGCACCTGGGAGATGGCGGAAGCCATGCAAGGTTTGGCGCGCAGGCTGGATCACTTGTCGCCTACCGCCGGACCGGTCCTCTTCGTATGCGAGCATCGGGTGTTTGGCGTCGGAATGTTTGATGTCAGCGCGGTCCTGGCGGGCGATCAGGCCGTGACCGCGGCAGGGGCAGGGGGATCGGCGGTTGATGTACTGGTGGGCACCGTGTCGCGCTGCCATGGCGCGGTCAATTTGTTGCACCTGGGGTGAAGGCTGTTCGGAACAGCCGGGAACTTCAGGACGTTCTATATTTTGGGAGTGCGATTCGCTACTAGTCCATTGCCAATAGCTAATAGCTCTGGGGAACTCATGATCAGCAGCGAAGAGAGGGACGTCGTCATCGTCGGTGCAGGGCCGGCTGGCCTCTGTGCTGCCCTCTATGCCGGACGCGGTCTTTTGCGATCGGTGCTGCTGGAGCGCGGAGTTCCAGGCGGAGAGCTGCTCAACACCGAATGGATCGACGATTATCCCGGATTCGAGCACGTCCTGGGGCGTCAGCTGGCCGACCTGATGACTGGGCACGCGGTGAAGTTCGGGGCCGACATTCGCCAGGACACCGTGCTGTCGATCGTCCGACAGGAGAACGGCATATTCCAGGTGGCGACCGCCCTGGGGCACGTGTATGAAGCCCCCAGCGTCATCCTCACGGCCGGCGGGACACCCACCAAGCTGGAGGTCCCAGGTGAGCTGGAGTATGCAGGGCGGGGAGTCTCCTATTGCGCCGTGTGCGATGGGGCATTTTTCAAGGGGGAGACGCTCGCCGTGATCGGCGGCGGTGACGCAGCGGTGGAAGAAGCGGACTATCTCACCCGCTACGCTGAAAAGGTGTATGTCGTACACCGGCGGGACCAGTTCCGCGCATCGAAGATCCTCCAGGAGCGGCTTTTCGCCAATCCCAAGATCGAGGTGATCTGGAACAAGCAGGTGCGGGAATTCAAGGGTGGACCCGGTGGCCTTCAGTCGGTCGAGCTGGTCGACAGCCTGACGGGCGAGCCGTCATCCCTGGCCGCGACTGGGGCTTTTATTTTCATCGGTTTCCAGCCGAACACCGGGCTGGTGAAGCAGCACGCCAAGCACGATCCTGCCGGATATCTGATTACCGATGACCGCATGATGACCTCCATTCCGGGTCTGTTCGCGGCCGGCGACGTGCGCGCGCAGCTGACTCGGCAGATCACTACGGCGGTGGGAGATGCCACGACGGCAGCAGTGGCGGTGGAGAAGTACCTGACCGATCGCAAAGCCAGGCTGGCCGCGAGTGCTCAAGTCGGTGTCTGACCTCGAGGTCGTATCGCTTCCGAACGGCCAGTTCGTGGAGAACTGCTATCTGGTGGCTGATCGGGGGAGCGGCGAGGCAGTCATCATCGATCCCGGTGAAGGCTCCACGCTGTTCCTCCGCGAGCTGAATGCGCGCAGCTGGACGCCACAGGCCATCTGGCTTACCCACGCTCACATCGACCACATCATGGGCGTCGCAGCAGTGCACGCGGCTACGGGTGCCCCGATTCATCTTCACCCTCTCGACCGTCCCCTGTACGAGGCCCTCCCCGAGTACGGGGCCTGGGTCGGCATGGCGCTCGAGCCCCCGCCCGCACCCACCCATCAGCTTCAGGCGGGACAGCTGCTGTCTGTCGGTGGATTCGAGTTCGCCGTTCGGTTCACGCCGGGACACTCTCCCGGGAGCGTCAGCTTTCTGGGCGAGGGCATGATCTTCGGCGGTGATGTTCTGTTCAACGGATCGATCGGCCGCACTGACTTGCCGGGCGGAGACACGGCGACCCTCATGAGCAGCATTCAGTCGGAATTTCTCTCCCTGCCGGATTCTACCGTGGTTCACAGCGGTCATGGTCCCGACACCACGATCGGCATGGAGCGGCTCACCAACCCCTTTCTGACGGGGGCGTACCGGATTGGGTAGGGCGGGGCAGCGGGGCAGCGGGGCAGCGGGCCAGCGAATGCCGAGTTTGCCCTTCTCAGGTCCGCTTGCCCGGGATTGGTCCGCCTTGAATCAACCAGCCCCGCCGCCCCGCCACCCCGCCGCCCCGTGTACATGCATGCGCTGCGGTTTCGAGGTCTCCAACAGCGCCGGCGGGTGCAAGAAACCCTGTAGCAACTGCGGAACGATGTACCCGCTGGGCGATTGTTCTGACTGAGTCCACCCCCGGTATACTCGATCTGCAGCCCCTCGGCATAGCAGCCGGTACGGCGCTCGATATCGCACATTCCGAGCTTCCCGCACCTCTTCGCTCAGGCGCGCTCGGCGTCCTGGATATCTCGGAATTTTTCGGTGAGACCACGGGAGGGGTACGCACATACCTCCTCGAGAAGGCCCGATACGTCCAGCGCGATCCCGCGTTGCGGCAGGTGCTGGTAGTTCCCGGGGCCGCGGACGAGATCCTGGAAGGGTCCGGCGTGCGTTGCTATCGGCTTCATGGCCCCCCGATCCCCACCCAGAAACCCTATCGGTTCATGTTGGCTACGAGATCCACCAGCCGGATCGTGGCTCATGAGCGTCCGGACGTGATCGAGGTGGGCAGCGCCTGGTGCGCTCCTTGGCTGATTCATCTAGCGCGGCGCCGTTTGGATGTTCCCGCGGTGTGGTTTTATCACAGCAACTTCCCTCGCATCATCGCGCCCCGGCCGAAATCAGCGGGCTGGCTACGCCGCAGCGCGAGTGCTGCGGCGTGGCGCTACGTGCGGCGGCTCAGTCGGCTGGTTCACACCACCATTGCGCCGTCGGAGAGTGTAGTTCGCCAACTCCATGATGCAGGCCTCGAGCACGTCGTGTGCGTTCCGCTCGGGGTCGATCTCGACCAATTCAATCCGGCTCGGCGCCAGCAGACCGCCGAGACCCGCCGGCGCGCTGACCTTCCCCAGGAGGGTGTGCTGGCCATGTATGTGGGCAGGATCGCCGGCGAGAAGGACCTCGATGTGCTCCTCCGCGGCTGGATCGAGGTTCAGCGGCGCACTGGAGCACGGCTGGTGATCGTGGGCGATGGTCCGGCCCGGCGGGCTCTCGCTGCGGCGCCGGGTGGCGACCGAGTGATCTGGCTGCCATTCGAGCGAAATCGAGAGCGGCTGGCCCAGTTATACGGCGCCGTTAATCTGTACGTCGCGCCTGGCCCGGCCGAAACGTTCGGGCTCGCCTCACTGGAAGCGATGGCGAGCGGGCTGCCGGTCCTTTCGGTGGATCAGGGTGGGGTCTCGGAAACGGTGGGCCGCTCCGGCGCAGGCGCATGCTACCGCTCCGGCGACGCTGCCCACTTGGCTGAAGTGGCGGAGCACTTGCTCTCGACCGATCTGGTCAGTCTGGGAGACTCTGGGCGACGCTACGCGGAGGCGCACCACGGCTGGAGCACGGTTTTCGACCGGCTGTTCTCGGTATACCGCACCGTGCTTTCGTCGTGAGCCCACTCCAGGCGCACCTCCTGTGCCTCGCTCTGGTGGCTCTGGACTTCCTGGTTCGCGGCTGGCGGATTGCGTGGATCATGCGAGGACTTGGTACCCCGCTGACGTTTCGCGACGCGTTCGTCGTCAACGCCTTTGGCGACGCTGCCAATGCGTTGACACCGCTTCGGCTAGGCGGAGAGCCAGCCCGACTGGCTGGGCTTCTCCGGAGCAGGAGCCGCATGACGGCCGCTCTGGTGGGAATTACGCTCGAGGCCATCACCACACGCGTGGTCCTGATCGCGGTGGCGGGGTGGCTGATCTGGCGGTACGCGCCCGAGTGGTGGCAGACTGCTGGGCCGGGCCTCCGCGCCTCAGCTATGCGCGCCTGGCCCTGGGTCGCGTTGGTGCTCCTGGTGGGCGTCCTCATTTGGTGGTACACCCGGGGACTGGTTTCACCGGCAGCACGGCGCATGCGGCGGCCGGCTCGCCGCGTGCTGGTCTATCTCAGGCGCATGCCGCGGTGGCCCTTGCTGGCGAGCATCCCTCTCAGCGTAGCCGCCATGGGGGCCCGCATTGCCTTCTTGCCGGTGCTCTTGCTCACGCTGCCCGATCCACCGCCCCTCGCTCCGATGATTTTCGGATCGTTCGCCCTGGTGTACAGCCAGATGGTGCTGCCCACCCCATCGGGCGCCGGCGTCGTCGAGCTCGGCTTTCTGGGTGGCGCCGCCGGCCAGCTCGGGGAGGGGCAGGGCGGAATTCTTGTCGCCTGGCGCTTCTACACCAACGGCATCGGCGTGGTGGTGGGCGTCTGGCTGGCCCTGAAGATTTACGGCTGGCCGCTCATCCGAAGACTGCTCCGCGGAAAGCCGCCACAGGTCACCGAGCTGAACGGGTGACACTGGGCGGGGGCGCCATCGCCACCAGCATGACAGTACGCTCCAATGCCCGATCAACGCCGTGGGGAACATCGGCCGGCGCCCACACTACCGTGCCCGGTCCGACTTCCCGGGTTTCCTCTCCCACGGTGATCCTCGCCTTTCCCGATACGACCAGATAAAATTTGTCGGCACCGGCGTGCGCATGAATTTTCTGTGACTGGCCCGGCTCAAAGCAATTCAGGCCCACGAACAACTGCTGCCCGCTGTACAGGTCGGCTTTGCCCGCTTTGATAGGATCGAATACGGCGGCGGCCTCGATCGATCGAAAATTTCCCGTCATCAGGGACCTCTGGCATGAAAGCGACACGCATCGAACGCGACCCGCTCGGTGAGAAGGCAGTGCCAGCCGACGCGCTCTACGGGATCCAGACGCTGCGGGCAGCGGAGAACTTTCCTATCTCCGGATTGCGCCCGCTGCCCGCGTCGGTGGACGCGGTCATCTGGATCAAGCGGTCGGCGGCCCTGGTACACAAGCAGACTGGCCG
The DNA here is from genome assembly GCA_963740175.1 of uncultured Gemmatimonadales bacterium. GTDB lineage: Bacteria > Gemmatimonadota > Gemmatimonadetes > Gemmatimonadales > GWC2-71-9 > CAVVWJ01. The sequence continues at coordinate 239,439 of CAVUDL010000006.1, forward strand.
CCTCGAGGCTCGCCTTGCCGACGCCATCATTCAGGCTGCCGACGAGGTTCTCGCTGGACAGCACCGGGACCAGTTCATCGTAGATGTCTACATGGCGGGCGCCGGCACCAGCCACAACATGAACGCTAACGAGGTTCTGGCCAACCGAGCCAACGAAATTCTGGGTGGAGAGCGCGGCACGTATCAGCCGGTGCATCCCAACGACCACGTCAATATGGCGCAGAGCACCAACGACGTGATCCCGACTGCGATGAGGCTTGTCATCCTAGCCACGCTGCGACGAACCGAGGCAGCGCTGAACCGTCTCGCCGCAGCGTTACTGGCCAAGGGCGTTCAGTTTGACGCGATCCTGAAGTCAGGGCGTACCCACCTGCAGGACGCCACACCCATTCGGCTGGGTCAGGAGTTCACGGCCTACGGGCATACAGTGGAGAGGCATCGCAGGAAAATCGCCGAGGCCGCCGAATGGTTGCGCGAGATGAACATCGGCGGCACCGCCGTGGGTACCGGCATCAACGCCGAGCCCGAGTACCCCGACCTCATGGTGCGTCAGCTGGAGCAGATCAGCGGACTGAAGCTCCAGGTGGGGCAGGACCGTGTGCAGCTGATGCAGTCCATGGGTGACGTCGCCACCGTGAGTGGCGCCCTGAGAGCGTATGTGCTGGACCTCAACAAGATCGCCAACGACATCCGTCTGCTCGCCTCCGGCCCCCGAACCGGCCTCGCCGAGATCCTGCTGCCGGCGGTGCAGCCCGGCTCCAGCATCATGCCGGGAAAGGTGAACCCATCCATTGCAGAAATGGTAAATCAGGTCTGCTACCAGGCCCTGGGTCTCGATATGACGGTGGCACTGGCCGCCGAGGCTGGCCAGCTGGAGCTGAACGTGATGATGCCGGTGATGGCCCACAACATGGTCTTTGCGCTGACCATCGTGGGGAACGCCAGCGCCGTGTTCGCGGAGCGCTGTATCGACGGGATCGAGGCTGACGAGGCGCAGTGCACCTACTGGCTGGAGCGAAGTCCCGCGATCGTTACCGCCCTGGCGCCGAAACTAGGCTATGCCGAGGCGGCGAAGCTGGCAAAGGAAGCGGTGGCCAGCGGGCTGACGGTCAGAGAGCTGGTTGTCAAGAAGGGGCTGCTCAAGGGTGCGGAGCTGGACGAGGTGCTTGACCTGCGGTCCATGACGGAGCCGGGTGTCCCCGGCGAGAAGGCCAAGCCGGGCGCTAAACGCCCGACCGGTCGGTAGCCCGGCGCTGGGGTGTGACCCTTGCGCTCTCCTCGCGGCCTTCGCCGGCGCGGCTGACGGGAAGCTCCACCACCCGAAAGGCCGGTCGGTCGGGGAAACTTTCTTGCAGCAGCACCATGGACACGTTGTAGACCGGCACGTCACCCATCGTTCGTCCCTCAGGTGAGCCGTGGTGGGCGTGTCCATGGAATACCACATCTACAGGATAGCGGCTGAGCGGCTCCTCCAGCCGGCTGGAGCCGAGGTAGGGATAGATCTCCAGCGGTTCACCGACGACAGTGGCGGCGATCGGGGAGTAGTGCAGCAGCGCCACCCGCCGCTCGGTTCGCAGTTGCCCCAGCGCAGTCTCCAGTTTGAGGGCTTCGTCCAGCGCCTCCCGGACGAACTGTTTGATCAGTCCCTCCCCCCAGGGCCCCAGCGCCCGCCGCCCGAACCCCCCGGCAAAACCCTTGATTCCCGCGAACCCGATACCCAGGACCTCGTGGGACTCGCCGTCCAGCACGTGGACGCCGGCGTCACAGAGAATCCGGGCGACTTCGCGCTCCTTGCCCGACTCATAGTCGTGATTGCCCAGGACCGCGACGATCGGCACCGTTACTGCCGCGAGCGCCTTTGCCATGAGGCGGGCCTCATCGGGGTCTCCCCGATCGGTCAGGTCCCCACACAGGGCGAGCACATCGGCATGCTCGGACACCTGCCCAAAGAGGATCTGCAGCGGGGCGTCGGATCCCTTCCCGCCCAGGTGGATGTCGCCGACGGCGGCGACGCGTACGATGCCGGTTTTCTTGGTCATTGCGTTGTAATCTCTGTCGCCCGTCCCCAGTCGCCGTGATGTGGGCCACACCCGGTTTGGTCCGAGATCCGTATGATAGGCGACCCCTGAGGAGGTCGCATGGCCCTGGCGCCGACACAATCGCTGGTCGAGACCCCCTCTCGTCAGTTCTATCGCGAAGCCATGGAAGTCCTCAACCGAGCCAGCGTTCCGTTCCTGGTCGGCGGGGCCTTCGCGTTCATTCATCAGGCGGGCATCGACAAGTCCACCAAGGACCTCGACATCTTCGCGCGCCCCCGCGATGTCCAGCGGCTGCTCGAGGCATGCGCGGCCGCCGGGTACAGCACCGAACTGGTTTTTTCTCATTGGTTGGCAAAAATCCGCTCTCCCGAGGGGTTCATCGACGTCATCTTCAGCTCGGGAAACGGCATTGCCGCGGTGGACGATGGCTGGTTCGACCATGCCACCTCGGAAACCGTGCTCGGGGTGCCGGTCAAGATCGCGCCCGCGGAAGAGACGCTCTGGTCCAAGGCGTTCGTCATGGAACGCGAACGCTACGACGGTGCCGACGTCGCGCACCTGATCCTGGCTCACGGGGAGCGCATGGACTGGGACCGCCTGATCAGCCGGTTTGGCCTCCATTGGCGGGTCCTGCTGGCGCACCTGATCTTGTACGGCTTTGTCTTCCCGTCCGAGCGTTCCCGGGTCCCTGTCCGCGTCATGCAGGGTCTGCTCCAGCGGCTCGACAAAGAGGCCTCCGAAACAGATCCCACCGAACCGGTCTGCAATGGGACGCTGCTTTCCTGGTCGCAGTACCTCGGAGACGTTCTGGGCGGCTCCTTCCGCGATGGCCGGATCCGGCCCTTCGGCAACCTGAGCGCCGAGGAGGTGGCGCGGTGGACGGCTGCGGATAAGACCTAGTTTCTCATTGATTCCCACCCTGCGCCGCTCCATATTCCCCCCATGCGGGTGACCACCTGGACCGAATACAGCCTCATTATCTCGATCCACCTCGCCAAACGAGGACGGAAGGGGAGTGGTCCCATCGCCGCGCGCGAGCTGGCCGATACCGAGCGCCTCCCCGCTGACTACGTCGAACAGATCCTGCTGCGGCTACGACGGGCCGGCCTGGTTCAGAGCGTGCGTGGCGCCAAGGGCGGGTACTACCTGGCGCGTGAGCCCGAAGCCATTTCAGTCCGCGACGTCATGGCCGCCTCGGAGCATCAAACTTTCGAGATCAACTGCGAGACTCACCCCGTGGACGCCGACCGATGTAGTCCAGGCGCTACCTGTAGCATCCGGCCGGTCTGGCATGCCCTTCAGCAACGGGTGGATCAGCTGCTGGCAGGCATTTCCCTGGCCGATCTCATGCGACAGGAGTCCGAGGTTCAGGAGCTGGTAGGGATCTCCTCGGTGGGCTAGTCTCCCGTCGTCTGTGGGTATCCTCCCGACCAGCCGGTCGGGTTTTTTGTTTTGGAGGTGGGAGAACGTGTCGTCGCAGCAGAAGGCACTGGTCGAGCCTGAACTCTGGCGGGCAGTCGGCAATACGCCACTGCTTCCCATCCGCATCGGTGCAGGGGTGGCGCCGCTCTACCTGAAGGCCGAATGGCTCAACCCGGGTGGGAGCGTGAAGGATCGGACCGCGCGCGCGATTCTCCGGGACGCGCTCTGCCGCGGCGAGCTCCCGGGCAAGCGCTTGCTCGATGCGTCCAGCGGGAACACCGGCATTGCCTACGCCATGCTCGGAGCGGCGGCCGGAGTGGAGGTCACTATCTGCCTTCCGGCGAACGCCAGCCCCGAGCGCAAGGCGCTGCTGGAGATATATGGTGCCGAAGTCGTGCTCACCGACCGGCTCGCCGGCACGGACGGGGCGGTGGAGCGCGCCCGCGAGCTGGTAACGCAAATGCCCGACCGCTACTTCTACGCCGATCAGTACGGCAATCCCGCCAATCCTCGCGCCCATGGCGACACGACCGGTCCGGAGATCTGGAAGCAGAGCGAAGGACGGATCACCCACTTCGTCGCGGCCATGGGAACGACGGGAACCATGATGGGAACAGGGAGGTTCCTCAAAGAGAAAAATGCCGCAATTCAGCTCGTAGGAGTGCAGCCGGATTCGCCTCTACACGGGTTGGAGGGGCTGAAGCACCTGGCCACGACACCGCACCTGCCCGCGCTCTATGATCCCCGGCTTCCCGACCATGTCGTGGAAGTTCCGACCGAAATCGCGGACCGCACCGCGCGACATCTTGCTCGGTCAACCGGCTATCTGGTGGGCTGGTCCGCGGGTGCGGCGGTTGCGGCAGCGCTCGACATCCTGCGCCGGGCTCCCGATGCCTTCGTGGTCGCCGTCGGATGCGATACGGGCAGCCGTTACCTGAGCGAGCCGCACCGCTGGATCGGCTCGTGACGCTGCGCCTGACTGATGCCCTGGCAGACGAGATTCGGCTCGAGGCAGAGCGCGCCTACCCGGCGGAGTGCTGCGGAGTGCTCGCGGGTCATGCCAGTGAGGTGAAGGAGGTGTGCAGGCTGGTGCCGGTTCCCAATCGCCGCACCGACGACCCGCACCGCTACCTGATCGCCCCGGATGATCTTCGCCGCATCGAGGGAGACCTGCGCTCATCGGGACACGAGGTGCTGGGCTGCTACCACTCGCACCCGGACCATCCGGCGGCGCCTTCAGCATTTGACACCGAACAGGCCTGGCCCTGGTACAGCTACGTGATCGTTCGGGTGGACCGCGGCCGGGCCGGGGAGCTGACCAGCTGGGTGCTGGACGATGACAGGTCGAAGATGCATGCCGAGTCGGTTGACGCTCTGAACGAGGTTTGACTATATGCCCGTGACTGTTTCGATCCCCACACCGCTGCGTCCATTCACGGCGGGTCGGGATACGGTGGAGCTGGCTGGTGATACCGTGGGGGAGGTACTCGATGCCTTGGTGGGTACTCATGGCGGCCTCAAGCGGCACCTCATGCAGGACGATGGCCGGCTCCGCAACTTCGTGAGTCTGTACCTGAACGAGACCGATATCCGGCACCTGGCTTCTACGGCCACCCCGGTTCGGCCCGGTGACGTGCTCACCATCGTGCCCAGTATCGCCGGCGGGTCTCCCGCCGCAACCGAGGTCCGGATCCCGTTGTCGCACGCCGAAATGCTCCGCTACTCCCGCCATCTCCTGCTGCCGGAGGTGGGCGTCAGCGGGCAGCGGAAGCTCAAGGCGTCGCGGGTGCTGACGGTGGGTGCCGGAGGACTCGGGTCGCCCTTGTCGCTCTATTTGGCCGCCGCTGGGGTAGGCACGATCGGGATCGTGGACTTCGACGTCGTCGATCTGACCAACCTCCAGCGGCAGATCGTTCACGGCACCTCCACCTTGGGTCGTCCCAAGCTGGATTCCGCCGAAGCGCGGCTGACTGATCTGAACCCCAACGTGAAGATCGAGCGGCATGAGACCCGGCTCACGTCCCAGAATGCGATGGAGATCCTGCGCGAGTACGACATCGTAGTGGATGGCACCGACAACTTTCCCACCCGTTACCTGGTCAACGATGCCTGCGTGCTGTTGGGAAAACCGAACGTTTACGGCAGCATCTTCCGGTTCGAAGGGCAGGCTTCGCTCTTCTACGCCGAAGCCGGCCCATGCTACCGCTGCCTGTACTCCGAGCCGCCCCCTCCGGGTCTGGTTCCCAGCTGCGCCGAAGGCGGCGTGCTCGGGGTGCTGCCAGGGATCATCGGGAGCATCCAGGCGCTGGAAACCATCAAGTGGATCATTGGGGCCGGTACCTCCCTGTTAGGGCGCCTCCTGCTGTTCGATGCGCTCAAACTTCGTTTCCGGGAACTGGAGCTGCGCAAGGACCCGGCGTGTCCGTTGTGTGGTCCCAATCGAACCATCAGAGAGTTGATCGATTACGAAGCCTTCTGCGGCATCGGCTCCGAGCCGGTATATGCCGGGCCGGAGATAACTGCGGAGGAGCTGCGGCAGGAAATGGAGGAGAAGGGCAGTGAATTGGTGCTGGTGGATGTGCGGGAGCCTCACGAATGGGAGATCGCGCACATCGAAGGGGCGACATTGATTCCGCTGAATCAGCTGCCCGAGCGCCTCGCTGAGCTTGACGGCCATGCCGAAATCGTGACCCATTGCCACCACGGCGCGCGCTCCATGAAGGCCCTGGAGATTCTCAAGGGGGCAGGCTTTGGAAAGGTGCGTAGCCTGGCGGGCGGGATCGACGCCTGGGCGGAGCGGGTGGAGCCGGGGATGCCGAGGTATTAGAGGTGGAGAGGGGCGGGGACGATGAAGGCGCGATGTTGACCCTGCCGATCTCGTCCGCTACTTTGCCCGGTTCGCCGAAGTGGTGGAACTGGTAGACGCGCTGCGTTCAGGGCGCAGTGGGCGCAAGCCCGTGCGGGTTCGAGTCCCGCCTTCGGCACTGTGATGCACCCCCTCCTCCCGCCACCCTCGGTCCTTTCGTCCTCCCGGCCTCTCTCAGCACCGCAAGCCGTTGACCCACCCGAAGTGGTGGCCTATCCTTTGCTTAGGATATCCCGAGTGAGCCGCGAGACCGCCCCATCCGCTGAGCGGAAGCATTCTGTCGCCCGCAATCCCAAGGCGACCCACGATTACCATATCCTGGAGACCTGGGAAACCGGAATCGTGCTGACCGGCACGGAGGTCAAATCCCTCCGAAACGGCAAGGCATCCATCAAGGAGGCGTACGCCAGGGTGAAGAACGGGGAGGTCTTTCTCGAAGGGATGAACATCACTCCGTACGAACAGGGCAACCGCTACAACCACGATCCGGTCCGAGCCCGTAAGCTGTTGCTGCATCGCCGTGAAATCGAAAAGATGATCGGGGCTGTCGAGCAGCGGGGACTGACGCTCGTGCCTCTGGAGCTTTACTTCAAGAAGGGCCGTGCCAAGGTCGCGCTTGCGCTGGGGAAGGGAAAGAAGCAGCACGACAAGCGGGAAACGATCAAGCGCAAAGTGATGGAACGCGAGGTTGCCAGGGCCGTATCCATCCGGGGCCGGCGGTGATGGGAGCCCTGGCCATGCTGGTCGCTCTGGCCGCGTTCAGCTTCGACTCGGCACCCGGGGTCGTCACCATCACCGGTGTGAACGGCGAGAGCCGCATTCCAGTGCGAACCGATGGTAGCGGCGCTCCCGTGATAGCCGCACCCCGGCTCATGGCCGCCCTGGCCGGGTCCGAGCGCGTCAGTGATGGCTGGGCCGAGATCTCCGTGGGACCTCAATCGTTTCGGTTTCTGCTGGGTGCACCGCTCTACGTCTTCGACGACCGCCTTCGCACGCTCGCGGCAGCCGCATCGGTTTCCCGGGACACTCTCTTCCTTCCCTTTCAGTTCGTCGCCGAAATTCTGCCCTCCTTTCTCGGCGACCGGTACCGCTACGACCGCCGCCGGGCGCGTCTGATCGATTCGGGCCTGGGAAGCCGCGCCCCAGTGGCACGTGCCCCTGAGCCGGCCCGGGAGATCACCCGGCTGCCGAATGGGCTTCGCCCCGGCCATATCGTGACCATAGATCCGGGACACGGAGGGGTCGACCCCGGAAACCCGGGAGTGTTTTTCCCGCGGGGCACTCGGGAAAAGGAAGTCACCCTCGCCGTGGGGCTGCTCCTGGCCGAAGAGCTCAAGCGCAAGGGCGTCGGCGTCAAGATGACCCGCACCTCCGACACACTCATCGCCCTGGGCGATCGGGGCGCGTACTGCACCGCTGATTGCGATCTCTTCGTCAGCCTCCATGTCAACTCGCTGGCACGGCGTCCAGGCTATACCGACATTCGAGGATTCGAGACCTACTTCCTCGCCGAAGCCAAGACTGAAGACGCCGCCCGGGTCGCGCGGATGGAAAACGAAGCAGTGCGCTTCGAAGGCGGAACCGGCCCGGCGGAAACCGGCGTCGGCCTCGATTTCATCCTGAAGGACCTGCAGCTGAACGAGCACCTGCGCGAATCAGCCCGGGCCGCCGAATTGGTGCAGCGCAATCTGAGAACAGTACACAGCGGCGACAGCCGTGGCGTAAAGCAGGCCGGCTTCATGGTGCTGACCACGGCCCGCCGCCCCGCCATTCTGGTCGAGCTGGGTTACAGCACCAATCCTCAGGACGGACAGTTCCTGACCACCCGCTCCAGTCAAAAGGCCATGGCGTCGGCGCTGGCGGACGCCGTTGTCGCCTATTTGCTGGAATACGAGCGCAAGACCACCCAGACCCAGGATTCGGGGGTGCGCCAATGAGGTGGTTGGCGATGATCCTGTTCCTGGGCCTCCAGGGGTGCGTGTACTACAACGGCATGTACAACGCCAACCGTCTGGCCAACTCGGCACGCAAGGCGGAACGGGACGGTCGGACCTTCGAGGCCACCAACCTGTGGGGTCAGGTGGCGACGAAAGCGGAATCCGTGGTAGTGCGGCACCCGCGCAGCAAGTACGCCGAGGAAGCCGCGATTCTGCGCGGCGTCGCACTTGCTCGGATGGGGCAGTGTGAACAGGCGCTGCCTGCGCTGAGCCGGATCGGGGTGGCCGGCGTGAGCACCGATCTGACGGAAGACGCGTGGCTGGCATCAGGCCGATGCCAGTTTACTCTGGGGAACCTTGCCGCGGCCGACGCGGCATTTGCGGGTGTGCTCGACAGCAAGGACGCCACGCGCCGGCGGGAGGCACGCTTCCAGCGCGCGCGGACCCTGCGACATCTGGGCAGCTATGCCGAGGCGATCCAATCCCTCGAGGGCAACAATGAGCCGAGAGCGATGCGCGAGCGGTTGCTTTCACTTGCCGGCGCCGGTCGTCTCCCTGCCGCCATGGCACTGGCCGACTCTCTAATCGTACGGGGTGACACCGCCCAGCCCTGGGATTCCCTGGTCACTTCCCTGGGGCAGCAGAATGCACGCAGCGCATCTCAGCTCGTGGATCGGCTTCGCCGGCTCCCCGGCCGCCCCGCCGAGACCCAGGCTCGCTGGCTGCTTGAGGACGGTCTTCGCCTCGCCAATATCGATAGCGCTCGGGCCTCGGCACGATTTCGCGAGGCGATTACGATAGGCGGCACGGGCGACGCCGCGGGGCGTGCGAGCCTGCAGCTGGTTTATCTGAGCCTTCGCTCTGTGGCCAGCCCCCAGGAGCTTTCCGCCTCTATCTCCAGGCTGCGGGAGCTTTCGCTGAAGTACAAGAGTGTGGCGTCAGATCTGCTGCTCCTCAGCGGCACCGCGGCTGGAGTGCTCACGGCTTCGGATTCCACGGCTGCCGGATCGCCCCAGGGAGATCTGCGGCTGTTCCTGGCGGCCGAGACCGCTCGTGATTCGCTGAAGGCGCCACGGCTGGCCGAGGTGATCTTCCTCCGGATCCTGAACGAGTGGCCCGATTCTCCCTATGCCCCGAAGGCGGTACTCGCGGCCCAGCAGCTCAACCCCACCTGGGCCGACTCGGCCAGAGCGCTGCTGGAAACCCGCTATGTCTACAGCCCCTATCTCGCCATGATCCGCGGCGAAGAAGGTTCCGACTACCGCCAGCTGGAAGATTCGCTCGGGGCCTTCGCCGCCGCCGGCTCCGCGGCGGCTCGGCAGGGCGGTCAGCCTGCCGCGCGCCGGCCTCAGCCTCCCCCACGCATCGAGGATGATGAGGCACCGGGCCGCCGGCCGCCCGCCCCGGGCGTGCGGGTGCCCGAGCCATAGTGCCTCTCCAGGATCTCTCCCGAGAGCTGTTCGGCCGCCGATTCCAGAATCCCATCCTCCTCGCCGCCGGCACCGCCGGCTTCGGCAAGGAGCTCGACGGTGTCCTCGATCTCGAGCGACTCGGTGGGCTCATTACGAAGGCTGTCTCCCGGGAGACCCGCTCCGGTAACGCGGCTCCTCGGGTGGCCGAATTCCCGGGAGGCATGCTCAACTCGGTTGGGCTGGCCAACCCGGGTGTGAGACGGGTGCGGGAGGAGTACCTGCCCTGGTTGTCGCGCCTGAGTCGAGCACAGGTGTTGGTGAATGTGGTTGGCTTTACGGCGGAGGAGTATGCAGAGGTGATCGGAGAGCTGGAGGGGATCCCGGGGATCGCAGCGTTCGAGCTCAACCTGTCCTGCCCCAATACCCATGCCGGCGGAATCGAGTTCGGGGCGGACCGCACATCGGTTCATCGCATCGTTTCCCTCTGTCGCGTCCGGACCAGGTTGCCGTTGATCGCGAAGTTGTCGCCGGTGCTGCCGGATATCGGCGGAATGGCTCTCGCCGCGCGGGATGCCGGAGCCGACGCCATCAGCGCGGTCAATACCATGCCGGGCCTCTTGTACTCGAGTAACGGCACCGCGCGGCTAGGAAACGGCAACGGTGGGGTCAGTGGACCGGGTCTGCTGCCTATCGGTACACTGGCCGTGTCCCGCATCGTCGAGCGGATAGGCCCCACGCCAGTCATCGGCGTTGGCGGCATTCGATCGGCGGACGACGTACGCCAGTACCTGAAGGCTGGGGCATCGCTGGTTGCCATCGGCACCGCTGCGTTGGCCGATCCTCATCTCCCCGGGCGGATCGTCAGCGCGCTGGAGCGGGGTCATGACTGAGCTGATACTTGCCCTGGACACACGCGAGGGCGCTGAGGCCCTGCGGCTGGTGGAGCGGCTGCCGGCCCTTCAGTGGGTCAAGGTGGGTTCGATTCTGATGACGCGGGAAGGTCCCGACCTGGTGCGCGAGCTGGCCGCCCGGGGGCTGAAAGTATTTCTGGACCTCAAATGGCACGACATTCCCAACACCGTGGCGGGTGCGGTGTCGGCGGCACGCGAAATGGGTGTGTCCATGGCGACGGTCCACACGCTGGGAGGGAGTCCGATGATGGAAGCCGCTGCGGTCGCAGCCGGGGGCGAGGTTGCGCTGGTGGCTGTGACGGTGCTGACCTCCCACGACCCTGCCGGCTATGCCCGGGCCGTAGGACGTAGCGAGGTGGACCTGCCTGCGGAGGTCGAGCGCCAGGCGCTGGTGGCAGTCGCGTCGGGTCTCCAAGGCGTCGTCTGCTCGCCGCATGAAGTGGCACTGCTGCGAACCCGCCTGGGACCATCGCCCTTGATTGTCGTTCCAGGTATCCGCCGCCGAACCGATCTAGTTGGCGACCAGGCGCGGGTGGCGACCGCGAGGGAGGCCGCGACCAACGGGGCCACCCATCTCGTAGTCGGCCGCCCCATTCTTCAGGCTGCCGATCCTGCGCTGGCCTTTGATGAGTTCCTTCAGGAGGCCCGGTGAAATCCCTCTACTTCGTGGGTCTGCTGGCGTTGTGGCCCTGCGCCGTGCGGGCTCAGGAGGGCGATCTGGCGCAAGCGGCGGAGCGGGCCCGTCAAGCGTGGATAGCCCACAGCCCCGCGGACCTCATCGCCGGGAGCCCACGGGTATTGATCCAGTTGCCCGGGGCCGATCCCTCGGTAGCCTTGGGGCCGGCGCAAGCTGCCGCGCTGCTGGCAGACTTTCTGGCCCCATCGCAGGAGGTCGAAGTGCTGGTGCGTGCCGCCCGGCAGGTGGAGTCTGGCCGCGGATACGTGGAGCTGCAGCGCAGTTACCGGGTGACCGGGACCCAGGACGTGAGGGTGCAGATACTGCTGCTGGGCTATCGCCGGGCGCCAGGCGGCTGGACTCTGGTGGAGTTCCGCGTGGTCGGGTAGGTGGGGCTGCGACTTTCACTTGCGTCTCATCTAGGGCCCTTCTATATTGGGGAGCTACACTAGAAACCCGGTCCGGGAGAAACGTGTGAAGGTTCGTTCCAGCGTGAAGCCGATCTGCGAGCACTGCAAGGTCATCAAGAGACAAGGCGTCGTCCGCATCATCTGCAAGCGCAATCCCAAGCATAAACAGCGGCAAGGCTGATCATGGCACGTATCGCAGGCGTGGACCTCCCGCGCGAGAAGCGCGTGGAAATTGCCCTGACTTACATCTTCGGCATCGGTCGCCCCACCAGCAGCCGCATTCTCGGCGAGACTGGCGTCAGTCCCGACACCCGGGTGCGTGATCTCTCCGACTCCGAGGTCGCACGGCTGCGCCAGATGATCGAGCGTTCGGTCAAGGTGGAAGGCGCGCTCCGGACCGAAGTCGCCATGAACATCAAGCGGCTGATGGATATCGGCAGCTATCGCGGCATTCGCCATCGCCGCGGGCTTCCTGTGCGCGGTCAGCGAACTCATACCAACGCGAGGACCAAGAAGGGTCCACGGCGTGCCATTGCCGGCAAGAAGAAAGTGACGAAGAAGTAAATGACTGCTCCTGCTCCTGCTCCTGTTCCTACTCCTACTCCGGCAAAGGCGCCCAGCGCCAAGCGGTCCAAGAAGGTGGTCGAGTCCGAGGGCATTGCCCACATCTCGGCGACGTTCAACAACCTGCTCATCACCATCACCGACTTGCGGGGCAACACGCTGGCGTGGGGCTCAGCCGGAAAAGCAGGCTTCAAGGGCTCGAAGAAGTCCACCCCATTCGCCGCCACGGTCGCCGCCGAGAACTGCGGCCGCGAAGCCATGAACCTGGGCCTGCGGCGAGTGCATGTTCGGGTGCAGGGCCCCGGTAGCGGACGCGAGTCGGCCATTCAGGCGCTCGCCTCGGTGGGGCTTCGGGTCGTATCGATCCGGGACGTGACCCCCATCCCGCACAACGGCTGCCGCCCGCCCAAGAAGCGGCGGGTCTAATTTCTAACGCGAAGTGACCATGACCATTGACCTGACTGGATTGGTGCGTCCGCACCTGGTTGAAATGACCAAGCGGGACGACAATCCCAACGCCGCCGAGTTCCGCCTGCAGCCGCTGGAGCGTGGCTTCGGCTACACCCTCGGCAACTCGCTGCGTCGCCTGCTTCTGTCCTCGCTGCGTGGCAGCGCAGTCTGGGGCTTTCGCCTCGACGGAGTGGTGCACGAGCACCAGACCGTGCAGGGCGTCCTCGAGGACGTGCACCAGATCGTGCAGCGGCTCAAGGCGCTGACGCTGGTAGTGGCGGAGGACGTTGACGACGCGGTCCTTCACATTCGCCGCGAGGGCGCGGGACCGGTCTACGCCCGCGATATCCAGGAGCATGGCTCGGTTGTGGTCAAGAACCCGGATCATCTGCTCTTTACCCTGCAGGACGACCGGGACGTGAGCATGGAGCTCTACGTCAACAAGGGCCGCGGGTACGTGGAAGCCGAGATGCACCCGAGCGATCGATCGCTGCCCATCGATCTGGTTCGCATCGACGCCATCTACAATCCGGTTCGCCGCGCCAACTTCACCGTCGCGGAAACCCGCGTCGGCCAGCGCACCGACTATGACCGGCTTACCGTTTCGGTCGAGACCAACGGCACCATCACGCCGGAAGACGCGATCGCCTACGCCGCTGCCCTGGCACAGGTGCACTTCCAGTACTTTGTCGACTTCGGCAAGGTGCCCACGATGCGCGACGGCAGTCAGGCGGGTAGTGCCGGTGGCACCAATCTCCGGCAGCGCCTCGGCCGGCCGATTGACGACTTCGGTCTCACGGTGCGTTCATTGAACTCGCTGAAAAATTCGAACATCCGGACCCTCAAGGATCTGGTCGAATTCTCCGAGGACGATCTCCTGAAGGTCAAGAATGTCGGCGAGAAGGCCCTGAGTGAAATCGCCGAGCTGCTGCAGCGCGAGGGGCTCAACTTCGGGATGGGATTTGAAGAGGCCGACGGCGAGCTGCGTGTGGTCCGCCCCGGAGTGGCGCCGGTGGTTCAGCCCTCGGTCGGGTCCGGAGAGGGACTCTAAATGCGTCATCGGGCAAAAGGCCGTCAGCTTTCTCGGACCTCGAGCCACAAGCGGGCGATGTTGAACAACATGGCCTCGAGCTTGTTCGCGCACGGTCGAGTCATCACCACCGAGGCCAAGGCCAAGGAGCTCCGGCCCTTTGCCGAGAAGCTCATCACTATGGCCCGCCGGGGAGACCTGCACTCGCGCCGGCTGGTCGGTCGGCGGATCAAGGACCGTGAGGTCCTGGGCCGCCTGTTCAGTGAGATCGGTCCTCGCTTTGCGGCCCGGCCGGGCGGGTACACCCGCATTCTAAAGATGGGCCACCGCGTCGGCGACGGAGCCGATGTCGCCAGGATCGAGCTTCTTGCCGAGTAGGAGCGCGCACCAGTGCGCTCTCGCAGGCGCATCGGCAATGAAAAAGGGGACCTTCGGGTCCCCTTTTTTCAAGCTCAAGCCGGCCCGCACCAGGGTGCGGACGTACCGATCAGCTGGCTTTCTTGATGCGGTTACTCTTCAGGCACTGGGTGCACACCCGAATCCGCTTGACCGCACCGTCAACGCTGACCCGGACGGTCTGAAGATTGGGATACCAGCGCCGCTTGGTTCGGTTGTTCGCGTGGCTGACGTTGTTGCCGGTTACCGGCCCTTTTGCGCAGACGGCGCATACCCGTGCCATAAGCTCCACCCTGTCGTGTGTTCGGAACGCGAAAAGCCTCTAAAGCTAGTGATCCCGGCCGCATGACACAACCTCAATGTTGGATTCACCGTGCCTAAGGCGCTCATCACCGGTGTGACCGGTCAGGACGGTTCCTATCTCGCCGAGTTGCTCTTGTCGAAGGGGTACGAGGTAGTGGGAGTCGTACGGCGAACCAGTCATCATAGCTACGAGCGGATCGAGCACCTGCTGGGCCGGATCGAGGTGGTCGCGGCCGACCTACTGGACCAGCATTCTCTGACGGTAGTGCTGCAGGACACCCAACCGGATGAGGTCTACAATCTGGCCGCCCAGTCGTACGTGCCTACGTCTTGGACCCAACCGGTGCTGACCGGAGAGTTCACCGCTCTGGGCGTGACCCGCATCCTGGAGGCCGTCAGGCTGGTGCATCCGAGCGCCAAATTCTACCAGGCTAGCTCGTCCGAGATGTTCGGGCGGGTTACCGAGACGCCGCAGCGGGAGACCACCCCGTTCTATCCCCGGTCTCCCTACGGGGTGGCCAAGGTGTACGGCCACTGGATCACCGTGAACTACCGGGAGTCGTACGATCTATTCGCCGTGAGTGGTATCCTCTTCAACCACGAGTCTCCCCGGCGCGGAATCGAGTTCGTCACCCGAAAGGTCACCGATGGGGTGGCGCGCATCAAGCTGGGACTCGCCCGCCAGATCAATCTGGGAAATCTGGAGGCCCGCCGGGACTGGGGCTTCGCGGGCGATTATGTGGACGCCATGTGGCGCATGCTGCAGCAGCCCTCGCCCCAGGACTATGTCATCGGCACCGGCCAGACCCATAGTGTGCGCGAATTGGTAGAGGCCGCGTTCGGGCATGTCGGGCTCGATTGGAGGTCGCACGTCGTGACGGACCCAAAGTTCATGCGCCCCGCCGAAGTGGATCTTCTGCTGGCCGACCCGTCCAAGGCCCGCCAGGAGCTGGGTTGGACACCCAAGGTTGGGTTCCAAGAACTCATCGCCATGATGGTAGACGCGGACCTCGAGCGCCTGACCTCTCGTCAATGATGCTCGGATTCACGTGAGAGTCCTGGTCACCGGCGCCGACGGATTCGTCGGGCGGCACCTGGTCGAGGAGCTGGTGGGGGCGGGGCACGAGGTGTCGGCCGGCTGCCGCCCAGGAGGGGAGCCGGCCCAGACATGGTTGAGCCCGCAGGCCCATGATCGTGTCACGTTGCTCCCCCTGGAGATTTCCGACTCCGACTCGGTTCGCTCAGCGCTGCGCCCGCCGGTGGAGGCCATAGTCCATCTGGCCGCGGTGGCTTCCGGCAGCGAGGCCCGGCAGGATCCAGGACGCGCGTGGGTGGTCAACGCGGCCGGCACGGCGCGCCTGATCGACGCCGCAGCCGCGCTCCGTGAGAGTAGTGGTGTTGATCCGCTCGTGATCGTAGTCTCGAGCGCCGAGATTTATGGCGACGGACCGGCTACGCCGAGGGTGGAGACCGATCCTGTCGCTCCCCAGTCGCCCTACGCCGCGAGCAAGGTGGGCGCGGAAGTAGCCGCGATGGAAGCCTGGCGCCGGGCCGGGTTGCGGGTCGTTATCGCCCGGGCGTTTCCCCATACCGGACCCGGACAGTCACTGTTGTACGTCGTCCCGGCCTTTCTTCAGCGGCTGCGGGCGGCGCGCTCGGCCGGTGCTACGCGGGTGCCGACCGGCAATCTGGATCCGGTTCGGGATGTGCTCGATGTCCGGGACGTCGTGCGCGCGTACTCGGGTCTGCTCACCGCCGGAGTCCCGGGGGAAGCGTACAACGTCTCCCGAGGAGAAGGGGTGACGCTGCGCGATCTGTTTCGCCGGCTCGCGGATCTCCTGGGGGCTCAGGTCGAACCGGTGCCGGATCCGGCCCTCATGAGGCCGGGTGACATCCAGTATCTTGTCGGCGACGCGAGTAAGATCAGGCGGGCGACGGGGTGGTCGCCGCGTATCACTCTCGAGCAGACTCTCCGGGAAATGGTCGATGCCCAAGCGTACTGACCTGTCCACCATTCTCATTATCGGGTCGGGCCCCATCGTCATCGGCCAGGGGGCGGAGTTCGACTACTCCGGGACCCAGGCGGTGAAGGCGCTGAAGGAAGAGGGCTACCGGGTCGTCCTGATCAACTCGAATCCCGCCACGATCATGACCGACCCGGAGCTGGCTGACCGGACCTATATCGAGCCAGTCACGCCGGAATGGGTCGCGAAGGTCATTGAGCGTGAGCGGCCGGAGGCCCTGTTGCCCACTATGGGGGGCCAGACCGCGTTGAACGTGGCCATGGCGCTTCAGCGAGATGGTACGCTGGCCCGATTTGGGGTCGAGCTTATCGGCGCCAACGAGCGCGCCATCCGTCTGGCGGAAGACCGGGAGGAGTTTGCCGGAGCCATGCGACGCATCGGCCTGGCTACGCCAAAGGGGCGAACGGTCCGAACCATGGAGGAGGCCCTCGAGGCAGTTGAGGAAACCGGTTATCCGGCCATACTGCGCCCCTCGTTCACGCTGGGCGGCTCCGGTGGTGGTATCGCCTACAACCGGGAGGAGTTCGAGGCCCTTATTCGCCGGGGGCTCGATCTCTCCCCGGTGGGGTCGGTGCTGGTCGAGCGGAGCATTATCGGCTGGAAAGAGTTCGAGCTCGAAGTCATGCGGGACGGGGCGGACAACGTCGTGATCGTCTGCTCGATCGAGAACCTCGATCCCATGGGGGTGCATACCGGCGATTCCATTACCGTTGCCCCGGTCATGACTCTGACCGACCGCGAGTACCAGGACATGCGGGACGCCGCGATCCGGATCATTCGGGAGATCGGTGTGGCAGCCGGGGGTTGCAACATCCAGTTCGCGGTGAGCCCCACTACCGGTGAGCAGCTCGTCATCGAGATGAACCCACGGGTCTCGCGATCCTCGGCGCTCGCCTCCAAGGCCACTGGCTTTCCTATCGCGCGTATCGGTACCAAGGTGGCGGTGGGGTACCGGCTCGACGAGCTCCCCAACGACATCACCCGTACTACCCCCGCCTCGTTCGAGCCGGTGCTCGACTACGTGGTCGTGAAGATTCCCCGCTTTGCCTTCGAGAAGTTTCCCGCCGCCGATCCGACACTGACGACGCAGATGAAATCCGTTGGCGAGGTGATGGCCATCGGCCGGACCTTCAAGGAGGCATTTCAGAAGGGACTCCGGGGCCTGGAAGTGGATCGGAGCGGCTGGGTGGTGGGCGCTACCCCGGGGGACGACCGGCTTCAGGATACCAGCCGGGAGGCGGTGCTCGCGGCCATTCGGACGCCCACGCCGGAGCGAATCTTCCAGATCAAATACGCGCTTCAGCTTGGAATCCCGGTGGAGGCGGTGGCAGAGCGCACGGGCATAGATCCATGGTTCCTGTATCAGCTGCAGGAGCTTCTGGAAGCGGAGGAGGAGTGGCGGGTCGGCGGGGCAGCGGGGCAGCGGGGCAGGAACACCGACGCTAAGCCGGCAGAAGAGGATCAGCGCCGACAGCTGCTGACAATGAAGAGGTTCGGCTTTTCAGATCGGCAGCTGGCCGATCTCCGGGACTCGACCGAGGCGGCTATCCGTGCCGAGCGCCATCGTCTCGGTATCCGGCCCGCCTACAAGACGGTGGATACCTGCGCCGGTGAATTTCCTTCGTCGACGCCCTACCTGTACTCCTCCTACGACGAAGAGAATGAGGCCCAGCGGAGCGAGCAGCCCACCGTAATGATCCTGGGCAGCGGGCCGAACCGGATAGGGCAGGGCGTCGAGTTCGATTACTGCTGCGTGCGGGCAGCCATGGCGTTTCGGGAGCTGGGCTACCGCACCGTCATGGTCAACTCCAACCCCGAGACAGTCTCCACCGACTTCGATATCTCCGATGCACTGTATTTCGAGCCGCTGACCCTGGAGGACGTGCTCGAGGTAGTGGCGGTGGAGCAGCCCCTGGGCGTTGTGGTGCAGCTCGGAGGCCAGACTCCCCTCCGGCTGGCTCGGGCGCTGGAGCGCGAAGGCGTGCGCATACTGGGCACATCGTCGGATGCGATTGACCTCGCGGAGGACCGGGGAAAGTTCGAAGCCATCAGCCGCGAGCTCGGCGTCGCGCAGCCACCGAGCGGTGTGGCCCAGTCGGTGGAAGAGGCGGTCGCCGTGGCGGGGCGGGTCGGCTACCCGGTGCTGGTTCGCCCCTCATACGTCCTGGGTGGCCGGGCCATGGAAATCGTCTACGACGACAGCTCCCTGCGGGGCTACTTCGCCAAGGCCGCCCGGGTCGCGCCGGAGCACCCGGTGCTGATCGACAGCTTTCTGGAGGATGCGTTCGAGGCCGACGTCGATGCCATTGCCGATGGCACCCGGTGCGTCATCGGAGGGGTGATGCAGCACATCGAGGACGCCGGCATTCATTCCGGCGATTCGGCATGCGTGCTGCCGCCCTACCTGATCACGGAGACCCAGGTGGAGGAGATGCGAACCCACACCCGGGCCTTCGCCGAACGGCTCGGGGTGGTAGGACTGCTCAACGTTCAGTATGCCATCAAGAACGGCGTGGTCTACGTACTCGAAGTAAATCCGAGGGCGTCCCGAACGGTTCCCTTCGTGTCGAAGACGACCGGGGTGCCGCTCGCGAGTCTTGCCGCGGCGGTCATGGCCGGCAAGACCCTCGATGAGCTGGGTCTGCACGACGACGTGCTTCAGCCCTATGTCGCGGTGAAAGAAGCTGTCTTTCCCTTCAGCAAGCTCCAGGGTGTGGACCTGATCCTGGGACCGGAGATGCGATCGACCGGAGAGGTCATGGGAATCGCTGACTCGTTCGGCATGGCCTTCGCCAAGGCACAGATCTCCGCGGAGGGCGCGCTGCCGCTGGAGGGCTCGGTGTTCGTCACCGTGAATGATCACGACAAGGCGAACCTGGTGCCGATTGCGCGCCGGTTTCACGCGCTCGGCTTCCGCCTGCTGGGGACCGAAGGCACCGCGAAATACCTTCGGGCCCGGGGCATTCCCACCGAGCGGGTGCTCAAGGTGTACGAGGGACGCCCGAATGCCATCGACCTGCTGGTTTCAGGACAGATCCAGCTCCTGATCAACACGCCACTGGGCAAGCTGACGCAGCAGGACGACTATACCATCCGGCGTGCCGCGCTTCAGCACCAGGTGCCGTACACCACCACCCTCTCCGCGGCGTCCGCCGCGTGTGACGCGATCATCGCGTTGCGGAGCCGCGCCGGCGATGTCCGCGCGCTCCAGGAGTGGCACGCACTCGCCCGCGAGATGTCGCCGGAGTGGACCGGGTGAGCGCTCGCGATCCAAAATTCGTGGAGAAGCTGCGGGGGCGGGTGGCCGGAAAGGTCCGTGAGGCTGAGCCGGTAGGGCGTTATTCCACGTACCGTATCGGGGGACCCTCAACCGTGCTGCTGCCCGCCGGCCCGGATGACGTCGGCGTAGCGCTGACGCTGGCGGCCGAAGCGGGCGTGCCCTGGTTCGCCATTGGGCTGGGATCGAACATCCTGCTGCCCGACGCTGGGCTGGACGCGCTGGTCATTCGACTGGGAAAGGGCCTCGATCGCATTAGCCCGAACGGAAACAGCTGGACCATTGGCGCCGGGCTTCCCGCGCCGCTCGCCGCCCGCCGTACGGCGGAGGCAGGGTTCGGCGGCTTGCACATTTTCGTGGGTGTACCAGGGACGGTGGGGGGAGGCGTCTACATGAACGCCGGGTGTCACGGGGGAGACTGGGCCGAGGTGGTCGAGCGGGTGACGGTGGTGGACACACGCGGAAAAGATGTGGTGCTCCAGCGGCCGGAGATTCCCTTTACCTACCGCCGGAGCGGGCTGGAGGGGAGGATCGTGCTCGACGTTACCGTGCGCCTGCGCCAGGAAGAACAGGCGCACCTCGACGAGGCCATCGCGGAGATGTTCGAGTGGCGGCAGCGGGGCACCCCGTTCAATCAACCCTGCTGCGGCAGCGTCTTCAAGAATCCTGCGGGCCCCAGCTGGAAACAGGAGAGCGGGCCCCGTACGGCGGGCCAGCTGATCGAGGCCGCGGGTCTCAAGGGATTCACCGTGGGAGGGGCCCAGGTCTCGCCCATGCACGCGAATTATTTCGTCAACACCGGCAGCGCCACCGCGTCCGATGTCAGAAAGTTGATCGAGCAGGTGCAGCGAGTGGTCCAGGAAAAGTTCGGAGTAGGGTTGGAGCCCGAGGTGAAGATCATTGGAAGTCGAGGGGAATACCTCACCTAATGCCCGAATACTTCGTTCACGAGTCCTCCTACGTCGATGACGGCGCCGTCATTGGCCGCGGCACCAAGATCTGGC
This sequence comes from uncultured Gemmatimonadales bacterium, assembly GCA_963740175.1. GTDB lineage: Bacteria > Gemmatimonadota > Gemmatimonadetes > Gemmatimonadales > GWC2-71-9 > CAVVWJ01. The sequence continues at coordinate 260,160 of CAVUDL010000006.1, forward strand.
ATTTCAGCCACGTCATGCCCGGCGCGGTCATCGGTGAGCGTTGCAACCTGGGGCAGAACGTGGTGGTCATGCCCGGCACCCGTCTCGGCAACAATGTGAAGGTCCAGAACAACGTCTCGATCTACGAAGGGGTGATTCTGGAAGACGATGTCTTCTGCGGACCCAGCTGCGTGTTCACCAACGTGGTCAATCCCCGAAGCCATGTCTCCCGGAAGGCGGAGTACCGGAAGACTCTGGTCCGCCGGGGAACCTCCATCGGTGCCAATGCCACGATTCTTTGCGGAGTAACCCTGGGGGAATACAGCTTCATCGGCGCCGGGGCCGTGGTCCGGAGTGACGTGCCTCCCTTCGCCCTCATGGTCGGGGTGCCGGCCCGCCGGGTCGGGTGGATGTGCCAGTGCGGGCTCCGGCTGCAGCTCCGTGACGGCCAGGCTGCTTGCTCTGCTTGTGGTGCGACGTTTAAGGAAACTGACGGCCTGCTGCGACTGATTGACCCACCTCGGCCACTCGGCTAACTTCTACGGCTGTCGAAGGTTCCGTGCTTCTCCCCCGCTATAGGGTCTCCGGTGACCGTACCCCTGCTTGACCTGGTCGCGCAGTACCAGACCATCAAGGACGATGTGCTCGCGGCCCTGATGGCCGTGATCGAGCGGCAGGGCTTCATCATGGGTCCCGAGGTGGGCCGACTCGAGGCCGAGATCGCACGACTCTCCCACACGAAGCACGGCGTCGCCTGTGCCAGCGGCACTGACGCCTTGTTGCTGCCGCTGAAGGCACTGGACCTTCGGCCCGGCGATGAAGTCATCACCACGCCATTCACCTTCTTTGCCACCGCGGGCACAGTCCACAACGCGGGTGGCAGGCCGGTGTTCGTGGACATCGACCCGGCCACCTTCAATATCTCCCCGGCCGCCATCGAGGCCGCGATCACCCCCCGGACCCGCGCGATCATCGTGGTGCATCTGTTCGGCCAAATGGCTCCGATGGAGGCTATCGGACCTATCGCCGCCCGTCACGGGCTGACCCTGATCGAGGACGGCGCCCAGTCCATCGGCGCCCGTCGCAAGGTAGACGGGACCTGGCGTATGTCGGGCGAGCTCGGGTCGGTGGGGACCCTCTCCTTCTTCCCTACCAAGAACCTGGGCGCCTGGGGAGATGCCGGGCTCATGGTGACCCAGGACGACGCGTTGGCGGAGCGGCTCGGCCGGCTCCGGCTGCACGGGGGGTCGCGACAGTATCTGCACGAGGAGGTAGGGACCAACAGCCGGCTGGACAGTCTTCAGGCAGCGGTCCTGCTAGCCAAGCTGCCGTACCTCAGCCGCTGGACTGAGGCGCGCAAGCAGAACGCCGCCCGCTACACTGCGGCGTTCACGGGACAGCCTGACATCTGCCCGCCCCGGGTGGATCCGGCGAACGATCACATCTTCCACCAGTACACGGTGCAAGTCCCACGGCGCGACGAGCTTCAGGCCTACCTCAAATCCCGAGGGATCGGCCATGCCGTGTATTATCCGCTGGCCCTTCACTTGCAGCCGTGCTTCGCGCATTTGGGCTACCAGCCCGGGAGCCTTCCGGTGGCCGAAGCCGCCATGAGGTCGGTCCTATCGCTGCCGATCTATCCCGAGCTGACTCAGGAGCAGCAGGACACGGTGATCAAGGCCGTGCAATCTTTTTACCGTTGAGCCGAAGCGCATGACTGTCGCCCAGGACCTGATCAACAAGGCTGAACGCCGGCAGATCCTTTTCGGGATCGTGGGCCTGGGGTACGTCGGGCTGCCCCTGGCGGTCGAGCTGGCGCGCGCCGGCTACCGGGTCCTGGGCTTCGATGTCAACGCGGATGTGGTTGAGGGCCTCAACGAAGGCCGCTCGCACGTGAAGGACGTCACCGAGGCGCAGCTTCAGAAGGCCACGGAGTGTGGGCGGTTCAGCGCCACCACTGACATGGCGCGCCTGTCGGAGCCGGACGCCATCTCCATCTGCGTGCCGACCCCGCTCTCCAAGTTCAAGGATCCCGACGTCAGTTACATCGTGGCGGCCACGGAAGCGGTAACGAAGCGCTTGCGGCGGGGACAGGCGATCGTGCTGGAAAGCACGACCTACCCCGGTACCACCCGGGAGATCCTCCTGCCCGCTCTCGAGAGCACCGGGCTGACGGTGGGTCAGGATTTCTTTCTGGCGTTCAGCCCCGAACGGGTCGACCCGGGCAATCCGACCTACGGCACCCGGAACACGCCCAAGGTTGTCGGGGGCATCACCGCAGACTGCCGCAAGGTGGCTGTCGCCCTGTACCAGCCCGCCATCGATTCCCTGGTTCCTGTGTCGACCACGGAGGCGGCCGAGCTGGTCAAGCTGCTGGAGAACACCTTCCGGAGCGTCAACATTGGCCTGGTGAACGAAATGGCCATTGTGTGCGACAAGCTGGGGGTCAACGTGTGGGAAGTCATCGAGGCCGCGGCCACCAAGCCGTTCGGCTTCATGAAATTCCTTCCCGGACCGGGGCTCGGTGGCCACTGCATCCCCATAGATCCGCACTACCTCGCGTGGAAGATGCGAGGCCTCAACTACAAGACCCGCTTCATTGACCTGGCCGGTGAGCTCAATACCGAGATGCCGCTGTTCTGGGTGCGGAAGCTGTCGGAGGCCCTTAACAGCCAGGGAAAGGCGGTGCAGGGAGCTTCCGTTCTGGTGCTGGGCGTCGCCTACAAGCGGGACATTGAGGACATCCGGGAGAGCCCGGCGCTGGACATCATCCGCCTGCTCGAGAGCCAGGGCGCGAAGGTGAGCTATTTCGACCCGCACGTGCCTGGGTTCCGCGAAGATGGGCGTGAATTCCGCTCCGTCGAGCTGAGCGCTCAGGGGGTTGCCGCCGCCGACTGCGTCATGATCGTGACGGACCACACGTCGGTGGACTATCGGATGATCAAGCGGCACGCCAAGCTGGTGGTGGACACTCGCAACGCAATCCCGAAAGAGATCTGACATGCATGTGGCGGTGATCGGAAGCGGTTATGTCGGCCTCGTAGCCGGCGCATGTTTTGCCGAGACCGGCAACGATGTGGTCTGCGTGGACGTGGATGCCGAGAAGATCGCGCGGCTGCAGCGGAACGAAGTCCCCATCTACGAGCCCGGCCTGGAGCCGATGGTCAAGCGCAATCAGGAAGAAGGTCGGCTCACGTTCACCACCGATATCGGGGCCGCGATCCGCGGCTCCCGGGTGATCTTCATTGCGGTCGGCACGCCGCCGGGCGAAGACGGGTCGGCGGACCTGAAGCACGTGCTCGCGGTGGCCCGGCAGGTCGGCCGCCACATGAACGAGCCCAAGATCGTGGTGACGAAGTCCACCGTGCCCGTTGGCACCGCCGAAAAGGTGCGGGCGGCGGTCAAGGCGGAGACCAACGTCCCCTTTGCGGTGTGCTCCAACCCCGAGTTCCTGAAGGAAGGCGCCGCCATCGAAGACTTCATGAAGCCGGATCGCGTCGTCGTGGGTGTGGACGACGAGGAGGCCAAGGAAGTCATGGGTGAGCTGTATGCGCCGTTCACCCGACAGGGAGGCAATCGGGTGCTCTTCATGGACATCGCCTCGGCGGAGGTGACGAAGTACGCCGCGAACGCGATGCTGGCGACGCGCATCTCCTTCATGAATCAGATCGCCCTGTTCTGTGAGCTGGTCGGGGCCGACGTCAACAATGTCCGCCTGGGCATCGGATCGGACCAGCGTATCGGTCGTGCGTTCCTCTATCCCGGGCCGGGGTACGGCGGGTCCTGTTTTCCGAAGGACGTGAAGGCGCTCATCCGCACCTCCGACGACCTGGGCCTGTCGCTCGACGTACTGAAAGCGGTCGAGGAAGTGAACGAATGTCAGAAGCGGGTAGTGCTTCAAAAGACCTTCCGGCATCTGGGGCAGGACCTCACCGGCAAGATCATCGGGTTGTGGGGGCTTGCCTTCAAGGCCGAAACCGACGACATGCGCGAGAGCCCCACGATCCCGCTGATCGATGGGCTACTGGCGGCCGGCGCACGGGTGCAAACCCACGATCCCAAGGCCACCGACTCCGCCCGTGCCATCTTCGGCGACCGGGTGATGTACGCTGCCGATCCCTACAGCGCCGCTCACGGCGCCGACGCGCTGATCGTCATGACGGAGTGGCTGGTGTATCGCAATCCCGACTTTGATCGGGTTCGGAAGCTGGTCCGGCGCCCCCTGCTCATCGACGGGCGCAATCTCTACGATCCCGAGCGGATGGCAACGTTGGGCTTCGAATATCACGGGATCGGCCGGGCCAGCAGGTGACGCGGGTGCTGGTGACCGGCGCCGCCGGCTTCATTGGTTCTCATCTGGTTGAGGCGCTGCTGTCCCAAGGCAACGAAGTCATCGGCCTCGACAACTTCGATCCGTTCTACGCCCGCTCCATGAAGGAGCGGAATCTGGCTGAAGTCGGCCGGCGTCCCGGGTTTACCTTCCGAGAGCAGGACCTCCTGGACCCGGCAGCGACGCGGGCCCTCCTTACGCCGGAAACCGTTGTGGTCCATCTCGCCGCCAAGGCAGGGGTGCGGCCATCGCTGGCGGATCCGGTGGGCTATGCCCGCGCTAACGTCACCGGAACGGCGGCGGTTCTGGAAGCCGCGCGACAGGCCGGCGTGAGCCGGATCGTCTTCGGGTCGTCCTCCTCAGTCTATGGCGACAGCACGCCGGCGCCCTTCCGCGAGGACGCGGTGGCCATCGTACCGGTGTCGCCCTACGCAGCGACGAAGCGGGCGGGAGAGCTGTTTCTGAGCTCTGTGGCGCCAATCTATCGATTCCGCGCGGCGTCACTGCGCTTCTTCACGGTGTATGGGCCGCGGCAACGTCCCGATCTCGCCATACACTCATTCGCTCGCAAAATGGTCGAGGGCGAGACGCTGACGCTGTTCGGAGACGGTACCCAGGCACGAGACTATACCTATTGCGACGATATCGTCGCGGGAGTCCTGTCCGCCATCGATTGGACCGCGACGGCTCCCATAGGGGTCGAGACGTTCAACCTGGGCGGCAACCGCTCGATTCCGACGGAGGCCATGGTCGCTGAGATCGCCCGGGCGCTCGGGATCGAGCCTACCATCGAATGGGCTCCGATGCAGCCGGGCGATGTCCAGCAGACCGCCGCCGATCTCACCAAGTCCGGCCAAGTGCTGGGCTATGCGCCGAAAACACCCTTCCCTGAGGGCATCCGACGATTCATTCGATGGTTTCGGGAGGCTTATGGCCGGTCAGACTGAGCTCCTGCTGGCACGCGCCCGGGAGCGATTCGTGGTGCAGGACTACTACGGCGCCGTCCACCTGCTGGAATCGGTAGTCGATTCCGGACGCGCCTTCGCCGATGTCCACCACCTCCTCGGTGTCTCACTCTCGCTGCTCGGTCAGAGTGACCGCGCCCTGGGCGAGCTGGGCCGGGCATTGGAGCTGAATCCGCAGTACGTCGAGGCCTTGATCCACCAGGGGCTGGTTCTCAACGAGCTGGGGAGAACGGACGAGGCCCAGGATGCGTTCGGCCGTGCCGCCGAGCACCTGGCCAAGCCCACGGCGGGCCTTCCCGCGCCGGTGGCTGCTCAGCTGGCCAACCGGCACGCCGAGCTGGCCGAGACCTACGCCGCCGCCGGCGCCCTGACCCGGGCAATCGAGCAGTACGAGTCTGCGCTGGAGCTGGGCCCGTCGTTTCACGACCTGCGCTACCGGATGGGCCGGCTCCTCCTCGAAGCCGGACGCGCTCTCGAAGCGCGCGAGGCTCTCGAAGAGGTCGTGCGCGCACGGCCAAACTTCGTGGATGCCGTGGCCGCACTCGGCCTGGCGCATTACCTGTCGGGTGATGCGGGCGGCGCCCGGGAGGTCTGGGAAGACTGCCTGGCTCGGCGGCCCGAGAATGCCAGAGTCGAGGCGTACCTGGCGATGCTTACCCGGGCCGGTCAGTGACCTGCTGCCGGAGTGCGCAGTACATGTTGCTGGTCGTCGCGGTGGGGTGCGGCGGTGCCGGAGATCACGAGCGGCTGGGCGACCGAGCCTACGGCGAATCACGCTATGCGGAAGCACTGACGGAGTACCGGCTGGCTCTCGATCAGGATCCCGATGCCCGCGTCTGGGCCAAGGCCGGGGCCGCCGCACTCCACACCGGTAATCTCGAAGTTGCATCAGACGCGTACCTGCGGCTTGCCGCCGAGGATCCCTCACGAGCGGAGGAGGCAGCAGAGGGGCTGGAGGCGGTTGCCAGGGCCGCTGAGCGCGCTGGTGAGGGGCAGAGGCTCCAGGCAGCCGTGGTGGGAATGGGGGCAATCGCTCCTGACCGCTCCATTGGCCGCTACGCCCTGGAATTGATCCGGCGGCCCGGCGCCGAGGCAACCGATCTCGTGGCGATTCTCCCCGCTGCCATCGCAGTGGCTCCCGATCCCGAAACCGTGGATTCGCTCCTCGTGGTCTACGGCGAGGCCCTGCGGGAGACCAGTGACTGTGGTGAAGCATTAGGGGCATTGCAAGCCGGCCTACGCCGGACGAAAGTGGCTGCGACCCGAAATCGCGCGGAAGAGGGGGTGGCGGCCTGCTCCGTCTGGATGGGGTTGCGGTCGCAGGCAATGGACCGGCCGGAAGATGCCGCACTGTGGTTCGCCGCGGCACTACGAATTGATTCCAATACGACCGTGGGACGCCGGGCGCTGGTCGGCTACGGCGACGCCCAGCTTCGCCTTGGCGACACCCTGGCGGGCGCCTTGGCCTATCAGAACGTGGTTTCCGATGCTACCCAAACCGACTCGATTCACCTGATGGCGCTCGATCGCCTCGAAGGGCTGCGTGGATCGGCGCCGTTCGACTCCGCTCGCATCATACTCCGATGACATATCGCTGGTGGGTGGTGGGTGCCGTACTGCTGGGCGCTTGTGGGGGCGGGCGAGCCGCCACAAATCCGGCAGTGGGGGCGGCTCCTGCTTCCGACCCTATTCAGAGCGCCCCGCCTCAGCTGGTGGATTCGCTCTGGCACACGGCCGAGTGGGCGGTCCGCCATGGAAAGTGGGGAGACGCGCAGAAGCAGCTCGAGCGGCTACTGCTGGAGCTACCCCCGGGCGATCCGCGCATCCCCCAGGCTCACTTCTGGATCGGGGAAGCGCTCTTTGCCCGGAGCCAGCGCCTGGAAGCCGCCCGGGAATTCCGGAAAGCTTCGGACGACACCCCCAATCATCCCCTCGCCCCGGATGCGCTCCTCCGAGTAGGAGACGCATACGCCGACCTATGGCGGCGCCCTGAGCTGGATCCCACCTACGGCCAGACCGCGCTCGCGACGTACCAGGAGCTGCTGAACCGCTATCCTGCCAGCAGCGCGGCCAAACGGGCGCAACTCCGGATCGCGGAGCTGAACGAGCGCTTCGCGTATAAGACGTTCAAAGCGGCGATGTACTATTTCCGGCTCAAGGCCTACGACTCGGCGATCCTCTATCTGAAGGATCTGATCGCCAACTATCCCAAGTCAGCCGTGGCGCCAGAGGCGCTGGTCAAACTGGTGCAGGCGTATCGGAGACTGGGATATGGGGAGGACGTGCAGGAGACCTGCGACTATATCCAGCGCTTCCATCCCAAGGCGCCGGGGGCGAGAGAGGTCTGCCCGGCGCACTTTACCGGTGCTTGAGCGGGCGATGATTGGCCTTTTTGGTGGGTCGTTCGATCCGATTCATCACGGCCATCTGATCGTGGGACAGGTCGCTGCAGAGAAACTGAAGCTGCAATCGCTCCGTTTCGTTCCAGCTCGACAACAGCCGTTCAAGACCGGCCAGCACCGAACGTCGCCGGAACATCGAGCCGCCATGCTGGAGCTCGCGCTGCGCGGTTCCTTCAATGCCGTGCTGGAGTGTAGTGAGCTGAACCGATCCGGCCCATCCTACACCGTCGATACCCTGCGGCATCTTCGCGAGCGCGAGCCCGAGTCGGAGTTCGTGCTTCTGCTCGGGGCCGATGCAGCGGCCGACTTCCCGGCCTGGAAGGAGGCTGAAGCGGTGTCCCGGTTGGCCCGCATCGCTGTCCTGGCACGGCCAGGGTTCCCGGTCCCGAGCCTTCCGTGGGCCAGCACCACGGTCGAGGTGCCGGGCATTGACATCTCAGCAACCGAAATCCGCCGCCGCGCCCGTCAGGGGCTGTCGCTGCGCTACTGGGTGCCTGATGCCGTGGAAGAGTACATCGTGGCGCACCGATTATATTTGGACGCAGAATGATCAAGACTATGATGACGGCGGTCTTCGGCACGCGCTTCGATCGGGAACGCAAGCGCATTCAGCCGATCGTGGATCAGATCCACCGCCACGAGGAGAAACTCAAGGATCTCGGCGAGGCCGAGCTGAAGGCGCAGACCAGCCGCTTCCGGGAGCGCCTGGCCGAGCGTACCGGGGCACTCAGGGCCGAGCTGGAAGAGGTGCGTGCAGCCAAGCATGGCTGCGCCGATCCGGTGGAGCGCGACCGGCTGGAAGGGCGGTTCCAGGAGCTCGAGGGCCGGTACAAGAAGGAGCTCGCTGCCGGCCTGGATGAGATTCTCGCCGAGGCATTCGCCACCGTGCGGGAGGCCTGCCGTCGACTCCTCGGGACCACCGTTCAGGTGACCGGACACGATCTGGTCTGGGACATGGTGCCGTACGATGTCCAGCTCATCGGCGGCGTGGTTTTGCATCAGGGCCGGATCGCGGAGATGGCTACCGGCGAAGGCAAGACCCTGGTGGCGACCCTGCCGCTGTATCTCAACGCTCTGGCTGGGCGCGGCGCGCACCTCGTCACCGTCAACAACTATCTGGCCCGCCGCGACTCCCAGTGGATGGGCCATGTATTCAAGTATCTCGGGCTCTCGGTTGCGTGTCTCGACGAGACCGAGCCCTCCTCGCCCGAGCGCCGTGCCGCCTACCTAGCTGATATCACCTACGGCACCAACAACGAGTTCGGCTTCGATTACTTGCGCGACAACATGGTGTTCTCTCTGGACCAGCGGGTGCAGCGAGAGCACGCGTACGCCATCATCGATGAGGTGGACTCGATCCTGATCGACGAGGCCCGCACCCCGCTGATCATCTCCGGACCAGTGGGCAACGAATCAGACGAGAAATACGCGCAGTTCAGTCGCCAGGTAGGCGAGCTGGTGCGGAAGCAGACCGCGGTAGTGAACACGTTGCTGTCCGAGGCGGAGAAGCTGCTGGAAGAGCCGAAGACCCGCAACGACGCCGCGCTGAAGCTCTATCAGGCCCGTCTCGGGATGCCGAAGAACAAGCGGCTGCTCAAGATGCTCAACGAGACGGGCACCAAGCAGCTGGTCCAGCGGATGGAGCTGGATGCCATCGCCGACCGCAAGCTGCCGATGAAGCAGCAGCGGATGCGGGACTTGGAGGAGACGCTCTACTTCGTCCTTGACGAGAAGGGCCACTCGGTCCATCTGACCGACCGCGGATCCGAGGCGATGTCACCCAATGATCCGGGTCTTTTCCTGGTCCCCGACATCTCGGAAGAGATTCACGCGATCGACCGCGACCCAGAGCTGTCTCCCAGCGAGAGGATCGAACGGCGCCGTCAGATCGAGTCGGACTACGCCATCAAGAGCGAGAAGCTGCACATCATCCACAAGCTCTTGCAGGCGCACGTGCTCTACGAGAAGGAAGTCGACTACCTGGTGCAGGAAGGCCAGGTCATGATCGTAGACGAGTTCACCGGCCGGGTCATGACCGGCCGGCGCTGGGCTGACGGACTGCATCAGGCGGTCGAGGCAAAAGAGGGAGTGCAGGTCAAAGGCGAGACCCAGACCTTTGCCACCATCACCATCCAGAACTACTTCCGGATGTACGACAAGCTGGCCGGCATGACGGGCACCGCCGAAACCGAGGAAACCGAGTTCTACCAGATCTACGGGCTCGAGGTCAACGTCATCCCGACTCACCGGCCCACCAAACGGTTGGACCAGCCCGACCGCATCTACAAGACCCGGAAAGAGAAGCATGACGCGATCATGGCGGAAGTCGAGCGGCTCCACGGGCTCGGCTGGCCCATCCTGATCGGCACCGTCAACGTCGACGTGTCTGAGACCCTCTCGCGCCAGCTGAAACGCCGCGGGCTCAAGCACGAAGTGCTCAATGCGAAGTACCACCAGCGGGAAGCCGAGATCGTGGCCGGGGCGGGGCAGAAGTCCGCCATCGTCATCGCCACCAACATGGCCGGCCGGGGTACCGACATCAAACTGGACAAGGAGCTCGACCTCTCCGCGCCCGAAGCGGGACTGCAGATCATCGGCACCGAGCGGCATGAGTCGCGCCGCATCGACCGGCAGCTGCGAGGGCGGTCGGGACGCCAGGGCGATCCGGGGCAGACCATTTTCTTCCTGTCGCTCGAAGACGATCTGATGCGGCTGTTCGGCTCCGACCGGATCGCGCGCTGGATGGACAAGAGCGGGGCGGAGGAGGGCGAGGTCATCACCGGCGGGCTGGTCACCCGAGCCATCGAGCAGGCCCAGAAACGGGTTGAGCTTCAGAACTTCCAGCAGCGCAAGCGGCTGCTGGAGTACGACGACGTCATGAACCAGCAGCGCGAGGTCATCTACTCTCTTCGCCTGTTCGCGCTGGAGCGGGGGGAGGAGCTGAAGGCCGAGGCCCGCCGGATGATCGAGATGGCGTTGGAGCGCTCGGTCAATCAGTTCATGGTCGGAGCCACAAATCCCGAAGAGTATGATCGGGGCGGCCTGAGAGAGTCGCTCACGATGCAGTACCTGGTCACGGTAGATCCGGTGGTGGACGCTGCGGCGACTCCCACGATCGACAAGATGGTGGAGGCCGCCCGCGCCGAGGGCGAGCAGACCTTCCAGCGCAAGATCCAGTACCTGGGAGACTTCGGGAAGACGATCGGACTCCCTGACGTCGACAGCCAGGTGCTCTCTCAGGTCATGCTGTCGGTGCTCGACGAGCGGTGGAAAGATCACCTCTACGATCTCGACCAGCTGCGCAACGCGATCCAGTACCGTGCCTGGGGACAGAAGGACCCGCTGGTCGAGTACAAGCGGGAGGCCTTCGAGATGTTTGAGGACTTGATGCACGACATCCAGTCCACCTTCACCGAACGGTTCTTCAAGATCCAGGTCAGCGCGGAGCCTCCGCGGGAGCCGCCCAGGCGCATGCCGCTTTCGCCTCCCCCTTCAGACGGCGCAGACGACCTCTTCAGCGGACCTCCTACCCGGACGCCTGCGGCACCGGTGGCGGCCGGATCGCTGGGTACCTCGCTGGGATCCCTGGGCCGCGCTACCGCTGCCGTTCCTGAGGTTGGGCGGAATGATCCCTGTCCCTGTGGCTCGGGTAAGAAGTACAAGAAGTGCCACGGAACGGGCCGCTAGACGGACGTAAGTTCAGGCAATCTCGCGCGATAACGATTATCGGGCCGGCTTCGGGGGTGCTATTCTGAGGCATGGCCCTGCCCGTTTCCACCCTCGCCGAAGTCGATCGCCCCAGGGAGCGGCTCTGGTCTCTGGGCCCCGCTGCGTTGACGAGTGCCGAACTTCTTGCCATCCTGTTAGGTACGGGCGGTGGCGGCCAGGACGTTCTGGGGCTGGCCTGCGGGCTGCTGGAGGGGAGCCGCGGGTCGCTCCGACGGCTGGCTCAGCGGCCTGGGCCCGAGTTGCTGCGGACGCCTGGGATTGGCCCGTCCAAGGCGGGACGTCTCCTGGCAGCCTTCGAGCTTGGGGCGCGGAGCGCCCGGGAAAAGCGGCCGGCGGTGCAGCGAATCCGGGAACCGGAAGATGTGCTGCGCCTGTTTGGCACCAGGCTGAGGGACCTTCAGGTCGAGGAGTTCCACCTGCTCGCGCTGGACAGTCAGAGCCAGGTCCTGCGTGAGGTACTCATCACCCGGGGGTTGTTGAACAGTTCGCTGGTGCATCCACGGGAAGTCTTCCGGCCTGCCATAGCCGAAGCGGCAGCCGGAATCATCGTTGTGCACAACCATCCCAGTGGCGATCCGACCCCATCGTCGGAAGACCGGGCGGCCACCAAGCAGCTGGTCTCAGCGGGACAGCTGCTCGATCTACCAGTGTACGACCACGTGATCATTGCCGGAGACCGATTTGTGAGCTTCGCAGCGGCCGGACTGTTGTGACCGGAACCAAGGCTCCCGTAACCGGGATGCTTCCCGAGCTTGCGCCCGATCTCAGGGCGGTGCTCGAGCGGCACGCCGACCGCCTGGACCTCGAGCTGGTGGAGCGGGCGCTCCGCTTCAGCGCGTCCGCGCACCGGGGCCAGAAACGGATGTCGGGCGAAGACTTCGTCTCGCATACCATCGCCGTGGCGCTCATTCTTGCCGAGCAGCTGCTGGACAGCACCACCATCGTGGCTGCCCTCCTGCATGACGTGGTCGAAGACTCCGATGTGCGCATGGAGGACATCGCCCGGGAGTTCGGTCCCGAGGTGGCCGGCATCGTGGATGGCCTGACCAAGATTTCCAGCCTGACATTCCACTCCTCCGCTGAAGAGCAGGTCGAGAACTACCGCAAGCTCCTCCTGTCCATCGCCAAGGATGCCCGCGTCATCATCATCAAGCTGGGCGACCGACTGCACAACATGCGGACCCTGGAGCACCTGCCGCCGGAACGGCGCAGCCGGATCGCGCTGGAAACCCGGGAGATCTACGCTCCGCTGGCGCACCGATTCGGCATGGCCGGTATCAAGGCGGAACTGGAAGATCTGGCATTCAAATTCCTGGAGCCGGAGGAGTACCGCGAGCTGGCCACGCAGGTGGCGGCCAAGCGGACCGCGCGGGAGCAGACCATCCTCAAGCTGAAGACCCCGCTTGATGCCGAGCTGCAGGAAGCGGGGATCGACTGGTTCGAGGTGACCGGCCGGCCCAAGCACCTCTGGTCCATCTTCCAGAAGATGAAGAAGCGAGCCAAGGCATTCGACGAGATCTATGATCTCATGGCGGTCCGGGTCATCGTGCGCTCGGTACCGGACTGCTACCACGTGCTCGGCATCATTCATCACAAGTGGACACCGATCCAGGAACGCATCAAGGATTACATCGCCAGTCCCAAGTCGAACGCGTACCAGTCGCTGCATACCACCATCTTCGGTCCGGGTGGTCAGCTCTTCGAGGTGCAGATCCGGACCCACGATATGCACCGCACGGCCGAGTACGGCATCGCGGCTCACTGGGTGTACAAGCGGGACGGCACCCGGGATGAGCTCGATCAGCACCTGGGGTGGTTCCGGCAGCTGCTGGAGCTTCAGCAGGACACGCACAGTCCGGAGGAGTTTCTCGAGTTCCTGAAGATCGACCTCTATCAGGACGAGATCTTCATCTTCACACCCCAGGGAGACGTCAAGCGGCTGCCGAAGGGCTCCACCGCCATCGACTTCGCGTTCCATGTGCACACCGAGGTGGGCCTCAAGTGCCAGGGCGCCAAAGTCAACGGCCGCATAGCGCCGTTACACCGTGAGCTCAAGAGCGGCGACACGGTGGAAATTCTGACCAGTGCCTCGGCCAAGCCGAGCCGGGACTGGCTCAGCCACGTGCGCACCGCTCGGGCCCGGCAGAAGATCAAGCAGTGGGTCAACCACGAGGAAGAGACGGTCAGCCGCAGCCTCGGCAAGGAGATCCTGGCCCGCGAGGTTCGCCGCCGCCGGCTCGAGCCGCCCGATGACCTCCGCCTGGCCAAGGCTGCCGTGTCACTCTCGCTGGCCGATGGCGCCGGCCTCGAGATCGCCGTGGGGCGGGGCGATGTTCCTATCGGGCAGGTGATGCGCGCGCTCTACCCTGATTTGCCCAGCGACGAGCTGCAGGAGCCGAAGCCTACGGTCTTCGGGCGGGTCATCGACCGGATCCGCCTGGGACGGGGCATCAAGATCCAGGGCGTGGACGGGCTCATGGTCCGCTATGCACAATGCTGCCAACCGGTGCCCGGAGATTCGGTGGTCGGGTATGTCACTCAGGGCCGTGGGATCTCGATCCACCGCTCCGACTGCCCTAACCTGCTGACGCTGGCGGCCGACGGCCGCCGGGTGGACATTGACTGGCAGGAGACCGCAGGGGAGGCGTTCGCAGTGCGTCTCGCCGTCACTGGCGAGGACCGGCGGGGGCTCTATGCCGACATCATGGAAGCGATCAGCCAGACCGGCACCAACATTCGGGGCGCTGACCTGCACACGAAGGACGGCTCGGTGTTCGGCACCATCTTCGTCGAGGTGGACAACCTGCCGCATCTGGGCAAGGTCATGAAGGCGGTGCGAAAGGTGAAGGGCGTTACGGAAATCGAGCGGCGCGAAGCACCAGCCAACTAACGACAACACGAGGAGTGACCATGGGGCACGGGGTGCGGGCAGGGTTCGCGGTGTTGATCGTTACATTGGCTGGATGCAGTGGGGGCCAATCCTCCAGCGACCTTGCCGCGGCGGCGGCCGCCCGGGACAGCGCGGCCAAAGCCGATTCAGCCCGGGCGGAGGAGACCGCCAAGGAGCTGAAGATCACCAACGTGATGATCGGAAAGCGCATCGGCGAGGGAAGCCGTGTTACCGAGCCCACTTTCCAGTTCGAACCGGCCGACACGGTGTACGTCTCCATCGGCTCCGTCGGATCTCCCGACACCGCGGCGTTTCAGGTCCGCTTTACCAACCAGAAGGGCGAAGTGGTGGACTCCTCCACCAAGAGGATTCAGCCGAAGGGTCGCGAGAATACCGAGCTTCATGCCTTCAAAGCCAAAGGCTGGGCCCCTGGCGCCTATCGCATCACGATCTACGCCGATGGAGACTCAGTCGACTCGAAGACGTTCGCGGTACGGAAGCTTCAGTAGTGGGATTTTGGATTCTCAAGACCGACGCCGACAGCTATCCCTTCGATCAACTGGAGCGTGAGCGACGTGCCGTTTGGGACGGCGTCAGCAACGCTCTTGCATTGAAGCATGTCCGCAGCATGAGTCGGGGAGACTCGGCCCTCATCTACCACTCGAATGTGGGCAAGGAGCTGGTCGGCCTCGCCCGCATCGTGTCCGATCCGTACCCTGACCCTAAAGACCCCGGGCTCACTGTGGTGGACCTCGAGGCTGGTCCGAGGTTGCCCCAACGGGTATCGCTTGCCACCATCAAAGCCGACTCTCGTTTCGCCGATCTCGGCCTGGTGCGCATGTCCCGTCTATCGGTTATCCCGGTCCCGCAACAGCAGTGGCAGTGGCTGCTCCAAATGGGAGGGCTCCCACCGAAGGCTTAGCGTCTCCCGAAGAAACCCCGGCAGTGATATATTTCCAGCGATGAGTACTCAGCGTTTCGAAGTCGTTGCCCCGTTCACGCCCGCCGGTGATCAACCCAAGGCTATCAGCGAATTGACCGCAGGGCTCAAGCGAGGAGACAAGTATCAAACGCTCCTCGGCGTCACGGGTTCGGGCAAGACCATGACGCTGGCCCATACCATCGCGAACCACGGCAAGCCTACGCTGGTCCTCTCGCACAACAAGACCCTGGCGGCCCAGCTGTATGGTGAGCTCCGCCAGTTTCTTCCGCGCAATGCGGTGGAGTACTTCGTCTCCTACTACGACTATTACCAGCCCGAGGCGTACGTCCCTTCCACTGACGTGTATA